>NZ_CP092966.1:0-215861 GCF_022557135.1 Staphylococcus coagulans
TAAATAAAAATGACACAGCGCTTCCATTCGATGAAATATGAAAGGTTGTGTCATTTGTTTTTATTCTATACACATTCGATTTATCTTATTTAAGGACAAACTTATACGTTAAATCTAAAATGGACGACATCGCCATCTTGCATAATATAGTCTTTACCTTCTAAGCGCATTTTACCTGCTTCTTTAGCACCTTGCTCACCATCGTTGGCAACATAGTCCTCGTAACTTGTTACTTCGGCACGAATAAAGCCACGCTCAAAGTCAGTGTGAATAATACCCGCACATTGTGGCGCAGTCATTCCTTCTTTAAATGTCCATGCACGCACTTCTTGTACGCCAGCTGTAAAATAAGTCGCAAGTCCTAATAAATCATATGTTTTACGAATTAAACGGTTTAAGCCAGGTTCTTCGATACCTAATTCTTCCAAGAACATCGCTTTATCTTCATCATCTAAAGTCGCAATTTCTTCTTCGATTTTAGCACTGATGACAATGACTTCTGAATCTTCACTCGCTGCATATTCACGAATGGCTTTTACTTTATCATTTTCAGCGTCATTGACCTCATCTTCACCTACGTTAGCAATATATAACATCGATTTAGATGTTAAAAGTTGTGCTTGGTTGACGTATTTTTGATCTTCTTCATTGAAATCAATACTACGCACAGGTTTACCGTTTTCAAGTGTTTCTTTAATTTGAGATAAAATACGCACTTCATTCACTGCCGTTTTATCCTTTTGTTTCGCCATTTTTTCTAAACGTGGCAGGCGTTTCTCAACAGATTCTAAGTCAGCTAATACTAACTCCATATTGATAACTTCAATATCTTCAATAGGATTCACACGTCCTGCTACGTGTGTCACGTTTTCATCATCAAAAGCGCGTACAACTTGGCAAATCGCGTCGACTTCTCGAATATGAGATAAAAATTTATTACCTAAACCTTCCCCTTTTGACGCTCCTTTTACAATCCCGGCAATATCTGTAAATTCAAAAGTCGTCGGTACTGTTTTCTTAGGATTAACTATTTTTTCTAATTCATTTAATCGTGTATCCGGCACTTCTACGATACCCACGTTAGGATCAATCGTAGCGAAAGGATAGTTTGCAGCAAGTGCACCTGCTTTAGTTATTGCATTAAAAAGTGTTGACTTCCCGACGTTAGGTAAGCCCACGATACCAGCTGTTAAGGCCATTATTCATTCTCCTTCTCATTTGAACTCGCTTTGACGAGTATTTTTTTTAGTTTCTTATTAAAAGTTTGGCGGGGTAGCATAATGCTTCGATGACATTGCTCACATTTGATACGAATATCTGCGCCCATTCGAATAATCTTAAACCGATTTGCACCACAAGCATGTTGCTTCTTCATCTCTACTATATCATTTAATTCGTAATTTGATGACACACATTTTCACCTCTATGATTCCGCGTTTTGTTGATCTTTATAAAGTTGGACAAGGGTCGGCATTGGTGCTTCAATCCCTTCAGCTTGTAAAAATTCTTTGAGCTCTCGTCGAAGAATACGTGAACCTGAAAAACTTTCACCTGGAAGCGTCTCTCCAGCCACACGAATTCTTACTTCATAGCTATTAAAATTATCCACCCCTAAGACTTCTGGTGGCTCAATAAAGATGTCATACTTTTTCGGAATAGACTTTAAGAATATGTTCATTTTCTTTTCAACATCATCAATTTTTTCATTAATCGATACTGGGATATCAATCACTGAGACTCCATTTGTGACTGAAAAGTTGGTGACTTCACTCATCGTACCATTTGGAATAATTGATAGCTCTCCTGTATATGACAGTATGCGTGTAGAACGTAAGCCGATTGCTTTCACTGTCCCCTCTGCAATCGGGGAACCATTATTTTTAATGCTGACATAATCACCCACATCGAATTGATTTTCAAAAATAATAAAGAATCCTGTAATCACATCTTTAACAAGTGTTTGTGCACCGAAACCAATAGCGAGACCGACAACACCCGCTCCGGCTAAAATACTTTCAACACTAATACCAAATTTACTGAGCACTGTTGTCAACGTAATAAACCAAACGAGATATCCGACAGCATTTTGTACTAATGTAATCAATGTCTTGGACCTTTTGACACGACTCGCACGATTCGATTTCGTCATCGCTCGATTATTTACTTTAAAAAATTGTTCGATGACTTTATTTAAAATACGCACGACAACAAAAGCAACAATGACATAAATGGCAATAATAATTAATTTTGTAAGTAAATTCGAGTATGTTTCAGGCTCTAATAATGGCTGAACCATACTTTCTATGACTGCTTTAAATTGATTCATAACGACTCCCTTTCTCTATAAACACTTTCCCGTATTGGCTACACAATTGATTTCAAAGGCACAGATTTTACATTTTCTTCAATTGTTGAATCAATCTCCGATAATCACTTTCTGAATGAAATGTAAATGTAATCTCACCAACATTTTTCTTCGTGGCAATCTCAACTGAAGTCCCATATTGTTCCTGCAATTGCTGCTCGTGTTGACGTATCATGGCAGGCTTTTTAATGGCTTTCTGTTGCGGTTCTTCACGCTTTTTACTTGTTCCTAATAATTCGGCGACCACTTGTTCCAAATAGCGTACACTCCAAGACTCCCGGACGGCTAAATTTGCATATTTTTCCATCTTTTTAACATCTTTAAGTGCTAATAGTGTCCGACCATGACCAGATGAAAGTGTACCTTCACGTATCAAAGTTCTAATCTTAACAGGTAATTTAAGTAGCCTCAACATATTCGCGATATACGGTCGTGATTTTCCTAGTCTTTGCGCCACTTCCTGTTGTGTTAAATGTAATTCTGCCATTAATTGCTGATAACTCTCAGCCTCTTCTAATGCATTTAAATCTTCACGTTGTAAATTTTCAATAATTGCGAGTTCACGCATTTCTGCATCTGAAAACTTTTTAATGACGACAGGTATTTCGGTTAAACCCGCTTCAAGACTTGCACGATACCGTCTTTCCCCGGCCACAATGTAATAACCTTGAATCGCATGGGTTACGATAATTGGTTGTAGAATACCGTGCTGTGTAATGGATTGCGCAAGTTCAGTGAGCTTTTCAGCATCAAAGGTCTTACGGGGTTGGTAAGGGTTCGGTCTCAAATCATGTATCGCTATCATTTCGACATGTTGCGAAGTACGCTTTGATGTTTCATTTTGATGGGTCACGTGCATCACCTGCTCCCACAAATTTTTTTACCATTCTATTTTACTGGTTGCATAGTTGAGACACAAGCCTTTACATTATTTTCAGGATGTGCCAAAATTTTATCTAATCATAATTTTCTGAAAAATATGTTGACATCCTTTTTTGATTCATGTAAAGTGATTTTTACAAAGAAACAGTACAATATTCGAGACACTGTAAAAAGGAAAGTAAAATTTACACTGCAATCACAGAGAGCCTTGTTTCGCTGAGAAAAGGCATTGAAAGCAAATTTGAAAATGGCCTTGGAGTGTTGATGCCAATATGAGGTATCACCGGGTTCGCCCGTTATAGCGATACAGTATTAACATTTTGTTATTATGCGTACTGGAAAATATTAACTATACTCTTCCTTCACTGTATAGATCTAAATCGCGCATAAAGCAATTTAGCGTACTGTGAGAGGTTACTTTAGCGATAAATTAACAAATTAAGGTGGTACCACGAACTTAGCTTTCGTCCTTTTTATTCGATTAAAAATTCGGATATTAGGATGAAAGCTTTTTTATTTTGTTTGAGGAGGTTATCAACGATGAAAGAGACCACATTGGCACAAATTGCACTTACTACAGATCACACCGGCGCGATTGCTAACCCGATTTACCTTTCGACTGCTTATCAACACGCTGGTCTAGGTCATTCAACGGGCTATGATTACACACGCACGAAAAACCCAACACGACAAGCTTTTGAAGACGCCTTTGCCAAAATTGAAGGTGGCATTGCCTCATTTGCGACTTCAAGCGGGATGGCAAGTATCCAACTTGTCTGTAATCTTTTTAAACCTCACGACGAAATACTCGTGTCATTTGATTTGTATGGCGGCACATTTCGCTTATTTGAATTTTACGAAACACAATATGACATTCGCTTTAAATATGTAAATTTTGAAAATGTTGAAGAAGTTAAAGCAGCGATCACACCGCATACGAAAGCATTGTTTATCGAACCCATTTCCAATCCGTTGATGATTGAGATTGACTTGTCGCCTTATTACCAGTTGGCACAACAACATCGTTTATTAACGATTATCGACAATACTTTTCTTACACCTTATTTGTCCACGCCACTAGAAGATGGGGCTGACATCGTCTTACATTCTGCGACGAAGTATATCGGAGGTCATAACGATGTACTAGCAGGTGTCGTCACTGTTAAAGATCCTGTTCTAGCTGAACAATTTACGCAACTACATAATATGATTGGCGCTACCCTAGCACCTATTGATAGTTATTTGTTGCAACGTGGACTGAAGACATTACATTTACGCGTGGAACGTGCACAACAGAATGCGCAACGTCTCGCAGAGCGATGTCAACAATTGGAAGGGATTGCCGAAGTGTTGTACAGCGGGCGAACAGGGATGTTAAGTTTACGCCTTGCGCCTAATTATCAAGTGGCTGCGTTGTTACAACATATCCAAGTTTGCCGTTTTGCAGAAAGTTTAGGTGGAACTGAAACATTTATCACTTTTCCTTATACACAAACCCATGTCGATATGCCAGATGATGAAAAAGATAAACGCGGCATTGATCAACATTTAATACGTTTATCCATTGGTATTGAAGCTTACGAAGATATTGAAAATGATTTAATCCAAGCACTTGAGAAATCTAAGGAGGGTGTTCTTTATGAAGCGCACGAAACAAACTGAATTAATCCATGATACGAACAGAGGCCACAAATATAAAAGCGCCAATATCCCACTTTATTACTCTTCTACTTATCATCAACAAGAGTTAGGTGGCCCTTACGAATATGATTACGCCAGAAGTGGCAATCCTAATCGTGAGCTACTTGAAACAAAATTAGCTCAGTTAGAAAATGGTCATTTTGGATATGCTTTTAACTCTGGTATCGCAGCGATTACAGCTGTTTTCCTAACATTGCAAGCAGGTGATCATGTAATTTTACCTGATGACGTCTATGGTGGGACATTTCGATTAACTGAAAGCATCTTGTCTCGTTTTAATATTTCATTTACTACGGTCAATGCTGAAGATATTAACGAGATTCGTAAAGCGATTCGTCCTTCAACACGATTGATTTATGTTGAAACGCCTTCTAATCCTTTATTTAAAATTACTGATATTAGACAAGTGGCGCAACTTGCTAAAGAATATGGCATTACAGTTGCTGTTGATAATACATTTATGACGCCTCTTGGACAGAATCCTTTAGATCTCGGTGCTGACATTGTCATTCATAGCGCTACGAAGTTTTTAGGTGGACATAGTGATGTTATCGCTGGTGCCGTCATTACCAATGATAAAGCAATTGCCGACGCACTTTATTTAATTCAAAACGGCACAGGTAGTGGTTTATCTGTATACGACAGTTGGACGCTGACCCAGCACATTAAAACGTTGGATGTTCGTTTTCAACAATCAGTTAAAAATGCTAAAGAAGTCTGTCGCTTTTTAGAACAACATCCAGCCATTGCGTACGTCTATTACCCAGGAAATAGCACCGTTCATCTGCAACAAGCCCATAGTGGCGGTGCCGTTCTCGGATTTCGCTTAAAAGATGAGTCCTATGCGCAACAATTTGCTGAAAAACTCACGATTCCACTTGTGTCGTTAAGTTTAGGTGGCGTTGAAACGATTCTTTCTCACCCGAACACCATGTCACATGCGAGCATTCCAGAGGATATTCGTGAAGCACGAGGGATTACATTCGGTTTATTCCGATTAAGTGTCGGGATAGAAAATGTTGAAGAATTAATCGCGGATTTAGATGACGCATTAAAGGAGGGATATGATGAGTCGGTTGTTAAAAGCGCTACAAAACAACGTTCTAGTGGCTGATGGTGCAATGGGAACGATTCTTTACTCTGAAGGCTTAGATACCTGTCCAGAAGCATATAATCTGACGCACCCTGAAAAGGTCGAGCATATTCATCGTTCTTACATCGAAGCTGGTGCAGATGTCATTCAAACGAATACGTATGGTGCCAATTTCGAAAAGTTGCAACCTTTTGGACTCGAACATAAAGTAAAGGCCATTCATCAAGCAGCAGTAGCCATTGCGAAACGGGCTGCCCGTCCTGACACGTTTATTTTAGGTACTGTAGGTGGTTTTAGAGGTGTAAAGCAAGGTGAATTATCCTTGTCAGCCATTCAATACCATACGGAAATTCAAGTCGATACACTTATCGAATCGGGTGTAGATGGTCTGTTGTTTGAAACCTATTATGATTTAACTGAATTAATTAGAGTCATTACTCAAACCCGTCAAAATTACGATATTCCAATCATTGCCCAACTCACAGCTTCCAATACGAATTACTTAAGAGATGGTACTGAAATTAATGACGCGTTACAGCAAATCGTTGCTGCTGGCGCAAATGTTGTCGGCTTGAACTGCCATCATGGGCCACACCATATGAAACACTCGTTTAGTCATATTGCACTACCGGACAAAGCGTATCTCTCCTGTTACCCGAATGCGAGTTTACTCGATTTGGATCAGCATACGTTTAAATATAGTGATAATGCCCAATATTTTGGTGATACGGCGCAACAACTGATCCAAGAAGGTGTCCGCTTAATTGGAGGCTGTTGTGGTACGACACCAGAACATATACGGCACATCAAATCTGCGGTAAAAGGACTTAAACCGATACAAAATAAAAAGGTTATCCCTATTGATAAAAAAAGAGAGACGTTAACCCAAAATCAACATCAACTTAATTTAGCTGATCGGGTTCGGCAAAAACCAACAATCATTGTTGAGCTCGATACGCCTAAACACCTAGATACAACGAAATTTTTTAACAATGTCAAAGCTTTAGATGAAGCGAATATTGATGCAGTCACTTTAGCAGACAACTCCCTTGCGACAGTGCGTATTTCAAATATTGCAGCAGCAAGTTTGATTAAGCAACGATTTGATATTGAACCCCTCGTTCATATTACATGTCGGGATCGTAACCTCATTGGCTTGCAATCCCATCTACTCGGATTGTCGCTTTTAGGCATTCATGAGATTCTTGCGATTACGGGCGACCCTTCTAAAATTGGTCATTTACCTGGTGCGACCAATGTTTACGATGTGAACTCAAAAGGTCTGACTGAACTCGCACTCAAATTTAATAAAGGAATCAATACGGATGGTGATGCGCTGAAAACAACGACACAATTCAACATCGCTGGTGGTTTCGACCCACACGTCAGAAACATTAAAGCCGCTGTACGCAAAATGGAAACGAAAATCGAAAGCGGAATGAGTTACTTTATTACACAACCTGTATTTTCAAAAGAAAAAATTATTGAAATTTATGAAGCAACAAAGCACCTCAATGTCCCTATTTTTATAGGTGTCATGCCGATTACAAGTTACAATAATGCTTTATTTCTACATAATGAGGTGCCTGGTATCAAAATGTCAGAAGAGATACTCGAGCAATTTAAAGCAGTAGCAAGTGACAAAGAAGCAACCTACCAACTTAGCATTTCACTTTGCAAGTCAATCATTGATACAGTTCACACATATTTTAATGGTCTCTATTTAATCACACCTTTTGAACGTGTGGACTATTCACTAGAACTTGCAGCTTATTCAAAATCAATTACACAAACCCATCAGGAGGCGATATTATGACAATTAAAACAACAAACTTAGGATTCCCAAGACTTGGACGTAAACGTGAATGGAAAAAGGCGATTGAAAGCTACTGGAATAAAAAAATCACTAAAGAAGAATTAGATAGCCAATTACAAAATTTACATCGTGAAAACTTATTACTACAAAAGCATTATGGTCTAGATAGTGTGCCTGTCGGTGACTTTTCACTTTATGATCATATCTTAGATACTTCGTTACTCTTTAATATCATTCCTGAACGTTTTCAAGGCCGTGAAGTGAATGACGATCTCCTTTTTGACATTGCTCGTGGGAACAAAGAGAATGTCGCAAGTGCATTAATTAAATGGTTTAACACGAACTATCACTATATCGTACCTGAATGGGACAATGTCTCTCCTAAAGTAGGTAAAAATACATTACTTGAACGCTTTAATTACGCAAAATCGCTACACATTAATGCGCATCCTGTTATTGTCGGACCGATTACTTTCGTCGCACTTTCGAAAGGTGGCAATCAATCGTTCGAAGACAAAGTTCGTACTTTATTACCGCTTTATATCGAAGTTTTTGAATCACTCATTCAAGCTGGCGCAGAGTTGATTCAAGTGGATGAACCTATATTAGTCACTGATAAAAGCACTGAACTTGAAGCGATTACTCAAGAAGCTTATCAAGCATTTGCAGATGCTGAAGTGGCGCAAAAGCTCATTATCCAAACTTATTTCGAACGTGCCAATGTTAAGTTTTTAAGCGATTTACCTGTAAAAGGGATTGGTCTTGATTTCGTACATGATCACGGGCATAACCTTCGACAAATTGAAAATGGCGATCTTGATTCCTCAAAAACTTTATTTGCAGGTGTCATTGATGGACGAAATGTATGGGCTGCAGATGTGGAAGCTAAGAAAGCACTCATCGAAAAATTATCTCAATATTCCGACGACTTGTACATTAACCCATCTTCTTCCCTACTACTCGTTCCTGTATCACTAGACGACGAGACATTAGATGAAACTGTACGCGATGGATTAAGCTTTGCGACTGAAAAATTAGAAGAATTAGCAGCTTTAAAAAATGCAATTAACAATAACCAAACAGAACAATATGATAAATTACATGCGCAATATACACGTTTCCAAAGCCAAGACTTCAAAAACCTTGACTATGATTTTGAAAGCGTCCGTTCTCAACGTGCTTCTGCTTTTTCTGAGCGAAAAGTATTACAACAACGTCGCTTAAACTTACCTGATTTACCAACAACAACAATCGGGTCATTTCCACAATCACCTGAAGTTCGAAAACAGCGTGCAGACTGGAAAAATAAACGTATTACAGATGAAGCTTACGATACATTTTTAAATAATGAGATTAAACGTTGGATTGAAATTCAAGAAGAAATTGGTTTAGACGTTTTTGTACATGGTGAATTTGAACGAAATGACATGGTTGAATTCTTTGGTGAAAAATTACAAGGCTTCCTTGTGACACGTTTCGGATGGGTTCAATCTTATGGCTCTCGTGCCGTTAAACCACCTATCATTTACGGTGATGTAAAATGGACTGCACCATTAACTGTTAAAGAAACGGTTTATGCGCAAAGTTTAACAGACAAACCTGTAAAAGGAATGCTTACTGGTCCAGTAACCATCTTAAACTGGTCATTTGAACGTGTAGATATCCCGCGTGCAACGGTTCAAGATCAAATTGCACTCGCAATTAATGAAGAAGTTTTAGCGTTGGAAAAAGCCGGTATTCAAGTCATTCAAGTGGATGAACCTGCATTGCGCGAAGGCTTACCTTTACGTCAAGAATTCCATGCTGCTTATTTAGAGAAAGCGGTCCATAGTTTCAAACTCGCGACCTCTTCCGTTGCAGATGAGACGCAAATTCATACGCATATGTGTTATTCGCAATTCGGACAGATTATCCATGCGATTCATGACCTAGATGCAGATGTGATTTCAATTGAAACATCAAGAAGTCACGGTGATTTGATTAAAGATTTTGAAGATATTAACTATGATTTAGGTATTGGTTTAGGTGTATACGACATTCATAGCCCTCGTATCCCTACTGAAGAAGAAATTACAACAGCGATTCACCGCGCATTAAAAGAAATCGATCGTTCATTATTCTGGGTAAATCCAGACTGCGGTCTCAAAACACGTAAAGAAGATGAAGTAAAAGCAGCATTAAGCGTACTCGTTAATAGCGCTAAAAAATTACGTCAAGATCATATTGAATCCCCACAAACGTCAGCATAAGGAGTTAATAAAGGAGGTCTGATAGCATGACATATCCACTTTGGGAACAACTCAACGCACTTAAAGAAGCAAAATGGGTCGATTTAACACATACTTTCAATGCAAAGTCCCCACATTTTAGCGCATTTGAAGGTGCACAAGTTGAAACACCCTTTACAGTAGAACAAGATGGCTTTTTCGTTCAACAATGGTCATTTGTCACACAATATGGCACACACATCGACGCACCTATTCATTTTGTTGAAAATCAGCGTTATTTACATGAATTACAATTACAAGAATTGGTTTTAGCACTCATTGTACTCGATTTCTCAGAAGCCGTCGCAAAAGATGCAGATTTCCGTTTAACACGGGCACACATTGCATCATGGGAAGAGACACACGGCAAGATTGAACCGAATACATTTGTCGCTTTTCGAAGTGATTGGTCCAAACGCTGGCCGGATCACACCTCTTTTGAAAATAAAGATGCAAACGGACAGCAACATTTACCGGGTTGGTCATTAGATGCGCTAACTTTCCTAATAGAAGAACGTCATGTCGCTGCCATTGGTCATGAAACATTTGATACCGATGCATCTATCGATATCGCAAAAAATGGAGATATTGTCGGTGAAAGATATGTCCTTGGGCAAGACCGTTACCAGATTGAATTGTTGGCTCACTTAGACCAAGTCCCTAGTCGTGGTGCTGTCATTTATAATATTTGTCCTAAACCAGATGAGGCCCCTGGCTTTCCTGTAAGAAGTTTTGCTATCGTTCCGAATGAATAAAGAGTTTTTACGTTATCATCTCTATTAAAAAACTGTCTCTCAGCTTCAATTTCTGAGAGACAGTTTTTTTAATATTTTCTTAAAAATTGTGCATCTTCTTCATGATAAGTTGTCATGACAAATTGGTGCACAGCATTAATCACTTCTTGTATCGTCCCTGTTGAATGCGCTAAGATACGAAATGTTAGGCCGCTTGTAGGCAATAAAGTGACGCCAACACGACAATCTTCACGCATAAAAGGTCGCACGACTTCTTGAACCGCTTCAACCACTTTTTGATTTACATGCGGGCTCATATAAAAGCAGGCCGCCATGTGTGTAAATCCCTCCATATAACCCATATCCGTCACTTTATTTTTTTGTGTATCTAACTTTAAATGGTCATAAACGACTAACTGATCATCTACATAGATTTCATTTAATAATTGTAAATAATGATAATTAAATGGTTTTCCCTCTTGATCGTAGCCCGGTGTCAAAATATCAGTATAAAACATTGATGCAGTGGAACTCAGATGAAACCGATTATGTTGATAAAATTTTGCATGCGTATATCCAATAATCGGATCACTAATATATTCCATAAATGATTCATCTTCTAAGTGAAACGTTTGATATTGTTCCACCTTATCTTCCAAAGTCTTGAACACAATCGTAGCACCTTGTGTTGTAAGCACGGCATGGGCACGAGGCTCAAAGTGTATCGCAGTACGATACCGATCTCCGTCTACAAAACCGCCACCTAAGTTGATTAAAAACATTGTCGGGTGTGGGCTTCCATTTAAATACGTCGGACGTAATACTTTCAAACCGCCCTGATAATATGTCTTCCCGTTAACGGTACGGGTCCCATCATGTTTAAAGGTAAGGTCGAGTTCACCCGTCCATTTTGAAATGGCCATTACGCTAGCCCTTCAAAGAAGATATCTTTTTTAATCCAATCCATCACTTGGTCTAAACCTTCATCCGTTTTTAAATTTGTAAATGCGAATGGACGATTTTTACGGAATTTTTTAGTATCTTCAGCCATACGTTCTAAAGAAGCTCCTACATAGGGTGCTAAATCTGTTTTATTAATGACAAAATAATCCGATTTAATCATGCCTTGCCCACCTTTACGTGGGATTTTTTCACCTTGTGCCACATCAATAATATAAATCGAAAAATCAACCAGTTCCGGACTAAAAGTCGCTGCTAAATTGTCGCCACCTGATTCAATAAATATAAGTTCAATATCAGAATGTCTTTCCATCAATTCATCGATTGCTGCGAAATTCATAGAAGCATCTTCCCGAATAGCTGTATGCGGACAACCCCCAGTTTCCACACCAATAATACGATCTTCAGGAAGTACGCCTGTATTGACTAGGATTTTTTGGTCCTCTTTTGTATAAATATCATTTGTAATAACGCCAATGCTTTTCTCTAATGCGAGACGTTTAACAATTTTTTCAATAAGTTGGGTTTTACCGGCCCCTACAGGACCCCCTACACCAATTTTTATCGGTTTCATTTCTATTCCTCCTATGAAATAAATATACGTACATCCACATGTTCATGCTCAAGCTGATTCATTTCAATACCCGGTGCTGTAATACCAAAATCTTTTTCATCTAATCGCATTACAGCTTCCCGTGTCCGTGCAATAAAAGGAATCATTTGCGCTACAATTTTCTGCCCTTCTGTTTGTCCAAGTGGTATGGCACGAACCGCATTTTGCGTTAAACTGGAAATATTTTGATAGTAATAATAATCAATAATTTCCTCAATTGGTATCTTTAAATGATGACCCAACAATGTAAAAACAACAGCTGGATGGGTATGAAGCGCATATGCATTCGCACGTTCATAGTACCAATCCAACCATTCATCATCGTAAAGCGTATGCGCAAGTTGAATCATGCGTTTCCCCATTTGTTTCGTTCCATTTCTCGTTTCTCGAGGAATATTTTGCACAAACAACAGTTGATCGAACCGTTCAATGACCTCTGGGGTATTCGATTCAATCGCTTCATAAACCAAACGCATCGCCAAGCCATCTGTATACGTGAGTTGTTCTGTTAAAAACACTTCCAACCATTTCCGAAAAGTCATGCCATCATAAATAGCCCCACGTTGAATATAAGTTTCTAGCCCAAAAGAATGGCTAAAAGCGCCTGTTGGAAATTGTGAATCACAAAATTGGAACAACTTCAATTTCGCTAAGTTAGTCATGTGAATGTCCTGTATGTTTAAAGGCCTGATTGACTTTACGATCTTCTCGTTGATACGGAATACCTTGTTCTTTCAATAAATCTTCTACGAGGTAATCATACTGGACAAGCATCTCATTCTCATCCGTAAACTGAGCCGGTAAATGGCGATTTCCTAATTGATGCGCAATTTCTCCCATTTCTTTAATTGTACGTGGACGGATTGCTATAATATCTTCTGAATTGACATCGATAATAATCATATTTTGATCATCACGATATAAAATATCACCATACTGAAGATCAATTGGCTGACTTAAACGAATGCCAATTTCAGTGCCATGATCTGAAGTTACCCTTTGAATTCGTTTCACAAGGTCTGAGTTTTCTAAATAAACCTTCTCA
This sequence comes from Staphylococcus coagulans, assembly GCF_022557135.1. Classification (NCBI taxonomy): domain Bacteria; kingdom Bacillati; phylum Bacillota; class Bacilli; order Caryophanales; family Staphylococcaceae; genus Staphylococcus; species Staphylococcus coagulans. Next base: position 13,477 of record NZ_CP092966.1, read on the forward strand.
ATGTGTATATTTTTTTCATCTTGAGAAAGTTGTGCAATGTTACCTTGAATTTCTTCTACTATCATCAATTTCATCTCCTAACATTATCTTCACATTCATTGTTTTTGTACAAAAACAAAACTTTAATTAAGAATTAATAACAAAACACTAATAATTGCGCGCAATAGCTATTAAAACGCATGATTATGCTCGCCAAAAATGAGTAAGATTGCACAAGATGTGAGTCATCCCCCACCCAGTCTCGCTGTCTCATATTTATTCTTTTATCCGCGCTTTCATGAGGTGAAATATGAAAAATTTCACTCTCATAGGTCTACAACCTTTTAATCATAGAAACTATTCATTTTTCTACTATCCTTACTTTACCATATTTCAAATGTCTGACGTTACTCATCCATCATGAAACCGTCACTTTAAATTAAAATTATTATAGGATAGCAATATAAACATGCATAGTTAAACAATTATTGCTTGATTTCATATTAAAAAATACGATTCAAACTTTCATCCTTGCTATTAATTTTTATTAATGGTATATTTTTTATACTTAGAAAAAGAAAATAACTACAACAAAAATTAAGGGAGGTCATTTATAATGACACAATTTAATCTTGATACTGTACACAGTACTTTTGGTTTTTCAATTAAACATTTAATGGTTTCTAAAATTAGAGGTACTTTTAAAGACTACGATATTCAATTAACTGGTGATGTAGAAGATGCTTCTTCATTATCAGCAGTAGCAACAATTAAAGTAGACTCTGTTGACACAGGTAATGCGGATCGTGACCAACACTTAAAAACAAAAGATTTCTTTGATAGCGAAACATATCCAGAAATCAAATTTGAATCTACTCAAATCACTGAAAACCAAATTACAGGTCATCTTACAATTGCAGGTCAAACACATGAAGAAACGTTTGATTTTACACACAACGGTGTGAGCGCAAATCCAATGACTGGTGGCCAAGTCACTGGTTTTGTTGTAAGAGGTACGATCAACCGAGAAAAATACGGTATTAGCTTTAACCAAACACTAGAAACTGGTGGCGTTATGTTAGGTAAAGACATTCAATTTGAACTTGATAGTGAATTTGCTATCGAAGCTTAATGCATCTCAACAAATCATCGCGCGCTCACATACTGAAATGTCATATAGACGTTTTTAAAGGCAGTATGCTACGCCGATGATTTGTTTTTTATTTATTCGTTTCATCAATGGTTTCGATTAAAAAGTTTTATAATGTGAAAACCGGCAATATATATAGCGTACTCTCCTTTTAAAAGGAATCACTTTTTATAACTTGTAAAGATATAAACCGCATCAAATCAATATTGAGCCGTTGTATGTTAGATGGAGGTATAAAAATTAAACTTAATTCTTTACTTTGCCAAATTTACAAGTTATAATTATCTCGAATTCGAAATAAAGGGGGGGTTGTCAATTGCAACGAACGGACATTGCGCTTAAAACACTTATTGGACTCAAACGTGCAAATGACATGATTGATAAAATCATACGCAATGATGTGAAATCTTATGGGTTAAATATTACCGAATTTGCCGTACTTGAGCTTTTGTACAATAAGGGCGAACACAGCATTCAACGAATCCAAGAACGCATTTTAATTGCAAGTAGTAGTACAACTTATGTTGTGCAAAAACTAGAGGAAAAAGGACTATTACAGCGAAGACAATGCGAAAAAGACAGACGTGTAAGCTATGCAGCCTTAACGGATAAAGGGCAAGCACTCATGACTCAAATTTTTCCACAACACGCTAAAGCAATTGAGGCAGCCTTTTCAGAACTAACAACGGAAGAGTTAAATACTTTACAGCAGACTTTAAAAACATTGAGTACACCAACCGACAACTAAGTTGTTTACGTGTACTTTTCTTTCACACAAATTTAGTTCGAATTAGAGATAATTATTAATGAATAAAGGAGTTTTTCTTATGACACAATATCCACTTAAAGGGATCCACCACGTAACTGCAATGACAAATGATGTAGAACGCAATTATCACTTTTTTACTGACGTACTTGGTATGAGACTTGTTAAAAAAACAGTTAATCAAGATGACATTTACACTTACCACACATTCTTTGCAGATGATGAAGGTCACGCAGGAACAGATATGACTTTCTTTGATTTTCCAAATAATCCAAAAGGTGCATCAGGCACAAATTCTATCAGTCGTACTGCTTTCCGTGTGCCAAATGATGCAGCGCTTGAATATTATCAACAACGCTTTGATGAGTTTGGAGTAAAACACGACGACATCGACACACTATTTGATAAAAAGATCTTGCGTTTTGAAGAAGAAGACGGTCAAAAATATCAATTGATTTCTGATGAAAACAATACAGGTGTTGAACCAGGTGTTCCTTGGAAAAATGGCCCTGTCCCACAAGATAAAGCAATCTATGGTTTAGGCCCAATTGAAATTACAGTAAGCTACTACGATGAATTCAAACAAACATTGATGGAACTCTATGATATGAAGCCTATTATTGAAGAAGAAAACGTCACACTATTAGAAGTAGGTAAAGGCGGTAATGGAGGTCAAGTTATCCTACGTAAAGATGAAGGCGTTCAAAGTCGACCAGGTTACGGTCAAGTTCACCACGTTTCTTTCCGTGTTGAAGACGATGATGCACTTAATTCTTGGTTTGAAAAATATAACCAATTAGGTGTAGGTAGCTCTGGTATCGTTGACCGTTTCTACTTTAAAGCACTTTACACACGTATCGGTCATGTTTTAATTGAACTTTCAACAGACGGACCAGGATTCGCTGGAGATGAACCTTATGAAACACTTGGTGAATCACTCTCACTTCCACCATTTTTAGAAAATCAAAGAGATTATATTGAATCAGAAATTCGTGAATTTGATACAACACGCTCATAAAATTAATTGTATGTAGACTGGAGGGTCAATAATGTACACGTTTCGCGCTTCTGAACTATCCAAAAAGCAAATGTATAAATTTTTAATAGGCTCTGTCGTACCACGCCCTATCGCATTGGTCACAAGTCAGTCTGAGGAAGGGCTTGTTAATGTTGCACCTTTCAGTTTCTTTAATATTGTATCTTCGGAACCTGCGATACTCTCAATTTCTGTATCACGCAAAGAAGGTGTCATGAAAGATACAGCGAGAAATATAATAAATTCACAAGAAGCAGTCATTCATGTTGTGACTGAGAATAATGTTTCAGATGCGAATCAAACCGCTGCACCATTGTCTGCTAATGAAAGCGAGTTAGATCTCACGCAATTTACGACGACTGATTCCGAATACGTTTCTGTTCCAAGTTTGAATGAAAGTGCTATACGTTTTGAAGTAAAACTTTATCAGCATATTGAAATTCAATCAGAAACTGAAACCGCAAATGATTTATTACTGTTAGAAATTCAAAAAGTATCAATAGATGAACAACTATTCGACGTTGATAAGGGCTATATTGACGTTGAAAATCTTAAACCTGTAAGTCGACTTGCAGGCGATGATTATGCACGATTAGGTGAAATTTTTACAATTAAAAGACCCCGATAATGATAAAGAGGTGAATGGATATGGAACATATTTTTAAACAAGGTGATTTATCAAAACCAACTTTTGTCCTACTGCATGGGACAGGCGGCGATGAACATGATTTACTCCCAATTGCCGAATTACTTGATCCAACGTACAATGCTTTAGGTGTACGTGGTAACATTTCAGAAAATGGGATGAACCGTTTCTTCAAACGTCACGGTGAAGGTCAATATGACGTAGAAGACTTAAAATTTAGAACGACAGAATTACACGAGTTCTTACAAGAAGCTGCTCAGCGTTATCAATTTGATCTCAATGAAGTGATTCTCGTTGGTTTTTCTAACGGTTCTAACATTGCGATTAGTTTAATGTTGAATGAAGCGATGCCATATAAAAAAGGCCTATTATTTGCACCACTCTATCCTTTAGAAGTACCAAAAGATATCGATTTAAGTGGTAAGTCAGTCTACCTTTCAATGGGTAAAAATGACCCTATCGTACCTATCTCGGAAAGTGAGCACGTTCGCTCAATCTTTAAAGATCGTGGTGCAGAGGTAACTGAGTTTTGGGTGAACAGTCATGAATTAACACGCGAAACAGTTGAAGCCGCAAAAGCAACACTATAAAGAAAGTAAAGTAAACTATATATCTATAACGGGGCTGGGACATAGGGTTTCAGCTTTCAAGTAAAACACCACAAAAACCTTTTGAAATGATTTTTGTGGTGTTTTTCATTTGAATTCTAGTTAAAATTAACACTTACCGTGCTAATTTTCGGTTCTGTTGCAAAGTTAGAAAAAAATATCTAATGTATGTCCATCTGCATCAATTGCGCAATACAGATAATACCACTGCCCTTTAATTTTGATATATGTCTCATCAATACGTCACTATAATACGCTTTTTTATGTTTTCTCTTCCAAATTTGATATAAAATATGTGCATATTCTTGTACCCAGCGATATACGGTTGAATGATGAATGTTCACACCTCGTTCTCTTAATATTCCAGATATATCACGATAACTCAATGAGTATCTTAGGGAGTAGCCAATGCCTATAGTAATAACATCCTTATCGAATTGTTTATATCTGAAATAGTTCATACAGAAGACCCTTTTTCAATTAAATTATGCTATAAACTTAACTTTGCAACAGAACCTAAAAAACTAATAAAAGACTTAGGCATTATACAAGAATCTAACAAAACATTTATGGACGCATTAAAACAAGGCTCGCTTAATAATTCGATAACAAAGCTTACAGAAAATTTAGATAAGAAATATGATTTGATACTTATGGATTCTATACCAACAACTTCTTTTTATACAAATAATTGTTTGATGGCATCAGATTTTGCGATTGTACCAGTTAAAACCGATGAAGATTGTTATGAACAAGTATTACCTTACATGACTTATCTATCAACTATAAGAGAATACAATAAAAATTTAGATGTAATTGGCATAATACCTTATTTAGCTCAGAATAATATAGATATGAATTATCTAAGTAAGTTCAAAAAAGTGTACGGTAATCTTGTTTATGACAATATTATTAATTGGGATAAGAGAGTATTAGCTTGGAGTACCTCTAGCATAACTACAAATATTTCAAACAACAAGATACAAATGAGATGGTATGACAAGGTATTGCAGAAAACAATAGTTAGAGCAAAAGATTTATTAAGCGATGGTAATAATGAGTAATTTAGGTAAATTTAATAATGACATTAAAATAATAAAAGAAAAGACTCCTTATGATAATGCAAGTTTCATGAAACAAAAATCAACACCAGTCAAAATCAATTCAGAATATCATAAACTTTTAAAAATACATGCTGTGATGAATGATACAAACATTAGAAATTTAGTAGATGCAGCTGTAAAAGAATATATAGAGAAATATGGTATTGGTAAATAATAGCAAGTACCCAATAGGCAGTTACGTGTTACTTGTTTTTTTGTAACAAATAACTTGTAACTTGTTACAAACTATTTTAAAAATAAAAGCCGTAGGTATTCTTGGCAGAACCTACGACTAATATAAAGCATTTATAAAAAAACCACACTTACAGAATAATTTATAAATGCCTATAAATCAATAGGAGGCGTTTATTATGATTAAGGAATATGTAAATTGGTTTTGTGATTTCATGAATGTTCCATATGAAACAGGTGAGACATTCGGGTTGTAGATAACAACTCAAAAGCAGAAAGAAATTTGTGAAGTTAAAAAGATAATCATTTTAGAAAAGAAACCAGAACAAATATCAATATTTGATTTTGATATTGCAATTTAATTCGTTTAAGTATATTAAATATATGTATAATTTAAACGAACTTAATCAAGTAGCAAATACCAATATTGATAAAAACAGAATTAATAAATTTCTTTGAAGAAAAAGACGATTTTAAATACTTTATAAGCCAAATTAATATCGGTACACATTGAATCATAATATCAGCATTAATGAAACTAAAAAGAAAATAAATATCTTTTAATGATCATTGTTTTTGGAAGTGTTATCAGTGAGGATTTTCTGGATTTATAAATGACATGACTGCTTTTTCTTTAAAATACCCAGTAGTTTGGTACATAGAATTGTTTATATTTAGTATTACTTTATTAATAATCGCTTTTAAGATTTTTTCTAACGAAAAAATAGTGGCTAATTACTAGCCACTATAAAAACATTATATATACACATAAAATAATTCAAAAGATGTGACAAATCCAAGTTCAATTATAATTAATAATCTCTATTAATTTGCACCAGGAGCACAAGATATAAAGTAACCACCAGCAAAGACAAGTCTAGCCTGTTTAGCTTTCTTTCTCATATTTGCACTATATTTTTTATTTTTAATAATTTTATTAGTTGCTCTTATAAATGGAGCGTCACATGCACAAGCGCCCCAGCCATGTTTTGCATAGCAACTATCATGTTTTTTACAGGCACTATCTAAAGCATCGATAGGTTTACCACCGATATCTCCTTTACCACAATAATGACCGTACCACATTTTTTTCTTTTTCTTTTCCTTTTTATAAGTTGAGAATCCGTCAGGCTTTAATTCTGATTTGGCTTTACTATATTCAATTATATTATCTTGTTGATTTTTATTTAAATTATCGTCATTCATTTTATTTTTATCTGCTATAAAATTACCTTCACTATCTTGTTTTAAGTAAGAATCATAAAATTGTGCTTCTTTTTTATCTTTTTCAAGTTGTTGCTTTTCTTCTGGTGTGAATTCTTGATTTTCACTTCCATTGGAGTTTTCTTGAGCGTGAACAGGGACACTAAAAACAATGCTAATAAAAAAAAACACTAATCAATACAATTGAAAAACATTTCTTCATAAAAATCCTCCTTAAAATAATAATACTAATAATATAGGGAATATAATCGCTATATTAAAAAAGTTTATAAAAATACTCACTAAAAATATTTCTTTCTTTTTAAAGAAATATATAATTAGTGAGATTATCAATATACCAATACTAGATAAGAGAAAATATTCACAAATATTTAATCCTATTTGTTGTAAATTATGTAGGTTTAAAAGGATTAATAATAGTAAAACGATATAGTTTAGTGTATTAAATCCATATATTAGTATTTTCATTATTTCTCACCTATTCCTTTAACTCATTATTGAGTTTCTTAAATAAATCATTCTTATCCAAAGGATTCTACCATTTTGCCATTTATTGCTACTGTTGGAGTCATTTCAACTTTTTCTTTTTCCGCTATTTTTTTATCTTTAATTGCATCTTTATAAGCTTTGCTGTTTTTTTACTTATAATTTTTTTTGATTTTTTCTTTCTCTTTTTTCTTTATTGAAAGTTGGTCAATAATATTGTCGACTTTTTTATAAGTAATCCATTTTTTTTCATTGTTTGGTAGTTCTTTGTAAATTTTATGGTGAAATTCTAAGTAATGTTTAGGTGCAATATTTTTAACAGCATGACTAGCTCTAGATCCTATTATTGAGTCCTTACCTAAAAATGATAAATTAACAAATGAATAACTAACTTTTTCTTTGTCTATGTATTCTTTTTCTAATTTAGGCATTACTTTAGTATCAAAATCCTTACAATAAGGACATTTATAATCTCCATACTCAACAACAGTTACTTTTTTATTGTGATGATTATTGCTACACGAAATTAATAAAGGTAATAATAATATGATTAATAAATATTTTTTCATAACTTTTGAATCTTCTTTTTATGTAAACTATATCTTTATTCTATTGTTTTTTTACAGAAATATCAATGTTATAAAACGATTTATTTTTTAAAGTTATGTTAATTTTGTTTTTTGTATGTGTTAGTTTAAATCTTTAATTATATTATTCTTGATTAAAGCATATACAAAAGCACTACTCATAATACGAAATTATGTAAACTAACTGTATAGCTTATTGGTTAGTATCTAGTGCATTTTAAGAAAAATAGTAATGATAAAGATCTAATTTTAAAAAATAACAATAGAGGGCGTATGGTTATGAAAAGTAAAAGAAATGAAGTAATGAGAGAACAACTTCATAGAATAAGAAAGAATTTAATTTCGTCTTTAGTTTTTGGAATAATAGCTATTCTTTGGTTCTGTTGCAAAGTAAGAAAAAAATATCTAATTTCCTTTTTTATCATGTCAGCATTCGCTTAACTCGCTAACATATAACTAATTTCGTGGCATGGCGAAAATCCGTAGATCTGAAGAGACCTACAGTTCTTTTTATATAGTCCATAAATACATTCAATACCCTTGATTGTTTATATCTGAAATAGTTCATACAGAAGACCCCTTTTTCAATTAAATTATACTATAAACTTAACTTTGCAAAAGAACCTAAAAATTCAATTTGATTATTGTTACTTCTTATAGACTATTTTTAAAAGTGTAAAAGTCATTGTAATAAAGAACTAATATTTGATTTCAAATCACTTAAAGAAAAGCAACATAACCTTTTCATTAATGCTTAATAAATTGTGAACTTCACTGACTCTGTAACAATCAAAAACTAAGAGGTTACTATTCACTAACAGCCAAATAAATATACCCTTTTATATTGAAACTCTCAACAATACTTTACTTTGTATTTTAGAATGCTCTTTCGCCGTAAAACTTTGAGAGAACAAGACATCAAGATCTTCTTCTCTCAAAGTTTAGTTTTGATACGTGATTCTTAATTATTATGTAAAAAACACCTTTCCCTTTTCCTTATTGACTTCTCTCTATTTTTTGTAATACGTTTTTTGGAATTTGTGTTTTATCTATAGCTTTTACATCCACAATGACACCTTTTTGATCAGTCAATGTAACCTTAACCCTATTACCTTCTTGGAGTTTATCTCGTTTTTTATTCAGCTTCATTTGATATCGATTGTCATGTGAATAAAGGCTGGTAGGTTGATTGTTTTGAACGAACTTTCCATAATAAACTTCTCTTCGGGTAAGCATGTCAAAGCTCGTCATCAAATAAATTGAAGCCCCTACTAATAAAAAAGCAAATAAGACTATGATGCGTCTCTTGTTTTTCATACATCCTTAAGCGTAAAAAAACTGCATAAGTGACGATTTATCACTTACACAGTTTTTAAGATTTTGCTATTTAAAATAAAATGGTTTCATGCATTAAAAATGATTATTTTCGATAAAGACGAATTTGAATTTCAACGTAATCATCATGCTCTTTTTCACGTTGTTCATATTTGATACCATTCGCACTGACTTCCAACAAGCTATCCGCAATAATATCACGTGCGGCTGAAACATCTTGGATAAATTCAGGAGGGGTCGCAACGACTTTCTCTCCTTCATTATCTTTTTCAGCAGGCATTTTCAACCGATCTTCTGTTTGTTTGACATTTAATTGTTCAGTTAAAATGATATGCAACATTTCTTCTTGTCGTTCAGGTGTTTGTCCTACTAGCGCTCGCGCGTGACGCTCAGTAATTTGATGTTCCCGTACTGCTTCTAACACGACAGGCGTTAATTTCAATAGGCGCAATTTATTCGCAATGAAACTTTGGCTTTTTCCGACACTTTTAGCGAGTTCAGCTTGTGTAATACCTTCAAACGCCAACAGTTTTTTATAAGCCTCTGCTTCTTCAATCGCTGATAAATTCTCACGTTGAATATTTTCTATCAATGCTACGACAGCTGTTTCTTCATCATCTAAATGACGGATTAAAACCTCTGCCTCAGTCATATGATTCATTTGTAACGCACGAAAACGACGTTCACCTGCAATGATTTCGTACATATTTTCTTCAATCGGTCTTACTACAATAGGTTGTAACAAGCCATGAGCGTTGATAGATTCAGCTAATTCTTCAATCCGTGCAGTATCAAACTTTTGACGTGGTTGATAACGATTCGGAACAATTCGCTCAATTTTAATTGATTCGACACCTTGATTTTCCGCTTCATTGGCATCTAGTAAGTCGTCTTTATTTTTTAATCCAAACAACTTAGAAAAGGGTTTCTTCATTTTTATTCGCTCCCCTTAATATTCCAAAATACATTTTTGTTATTCTACAAGTGGTGTTTTATTGGGTGTTCCGGGTTTTCTTGGGTATTTCTTAGGTGTTTGACTCCGCTTTTCAATTGTAATAATTTGACGCTCACCTGCATCTTCTGGAAGCGTAAATGTATCGATTTGGCGAATTTTGCCACCTAAGACACCTACTGCAAAGCGCGCTTCATCAAGTTCTTCTTGTCCTTTTGATGATTTTAAAGCTAAAAAGAGACCTTGCTTTTTCACGAGTGGTATACACAATTCACTTAATACAGACATTCTCGCAACAGCACGTGCTGTTACGATATCAAAAGACGCCCGGTAGTCTTCCTGCTTTCCAAATGTTTCAGCGCGATCATGCACAAATCGGACACCTTCAAGCTCTAACGCATCTGCCAATTGATTTAAAAATTGAATCCGCTTATTTAACGAGTCAACAATTGTAACGTGAATTTCTGGAAACATAATTTTTAAAGGAATACTTGGAAACCCTGCACCCGCACCTACATCACACAAACTTAAAGGTTGATTAAAATCATGGTAAAAACTAGGTGTTACAGAATCATAAAAATGCTTAAGATACACTTCATGTTCCTCTGTAATACTCGTTAAATTAATTTTCTCATTCCATTCTACAAGCATTTCATAATATTTTTCAAATTGTTGCTTCTGTTTATCAGATAATGTCAATCCGTGTGCACCTAATTGTGTTGCTAACCATTCTACACTCATTTATTTCACCCTTTGAATTTTACCTTGTTCTAAGTAGACTAACAATATTGAAATATCTGCTGGGTTAACACCTGAAATACGTGAGGCTTGTGCGATGTTAAGTGGTTTAACTTGAGCCAATTTTTCACGTGCTTCAGTCGCTAAGCTATCGATTTTACTGTAATCGAGATCTTCTGGAATTTTCTTTTGTTCCATTCTTTTCACTTTATCTACTTGTTGTAATGATTTATTGATATAACCTTCATATTTTGTTTGAATTTCGACTTGTTCTTCAACATCTGATGGTAATTGATGTGTCTCTTCTAAAATTTCAATTATTGTTGCATAAGTCATTTCAGGTCGACGTAACAATTCATTGGCTAGAATTCCATCTTTAAGGCGTGAGCCCCCTTCTCGCTCAATGATTTGTTGTACGCGTTCACTTGGCTTAATGCGGATTTGAGATAATCTTTTCATTTCATCACTAATTTGTTGACGTTTTTCATTGAAACGCGCATAACGCTCTTCTGAGATTAAACCAATTTGATGGCCAATATCTGTAAGACGTAAATCTGCATTATCGTGACGTAGTAATAAACGATACTCTGCACGAGAAGTGAGTAATCGATATGGCTCATTTGTACCTTTTGTCACTAAGTCGTCAATTAAAACACCGATATAAGCATCTGAACGTTGTAATATTGTTTCTTCTTGACCTAATACACGGGCAGCTGCATTGATACCTGCCATTAAGCCTTGACCAGCCGCTTCTTCATAACCTGATGTCCCATTAATCTGACCTGCTGTGTAGAGGTTTTTGATCATTTTAGTTTCCAAAGTTGGCCAAAGTTGTGTTGGTACTAATGCATCATATTCAATCGCATAACCTGCGCGCATCATATCTGCCTTTTCTAAACCAGGAATAGTCGCAAGCATTTGACGTTGGACTGCTTCAGGCATACTTGTTGATAAACCTTGAACATATACTTCATTTGTATGACGGCCTTCTGGTTCAAGGAACAATTGATGTCTCGGTTTATCATTAAAACGAACAAATTTATCTTCAATTGATGGACAATAACGTGGACCTGTACCTTTAATCATTCCGGAATACATCGCAGATAAATGAAGATTGTCATCGATGACTTTGTGCGTTTCACCATTTGTATAAGTCAGCCAACAAGGAAGTTGGTCTAAAATATATTCCGTTGTTTCATAACTGAAAGCACGACCGACGTCATCACCTGGTTGAATTTCAGTTTTACTATAATCTATTGTTTTCGCATTCACACGCGGTGGTGTACCCGTTTTAAAACGAACAACATCAAAGCCAAGTTCTCTTAAGTGATCTGCAAGCGTAATCGAAGGTAATTGATGGTTTGGACCACTAGAATATTTCAAATTACCGAGAATAATCTCACCACGTAAGAAAGTACCTGTTGTTAAAATAACGGCTTTAGCACGGTATTCTGTACCAATATTAGTACGCACACCTTTAACAACGCCCTCTTCGATGATAAGTTCATCCACCATGCCTTGCATCACTTCTAGATTGTCTTCATCTTCAAGTACACGTTTCATTTCTTGTTGATACATAACTTTATCGGCTTGCGCACGTAATGCACGTACTGCAGGCCCTTTTCCTGTATTAAGCATACGCATTTGAATATGCGTTTTATCAATTGTTTTCGCCATTTGGCCACCTAAAGCGTCGATTTCACGTACAACAATTCCTTTTGCCGGTCCACCAACTGAAGGATTACATGGCATAAAGGCAATATTATCTAAATTGATTGTCAACATGAGTGTATGCGCACCACGTCTCGCAGATGCAAGACCGGCTTCAATACCAGAATGTCCAGCCCCTACGACAATAACATCAAATGATTTCACCATTTTATTAACCTCCATTTATTATTTTCCGAGACAGAATTGACTAAATAATTGATCAATCAATTCCTCACTTGCAGATTCACCAATAATTTCACCTAAAAGTTCCCATGTCCGTGTTAAATCGATTTGAATCATATCCATAGGAATCCCCATTTCAGCTGCATCTATCGCATCTTGAATCGCCTTTTTCGCTTGTTTCAGTAATGAAATATGGCGTGAGTTTGAAACATAAGTCATATCTTGACTTTGAACCTCTCCACCAAAAAACAAATCACGTATTTGAATTTCAAGCTCATCAATCCCTTGTTGTTCGAGCATTGACGTTTCAATAACGGGCATTGAGCCCACCATCGCTTTCACTTCGTCACGGTCTAATCGTGGCGTCAAGTCTGTCTTATTAATAATCACAATTGCATCGCTCGTTTTTACAACTTCATAGAGTTTTCGGTCTTCTGCCGTTAAAGGCTCATTATTGTTTAATACAAATAAAATAAGATCTGCTTCACTCAATGCTTTACGAGAACGCTCTACCCCTATTCGTTCAACGATATCTTCTGTTTCGCGTATACCTGCTGTATCTACAAGTCTGAGCGGTACGCCTCGTACATTGACATATTCTTCTAGAACGTCACGCGTTGTTCCAGCAACTTCTGTCACAATTGCTTTATTATCTTGAATCAAGTTATTTAACATGGATGATTTACCTACATTAGGCTTACCTACAATGACAGTTGATAAACCTTCACGCATAATTTTACCTTGAACACCTGTATCTAATAATTTTTGAATCTCATTTTTGATTTCTTGCGCGCGTTCTAACAGTAACTCTGAAGTAGCTTCTTCTACGTCATCATATTCTGGATAATCAATGTTAACCTCTACTTGAGCTAGAACTTCCAAAATGGATTGACGTTGCTTTTTAATCAATTCACTTAATCGCCCTTCAATTTGGTTCATTGCGACTTTCGAAGCACGGTCAGTTTTAGAACGTATAAAATCCATCACTGCTTCAGCTTGTGATAAGTCAATTCTTCCATTTAAGAAGGCACGCTTTGTATATTCACCAGGCTCTGCCATTCTTGCACCGTAAGTCATTGTTAATTCTAACACACGATTAATTGTCAAAATGCCACCATGACAGTTAATCTCTACGATGTCTTCACGTGTAAATGTGCGTGGTGCACGCAATACCGAAACCATCACTTCTTCAACAACTTCTTGCGTTTCAGGATCAATGATATGTCCATAGTTAATTGTATGCGTAGGTACATCTTTTAATTGTTTTCTTCCTTTATAAAGCTTATCTGCAATTTCAACCGCATCTAAACCAGATAAACGTACAATTCCTATCGCGCCCTCGCCCATTGGTGTTGATATACTTGTAATCGTGTCTAATTGTTCCACAATTGACGTACCTCCTTTTGTCAAAATATATCATTATAATATTGTAAAATGTTTCATTCAAAATTGCGAATGCCATGTTTTATTTTCTTTTATTATCTCCTACGTGTAATACCTATCACGCATTCTTTATATAAATAGAAGAGCATTAAGTCTTAAGTCTAAATGCTAAGACTTAACCTAATAGAAAAGCCTTTATACCAAGGGTTCTCATATTATAAGTTAGACTTCGGTTTGTCTGAAGTCATACAAACCGAAGTCTAAAAATTACTTTATTCGCTTGTTAAAGACCTTTGCAATTTTGAGTACATGCTCTAAACTTTTCTGAATTTCTTGTGTAGACATCGCTTTGGCAGGAAATCGTGCAATCACAATCATATCGACTGGTAACATATCTGTTTTATGCACTTTGAAGCATTCTCGAATACTTCTTTTAATACGGTTGCGTGTCACGGCATTACCCAATTTTTTAGATACGCTAATACCTAACCTAAAGTGCGCTGCTTGTTGCTGTTCATACGTATACACAACAAACTGGCGATTCGCTACAGATTTACCTTTACGATAGATGGACTGAAAATCAGCATTTTTTTTAATACGGTATGCTTTTTCCATTAAATATCACTCGTCTTTCTTCTGAATACCTAAGGCAAACAGGCTTGTTCGCAAAAAAAAGATCACTGAATGAGTCAGTGATCTTATGCTGATAAAACTTTACGACCTTTACGACGACGACGTGCCAATACTTTACGGCCGTTTTTAGTGCTCATGCGTTTTCTGAAACCATGAACTTTACTATGTTTACGTTTATTTGGTTGATAAGTACGTTTTACCATGCAAAACACCTCCATCTCAATCATTCAATTATCTAATATTCATCATTATAGATAAGTTAATTTCATTTTTATGTGTTCAAATTGATGTTCTTAAATAAAATGAAATGTCTACATTTCAAGCAACTACTAAAATATAACAAAATCACAACAGTAAATCAAGTGTGTTTTTTCATAATTAGATACAGCAGACCTAAAAAAGTTGTCCACTTATACACAGGGCAAAATAAATAAACTGTGGATAACAATTTATTATTCACAAGTTACACAAAAAGATAACAACATATTCACAGCCGTTTGACAGTAATGGTTGTGAAAAAGTATAATTGTGTGGATAAGTGGTTTAAACCCTTATAGTACATAGGTTTTATATTATGTATATAGCTTAAAAGAGTTGTGAATAATGTAACGTTTTATGTTGTTCGTCCACAGTTTGTGATTAACTTGTGGATAATTATTAACACCCTGTGATTATCTTAATTAAATTATGGGGATATTGTGTATAACAAAATTTTTACTTAGGAAGATGGAGTTAAAAAATGTCAGAACAAGAAATTTGGGATAATGTTCTCAACTTATGCAAAGAAAATGTTACTAATGTTTCATATGACACTTGGCTCAAAGACACAACATTACATGCTCTATCTAATAAAGAAGCTGTCGTTATTGCTGCACAGCCATTTATTGCAAATTGGCTAACGACCAATTATACAGATCTCGTCAAACAATTTTTAGAAGCTGTAACGGGACACGATATTGAGAACATCAACTTTATTACTGAAGAAGATTTAGCAGAGCTCAATATCGCGTCATCCTCTAAAAACTCAGAGCATCATTCGCATGTTGAACCTGTCGTGTCAGGAGAGCAATTTAACACAAACAATACATTTGAAACATTTGTCATCGGCCCCGGCAACCGCTTCCCGCATGCTGCGAGCCTTGCTGTTGCGGAATCACCGGCAAATGCCTATAACCCGCTTTTCATTTATGGTGGTGTAGGTTTAGGAAAAACGCATCTTATGCATGCGATTGGTCATTATGTCCTGGAAAATAATCCTGATGCGAAAGTACTTTACACATCAAGCGAAAAATTTACAAATGAGTTTATTCAATCCATTCGTAACAATGATACAGAGTCATTTCGTGAAAAGTACCGTAATATCGATGTTTTATTAATTGATGATATTCAATTTATTCAAAAGAAAGAACAGACACAGGAAGAATTTTTCCATACTTTTAATGACTTGCATCAAAACAAAAAGCAAATTGTCATCTCCAGTGATCGTCCACCGAAAGAAATTTCTACTTTAGAAGAACGTCTAAAATCCCGATTCCAATGGGGGTTAATCGTTGATATTACACCACCAGATTTTGAGACACGGATGGCCATTTTACAAAAGAAAACAGAAGAAGAAAATTTAGATATTCCTATCGAATCTTTAACTTATATCGCAAATCAAATTCAAACGAATATTCGTGAACTTGAAGGGGCTTTAACCCGTGTACTCGCATATTCAAAATTACAAGGTAAACCGATTACGACCGAATTAACCTCTGATGCTTTAAAGGATATTATTCAAGTTACAAAATCTAAAAAAATTACGATTCAAGATATTCAAAAAGTTGTTGGTGAGTATTACGGCGTACGTATTGAAGACTTTGTAGCAAAGAAACGTACAAAATCAATTGCCTATCCAAGACAAATCGCGATGTACTTATCGCGAGAGCTAACTGATTTTTCTCTACCAAAAATTGGAGAGGAATTTGGAGGACGCGATCATACGACAGTCATTCATGCGCATGATAAAATAAAAAAAGATATCGAAAATGACCCTACATTACGACAAGAAATAGAAGGTATTGAAAAAGAGATCAGAAGTTGATTTGTGGATAGTGGGCAAAAGTTGTACACATCATACACAACTTATCCACATGTGAATAACCTTTGATATCAATCAATTTTATGAGTTATCCACTAATCCACAGCCCCTATGACTATGATTACGACTTTAAATAATAACTATAACTATTATAAACGACTGAAAGGAGTTTATAGAATGATGGAGTTTTCTATCCAAAGAGATTATTTTATCACTCAATTAAACGATACATTAAAAGCCATTTCACCAAGAACGACATTACCAATATTGACAGGTATTAAAATTGATGCCAAAAACGAAGGTATTGTCTTAACTGGATCAGATTCAGAGATATCAATTGAAATTACAATCCCGAGTCAAGTTGATGGAGAAGAAATTGTTAATGTGACAGAGCCAGGTTCTGTTGTATTGCCAGGGCGTTTCTTCGTTGACATTATTAAGAAATTACCAGGTCGAGAAGTTAAGCTTTCTACAAACGAACAATTCCAAACATTGATTACATCAGGTCATTCAGAGTTCAATTTAAGTGGATTAGACCCTGATCAATACCCATTATTGCCACAAGTATCTAGTGAAGATGCATTGCAATTACCAGTCAAAGTATTGAAAAACGTGATTGCACAAACTAATTTTGCAGTGTCCACCTCAGAAACACGTCCAGTCCTTACAGGTGTAAACTGGCTTATACAAGAAAATGAATTAATATGCACGGCGACTGATTCACACCGCTTGGCTGTAAGAAAGTTGAAACTTGAAGACGAAGAAATTGGTGATAAAAATGTCATTATTCCAGGTAAAGCTTTAGCAGAATTAAATAAAATTATGACAGAGAGCGAAGAGCATATTGATATTTTCTTTGCATCAAATCAAGTATTGTTTCGTGTCGGTAACGTAAACTTTATTTCACGCTTACTAGAGGGACACTATCCTGATACATCGCGCTTGTTCCCAGAAAACTACGAAATCAAATTAGCATTAGATAATTCTGATTTTTATCATGCCATTGACCGTGCTTCTCTATTAGCAAGAGAAGGTGGCAACAATGTCATTAAATTAAGTGCAGGCGATGAGCAAGTGGAACTTTCATCTACATCACCTGAAATTGGGACAGTGAAGGAAGAAGTTACTGCAAACGAGGTTGAAGGTGGTAACTTAAAAATCTCTTTTAACTCAAAATACATGATGGATGCTTTAAAAGCGATCGATAATGACGAAGTTGAAGTCGAATTTTTCGGTACGATGAAACCTTTTATTTTAAAACCAAAAGATGATGACACCGTTACACAATTAATTTTACCGATACGTACTTACTAAATAATTTAAAAAGCCTATGATACAAAACGCAGTTGGACTTAACCAACTGCGTTTTTTGTGTGACTTAACAGCTCAGTTTCCATACGTAAAGTTAGTAAAAAATAAAGTCATTTGAATCGTTCGCGCGTGTAATATTCAAAGCAGCCTGATTTTAGTATAATTAAAAGATAATGTGATGGAGGATTGGAATATGAAAAGTAAATGGCCTTTAATTTTAACAATTATAGTGGTACTCGCAATTGTAATAGCAATCATTATTAGAATGAGTACACATGATTCAGCCCCTAATACAGCGCGTCAAAATGAAAAAGAAATGGTGACAGACACCCAATCACAACCACATCAAGGCGCAAAAGAGAATAAAATTGTAATTGTGGAATATGGTGATTTTAAATGCCCTTATTGTGGTGCATTTGAACGTAACATTAAGCCACAACTGCAAAAAGAATATATTGATACGCAAAAAGTACAATTTCGCTACGTTAACGTCTTAATACATGGAGAAGAGTCTGAATTAAGTGCAAAAGCTGCATTAGCAGTAAATCAGTATGCACCGAACCAATATTGGGCGTTTCACAAACTTTTATATCAAGGTCAACCGTCGAATAAAGATGACGTGACTACAAAACATTGGTTAACAGATAATTTTATTCAACAACAACTAAAAAAATTAGACTTGTCACCTAAACAATTAGAAAAGATTACTTCGGCATATCGAGACAAAAATGGAGAAATCGCTAAAAAAGCGCAAAACGATAATCACTTAGCTAAAAAGTATAAAGTGCCACAAGTGCCATCGTTGTATATCAACGGTGAACCAATAGAAGATACTAAGGATTTTGACACGATTAAATCTAAAGTTGATCAAGTGATTAAGGATCAAAAGTCCTAACGCATGATTGGTCATTCATCATTTGTTCCACATGAAACTTTTACTCGAAAATTGCCTTCTGTACATGAAATTTTTGCGATAAAACGGTATAATATATAGGTGAGCAAATATGAATGGAGTGATTAAATTGGCTGAGGAAGTAATTGTTGATGGTGAACTCACTTTAGGACAATTTTTAAACTATGAAGGCATCATTGAATCAGGAGGACAAGCGAAGTGGTTTTTAAGTGAATATGATGTTTTCTTGAATGGCGAGCATGAATCGCGTCGTGGCAAAAAGTTACATGACGGGGACCGTATAGAAATTCCTGAAGTAGGTTCATATATCATCAAATTCGGTGAGCAATGAAACTTAAAACACTCCAATTAGAAAACTATCGAAATTACGAAGAGATATTGCTTCAATGTCATCCTGAAGTCAATATTTTAATTGGTGAAAATGCACAAGGAAAAACCAATCTGTTGGAATCTATTTACACCTTAGCCTTGGCGAAGAGTCATCGTACAACGAATGATAGGGAATTAATTCGTTTTAATACTGAGTATGCTAAAATAGAGGGTGAGCTCAGTTTTCGCCACGGTACGATGCCGCTCACAATGTTTATCACGAAAAAAGGTAAAAAGGTAAAAGTCAATCATTTAGAGCAAAGTCGTTTGACGCAGTATATAGGCCATTTGAATGTGGTCCTTTTTGCGCCTGAAGACTTAAATATTGTCAAAGGTGCACCACAAGTGAGAAGACGTTTTATCGATATGGAACTTGGGCAAATTTCAAACTTATATTTAAATGATTTATCGCAATATCAACGTATTTTGAAACAACGCAATCACTATTTAAAACAGTTGCAAATGAAACAGACGAAAGATACGACGATGTTAGAAGTACTGAATCAGCAATTTGCTGAATATGCAGTGAAAGTAACACAACGGCGAGCACAATTTATTGCAGAGCTAGAAACTTTAGCAGAGCCCATTCATTCAGGTATTACGAATGGTCGCGAAGCTTTGACATTAAAATATTTACCTAGTATCAAAATGGAAGACACCTCGCAAACAGAGGCAGTCTTAATTCAAAAAGTATTTGAAGACCTTCAAAGTCAACTGAATCGTGAAATCGAGCGCGGTGTGAGTTTACATGGACCACACCGTGATGATTTAGCTTTTCAAGTGAATGGCATGGACGCACAAATTTATGGCTCTCAAGGTCAACAACGGACAACGGCGCTTTCGATTAAGTTAGCAGAAATTGAATTAATGAATCAAGAAGTGGGGGAATACCCCATTTTATTACTTGATGACGTTTTAAGTGAACTAGATGATGCACGTCAAACGCATCTTTTAAGTACAATTCAGCATAAAGTTCAAACATTTGTGACAACCACTTCGGTAGATGGTATTGATCATGAAATTATGAAAAACGCGAAGATATATCAAATTGCACAAGGAAATATTAAGCAGTAGGAAGAAAGTGAAGGTGGGAAGCATTGGCTGATGTGAACAACTCGGAAAATTATGGTGCGAGTCAGATTCAAGTTTTAGAAGGACTTGAAGCGGTACGTAAGCGACCAGGTATGTATATTGGTTCTACTTCAGAACGTGGTCTACATCATCTTGTTTGGGAAATTGTCGATAACAGTATTGATGAAGCACTTGCAGGATATGCGGATGATATTGAAGTGATCATCGAAAAAGACAATTGGATTAAAGTTACAGATAATGGACGCGGTATTCCTGTCGATATTCAAGAAAAAATGGGACGTCCTGCTGTAGAAGTTATTTTAACTGTATTACACGCTGGTGGGAAATTTGGCGGCGGTGGCTATAAAGTTTCAGGTGGTTTACACGGTGTAGGTTCATCTGTTGTAAATGCATTAAGTGAGACGTTAGAAGTTTACGTTCATAGAAATGGACGTATTCACCATCAAGCCTACCACATGGGTGTACCTGCATTTGATTTGAAACAAATTGGTGATACAGATCAAACAGGAACGGTTATTCGTTTTAAGGCAGATGAAACGATATTCCAAGAAACGACAGTGTATAACTATGAAACTTTGCAAAAACGTATTCGTGAATTAGCCTTTTTAAATAAAGGTATCCGTATTACGCTCAGAGACGAGCGTGACGAAGAAGAAATTCGTGAGGATAGTTACCACTATGAAGGTGGAATAAAGTCGTATGTCGAGCTTATAAACGAGAATAAAGAGCCATTACATGAAGAACCTATTTATGTTCATGAGACACGCGATGACATTGAAGTCGAAATCGCTATTCAATATAACAGTGGTTTTGCGACAAATTTACTGACTTACGCAAATAATATCCACACATATGAAGGTGGGACGCATGAAGATGGCTTTAAACGTGCGTTAACGAGAGTGTTAAATAATTATGGATCTCAAAATAAGTTAATCAAAGATGAGAAAGAACGCTTGTCAGGTGAAGATACGCGAGAAGGTTTAACTGCTATCGTTTCCATCAAGCATGGAGACCCTCAGTTTGAAGGACAAACAAAAACAAAATTAGGCAACTCTGAGGTTCGTCAAATTGTTGATCGCGTATTCTCAGAGCTTTTTGAACGTTTCTTATACGAGCATCCACAAATTGGACGAATTATCATCGAAAAAGGGATTATGGCTTCTCGTGCACGTATCGCTGCGAAAAAAGCGCGTGAAGTCACACGTCGTAAGTCTGCGCTTGATATTTCAAGCTTGCCAGGTAAGTTAGCAGACTGCTCAAGTAAAGATCCATCTGAAAGTGAGATTTTCTTAGTAGAGGGTGACTCTGCCGGGGGGTCTACAAAATCAGGTCGAGACTCACGTACGCAAGCAATATTACCTTTAAGAGGGAAAATTTTAAACGTTGAAAAAGCACGTTTAGATAAGATTTTGAATAACAACGAAATTCGTCAAATGGTCACTGCATTTGGAACAGGTATCGGCGGAGAGTTCGATATTTCAAAAGCCCGTTACCATAAGATTGTCATTATGACTGATGCGGATGTCGACGGTGCACATATTCGGACGCTTTTATTGACGTTCTTTTATCGTTTTATGCGCCCACTTATTGAAGCTGGTTATGTTTATATCGCACAACCACCATTGTACAAGTTAACACAGGGGAAACAAAAATATTATGTCTTTAATGACCGTGAATTGGATAAATTAAAAGAAAGACTTAATCCAACGCCAAAATGGTCAATTGCACGTTATAAAGGTTTAGGGGAAATGAATGCAGACCAACTATGGGAAACAACAATGAATCCTGAAAACCGTGCAATGCTTCAAGTGACTTTAGATGATGCAATCGAAGCGGATCAGACATTTGAAATGTTGATGGGCGATGTCGTCGAAAATCGTCGTCAGTTCATTGAAGATAATGCCGTATATGCCAACCTAGATTTCTAGAATGAGAATTGGAAAATGAGAAGGAGGATATCTTGATGGCTGAAACACCTGAATCAAGAATTAATGAACGTAATATCAGCAAAGAGATGCGAGAATCGTTTTTGGATTATGCCATGAGTGTTATTGTGTCTCGTGCTTTGCCAGATGTCAGAGATGGTTTAAAACCTGTACATCGTCGTATTTTATACGGCCTCAATGAGCAAGGTATGACGCCAGACAAACCGTATAAAAAATCTGCCCGTATCGTAGGGGATGTAATGGGTAAATATCATCCACATGGGGACTCTTCTATTTATGAAGCAATGGTCCGTATGGCACAGGATTTCAGCTATCGTTATCCACTTGTAGATGGACAAGGTAACTTTGGTTCTATGGATGGTGACGGCGCAGCAGCAATGCGTTACACTGAAGCGCGTATGACAAAACTTGCCTTAGAACTGTTACGTGATATTAATAAAGATACGATTGATTTTATTGATAACTATGACGGAAATGAACGCGAACCAAGTGTGTTACCGTCACGTTTCCCAAATTTACTGGTTAACGGGGCTTCAGGGATTGCGGTAGGTATGGCAACGAATATCCCACCACACAATATGCGCGAAGTCATTGATGGTGTCCTAAGTTTAAGTCATAATCCAGACATTACCATTAATGAATTAATGGAAAATATTCAAGGCCCAGACTTCCCAACGGCAGGCTTAATTCTAGGCAAAAGTGGTATTCGACGTGCGTATGAAACAGGCCGTGGCTCTATTATTATGAGAGCTAAAGCTGAAATTGAATCACGTGGTGGAGGCCGTGAACGTATCGTTGTGACGGAAATTCCATTCCAAGTCAATAAAGCACGTATGATTGAAAAAATTGCTGAATTAGTACGCGATAAAAAAATTGAAGGCATTACAGATTTACGTGATGAAACGAGTTTACGTACAGGGGTTCGTATCGTTATTGATATTCGTAAAGATGCGAATGCAAGTGTGATATTGAACAACTTGTATAAACAAACGCCCCTTCAAACTTCATTTGGTGTCAATATGATTGCGCTCGTTAACGGTAGACCGAAATTAATTAATTTGAAACAAGCGTTGTATCACTATTTAGAGCACCAAAAAGAAGTAGTTCGTCGTCGCACAGCTTATAACTTACGTAAAGCAAAAGACCGTGCGCATATACTAGAAGGTTTAAGAATTGCACTAGATCATATCGATGAGATTATTACAATTATTCGAGAATCTGAAACAGATAAGGTGGCAATGGAAAGCTTGCAATCACGTTTTGAACTTTCTGAACGTCAAGCCCAAGCAATTCTTGATATGCGTTTAAGACGTCTGACAGGCTTAGAACGAGATAAAATTGAAAACGAATATAACGAACTTCTTGCTTATATTGAAGAATTAGAAGCAATCTTAGCAGATGAAGAAAAGTTATTAGCACTTGTTCGTGAAGAGCTTACCGAAATTAAAGAAAAATATGGTGATGACAGACGTACTGAAATTCAACTTGGCGGTATAGATCAACTTGAAGATGAAGATCTTATTCCAGAAGAACAAATCGTTATTACATTGAGTCACAATAACTATATCAAACGTTTACCGGCATCAACATATCGCTCACAAAATCGTGGTGGTCGTGGTGTACAAGGTATGAATACGTTAGAAGATGATTTTGTGAGTCAGTTGGTTACAACGAGTACGCACGACCATATCTTGTTCTTTACGAATAAAGGTCGGGTCTACAAACTCAAAGGTTATGAAGTGCCAGAACTCTCACGTCAGTCTAAAGGTATTCCTATTGTGAATGCGATAGAACTTGAAAGTGACGAAAATATCAGCACAATGATAGCTGTTAAAGATTTAGAGTCTGAAGAAGACTTCCTTGTATTTGTAACAAAAAAAGGTTTGATTAAACGTTCTGCATTGAGTAACTTTAACCGTATCAACCGTAATGGTAAGATTGCGATTAAATTTAGAGATGATGATGAGTTAGTAGCTGTACGTTTAACTGATGGCGAAAAACATATTCTTATTGGTACAGCTGATGCTTCTCTTATCCGCTTTAAAGAAACAGATGTACGTTCCATGAGTCGTATCGCAGCGGGCGTCAAAGGGATTAAGCTTCGCGATGGTGACGAGGTTATTGGCTTAGGCGTTACGAATGAGGAAAGTCATGATGAGATTTTAGTAGTCACTGAAAAAGGTTACGGTAAACGTACCTCTATTGAAGAGTACCGTTTGTCTAACCGTGGTGGTATGGGTGTTAAAACGGCCAAATTGACAGAGCGAAACGGTCAACTCGTATGTATTGCAACGGTTGAAGGTGATGAAGATTTAATGGTTGTTACAAACCAAGGTGTGATTATTCGTATGGAAGTGAGCGATATTTCAGTGAATGGACGTATGGCTCAAGGTGTACGTTTAATTCGCCTAGATGATGAACAGTTTGTATCTACAGTGGCTAAAGTGAAAAAAGAACCAGAAAATCTTGAAGCGGAAAATGATGAACTAGAATCAGAGACAGAGACTGTTATTGAAGACGATGTACCTGGTGCTACAATTCATACAGAAGCGCCTGAAGTGAGCGACAACGACACAGAAGAACGAGAAACGTTAAGACAAGATTTTATGGATCGTGTTAATGAAGATATTGAAAATGAAGATGAATAAAATGAGATAAATTAAGAAGCGACGATGATTCTATTGGGAATCACCGCCGCTTCTTTTTTAATTGAACAGAGTCATGAAAACAGCATCAAAGGATTTCGACCGCTTCATGCATTAACGAAGAATGATATTTTAATCTTCCAATTGTTTCATTGCATAAGGAATTTCGTCAATCATTCTTGAAGGGGGTACAACATACATCTCCTGAGAAAGTTTTTCTCCTATATAACTATGTGTGTATGTGGCACTGGTAATTGCATCAACAAGATTGTCAAATTGACCTACAAAGCTTGTTATCATTCCAGCAAGGGTATCCCCCATTCCGCCTGTCGCCATCGCAGGGTTGCCAATTTGTAATTGATATTCTTCGTCTTTAAAGAAAATTTCTGTTCCATGTTTCTTTAGGACAACTGTGCCCCCAAGACGATCGACGGCTTCTCGATTTCGTTCATAAGTTTGTTCTTCTATTGGAATGCCACTCAAACGCTCCCACTCTTTCTGATGTGGTGTGTAGATGACATTGCAAGCTGGAATTTCAGGTTTTAATTTACTTACAATTGATATCGCATCGCCATCCACAATGAGCGTATGGTGGGGTTGAATATTTTGTAAAAGGAATGTCATCGCATTATTGCCTTTAAAATCAAGACCCAAACCTGGACCAATTAAAATACAATCTGAAACTTCAATCATCTTTGTCAGTTTTTTCGTATCATTAATATCTATGACCATCGCCTCTGGACAGCGCGAATGAAGTGCAACATGATTTGTTGGATGAGTTGCGACTGTAATTAATCCACCACCACTGTAAACACACGCACGTGCTGCAATCATAATCGCACCACCAAGATTGGCATTGCCACCAATTAAGAGTATACGACCGTAGTCTCCTTTATGCGTGTCACGCTTACGTTTAGGTATGCTGACAGCTGACAATGTTTTCACGTTTGTGACCCTCCTATCTGGAAATTCCATTATTACAACAAGATATATTATACCTGGTTTGTCCTTTCGTCAATACCAATTCAAAGCTTCTAGAATGCGGTCATGCTTACCGGCAATAGGAAAGGCTGATGTCATGCGGTTAGCCTTTAGATATTTTTATCATTTTGAGCTCAAAATGCTGAATAGAATTAATATATCGCTTTCACTCAAATGAATTTCGTCTTCGGTTCGACCTTGTACTAAAAGAGAATAATTAAGTCTCTTCTTATTTGTTTAACACGTTAAAAGATTAATTTAATACCATGTTACGAATATTATGAAAACTATTGTTTAAGCGATTTAAGAATCCTATACTGATTATTAAGTGTGATGGGGATGGGACAGCATCAAAAGTGAGTAGACGAGCAAAAAGATGTCCGATGCGCATCAAAGGCTAATATATGATAGGGGTGGATAATGATGACTTTACGTCTAAATGGGGATCAACTCACAATTGAAGTGATTCGCCAATTTCTAGCTACTGGGGATCAAATTGAAATTAGTGAAGAGGCACGTGAGCGTGTCAAAAGAAGCCGTGCGATTGTGGAGCGCATTATTGAAAATAAGGAAACAGTGTACGGGATTACGACAGGCTTTGGGTTATTCAGTGACGTATTAATTGATCAACAAAAATATAATGAATTACAAGTCAATCTGATTCGTTCACATGCTTGTGGGATCGGTCAACCTTTTGCGCAACGTGTCGCTTTAGTGATGATGGTCTTACGTCTTAATACTTTATTGAAAGGTCATTCTGGTGTCACAACTGACCTAGTTGATCAGCTTGTCTTTTTTATTAATAATCGAATCATTCCAGTGATTCCGCAACAAGGTTCTTTAGGCGCATCGGGTGATTTAGCGCCATTGTCTCATCTCGCTTTAGCTTTAATCGGAGAAGGCAAAGTCGAATACCAAGGTGAGGTTTTAGACAGCTCGGATGTCTTAAAACGTCTTGACCGCAATCCTTTGGCACTTCAAGCTAAAGAAGGCTTAGCATTGATAAATGGAACACAAGCTATGACTGCACAAGGTGTGATTACATTCATTGAGACAGAGAGTCTTGCTTATCAAGCAGAATGGGTAGCTGCTTTAACACATCAAGCTTTGAATGGTATTACAGATGCTTATCATGAAGCGGTACATAGAGTGCGTAATTTCGAAGAGCAAGTCGCGGTAGCAGGACGGATGTTAGACTGGTTGGAAGGCTCCCAATTGACTACACGCCAAGGGGAAATTCGTGTCCAAGATCCTTATACATTACGTTGTATTCCTCAAATTCATGGGGCCAGCTTTCAAGTCTTCAATTACGTACGTGAAAAATTAGAATTTGAAATGAATGCAGCGAATGATAATCCGCTCATCTTTGATGAAAATGATGAAACCCGCGTGATTTCTGGGGGTAACTTTCACGGTCAACCTGTCGCATTTGCACTCGACTTTTTAAAAATTGGAACAAGCGAACTCGGTAATGTATCTGAAAGACGTCTTGAACGATTAGTTAATCCACAATTGAACGGTGGGCTCCCCCCTTTCTTAAGTCCTGAGCCAGGTCTACAAAGTGGCGCAATGATTATGCAGTATGCTGCAGCCAGCCTAGTATCAGAGAATAAAACATTAGCCCATCCAGCGAGTGTCGATTCTATCCCATCTTCGGCTAACCAAGAAGACCATGTATCCATGGGAACGATCGCCTCACGCCATGGTTATCAAATATTAGAAAATGTACGTCGTGTTATCGCAATTGAAGCAATTATTGCGCTTCAAGCCGTAGAATTTAAAAATGTGTCTCAATTATCACCTAAAACACATGAAAAGTTTACGGCTTTACGAAAAATTGTCCCTTCAATCAAGGAAGATCGTCAATTCCATCGAGATATTGAAAATGTAGCAAATTATTTACAAAATGTGGCATATCAGAATTAAGCTTGCTATTCAAAATTTTCTTTGATATATTAAATGTAAATTAATAGAGTACATTGTTTGTGGAATAAGTAATATAGGAATGGAATAAGAGAGTTTGTGGTTGGTGAAAACAAATGTACAGCACTATATGAAATCTATCCACGTATGTAAACAATTCGGGTCAAACCGTTAACTTTTGTAAGAGTGCAGACCATATGATGGTGTCTGTTAAATAGGGTGGCAACGCGTCAAAACCACGTCCCTTGTGTTGGGGATGTGGTTTTTTTATTTTCGTGATGTTTCCTCATCTTAAATTTTAAAAAACTTGTGAAAGGAAGTTGGCATATGTTAGACATTAAATTATTTAGAAGTGAGAAGGAAAAAGTGAAAGAGAAAATTGCTTTAAGAGGTATGGATCCTGCTGTTGTGGAAGAGGTTTTGACATTAGATCAGCAACGTCGTGACTTGATTCAACAAACAGAAGATTTAAAAGCAGAGCGTAATAAAGCATCACAACAAATCGCAGAAAAAAAACGAAGCAAAGAAAATGCAGATGATGCGATTAAAGCACAACGTGAAGTAGGGGAGAAAATTAAAGCGATTGATGCACAACTTAAAGAAGTTGACGATACTTTAAAAGACAAACTTTCTCGCATTCCTAACCTAATTCATGATGATGTCCCTGAAGGTAAAGATGACAGTGAAAATGTTGAGTTGAAAAAATGGGGCACACCACGTGAATTTAACTTTGAAGCGAAACCCCATTGGGATCTTGTAGAAACTTTAAAAATGGCTGACTTTGACCGTGCAGCACGCGTATCAGGCGCACGCTTTGTCTATTTAACAAATGATGGCGCAAAATTAGAACGTGCTTTAATGAACTTTATGATTACGATGCATACGACACAACATGGTTATTCAGAAATGATGGTACCTCAACTTGTAAATGCTAAAGCGATGTATGGTACAGGACAATTACCAAAATTTGAAGAAGATTTATTTAAAGTAGAAAAAGAAGGTCTTTATACGATTCCAACAGCAGAAGTGCCATTGACAAATTATTATAGAGATGAAATTATCCAGCCGGGTGTCTTACCTGAAAAATTCACAGGCCAATCTGCATGTTTTAGAAGTGAAGCGGGTTCTGCCGGACGTGACACTCGTGGACTCATTCGTTTGCATCAGTTCAATAAAGTAGAGATGGTTAGAATTGAAAAGCCAGAAGACTCATGGAATGCTTTGGAAGAAATGACGACTAATGCTGAAGCGATTCTTGAAGCGCTTCAATTACCTTATCGTCGTGTCATTTTATGTACAGGAGATATTGGTTTTGGTGCTAGTAAAACATATGATTTAGAGGTTTGGCTACCAAGTTACAACGACTACAAAGAAATTAGCTCTTGTTCAAACTGTACAGACTTCCAAGCGCGTCGTGCTAATATCCGTTTTAAACGTGATAAAGATGCAAAACCTGAATATGTTCATACATTGAACGGTTCTGGTCTAGCAGTAGGTCGTACATTTGCGGCTATTGTTGAAAACTACCAAAATGAAGACGGTACGATTACTGTACCAGAAGCGTTAGTGCCATTCATGGGCGGTCAAACTGTGATTGAGCCAAAGTAAATATAACATGATTGAATACGCATCTTTAGGGTAAATATTCTAGAGATGCGTATTTTTTAAGGAGGTATTTTAATGGCACATTTTAAAGTTGATCCAGCACATAGTCACGTGGGATTTGCAATTCAACATATGATGGTTAATACATTGAAAGGTCAATTTCATGACTATCAATTTGAGATTGAAGGCGATTTAGACGAGCCGACATCTTTACAAGCAAAAGGAACAATTCAAGTGAACTCTATCGATACGTATGTAAGAGATCGAGATGACCATTTGCAAAGCGAAGACTTTTTTGATGCAAAACAATACCCAGAAATTAAGTTTACAACAAAAACGATTGAGCCAGCGGGAGATCACTACAAAGCACAAGTTGAAGTGACGTTTAAAGGCCATACTCAAAATGAGGAATTTGAGCTTTATGTCAATGGTTCAGGTAAAAACCCTCTAAGTGGCGATACAAATGCTGGGTTTACGTTAAAAGGTGAACTTAACCGCGAAGACTACGGCCTTACTTATAATGCACCTTTAGAAACAGGCGGTGTCTTTATAGGTAAAAATGTTAAAATCGAACTTAACCTTGAAACAGTTGTAGAAGAATAATTAAGATTATCGTTTTATTAATGATATAAAATTAGAGTTAGCGTTTAAGATATACGTCTTTATATTTGCTAGAGCGGGACAACGAAATCAAAATGGTTTCTGTCTCGCTCTATTTTTGAGCATGTAAATAGATAAAATGATATTATAACTACTTTTACAACAGTTAAAAAGTCTGAAAATTTTATTTTTTTAAGCACCTTTGTTAAGCCTTTTTAATACAATCGTTAGACTTCGGACACTATGACGTTAGACTAACCTAATAGAGAATTTGATAATCTTGTATTATAATAAGATTAATTTTTTTAGAAGGGATGTGTCATGGTGTCGCATACAACTTTTAAGCAAGGCGTACAAGAATGTATTCCAACTTTGTTAGGCTATGCAGGGATAGGATTTTCCTTTGGTGTGGTCGGTGTTGCTTCTGGTTTTGGTTTACTCGAAATCGTAATGTTATCGATGCTTGTTTATGCCGGAGCTGCTCAGTTTATTATTGTCGCTTTAATGGTTGTTCATACACCAGTTTGGATTATTGTACTGACAACGTTAATCGTAAATAGTCGCATGTTCCTATTGAGTATGACATTAGCAAATAATTTTAAGCAGGAAAGCTTACTTCATAGAGTGGGGGTAGGCGCGCTACTCACTGATGAGACTTTTGCTGTGGCCATTACGCCTCATTCAAAAGATCTTACCATAACGCGCAATTGGATGTATGGACTAAATTTAACAGCCTACTTATTTTGGATTTTTGTCTCTATTTTAGGGGCGTTACTTGGAAACTTTTTTAAAAATCCAGATGCATTTGGTTTAGATTATGCCATTATAGCGATGTTTGTATTTTTAACGATTGCACAATTTGAAGGTATCACCAAGTCAAAGATGCGTACTTATTTGTTATTGATGCTTATTGTCATTGTTATGATGCTATCGCTAAGTATGGTCATGTCTTCCTATTTAGCAATTTTATTCGCGTCTACGATCACTGCGGCAATAGGGATGGTGATTGACCGATGACGCTTTATATCTTATTGGCGATTATAGGTTCGGGAATTGTCACTTTACTTTTACGTATTACACCACTTTTGATGATTTCTCGTGTACAGCTTTCTGATAAAGTTTTAAAATGGCTCACTTTCATTCCAATCACACTTTTCACAGCTTTAGTCATGGATGGTTTAATCCAGCAACATAAAGGTGTGATGGGTTATACATTAAACTGGAACTTTGCCTTAGCCCTTATTCCCACTGTCATTAGTGCTTTTTGGCTCAGAAGTTTAACAATAACAGTTATTGTAGGCATGATAAGTGTCGCATTATTAAGAATAGCCGGATTATTCTAATAATCGTTTGCATGTCGATAATGAATGAGGTATGATAAAAAACAAAATTATACTTATTAAGAGAAGCTGAGGGATTTGGCCCTGTGACGCTTCAGCAACCACTTATTGATAAGTACGGTGCTACAACCAACCATTGCGGATGATAAGTTAACTAGATAGGCTTACAAAGGTTGTATTACCGTTATTGCGGAAATACAACCTTTTTTTGAATTTTAGAGGGAGGGCATACTAAAATGATGAATTATCGAGTTGACACATTAGAGTTAGGCGCTTTTACGACTGAATCTGGAGAAAAAATTGAAAATTTAAAGCTTCAATATGAATATGTAGGCTACCCAGGTCAACCTTTAGTACTTGTTTGTCATGCGTTGACAGGCAATCATTTAACATACGGAACAGAGGAAAATCCAGGGTGGTGGCGTGAGATTATTGACGGTGGTTACATGCCGCTTCATGATTATCAGTTTCTTACTTTTAATGTTATTGGTAGTCCATTCGGTTCTAGCTCACGTGTTACAGATCAAAATTTTCCTCAGCACCTTACAATGCGCGATATTGCCCGTGCGCTTGAAAAAGGAATTGAAGCTTTAGGTTTCCGTAAGATCAATGTACTCATAGGCGGTTCTTTAGGCGGTATGCAAGCACTAGAGCTCCTCTATCGTCATAAATTTGAAGTGGAAAAAGCAGTGATTCTTGCGGCGACTGCAAAGACATCTTCGTATAGCCGTGCATTTAATGAAATTGCGAGACAAGCCATCCATTTAGCAGGTAAAGAAGGGTTAAGTATTGCGCGTCAACTCGGTTTCTTGACGTATCGTTCATCTAAAAGTTATGAAGCCCGTTTTACTCCTGACGAAGTTGTCACATATCAAAAATATCAAGGTGATAAATTTAAAGAACAATTTGACTTACAGTGTTATTTAACATTGCTCGACGTCTTGGATAGCCATGATATTTATAGAGGAAGAGAAAATGTGGACAAGGAGTATCAATCATTGAATACAAAAGTGCTGACACTTGGTTTTACCGATGATTTGTTGTACCCCGATGATCAAGTTGCTGCACTTGGTAAGCACTTTAAATACCATCGTCATTTTTTTGTGCCTGATAATGTTGGTCATGATGGCTTTTTGCTTAATTTTAATGACTGGGCGCCCTATTTATATCATTTCTTAAAAGTTTCGCGCTTTCGACGCTAACTTTAGACGATAATGTTATCTATTTGTTATAATTGCGTAAACTAGAAATACTAGACAATAAGCTGTATTTTAGGGATAATAGCTAAAATATAGCTTTTCTTTGCGTTTGAGGGGGATGTAAAGCTTTGTCATCTCATCAACACAAATTGTATTCATATTACAAAGCTTGTAAAATAGAAGTTATAGAATAAATTAGTTTGGAAGTGGCGTCTTTGTTTTCTAAAATTAAGCCTAAAGAAACCCTAATCGGCACAATAGCCTTATTAGCGGTGGCTTTAGTATTGCATTTTATGCCATGGTCAGTCGTGATTATCGCATGTTTTGCAACCTTACCAGGAATCATATTATGGTACCGTTCCATCCATTCTTTTGGATTGGCTACTTTAATTACGATATTAGTCTCAACATTAACAGGTGACTTGTTTGTAATGACCTTTATGATCATTCTATTAGCATTGAGTGCAGTGATTGCACAATTGCTTAAACAACGTGCCTCAAAAGAACATATTTTGTATGTCGCAACACTTGTGACGAGCATCATTACAATCGGAGCTATCATGATTTTGCAAGGTTTAAAACAATTACCTTATGCACAAGTGTTATTAGAACCTTATCAAAAAATCGTTAATCAAATGATTGAGATGCAAAATTTAGATCAACAGGCAAGAGAGGTTTTAAATAACTCTGTACATCAGTTGGCAGTTCAATTGCCAGCTATGATTGTTGTTACGATTGCAATTTATTTGATCGTTACGTTGATGATTATCTTTCCAATCTTACGTAAATTTAAAATTGCAACGCCTGTTTTTCGTCCATTATATTTATGGCAAATGAAACGTTCTTTATTTATTATTTACGCCATTGCGTTGTTGGTCAGTGTGACAACAGAACCTGCCACAACAATCAATAGTATCGGTATTAATTTTCAAATTGTATTAGGTTTCTTATTAGTCATTCAAGGTTTAAGTTTTATACATTACTTTACGACAATAAAACGAATGCCAGTTGCTGTGTCTGTCATCTTTATTGTGTTAGGTATTATTTTTTATCCAATGACACGTTTGATTGGTTTATTAGATCTTGGTTTAAATTTAAAAAGTATGATTAAAAACGATAAGAGGTGACAAACAAGATGAACCGTCATTCAATGAAGAAAGCACTGATTGTTCCGTTCCTTGTAATTACGATGACAGCATTGATTATTGTAGGTGTGTCCTTTTTCTTTAATCGCTTTTTGGCTTTTATAGCTGCTATCATTGTTTTTGTGATGCTCATCGTCAGTTTGTTCATTTTTAGACGGCTGTATCGCCGCTTTGATCGTTATTTAGATGATTTGAGTGGAAAGGTGTCGCTCGCAAGTGATAGAGCTGCCAAAACGATGCCTATGGGGTTAATCGTATTGGATGAAAATGATCGGATAGAATGGGTCAACCCTTTTATGACCGAACGTTTTGATCGCAATGTGATTTCGGATCCCATTAATGAAATCTATCCTAATATTTTAAAACAGCTTGAAAAAGCAAAAGAGATAGAGATGCAAGATGGCGCATACCATTATCGCGTGAAGTATTCAGAAGATGAAGGGATTTTGTATTTCTTGGATTCAACTGAAGAAGCTGAAATACAACAAGCTTACGATGATCAACAGCCAATTATTGCAACGTTGTTTTTGGATAACTATGATGAGTTAACGCAAAATATGAATGATACACAACGTTCAGAAATCAACTCTATGGTCACTCGTGTGATTAGTCGATGGGCACAGGAACACGATGTCTTTTTCAAAAGATACAGTTCCGATCAATTTATTGCCTATATGAATCGTCGTATTTTACGAGACATTGAAGATACGAAATTTGATATTTTGAGCCAGCTTCGTGAAAAAAGTGTGGGTTATCGCGCACAATTGACACTCAGTATTGGTATTGGGGAAGGCTCTGAAAATTTAATTGACCTTGGAGAATTGTCACAATCTGGTCTAGATTTGGCTTTAGGTCGTGGTGGAGATCAAGTTGCGATTAAAAATATGAACGGGAATGTTCGTTTCTATGGCGGTAAGACTGACCCGATGGAAAAACGGACACGTGTAAGAGCGCGCGTCATTTCTCACGCATTAAAAGATATATTATTAGAAGGCGACAAAGTGATTGTAATGGGTCATAAGCGCCCGGACTTAGATGCCATCGGTGCAGCAATCGGTGTGACACGCTTTGCAATGATGAATAATCTTGATGCCTATATTGTGTTAAATGATTCCGACATCGATCCAACACTTCGCCGTGTGATGGATGAAATTGATGAAAAACCAGAATTAAAAGAACGTTTTATCACATCTGATGATGCGTGGAATATGATGACGTCTAGAACGACTTTAGTCATCGTAGATACGCATAAACCAGAGATGGTGATTGATGAAAATATTTTAAATAAAGCTAATCGTAAAGTCGTAATTGACCACCATCGTCGTGGTGAAAGCTTTATTTCCAATCCTTTACTTATTTATATGGAACCTTACGCAAGTTCGACAGCAGAACTTGTTACAGAGTTACTCGAGTATCAACCGACAGAACAGCGTTTGACGCGACTCGAATCCACAGTGATGTATGCAGGTATTATTGTCGATACACGTAACTTTACATTGCGTACAGGGTCACGTACTTTCGATGCTGCGAGCTATTTACGGGCGCACGGTGCAGACACGATATTAACGCAACATTTCTTAAAAGATGACATAGAAACGTATATCAATCGTTCAGAGTTGATTCGTACTGTGAAACTACAAGAAAATGGCATTGCGATTGCACATGGCTCGGATCAAAAAATTTATCATCCAGTTACAGTTGCACAGGCAGCGGATGAACTGTTAAGTTTAGATGGAGTAGAAGCATCCTATGTTGTAGCAAGACGCGAGGAAAACTTAATTGGTATGTCAGCGCGCTCACTTGGTGAATTCAATGTTCAATTGACGATGGAAGCACTCGGTGGCGGTGGTCATTTAACCAATGCAGCAACACAACTTGAAGGTGTGACTGTAGAGGAAGCCATTGAAAAATTACAACATGTGATCAACGAACAAATGGATAGGAGTGACGAATCATGAAAGTAATTTTCACACAAGATGTTAAAGGTAAAGGTAAGCAAGGAGAAGTTAAAGAGGTGCCAGTTGGTTACGCGAACAACTTCTTAATTAAAAATGGCTATGCAGTAGAAGCAACACCTGGAAACCTTAAACAATTAGATCAAAAGAATAAACGTATCGAAAAAGACAAGCAACAAGAACTTGAAGATGCGAAAGCTTTAAAAGAAAAATTAAGTGAACTTGAAGTCGAAGTTAAAGCGAAATCAGGTGAAGGTGGCAAATTATTCGGTTCTATCAGTACGAAACAAATTGCTGAAGCACTTAAAGCGCAACATGATATTAAATTAGATAAACGAAAAATGGATCTACCTCAAGGTATTCACGCGTTAGGATATACAAATGTGCCAGTTAAACTTCATAAAGAAGTGGAAGGTACAATTCGTGTACACACTGTAGAGCAATAAGCATAGAAAAAGCTGGGACGACAGAGTCACCAGCTTTTTTATATCATATATCTTTATCACGGCATATAACGGACAACCATTGCCGGAATGTAAGGTTTATAATAGAATATGTTAAGATATGTAACAAATATGAGGAGGTCCTCGGCATGGATGAAATGTTTGAACACAATCGAATGCCACACAGTCATGAGGCAGAGCAGTCTGTCTTAGGTGCAATCTTTTTAGATCCAGAATTGATGTCATCGACACAAGAAGTGTTGTTGCCAGAATCTTTTTACCGTGGCGCACATCAACACATTTTCCGTGCCATGATGGGTTTAAACGAAGATGGACAAGATATAGATATTGTGACTGTCCTTGATCGACTAACACAAGAAGGTGTCGTGAATGAAGCGGGTGGACCACAATATCTCGCTGAAATTACAACCAATGTACCGACAACGCGTAATATTCAATATTATACGGATGTCGTTTTTAAAAATGCGATTAAACGTAAGTTGATTCATACAGCAGATAGTATTGCGAATGATGGCTATAACGATGAATTAGATTTAGATACCGTCTTAAACGATGCTGAACGTCGTATTCTAGAGCTCTCTTCTACACGTGAAAGTGATGGCTTCAAAGATATTCGTGACGTGTTGGGACAAGTTTATGACAATGCGGAACAGCTCGATCAGAATAGTGGTCAAACACCTGGGATTCCTACAGGATATCGCGATTTAGACCAAATGACGGCAGGATTCAACCGAAATGATTTAATTATTCTCGCAGCCCGGCCTTCTGTAGGTAAGACTGCCTTCGCTTTAAATATTGCGCAAAAAGTCGCGACACATGAAGACCAATATACAGTGGGCATTTTCTCGCTTGAAATGGGTGCAGACCAACTTGCGACACGTATGATTTGTAGTTCTGGTAATGTCGATTCCAATCGTTTGCGTACAGGGACAATGACTGAAGAAGACTGGAATCGATTTACTGTGGCAGTAGGTAAATTGTCACGAACTAAAATTTTTATCGATGATACGCCAGGGATTCGTATTACAGATATTCGTTCGAAATGCCGCCGTCTTAAACAAGAGCACGGTTTGGATATGATTGTAATCGATTATTTACAATTAATACAAGGCAGCGGTTCTCGTTCGTCAGATAACCGTCAACAAGAAGTTTCTGAGATTTCTCGAATGCTTAAAGCGATTGCACGTGAGTTAGAGTGTCCTGTGATTGCGTTGAGTCAGCTTTCACGTGGTGTAGAACAACGTCAAGATAAGCGACCAATGATGA
The DNA here is from genome assembly GCF_022557135.1 of Staphylococcus coagulans. Taxonomy (NCBI): domain Bacteria; kingdom Bacillati; phylum Bacillota; class Bacilli; order Caryophanales; family Staphylococcaceae; genus Staphylococcus; species Staphylococcus coagulans. The sequence continues at coordinate 51,022 of NZ_CP092966.1, forward strand.
GTGATATACGTGAATCAGGGTCAATTGAGCAAGATGCGGACATTGTCGCATTCTTATACCGTGATGATTATTATAATCGTGGCGACGGAGATGATGATGACGATGATGGTGGTTTTGAACCGCAAACGAATGATGAGAATGGAGAAATCGAAATCATCATTGCAAAACAACGTAACGGCCCCACTGGAACAGTCAAATTGCATTTCATGAAACAATACAATAAATTTACGGATATTGATTACGCCCACGCAGAGATGGGATAAAAAATATTTAGCTTAAAAACCGTACGAAAAACGATTTTTTGTTTTTAAAGTACGGTTTTTAGTTTGGTTTCTTTACTTATATTTATCGTAAGTTAGGATTTTAGAAATTGTATGAAATGGCATTCAATGCTTCTATTACGCGTGGTTCTAGGATTCACATTACTTTATATCATATGCTAGATGTCATTATCTGAATGACACGATAATGTTCGTTTTTTGATTTGCAATCATACTGTGATACTGGTAGAATACTCTTTGGTTAATTGAGAAAACTTGGAGGTGCTCTTATGTCATCAATCGTAGTTGTTGGGACACAGTGGGGAGACGAAGGAAAAGGTAAAATTACAGACTTTTTAGCGGAACAAGCAGATGTTATTACACGTTTTTCAGGCGGTAACAATGCAGGACATACCATTAAATTTGATGGTGAAACATACAAATTACATTTAGTACCATCTGGTATCTTTTATAAAGATAAACTTGCAGTGATTGGTAACGGTGTAGTAGTTGATCCTGTTGCTTTATTAAAAGAATTAGACGGTTTAAATGAAAGAGGTATTTCAACAGATAATTTACGCATCTCAAACCGCGCACACGTCATCCTACCTTATCACATTAAGCAAGATGAGCTTGAAGAAGCGCGTCGTGGTGATAATAAAATCGGTACGACTAAGAAAGGTATTGGCCCAGCATACGTAGATAAAGCACAAAGAATTGGAATTCGCGTTGCAGATTTATTAGATAGAGAAGTTTTCGAACAACGTTTAAAAGAAAATTTAGAATATAAAAATGATTATTTTCAAGGCATGTTTCGTCAATCTGCACCATCATTTGATGAAATCTTTGAGACATACTATCAAGCAGGTCAACGTCTTGCACCTTATGTGACAGACACTGCGAAAGTATTAGACGATGCATTTGTAGCTGATGAGCGCGTGCTTTTTGAAGGTGCGCAAGGGGTGATGTTAGACATCGATCACGGAACATATCCTTTTGTAACATCAAGTAACCCTGTAGCGGGTAACGTGACAGTTGGTGCTGGTGTAGGACCAACAAATGTATCAAAAGTAGTCGGCGTTTGTAAAGCATACACTTCACGTGTAGGTGATGGTCCATTCCCAACAGAATTATTTGATGAACAAGGACACCATATTCGTGAAATCGGTCGTGAATATGGGACAACAACAGGTCGTCCACGCCGTGTAGGTTGGTTTGACTCCGTTGTATTACGTCACTCTCGTCGTGTAAGTGGGATTACAGATTTATCAATTAACTCTATCGACGTCTTAACTGGCTTAGAAGAGGTTAAAATCTGTACAGCTTATGAATTAGATGGAAAAGAGATTACAGAATACCCAGCAAACTTAAACGACTTAAAACGTTGTAAACCTATCTTTGAAACATTACCAGGTTGGACTGAAGATATTACAGGTGTACGTAGTTTAGACGAATTACCACAAAATGCACGTCGTTACTTAGAGCGTATTTCAGAATTATGTAACGTCCATATTTCTATCTTCTCTGTAGGTCCTGACCGTAATCAAACGAATATCGTTGAAAAATTATGGTAAGTATTTAGACTTCGGTAAGTCTATCGGCGACACTCCGGTAAGACTGCCTCCTTATAAAATAGTCTATAAAAATCAATTATAAAAGCGACAAGCGATGGTCTTTAGAGGGGCCACTGCTTGTCGCTTTTTGTTTATTCATCTTTATAATGATCTTTAATATAAACTTTCGTCATCGCAATCCCGATCCAACTGATGAGAAGGACAGGTAAGATAACGATATTTAATAATGTGATATTCAGAGAATGTGTGTTGATCTTTAAGGTACTAATAAAAGCCATCGTCCCTTTGGATGTAATAATAAATTGATAAAGTGTAAAGAGTATGGTGGTCCATTGAATAAAATACTCTAAAATTTCAATTAACGTTTCGTTATAGGCATTCAATCGCATCATATAACGAACAAAGAAAAACTGTAAAAAACCACCAGCCAAAATAGAAATAACTAATATATTAAATATACTCCCTTTTTCATGTAATAGAAAAGCGAATAAGATATAAACAAGACCGCCCGCTATCGCAAGTGATAATAAAGCTGTGATCATAAGGACAAGACTGACACCACATGCCTTCACAAAGAGCCAGTCGTCTTTGTATGTCCCAGATATATAACCAATTAATAGAAATAAAACTAAAATAATGATGACATTGATGATAATCATTGCGATTCGACTAATCTCCTTCTCGTTTCTCGATGATTGCCATATGTAAATCGTGAACCATCGCAATCAAAGGACGAATAATCATTTGAATACTCCCAATTACAAATAAAACGGTACCCTCAAAGACAGTTGAATCAGAAAAGAAGAGAAAACTTCCTATTAAAAAGATAACGCCTAGTACGACATCATTGAGTTGGTACAATGCTTTATAAATGAGTGAACGGCTATTTTGACGTGTTTGTAATCCAAAAGAGATTTGTGATTTCTTTTTCTTCATCGTTAACCTCCTTTACCATTAACATTAATGAATATCACGTTTACGATGATTACCGCCACGAACTTCAGAAACATTACCTATAGATAAGAATGCGGTTTCATCAATGGCCATGACAATATCTTTTAATTTTGCTTCTTCTAATCGTGTAATGACACAGAAGATGACACGCTTATCTTCTCCCGTATAAGCGCCCTCTCCTTTTAAATATGTGACGCCACGACCGAGACGGGAGTTAATAGCTTCTCCTATTTCCTTATAAGCATCGCTAATAATCCATATTGATTTCGATTCGTCAAAACCAAGTAAGACAGTATCAATCATTTTAGAAGCGATAAAATAAGCTACAACACTGAATAAAGCACTCTCCCACGTAAAAACAAAGCCTGCAATACCAAATATGAAGAAATTAATAAACATTACGATTTCTCCAACTGAAAATGGTATTTTCGAATGAACTAAAATCGATAAAATTTCTGTACCGTCGAGGGATCCCCCATACCTTAAGACAATACCGACACCGATACCTAATACAGCTCCTCCAAAAATTGTTACTAAAAATTTATCATGTATGACAGGATCGATCGGATGCAAAACGATAGTGACAATAGATAAAACAGAAATCGCATATAAAGTTGAAATCGCAAAAGTTTTCCCTATTTGTTTATAACCTAAAAAGAAGAAAGGTAAATTCAGTATAAAAATGAATATCCCTAACTTGAGTCCTAATAAATGAGAAAGGATAATTGAAATCCCTACAATTCCCCCATCAAGCAAATGGTTTGGAACGAGAAAAAGTTCAAGTGCGACGCCCATTAATACTGCACCCAATGTCATAAAGAAAAACTTTTTAAAAAATTGAAGTTGCTTTTTTGGTTTTTCTTTCGTGTATGGAACGGCTGATTTTACTTGTTTTTCCATATGTTGCCCCCTTTTAAACATTATATGAAAAATTATACAAAAAAAATTCAAAAAAATCTTGTCAACTTGATTTCCTGATGCTATAATCAATCTTGTGTTTAAGAAAGGCTCCTTGGTCAAGCGGTTAAGACACCGCCCTTTCACGGCGGTAACACGGGTTCGAGTCCCGTAGGAGTCACCATGAAATATGGTCCCGTAGTGGAGCGGTTTAACACGCCTGCCTGTCACGCAGGAGATCGCGGGTTCGATTCCCGTCGGGACCGCTAAATCAGCCTAAAACAATAGTTTTAGCTCAAACGAAAGTCATTGAAGTTCATGAAAGTGAACGACAATGGCTTTTTTTCATAAATATATATCAAAAATGAGAACTTTTATAATGTGAGTGACGTGTTTTTTACTATAAAAGTGTATAGAAATGAGGAGGACGATTGCTGTGTTTAAAAAGGAAGTTCAACCTACTGAGAAAATTTTATTTATCAGTGGCTTAGCCATCGTGATTATAATGGGTATATTAGCATTATTGGATGTGGCACAATACAAAAATCATGTGGTATTCTTATTGAATATCGTTGGCTTATTATTGATGACACTCTCTGTCATGCGTATACAGAAAAAAGTTGGTATCTTTTGTGGCATCGTCATTGTTTTATTAATCTTAATTCATTTTATTTAATATAGAAGTTCATTATGCTCAGGCAGTGAAGTAGTCTCAAAAGAGGCTGAGACACTGCTTTTTTGTACATTTAAATGCAGGTCGTTGTCATCCGCATTCGTTTTATAGAAGCGAATAGTTAAATAGATAGAATTCACAAGACTTTAATGATACATTATAAGGTATAGGATTATGCCAGTTTGTAACGAATAATCATTGCAATTTTAAGAAATGGGGTCATGTTTTATGGCAAGAAAAGTGGTCGTAGTCGATGATGAGAAGCCAATTGCAGATATATTAGAATTCAACCTCAAAAAAGAGGGATATGACGTTTTTGTTGCTTATGATGGTAACGATGCGGTGGATTTGATTTATGAAAAAGAGCCGGACATTGTTTTATTGGATATTATGTTACCAGGACAAGACGGTATGGAAGTGTGTCGTGAAGTCCGCAAAAAATTTGATATGCCAATCATCATGTTGACTGCGAAAGATTCAGAAATCGATAAAGTGCTTGGTCTTGAATTGGGTGCAGACGATTATGTGACTAAACCATTTAGTACACGCGAATTGATTGCACGTGTAAAAGCCAATTTACGTCGCCATTATGCCCAACCGAGCCAAGAAAATCATATGCAAACAAATGAAATTACAATTAAAGATATTGTGATTTATCCAGATGCATATTCTATTAAAAAACGCGGTGAGGACATTGATTTAACACACCGTGAATTTGAGCTTTTTCATTATTTATCTAAACATATGGGACAAGTCATGACGCGTGAACATTTACTTCAAACGGTTTGGGGTTATGACTATTTTGGTGATGTGCGCACGGTTGACGTTACAATTCGTCGATTACGCGAAAAAATTGAAGATGATCCTTCACATCCAGACTATATCGTGACACGTCGTGGAGTAGGATATTTCTTGCAACAACATGATTAGAGGACGCACAATATGAAGTGGTTAAAACAATTTCAATCCCTTCACACGAAACTTGTTATTGTCTATGTCCTATTGATTATTATTGGTATGCAAATTATTGGGCTATATTTTACAAACAGTCTCGAAAAAGAAATGACAGAGTCGTTTAAAACGAATATATCTCAAAATGCAAAACAAATTGAGCTCGGTATTGAAAAAATATATGCGGATGACAACGAGTCCGGAAATATTCAAAAAGATATTCAAAATTTATTAAACGAATATGCAAATCGCAATGAAATGATAGAAATTCGTTTCATTGATAAAGATCAAATTATTATTGCGACATCGAAACAGTCAAACCGTACAATTATTAATCAAAAAGCAAATGAGAGTTCAATTCAAAAGGCCTTGTCATTAGGTCAAGAGAACTCTGACACCGTTTTAAAAGATTATGGTGAAGGTAAGCAACGGGTATGGATTAAAAACATGCCTGTAAGTACGAACGATGGTTTAATTGGTGATATTTATATTGAATCTAATATTAACCAAGTTTATGATCAATTAAATGATATCAACCAAATTTTTATCGTCGGTACAGGGATTTCTTTAATTATTACCGTCATTTTAGGTTTCTTTATTGCACGTACGATTACTAAACCCATTACAGATATGCGTAATCAAACGGTTGAAATGTCAAAAGGGAACTATACGCAGCGTGTGAAAATATACGGTAATGACGAAATTGGTGAACTTGCACTTGCTTTTAATAACTTGTCGAAACGTGTGCAAGAGGCACAAGCGAATACAGAGAGTGAGAAACGACGCTTAGATTCTGTTATCACACATATGAGTGATGGTGTCATCGCCACAGATAGACGTGGGCGCGTACGTATTATTAATGATATGGCACTTAAAATGTTGGGTAAGTCTAAAGAGGAAGTCTCGGGACATTTTATTTTTGATGTCATTGATTTAAGTGAAGAATTTACACTTGAAGAATTAAACGAAAACAATGATAGTTTCTTATTAGACATTAATGAAGAAGAAGGTATCATCGTTCGCGTTAATTTTAGTACCATTGTTCAAGCAACTGGCTTTGTGACAGGTTATATCGCTGTGTTACATGACGTTACAGAACAACAACAAATTGAGCGTGAACGACGTGAATTTGTGGCCAATGTATCGCACGAATTACGTACACCATTGACTTCAATGAATAGTTACATCGAGGCCCTAGAAGAAGGCGCATGGCGAGATGAATCGATTGCACCTCAATTTTTATCAGTCACACGTGAAGAAACAGAGCGGATGATTCGATTAGTGAACGATTTACTGCATCTTTCTAAAATGGATAATGAAACTGAGCCTATTACGAAAGAGATTGTCGATTTTAATATGTTTATCAATAAAATTATTAATCGACATGAAATGGCTGCGAAAGATACCACTTTTGTCCGTGATATTCCAAGAGAAACCATTTTTACGGAAATTGATCCAGATAAGATGACACAAGTGTTTGATAACGTGATTACGAATGCGATGAAATATTCTCGTGGTGAAAAACGTGTAGAGTTCCACGTGAAACAAAACACGGTGCATAACCGTTTAACAATTCGGATCAAAGATAATGGTATCGGGATTCCGATCAATAAAGTCGATAAAATCTTTGATCGTTTCTTCCGCGTAGATAAAGCAAGAACACGAAAAATGGGTGGTACAGGTCTCGGATTAGCGATTTCTAAAGAGATTGTCGAAGCCCACCACGGTCGTATATGGGCCAATAGTGTTGAAGGACAAGGCACATCGATTTTTATCACACTTCCATGTGAAACAATAGAAGATGGTGATTGGGATGCGAACTAGAGAACTGATTAAATCTATCATATTAGTGTTACTCGTTCTTTCCAGTGTAGTACTTACAGTCATGATTTGGAACTTTTCGCCAGATTTAACGAACGTTGACAACCCACAAACAAAAGATACACCGAAAGCGATTGGTACGCGATATGACAAGCAATTTAATCAGGTCATCACGCCTTTACAGCTCGTACATGTGGACCATGATCATTTGAAAGGGATGCCTGCAAATAAAGATGTTAATGAGATGATGTCTCTATTCCAAAAACATCGTATTATTGAAGTTGAAGATATTCAAAATGATCAAGTCGTGTTATTGAAAGATTTGAGCCATCATTTTGTCGTGTTAGACTTCCCGGCAGACATACCGCTATCCATGTATCTAAACGAAGTCGTTGAGATGCCAGCAAAAGTACCGGCGAATTTTAAATTTAATCGTTTAATATTAGATATTGATGATCATCAGCATGTCGTTTTGTATGCGATGCAACCGAACCATCAGCGTGCCATTAAATTAGAAACGAATCTTGATACAAAAGTAATCCAGCAGCGAATTGATCATATGCGTGATGAATTAGAACCGTATTCGGATATCGTGACGAATCGAAGTACAGTCAATAAAGCAACGTATTTATACGCTTTAAAAGCACCGAAAGATTTGAAATCATATCGTACGATTTTTAATCATATTAATGTAGAAGATTTAAACTCGATTCTCTTTGATGATACGCCGATTGTACGTACAACAAATAGTGGTAACACAACGTACAATAACAATACAGGGGTTGTGAATTACAATGCGGATAAAGAAACGTATGACTATACGAATCTGTCCGAAGATGAGCATAGTACACGCGATATGAATATTAGCTTGCCACGTGCATTTGACTTTATTAATAAGCATGGGGGCTTTACAGATGATTTCCGCTTGTTTAGTGCAAATAGCAAGCAAGGGGAAATTATGTATCAAATGTTTCTCAATGGACGACCGATATTTTATCCAAACCAATTGAATGAAATTCGTGTACTTTGGGGTGAGCGTGGATTATACGAATATAGTCGAGGTCTCTTAAAAACAAATGTGACCATTGATAATGGTGAAGAACCGAAATCGATGCCGGATGCGGAAGATGTACGTTCTACATTAGCAAGTAAGGGCAATATTGATTTGACGAAAGTGGAACAAATGGTAGTCGGCTATAAAATGAGTGCCATTCGCGGACCTCAAAATCGAATTGAAATTCAAGAAGGCAGTGAGTTTACGCCAACGTGGTATATTAAATATAATCATAAATGGTATGAATACAAAGATGGGGAGTTGGTGGAAACATGAACTGGAAACGCACTAAAACGTTGTTCATACTTGTCTTTCTCCTCGTCAATGTGTGTTTAATTTTTGTTTATCAAGATAAAGTGAATAAATCTAAAATTAGCGATGCCGAACACGATAATGCGGTCAACTTTGAACGAGAAAATATTAAACTGCCAAAAAGTATACCTGATGTGAGTCATGTCAAAATGCAATTGGTTACAGCACGTTCAAAAGACTTTAAAGAAGAAGCAGAAGATAACAATAAAGCTAAGGTCAGTAATCATGGCCATACTTTATCTAAAGAAATGGATGAACGTGTAGACGTCAAAGTTGATCCGATTTCTCATTTAAAACCTTATATAGATGATAAAATCTATAAAGGTAATGAGTACCAGTACCATGAAACAAATGACGGTCAAATTAAATACGAACAAACGTATAGAGGCTTTCCGATTATGAATAATAATCGTGCAGAGTTGACTTTTGAGGTGAAAGGTGACAGTACAAAATCATATGAACAGTCCACGATGGAAGACATCCTTCCGTCTAAGGGGACCAATAATGAGCCTAAAAAAGTCATACGTGCAAGAGAAGCATTGGAAGCACTTTATTATAATCAATATTTAAAACATGGTGAAGAAGTCGAAAGTATCCGTCTCGGCTATTACACTGTTGTAAAAGAGACAAATATTCAAGTTTTACAAGCTAACTGGGAAATTAAAGTTAAAGATAAAAACGGGGTGCATACATATTATGTAGAAGCTGTATCCTCGAATCCACAAATTATAGAACAATAGAAAGGGTGGTCACTTGATACGAATGAGTGTACTCGCAAGCGGTAGTACCGGCAATGCGACATATGTAGAAAGTGAACAAGGCAGCTTGTTGGTCGATGTCGGACTAACAGGGAAAAAGATGGAAGCACTTTTCGATCAAATCGACCGGAAAATTTCAGATTTAAGTGGCATTCTCGTGACACACGAGCATAGCGACCATATTAAAGGTCTCGGCGTCATTGCACGTAAGTTCGGTATTCCAATTTATGCCAATGAAAAAACATGGACATGTATTGATAAAAAGGATTCTAAAATCCCGCTAGACCAGAAATTTGTATTTAATCCGTATGAAACGAAGTCTATTGCAGGTTTTGATATAGAATCATTCAACGTTTCACACGATGCGATTGATCCACAGTTTTATATTTTTCATAATAACTATAAGAAGTTAACGATGATTACGGATACAGGTTATGTCTCTGATCGCATGAAAGGTATGATTCGTGGTAGTGATGCCTTTATATTTGAAAGTAATCACGACGTCGATATGTTAAGAATGTGTCGTTATCCGTGGAAGACGAAACAACGAATTTTAAGCGATATGGGCCATGTGTCAAATGAAGACGCAGCTCACGCAATGAAAGATGTCATCACAGGTCAAACGAAGCGGATTTATTTATCCCATTTATCACAGGATAACAATATGAAAGATTTGGCACGCATGAGTGTCGGACAAATCTTGCAAGAACATGACATTGATACTCAAAATGAAGTGAAGTTATGTGACACGGATAAAGCGATACCTACACCGATATATACATTATAATGAAATTAATGATAGACAGTAGCACATGATTTTCAAGTAAAAGTCTTGAGGTTCATGTGTTTTTTTATGTCGTTTACAGATTGAAAATTTTAAGCCTCAATTTGTCAGTAATTGAATATTGTTTTCAGTAACTTCCTATAGTACAATTGTAAATCGTAACAATTATGATTTACATGTAAAGGAGTCTACTATGAAAGATAATTATGATGTTTGGTGGCAAAAAGGGAACGAGACAGATGACGATATGGCACGTGATCATGAAGCGGCATGGTATCGCACAATTTCACAAATAGATCAAGCAGATATTAAGGATAAAAAGGTTTTAGATTTTGGTTGTAATCAAGGCGGTTTACTACGTTTACTTTATGATACGATTCCCTTTCAACAAGGTGTAGGCATCGATTTAGCTAAAGTATCGTTAGAAAAAGCGAAAGAGATGGCAGGCAACCGGCCATTACAATTTTATTTAACAGACACACCGGCAGACGTAAAACAAAGATTTCACACAGTGTTAAGTACATCAGTTTTATATTTAATTGAAGATGTGTATGCGCACGCTGAAGCGATTAAAGCGGTATTGGAGCCGAATGGGGTCTATTATGCGACTTTTTCAGATGTGACAAATAATCCGAGTCGCGAATATATGGCAGAAACTATTAATAAATACGGCGCAACACCTTCACAAGACCATACTTTAAAATATGTCGTTGATAGTTTTGTGCAAGCGGGCTTTAACGTGTCGGTGATGAAAGAAAAAGTCCCTGCAGAAATTGATATTACGCATTATGAAGACTTCTATCTCACACCAAATGATTATTTACGTAATATTTATGAAGAGTCATTTTTAATTAAAGCGACATTGAAAGCGGGGGCTTAAATATGAAAAAAAGAATATTCGTCGCAGCAGTTGCGACAACGTCACTCATGCTCACAGCGTGCGGAAATGATGATAAAAAACAAGAAGCGATCTTTGTATCCTTACCTACAGAAGCAAAAGCGAATCAATTAGATGCACAAAGCTATGATGCAGCAATGCCTGTGTATAGTGCAGTGTATGAACCATTAGTTCAATATGATAAAAAGAGCGGTGTTAAACCTAAACTTGCTGAAAAATGGTCAGTAGACAGTGAAGGGAAAGTTTATACATTCCATCTTAAAAAAGACGTGAAATTTTCTGATGGTTCGCCTTTGAATGCTGAAGCGGTTAAATTTTCCATTGAACGTGCGAAAGCAATGAACCCAGAAACAACGGTCGAAACTTTAAAACAACTAGACAAGGTGACTGTTGATGATCAACACACAGTTTCAATTCATTTGAAAACACCGTCTAATCAAGTTTTGAATGAATTAACACAAGTTAGACCACTCCGAATCATGAGTCCACATGCAGTTGAAGGAGAAAAAACAAAAGGAAAGTTTAAAAAGGCAATAGGTACAGGCGCATTAATGGTAGATAAAACAGGTAAAGAACAAACTTCTATGAAACCGAACCCGCATTTTAACAATGATCACCCAGTTAAATATCATTTGAACTTCCAAACGATTGAAGACGGCGATTCTAGAAATGCTGCCGTACAAAGTGGCTCCATTGACGTAACAGGAGGTGCACTTGGAATGCTAACAGAACAACAAATTAAGTCACACCAAGATCAAAAAGACTTACACGTGGAAGATGCGCCAAGCACTGTGAGTCACTTTATGGCATTTAATCCGAAACAAGAGGTTCTAAAAAATAAAGCAATACGTCAAGCCATCAGTGAAAGCATTGATACGAAGCACTTATCGGATAAAGAAATGAAAGGGATTTTCCAAAAAGACGTGCAGTTCATCAATGAAAATAACCAAGAAAAGCACATTTTTGATGTCAAAGCTGCGAAAAAAGCGCTGAAATCAGAAGGCTATGAGCAAAATAAAGATGGTATTTTTGAAAAAGAGGGCAAACCGTTACAATTTAATCTTGTTACTCAAACTGCAGAATTTCCAAATTGGAAAGATAAAGCAGAACAAGTTCAATCAGATTTAAAGAAAGCAGGCATCAAAGTTCAAATTAAAACGTTAGATACACAATCTTATTACGATACTCTATGGACGAAAAAAGATTACGATATGATTTTCTATCGAACTTATTCAGATGCTTTAATGCCGTATCAGTTTATGAATTCTGTCTTTAAAAATGCAGATAACCAACCAGGTGTACTCGCAAATGATCCGACACTATCTAAACAATTAGAAGCGTTTCCGAAAGAGCTATCTAAAGGTGATCAACAACAAGCCTTTAATGAAATATTTAAACACTTCAACAAAGGTTACTATGGTGTGCCAATTGCTTATCCGAATGAAACATTTGTCACAAGTGATCGCATCGAAAACTTCAAATTCTCAGGATTAACAGATGCACCGATTGATTATGAAAAATTGAAAGTGAAACAATAAAGTGATCCAACGTACGATGAGACTTTTTGTGTATGTGATTGTGAGTTCATTTATTATCTTTTGTCTCGTTGAGCATACAGCGGGTAACCCAGCCTTATTGTATTTGCAAAGACATGGATACACACATATCACGCAAGCGAATATTGAAGCAGCCGAACACCATTTAGGTTTAAGTGGCAATCTATTATTTCGCTATTTCGATTGGCTAGGCCATGCTTTGACAGGAAATATAGGCTACAGTTTTATCACGAACGAAAGTGTTATGGGATTGATGATTCAAGCGATTGTACCGACGTTGAAGCTCATCATCATATCTGCGTGTATTTTATTGCCACTCGGTTATGCGATAGGCTATTTTGTAGGCCTCCAAGCGCATACACGTATCGCAAGTTTTATTCGTGGTTTCGCACAAGTCATCACATCGATGCCAGAATATTGGCTCGCCATTTTATTTGTATATTATTTTGGCGTGAAATGGCATCTTGTTCCTTTTGTAGGCAGTCAGACGTGGCAACACTTCATCTTGCCGATTGCTGTCATCGTATTAATTGAAGGTTGTCATATCTTGTTAATGACAGCACATTTAATCGAAAGTACAACAACGTTAGAGGCATACCGGTTAGCACAGTTACGTCATTACCGATTACAAGATCGTCTTTATGTTCAAATAAAAGCTGTTTTTGCGCCGTTATTAACCATTTCTGTGAATAGTATCATTCATTTATTTGGAAAAGCAGTTATTTTGGAAGTGATTTTTAGTATGTCGGGTTTAGGAAAGCTACTAATCAACGCTATTAATCAACGTGATTACCCGCTAATACAAGGGATTATCATCATAGTTATTTTCAGTATCATGCTGGTCAATTACGTGGGAGATATGATGATTTTGAAAAGCGAACCGCGTGTACGTATGAAGCGTGGTAAGAAGTTAGGAAAGGAAGAAGCCAATGAATAAGCAGCATCAACAATGGCTCATATGGGGTAGTATTGGACTGTTCCTTATCAGTTTAATCTTATATGTATGGTTTCAACCAAATGAAGGACATCCTCAACTTCAAAGCCCGAACTTTTCAAATCTACTGGGAACAGATCAACGTGGCAGAGATTTTCTAGTCCGTCTCATCATAGGAAGTGGCGTAACATTAAGTTTAACGGCTTGTGTGGTCTACCTTAGTGTGACGATTGGCTTGATTATGGGACTTACGTCAGCGATGCTAGGACGTTGGGTAGATAAAGCATTCATGTTTATAGCGGATATGTTACTCGCGATTCCATCATTTATTATCGCACTCGCTGTCCTTAGCTTTTTAAGTGATTCAGTCTTTGGACTTGTTTTTGCACTTACAATCGGATGGGTCGGTCGTTACTTACGCTATTTCAGAAATTTAGCCCGTGATTTACAGAAACGACCTTTCGTACAATTTGCGGTGTTGAGTGGTTATTCAAAATTTCAAACGACAATGACGCATATTATGCCACACATGATACGAAATATTTTTGCGCTAGTCACTGCAGATTTTGGAAAAATGATGTTAAGCATCTCAGGACTTGCCTTTTTAGGATTAGGACTTAAACCCCCTACGCCTGAACTGGGCACCATTTTATTCGACGGCAAGAGCTACTTCAATACAGCGCCGTGGCTGTTTTTCTATCCAGGTCTTTTATTAGGAGGTTATGCGTTAATATGCCAGTTACTCAACAAAAAGTACGTTCAAACGATGAAATAATTAGCGTGGATCAATTTACAATAACGCATCAAGATCGCATCTTATTAAAAGATATTGCTTTGACAGTCACAAAAGGTGCATTTCACTGCATCATAGGAGAAAGTGGAAGCGGGAAGACTTTGCTGACACGTGCGATTTTACAAATGAATGCGCCACAACTCGAGCAGAAAGGTACCATCGCTGTAGACTTAGCTCAAGTCGATGCTGTTTTTCAAGATGTCCAAAGTAATATGTTTCAAAATGTGACGTTACAAAAGCATTTTAATGCATTATACGCGACAAAATCGAAGCGACCATCACGCAAAGACCAACAAAGTGAGATTCATCAAATGATGACACAATTAGGTCTATCACAACCTGAACAGTTGTTAAAAAGGTATCCTTTTGAATTAAGTGGGGGCATGACACAACGTATCGCATTTATCATGGCATTGGTTAGACAACCCGACTGCTTAATCTTAGATGAACCCACAAGTGCACTGGATCAAGAGAACAGTCAAAAATTCATGCATCACTTAATGGAAGTCATCCGTCAGCGTGACCTCACTGTGCTCTTTGTCACACATGACTTTAACCTCGTACGGCGTTACGCCACGCATGTCAGTGTCATGAAATCAGGGGAAATGATAGAGTCAGGCCCTGTAACACAAATATTGTCACGACCGAAGCATCCTTACACCCAACAACTTATTGAAGCAGCCAATCGGAGAAATGCCTATGTTACGTATTAAAAATCTTACTAAAAAAATAGATGGGCGTACTATTTTGGACCATATTGACATCACAATGCCTACCACACATTTACGCATTAAAGGTGAAAGTGGAAGCGGGAAATCGACGTTCGCACGTATTATCGCAGGGCTCGATCAAGATTATTCTGGGGAAGTCTGGTGGAATGATCAGCGCTGTCGTGACTTTAAACCAAAAGACTGGATGAAGCGCGTGCAGTATGTCCCACAATATGAAAGAGACACGTTAGACAATCACAAAACAGTCGAAGCCGTTTTGAAAGCCCCATTGAAAAATTTTAAATTTGATAAGGCGACATACAGTCAAAAAATAGACGATGTCCTTAAGCAATGTATACTCCCGCAATCAATGCTTCAACAACGGGTCCAAACATTAAGTGGCGGTCAATTTCAACGCTTATGGATTGCGAAGGCACTCATCGTTGAGCCTGAAGTGTTGATATTAGATGAAGCTACTACGAATTTAGATGTAATGAATGAAGATTTGATGCTCGATATGCTACAAAATATAGAAGGTTTACAAATGATAGTCATCTCTCATGATCCATATGTACTCAGTCGTTTTGAGGGTGTTGAATATGAATTGAAAATGAATGCAACGAGAGAGCAGTAATTGTTTAAGATCCAAATGGATAATTATGGACGTAGTTATATTGAATAGAGAGCATTTTTAGCTTGAGAATTATAAGTATGAAGAAAAAAAGAGATTGAGACATTTTAGTGTTTCAATCTCTTTTTATATAAGACATTGGTATGAAAAAGAAGTAGAGTAGTATTGAGTGATAGTGGCAAATCTATTTGAGACCAGAAAAATTCGGTGAAAATTTAAAATGTTATCTTTATACAAAGCGTTTTAAAGGGTAAATATCATGTAAAGCGATGAGATAAGGGATGAAATAATAGGAATAGGAAAGAGCATCTGCGGAAGTGAATAAAAGTGCAAAATGTGGCGCACTTATCCCCAAATGTGTGCACAAAGTATATGACTTACACACAATTCACATGTTAATAACGTAGTTACTAACAAAGTTATCCACATATCAACAGGTTTATACACAATAAAAGGATGCAATTTCTAAAATACTGTGTACAAACTTTATGCAAAAAACGTTATAATGGGTATAAACATGTGAATAACTGAATAACTTGTGGATAACTTTACGTTTATTCACAATGGAGGTCAAAATGAAAATTACTGTTGTCGCAGTTGGAAAACTGAAAGAGAAATACTGGAAGCAAGCTATTGCAGAGTACAGCAAAAGACTAGGGGCATACACAAAATTAGAAATGATTGAAGTTCCAGATGAAAAAGCACCTGAAACGATGAGCGATAAAGAAGTCGAACAAGTGAAACAAAAAGAGGGCCAACGTATTTTAAGTAAAATCAAACCCCAATCTACAGTCATCACATTGGAAATCGAAGGTGAGATGGTTAGCTCTGAAGCCTTATCCACAACATTAAATCAACGTATGACGCAAGGTGCGAGTGACTTTACCTTTGTGATAGGGGGATCTAATGGCTTACATCAAGACGTCTTAAACCGAAGCAACTTCGCATTGTCATTCAGTAAAATGACATTTCCTCATCAAATGATACGCGTCATCTTGTTAGAGCAAGTATATCGAGCATTTAAAATAATGCGGGGAGAAGCGTATCATAAGTGATAGGCTATATAATTAAAAAAATATAAAGAGGGGAATAATATGATTTTCGAAATTTCACTTCCAATAGATAGGTTTGATAATAAAAAAATGTCGGGCTTCAAGAGAAAAAATTTTATTTATGGTAAAAATGGTACTGGAAAAAGTTCAATTACAGAAGAAATTATAAATCAATACTCTGACAGTCATAATGTATTTGTGTTCCAAGGATTTCATAGTGTTATTGCAGAAAATGGGAAGTTAAATGCTATATCTTTAGGAAGCGAAAATGCAAAATTACAAGCTCAAATTGATATTCAAAATAAAGTAGTTAATAAATTAACTGAAGACTTAATCAATTCAGATGAATTGAATAGCAATACTTTTTCTCAATTAAATATAGCCAAAAATAAACTTGGCGAGTTAGAACATAAAATTGATGATTTTTATAGAAGGGCAGCTAGTAGAATAAAAAACAATCACCCTGAATGGACGGGGATAAAATACAATAAAAATGATTTTAAAAGAGATATCAAATATGCTGATTCTTTAAGTGATGATGAAGTGTTAGAACAAAGAAATAATGAAAAACAAAGTACTATTGATGTTATAAAAAAAGTGAATTTAAATGAAATTGATGGTAGAGATGTTTTAGAATCTGTAAATCAAATTATTACAATAAGCGTTACAAAATCAGTAGTTTTAAACTTTCAATCAAGTGATAAAATGAATTGGGTAAAAAAGGGATTACATTTGCATGCAGAAGGAGATTATTGTGCTTTTTGTGGTTCAATAGTTAACAAATCACGATTGGATGATTTAAATAGTTATTTTAATGATGAAATGAAAAATTTAGAAAAAAAGATAGATGATGAAGTAACTATAATTAATAACAGAAAAACAGAAATAAAAAAATTAAAAGAATTAGAAATAAATAAATTTTATACTAATTTTCACAGTAAAATTAATGAAGTTAATACAAAAATAATGAAATATAAAGAGGATTATAATATATTTTTTGATTCAATACTTAATGCACTTGCGGAAAAGAAAGAAAATATTTTTTTACCTTTAAAAAAACTGACAATTAATCCGCCATCTGGATTTAGTGAAATAGTATTAGAAATCAATGATTTAGTTAATGAAAATATAATATTTCACAATAATTTGGAAGAAATAAAAAAAGAAGCACGAGCGAAACTTAAATTGAATGAAGTTTCAATAGAACTTAAAGAAAATAATTATTATGAAATCGAATCAGAACTAGAAAAAATTAAATTTCACAAAGAAAAAATTAAAACTATATTTGATAATAAACAAGAAGAACTATCGGTTGAGAAAGAAAAGTTAAAAAGTTTGCTATCTAAAACAGTTGATGAAAGTAAAGCAGCTGAAAATATTAACAAATTATTAAAAAGGCTAGGAAATCAATCATTTACATTAATTAATGTAAATGAAGATGGACAAAAAGGACAGTATAGTATTAAAGGGTATGATGAAGAGCTTAGAGATATAGAAACGTTGAGTACAGGAGAAAAAAATATAGTAGCATTCCTTTGGTTTATGTATAACTTAGAAAATATTAAATTGAAAGCAAGTAATGATACTGTAATAATCTTTGATGATCCAATGAATAGCAATGATGATACAGTACAATATTTAATTATTGCTAAAATTCAAGAATTACTCAAGAATATAGGTGATAGACAAATATTTATTTTAACTCATAATGTACATTTTTATTTAAATGCTAGGTATTTATGGTGGAATGGGCATAAAAAAGAAACATATGATAAAACTACGATTCATTTGTTTAAGAACGGTGTTAAAACACAATTCAATTTTATAAATAATGAAGAAGATGACTTAAAAACTAGCTATGATGCTTTATGGTCTGAAGTTAAATGGTTATACATACGTAGAAAACCGGAAATGATGTTAAACCCTTTACGACGAATCTTTGAAACATATCTAAAATTTAATAATATTAAAGGTGCATATCTTGACGATATTGAGGCAAGAAAATTATTTAATGTAAATTCCCACTCAATAGATGATTTAGAAGTAGATTTAAACGGAAAAGATGAAAGACAGCTCATGGAAAAAGTAAAATATATATTTGATGATATAGGCGGTAAAGACCATTTTGATCATTATTGGAAATGACTTTTAACTAAGTGATCATAAATATAATTGCAGGAATAGTTAAGATTAAAACAGTTAGTATTAAAATTTTTATAGATTGTGTTTATACTTCGCTTGTTTTATCTGATTTATATTGAATATAATCTTAGAATAATTAAATTAATTTTCGTATAGGTTTTATTAATAAGACTAAATTTTGTAATTAGAGGGAGATAAAAATGCTTAATGAAAATTTTCAATTCAGAGTTATAGATGATATAGAGGAGGCTGTATTCGATAAATCACTAGAGAAATTTTATGGCAATGGAATTGAAGGCACGATTAAAGAGAACATTCAAAATTCCTTAGATGCTAGATTATACAGTGATTTTAGTCAGCCGGTAAAAATTAAAATTAATTTAGATAAGATAAATAAATCTCATTTACCAGGAATAGATGAAATCTTTGAACATATTAATGCCTTACAAGGCGGCAATGACTATACAAAAGAAACTATAACATATATGCAAGAACAAGATGAAGTTGAAGAAGTAGCTATATTAACTATTGAAGATAGCAATACTAAAGGATTGACAGGTGCAAAAAATGGACAAAATTTTTCTAACAAAGATACCTTCGGAATCTATGCATATAAGAAAGGAGTACACGCAATAGATGAAAATAATGCTACTGAAAATAGTAGAGGCGGTTCTCATGGTATAGGTAAAATAGCAAATAATGCAGCTTCAGATATTAATTTAATGTATTTTGCCAACTGTGATTCTGAAAAGAATCAGCATATTGGTGGTACAGTACATTTAATTGAACATAAATTAAATGAAAAATGTTTTAGAGCAACTGGATATTATTCTGATATAAATGAAAATAGAGATTTAATACCGTTTGAAAACAGAAATAATCATCATATCTTTAAAAAAGATACACGCGGATTAAAAATAATTATCCCTTATATAAGATATGAATTTTTTGACGTAAGGAAAATTACTAAGGCCATATGTGATAACTTCTTTTTAGCAATCATAAATAATAGTATTGTTATTGAAATAAATGATGAAGATAATGTAAAATTGCTAATTAACAGTGAAACTATAAAAGATATAGTGCAGGATCCTCGATATTACGAAACAAAAGTAGAAGAAATGAAAAAAGTATTTACCCCTTTATATATTGATACATATCTAAACTATGAACCAAGAGAGATTATAGTCTCTAATAATTTAGAAAATTTTAAATTCAAGCTGTATTTTAATTATAATGAAGAAATATATACAGGAAGAGTTGCAATCTTGAGAACAATTGGGATGAAAATAACAGATTTAAAAGTTAAAAATCGAGTTAGAAAATCATTTAATGCTGTTTTAATAGGTGGAAACAAAGAAGATAGTTACTTAAAATCATTAGAGAATGAATCTCATACAGATATATCTGGAAATGATATTCGAGATAAACAAGAAAAGGAAAATGCAAAAAAATTTATTAATAACTTGCATTTGGAGCTAAAAAAAATTATTGATGAAGCAACTAATGTAAATTACTCAACTGATGGAGCTATCAACACAGATGATCTGTTTTTTGAAACTATTGCTTCGTTCAAAAAAGATCTACAAAATAATACAGAAAAAGTAAAGTTGAATAAAGGCGGTGAATTGCGCAAAGTAAAAGAAAAGAAGGAGCGCAGGGATAAAGTAGGTGCAAAAGTTAGAAATAAAAATAAAAAAGGTAATGGTAGTAAAAGAAAGCCTAGGAAAATAAAAAGTGCAGCTGACTCGACTGTTGAAACTATCATTACCCCTTTTAATGCTGTAGAAAGAATACGCTTTAATAAAAAGGAACTTTTAAATATTAAAATTAAAGAAGCAGGATTAGATACATCAATCTTAAAATGTAATTTAAAATTTAAAATAATAGATGGTAGTGGATATACTTTAGATGAAAAATTTCATATAGAAAAATACTATCGAAAGATAATAGATAGGAACAAAGCAAAAAAATGTCTAGTTTTAGAAGACACAATTTACGAGTTAGATATTAAAGGTGGAATTATTGATTTGGAACTACATACTAATGAAAAACTACAAAATAATTTAAAATTTATGTATGAATTGGAAGTGGAATTATGATATATAATAAAGACGTTGCATTTCCGTATCCAGTCTTAACTAATAGTAATAATGGGTATATCGATTCTTCATTTGATTTTGATATCAGTGATTTATATGATGATGGAAAGAATTATATTTTTTACATTATATATAAAATCGAAAATAAATTTATAAAAAGTTTAATCAATGAAGGTAAAGCTATTATAGTTTTTATTGCCCGTGCCCAAGACAATTATTTTAAAAAATTAGAAGCAAACCAAACTAAAATTATTATTCCGAAAAGTAAAATTTCATTATTTAACAGAACAACTATCCAATTACATATTCAATCACTTGAAGAAATAACAATGACAAATTGTGATGAATTAACACCTTTTTATGACAAATACAAAGATAAAATAATATTATCCAAAAATGTATTATTAGGTTATTCCAATTTAGTTAAATATCAAGGTTCTGAATATAGTTCATTAGAATTATTTAAACGATCAATTAAGCCAGAATATCAAAGTGCATTTGAAGTAGAATTAAACGAAGATTCTATAATATTAAAATTTAATGATCATAAATACGCAATTAGCAATGATAGCTCTGGTAACTTGATAAATATGTATTTATACGTAGGGTTAAGTCGAGCACTTTATGCTTTTATTGTAAATAACAATTTTGAAAGAGAGGAGTTCATTGAATTAGAATCATTAAGTGAGCACCAAATGAATAATTTAGATAGCAAGCTATTAAGTTTAATGTTAAATAAAGGGATTAAAGAAATAGATTATGAAAGTATTGACAGTATAATTGATAAAATTTCAAATAAAATGATTGAAAAATACGTAAATTCTATTGAAAGGATAAATAACTATGAAAATTAATTTATTAAATAAATGTTATAAAAATAATGAAATTATATATGAAGATTTTTTGAGTGGAAAAATAAATTATAATAAAGATTATTTTTCTAAAGAATATAAAATTATTGATCCCATACCCAATTTTCCCATTTATATAATGAAGTCTCAAGTGGATGAATTTGTAGAAGCAGTAAAAATCTTAAAAGATTATATAATTCATACAGATAGAGACATTCATTTGAACGGTACGTTTTGGCATTCATATCTACTAGTTGAAAAAAGAGATTACATTTTAAAAAAATATCCCCAAGTTGGAGAATCTATTGAAAAATTTAATAATATTGTATTAAAAAAGTTTAACTGGGAGAACTATATTTATAAGTGCGTACTAGCGGCAGAATATATTGATGATGCAGGTTTAATGAATAACTTTGAAGAGCAAAAGTATGCAAGGTTGTTTTATGAAAATTTAGATTTATTTAATTATATTATTAAGTATCCAATATTTAGAAATTCACAATTCATAATAAAGTTCTTTAGTATTATTGATGAAGAAAATCTTTCACACAAAATGAAATCAAGAATTAAACATAATACTGATTTAGGAGGAGATCAACGTTATGGTAGGAGGGTAATATTTGAACTTAATAAAAATTACCCTATTATTATGTCACCGTTTCTCGAAAAAGAAGAATTAAAAAACGAAGTATATAAAGTATTAAGTTCTTTTTAGTAATAAAATTAATACAATAAACAATATGTAAATATTTTATATTTAAAATAAAGATTCACGCAATGATTAAACAAAACACTTAATAATATATAAGTTTTTATTAACTTTATAAGGAAAGAGTATAAACGACAAGATAAATATGTACAATTTTGCTTGAATAAGAATGTACAGTTTTATTCTTTTTTCTGAAGGGAAATGATTTTTTAATCTATAAGACTTTCCAACGATAGAGACGATTGAGGCATGATGCAATACGCGGTCTAAAATTTCGTTCGCTTTTTTAGTATCTTGGAATACCGCATCCCATGCTTTAAAATTAATATTCGTGGTAAGTATAGTGCTTTTCTTTTCATATCGACGATCAATAACTTGAAAAAACAACTTTGCGTCTTCAACATCAATCGGTAAATATCCGATTTCATCAATAATAAAAAGCTTGTATTTACTATAATGTTTAAGCCTAGTTTCAACACTCCCTTCATTGTGAGCCTTACGTAAATTCTCAATCAACTGCTGACATTTTATAAAGTAGGTGCTATTTCTTTTTTAGCAGCAGCTATACCTAAGGCGGTTGCGAGGTGGGTTTTACCCACCCCCCTAGGACCTAGAAAAACGATGTTTTCTTTGTTTTCTATAAATCTTAAAGACATAAAATCCCTGATTTTCTGTGGATTAATACTCGGTTGAAACTCAAAATCAAAACTGCTAAGCTCTTTTTGAAATGGGAACCCCGCCACTTTAACCATAGATTGAATCATATTTTTTTCTCTTATATCCACTTCATAGTTTGTCAGCTTAATCAGTGAATCGATAATAGAACCATTGTTCCTAATATTAAAATCTACAACTTCATCCAGTTGTAATATCATTTGTTTCATTTTCAGATACTCTAAATTATCTAGGAGCTGTCTTTAGTTAGAGTTCGTTTAGTATAGGTCCCTTTTTTCGACTTTAATTACACCTACACACAATAATATGATGTGAGTTATTATACCATTCCTCTGATATCAATAGCAGTTAGAAATTTTGTATTTTAATACAAAAACTTAAAGTGCAAAATTCATAAAAGTAATGAATTGTCAATCTCAATATAACTCAATAACAGTTATTCTTAGTAAGAGATGATGATATCCTTGAATACTGATTGTTAAGCGTTCAAAATAGGCCATAGTTCGAGGATCATTTTAGCTAATTCTTCAGTTCTATTGTCTATCTCAAGTCTTGTCCAACTGTTGTTTTTAGAGATAGCAGTATTTTGACTGATCTTACTCTCTTTTAATTGTATGCGTTTTTCATTGAATTCTTTGTTACCTAAATCTGAATTTCTCTTTCCTAAAATTAAAGTGAGGTTTCCTAGTTTATAAATATATTCATTTAAATCATCAGCAAATATTGTTAGCCAACTACTACCGTCTTTAGGATTTTGAGGTAAAATATGTTCTAAATTAACAAATTGTGTGTCGTTATTAATAGTAATTTCTCTATCATTTTCATGGTCATAAATATCTCTTAATATATATCGGATAATCTTATTTTCATTTTTTTTAATTTTTCTATTCTTAATTGCTACTAGTGTTTCTTCATCATTTATGATTTTACTATTAAGGTCTATAATAATAGTTTCTAAAATAGAGTTATTTGAATTGAAAATTTTTTTTGCTAAGTCAGGATAGAAACTTTCAAGCGTGTTTGCTTTTTGTTTTGCAAAAAAAATATTTCTTATTTGTATGGTTAAACATATCTTTAAAACTTTGTTTATATCAGCTAATGGGTAATTTTTGAAGTTCATAGCAAGTATAATAGGTCTATATTGTATAGCACCAACTATTTTTAAACCTTCAACTAGCTTATTAAATTTTTTAAGATCTTTTTCATTATCTTCATTTCTTTTGCGTTGATTAGGTTCATGTAATTCTAAAAAATATTTAGAAATATTTTGCATATTATAAAGTAAATTTTCAACGTGCTCTGGGTCTTTTAATAAGCCTTTCTTCTCAAGTGTTTCAAAAGATTTTTGACTACTTGTCTTTCCATTGTAAAGAGAAACAAATTGAGTTAAAAATTGATTTTTATTAAGTAAATCAGTGTTAGCTTCTATTGCCTCCCAATATTTAGCCGTAGTATTTTCAGATGTGATTTTAATACATTTATTTTTTAGTACGTAAAAGTCTACTAATTTTTTACCTGTATTATTTAATGTTTCAAACATTTGATTAGCAATATCTTCATTTGGGGTTTCAAGTATAATAACATACATTTTTTCAGTCATTGCTTCAACTATTCCTAATAAATCCTCCACCTGTAATTGGTTTTGAATATAGTAACTATCTATCAAAGATCTTAAGCTATCATAATTCTTTTTTAATCCTTTTTCATTATCAGTTATAGTATAATTATAATCTTTGTTGTTTTCAATAATATAATTTTCGAAAAAATCATTTGTTTCTTTTTTTCCAAAAATAATTTTTGAATTATTTGCCGAGTTTGAACGCCAATCTTCTTTTTTTATAAATTCTTCTTTTAATTGATCAGCCAATTTAGATTTTCCTAAATCTTTTAATTTATGTATTATCACACAAATGAAAATTAATAATGTTACGGTTCTTTGCTGACCGTCAAAGATATTTTGATGGTCATCTTCTAAATATATGGTGATAAAATTTAATATATGTTGTTCTTTTTTTCCTTCATAAATAGCAATTATATCTCCGAATAATCTTTCTACTTGAGATAAACTCCATTCATAAGGCCGTTGAGTATAAGGTATAATAAATTTCCCATTAGATAAAAGTAGGTATTCATTTAGTTTTTTATCATCAGCTTTTAATAATGATTCCATTATTTCCCCCTGTTTATAAAGTTATTTTATATAGCTAAATATATTGTACAATATATTTAGTTGTATATGTTAATAGCGGTTTGAAAATGTTGTTTTATTTGTTGTGTTTAACAAAGTGTACGTACATAATATGCGGTCTTCGTACAATATATTCTTCAAAATTGCTAATTTGATAAACATCATTATCTAGTTGAACTTGATTTCTATCTACTATGTAATAGATTTTTATTATTAGATCTATTTCCACTTTTTAAATGTAACCACTCATATTTAAACATTTCACTAGTGATTAAATACATTATCTTTTCTAATAAAGATTTATAGTCATGAAGTGCAATTCAAGTAAAAATAAACTTGATTTTAACAGAGTGGAACAGAAATCGATTTGATTTCTTTGTTCCACTCTTTTTTTGAATAAAAGTAAACCATGCGCTATGCGTATGGTTCCGGAAAGGTTCTACCGTTGTATTAAAATAGGCACCTCAACATGCTAGAATAATATTTGGTCAGCCAACCAATATTAATTGCATGAGGAGATGCCAAAATGTCTAACGACACAAATAGTTTAGCACATACAAAATGGAATTGTAAGTATCACATAGTTTTTGCACCTAAATATAGAAGACAAATAATATACGGAAAATTAAAAAGAGATATAGGTTTAATTTTGAGACAACTATGTGAAAGAAAAGGTGTAGAAATAATAGAAGCCGAAGCATGTAAAGATCATATACATATGCTAGTGAGTATCCCACCAAAACTAAGTGTTTCTCAATTTGTAGGATATTTAAAAGGGAAGAGCAGTTTAATGATTTTTGATAGACATGCACATTTGAAATATAGATATGGAAATAGAAAATTTTGGTGTAAAGGTTTCTATGTAGATACGGTTGGAAGAAATAAAAAGGTAATAGAAGAATATATTCGAAATCAATTACAAGAAGATATCGTAGCAGAGCAACTCACAATGATGGAATACATAGATCCATATACAGGGGAAGAGAATAAAAAGTTGAGGAAAAAATAGAACCCTTATAAGGGCTAGTCAGTAACAGAGGCTTTCAGCCTAAGAACAAACCACCCGTTCACACGGGTGGTTTTGATTGATGACTAAGTTTTCTCAATTATTTTTATAAAATAATCGTATCAAACAAGCCTGACTGTGAGATAATAAAAATTAAAATAATTGATATAATTATCAAATTTTGGCGGTGATTGATATGGATAATAAGTTATTAACTCAAACTATAGCTGATTTAATCGAGTTGAAATATGAAGGTAACTATTGGGATTATAAACAAGAACATCATTCAAAAGAAAATAATCACAAATTACTACATGATATTATTTGTCTTGCTAATAATCTTGAAAATAGAGAAGCTTATCTCATTATTGGCGTAGATGATAATGGAAACGTGGTTGGGTTTAATGATGATAGTTTTAGAAGGAATCAGCAACAGATAAATAATTTGGTGAGAGACAAACGATGGGAAGGTTATGGCGCGCCTGATATCAAACTTCGTACAATACATTTGGAAGGAAAAGAGGTTGATGTAATAGTTATTCCGCAATCCAGGCATGTACCATATACGTTAGCAGATGATATTAAACCTAATGGACAAAAGAATATATTCTTAAGGAAGCGCAACATATATACGAGGAATCAAGACAGTAATACTCCACACAATAGCGCTGCTACAATTACTGAAGTAGAGCAGTTAATGAAAATTAGGTTGGGAATATTGCCTGATCCAATAGAAAGAGTTAGAAAATATATTGATGATATAGAGAACTGGAAATTAATTAATTCTGATTATGATGGTACGTCTTGGTATTATCTTTTACATCCTGAATACACAATCGAGGTATTACATGAGGAAGAAGATAAGAATAATCAACCACCTAATTTTTGTTTTATACAGACGAATGGTAGGGGTTCAAGATTAAAGATTAATGTTAAGTGTCATTCGACGATATTATACAGGGATTCAGCAAGGTATGTTGATGAAACACGAGGAATGGTAGTGTACCCCAATCATTCGACATTGAATGTCTTTAAGCTTGACAGTAAACTTAGTAATGTTTTTGATTACTATATCAAAGACTCAATTAAAATACAGCTTTCATCGTTTTTAATGAAGTTAAATGGCTTAGATAGTAATGGTTTGTTGTGGGAAAAACATATTTCATATATACCCGTTTTTAAGGATGAAAATGAGATGACTGAAGTAAAGGTGTTGATTAATAATAATCCTGAACAGGCTATGAAAGGTGTTAATCATTATAAAGAAGAAGTAGTGATAGCAGGATATAACATGAAGTTAAACGATGAAGAACATGGACTCGTAAAACAAGGATTAGCCACTAATTTATTAGTTATTGGAAAAATAAAGGAATATAGAGAACTATATAGCTAAGCCGTCATAGATTTTACTATAGATATTAAATAAAATGTAAAAAGGGGATTATTATTAATGGAGATATCTTATTTATTAGATGTTTTGTTTAAGGGTAGTGTAACTAGCGTAATTTCAGGTATAATTTTACGCATATTTATAAGTGGATATTATAAGTTAAAAACCGATAGGAATTCAGATGTCTTTGAAGATGCACTCTCCTATTTTCTTTTCTTTTTTATGATTTATCTTGTATTTAGTGTGTTTAACCATTCATTACTTCATCTAATTCAAAACAAATATGAGTCTGCTAAATACATCTCTTATGTTACATACTTTACAATAACGTTAAGTTATGTGATGGGTATCGTCATTCCAATAGCATTTGCCAAAATTGTAATTTTTTTAAGAAACAAGTTTTACTTAATTAAAAAAGGTAATGAACCTTGTTATAGACTTTTAATGTATGGTACAAATATTTTGGAATCAAAAGGGTTTGAATTTAATAATTCAATTTCTAAAGTATTTTTTAGTAGAAATGATAATATTAAATACTACAATAGAGAAGAAAAATTATATTTTGATAAAAATCTCAAAGAGTATATTTTTGAAGTTGTATATACACATAAATATCTTTTAAAAAGGTTTCTTAAAATTGTCCCCAAAAGATGGATATTTCTTTTTTTTCTACCACCTTTATTTTGCTTATTAATGCTAGTAATTACATATATAATAGAAATAAATATTGTATTATCTTGGTTTATAATTGGTAGCATAATGTTTTCTTATCTTGCAGATTTTATGATTATTGTTCACATTTCAACATATATCCTAAGGGAAAATAAACAAGATCAACATGAAGGCTACTATAGAAATAATAAACAATTAGTATAATATAATCGGAGGGCTAATAATAAATATGTAGCTCTTTTAGTTCAGAAACTATAGCTTCTTGAAGTTTCATCCTTAATGAATGCAAAAACTGATACTACTTTTAATGTAAACTTTGTATTTCCTGTTAATTTTAGGAAATTTATAATGAAAAAATGAGAAAATTCTTAAACTGTTTTGTCTTTGATTTTGAGTATTTTTTGTATAGAGTCATAATTTAAATCTATGTTTTATAAGTTTTGAATATAGTAAAAGCTTGTTACTGATGAAATTTGTAAAATATCATCAATTTAACAAGCTTTTTTCAATTCACCATAATTATTAATGTGTTAAACTTTGCGATATCGTTTAAGTCCAATAATATTTAAAGCAATAAATAAAATGATGAAAGCAAAAAGTATAAGGACGTCGAACCAAATGTTAGACCATCCTTGGCCCTTAATCATAATGTTAGTTAAAGCATCACCAGTATAGCGCAGTGGGAATAGATAACTAATATTACTTAAGCAAGAGGGCATATTTTCTAGTGGGAAGATACCCGAGAAGAATACTTGTGGAATAGCAACAATAGGGATAAATTGAACCATTTGGAATTCTGAGTTAGCAAATGTGGAAATAAATATTCCCAATTATAATATTGGAGGATGAAAAGGCAGGGATGTTTAAATTCTCTAAGCAAATTTTAATAGATAAAAATATTTTGAGGTACGAAAATAGTAAAGGAAAGATGGCTATGAGAGTATATCCATCATGGGAAGAGAAGCTAAACCCTACTGCTTCAAGAGAAAGAAAATGACAACTAAAATATTTTGAGGACCTAAGTGTCGATAAATAATATTAATAAAAAGAATAAAAAAATTGGAGGAATAATCATTAAATAAGCATAAATTTCCTGGGAAATAAGAGCTATAAATACTTACATATCTCTTTTTTACTATATTATAAAGACATTAGATGGTGTGAAATGCTTTAACAGGTTATGTTGATTATAAAGGAGCTGTTATATGTGGATGTAGGCAATCAGATTAGATATTACAGAAAAGAAAATAAACTATCTCAAGTAGAATTAGCAGAAAAGATTTATGTATCAAGCCAAACCATTTCTAATTGGGAGAATGAGAGAAGTTATCCTGACCTCCATAATTTGATTGCGCTTACTTCCTTGTTTAACGTTTCTTTAGATGAACTTGTTAAAGGAGATGTTTTAAAAATGAAGAATGCAATAAATCTTAGTAATATGGATAAGTATGCAAAATCAATGATATTGTTTACAGTATTAAGTGCTATTGCACTAGGGGCAGCTTTAAAATTTAGTGATGGATGGTTTGGCTTGCTAGTTCCAGCTATTTTATGGATAATTTCGTTTTATTTCTCTTTAAAGATTGAGCGACTGAAGAAAAAATATGATGTTCAAACGTATAAAGAAATCTTAGATTATATGGAAAATGGAGAGAAAAGAACTAAAGTTCACAGAAACAACACAAAATACTTTATTGAACAGACAGTAACAGTTATAGGTTTTGCAGCGATCTTTTTAATTCTAGTATTAATCAGCATATTTTTATTTGAATTATTATAAAGGAACACCTGATAAACATTCATTCAACACCTTTTTAAAATCTTCATTTAATATTTTACCAATCATAAAAAACACTTCCACTCAATTTTTCACTTTATGTGTCCGGTGTAATGGTGGATATCAAAATATGTCTGATAAGTAAAATCTAGAGGTTAATAAATGAAGTATTTTAATCAAAAACATTATACCTCTATAACAAAAGCAACAGATGACATCATCTGCTGCTTTTACTTTCTTTCCATATGTTCTTCTATCTCTTCCAGTGTTACGACCGTTACTATAAGAATGATATTAACTACCGTTGTACCATAAGGGATATTGGGAATACTAAACCATGACAAGTCATAATCAAAGAAAAAATGTCCTATACAATAGATAAATCTGGCTATTAGGAGAAAGTATAGGACTGCGATAAAGAATTTTACAATCTTTAACAAAGTAGTTTTACGCACTGCTATCATCTTCAGAGTTCAAGTTTATTGGCTTAGCAGGTAATTTCTGTTGTTTATTTATTATATCGGTACTCGGAACAGATAGATTTACTTCTTCAATCTTAAATTGATCAATCCAAACCTTGCCTTTACCGATGACCAACACGCCAAAGTGAAGTGATTCTGCCATTTCATTGACATCCAGTACAACAGAGTAATAGTTCCAGTCATTCGTACCGATAATCGCGCGTTCCATCATATTATCGAACTGTAGAACATTGTTGGTCGCATCGTTAACCCTTGCCCAAACACCACATATATCTACAGTTTTTCCCTTAACGAATGCTGAGAATTTCATGCGCTTGCCTTTATAGTCCTGAGAAGAGATACTTTGCATCAATGTCCCGAATGAATTCTCATTATACGAAGATGCTTCATGAATTGATGGAGATTACTTGTCACTATGGTATTCTCTCGAATCAAGCTTTACTTCATACATTTGAGGTGCTGTTCCTGAAATAATCCAGCCTTTAATATCTCCTATTGTCATATCTACTTCCTCCTCACTAATTTGTGAAATCCCACTCATTAATTTGCGATATTTTCCTGGTGGTAAACCATAAACTGCTTTAAAGCTTCTAAAGAACGCCTCTTGAGAATGAAAATTAAGCATAAAGACGTTATTGATGATACTCATATCTGTATAGAGTAGATAATGTGATGCATGAGCAATGCGTCTATTTAAAATATAATTGTAGAATGTGTAACCTTTCGCTTTCTTAAAAATTCGCATCAAATGAAATTCAGAATAACCCGTCATCTGTACGTAATCATCTAGACTATAGTTCTCAAGAAGGTTTTCTTCAACAAGCTGAATAATTTTATGAATGCTTTCCTCATCCATGCTTTATCACTCCTCAACATTGTAATGAAATGAAATATTGTTTTTGATAAATATTGCTATTTATCATAATAATCATGTTTTCAATATTTTTAATATTAATATCTAGTTCATAGTCTGAGGAATAATAATAGTATTATTATATGAATACTTGTTTTTTAACGTTTTTTCGCATAATTATATCAGTATTTGATTAAAATGCTTTTTAATAGATTTTATAAAATTTAATTGTAGACAGTTTTTTGTGTTTGTATTATATTTTATTGAGGTATAAGAAGGGATGTTATTTATAATGTATGAAAATAAAAGAGAAAAACATGCAATTAGAAAATTTTCTGTTGGAACAGCTTCCATTGTTATTGGAGGATTGATATATGGCTTTATGGGAGATAATGAAGCGCAAGCGAGCGAAGCATCATTCAATAATTTGGGAGAGAATAAAGTTGAGTTCAATGCACAAAATCCACAAGCGACTCAACAAACATATAAAGAAGCAACGAATAATGGAAATCAAACGAGTGAATCCAAAGCGCTTGAAAATCATAGTCTCAAGTCTGAAGAGGTAATAAAGACTGAGGGAGTAGAAAATGAGCAGCAAATGACAAAATCATCATCAGTAGAATCAGATATAGTTACTGATACACAACGACAAGAAGTAGTGAAAAAAGAAGAAAATTCATCAAAAACGACACAGCAACTAAGAAATAAAGTAGTAGATGTGGCACCCAAAAAGGAATTATCTAGAGCGATACAATCTGCCACTAATATCGAACAAGATGTACGAGCAAAAAAAGTAAATAAAGAAGCAACTAGAGATGTCTCTAAAGAAGTCATTGTAGACAATGGTGAAATTACAGGTTTCAAAAATGGGAATAATATTCATCCACATCATGGTCAAGGAGGAAGACTAAATTATAAATTGAAATTTCCTGAAAATGTAAAATCAGGTGATACCTTTAAAATACAACTATCTGACAATGTGAACACACACGGTATTTCTGTTGAAAGAGGTGCACCGAATATTGTGGATAGAGACGTTGAGGGTAAAGAGGGAATTATTGCTGAAGGTAAAGTGTTAGAAGATGATCGTACTATAATATATACTTTTAAAGATTATGTTAAAGGAAAGCAGAATTTAACAGCTGATTTATCTATTAGTTACTTTACAAACCCTGAAAATATTAAAAACAGCGGTAAACAATTAATAACATCTACAATAGGGACTAAGACAACTAGCTCAGATATTTATATTCATTATGATAATAGTGATTATGTTGATGGCCGTATTTCAGAATTGAATACAAAAGAAGGCAAATTTAAACAAATCGCTTATATAAACCCATACGGACACCTCAGTTGGAGAGGTATTGTTTCTGTAAGTGGCAATGTAGTAAGTGGGTCTCTAAAAGTACCAACAAATCCTAAAGTGACAATTTATAAGTACAAGGGACACGGTAATCCACCAGCAAGCATTTATATAGAACCTAATATGTGGGAAGTTGTAAATTTAGATAAAGGTTCAATAAATTACCATAATGGGGGTTACTCGTTGAATCTTGATGTAAATAATGGACAAAAGTATGCTATCTATTATGAAGGAAATTATGACTCTAAAGCACAAGAATTATTATATCGAACATATGTACAAGGATATAATTGGTATTATCCATTCAGCTTTGAAAAAACAAATGGGGTTAAGCTTTATGATAATAATGCGAGTGGAAGTGGAGAGCTCAGACCAGTACCGCCTGTGCAATCTGATCCGATTCCTGAAGTTTACAATAATTTAGTTGAGACGACTGAGGATAGCAATGTAATTGATATAAGTTGGGATACAGCGCTTGATGAAGAAAATGGTGAGAACAAGGGACCTCAAGAAGAGATTACAGAAAATAATAATGTAGAAGTTATTGAAGAAAGCAATCTGATAGAGAATACTGAGGATACAGCGCTTGATGAGGAAAATGGTGAGAACAAAGGCCCACAAGAAGAGATTACAGAGAATAATGATATTGAGGTTACGGAAGAACATAATTTGATTGAAAATACTGAGGATACGATGACAGAAGAAGAAAGTGGTCAAAATGAAGGTAGCGAAGAAGAGATAGAAGAGAATCAGATTACCGACATCATAGAGGACACAACACCAGAGGGAGAAAGAGGTCAAAACGAAGGCAACCAAGAAGAAGTAGAAGAGCATCAAGTGATCGACATCATAGCGGACACAACGCTAGAGGGAGAAAGTGGTCAAAATGGAGGTAATCAAGAAGAGATAGAAGAGCACCAAATTATCGACATCATTGAAGACACAACACCAGAAGGAGAAAGTGGTCAAAACGAAGGCAACCAAGAAGAGGTAGAAGAGCACCAAATTATCGACATTATTGAAGACACAACACCAGAAGGAGAAAGTGGCCAAAATGAAGGTAGCGAAGAAGAGATAGAAGAGAATCAGATTACCGACATTATAGCGGACACAACGCCAGAAGGGGAAAGTGGCCAAAATGAAGGCAGCCAAGAAGAGATAGAAGAGCGTCAAAGCATCGATATCATTGAAGACACAACGCCAGAAGGAGAAAGTGGCGAAAATGAGGGCAGCCAAGAAGAGATAGAAGAGCGTCAAAGCATCGATATCATTGAAGACACAACGCCAGAAGGAGAAAGTGGCGAAAATGAGGGCAGCCAAGAAGAGGTAGAAGAGCACCAAATTATCGACATCATAGCGGACACAACGCCAGAAGGAGAAAGTGGTCGAAATGAAGGTAACCAAGAAGAGATAGAAGAGCATCAAGTCATTGATAGGGTGGGTGGCAAGGCACCAGAAAGAAAAGGTGGACAGATTGAACGCGAGCAAGAGAAAATTGAAGAGCACCCAATCAATGCACCAGTGATTAATGTGTCGACATCTCTGCATAAAAATGCGGTTTCTAAATCTGTAAAAGTGTTACCAAGCACTGGAGAAGCACATAAAAATACGCCGACATTGGCAATTTTATTGACAGTCATAGGCTCTGTATTACTATTCCGCAGAAAATCAAAGTTTAATAAAGCCAAATAAATCTGTAAAAGCATTGTTATTGTATTCATACATTTATGCTTTTACTCAACTTAACAGAATGTCTATCGTTTCATAGCTGATACTCTGAAATTAATCATTTAGCCATACGTCCTAATACTAGCTTAGGCGTATGGCTATTTTCTGTTTGTTTTACGTCTTTAGTTAAATATGATGAATTTTCGACTCCGCTTTTTGTTATACTTTCCTAAATCTCATTCGATTTGTGATGATTTTAAAATTTTTGGTACACATAAGTGTTGTAAAATAATATAATTAAGAAAACTAAATAAAAATATAAGTCTATTATAATTCGGGTGCTCAGTTTGTTGGTATGCCAGTGAATGCAACTAATGCAGGTAAGGTAGAAATGGAACAATTTATTATATTTGGGGGCGGCTATGGAAAAGTATCGGGTTGTATCGAGTGAGAGAACGCATTTGTTTAAAGATATGCATTTTTTGTTTGCGGGAGAAGAATATTGTAAGGCGGGCTATCGTTTTGGTCCAGCAGTTCGCCCAAACTATATTATTCATTATATCATTTCTGGAACAGGATATTATGAATTCAATGGCCAAGTTTATAAACTTTCTGCCAATCAGAGTTTTGTAATATTTCCAGATAAGTCTTCTGTCTATTGGGCAGATGAAGCAGATCCATGGCATTATATTTGGATAGGTTTTACTGGTGTTAGTAGTGATGAGGCGATTCAACAAATGGGGATTTCTGTGACGTTTCCAATTATTAATTTTAAAAAGCACAATCGCTGTCAAGAAATTGTTTTGAAAGTACTCGATAATCAAACGACAAGTATTTCAGCCCACTTTTTATTTCAAAGCGTATTATTCGACTTTTTAAATGAAATCCTTTTAAGTCGTTTGTCTATTTCA
The DNA here is from genome assembly GCF_022557135.1 of Staphylococcus coagulans. Taxonomy (NCBI): domain Bacteria; kingdom Bacillati; phylum Bacillota; class Bacilli; order Caryophanales; family Staphylococcaceae; genus Staphylococcus; species Staphylococcus coagulans. The sequence continues at coordinate 86,426 of NZ_CP092966.1, forward strand.
AAGCCTCAAACTGCTCCAGAATATAGTAGATATATCCATGAATCATTGCAGTACATTGAAAATAACTATAATCATCCTTTTACAATCTCAGAAATGGCGGAAGCTTTATTCGTCAACAGAAGTTATTTAAGTCGAATATTTCATCAAGAACTGGGTATTACGCTAAAAGAATATATTAATAACTTCCGTATCACAAGAGCACGCGAATTGCTGGTCATTACAGATTATTCTTATAGCGAAATCGCGCATCAAATTGGATACGAAAGTTACAATAGTTTTTATAAAGCATTTAGGCAAATCACAGGGGACACACCTTCCACTTATCGTTTAAAGCAAAAGTAATTTAAACACGTTCAAGCGTATATAGCCACGAATCAAAGTCATGGGTTTTTGCTTCGCCGTTTCGCAATTCGCCATTACTTGTGTCGGGAATGTCGATGCCAATGGCCATTAACGCATTGCCTGCCATTGTGAGATCAAGCTCTGGGATGTGATAATGTGCGGAAGGATCCAAACCTTTTAAGACGACACGATGACGCCCATTGTTAACCTTATTTAAATGCTTGTAAATACCTACAATAGCATGGTTACGGTTGTGGTCTATAACCATCCATGCGGTAAATTCATTATGACTTGGGTTTAATAATCTAAAGAATTTACCGAATTGTAGTAAGTTTCGATGTGTTTTCATAAATGCGACTTGTTGCTTCATGGTTTCAAGAGTCGTTTGGTCTAATGTTGTTAAATCTAACTCATAACCGAATGTGCCGAAATAAGAAACATTGGTACGTGTTGTAAGTGGCATTAAACGATGCTCTTGCTCGTTCGGTGATTTTGAGACATGTGTTCCCATTGTACTTGTTGGATATAAGTATGATGTGCCATATTGAATCCATTGCCGTTGATAGGCGTCTGTGTTGTCACTGGTCCAAATTTGTGGCGTGTAATACAGCATACCAAGATCAAATCGGCCACCACCACTAGCACACGATTCAATTAATATATTAGGAAAACGTGTCGTTATACGATGTAATAAGTCATAAAGACCTAAAATATAGCGATGATAGATTTCTCCTTGCTGTTCAGTCGGCCATCGTGATGAGAAAACTTCTGTCATTGAACGGTTCATATCCCATTTAATATACTTAATATTAGTATGGTCAAGAATATTTGAAATTTCATGATAAATATAATCAATGACATCTGGATTTGTATAGTCTAATACAAATTGATAACGACCATGTGACATTGTGCGATTTGGCGTTTGTATAACCCATTCAGGATGGGTAGCATAGAGTTTGCTTTGCTTATTAACCATCTCAGGTTCCATCCACAAACCAAAATCCAGACCTAAATCGTTAATCCGTTGATTCAAATGTTGGAGTCCTTTCGGCAATTTCGTCTTATTTATGAAGAAGTCACCTAAACCTTCTTGGTCATTATTACGCGAACCAAACCAGCCATCATCTAAGACAAACATTTCAATACCGAGTTCTTTCGCTTTTTCAGCAATCGCTACCAGCTTGTCTTCAGTAAAGTCGTAGTAGGTGGCTTCCCAATTATTAATCAATATAGGGCGTGGTTGGTTTCGCCATTGAGGTGCAATGAGATAAGTGTGTACTAGTCGATGGAATTGTTGGCTCATATCGTTAAAGCCTGCTAAGCCAATAGCGAGATAAGCCTGTGGTGTTGTGAACTGGGTCCCAGGTGTTAATTGCCATGAGAAATATTCAGGATGAATACCGATGGATGCACGTGTTTTATTAAAATTATCCACTTCCACATGGCCTAAGAAGTTACCGCTATAAGCAAAAGACATTCCGTATACTAATCCGCTATCTTCCGTTGTATTTGGTTGCGCTAAAGCGAAAAAAGGATGATGTAGATGACTCGAATGTCCACGTAATGATTGAATTTCAAATGTCCCAGGCGACAGCGACTGTTGAGTGACGTGACGCTCACGACCCCATGCACCACTTAAATGTACGAGTGAAAAACTATCTGACATCAAATCTAAATTCATGCTTAGAGCACGTGTGAGGGTCAGCGTGTTTACACCTGTATTTTCAAATTCAGTATGTCTCGCAATACTATTCATATCGTCAAAGAGACTGTAATATAGTTTGACTCGTAATTGACTCACAGGATCGATTAAATAAATGATTAATGTCTCGACGTTTTGTTGGCTTTGACGTACGTGTGGTAAGTCTTTGAGTACTGGTGCTTGATGACGTACTTCGTAGTGTTCATATTCTAAGTTTGTAATATGACTACCATCTGGATGACGGACTTCAAAAGCAGGACTTCGGAAGTCTGTTGAACCAAAAGATGGATATTCCATAAGTGTATGTTCATGAGAAAATGTCGTATCGTTTTCAATCATGTAGTTTGAGACAGGCCGTGATTGTTGATGTTCTAAAAAAGTGTAATCGGCATCTTCAATATGGGGGCCCGTATATAATTGTACAGGTTGATGTGTAGGACCAATATAGAAAATATAGCTAATTTGTCCGTTAGTTAAATGAAATTGCAAAAGATCTTGATTAATGTAAATGCTCATTGATTACACGCTCTTTTCTCTATTTTTACGGTTTTCAAGTGTCTGAACAATATCTTTCAAGAATGCCCCTTTAAGTTTATAGCCCCATTTGTAGATAAAGTAGCTGATCAAGATGAAAATCACAGGCATCCCCATCATTAAGAAACGTATCCCATTTTTAGTAAATTCTGTTTGTTCAATATTAGGAGCATAATGAAACAGAGATAAACTCCATCCAATGACTAATCCTGATAGTGCCATTGCGGTTTTAACTAAAAAAGTTTGTGTGGAAGTAATAATACTTTCATTACGTTGTCCGAATTTCACTTCACTATAGTCAATGACATCAGCGATAGAAACGGTAATTACCCCGGTAATCAAGCCGAAACCTAATTTAATGGCTGCTGTGCCGACAATCACAGGGTAAATTGAAGTCGGTGCTATGAATCCGAAGATGAAGAGAATCGCTAACCCAACAACAGCTAACCCTGTCGCTAAAGGATACACTTTTTCGCGAGTAATCCATTTTGCAACTCTAGGGAAAATAATCAAGCCAACCATTTCCATAAAACCTAAAGCATTAAATAAAGCAAAGAGACTTTTAGAACCAACAACATAGTTAAAGTAATAAAGTAGCGTTGTTGCCAGAAACTGTGCGCCTAAGTAGAAACATAGGATTGTTCCGATATAGGCAAGCAGTTCTTTGTTAGTAAATAAGATACGCCAAATGTCTTTAAATCTTACTTTAATGCCTTCCCCTGTATTTGTCGGTGCTTCTTTAACATTTTTAACTGTAAATGAAATCGTGAGGATAAAAATCAATGTAATGATTAAGACATATGTGAAGAATCCAATTGATTGATCACCTTCTTGTTTACCAAACCAAGTGCCTAAGAAATAAATGAAAGTTAATCCAAATGTTCCGTTAATTAAGTTTGCTGTACTTGCGAACACACGTGGGACAATTGAAACTTCTTCACGTTCTACTGGGTCATTCGTTAAGTTAGGTAACCATGACCAGTAAGGCACGTCCATCATTGTGTAAGACATCCCCCAAAGAATATAAATTAAAGAGACATAAATATATAGGCTTGTTTGACTTAAATCAAAGTCTGTGAATAACAAAATGAAAAAAATGGAGTTTACAAGCGTTCCTGCTAAAATCCAGGGACGGAATTTTCCCCATCTTGAACGTGTATTATCAATAATCATACCCATAATCGGGTCATTAATTGCATCCCAAATACGTGCAATGAAAAATAAAGTTCCTACGAACGCAGCACTGACACCTAATACATCAGTGAAGTAAAACATTAAATACATACCTACAAAACCAACGACCATATCTTTCCCAAATGCGCCAAAACCAAAGGAATACTTTTCTTTAGTGCTTACTTGTTTTGCCATATAATCACCTCGTTATTATTAAGGAAATTATACGTTGTAAGCGTTTTCTATAGAATGAGCAGTTGTGTAGGCATTATTGATTTTTGTGACATTTTGAAAAGTAAAGCAACTACTTAGAAATATGTAATAGAAAAGAATATAATTACCTCCCGCTTTCTTCAAATAATACATATTTGTTATGCTTCATTGAGATTTGATTTAGATGTTTTTTATTATTGGTTTATAGTATTCTGATGAGGAAAGTACTTAATGATATAAATTTTTATCTCTAGAAATCTTTTATTTCAATTATGGAAACATAAAATACCTGTTAAATAAGATCTACAAATTTTGCATAGCTTTTTTTAATATATATTGCAAAATCATTAGATACTGAAGTACTCTTAAATGGTTTTTTGATTATAAAGAAGCTGTTATAAGAGGATGTATGCTATTAGATTAGGTATTCTAGAAAAGATCTATGTACCAAGCCAACTCATTTCTCGTTGGGATAATGAGAGAAGTTATCCTAACCTCTATAATTTGATTGCTATTACCTCTCTGTTTACCACTTTTTTAGTTGTTATTAATCTATTAAAGCATCTGGGGAGCATTGTGTTTTCATGAGCGTGTGTGGAGCTATTATTTTCTTAATAATACAAAAAATCGACGAAGTAAATGTGGTTTTACTTTGTCGATTCTTTATTTAAGCTTAAGGTTATGTCTAAACTTCAGTTTTAATAATTACAATGATTAAGTTAGCGTACGATTTTCCATTTGTGCTTCGAATGCATCGAGTAATTCGCGTGCTTCAGCGATAGATTCAGTATTCATCAATTGATGGCGAAGTTGACTCGCCCCTTTAATATCACGCACGTATATTTTAAAGAATCTACGTAAACTTTTAAATTGGCGGTCTTCATCTTTATTATATTTTTGAAATAATGATAAATGTAATCTCAATAAATCTAATAGCTCTTTACTAGTGTGTTCACGGGACTCTTTTTCAAAAGCAAAGGGATTATGGAATACGCCTCTACCAATCATAATGCCATCGACACCATATTTTTCGACAAGTTCAAGCCCGGTTTGTCGATCTGGAATATCGCCGTTAATCGTTAATAATGTATCTGGCGCAATCTCATCACGTAAGTTCTTAATGGCTTCAATTAATTCCCAATGGGCATCAACCTTACTCATCTCTTTACGTGTACGAAGGTGGATGGATAAATTTGCGATGTCTTGTTTCAAAACATGCTTTAACCAATCTTTCCACTCATCTATTTCGTAATAGCCTAGGCGTGTTTTAACACTTACCGGTAGCCCACCTGCTTTAGTGGCTTGAATAATTTCAGCAGCAACTTGAGGTCTTAGAATAAGTCCAGAGCCCTTCCCTTTTTGAGCAACGTTTGCTACAGGACAGCCCATATTTAAATCAATACCTTTAAAACCCATTTCAGCTAAGCCGATACTCATTTCGCGGAATTGTTCAGGTTGATCACCCCAAATATGTGCGACCATTGGCTGTTCATCTTCGCTAAAAGTTAAGCGACCACGAACGCTGTGGATGCCCTCTGGGTGACAAAAACTTGCGGTATTCGTAAATTCAGTAAAAAATACATCAGGTCTTGCTGCTTCACTCACAACGTGACGAAAGACGATATCCGTCACATCCTCCATAGGTGCCAAAATAAAAAATGGCCGTGGCAATTCACGCCAAAAATTTTCCTTCATAATATATTTAAACCTTCTTCTTTATTAGTATCTCGCATTTTTACGCATAATGATATTACCATAGAGCGTAAATATATACAAAATGAATGTGTCAAATAACTAGGTACAATTCTAATTATTTAGATTTACTACTTATTTTTCAATCTATATTAAATTTGTAGATTTTTAAACGCCGATGTTCAAATTGTTTTATGTTATAATAAGGTTAATAAAATAGTTCTCTTATTAAGAGTGAGTGGAGGGATTTGGCCCTTAGAAACTCCAGCAACAGCTAAAATGCGATGTGCTAATTCCAACAGTATCTAATACTGAAAGATGAGAAGATGTGTAAAGCTCTTCTTAATTTGAAGAGCTATTTTATTGTATATTAATTTAAAGGTGGTTATATGATGAAAACATGTCGTGAACTATATGCAGAATTAGAATATTGGGACCAGTATCAACCTAATAACGCTTCGAGCAGTATCTTAAAGCAAGCCAGGCGCAATCAAATTAAGTCTCAAATTCGTGACCAGATTGATGTCTCAAAAAATAAAGATATTATTCTGAAAATCACAAATTAGTCTCCATAGTCATTGTTAAAGATGGAAAAATAATAGCTCTAAGATGATTTTTAACAATCGTCTTAGGGCTTTCTTTATAGTCAAAACAGAATCTATTTGAAAGACTAGGAATCCCTAATGCAGTGTTTTCTTTTAATGAAAAAGGTACATATAGATATTTTTCAATGTTGAAGGGTATAATTTGATACAAATGATTTTAAGCCATTTCCTTCATGTACTTAAAATACATAGGCTGGTACGAATCGAAAGGGGGGCACTTATGTTTCTGGCATGGAATGAAATTAAACGAAATAAGCTGAAATTCAGCTTGATTATTGGTGTGTTAATGATGATTAGTTATTTGCTTTTTTTACTGTCAGGTTTAGCGAGTGGCTTAATGAATATGAATAGAGAAGGTATCGATAAGTGGCATGCAGATGCGATTATTTTAAATAAAGATGCAAACCAAACTGTGGAACAATCTGTGTATAATAAAAAGGATATTCCAGAAACGTACAAACAACAAGCAACCTTAAAACAGTCAGGTGTCATTATTTCAAATGGTAGTCATAAAGAAAGTGCGTTGTTGTTTGGTGTGGCTGAAAATTCTTTTTTAATACCCAAAATCATTGAGGGTAAAAAGTTTAAATCTAATGATGAAGTCGTTGCTGATCAAACTTTAAAAGAAAAAGGATTTAAAGTAGGCGATCAATTATCACTTTCAAAATCTGACGAGAAGTTAAAAATAGTGGGATTTAGTGAGAGTGCGAAATATAATGCTTCTCCAGTGCTATTTTCTAATCAAAAAACGATACAGAAGATTAATCCGACTTTAGATGAATCTAAAGTTAATGCAGTTGTAGTGCGTGATCAAAACTGGCATCAAAAAGATTTAAATGCGCATTTAGAAGCGATTGGGATTGATGATTTTATTAAAAACTTACCCGGCTATACAGCTCAGAATTTGACGTTAAACTTTATGATTTCATTTTTATTTATGATTTCAGCAACTGTAATAGGTATATTTTTATATGTCATCACTTTACAAAAAACAAACTTGTTCGGTGTTTTAAAGGCACAAGGATTTACAAATGGTTACTTAGCCAAAGTGGTATTATCACAAACCTTGATTATTGCAGTGATTGGAACAGTGATAGGGCTTATTTTAACTTTAATCACAAGTGCATTCCTACCAAGTGTTGTGCCTATAAAATTTAATATGGTCACACTACTGATATACGGTGTTGTGCTTATCATTGTATCGTTATTAGGAAGTTTATTTTCAATCTTTACGATTAGAAAAGTGGATCCACTAAAAGCTATTGGCTAAAGGAGTGTGTAGGAAATGTTAGAATTCAAAAATGTGACGAAATACTTTCAAGATGGTAATAAAAAAATAGAAGCTGTCAAACCGACATCTCTTAAGTTCGAACAAAATGAACTTATTGCGATTGTTGGACCCTCAGGCTCTGGGAAAAGCACATTTTTAACGATGGCAGGCGCACTCCAAACGCCCTCTTCTGGAGAGATTCTTATTAATGGTAAGGAAGTCTCAGGGATGTCTCAAAAAGCCTTGGCGCATACACGGATGCAGGAGATTGGTTTCATTTTGCAAGCGACAAATCTTGTGCCATTTTTAACAGTGAAGCAACAATTTCAATTATTAAAGAAACAGAAAAAAGACGTGTTAAGCACGCAAGAATATCAACAATTGATGGCTCAATTAAACCTTGAAGACATTGAAAATCAATTGCCTAGTGAAATATCTGGAGGTCAAAAACAGCGTGTCGCAATAGCCAAAGCGTTGTATACGAAGCCCTCAATTATATTAGCCGATGAACCAACAGCCTCTCTCGATACGCAAAACGCTATGGAAGTGATGAAAATTTTAAAAGAGCAGACACAAGAAAAAAATAAAACATGCATTGTCGTGACGCATGACGAACGGCTTACGACATATTGCGATAAAGTTTTCCATATGGAAGATGGGGTCTTATCAGCAACTTAAATCTATGATGGCTTGGAGTGATTTTGTACTAGAATATTTGTTTTTATTTTTGCTTTACGTTTCAGTAAATTCTATAAGAGCGAAATTCTAATTATGTATCTCACTTATCTTTACACATGGGCATAGGCTTTAGGAATTTATATAGAAATAAGTTAATTTATGATTGAGTTTTTAGCTAGACCTTTTAATTAAGTGCACTTCAATATGTAGTGCAAAGTATGTTTACATTAAAGTAAATATACGATAAAGTAAAGTAGTGTTGTCCGGGAACGTGTGTTCTGATTTGTGGAATAATTAATGAATCATTTAAGAACTTATACAAAGTATTAGGAAAAACGTGTGATAATAGCAAGTGCTTGTTTAGCAACGCTTTCTACTACGTAAGAATTTATTAAAGTCTTTAATGAGGATTAGAAAGTACAACATAACTGACTTTTAGAATCGTACTGTAGAAGAATAAATAGACAAGCATAAGGGAGACAAACATGAAATTTGATATAGTTTTAAATAATATGATAGTTGGTTTTTTGGTGATTCTCTTCGCCTACTTTTTAGTGTTTATTTTTGATATTCAAAAAAATTTAACACCAGAAGAGTATTTTTCTTTATCAGAATTTTTTGTAGTAGGTATAGAATCAAAGAACATATTAATTAGGATTTTGTTAATCATAAGTTACAATTTAATTGTTTTTCTAGTTATAAATAATTTTTACAAAACAGAAATAGTGTGTACTGTTTGTATGCTAAGTACGTTATTAGGTTCAATTTTAATAGTTTATCCAGCTTATAGAAATAAAGATACATTGCCCAATTATAGTATGAGAAAGTATTTAAATATTATATATGCTGGTTTTGTTTTTGTGTCATTTGTTATATCTATAACTACTATGATTGTTTTAGTTATACTATTTGATGACATAAATTTGGAAAAAGTATGGAAAGAGCAAAAAACCGCAATAATATTATACTTCTTGTCACTCCCATTAAGCCTTTTTATAAATCCTGTAAAATTTGAAAAGAAAATGAAAATAACTATCAATGATTACAATGAAAGTCATAGTAATAATAGACAAGAAGATGACTAATTATTCATATAAAGCGAATTAGTTAGTTCCATTAAATTAAGGCAATAAATATTTCAAGGGATAGGATTTCTAAAGATGATTGAATTTTATTCAAATAAAATCGTAGGTATATTTGAAAAAAATAAAGACGTGATGAAATACTTAAAAATAAATTATGAGGAAAATTTTGCTTGCTTAAGTTATATTTATTGTGTAGAAAATATGCATAGAGGTTCGAATACATTGAAATTAGTAGAATATTTATTGGTAAAATATTTTCATAGTTACAGTACAAATAAAGATTTTTCTTTGGGACCATTTCAGCTTAAATATAGCTTTTGCGTGTCAAATAATTTAATTTTAGATTCTTTGGAAGATTTATTAACAGTTAGCATTAGCTCAAACTTAGTAAACAAATTTATTGAAAAGCATAAAGGGTGTTTGACTAATGAAGAAATTTTAATTTTATTTCACGCAGGCGATAAAAATGATACTAGTTTTTCCAGCTTTATGTATAAAGAACTGTATAAAAAGTATTGTAAATTTTTGAGTATGAATCAAACAGGACTATTTGATTAAATTTGCTGTTTTAACTTAAATTTTATATTGCTATCATTCTAGATTAAAATAAACGCGATTGTACTTACTTTAAATATTATTGCTTAGATACAAATAGACCATACTACATCAGTAAAACTAGTGTAGTAAACCTTTATAATCTTATTGTGACTATCACCACTTATGCTATGATAGACATTGAGGTGAACGTGATGAATATTAGTGATATCGCAAGACTTGCGCAGGTGTCGAAGAGTACGGTGTCTCGATATTTAAATGGTGGTTCAATTAGTGAAAAGACGCGTCAGAAGATTGAGCGTGTTGTGAAGGAGACGGGGTATAGTCCGAATCAATTTGCACAAAGTTTAAAGGCAAAGCGTACACAGATGATGGGCGTGATTGTACCTCGTTTGAGTTCTTATGCTTCGAACCAAACATTGTACGGGATTGAGACGTATTTGAGAACTAAAAAATATCAAACCATGATCGTCAATACCGATTTGGATCAACAACTTGAGATTAATGCGATATACACACTTGCGAAAAACAAGGTGGATGGCATTATTTTATTTGCTACGACACTTACAGATGCACATGTGAAGGCGATTCATACGGTTAATGTGCCAGTAATATTAGTGGGGCAGTCTTATGAGGGGATTCCTTCGATTGTCCAAAATGATTATGAAGCAGGCCGGTTGATAGGGCGTTACTTTGGGACGGGTCATTTTAAACGTATTGCCTACTTTGGTGTGGATGCATCGGATAAAGCGGTTGGGATTCATAGACGTCGGGGTGTCTTAGATGGGCTAGCAGAGTCGGATCAACAGGCAGATATTCATACAACGTCGTTTAAATTGAGCGATGCACAGACGTTGGCAAAATCAGTGATTCATGAATATGAAGCGGTGATTTGTGCGACAGACAATATCGCATTAGGTGTGTTAAAAGCTGCACTAGATCTAAAACTGGATGTGCCTAAGTCATTGTCAATTTCTGGATTCGGTGGTTATGAAACAACATCGATTGTTACACCTATGATTACAACGATTGTTTTTCCTTACGAAGAGACAGGTCGTATTGCAGCATTGTCTATGATGAAATTGTTAGAAGGTGAAGAAGTACCATTAGTTCAGCGCATGGATTTCTATATTGATGAAAAAGAAAGCGTTGACATTTCTCGTTATAAAAAGTAAAATTCGCAGTGTAAAGCATTTTACTTTTTTTTGAGATATTTTGGTACCGGTTCCAAAAAGGAGGGAAGAGATGGAGTGGACGAGAGCATTAAAGTATAGAACATTGGAAGATGTGCCAACTGAAGAGATGGAACGACTGACAGAGAAGGTCAAACATGCGAAGTGGCGCCAATCTTTTCATATTCAACCTATTTCAGGTTTATTAAATGATCCCAATGGGCTTGTCTATCATGAAGGGCTATACCACATTTTTTACCAGTGGCATCCTTTTGGTGCGGTTCATGGAATGAAGTACTGGTATCATGTGACATCCCCTGATTTAGTGAATTTTACACAAATTGGTCCTGCTGTGAAACCTGATACCGTGTATGATTCACATGGCGCATACAGCGGATCAGCCGTAATTGTGGATAATGAAGTGAGGTTGGTTTATACAGGCAATCATAGAACGCAATCATGGACAAGAGTTCCATATCAAGTGGTCTCCACGTTAAAGGGACAAGAAGCCGTTGATAAGCAAGCTATGATAGAAGGACCACCAACAGGGTATACAGAACACTTTAGAGACCCAAAAGTTTGGTATGACGATAAGCGTAAAAGTTATTACATCGTTATCGGTGCACAACGTGAAAATATGACAGGTGCGATTGTCGTTTATGCGTCTCAGGACTTCAACAATTGGCATCAAAAAGGTGAGTTAAAGACAAAATATCCATCGTTCGGTTATATGTGGGAGTGTCCAGATTATTTCAATATAGACGGGCATGACATCGTTCTATTTTGTCCACAAGGTGTAGCACAACACGGCGATCGCTTTCGAAATATTTATCAATCCGGTTATGTAATGGGAACTTTAAATTTTGACACACTTGAATTGACGCATGATGACTTTAATGAATTAGACCATGGATTTGATTTTTATGCACCTCAAACGATGATAGGTGCGGATGATGAAAGAATTTTAATCGGTTGGATGGGATTACCCGATACGACATACCCGACAGATCAAGATGACTGGGCGCATTGCTTAACAATCCCAAGAGTCTTGTCTGTGCAAAATCATCGTCTCATTCAGCAGCCGATTAAAGCGCTTCAACAATTAAGACAGTCGAAATTACAAGCTACTTTTGATATATCAGATCAATCTTTAATGTTACAACAATTTACTGGAACACACTATGAGTTAAATATTGATGTTTTAGAAAATGCATCAAAAGGGTTCTATATGGATATTAGGCAATCAGAAGAAGAATATACGCGGTTATCGTATGAATCCGATATGCAACGTTTTACGCTTGATCGAACATTGAGTGGACAATTACCAGGTCAGGTTGACGGTACAACCCGTTCAGTTACATTGTCGGATGCACTTTATCGTTTACAAATTTATGTCGATACATCGAGTGTAGAAATTTTTCTTAATGATGGCCAGGCGGTAATGACGTCTAGAATTTTCCCGAAAGTCTCATCAGATGGGATACGTATCCATTCTGAAGGTGGCCATGTGACGCTTGATATTACAAAATATGATTTGAAAGAAGGGCAATAATGGCAAAATTATATGCAATTGGAGAAGCACTTATTGATTTTATTCCACAAACACGAGACGTTGAACTGAAAGATGTGAAAGGATTTGAGCCTCAAGTGGGCGGGGCACCTGCAAATGTAGCCAGTTGTGTTGCGCGACTTGGAGGGGAATCGGCGCTGATTACGCAATTAGGTCAAGATGCATTCGGAGACTTAATTGAAGAAACACTACAAAAGCAAGGTGTAGATACAACTTCAATCAGTCGAACAGATGAAGCGAATACAGGGCTCGCATTTGTAAGTTTAACAGCGTCAGGAGAGCGTGATTTTGCATTTTATCGTAAACCATCAGCTGATATGTTGCTTGAGTCGTCATCACTTAAGTTGAATTTTAAATCAGATGATATTCTTCATTTTTGTTCTGTTGATCTTATCCCTTCGCCAATGAAAAAAGCGCATATCGAAGCGATTGAACAAATGGAAAAAGCCAATGGCACGATTATTTTTGACCCGAATTTAAGATTTCCTCTATGGCCTTCTGTCGATGAATTGAAAAAGACAGTCTTAGCCTTTATGCCAAAAGCTCATATCGTTAAAATCGCAGACGAAGAACTGGTTTATTTAATAGGAAGTAAGGATGAAGCATCGATTCAACAATTATTTAAAGGGAATACGCAAGTCATCATTTATACAGAAGGAGCAAAGGGCGCATCCATTTATACGCAACAAGGCAAGATTGCCCAACATGAAGGATATAAATCGAAAGTACAAGATACGACGGGTGCAGGAGATGCATTTATCGGCGCAATCATTTATCAGTTATTGACAGGGCAAGCCCATAATCAGTCATTTGACTATATTCAACAAAACGCACAGTCCATGTTGACATTTAGTAATGCTGTCGCTTCATTATCAACGACAAAGGAAGGCGCTATCGGAAGTCTACCTACGCTCGCAGAAGTTAACGAATTCATGGAATTATAAATAAAAATCTAGGAGGCGTTGTATCATGGCCATGTCAGATAAACAAATTGCAAGACAAGTCATAGAGGCTGTTGGAGGGCAAGAAAATATCAAGTCGATTGCACATTGTGCGACACGACTACGCATCGTACTTCATGACAAAGAAAAAATCAATCAAGACAAAATTGAGCAAACAGATAAAGTGAAAGGGGCTTTCTATAACTCAGGACAATACCAAGTGATCTTTGGTACAGGGACGGTAAATAAAATTTATCATGCGGTTGAAAGCTTGGGGATAGAAGGCCATTCAGCTAGTGAAGTGAAGCAAGAGGGCGGTCAACAAGGCAATATGTTCCAACGGGCGATTAGAACTTTCGGAGATGTATTTGTTCCAATCATCCCTGTGCTTGTGGCGACAGGCTTATTTATGGGATTGCGTGGTGTGCTCGTCAATGAGCAAATCTTATCTTGGATGGGGATGACACCTAAAGATATCTCGCCGAATTTTATTCTGTTTACACAAGTATTAACAGATACAGCTTTTGCATTTTTACCGGCACTGGTCGCATGGAGTGCTTTTAAAGTGTTTGGCGGCAGTCCCGTACTCGGTATCGTATTAGGGCTCATGCTTGTAAACCCAGCGTTACCGAATGCTTATGCAGTTGGTGAAGGTTCCGCGGCACCGCTTAAATTTTTTGGTCTCATTCCTGTTGTAGGGTATCAAGGCTCTGTACTACCGGCATTTTTTGTTGGTCTAATTGGCGCAAAATTTGAGAAGTTTTTACGTAAACGCATACCAGATGCTATCGACTTAATCGTTACGCCTTTCTTAACATTGCTCGTTATGATTACATTAGGTCTTTTTGCTATCGGGCCTGTGTTCCATGGATTAGAAACAGTTATTTTAGCAGGTACGAAATGGGTTCTCGACTTACCGTTTGGAATTGCTGGATTGCTTATAGGTTTCTTCCAACAAATTATTGTTGTAACGGGTGTGCATCATATCTTTAACTTTATGGAAATTCAATTGTTAGAAGAATTCAAATATAATGAATTTAATCCGATTATTTCAGCAGCGATGACTGCACAAGGTGCTGCAACAGTTGCAGTGGGACTTAAAACACGTCAAAAGAAATTGAAAGCTTTAGCTTTACCTTCAGCGTTTTCAGCTTTCTTAGGTATTACAGAACCTGCGATATTCGGTGTGAATTTAAGATATTTTAAACCGTTTGTTTGTGGATTAGTTGGAGGTGCTGCTGGCGGATTCTTGGCATCATTATTCCATCTCAAAGCTTCTGGAATGGCAATTACAGTACTCCCGGGCATGTTGTTGTTCATTAAAGACATCGGACAATTGCCTTTATATATTTTAGTACTTATTGTCTCATTTTCGGTTGGGTTCATACTAACTTGGTTCTTCGGATACAGTGATAAAATGGCAGAAGAAATTAAAGAAGCCAAAACGCTATCATAAATTTAGACTTTCTACAGATGAAGAGATATATTTGCTTAACAATATGAGTTATAAGTAGATCGATACAGTAAGAAACATATTTTAAGATAATTTAATAAAAACAGAAGAGGGAGAAGTATCGATAAGATATCGCTTCCTCTTTTTTGCCTTTAATTATTATATTTGTGGCTATTTTTAGAGCTGATTTCTTAAAAATTATATGGACGTAGGAAAATTAGGGCTTTAACAGGTGAAGGTTTCTATAAATATCCTAATCCGACATATAGAGAATTTTTTAAAAATGCAAATGACTAATAAGACAAAGCGTTATAACAAAACAGTGGGAAACTTGCATAATTGAGTTACGACATAAAGCGTGTCATTAAACGATTAGGGAGTAGAACAACTGAAATCGATGTGATTTCGTTGTTCTACTCTTTTTTGATGGTGAAAATTTTTAATAGCATGATGGTAACGGCAATAAGAAATTGTGCTGAGATGACCGAACAGGATGGGTTGCCTTACAGGGATTGTCTGTCTGAGAATAGAGAGGATTTATGATACGATATACAAGATTAATCTTTGACAAAGATGGTTAATCTGAAAGCGATGCCTGAGTTGGACCTTTTCCCAGGAAATGTTTTTAAAGATGAATCAGCAGGAAAGTATATGTCGTATTCACAACAATAAAGGGGGCTTTGTATGCGTCTAGGTGTGATACTTAACAGAGTTTTTAGAATGCAACACAATCCATTATTTGAATATGTGATTCAGCATCAAAATGAGATAGATCAGCTTTATTTAATTTTAACGATAGAAGATTTATCTGATGCAGCAAATGTGAAGCGTGATGATTATGAAAAAGTGGTTAAAGGTTTTGTACATACTTTAAATCAACATGAGATATACCCCCACATGCTTAACTATGACCAATTAGGTGTGCTCGTCGATGATTTAGCGTTATCTCATGTATTAATGCCACAAGATATCATGAGCTATCATCAATCGATTTATGACTATCCTCATATGAAACGTGCTTTTGAGAATCATCAAGTTAAAGTTATCGGGCAACGTGTTAATCACTATTTTCAACCCTCACAAACGTTGAATCAGCAACAGCAACCGTATAAAGTGTTTACGAGTTTTTATAAAGCGAATCGTAAAAATTTAGTACATAGGCATTATAAAGCGGATGCATACAAGCAGGTCGCCAAAATTGCAGAAAAAGGCACAAATCAGGCGCATTTGCAGATAAATGATAGTGAAGATATGGAAAAAAGCGCACGTCAAGATTGGGCAACATTTTTAAATACAGATATATCTGATTATAAAAGGCGCACAGATGACATTTCACAAGATTATGTAAGTGGTTTAAGTCGATTTTTAGCGTATGGCTTACTCGATATTCGTGAGGTTATGAATGATTTATTAGCGGGTTATGATAGTGATGAGATTAATTACGAAGCGTTTATAAGAGAAGTGATGTTTCGTGAATTTTATTATGTATTAATGACAAAATATCCACAAACGGCGACTCAATCTTTTTCTGAAAAATATCGAGGGATGCAGTGGTCGAACAATCCATCTCACTTTGAATCGTGGAAAAGTGGACAAACGGGCTATCCGATTGTAGACGCTGCAATGAAGAAGCTCAACCGTACAGGCCTGATGCACAATCGTTTGAGAATGGTTGTTTCTCAATTTTTAACGAAACATTTATTTATTGATTGGACTTGGGGTGAAGCATACTTTAGACAATATCTCTTAGACTATGATAATGCTTCGAATGTACACGGTTGGCAATGGTCAGCGTCAACGGGTACAGACGCCGTGCCTTATTTCAGAATGTTTAATCCCATACGTCAAAGTGAACGTTTTGACCCGAATGGTTATTTTATAAAGTCCGAATTAGAGGTTTTCGATGATGTACGTCCTCAATATCTTCACCATCCAACGCGATACAAAGCGCAATTAAAAGAAAATCATCACATTGAAATTGGTAAAGACTATCCCGAAGTAATTGTAGATCATAAAAAAAGTAGGGATTATGTCATGCAGCAATTTAAAAATATAGGACCAAGTAACGGAATATAATGTATGATATTTAGCAACATAAAAAGAGGGACAGCAATCTATACGATCGCTGCCCCTCTTTTTATCTATTCTTATGTTTTGATTTCTAGTTTCCTTTAATCTTATTACAAATTACGTTCAATTAAAGCCGAGACACAAGTGAAATATGCTGAAGAGTATGGGAGAAAGTCAGATTGAGTGAAAAATCGAGATGTTTGATTATCCAGTGAGACGCCATTGATCGTCTCAATTTGACCTTTCGAAAATTTGCTAAATTCATCTTTATTAATTCGGTATAATGATTGTACCTCATCATCTTGAAACGCAATCGCGTCGATTTCATCATCCGTGATTTCTACCGTGTAAATATGGATGAATTCTTTATCGGTGAAGAGCCCTTCAAGACTTTCGGGAAGTGTACATAAAAACCGAAGTCTTTCAAAAGAAATATCTAATCCCATCTCTTCTTTTATTTCTCGAATACCATCTGACATCTTCTCATCACATTTGATATGGCCACCGACAGTGACGTCGATCAGCCCAGGATAGTCATGTAAGGCGACATTCCTTTGTTGAAATAATATAGAATCTTTTGACGTAAAAATGCATTGAAACGTTTCGTGCCATTCCGAATTTTTGTGAACTAAGGTTCTCTCCATTTTTCCTTTGTATTGATAATTGTGATAAAAAGTATTCAAAATTTCTGCCAAAATGAAGCCTCCATATTAAGGATAAACACATCTCTTTGGGTTGAGAGTGATAAGATGAGTACCTGATTTTATTATTGTCCCTTTATTATTATATTTGTTATTTCAAAGGAAATGAAGCGGTGCATTAATTGGAAATAAAGGCGAAGGACACGAATAAAAAATTTAGAATGTAAAACATTATACTGTAACATAGAGCTTTATTATTATCCCATCAATTATGGGGAACGGACATTGGTTTATAACTTATTAAAATAAGGAGACAGGACATTGAAGTCTACCACCTTAATCCATTGTGATATAGTTTGAAATCGCCTGAAAATCGGTAAAAAAATCAGTGACTATGACTTTTAATCATTTATAAAAATGGGATTGATATCGTATTCAATGACTATCAACTACTCAAGCGACATAGGCTTAGTCTCATAATTGTCAATTTAAGCGAGAAGGCAGTGAAATCAGCCGAAGTCGAAAATACCCCAACACTTCAAATGTGTAAGCGTACAATCAAGCGTTGGTGAGTTGAGACGAGGCGTCTAGGCAAGCGTGTCTAAGCATTGCATGAATATGATGATGTACCGTTCCCATGATTTTTTACAGTTAAGGTAAGGCTTCTGTTCTGAAAAAATACTAAGCACTTTGAAGTTCACGCATAAGGTCATCTTTAATAACTGGGCCGAGCGTTCTTGAAAATGTATTCGTCATATGACTGGAGTCAAAGAAAACAAATATATTTCCTCTTACAGGCTTGAAAGTGTGATTAGGCGCAATATAATTGTTATAATCATAGACTTTTGCACCTGTATCTTCCATTGGTTGAAAGTTTTTGTCCGGAAGTTGTTTAGAAACATCAATGGTCACATTTTTATTTTTTTCATAAGCTTCGATTGCATTGATATCTAATCTTGGTGTATCACGTACTGCAAAGACAGGTAAATCAAGTGATTCTAAATAACGAAATGCATCAATGAAGCCTTGTGGGACATCGGTTTCTTCGTCATTTCCGACATCAGCTGTAGTAAATACTAAATCATAGTCATCTTTATGTTTTTTTATGTAGTCTTTCGTGTTTTCCATCCATTTTTGGGACAATGCATCTTGTTCACCCATTGTAAAACGAGCATTCGCTTTGCAAAGGTGCGTGATTTTGATTTTATCTTTTTCAGCAATTTGTTGAAGTGCTCCCAGCCAATGACTCGAATGGGAACCGCCGACAAGCAATATATGATATTGATAACCGTCTTTTTGACCATATGTTAATGGTTTGACCTTTGCACCTTGGTAAATCATGCCTCCATCATCATAAGCATCAGATTTATCATTAGTAATATATTTAATACGAGGCAAGATGTTCTTTTTATTTTGGTAATCTGCTTTGGCTGTTGCACCTGGAAAAGCATGATTTGGTGGAACGTCTTTTACATAAGTAGGATTATTCAATTTGTAGTTAAATCCAAGGGTTCCAATCAAGCATAATACAACAGTAAAAAAAGCACCTAACCTCATAAACACAGGCTTACCGAAACTATGTCGTATAGGCTTTTCAACTAAATTTGTTGTGATAATACTCAGTGCTATACTTAATAAAATGATACCTATACCGATAAGGGTAGAAATATGTGTATCAATGGTATATTTATAAAACGATAATAACACCCAATGCCATAAATAAATTCCGAAAGAAATGCCACCTAGCTTCATGAGGATTGGGCGACTTAATAAAGCTTCAACCCCAAAATGTGATGGATCATTGCCAGATAATAAGATGAGTATTGCACATGTCATTGGCCACAATGCAACATAACCAGGAAACATCGTTGAGACATCAAAAATGATACCGGTGAGTATTAAGCCCACTAAACCTATCCAACCCAGTATATTCGAGAACATGACAGGAATTTTTATTTTGAAAAGGTTAAGGTAGACTAAACCCCCTAATGCAAATTGCCAAACACGTGCGACTGGATTAAAATAAGCAAACTGTTGATTTGTACTCGTTTGAAATATAGAAAATGTGAGTGAACCTAAAAAAAGGATAATAAGTATGATGTTGATTGTTGTGTGAATATGTATCGTTTTAAGCTTCTTCCATAATAAAACGATAAATGAAAATAATATAAACCATATAACATAAAATTGACCTTGAATAGACATTGCCCAAAAATGTTCTAAAGGTGTTTTCGCTTGTTCGGAATTTAAGTAGTCCGTATGTGAAAATCCAAGCTGTAAGTTTTGATAATAAAACAATGATGCGATTAATTCTTTTATCGTTTTACCGTGGATTGAACTTGGAATAATCCAAAAGGTAGCGATAGCAACAACAGTTAAGATAACAAGTACGTTAGGAAGTAATCTCTTCAGTAATCCACCGAAATACTTGGAAAAAGAAAGGTAACCTTGTTTGTTGATTTTAGAAATGATCGATGCAGTGATTAAGTAACCTGAAATAATAAAAAATACATCGACACCGCCTGACACTCTGCCTAACCAGATATGATAAATTGCCACTAATAATGCAGCAATAAAACGTAATCCTTCAATTTCTGTTCGAAATCTCTTCTCAATTTGTAAAAATTGTCCGTCCATTTTTGCACTTCCCTTACCATTTCCTATGTGTAAACATCTTATCAAATATTAGATTTTGTTTTTATTATAATATAAATTCTTAATTAATTTTACTTTAGATTAACATCGGATTAACACAATTAAAACAACAAGTATTTTGTTCGATTTGTAATACCGAGTCCAACGTGTCTCTATTTATGAAAAAGACACATAGTTCTAGTGACGGACGTTACACGGCAAGAGGCAATTATATTTGTCATAATAGCGAAAAATGTAATTTTCAGTTAACGGATTTAAAACATTTCAGTGAGTTTTTAGAAAAACTTGATTAATAAATATTTTTCAAATTAGACAATCAAGCAGTTTTATATGAAGTGGAACAGAATCAATTTTTGTTTGCCACGTATTAATATAAGAGTTTGTTTCCGACAATATAGCGGAACCAAGCCCTTTCCCCATATTATAAAATATATATTTATCTTAATCATGTTATATTTTTTAAAAAGTTTTGAAATTTGTCAATAAATGGTAGTGAAATTTATTATTAAAGTGAGATAATATACTTGTTATTCGATTTAAAACGCTTTCATATAATAGATAATGTTATTTTGAAAGCAAATTAATGATGAGAATTATTTTTTCGTCTGTATTATTTGCCCTTGAAAGCTAAAGTTAGTGCGCGTTTATTCAAAAAAAGAAAATCTTTATTTTGAACTGTTTATGTAAAGTACATTTTAAATAATAAACACCAATATCTTGTGATTCGTTAACAAAATGTTAACAATTAAATTAAAAAATTAATGTATTCTTACGAAAAAACGGGTAAACATATTAGGGCGAAAAAAAGGGGTATGATTCCATTCACACTCATTCTATCTGTTGTTAGTGATAATTTGGTTTCAAATCAGATTATTAATTATAACTATTTTGGAGGGATTCGTATGTCAAAATTAATTTTTCAATCACCAGGAAGATATGTACAAGGGAAAGGCGTTATTAATTCAATTGCTGAAGAGACACAACGTTTAGGTACACACGCATTGATTATTTCAGATAGTCTTGTTTGGGATATTACGAAAAATCAAATTGAGCAAAGTTTTTCCAACAACAAAAATGTGAAATATGATTATGAAGTATTCAAAGGTGAATCTTCAGAAGATGAAATTAATCGTATTGTCGAATCTTATAAAAAATCAGGTGTTGACGTTGTCATCGGTTTAGGTGGCGGTAAAGCATTAGATACAGGTAAAGCTGTAGGTTACGCATTAAAAGCAAGTGTCATTGACTTCGCTTCAACAGCTTCAATGGATGCACCTACTGCTGCCGTTTCAGTTATCTACAGAGAAGACGGTGTGTTCAGCGGTTACCAATTTTATCCAAAAAACCCTGACACAGTTATGGTCGACTCTGAAATTGTTGCACAAGCCCCAGTAAGACTATTTGCTTCAGGGATGAGTGATGGTTTAGCGACATTGTTAGAAGTTGAATCTACATTACGTCGTCAAGGTAAGAATATGTTTCATGGTCGCCCTTCATTGGCAAGCTTAGCAATTGCTCAAAAATGTGAAGAAACTATTTTTGAATATGGCCTCAGTGCATATACAGCGGTTGAAAAACATGTTGTATCACCTCAAGTTGATGCAGTGATTGAAGCGAACACTTTACTTTCAGGTTTAGGTTTTGAAAATGGGGGTCTTGCTGCGGCACACGCGATCCATAACGGTTTTACGGCGCTTCAAGGTAACATCCATCACTTAACACATGGTGAAAAAGTCGCATATGGTATTTTAGTCCAATTAGTATTAGAAAATGCACCAACAGAAAAATTCTTAAAATATCAAAGATTCCTAAGTAGCATTAACATGCCAACAACTTTAGAAGGCCTTCACATCGACGATAAAAGCTATGAAGATTTAGTAAGTGTAGGTGAACGTGCATTGTCACCAGATGATACATTTGCTAACCTTAGCGATAAAATTACAGCAGATGAAATTGCAGATGCCATTTTAACAGTCGATGAACTGTCTAGAAGTCATTTCTATTCAAAGGAGTAATTTGAGTATGAAAAAATTAATCAAAGACAAAAACCAAATCTTAGCTGATATGCTAGATGGACTTATCACAACGAATCCGGAGGTGGAATTAATATCAGATACGGTTGTTGTGAGAAAAGATAAAAAGCAATCAGGTGTGGCCCTCGTATCTGGCGGTGGTAGTGGTCACGAACCTGCACATGCAGGCTTTGTTGCACGAGGAATGTTAGACGCTGCAGTTTGCGGTGAAATCTTTACTTCTCCAACACCAGATAAAATTCTTGATGCCATTAAAGCCGTAGACACAGGAGATGGTGTTTTACTCATCATCAAAAACTATGCTGGCGACGTAATGAACTTTGAAATGGCTCAAGAAATGGCACAAATGGAAGACATTCAAGTTGAAAGTGTCATTATTCGTGATGATGTTGCGGTCTCTGACACAGAAAAACGCCGTGGTGTCGCTGGTACAGTTTGGGTTCATAAATATGCAGGTTATTTAGCTGAAAATGGTTTTTCGTTAGCTGACATTAAAGCAAAAGTTGAAACAGTCATTCCGAAAATTAAAAGTATTGGTATGGCTTTAACTTCACCTATGGTACCAACAACTGGTAAATACAGCTTTGATATCGACGATCAAGAAATGGAAATCGGTATTGGTATTCATGGTGAAAAAGGATTACATCGAGAAGCAGTTCAACCGATAGATATTATTATTGAACGATTATTAGATACATTACTAAAAGAAGTCAAAGAGAAAGATATCATTGTAATGGTCAATGGTATGGGTGGTACACCGTTATCAGAATTGAATATTGTGGCTAAATATTTAGATGCACAATTGAAAGACCACAACTTTGACGTTAAACAATGGTTCGTAGGCGATTACATGACTTCTTTAGATATGCAAGGCTTCTCAATTACAATTGTTCCATATAGTGAAGATTTAGGTGAAGCTTTAGTTGCACCTACAGCAAGTCGATACTTTTAAGCGAATAATCATTGTTTTAAATTTTTGAGGTGACTTAAATGAATGTGCAAGAAATGAAAGTAAGATTACTGGATTTAGCAGATCAGTTTAAAGAAAAAGAAGAAGAATTAACTGATTTAGATAGAGCGATCGGTGATGGTGATCACGGCGTGAACATGCTAAGAGGTTTTGAACATTTAAAAGATAAAATCGATGATAAAGACATGAAATCATTATTTAAATCTACAGGAATGACATTAATGTCTAATATCGGTGGTGCGTCTGGACCTTTATACGGATTTGGTTTTATTAAAATGGCGAATGAAGTGCAAGATGAAATGGACAGTGAAAATTTAAAACAAGTCATTACTGCATTCGCTGAGGGCATCCAACAACGTGGTAAAGTTAAATTAAATGAAAAAACAATGTATGATGTCATTGAACGCACAAGACAAGCATTAGAAAATAACGAAAACGTTGATTTTGAAAAGTTACAATCTTATGCAAATGAAACAAAAGACATGATAGCAACCAAAGGACGCGCTTCTTATTTCAATGAAGCATCAAAAGGCTACATTGATCCTGGCGCTCAAAGTAGCGTTTATATCTTAAACGCAATTATAGGGGGCGAATCATTATGACATCTATCGTCATTGTCAGTCATAGTTACAAAATTGCAGAAGGTGTAAAAGAATTAAATGGCCAAATGACAGACAACAGCGTCAACATCGTCGCAGTAGGTGGCTTAGAAAATCAAGAAATAGGAACAGACTTTAATCGTATTTTTTCAGCAATTAACAATTTAAAAGATGATGCGTTATGTTTCTATGATATTGGTTCAGCAGGTATGAACCTTGATACAGTTTTAGAAATGTATGAAGGTCCACATCGAATTGAAAAAATTGAAGCACCTATTGTAGAAGGTAGTTTTATCGCAAGTGTCGCAATTAAATCAAACATGAGTATGGATGATGCGATTGCAGAAGTTAAGACACAGTATAAATAATGCGAATATTTAACGGTTTTATATAAAATATTAAGACATATTTACACACTATATACAGAGCAGTGAGGCGGAAATGAGAGAAATTGAATTTCTGCCTCACGCTTTTTTTATATAAAAATTGAGCCACAGAGGTCACCGTATCGATTGAAACAAGCGTGAAAGTGTATCAATCAGTACGAAATCGCTACAATAGGATAAACGAGATAAGAACAAATGAGGAGGGGTTGTCATTTCACGTCGACATGAAATTGAAGTGCTGTGGAAAACGTATAAGTATGAGGTCATGTGGCATCATCAAAATAGTTACAACCGTATTAGAACCACGTTAAAAGGCGACTGCAATTATGACGAAGTAAAAGCGTTGATTGATCAAGCCTTGGCGATTGAGCCGACGAAAGGGTCTGTTATCAATGCATTGAGCCATATGTGGGGCTATTTCAAAAAAGTGTGTAGACCTTCAGAAAAACATCTATACGAATCGTTAAAAACACATTATTTATCAGGTCAAGTTGACGAAAGAACGCTCATTCTTTTTCTTTATTGTATGGCAATGATTTATGACGTACAGTATATCAAAGAATCGAGTATCATTAAAAATTTCCCAAAGATTGATAGTGATGATTACAATTTAATCGACTAGAATCGCCTACTCACATTATTGGTTAAATGTGAGTAGTTTTTTTATGTGAGAAAGATTAAGGGGTTTGAGCTTTAAGGTAAACTAAATCAGTTTCTGTCGCACGCTTTTGATGCGTTTAAGTAAAACAATTGCTACGGATGTCAACTTGTTTTTTAGTTGATGCCATCATTTTTACTCACTTTTATTTTATGTTGCACATATGAATTTTATGATTTCAATGTAAAAGTTTTTGAAATATCTTTGCTTTGAACTTCAATGATATTGCTGTAGTTTTGATACGTTTAAAGAGAAAAACTTTTGAAAAATAATAAACAAAAATTTGGACTTTAATCTTTTTTTATTGAAACAATATATTAACTTAACATATCAGAACTAAAATTGAATTGTAAAACCTATTGAAGGGAGTGAAGGTATGATTACACTCAAAAATTTGAACAAAATTTATGATGACCATAATTATGCGGTTAAAGATTTTAACTTAGAAATTGAAGATCAAGAATTTGTTGTTCTTGTCGGACCTTCTGGTTGTGGGAAATCTACGACATTACGCATGATTGCAGGGTTGGAAGAGGTGAGCCAGGGTGAGATTTATGTGGATGGCGTACGTTTAAACCAAGTCCCGCCTAAAGACCGTGGTATCGCCATGGTGTTTCAAAACTATGCACTATATCCACATATGACGGTATATAATAATTTAGCTTTTGGTTTGAAAATGCGTGGTGTAAAGAAAAAACATTACGATCAACGTATTCGAGAGGCTGCAAATATTTTAGAAATCACCCACCTGTTAGATAGAAAACCGAAAGCACTTTCTGGTGGACAGAGACAACGTGTAGCCCTTGGACGAGCTATTGTACGCGATGCCAAAATTTTTCTGATGGATGAGCCGCTTTCTAATTTAGATGCTAAATTACGAACGCATATGCGCACGGAAATTGTCAAATTACATAAAGAAATGGGAGCAACTACCCTTTATGTCACTCATGATCAGATTGAAGCGATGACGATGGCAACTAAAATTGTTTTGCTAAAAGAAGGTGTGATTCAACAAGTGGGAACACCCGAAGCAATCTATCATTACCCTAAAAATCAATTTGTAGCCACTTTTATAGGTCATCCAGCTATGAATATCATACCGGTTGTTCAAAATGAACAGGGCTGGTATTTTCATCAGCACCTTATTGCGTCTGTACATATTTTCAATGGAATGACACAGCAACATTTCAATCTTGGGGTGCGTTCAGAGTATATTCATTTTGCTTCAGATATAAAAGACTTAAAGGAAAGTGAGATTCAAATGCCAGATTGGCGAGTAGTATTAGTAGAATTAATCGGTGCAACAAAACGTATCCACTGTAAGCAAGGAGAAACAGAAATTGTTATATCCGCAGATAACCAAACCGATGTAGAGATAGGACAATGCATTCACCTAGGGATGCAAAGAAAAGATTGTCACTGTTTTCATAGTGAAACGGGTGAAGTATTGTTACAGAAACAAAACACCGCTTCTGAAGAAATTGTTATTTAATAAGATCAATGGATTGGAGTAAGTACTATGAAAAAGATTTTACGCCCCGGAAAGAGAAAGGATGCTATTACACAAACGTCTTTATTACGTCGATTTTGGCAACATAAAGGGCTATATTTTATGTTATTACCATGTTTACTTTTTTTTATTATCTTCAACTATGTTCCGATGGCGGGTTTAATTTTAGCATTCAAATCATTTCG
This sequence comes from Staphylococcus coagulans, assembly GCF_022557135.1. Lineage (NCBI taxonomy): Bacteria > Bacillati > Bacillota > Bacilli > Caryophanales > Staphylococcaceae > Staphylococcus > Staphylococcus coagulans. The sequence goes on from NZ_CP092966.1 coordinate 113,118, forward strand.
TTTTGATACGATAATTTTCGGTGGACAATGGGAAGGACTTAAATATTTCAATCGTTTCTTTTCTGATGGACAAAGTTATCAAATTATTATTAATACATTAGTGATTAGCGGAATGAAACTCGTATTAGCGCTACCGTTTCCGATCATTATGGCAATTATGTTTAATGAAATTGCGCAGACCCAATTAGGACGTTTTCGAGGGGTTTTTCAAGGAATCATGTACATTCCTCATTTCTTATCTTGGGTGGTTGTCGTTGGTATTTTTCAAAAAATACTAGCTCCAGATAGTGGTTTGATTAATCAATTAATGCAGCAATTTGGAGGAGACGGGTCAACTTATTTTATGATGAATCCTGAATATTTTCATACGATTATGTTTTCAAGTTACTTATGGAAAAATGTCGGTTGGGACTCCATTATTTACTTTGCTGCAATAATGGGGATTAATCCAGAAATATATGCAGCTGCCAAAATCGATGGTGCAAATCAATGGCAACAAATCATTCATATTACACTTCCAATGTTATCCCCTACAATTGTCATTTTGTTCATTTTATCTTTGGGAGATATTTTGAAAGCAGGGTTTGATCAAATTTACTTATTAAAAACACCCGGTAATGCAAAATACTCAGAGATCCTTGATACTTTCGTGATTCGTACAGGGATTCAACAAGGAGATTTCAGTTATTCGATTGCAATTGGTTTGTTACAAGGTTTGATAGGATTATTGCTCGTAGTAGTTGTAAATCGTTTTGCCAATAAGAAATTAAATACATCATTATATTAAGGAGAAAATGATGAAACATATTAAAAAAATAAGTATTGTATTGTTGACCTTTCTCATTGTATTTGTAACAGCTTGTGGCAAGGACCAAGATGAAGAAAAACGAAAAGCAGATGCAAAGGACAAACCTGATACTTGGATTGCAGATCGTAAACTTACAGGGCTTGTTTTTCAAAGCAAAAATGATGCATCTCCTGAAATGAATAAAGCCATTGCAAAAGAATTAAAAGAAAAGACAGGTATTACTTTAGAACTTCAAACGGCATCAGGTGACGATGCGACAGAAGCTTTAACTTCTGGACTGGCTTCTGGAGACTTACCAGATTTCATCGTTTACTATTTGGATAATAGTGGGCGTCCAGAGATGAAAGTGTTGAATAAAGCCGCGAAACAAGGTCAATTAACAGATCTAAAACCACTTTTAAAAGATACAAAAGTTTATAAAAAATATTTACAGAAAGATTACTTGCCTAAAGATACGCGTGAAAATATTATGTTTCCAAAAGATTTAAACGGGACTTATTTCGTTCACATGAATATTAATCGAAAACCAGGAGATCCGGGCAGAAAGCTGGTAGGAGGTCCTTACATACGTAAAGATATTGCAGAACAACTTCATATAGATCCAAGTTCAATTAAAACATCGGAAGAGATGAAAGCATTAGCAGAAAAAATCAAAGCACATCATTTTAAAGATGAGAACGGTAAAGCTATTACCCCTATTGGTCCAACGGCTTGGGGTGGTAGTGATCGAACAGCTTTTTATAGTGATTTGGTATGGACAGGGGGAGCGGATGAAAAGTTCCAACTTGATCATGGGCAGGTAAAACATGAAGCTGATACGCATTATGGTATGCAACGTGTCAAATATGTTAAATCGCTAATGCACCAAGGATTGATGACAAAAGAATTTTATACGATGCCTGAAAACAAAGCGAAAGAAGGGCTTGTTAACGGATCTTGGGGTATTGTCTCTGACTTACACAATTATGTCGCTGAAAATCAAAATATGAAATACGTGCCACTTGGGCCTTTGAATACAGTGAGAGGACCTTATCAAATGAATTTACCGTATAAGTCGGGTTACGGAGGGTGGTCCATTCCTAAAAGTACGCAACACCCAGAAGACGTCGTCAAATTAGCTGACTTTTTAGCCAGTCGTGAAGGGAAATTGTTAGGCCAATATGGAATTGAAGGGCGCGATTACACTTTGGATAAAAAAGGTAATCCACTTGTAAAAAAAGAAGTATTAAAAGAAATCGAAACTCATCCTGATAAAGCTAAAAAAAGAGGTTTTCGCGGGGCAGGTGCATATTGGGCAGACCATCTTGGACTTACAGATATAGATAACGAGGCAGATTTTGGTGAAAGAGAGTACGGGGACCATGTTCGTAAAGCACAAGGTAAAACAAATCCGGAAAAGATGGCAGATGCATGGCATTATGATGAACATTTAAAACATGCCAAAGTGATTGATGGCTTAACAGTGAAATCATTCTTACCTAAATTTGATAAAGGTGAGGAGTTAGAGATTGCATTGGATGAATATGATGAATCTATAAAACGTGCATATTATGCAGCAACAGATAAAGAATCTGAACGTATTTTGAAAGATGCTAAAAATAAACTCGACCAAGCGGGCTTACCAGAGTTTGAAAAAATGATTGAAAAGAAAATGAAAGATGGGGAACAAATAAGATTCTAAAGGATGAGTATCAATGAAAATCAACCATGATTGGAGTAGTATCATCATTCGCAGTATTTCCTGGGTAATCATTATCATTATGGCATTATCAATTGTGTTACCCATGCTTCATATTGTTGCACTTGCTTTTAACAGTGGGACGGACGCGCAAAGAGGAGGCATCACGTTTTGGCCACGAACGTTTTCATTAGATAATTTTAAAGAAATTTTTAAACAAGGAACAATTTTGAATGCGTTGTTGATTAGTTTGGCTAAAACATTAATTGGAACGGTCCTCAGTGTCATACTCACAGCAATGGCAGCTTATGTATTAACAATCAAAACTTTACCCTTTCGACGGATGATAACATTTTTCTTAGTTTTTACAATGTTATTCAATGCAGGTGTTGTTCCTTTGTATATTTTGCTGAACCAGTTAAGTTTAACTGATACATTTTGGGTCTATATTATTCCTTCATTGTATAGTGTTTATAATATTTTGATTATGCGTACGTTTTTTTCTCAAATACCGAATAGTGTTATCGAAGCAGCGCGTATAGATGGCTGTAATCACTGGCAAATATTTTGGAAAATCATTTTACCAATGAGTAAACCTGTGATTGCAACAGTGACGCTCTTTAACGCTGTAAGTCAGTGGAATGACTGGTTTACAGGTGCATTCTTTGTCAGAAATCCCAAATTAAAGCCTTTAGCTACAGTTTTACAAGATATGTTGACAAGTCAAGAATCTATTGCCAATGCGCTTAAACAAAAATCAGGGGCATATCAGATGATAGAGCGTATCACGATTACAGGAGATTCACTGCAAATGGCAATGATTGTTTTGCTTATTATCCCTATCCTTTTGTTATTTCCATTCGTACAAAAACATTTTGTTAAGGGAGTCAATATCGGTTCTACTAAAGAATAAAGGAGTGTAAAAATGTCGTTCTTCAGAATATTGCAGTTCACAGATTTGCATTTAAGTTCAAATCATGATGAGAAAGATCAAAAGACTTTTAAATTGTTAGAACAAATGATTTCGACGTATCACCCTGATTTGTGTGTGTTTACAGGTGATCAAATATGGACGCAAGGTGTGATGGATGCTGCTAACACATACAAATCTTTGTTAATATTCTTAAATCAATTTGATACCCAAATAGCGACCACATTTGGCAATCACGATATTGAAAATCAATTGCGCCGAAGTGATTTGAGGAATATGGAAGCGGCAATCTCTAAGCGTTATGTTGATAAACACCACTCAAAATTGATTGATGATAAAGAAGCGTATGTGGTAGAAATATTTCATGAAAACGAACTGTCACATCTTTTATATATCATTGATGGTGGGGATTACAGTGAGTCTGCTGTTGGTGAATATGCCTATATTCATCCAGGGCATATTGCTTGGATGAGTGAGGTTGAAAAGTACTATCAAGATAAAAGTAAGTTGATGTTGCATCATAATTTGGTATTTACACATATTCCTATACCAGAATATCAAGCGATTGCATCAACCCAAAATTATAGGGGGATATTTAATGAAGAGATTGGTTGTCCGACAGTGAATTCAGGCTTGTTTGCACAAATGTTAAGTTTAGGTCATATTGAGGGGATGTTTTGTGGACATGACCATGACAATGATTTTAGTTTCAATCATTATGGTATTGGTTTGAACTATGGTCGTATCAGTGGATTCAACTGCTATGGAGATGTAAATAGAGGTGCAAGACTCATTGATTTATCACCATATCAACCTTATCGAACGAAGATAGTAGAATATGATCAACGTTTCTAAGTTACGGTTTAGACAACTCTATGTCCCTATTCTTATTGAACAGCTGTTTATGATGCTTATGACCCAAATCGATGTGTTAATGTTAAGTGCTTATGATACGAAAGCCATTGCAGTTTCTGGTATTAATACACAACTTATGATGTTATTAACATTTATAATTACGGTGATACATGTAGGTGTTTCGATTCGATTAGTTCATCAAAAAGCGTATGAAGTGAGTGAACTTAAATCAGAAATCTATCACAGTTTAACGCTGAATTTCGTATTTTCCATATTGATCAGCCTCATCGCGCACTTCACTTATCATAAAATGCTCATTTTTATGCATGTGCCACAGGAGATCTTTGAGATAACTTATCAATTTGGCGTTGTATTCTTATGGGGATTTGGGATAACAACAACACAAATGTTAGTGAGTAGTTTATTAAGAATTTTAAATTTAGCACATATTGCTGCACAAACAACAATTGGAATGAATATCATCAATATTGTATTGAATTATCTCGTTTTATTCGTTTTTGTAGATTACTTTGGACAGCCTATATTAGCTGTGGCCATTGCAACGTTGATTACTCGGATGCTAGGGATGTTTTATGCAGGTTATCATTTAATCAAAATGTATAGACCTCAATTAAAAAATTTTAAGCTGAATCGTTTCAAGAGTAAAAAAGTGCTCTCATTAGGACTTCCTGGGGCAGGTGAACAAATTTCATATCACTTTGCCCAAACGATAATGGTCGCTTTTTTAGCTATTATAGGGACAGAAGTTGTTGCATCTAAAACGTTAGCAGTGGCGATGAGCAATGTTTCATTTTGTGTGGCGATGGCATACAGTATGGCAAGCCAAATCTATTTGGGTAAATTAATGGCACGTAAAAAGTTTACTGTGTTGACTAAAAGCGTACATCGGGGATTAGTCATTAATGCCACACGTTCTGTAGTGATTATGACGACTTTAGTTGGAGTATTCTATATGTTAGGGCGGTATTTCATTGATGAAACGGTTTTTCATTTTACTGTATTGTACTTATGTTGTTTTATTTTATTAGAGCCTATAAGAGCAGTGAATAATTATATTGTAGATTTGCTCAATATAACGGGAGATGTGCGTTATCCAGTTTGCATCAATATCATAACGACGTGGTGTCTATTAATCCCTATTTCATACTTTGTCTCTATGAGATTGGGTTGGGGTTATACTGGAATGATTTTTACTAATATTTTTGAAGAAAGTATACGCTTCTTTCTCATGTTGAGAAGATGGCACAAAGGGCGATGGAAATTGAAGTTATCAAAGATAGGAGTCGGCGCACATGTATAAAAAGAAATCTAGGCTAGAGATGATTTGTAATCGTATTGCCACTAATGGGAAAGTATTTGTGAGTGATCTGGCTTTATATTTTGAAGTCACACCGGAAACGATTCGAAAAGACTTAGAGCAACTTGAAGAAGATAAAAAAGTAACTCGAATTCATGGTGGTGCAGTAAAATATAATTATTTGAATAAAGAACAGTCTTTTGTTAATAAATGGCAAAAGCAAGCAGCCGTGAAAGAACGCTTAGCCATGCAGGCTGCCCAGTTCATTCGAAATGGTGAAATAATTGTCTTAGATGGTGGCACAACCACAGGACGTATCCCAAAATATTTAAATCATCTTTCTAATTGTACATTTGTCACGCCATCGTTGATTACTGTGACGGAGTTGAACAAAGCGGTTGAGGAACAGCGGATAGATGCGGAGATTATAATGTTGCCAGGAAAAACCAATACAGCACAGGATGTCGTACGCGGCTCATTAACCAATCAGTTATTACAACAATTTAAATTCGATAAAGCTTTCTTATCGTGTGGTGCCTTTGATACAACAAGTATCTATGAATATGATTTAGAAGAGGCATTGGTGAGCAATACTATGATTCAACAAAGTGTAGAAACGTTTTTAGTCACAGATAGTACAAAAAGAGATAATCAAGCAGCATTTGTAATCAATGCATTTAAGGCTATTGATTATATGATTACAGATTATGCAAAGCCAGATAAAATTGTGTTTGATGAACATCATTGGTTACAAGTTTAAAAGGCGTATATTTGAGTATGAGAGAAATAAAAAATACTGTTAGACTGAAAATGTTCAAATTAAATATACGATGATTCCAATTAGAACGAAATACGCTATTGAAAATGATAATGCACCTATCATTACAAGGGCATGTGACATCACCAAAAAGCTATGAACAACACATAGAGACGATAAAGAATGCATGTAAATATACAGGGGTGTAATTTTATCAGTAATATGTTAAAGGTGAACATTTGTGACGGAGATGTTTTAATCATATAATATAAAGTATAAATAATGTTATTATTTAAAATTGTAAACATACTTAGTTGCAATTGTTATGCTAAAGTTGAGCTATTCTCCATAAGCCAATCGAGCACATCATAAAAAGAGAGAAGTGTGTATAATGAAAAAGATTGATTTACATGCGCATTATTTTTCACCGGGTTTTATAAAGTTTTTAGATGATTATTTTGATGGCAAAGGTGCCGGTGTTGCGACACCTTACTTTTCTATTGAAAACTATTTGGCATTGATGAAGAAGATGACTATCGATTATGGCATTTTATCTATTGCAGGGCCGCATCAAAGTGTGGCGCCAGATTATGAAATGTTGGATTTAACAGAAGAAATGAATGCATACGGGGCGCAACTCGCGTCTCAATATCCTGACAAGATAGGCTTTTTTGCTTCGCTCCCTTTACCTTTAGAAGAAAGTATTCAAATGATTGATCGTGCGTTAGATGCGCAACATGCGAAAGGCTTCCTCTTACCGACAAATGCACGTGGCATTTATCTTGGTGACCAACGTTTAGATCGGATATTTGAAAAGTTAAATGAACGTCATGCGATCGTCGCCATTCATCCGAATGAACCTCAGCCGATGAATGATGCCATTAAAGCGAAAGTGCTCACACCTTTAATGGAGTTTTTCTTTGATACGACGAGAGCGATTGTATTTATGAATCAAAATCGGACATTTAGTCGTTATCCGAATATTAAATGGATTGTGCCTCACAGTGGTGCATTATTGCCTGTCATCGTACAACGCATTAAAATGGCCAATGCAATATTTCACTATGATGAACAGCCTGATGATTTTGCACAAGTCATGCAACATTTATACTTTGATTTAGCTGGGAAAGTATTACCTTATCAATTAAAACCATTACTTGAAATGGCGGATGAAAATAAAATTGTCTATGGTTCAGATACACCGTATACCATAGAAAAAGTAGTGACGTCGCTTGCAGATGAAATAACGACAACCTCACTGTTATCTGATGAACAGAAAGAAAAAATGATGTATCAAAACGCAGCAACATTGTTGAATATGTCAGATCATCTTTGAAATTATAAAAATGCAAATAACTAAGCAATGTGTTTAAGCCATCCCACATGGACTCAATACAAACAGTAACGCAATTCTTATATTGTCTTAATAAAATTTACTTTAAATTAAAATGTGATTGCTAAGATGATATTGTACATAATAAAAAGACTGTGGGAGGTTCTTTATGAAAGGGTTTAAAAGAAAGTCATTCGTATTGAGTGCTGTGATGAGTGCAAGTATTATTGTAACGACGGTCGCACCAAGTCATGTAGATGCGAGCGCGAATAGCGGGGAAGGACAGTCACAAGAGAAGAAAATACAGTTACAACATCAGAAACCTAAAGTCGCTGATGTCCCGACGAATAATCACCCGAATCGTATCATTACGAACATCAATGGGAAAACAAAATCTGAAATGGGATTTAGTTGGTATACGACGGATGAATTTAAAGATGCCAAAGTTTGGGTTTCTCAATCGAAAGATTTTAAACATGCCAAAACTTTCAAAGCAAAATCTAAAAAGGTAAACTCTAAATATCTTGAAAGAGATAAAGCAGGTAACATTATTTTCAAGGATATTGAAAAGGATGATGAAGGTAAGCCCGTTAAGAAAAATGGGAAACCTAAAGTGAACGGTTATTATACAGACAAAAATGTAGGGGGTCCAGCGTGGACGAGTGGGGATCAACATGGGGAAACCGATTTAATCAGTGAACCAGAATATACGTATAAAGCAAAGGCGAAAAATTTAAAACCGAATACACAATATTATTATAAAGTGGGTAGCGAAAAAGGAAAGAAGAGTCAAGTCGGTACATTTAAAACGGGTGGAGACAAAGGCGATGCATTCAGCTTCATTCAATATACGGATACCCAAAACGCATTTTGGAATGAACACGTTAGAAATGAAGCGGCATTTGGTGCAGATACACTGAAAAATGCGATAAAAACAGCTGGAAATCCTAATTTTGCGTTACATACAGGTGATTTTGTTGAAACAGCGCAAGTAGAAGATGAATGGAAAGATTTATATGAAAAGTCACGTCCTTCATTTATGTCATTACCTGTCGTTGCGGCAGCGGGTAACCATGACGAATATGCATTGAATGAAGATGACGATAAATTGTTAGGTGCTTTTAATGAGCATGTGAATGTGCCTGAAGCAAACCATGCTGTAAATGGTGGTTCATACTATTCATTTGATTATAATGGCGCGCATATGGTCGTTGCGAATACAAATGATAATAAAAAATCTAAAGATAATCCAGATGAAAAAGCCATCGGTAAAACACAGATGAAATGGATTAAAAAAGATATTAAAAAAGCCCGACAAAATGGCGCGAAATGGATTATTTTGAATTTACACAAGCCAATGTACTCTAAATCTTACCATGCCCTTTCGGATAAAGATGTGAAAAAAATTAGAGATGAATTGACAAAGACGATAGATGATTTAGATGTGGATCTTGTGTTGCAAGGTCACGATCATGTATTGTCACGTACGTATCCTTTGGAACACACGTCGACTAAAAATAGTTTTGTGAATGCGAAAAAAGAGGATGCAAAACAATTTGTAGGTCAAGATCAAGTGACGTATTATGACCATCCTAAAGGTGCAGTCTATGTACTACCGAATACAGGTGGAACAAAAGAATATGATAGTATTTATGATCGTTCATTGGCACATATTAAAAAAGTAAGACCTGAGCTGTCATGGTTAGATCAAAAGAAATTAGCTCATTACAATAGTTTATTTAAAATAGGAAAACAACCACAAAAAACAGATGCTTTTAATGATAAGCATGAAAATAATAGAGATTCTTCTAATCAAAACTTCTCCGTTTATGAAGTGAAAGGAAATCAACTCAAAGTGAAAATTTATCAATTAAGCGGTGACATTAGCAAAGGCGAACAACGTCATATTCAATTGGTAGATGAATTTGGAATTAGTAAAGACTAAGTAGAAATCTATCTGTATTTAAATGTCGCTTGTTGATGCGATGAGGCACAATGATTGCCTTGGAAAAGGAGCCGAAGTCTGTATGAGAGTACGTATGAAAGTGTTGTGGATGCCGTTGTGTTGTATGGTCTTGCTCATGGGTTGTAGTCATAGCCAAGTAGACTCAAAAAGTGGCGCAAAGGATAAAGCTACAACAGCGGTTCAACAAAATCAACCGCAAGCGTCCAAATTTTCAGATGAAAAGAAAAAGAAAAGCAAAGCGGAAGTCATTCAAAAGCTGTCCAAAATGGCAAAAGAAGACGGAAGGGCAGTCTCAAATCGTTATTTCAGTACAAGTAGTATTTCAACTGGTGACTGGTATGCGATGACAGATCAAGGTGCAATTCAAATTAATGATAATGGGAAGCCGGGACGTCAGCATTTTGATTTTCATGCGGTAACCGGTGCGGTGGTTTATACTTCTAAAGATAAAAAGACTGGATTTGATTCATCCGCTTCTGACTTATCGAATATTGAAGGTTATGGCAAGGTGGCAGATTTAAATCAACCCATCACTAAATATATTTTCACTGAAGAAGGTCAAGTTTATGAATATACCTTTAAAAATGGGAAGGACGTGACGCTTTCTTCAGGTTTTGCCCCAAAAGATCATAATGATAAAGATCCAAACTTGGCACCGAATGAACAGTTTAAGCGCACGCAAAATAAAGCATTAAGTTCGTTTTATCAACGCTGTCTTCAGAAATAATTCAATATGTTCGATTGATGAAACGGTTGGGACATCAATTCCGAAATGAATAGCGCTCAGATGATTTTTAATAGAAAATCATCTGAGTGTTATTTTGTTTATGATTAAACTTCGTATTGTATGACTTTGCTTTCCGAGAGGGCCTCCTCAGCCTTCTTTATTGTTAAAAAACAACAAAAAACTGTGCAGTCGGTGCGTGATGCACCGATATACACAGTTTAAAAGTACTTTATTTTAGTTTATCTGTCCCAGTATCTTGCTCTAGCGAAAGCTTCAACAATAACTTCAGGCTCATTAGAGATAAAGACACCTGACGCATGAATATTTATCTTTGAATGACCTAGTTTTTCTGATGCTGAGCGGTCGACAATGACAGGTTTATGATGTTTGTATGTGAGTTCAACAAATTCTTCAACTTCAGGTAATAAATCTGAGTCATCTGACAACACAAAGACACTATCAAAAAGTGTTGGGTGAGCGGTATCAAAGGTTTCAGTGATACCGAACTCTTCGCTAATGTTTTTAGGCTGTTTTCCTACAAAAGCATAATTGAGTTTGTTTTCAGTGAATGTTTTCGCAAAAGCTTTCAACGTTTCTTCACTGATATTGCCATTAATCAGAACAGCAACAGAATGACCAGGCAATGGAATATCGAATTTTTCCATTGTGAGTTTACTATCTTTCGCGTCTGATTGTACTTCTTCATTTTCTTCAGGGACTTCGACACCTACATTCGCAGCGACACGTTCTGCTAATGTACGGTCAACTTTATTCAATTGATTAACCGCATTTTGTTTTACCATCACTGATTTACATTTACCTATTTCAAATGAAAAACCATCTACCGTATGGTCATATTCAGGCTGCGTCAAACTATTTAAGTAAAGTTTAGCTTGGCTGTAGTAGTCTTTGAAACTTTCACTACGTTTTTGAATTTTACGACCTTCAACTTTTTCTTGATAATGTTCATAGCCACCTTCTTCTCTAGGTGTCGTATGGGGATCGTTATTGTTCAAAGCATTTTTGTGATAAGCCGTTTGACCAACATGAACATTCATTTGATGCATTGCATCTCTTTGATTGTTCGTCACTTCATTGACAGGGCGGTTGATTGGAATTTGGTTGAAGTTAGGACCCCCTAGTCTTGAAATTTGTGTATCGGTATATGAGAATAAACGGCCTTGTAAAAGAGGGTCGTTTGAAAAATCTATACCCGGTACAATGTGTCCAGGATGGAAGGCAGCTTGTTCCGTCTCATCAAATACATTCGATACATTTCGATTGAGAGTCATTTTTCCGACGATTTCGACAGGAACTTGATCTTCTGGCCATATTTTAGTTGGGTCAAGAATATCAAAATCAAAGTCAAATTCTTGCTCTGGTTTAATAATCTGAAGACCTAATTCCCATTCAGGGTAGTCGCCTTTTTCGATTGATTCATATAAATCTTTACGATGAAAGTCGATATCTTTACCTGATAAAATTTGGGCTTCGTCCCATACTAATGACTCTAAACCATGTGTAGGTTTCCAGTGGAATTTAACAAAGTAGGATTGGCCTTCACGATTGACTAAACGGAAAGTGTGTACGCCGAATCCTTCAATTTGTCTAAAGTTTTTAGGTATACCACGGTCACTCATTGCCCAAACTGCTGTATGTGTGGATTCGGGATTTTGAGCGAAGAAGTCCCAAAATGTATCATGTGCTGAGCCCCCTTGAGGGACTTCGTTGTGGGGTTCAGGTTTTACCGCATGGATTAAGTCTGGGAATTTAATTGCGTCTTGAATGAAGAAGACAGGGATGTCGTTTCCAACGAGATCGAAAATGCCTTCATCAGTGTAAAATTTCGTCGCAAAACCACGAACATCTCTGACAGTGTCAGGGGAACCTTTCGAACCTTGAACAGTTGAAAATCTTACAAACACGGGTGTTGTTTTTTCAGGATGAGTTAAAAAGTCTGCAGAAGTGTATTCAGATAAGTCTTTATAAACTTTGAATTCACCGTGAGCACCGAAACCACGGGCGTGGACAATTCTTTCTGGAATACGCTCATGATCAAAATGCATTATTTTTTCTCTAAAATGGAAGTCTTCGAGTAAGCTTGGACCACGTTCCCCCACGGTTAACGTATTTTCATCCTCACTTATTTTAACCCCATTATTCGTCGTCATGGCTTTTCCTTCATTGTGCTTTTCTACATGTTTTAGTTGATCTGTCTTTTTGTTTTCCATTTCAACTCTCCTCACATATTAAAATTAACTTACACTTACTCTCTTTTCCATTTTTAGTGAAATATGAAACATTTTGTTTGAATAAAAACGGATAACATAAAAGATTGTATACGAATAATTTTAAGCGAGTAGAGAAGATTGAAAATAAAAAGGGAATGAAATGAAGAAATCAATTCGATTTCATGTTCCACTCCCATCGGATGAAGCAATGAATTAGGTCAATTAAAATTTTTTTACGGTTAGTAATAGGTAAATGAAAAACGGTGCACCGAAGCTGGCGATGAAGACACCTGCCGGTATTTCTTTCGGTAAAAAGAGTGTCCGTCCGACGAAATCTGCGACCAATATTGAAATAGCACCTATCAGTGCAGACATCAGTATTTGTTTAAACGCGCTTTGTTTAATCAGTGTTTTAGCAATGTGAGGGGCAATCAAACCAACAAAACCAATGTTACCGACAAAACTGATCGCAACAGAAACAAGCACGGTAGAGATGATGATTTGGATAAGACGTGTTTGGGTTAAGTTAAGTCCTAAGCCAATGCTAATAGCATCGTCTAATGCGGCCACTTTCATTCTTGGAATAACGAGAGCCAACAATGGCACCATACATAATAGAACGATGAATAAAACGGCAGCATCTTGGAAAGTTCCCCCGTAAAGACTCCCTACGAGCCATGTATAGGCTTTAGATGCTGACAATTGCTTGGCTGTCAGCATTAAGCCTTGTACGAGCGCAATAAAGAGTGTTTGAAGCGCAATCCCAATAATAATCAATGTAGAAGGACGAATCGTACGCTTAACCTGAAAGGACAACAATATTAACATACCAATGGCACCACCACTGACAGCAAATACGGGTAACCAGTGAATACTCAAGCTACTGAAAAATGTAATAAAAAAGACAGCACTTAAACTTGCACCCCCTGTGACACCGATAATGTCAGGAGAGGCGATTGGGTTTTTTAAGACATTTTGTAGTAATAAACCACTGATACCAAATGCAGTTCCGGCTAAAATCGCTAATGTAATACGAGGTAACCGAAGCACTTCTAGCGTAAATTGGTTAGCACTTTCTGATGGATGAATCAAATATGCGATGACCTCTGATAACGGAATATATGTCGGCCCAACCATCATACTTAAAAGTACAAGAACGATTAGCGCAACGGTAATGCCAATCAGAAGAAAGGTTTCTTTCAGTTTTAATGTTGGATTCATAGGCGATAGATTCCTTTCCGCATAAGATAAATCAATACACTTGCGCCAATGACAGCTGTGACAACACCGACCGGCAGTTCTAACGGGCGAATAATCATTCTCGCAACAATATCAGAAATCATCATTAAACAAGCACCGACGATAGCCGAGTGAGGTATTAAATATTTATAGTTTGGTGGTAATAGCGCTTTACTAATATTTGGGACAATCAATCCAATAAATGCGATAGAACCCGCTAAGGCTACAGATAGGCCAGCAAGGGAACTGATTAAAAGTATCAATAACCACTTTGTCGCTTTTATGTTTTGACCTAATCCAGTCGCAATCTCATCACTTGTCATCAAGATATTAATGCGTGAAGACATACAATAAGCAATACATATGAGAACGATAAGGAAGGGTATAATCCATTTAATCTCCCAAATATTACGCAGTGAAACGGAACCTGCAAGCCAAAATAGAAAGCCTTGTAAATGGGTTTCACTCATGATTAATATGCCTTGTGTAAAGGCGGTAAAAAGCATTGCGATAGAGGCACCTGCTAAAATCACACGTTGTGGTGAAAATTGCGTTTGTCGAAACATTCCTAGAGCAACGACTAAAAACGTGACAAGCATTGCGCCAATAAATGCAATCACAATTAATGCTTCAAATGAACTTACTTGAATAAACGTAATGCTAAATACGATAAAAAAAACAGCACCTGCATTAACACCAAAAAGTCCTGGAGATGCAACTGGATTTCGTGTGAGGACTTGCATTAAAAGTCCTGAGACGGATAAAGCTGCGCCTGTCAGTAGTGCAATGAGTGTGCGAGAGGCACGAGCGCCTGTAATCAGTGTATGTATATCGTTGTTTCTATCAAAGTGGAAGAACGCCTGTATCAACTGTGGTAGTGATACAAGCGTATTCCCAAGCATTAAACTCAGCACGGTTACAACGATAAGACATAAACCTGCAATCAAAAGATGTTGCGGAGGTTTAAGTGACATAGTGTAACTCCTTATTTCATGACATTATTTTTTAATGTCTAATTTTTCGTATAAGTCATCGATTAATTTTAATGATGATTGATAACCACCTGCTAAATTCCAAGTGATTTCGTCGACGTTTTTAGCAACGTGTCCTTTTTTAACAGCGTCTAGGTTTTTCCATTCATTGCTTGAAGTCCACTCGTCTTCTGTTTGTTTAACGAGTTTAGCATCTTTTGCAGTAGGATCAGATTTGAAAACGAAAATTTGATCTGCATCCATTAAAGGAATACTCTCTTTAGATGTTAATTGAATAATGTCTTTTCCTTTATCAACTTCTTTTTGTTGCGCTTCTGGGCGTTTGAAACCTAAGTCGTGTAAAATATCGCCTGCATAACCACTTGCATAAATACGAGTATGGTCAGCACGGAAGTTCACAACTGAAGCAGAAAGTGGCCATTTGTCACCATATTTCGCTTCTGCATCTTTCTTAAACTTCGCTACTTTATCATCATATTTTTTCAGTAATGCATCTGCTTCTTTTTCTTTACCTAAAGCTTTACCCATCATTTCTGTCGTGTCTTTAAATTTATAAACAGTGTCTTGAGAAATTGTAGGGGCGATTTTTGAAAGTTGGTCGTAAACTTTTTCATTACGCACTTTTGAAGCAACAATCAAATCAGGTTTTAACTTCGCAATTTCTTCTAAATTCGGTGCAGGTTCTTGACCTACAATCTTTGTATCTTTTAAATCATCTTTCAAATAATCATATTTAGGTTGTTGTGCCCATGATTCTACAGCACCAACGGGTTTAACACCTAAAGCAACGGCAACATCAGTTGCACCTTGGTATAACGTAACGACTCTTTTAGGTTCACCTTTAATTTCAGTCGTACCTAAAGCATGTTTAATTGTCACCGCATCGTTCTCTTTTTTCTCTGTCTCTTTTTGAGAATTATTGCCACATGCGGCTAATACAAGAATGAAAGCAAGCGCCATCATAAAGACCTTAAATGTATTCTTCATAAGTTGTCGGAATCCTCCTCCTATATTATGACAATGAGAATCATTATCAATTGTAGTATGTATGAAAGTTATCTTCAAGTCAATACAATTTTTTAAAAAAAAGAAAATATATAAATGTTTGACATGAATATTTTGAGAAAATATAATACAGCCTATCGATAATGATAATCATTATCAATTGAATCACACAATATAATTTTAGGAGGAATGTTTTTGTTTAATAAAGCTGAACCGCACCAAGATACATTACTGTCTTGTATTGGCAATACACCGATGGTACAACTTCAAAAAATGTTTCCAGAACATGATGTGTTTGCCAAATTGGAGTATATGAATCCTGGTGGAAGTATGAAAGATAGACCGGCCAAATACATTATTGAACATGGATTAGAAACAGGACGCATTGATTCGTCCACACACTTAATCGAAAGCACTTCTGGAAATCTCGGCATTGCTTTAGCCATGATTGCCAAGATTAAAGGCTTAAAGTTAACGTGTGTCGTTGATCCTAAAATTTCACCCATTAATTTAAAAATTATCCAAAGTTATGGTGCAAATATAGATATGGTTGATGAACCAGATGAACACGGCGGTTATTTAATCACGCGTATTAAGAGAGTAAAGGCGCTGTTGCAACAAGATGACAATGCCTACTGGATCAATCAATATGCGAATGAGTTGAATTGGAAAGCACACTATCATGGGGCAGGCAGTGAAATAGTTGCGGCTATGGATAGACCTATTGATTACTTTGTGGCGCCTGTCAGTACGACGGGAAGCATTATGGGGATGAGTCGAAAAATTAAAGCCCATCATCCGAATGCGCAAATTATCGCAGTCGATGCGAAAGGCTCTGTTATTTTTGGGGACACCCCATGTCATCGAGAGCTACCGGGTATCGGTGCCAGTCGCGTGCCTGAAATTCTTAATCACGCAGAGATTGATGATGTCATTCATGTCGATGATTATGATTCAGCGCTCGGATGCCAGCAGTTAGTCAATGAAGAAGGCATTTTTGCAGGAGGCTCGACAGGTTCAGTCGTTTCTGCGATTGCACAGTTGACGCAACGCATAGAACCGCGCAAAACAATTGTGACGATTTTTCCAGATAGAGGCGATCGTTATTTAGATTTAGTTTATTCAGAACAATGGTTAGAACAATTAAAACATAAGAAGGAGCACATCACACATGAATAACGAATTATTATATTTAAATCGTACAGATATCCAAAACTTAGGAGGTGACCACTCACAAATCTATGTTGATGCATTGACAGAAGCACTCACTGCGCATGCCCATGAAGATTTTGTCCAGCCTTTAAAGCCTTACTTAAGACAAAATTCAGAGAATGGCCATATTGCTGACCGTATTATCGCGATGCCAAGTCATATTGGCGGCGACCTTTCAATTTCTGGGATTAAATGGATTGGTAGTAAGCATGACAATCCGTCAAAACGTCAAAAAGAACGTGCAAGTGCGGTTATTATTCTTAATGACCCTGAAACGAACTATCCTATCGCAGTGATGGAAGCAAGTTTGATTAGTAGTATGCGTACGGCTGCCGTTTCCGCTATTGCCGCAAAATATTTAGCTAAGCCTGGTTTTAAAGATTTAACAATCATTGGATGTGGCTTAATTGGAGATAAGCAGCTTCAAACGATGCTTGAACAATTTGAAAGTATTCGCAATGTATACATATATGATCATTTTGACAAAGCAGCGATTCAATTTATCGAGAAATGGGAAGCATTGCGTCCGGATATTACATTTATTAAAGCTGAAACAGCTAAAGAAGCGGTCATGCAAGGTGAAGTGATTATTCCATGTACAGTGACGGATCAACCTTACATTGAATATGAATGGCTTCAAAAAGGTGCATTTATTAGTAATATTTCGATTATGGATGTACAAAAAGACGTATTTGTTAAAGCAGATAAAGTCGTTGTCGATGACTGGTCGCAATGTAATCGCGAGAAGAAAACAATCAATCAACTTGTTTTAGAAGGTCAATTTAGTAAAGATAAACTTCATGCTGAATTAGGACAGCTTGTGACAGGTGAAGTTGTAGGAAGAGAAAATGATGAAGAAATCATTTTATTAAATCCAATGGGTATGGCGATTGAAGATATTGCAAGTGCGTATTTCATTTATCGAGAAGCAAAAGCACAAAATGTTGGAACATCATTGAGTTTATATTAAGGGGTGTTCACTCATGAATGTGCAAAAAATACGAAATAACGAAGCGCTTGCGCAACAAACGATTTTAAAAGATTTGGTAGATGCGCTTTTATTCGAAGATATCGGTGGATTAGCGTCTAAGAGTGAGGTTGTGGTGCATGGTCATCAATTGTTTTTACATTATGGCACAACGGAAAGGTACTTAAGCATTCCTGTTTATATGAGTGGGTTAAATCTGTTTCGTTATGCGCCGAGTGCTGTCCTACTCTGTCAGCATGGTCAAGAAAAAACATTGCATGCTGTTGAATTATGGGAGCAAATCGTCGAAATGAATCCATCAGAAGCAGAAGCGTGGGAATGGCGACGTTTTAGACAAGGATTACAAGACGCCGTACAACAATTAACAGGACAACTGAAGGGCATGAACTTGTCTGACCATCCATTTATTAGAGCCGAGCAATTAGCGAGTTTTAAAGATCGCCCGTTTCATCCTATCGCGAAGGAAAAGCGTGGATTTCGCGTAAGTGACTATGAAAAGTATCAGTCAGAATTTCATCAACCGATCGCACTGAATACGGTAGCGGTTCATAAAGACTTCGTATTAAATGGTCAAAAAGCAGATGCCCAACGTTATCAGGATTATTTTGGTGCAACGTTAGACCCATGCAAAGCAGAACTTCAAGAGAGAGGTCTATTAGAGACAGCGTATATGATCTTTCCGGTTCATCCATGGCAGTATGAACATGTGCTTCCTGTTGAATTCGAAGCTGAAATAGAAGCACAACAAGTGGTGCGCTTAAAGCATACGTTTGGACGTTATTTATCCTCTTCTTCTATGAGAACGCTCATTAATCTGGAACAACCGTTTGAACATTTGAAAGTGCCACTATCCATTCAATCTTTAGGGGCACTTCGATTAACACCGACACGTTATATGAAGAATGGCGAAGTAGCTGAACAATTATTACACACGTTGATTCAACAAGATGAGCGACTCAAAGGTCATGTATGGCCATGTGATGAGACGGCATGGTGGTCCTATTTATCGACAGACGGTGATATTTTCAAAGATCAGTTAGGACATTTGACGATGCAATTCAGACAATATCCTGAAGCGATTAAAAAAGATGTCGGGCAACAGTTGGTTTCAATGGCAGCTCTTGCAGCACACGATGATTCACTGTACCGCATGATTTTAAGTCAGCCTCATGGGTCACTCACACAGGCACAAATCACGGATTTATTTGAAGCTATTACGTCGTCATTTTTAGAGATGACATGTTCATTTATGAAGTCGGGCGCCTTACCTGAACTTCATGGACAAAATGTACTGATTGCATTTAAAGATGGCAAAGTTTCAAGCTTCGTTTTACGTGATCACGATACGGTACGCATCTATCCAGAATGGTTAAAACAGCAGCACATTGAGGTGCCTCAGTATACCGTACGTAAAGATACACCGAACACGCTCATCAATGAAACGCTAGAAGATTTCTTTGCTTATTTCCAAACGTTAGCGGTCAGTGTTAATTTGTACGCCATTATTGATGCGTTAGTCCAAGTCTTTGATATTGCAGAACATGATTTAATGACTATTTTACGCAATCAATTAACATATTGGGTTTCTACGATAGAATGGTTGCCTGAAGATAAAGAGAAAGTCGAAGCTATTTTACTTGAGCAACAGACATGGCCGTTTAAACGCATTATATTGCCGCTGTTATTGCAAAAAGAATCGGGTGGAGGGAGTATGCCTTCCAGTTTAGGTCGTGTGCCCAATCCTATGATGAAACATGAATAGTGAGAAAATTTGGAAAACCAACTTTAGAATGTTGTGGATGAGCCAGTTTATTTCCATAGCAGGGTTAACGGTATTAGTGCCTTTATTACCTATTTATATGGCGTCACTGCAAGATTTGAGTGTCGTAGAGATTCAGTTTTGGAGTGGTATTGCCATTGCTGCACCGGCCATTACAACAATGATTTCCTCTCCTTTATGGGGCAAGCTCGGTGACAAAATCAGTCGAAAATGGATGGTTTTACGTGCACTTTTCGGATTAGGTATGTGCTTATTATTAATGGGATTCTGTCAAACCCCTTTACAATTTGTCATTGTGAGATTGTTACAAGGTGTTTTTGGTGGTGTCGTTGATGCATCAAGTGCTTTCGCAAGTAGTGAAGCACCACCGGAGAAGCGGGGCGCCGTGTTAGGCAAATTGCAAAGCTCTGTCAGTGCAGGATCATTGATAGGGCCCCTCATCGGGGGTGTGCTTGCGACGCTACTCGGATTCCAAGTGTTATTAATAGGTATCGCCATATTCACTTTTGTTATTTGTGTGTTAGGTGTCTTCTTACTCAAAGAAACTGCACACATCGCTATAACGTCAGCGCAAAAGGTTCAGACGAGTGTACGCCGTTCCATTCAATGTTTATTGTCATCCAAAGTGACGTCTCGTTTCATCGTTGTAGGCATTTTAGCAAACTTTGCGATGTACGGCATGTTGACAGCATTAGCACCTTTAACATCAGAAGTGAATCAAACAGCTGTCGATCATCGCGCCGTCGTCGGTTTCTTGCAGTCTGCTTTTTGGACGGCTTCAATGATGAGTGCACCGTTATGGGGTTATTTTAATGATCGTTCCTATGTCAAAAGTGTTTATATCACTGCGAGTGTTTTATGTGGCTTGAGTGTTGTCTTACAAGGCATTTCACCAAACGTATGGATACTCGGAATCACGCGTATTTTGCAGGGCCTCACATATAGCGCACTCATTCAAAGTGTAATGTTTGTCGTCGTTAATGCGAGTGATCAACGTTTGAAAGGGACTTTTGTAGGTTCGACGAATAGTTTGCTCGTGTTAGGACAGGTGTTAGGTAGTTTAGGTGGCGCCGCGATTACAAGTTATACGCAACCAAGTATGACCTTTATTGTCATGGGCTGTGTTTTTATAATGAGCAGTTTAGTTTTATGCTCATCACATATTAAAAATCAGAAAGTCGATTTGACTTTAATGAAACTATGGGAGGCAAAGGAAAAACGTGCAAAAGCATAATACAAAAAACATCGCAACGCATGCTGCATTAGAAAGAATATTGAATGTCTATTTTCGAGAAAATGGGCAGTATCGGAAGTCTGACCCTTCTTATCAATGGACAATTCAACTGAATGAGGCGCGTAAATTGATGGGCCAATTCAGTTACTGGTCACCGATGGGACATCATATGTATGACAATCACATCACATTACACGAAGGTGATACAGTATCGCAACTGACACCAGTGGAAGGGATCCATCTTATTTTAGAAAAAATGGTGGATGAGACGGATGAAGACCAAAGTGAAATCAAACAGCGTTTGGAAGCAGTGCAAACTGATATTGATAATAGTATTGAACGGACAGCTTGCTATTTAGCCTTTCGTGAGTCTCAACATCATGAAACGCGTTACATTCAATCAGAACAGTCGCTCTATTTAGGTCATCCTTTTCATCCTACGCCTAAAAGTGCGACAGGATTTTCACAAGCAGACATTCAAGCATATGCGCCAGAGTGTCATGTGTCATTCCGATTATTTTATATTGCAGTCCACCAATCATTGCTACTTGAACGTTATGTAACAGGACATCAGTCAGGGGTGGATACGAAATTACATCAGTTGTCTAAAATTCCTAAATCAGACATCGGCAAAGACTTCAAATTACTTGCTGTGCACCCTTTCCAAATTGATATTTTGAAACAAAGTGGACTGTTCAAAGTATGGTGTGCAAAAGGGTTAGTCCGTGTTTATGGACCATGTGGTGATGAAGTTTATCCGACTTCCTCTGTGCGCACAGTTTTTGCGAAACATTTGAACTTTTATTTGAAGCTACCGATTCAAGTGAAAATTACTAATTTTGTAAGAACCAATGACTTCGAACAAATTGAACGTACATTAGATGCCGCAGAAATCATCGCAACAGTTAAACGTTCTTATGAAACTGCAGCCTTTAAGCTGATGTTTGAAGAAGGTTATCGCGCTTTTAAAGTAGATTCGCAAGCCGACAGTCATCTTTTAGAAAATAGCGCCATGATTGTAAGAGAAGGTATTGAAAGTTATCAAACCGAGCAAGATATTCACGTGCTTGCGAGTTTAGTAGAAACGTTACCAGATAATGCGACATCGTTATTAAGTCAGCGTATTAAACAGAGTGGATTTACGAGTGAAGCGTGGCTTGCTGATTACTTAAATATGACGTTACGACCAATGCTGAAACTGTTCTCAGAAACAGGGATTAGTTTAGAAGCGCATGTTCAAAATACACTGATTGCATTAAAACAGGGTCGTCCACATACGTGTTATGTCAGAGACTTAGAAGGTATTTGTGTATCACGTGAACTTGCACAACAAGCGAATATTATTCCTAATATTGTTCACGAAGAGAGTCCAGTAGTCTTACCACATCAAGAAGCATGGCATCGCTTTAAATATTATATTATTGTCAATCAGCTTGGACATCTCATTTCAACGATAGGAAAAGGATACCGTAATGAATCACAACTTTGGTCTGTAGTGCGCCAACAGTTAGTCCAGTGGCAAGCTAGTGGTAATGAAGTGATGCAAGCGTGTATTCAAGATTTATGTGACACACCATTTTTTGAAGCGAAAGCGAACTTAACAAGTAAATTGAAAGATTGTGGCGAAAATCCAATTTACATCGACATACCGAATCCGATTTTTATGGAAAAGGAGGATCACCTCGTTGGATAGTATCGTACAAAAAGTAAGAACACGCATTATGAACCAACTGATAACGTCATTAATTTATGAAGATGTCGTACAGTATGACGTTGCATCGTTTAAAGACTACGATCGTTACACCCTTAAAGGAACGGATGTCAGCTATCAGGTTGATATTCAAGCTTCATTGAGTTTTGGGCGCTTAACGGTTGTTTCTCCTGTATGGTTGCGTCATGCAGAAGGTCAAGCGGAAACGCTAGATTATGTGACACTGTTAAGAACAGTTGAATTTACATTCGAAAAAGATGAAGCAAAATTAGAGCACTTCATCATTGAATTGCTACAAACCGAGCTTAAAGACATCCAAGCTTGGCGTTATCGCAAGGCACATCCCGTTGAAAAGCTCGTCACTTATGATGACTATGAAGCTTATGCGATGGATGGACACATGTATCATCCGAGCTACAAATCACGTTTAGGTTTTAGCTTAAAAGATAACGCGACATATGGCCCAGATTTTCGACCTGCATTTCAACTACATTGGGTGGCTGTAGATAAACATAATATAGAAGAAACTATTTCACAGTCGATAGAAGTGAGTCAGCTGTTACAAGCGCAACTGGGGTCTGATACTTATACGCAATTTGTGGAAACGATTCAATCTCATGGCAAAGACGTTGACGATGTCGCCATCCTACCCGTTCACCCATGGCAATTTGAACGTGTCATAGAAGTCGAATTTGCGGAGGCGAAATGGCAAGGCGAATTGTTGTACTTAGGAATGTCAGAAGAAAAGTACACGCCGCAACAATCTATTCGTACATTAACGCCACAACAACCGGAGCGTTACTACTTAAAAGTACCGATGAGCTTGACGAATACATCGACAAAACGCATCTTAGCACCACATACGATTGAAAATGCAGCACAGATTACGGATTGGATAAAAAAAATTCAAGCGCACGATGTTTATTTAGCAGAAACTTTAAAAACAGTCTTTTTAGGCGAAGTATTGGGTCAAGCCTATTTGAATAAACAGGCAACAGAGACCAAGCAAGCGCACGTATACGGCGCGCTTGGAGTGATATGGAGAGAAAATATTCACAACTACCTTGAACCAAAAGAGTCTGCGATACCATTTAATGCACTTTACGTTTTAGATACGCAACAGCAACCGCTCATCCAAACTTGGATTGCGCAATATGGCTTAGAAGCATGGTTAGAGCAATTTTTCAAAGTTGCGATTGAGCCGATGATTCACATGCTTTACTATCACGGCATCGCTTTTGAATCGCATGCGCAAAACATGATGCTTATTCATGAAGATGGATGGCCAACACGCATTGCATTAAAAGACTTTCATGATGGTATTCGCTTTAAACGTGCGTTACTTAGTGATATTGCACAAGATCCAAAGTTAAAAGAGATGCCAGAGTCGCATAAAAAGATTAATAGTAATTCATTTATTGAAACAGAAGATGAAGCATTAGTCAGAGACTTTTTGCATGATGCCTTTTTCTTTATCAATATCGCTGAAATCGTACGGTTTATCGATGCCCAATATCAGCTAGAGGAACGCAAACAATGGGAGATGATTGCACAAGTCATCAAAACGTATCAAAATCATTTTCCAAATCTTCAAAATTATGCGCATTTTGATTTGTTTGAACCGACCATTCAAGTTGAAAAATTGACGACACGGCGTTTGAGAGATGATTCGGAAATGCGTATTCATCACGTGAATAATCCGTTAGGAGGCGTATAAAGTGCAACGTTTATCAGTGAAGACAAGATTGGCCCAAACAGAGGCATTGTATGGCTTGTTTAATTCCATTCCTGACCCGTTAATGATTGAAATCATGGCGGCGAGTGGCTTTGACTTTGTCATTATTGATACGGAACATGTCGCGATTAATGATGAGACATTAGCGCATTTGATACGGACAGCTGAAGCGGCGCATATCATTCCAATTGTGCGAGTCACACAAGCGATTGAACGTGACATTATTAAGGTATTAGATATGGGTGCAAGAGGTATCATTGTGCCTCATGTTAAAGATAAGCAAACTGCTGAACAAGTGGTGAAGTTGAGTCGTTATTACCCGCAAGGTATGAGAAGTTTGAATGGCGGGCGCATAGCACAATTCGGTGAGATTCCACTTGATGAAGCCATGAAGCAAGCGAATGCACATATTATGGTCATAGTCATGATTGAAGATATCGAAGGTGTAGAAGCGATTGAAGACATCGTACAAGTCGACGGTATCGATATGATTATCGAAGGCGCTGCTGATTTATCTCAATCTGTAGGATTGCCTTGGCAAACAACGCATCCAACAGTACGGGATCATATTACGCGTGTATTTGAAGCGACACAAGCCCACGATAAGCTATTTTGTGCATTGCCAAGAACGCAAGCCCATATTAAAGAATGGCAACAAAAAGGCGTGAAAATGTTTGTTTTAGGTGACGACCGCGGTAAAATTTATCGTCATTTTAAACAGACTGTTGGAGAAATCAAAGAGGTGAACATAGATGGAGAAAATTAACGAGACGATTGCGACGATACAGGTGGATGCTCCGGTTTGTCATTATATTTATGATATGGATGCTTTAGCAGCACATGTCCAAGCTTGCGTGCAGTCTTTACCTGAAAATTGTGAGATGTACTATGCAATGAAAGCGAATAGTGAAGCACCGATTTTAAGTGCGATGTCTCAATATGTTGCTGGTTTTGAAGTGGCTTCTCAAGGTGAGATTGAAAAGGCACAAGCTCAC
The DNA here is from genome assembly GCF_022557135.1 of Staphylococcus coagulans. NCBI lineage: Bacteria > Bacillati > Bacillota > Bacilli > Caryophanales > Staphylococcaceae > Staphylococcus > Staphylococcus coagulans. The sequence continues at coordinate 138,613 of NZ_CP092966.1, forward strand.
GTAGCATCCAACCATATCATTTTTGGTGGCCCTGGAAAAACAGATGCCGAATTACGGTATGCTGTCCAATCTGGTGTGCGTCGTATTCATGTTGAGAGCCTCTATGAACTCCAACGACTTAATGCCATATTAGAAGAAGAAAATCGTCAACAGTCTATTCTATTAAGAGTCAACTTGTCTGGACCTTTCCCAGAAGCGACATTACATATGGCTGGGCGCCCGACACAGTTCGGTATTTCAGAAGAGGACATGGATACGGTTATCCAAAAAGCACTCGCTTTACCGCATATTCATTTAGAGGGCTTTCATTTTCATTCTATCTCGAATAATTTAGATGCCGAATTACACTTGCGTGTGATGGCACTCTATTTCCAAAAAGCGAAATCTTGGGCAGAGAAACATCAGTTTGAACTCCAACATCTCAACTTGGGTGGTGGCATTGGTGTCAACTATCAGGATTTAAACGCCCAATTCGATTGGCCTCATTTTGTCGCAGGGTTTAAAGCGGTTATAGAAGCTTATGAGATGCAAGATGTCACATTGAATTTTGAATGTGGTCGCTATCTGGTCGCACATATCGGTTATTATGCGACAGAAGTTTTAGATATTAAGAAGGTCCATCAAGAATGGTTTGTCATTTTAAAAGGTGGCACACAGCAGTTTCGACTTCCCGTTTCATGGCAACATAACCATCCATTTGAGGTCTATACCTCTCCATTGGAACGTTACGCTTTTGAAAAGGTAAATCTAATAAATGATGCTGCGACATTAGTCGGTCAACTGTGCACACCTAAAGATGTTTTTGCGAAACAAGTGGACATCACAGAAATCGCGACTGGAGATGTCGTCGTTTTCCAATATGCCGGCGCATATGGTTGGTCCATCTCACATCATGATTTTCTGAGTCATCCACATCCTGAATTTATATATTTATCTCAACATTAAAGGGGGGATCATATTGAAAGACTTACATGAATCACTCAAATTAATAGATGTCGATCAAATTGACATTCATGAGACGTATGAACCTTCGCGCTTAGAGAAAACAAAAGAGAGTATTGAAGCGGATCAGTTTATCCGTCATCCCATTTTAGTCGTTCCAATGAATCAAGGACGTTATATGGTGATTGATGGTGTTCATCGCTTTACAAGTTTGAAAGCATTAGGCTGTAAAGTGATTCCCGTTCAAGTGATTCACCAAGCTCAATATTCTATAGAAGCGTGGTGTCACAAAGTACCATGTGATCAACTCACGTCCATTCTAAGTGCGGAATCCGATTTGCCTTGGACAACCGAAATTCGTTATACGACACCATTTATTACTATGTGTTATGAAGATATCGAGCAATACTTATATCCTGAAGATTTGAGCACGAATAAAATGAATGTCTGGGAAAAGGTTGTAGAGAGTTATAGTTCGACATGCCAAGTAGAGCGTGTTTTACAGGATGCATGTACATGTATCACACCTCGGGAAATCTTGATGAAATATCAGCCGTTACAGTTTAGTGAAATTGAAGCCATTGTCCGTAAAGGTAAAACAGTCCCTGCAGGCGTCACACGTTTTAACATTGCGGGACGATGTTTGAATCTACAAGTCCCTTTGAAGTTACTTAAAGAAAAATACAGTGCGTCACAACTGAAAGCGTGGCAACAATTCTTACATGATAAGGTCACACATATGCGTTGCTATAATGAAAAAGTTTATTTGATAGAGTCTTAATCTGTATAAGTAAAGTTGACGACAGCGAGCTGAAGGTCAAAATCGAGTAAGCTTTAGCCAACTTTACATAAAGAAAAGAACACAATCTGCCTTTTTTAGCTCACTCAGCGTATATTTGACAAGCGAATGGATTATGATACTATCAAAAGATAGACACAATAAAACAAAACTGTCAAATGAATCGTGCGGTATCTTTGACGCTAAGTGGATACAACAGATTATGTGTCGACAAATTAGGAAAGGCAGATTGAATGATGAAACTCAAATACATACTGTTATTAGGTTTAACTACAGTCTTATTAGCAGGTTGTGACTACTCAAAAAGTGAAAACAGAACGGGCTTTTTCTATAATACTTTTGCGCAACCGATGGATCATTTATTACATTGGTTAGGTAACCATCTCAACCATAACTATGGGCTTGCGATTATCATTATCGTCCTTGTGATTCGTTTTGTAATGTTGCCATTTATGTTAAGCCAGACTAAAAATGGTCAAATGATGCGCAGAGTAATGGAAATTGCTAAACCAGAAATGAATGCCGTGCAAGAAAAAGTGAAACGAGCGCGGACACAAGAAGAAAAAATGGCAGCCAACCAAGAAATGATGGAAGTCTATAAGAAATATGAATTTAATCCGTTTAAAAGCATGTTAGGTTGCTTGCCAATTTTAATTCAAATGCCGATTTTATTTGGCTTATATGTTTCTTTAAAATGGCCATCACACGGCGGTATTACGGAACATCCGAACTTTTTGTGGTTTCATCTCACGCAGCCTGACATTTTAATTACTGTTATTGCCGGTGTTCTTTACTTTTTACAATCACTCGTGAGTTTAGAAAATATGCCAAAAGAACAACGACAAATGGGATATATGATGATGATTATCTCACCAATTTTTATCATTTATATTTCATTAACTTCTGCCTCAGCGTTAGGTTTATATTGGTCTGTGTCAGCCTTGTTTATGATTGTTCAAATGTTTTTGGCAAACCGATATTATGGTGCCTATGCCGAACAAGAAGTTAAAAGAATTAAAGCGAAATTGGATAAAGCATCAGGTAACGGTAAAAAAGGTAAAAATACTCAGGTTGTTTCTAAAAAGAAAAAATAACAAATTGATGAAAGCAAAGCTTGGTAGCAGATTCAAATGTTGCTAAGCTTTTTTCAAATGGATTCGTGTGACGTGATGGGGATGTAAGTAGAAGACATCGTTTATATAAAAATGAGAATAAATGAAATTCTCATAAATCTGTGACAAGTTTGTTTCATTTTTTTAAATTTTAAAATAATCATTTTCAATTTTGACAAAAGAAAGTTTATGTATTTATATATAAGTGTTATATTTTAATACATAGACTTGTTAAAGAAAAAATAAATTGTTTAATAGAGATAGAGGAGTGTAATTAATGAACATGGTCGCATTATTGATTGGATTAGGACCACTCATAGGTTGGGGTCTTTTTCCTACCATCGCATCAAAATTTGGAGGTAAACCAGTCAATCAGATTATCGGTACTACAATCGGAACGCTGATTTTCGCAGGTGCCTTTTTCATATTTACAGGTAGAGATTTTCCTACTGGGATGGATTTATTTTTTGCATTACTTTCAGGTGCCGGATGGTGTTTCGGTCAAATCATGACATTCAAAGCATTTGAATATGTGGGTTCATCACGTGCAATGCCTGTAACGACAGCTTTCCAATTGTTAGGTGCCTCACTTTGGGGTGTATTTGCATTAGGGAACTGGCCAGGTTTGACAAACAAATTGATTGGGTTTGCCGCTTTAGTTGTTATTTTAATCGGTGCCCGCATGACTGTTTGGAGTGAAGATTCTAAAGAAGCAAGAAATAATGACTTGAAAAAAGCTGTGGTTATCTTATTAATTGGCGAAATTGGATACTGGCTTTATTCAGCAGCACCGCAAGCGACAGATATTGGAGGTAAAGCCGCATTTTTACCACAAGCAATGGGAATGGTGCTTGCTGCTGTCATTTATGGTTTGATGACAATGAAAAAAGATAATCCTTTCAACAAAAAGGTCACTTGGCTACAAATCATTTCAGGTTTCTTCTTCGCTTTTGCCGCGTTGACATATTTAATCTCTGCACAACCGGACATGAATGGTTTAGCAACAGGTTTCGTATTGTCTCAAACATCTGTGGTTTTAGCAACATTAACAGGTATTTATTTCTTAAATCAACGCAAAACTCAAAAAGAAATGTTGGTCACTATTATTGGTTTAGTATTAATTTTAGTAGCCGCAACGGTAACGGTGTTTATTAAATAATAGCCAGAGGTGAGGATAATGAAAAAATCAACTATGCTCAATAGCCATGTTTCTCAAGCCATCGCAACGATGGGGCACTTTGACTTATTAACAGTCAATGATGCAGGGATGCCGATTCCAAATGATGAGAGAAGAATCGATTTAGCCGTAACAAAAGGATTGCCTTCTTTTATCGATGTATTGGCAGCTGTTTTAGATGAATTGAAGATTCAAAAAATCTATTTGGCGGAAGAAATTAAAACGCATAATGCTGCACAATTGAAACAGATTAAAGCATTGGTCAATCAAGATGTAGAAATTGCGTTTATCCCGCACTCAGAAATGAAAGCGTATTTGAGTCATCCGTTGAATAAAGGCAATATCCGCACAGGTGAGATTACCCCGTTTTCGAATATTATTTTGGAATCTAATGTCACATTTTAATTAAAACTTTTTGAAGTCCTTCCAAATCATTCGTTTTGAATGTCCTTGGAGGGGCTTTTTTAGGTTCGCTTGAAGCGTCCAATTGTTGGCTGTTTTGGCATTGCGTCAATCTCCACAGCTTTAAGATATTAAAATACAAAATACTACAATAAGTAAAATAATAGTGTAAAATGTATTGACGAATTGGAAGAAAGCGGTTACAATTAGTGTGAAATCAATCACAAAGGAGTTGTATGGATAATGCAAAATTTAAGAAATAGAAGCTTTCTCACTTTACTTGATTTTACAAAGGAAGAAGTTGAGTTTTTATTGAACCTTTCTGAAGATTTGAAAAGAGCGAAATACGCAGGTATTGAGCAACAAACATTGAAAGGGAAAAATATTGCATTAATTTTTGAAAAGGACTCAACTCGCACACGTTGTGCATTTGAAACAGCTGCCTATGACCAAGGGGCACGTGTCACATATCTTGGTCCTACAGGTAGTCAAATGGGCAAAAAAGAAACAGTCGCGGATACAGCACGCGTATTAGGTGGTATGTATGATGGCATTGAATACCGAGGATTTTCACAACGTACGGTTGAAACGTTAGCAGACAAATCAGGTGTTCCTGTTTGGAATGGACTTACAGATGAAGATCATCCAACACAAGTATTAGCCGACTTTTTAACAGCTAAAGAAGTTTTGAAAAAGCCTTATCATGACATGCATTTTACTTATGTAGGAGACGGGCGCAACAATGTAGCCAATGCTTTAATGGCAGGTGCAGCGATTATGGGCATGCGTTTCCATTTAGTATGTCCGAAAGCATTAAACCCAACAGATGTATTATTAAATCGTTGTAAAGCACTCGCTAAAGAAAATGGTGGCGAAATTGTAGTGACAGATGATATCGATGAAGGCGTAAAAGGTTCAGATGTGATTTATACAGACGTTTGGGTGTCTATGGGCGAACCTGACGAAGTTTGGAAAGAACGTATTGAACTATTACAACCTTACCAAGTTAACCAACAACTTATTGAAAAAACGCGCAATAAACATGTCATTTTTGAACATTGCTTGCCATCATTCCATAATACGGACACGAAAATTGGTAAAGAAATCTATGAAAAATACGGTCTCAAAGAAATGGAAGTCACAGACGAAGTATTTGAAAGCAAACATTCAGTTGTTTTCCAACAAGCCGAAAACCGTATGCATACGATCAAAGCAGTGATGGTCGCAACTTTAGGAAATATTGGATAAGGGAGGTCTAACGGTATGGCTAAAATCGTAGTCGCACTAGGGGGTAACGCTTTGGGAAACTCCCCAGCAGCGCAATTAGAATTGGTCAAAAATACTGCGAAATCATTGGTTGCTTTGATTGAAAAAGGCAATGAAGTTGTGATTAGTCATGGCAATGGACCACAAGTAGGCAGTATTAATCTCGGATTGAATTATGCCGCAGAACATGAACAAGGGCCACCTTTCCCATTTCCAGAATGTGGCGCTATGAGCCAAGCTTATATTGGATATCAACTTCAACAAAGTCTTCAAAATGAACTACACCAACTGGGGATTCACAAACCTGTCGTTACGGTGGTGACACAGACATTGGTTAACAAAGATGATGTAGCATTCAGCCATCCAACAAAACCAATAGGCATGTTTTATGACAAAGCGCTTGCAGAGACCATTGCTAAAGAACGGCACTATACTTTTGTTGAAGATTCTGGGCGAGGCTATCGTCGCGTTGTGCCGTCACCTGAACCAATTGAAATTGTCGAACTACAAAGTATTGCTGCTTTAATTGATCAAGGCAATCTCGTCATTTCAAGTGGTGGCGGGGGCATCCCTGTCGTAAAAGATCAAGATGGCACACTTCACGGGGTGGATGCTGTCATTGATAAAGATAAATCAAGTGCCTTATTAGGAGCCGAGTTACAATCTGATCAGCTCGTCATTTTAACGACAGTCGATTATATTTATTTGAACTATGGTAAAGCGAACCAAGAGGCATTGAAAAATGTGACTGTTTCTGAAATGGAATATCATATTAACGAAGGACATTTTGCGCAAGGAAGTATGCTTCCAAAAGTAGAAGCTTCGTTAGCTTTTATTAAAAATAACCCTAAAGGTGAAGTGATTGTTACGTCATTAGAACGATTAGATGACGCATTAAACGGGCAAGTAGGCACAGTCATAAAAAAATAAATTTGTGACCGTAAGATGCGCGATGGAATGCACAACCGCACAAGTCTGAACCGTTTGTACAATACCGTCATTGTCACAACGTGTTCAGGCTTTTTTAAGTGTCAAAACATAGGAGTTGTTTAAAAGCCTAACGTGAGGATAATCTAATTTATTGAAAAATAACATGTTAGGGTATAAGTAGATAGGACTTTAAATGTATGCAGTCAAATGATTCAAGCGCTATATGCAAAGGCGTAGAATAGGTGATCACACCGACACGTCTATCGTTCAAAGATGACTCGAATCAACGCATCGTCTACTTCCCATTTCTGAACGGCGCCATAATGTAAATATAAAGAAATGGTCTGTATATGCGTTTTGCTGTATCTATTTTTCATATTGAGATAGGCAAAAGCGTCGATTCATTACGGATTGTCTTATTTTATCATCTTCCTACAACATAGAATCTTCATCATTTTATAGTGTTTGAATTCTATTTTTATCGCCGCATTGCGGCATCTTGTCAAAAGGAGATGACCATCATGGAGGATACGAATCCACCTGTGAACATGAAAGACAAAAATCAACCACATGATCATGATGCAACGCCACATAAAAAGAAATTTAAACTCAAAATGCCAGGTGCATTTGTGATTTTATTTATCTTAACCGTTGTGGCTGTACTTGCGACGTGGATGATTCCAGCGGGGGCTTATTCAAAATTATCATATGAACCTTCTTCACAAGAACTCAAAATTGTAAACCCACATCAAGAAGTTAAGAAAGTGCCAGCAACGCAACAACAATTAGATCAAATGGGTGTAAAAATTAAAATCGAACAGTTTAAATCTGGTTCGATTAACAAACCTGTTTCCATTCCAAATACTTATGAACGCCTTAAACAAAAACCAGCAGGACCGAGTGAAATCACAAATGCAATGGTCGAAGGAACGATTGAAGCGGTCGATATTATGGTCTTTATCTTTGTGCTCGGTGGCTTAATAGGCGTTGTCAGTGCCAGTGGCTCTTTTGAATCCGGATTGCTGGCATTAACGAAAAAAACAAAAGGGCATGAATTTTTACTTATCTTCATGGTTTCTATTTTGATGGTACTTGGTGGTACACTCTGTGGTATTGAAGAAGAGGCGGTCGCTTTTTATCCAATACTGGTACCAATATTTATTGCGATGGGTTATGACTCTATCGTCAGTGTCGGAGCAATCTTTTTAGCCAGTTCGATAGGGACGACCTTTTCTACGATTAATCCATTCTCAGTCGTCATTGCTTCAAATGCAGCAGGGATTACCTTTACAGAGGGACTCTATTGGCGTGTTGCTGGCTGTATCGTCGGGGCTATTTTTGTTGTCGGTTATTTATATTGGTATGCTAAAAAAATCAAAAAAGATCCAAAAGCTTCTTATGCATACGAAGATCGAGAAGCGTTTAATGAACAATGGTCTGTTATGGGGAAAGACGAACATGCTGATCATTTTACTTGGCGTAAAAAAATCATCTTAATCTTATTTGTGATTCCGTTCCCATTAATGGTTTGGGGTGTCATGACACAAGGTTGGTGGTTCCCTGTTATGGCTTCTATGTTCCTTGCAGTGACGATTATTATTATGTTTATTGCTGGTACAGGTAAGCACGGATTAGGAGAAAAAGGAACCGTCGACGCCTTTGTGAACGGGGCATCAAGCTTAGTGAGTGTTTCACTCATTATCGGTCTCGCACGTGGGATAAACTTAGTCATGAATAAAGGACTCATTTCAGATACGATACTCCATTTTTCATCGACGCTCGTGCAACATGTGAATGGTCCATTATTTATTATCATTATGTTATTCATCTTCTTTTTCTTAGGATTTATTGTGCCTTCATCATCTGGCCTTGCTGTACTTTCAATGCCCATTTTTGCGCCACTTGCGGATACTGTCGGTATACCACGATTTGTAATGGTGACAGCGTATCAGTTTGGTCAGTATGCGATGCTATTTTTAGCACCAACAGGACTGGTTATGGCAACACTACAAATGCTTGATATGAAATATTCACACTGGTTACGTTTTGTTTGGCCGGTTGTCTTATTCGTACTCGTATTTGGAGGCGCGATGTTAATCACACAAGTTCTCGTTTATTCATAAAAAATAAACCGGTGAAGGCCGAGATCGAGTGCCTTCATCGGTTTAATGATTTATTTTAGGCATACATGTTATCATCGCTTTAATCATCATAACGCAGTCATGTCTAAAATGGTTATTTGCCACTTAGTCCAACTGTTGTAGCGCTTCAATGACACCTACCATATCATCGTGAATGACTAAGTTAGCACGACTGTCATAAGGGGTAGAATCTCTGTTGATAATCACAAGGTTTTCTCCTTCAAATTCGGAAATTAAACCTGCTGCAGGTTGGACAACAAGTGATGACCCTAACACGACGAGTGTGTCTGCTGCTTTGATTTTAAAAATCGCATTTAATAAGGTAGACTGATCTAGTGCTTCGCCATAAGGCACGATATCAGGACGAATCGGACTACCATTACTGTCACTCCGATATAAACTTTGTGCGATGACCTCTTCTTTCGTATAAGTTTCATTGCCTTCTACAGTATAAAAACGATTTAACGTCCCATGCAGTTCATCTACATGGTGACTACCTGCATCTGTATGCAATCCATCGATATTTTGAGTGATCACACCGAGTGAACGTTTCTCTTTTTCTAATTGTGCAATCCACTGATGGACAGGATTAGGCGCTTTATCCGCAAATAATAAATATTGATGACAGAAATCCATAAATCCAATTGGATCACTGTGTAAATAATCCGCACTCAACAAATATTCAGGAGAATATCCTTTTTTAGAAATTTCATCATATAAACCTCCAATAGAGCGGAAATCAGGAATACCGCTTGCTACAGAGACACCAGCCCCAGTGAAAAAAACAATTTTATGAGACTGATTAATGATCGTTTTTAATTGCGCAATATTTTCATCCATACCTTTTCACTCCAATTCATTAAAGTCTTCCGTAGATTTGTTTTTAATACATTACGGTAATAATATATTCATTTTAACAAATATGTAATTTTTAAGCGAAAAGCGTAGAATAGGATGAAATTAAAAAGGGAATAAAAAGGTGTAAAGCCAATCTGAGGCTTTTTTGAGCTAGTTCCTTTATACTAATAAAAAAGAGAGAATAGAGGTTATGCAATGAAAAAGAAATGGATTTGGGGCACCGCTGTTTTAATCGTTGTCTTAATCGTTGGATTGTTTGTTGCAGTTTCGTTTAATCGCCATCAGGCTAACTCTAAAAATTACCACAACACGAAGCTTGTGAAAAATCAGACACCCACATTATTTTTACATGGCTATGGCGGTAGCATTAATTCTGAAAAATTTATGGTTAAAGAGGCAAAAAATCAAGGTGTCACAGATGATGTGATGAGAGCACAGGTCTCTGACAAAGGTGATGTCACATTAAAAGGGAAATTGTCAAAAGACGCAATAAACCCAATTGTACAAGTTGAATTTGCTGATAATAAAAACGAAGATCCAGTAGAAAATGCAAAATGGTTTAAAAATGTGCTCGAAAAACTGCAAGATGAATACGATATTAAAAAATTCAACTTTGTAGGTCATTCAATGGCGAATATGTCGTTTGCGCATTATATGTTGTTATATGGTGAAGATCAGTCCTTGCCGCAATTGAATAAACAAGTCAATATAGCAGGAACATTTAATGGCGTCATTAATGTTAATGAGAAGGTTAATGAAATTAGTGTAGATAAAGAGGGTAAACCAAGTCGAATGAATCCACCTTATCAAAAGTTACTTAAATTGAAATCGATTTATAAAGGCAAAGATATTGGTGTATTGAACATTTATGGTGACTTGGAAGACGGCACGCACTCTGACGGCAGTGTGTCCGTAAGCTCTGCAAAATCTTTAAAATACCTATTAGGCGATAGCCCGAAAACATACAAAGAGTTACAATTCAAAGGGAAAGAAGCAGAGCACAGTGAATTACATGAAAATAGTGATGTTGCCGATCAAATCATCCAATTTTTATGGGGTGAAATGTAGTATGTCATTTGCTCTCAACGAATAATGAAATGAGATAGCGTTCTAAAAGAGGTATCATATAAAAATCATTGATGAACTTGCCTCCATGAACTCGCTTGCTTAGGGGCTGAAGTCTCAACTAAATTTGGCTTAATTGATACAGAAACCTGCTGAAGCCCAATTGGATTTTGGGTGCAATATAGAAATATCATGTGCAACAAATATTTCGTTGTATTGCCCCCGCAAAGCTGACTAGACTTCACAAAAGCGAGTTTTGAGCTCATGTGAAGTCAGACAGCCACTGCGTAAAACATGAATCACGATTAGAATAGGTAGACAAGTTTTGGTTTTTTCACTCATCCCCTCAAGCGTCTCGTTCATTGTGGCAATCATACGCAATATACTTTCAATTAATGATCGGTCACTTATTCTTAAACAATTAAAACATATAGTAGCTGAGACGTATCCCGTTCAAAAACAAGAAAAGCACTCCAAAATCTGTTCTAAAGATTTTTGGGGTGCTTTTCTTTGAAAACTAAAACCGGATGTCCTAGCTCCGTTTTATATTAAATCATAGGCTTGCAATACTTTCGTAAGTATCGTTTCGATGTACGATTCATTAAGAATATCTGGCTTAATTAGAATGTTAAAATAAATGGGTGAGAAAATAAGGTCAATTAACATATCTTCATCTTCACTATGAATGTGTGGTTCAATGATTGATTTTAAGATGGCACGCTTTTTCAAAAAATATTCTTCCATAAAGCGCCCTTTCGCATCTGTATCGTGATGACTGACTAAAATTTCAATTACAGCAGTGCCAATAGGTGTCTTATATATGTTCATCATTGTCACGAGAAAGCGATACAAATCATCATATAAATTTAAATACGCTGGATGAAATGTTTCAGCACGTTCTAAAAATAAATCCATAATGATAAATGATTTGTCAGGCCAACGACGGTAAATCGTTGCTTTGGAGACGCCTGTATTTTCTGCTATTTGATCGACTGTGATTTGGTTTAAATTATAGTCGACGAGTAACCGTTCAATTTCTGCATAAATTTTTTGATTAACCGTGGGATCTTTGGGTCTTCCGGCCATAATGACCTCCTCTGCTTCTATGTCCTATCCATTCTACAATTTCTAATATTATCATTGCACTTATAAACCACGCAACAAATCCTACTGCGATACTTATCAACCAGAGATGTGTCACTTTTAACATTTCCCAAGTTACAACAATATCAACTAGGACGCCCATCATACCAAAAATTGCACCCCGACTGACATGTACGGCAACAGTGTCCCCAAATTCCATTCCAGATAAATACATAGATACAAGAAAAACGGCTGGGAATGTAGCAAAAATGCCACCAAACTCTTTCCAAGGTAAGACTTGTGAAACGATATAACTTAATACGACTGTAAAGCCACCTACGATAAACTTAATTAATGCCGATTTCACTATTCTTCGCGCTCCTTAAATGAGATGTTGTAGACCGAACAATGCACAAGAGATGACGAGCCAACACAAAACTGAAAAAACAGTGCCTTTTTGAAAGCCATGTTTATGAATATAAAGGGCAGTGAGGCCAACAGTTACGATACAAGATAAAATACCTAAAATGGCTCCGGTACTTAGATGAATCGACATTTGCACTAGTGTTTCACCACGATGATCAATCGCTAGCGCAATGATTGCAGCTAAAAAGACGGCTGGCATCGTCGCAATGACACCACCAATTTTTCCACCTGCTTTTCCAGCAATAATGGAGGCTGAAGCAACAGCAAAGCCCCCAATTAAAAAGCGTAGTAGGACACTTGTTAAAGAAATCCCAAACATGAACGTGCGCCTCCTTAAGACGTCATTATTAAACGAAACGTTTCGTTTAATAATATCGTAACGCGCATTATTTTTAATGTAAAGGGTTTAAGAGAAGTGACACGGAATAGGCATATTTGACTTCGTAATTCATTCTTAGGGCTTAATTCAAATTTAGAAAAAGCTTTTGTCAAAATGAGGCGGGCAAAGTAAAAAAGACTGAAAACGTATACTTCAGTCTTTTTTACTTGCTATGAAAAGAGCTTATTATGAAAGTTAACGGTATCGCTCATTTTTATTGTTGTGTGACCCAAATTATTCCTGCGCTTGTGTCTGATGGGCTTCGTTCATTTTCATGGCTTCCATTTGAAGTTGGGTCACTTGGCTTAGACCGGCTTTCATTAAGATAAAAGTCAGTAACCAACCTAATGTAATGAGTAAGATTGACTTGAGGATACCGTCTTCCGCAATGGGCATGTCCCATACTGCATGTAAGGTCACAGCAGCACCAAAGAAAAAGAGGAAGCGTTTATCTACGAGATGTGCCCAATTGAATTTTTGACTCCCTTTAGTAATGACGACGGCAGCGCCAACAATAGCGGTCCAAACATTGTGTGAACCAATACCTGTCCAAGCGCGTAACCAAATCACTTGCGTCATGACGTCAAATCCTTCAGGAATGAATCTAAAAATGTAACCCGCTGATTCAAATACTTCAAATCCTGTTCCAACAGCAGCACCAATTAATAACCCGTTTAAAATTTTGTATGTATTCATGCGTTGAATGAAATAAATCGTCACGATCGCTTTGCCCATCTCTTCGACAATACCGATAAGAATGGCACTAAAAATAGTGATATCATCAGAAACTGGCACAAATTCGTATAACGTTAAAGTGCTGATAAGTGACAATACGCCACCAATGAAAAAGATTTTAAAGACAATGGCGATACTCATATTTTTAAATGCGTTAGATTCAAAAAAGAAAATTAATACAGGAAGAGGCACAGTAAGTGCACCGATAAAAATTAAACCACCTATGCCGTTAGGATTCCCAAAAAAAGCAACCATTATCCATAACAATGCAAAAACAGTGGCAAGGCCAAGAAATATTCTTGAGAACAGGAAAGGTTTCGCCCATTCTTTTGATACTTCATCGAGTTGTGGTGTTGTATATTCAGTACCCGCAATAAAGACTTCGTCCATTTCTTGTTTTGTGTGGGGTTTGAATACTTCTGAAAACATATCGGCGAGGTTGATTTTTAAAACTTCATCATTTCCCGCAAGTTTACCGATAGAACGCGTTGTGTTATTAAATAAATTTTTGAATTCTTGTGTTAAGCTAATATTATCAATCGTTTTTTGTTCAATGGTTTCTGTATCTTGATGGTGTTGTTCTTTGGTATGCGATTGAGGCGCATCAAGTGGTTGTTCACTTTGTTGACTTGCGTCTTTTTGTTCGTGAACCTCTTGATTTTCAGGATGATCTTTCAAAAGTATCGACTCCTTTCAAATAAATTTATTATATCACAAGCATTATATGTGAAATTTAAAAGAGAGTCTATTAATAGATTATTAAATATGACAGTATTCAAATAGAGATTTACTTTAATATCAAAATTTTAGAAATCATTAAAATCTAGGCACTCACGAGATGAGTGGCGCATGTTATAGAATATATAGTGAGGATGTGGAGGGGTACAATGGAAACGATATATTTAGCAGGAGGCTGTTTATGGGGCGTCCAAGCTTTTATTAAAACATTACCCGGCGTTGTGGCAACGGAAGCTGGGCGTGCAAATGGGACGACGCAAACACTTGATGGTCCGTACGATGGTTATGCGGAGTGCGTTAAGACGTCATTTGATCCGGATCGTGTCGATGTTTCGGAACTGATGACCTATTTGTTTGAGGTGATTGATCCATATAGTGTCAATCATCAAGGTGAAGATAGGGGTCCCAAATATCGGACGGGTGTTTACAGTGAAGAGGTCAAGCATTTAGAGTGTGCACGTCAATTTATTGCACGCCGACCAGACCATGCACGTATTGCGGTAGAGGTCAAACCGCTATCCAACTATATTGCCAGTGCTGAGATTCATCAAGATCATTTAGATAAGTTTCCACATGATTATTGTCATATTCCACAACATTTAATTAAAAAATATCAAAATTGAAGTGTTGAAACGAGATGAAAGGATGGATGTCATGTTGACTTTGTAAAGAGACGAAATGTATGTCTTAAAATAGATGTTAAAGTCATCATTATACCCATCCTTTATCATGTGCTTTTTTCCAAGCATCGAAGCGGTTGTCAGCTTCCAATTTATCAATAATTGTCGATGTGTAATTACGAATGGTGCCGTCAGATAAATATAAAGTTTCGGCAATTTCACGGCTTGAAAGCCCTTTACCAATTTCTTTTAGCACACATTGTTCTTTTTCTGTCAGTGGATTGCGTTCCGAAAAGATGGTTGTCATCAACGCTTCACTATATTCTTTTTGACCTGACATGACGTTATTAATCGTATGGATGAGTTCATCGATTGAGCGTTCTTTTAATACATAAGCATCAACATCATAAGCAACGGCTTTTTCGAAATAACCCGGTCGTTTGAATGTCGTAACGATAATGACTTTAATAGGGATGTTCTTTTCTCGGATTTGTTGTAAGACTTCTAAGCCTGTTAATTCTGGCATCTCAACATCTAAAATAAGCACATCAGCCTCTGTTTCTTGCGCTACTTTGAGTGCGCTTTTACCATCTCCAACATCTGCAATGACATGAATGTGTTCATGCATTTCAATGAGTTGAACCATGGCTTGTCTTAACATTGTTTGATCTTCAGCGATGATCACATGAATCATGATAGAAATCCTCCCCCATGAGGTATTGAAATTGTCATATGCAAGCCAGCCTGATTTTCTACTTCTAAAGCTCCTCTTAATAAAGCAACTCGGGCTTCGATACTTTCTAAATGCACACTAGTATCAGTGACTCCTTTTCCATTATCATGAATCGTTAGCACAATCTCTTTATCACGACGAGATAATGAGGCACTGACTTTTGTCGCTTCAGCATGCTTAATGACATTGTTGATGGCTTCTCGAAGAATCATCGTTAATAAGGCTTGTTTCGTTGGTGGCAATGATTGAGATAAGCTGGCATTGTCAAAATGAAATTCCAAATTCGCATTTTTTAAGAGTGTTTCTAATGCGGTCACTTCTTCAACGAATGAGCGTGTCTTTAAGTTATGAATAATCTCTCTAATTTGAGTTAAGGCCTCTTTTGAAATTTGATTGACTTCTATCATTTCAGCTTTGGCTTGTTCAAGGTCTCGGTCGATGAGTTTGATCGCAAGCTCTGATTTTAAGCTCAGACTTGCAAAAACATGACCTAATGTATCGTGCAAATCTTGACCAATGCGATTGCGCTCTTGATCAGCGATTAATACGTTGATATGCTCATTTTGTGCGTTAATCTCTGATTGGTACGCTTGCTCTGTCACACGTTTAAAATTTGAGAACATAATTAAATTCATGACAAAATAATAAATGATTAACATCACAATATAAAATGGCTCCGAATAATAGAGAAACGTCACGATAAGACAGAGGAGCATGGTTGCTAAAAAGGTGAAATATTCTTTAGACCATAACTTGACGCGAAAAGTTAAAGGAAGCGCAAAAACACTATAAAATAAAAATAAGGACGACGTGGGATTAATTGCATAAACAAAATAAATAATCCCTAAATAATGTAGGACAAGTAAAAAATAAGACATCCATGGTTTTAAAGCGCGATGACCGATAATCAACGTCGTATAAACAATACTAAAGATGATAAAAACAACAATTAGGAACACAGTATTCCCTTGATTACGATTTAAAAATAAGGCAAGAAATGGAAATAACAAATAGATTAAGCTGGATAAATGACCCGCGTCTAAATCTAGTTTTTTCATTGAGACACATCTCTTCTTTTTTGAATATATAAAGCGATACTTAAGAAAATCATACTATATAGAAGTAATATAATGAAAGCGCTAATCGCAAAAGAATCGTTTTGTCCTAAATCGGTTGCTAATTTTTTTAAATGATATGTAGGTGTTAGGTGAGCAATCGGTTTCATAAAAGATGGGAAGGTGTCAATCGGAAACCAGAGACCACCTAAGACAGCTAAACCTAAATATAGAATATTACCGATTCCACTCGCTTTCTGGGTATCGTTGATTTGTGCTAATAGCACGCCAAGTGATAGAAACAAACTTGCGCCAATCCATAGAACGACGCCTGATAAAATCCATTGACTGAGGGATAAATGAACGCCTTTATAAAAGGCAGCAGTCCCGAATATAATAAAAATGGCTAAAACAAACTGAAACATTGTTTTAATAATTTTTACGCTGAAATAGTCAAAGGGTTTGAGTGGCGTAGTCATGAGGTTTTTATACCAACCTTTTTTGCGTTCATCGATGAGTTCAAGCGGAAATGAGAATAAGCAGAAACTCGTTAAACTGAATGTCGTCATGCTATACATAGCATTTTTATTAATTTCAGCCATCTCAGCTTCAGGTGCTTGGATGATCGATGTAAATAATAAGTAAAATGCTAAAGGTATAAAAATCGATAGTATCAATCTTGTTTTAAAACGGAATAGTAAACGTAATTCTGATAATAAATATGCAAAACGCATCATTGATCCTCTCCTTGTTTGTCCTCATTGAAAATAATCTCAAGCAATGAATTTTTGCGAATTTCGATATCATCAAGGTTCACATTTAAAGCAAGTAACTTTTCAAGAACTTGTTGGACATGATTTGTCTTAATGTGTAGACGTTGTTGCACACGCGTTATTGTTTCATGTGGAAATTGCTGTTCAAGTGGTGTTTGGGGTACTGGAATATCAATCATCGAAAAATGTTGTTGCTGTTTAATATTTCCCGGGGAATCATTGAATACAATTTGGCCTTTGTTGAGTACAATCACTTGATCGGCCATTCTTTCTACCTCTTCGATATAGTGAGATGTGTAAAAGAGCGTCAGTCCTTCTGCTTTTAATTGCGAAATGACTTTCCAAAAATGTTGTCTCATTTGGACATCCATCGCACTTGTAGGCTCATCAAGAATAAGGCATCGTGGTTTGCTTATCATAGTTAAAGCGAAATCTAGAATACGTTGTTGTCCACCTGATAGTTCAGTCGCAAATTTTTGTAACTCTGCATCGTTAAAACGCGTGATGTCTTGGAATTTTGCCAAAGAAAGCGACTGAGGATATAATTTTGAAAACAATTGATAAAGCTCTATGACTTTCATACGTTCAGGGAAGGTTGTACGTTGAAAAAGCACGCCTAACCGTTCGGGATGTAATAAGTGTGAAGGATCTTTAATCATGCCACTATCGGCGTGTCGATCACCAATCAATAAATCAATTAGTGTGGATTTACCGGAGCCATTCGGACCAATTAATGCAGTACAAATGCCTTCTGTTATCGTAAAAGAAACATCATTGACCGCTTTTTGTTGTTGATATTGTTTCGTGATATGTTCGATTTGAATCATAACCCTGCACATCCTTTGAATAAGTTAACTTAATTGTAAAAAAGTAATGGATCTATTGTTAGTGAGGATTGTCATCGCTGCATCATGACATTTGTCATTATTTATATTGGGAAGGATAATGTGAAGATGTATATTTGTATAAAAGAAAACCCGAGGCATGGAAATACCTCGGGTTGAGTTAGTTTATTCTTTTTTTGAATGTAAATACATTTATAGGTGGCTATAAAGGGAACAGGCAATTAAAAGTCTAATGTAGATATGAAATTTATTTGTAGCGAGCTGCTTAATTAGACAATAAAATTACATGTAAAATTCTGATAATTATTGTTAAAATGACTATAAATATATAGATTCTTGGGGGATGCGCTAATGGATAGATTAGTTAATAATACATTGTCTGCTTGGATACTAATAGAGACGCTACAACCTGGCGAGTTAGAGGATATAAAGTCATATTTAAATAAAGATCTTTTTTTGTTAAATGAACAGCAAAAGGCAGTACATGATTTTGAGTCTTTTTATCCTATATGGGAAGACGAACGTTTTCAGCTTAACCAATTAAGTAGCAGTAAAGGTGAAATACAATTTCAACTTTATAGACATTGCTTTAAGTTTGGAGAAATAGAACAATATATTCGAAGTATTTTTAATGATGAAGAGATTTATAATCCAGATAATAGGAACTGTTATGGATATACTTTCATGATTGATAATGAAGGATACGTTTTAATGGATACGCTCCATGTTCCAATGTTAATGAGTGCATTAAAGTACCTTAAAAATGACAAAAATATCCTAATTGAAGAGACCTACCAAGACCATTTTGAAAAATTTAAGCATAAGTGTGAAGAAATTATAGGGAATAATAAGTTAACTAAAGAAAAACTACATAAGCTTGATCAATTATATTCTAAATATTTTGCTTTGTTTGAAACCAATTATCAAGGTTTTTTTAAGAAAGCGATAGGTATAAAATATGTCACTTCAAATGAACAGAGCAATGAACTTAATAGTTTTTATATTAGTGATATGGAATTTGCAAAAAAGGCTCCTAATAAAACATTGAGCCAATACATTCATGGCGTTAATGATAAAGATAAGAAAGTCATTGATGAGAATAAAGAATATATAGAGCATTATCTAAAACCAGAATTTTATCCTGATGGACGTTGGCCTTCTCTAGTAGAACACCGTTTATCATTGATGCAACAAGTTGCTGTAAATCAAATAACATATGATCAAATGAAAATAAGTTCTGTAAACGGTCCTCCAGGTACGGGTAAGACAACGTTATTGAAAGATATATTTGCGCATAACATAGTTGAAAGGGCCAAGACTTTTGCTAAACTTAATAAACCGAGTCAAGCTTTTAAATTCCAGAAGATTCACAAAACAGACCAATTCCCAACTGCTTTTCTAAACGATGTCCATACACACTATAAAATGGTAGTTGCATCAAGTAATAATGGTGCTGTTGAAAATATATCCAAAGATTTGCCTAAAATATCTGAAGTGGTTAGAAGTGATATTTCTTCAAACTTTCCAAAGTATGAAGAGGCTTATCAAAATGTTGCGAAAGAACTTGATATATTTAGTGAAATTGCTGAAAAGTTAATTGGTGAAAAAGCATGGGGGTTATTCTCAGGCGTTTTTGGTAGGAAAGCAAATATTGATAGTGTAATGACGCAACTTCTTACTAGCTGTGAATCAAAAACGTTAAATAAAGTTTTAATTGATGCGTATAATTCTATAGATATTAATAAAGAGTGGAAAGATGCTAAACAATCATTTCAAAAAACTTTAAGTAAAGTTAAAGTGTTAAAAAAAGAAATTAACCAAGGTATAAAACACTTTAATGATTTTAGAAAAAGCGAAGAACAGTTTATAAAGTATCAACAAGAATTAGTAGAACTGAATGATAAAAACAAAAATAATAATATTGATTCCTTAAAACAACGGAAAAAGAATTTAGAAAACCAAATAATAAACGTTGATATACAAATTAACGATTTAAAAGAATATATTCAATTGACAAAAAGTAAAAATTCATTCAAAGATAAGTTAAAACAATTTTTAGGAAGCAATTCTAGTGATGATAAAGACACAGAATATGAGCAAAGACATGTAGATTTACTGAGAAGAAAGATTCAATTTAATGAAGATAAAATAAGAATAGATACTGAGATAACTATGGCAGTGAATGAAATAAATGAAAGAGAAAGTCGCATCAAGCGGATAGAACAAAATTTAATGCAGCTTCGCAAAAATCAACAGGGCTATTTAAATTTTATAAAAGATCATCCAGATGTCGTGGTGCCGGATAGTGAATTTTGGAGAAGTGGAAATGAAGCATATAATAAGCGGCAAGAGAAAGTATTATGGACTTCAGATGAATTACAATTTGAACGAGGATTATTATTTTTAAAGGCGATGGTACTGCACAAATTGATTTTAATAGGGAATGCTAAATCTATACAATCAGGGTTATATGATTTTCAGCGACGTTTTGAATATTTAGATGCAGCACCTGAGAAAGTAGAAAATGCATGGAACGTAATTCACCTTGTTTTTCCGGTCATTAGCACTACTTTTGCAAGTTTTAGATCAATGTATCAAACGATGCCTAAAGATTTTATAGACTACTTATATATTGATGAGGCAGGGCAAGCTATTCCTCAAGCTGCGGTAGGAGCGATACAACGTGCGCAACACCTGGTGGCAGTTGGAGATCCCGTCCAAATTGAACCAGTAGTAACTGTAGATCGTAATTTGATTGACTCTGTAAGGAAAGCATTTAATGTGCCTGAGCGATTGGTGAGCATTGAATCTTCAGTTCAAACACTAAGTGATGGAGCAAATATCTACGGTTATTGGAAAGGTGAAGAGGGTGAAAAGCAGTGGATTGGTGTACCTCTTTGGGTGCATAGAAGATGTCTAAATCCAATGTTTACTATTAGCAATAAAATTGCATACGAACAAAAGATGGTGTTACCAGAATATATTAAAAGTAACGAGTTAGAAGGAAAGGTTGGCAGGGTTTCATGGATAGATGTTAAAGGAAAAGCTAATCCAAAACAATTTGTGAAAGAACAAGGTATAGTCGTAGTAGAAGAACTGAAAAAAGACTGGGTTAAAGCTTTGAAAAGTGGCAAACAGGAGCCAAATGTGTTTATTATCACGCCGTTTTCTAGAGTCAAGAGTGAAATTATTGCTTTTGCCAAAAAAGAGTTGAAACCATTAGTTAACCAAAACATAAATGTTAGAAAGTGGTTACGTGAATCTATAGGTACAGTTCATACATTCCAAGGGAAAGAAGCAGATAAAGTTTATTTTGTCACTGGTACGGATGATACGCAAAATACTGCTATTCAATGGTCATGTCAGAAGCCTAATCTAATTAATGTTGCTGTAACAAGAGCTAAAAAAGAATTTATTGTTGTTGGTGATAAGAAACGTATTAGTCAATTTAGATATTATCAAGCGATAGATAAAGAAATAAATATATGATTTGTATAATAATTCCAAAAAAACTGGAGAACAAATAGTTGAAATGAAGTGAAAAAGTAATCGTTATTTATTTCTAGATGTTTATAAAAATCTATTGTATCTAAAATAATAGTAATGATTAAAGGAGGAGTTTATGGGCGTTCTTTCTCACATGAAAAGCATGCAGGCAGAAATGTCTGCTGCTGAAAGAAAAATTTTTCAGTTTATTTATAATAATAGCGAAAAAATAGCTAGTATGACAGCAAATGATATTGCTAAAGCATCTGGCGCAAGTAGTCCCACAGTTGTAAGGTTTTCTAAAAAAATGGGTTATAACAGTCTTACGGAACTTAAGATTGAACTTTCTGCCGAAACAAAAAAAGCGCCTAGTATGAATTCTTATAGTGATGTCGACAGAGACGACTCTTTTCATAGTTTGAAGAATAAACTCGCTAATAATGCACACTATACAATTGATGAAACCACAGCTTTATTTAATGAAGAAGAATTTTTAGAGGCTTGTAAGTTCATTGAAGAAAAAGAGTACTGCTATGTTTTGGGTATTGGGGCTTCTAACTTAACTGCGATGGATATTGTTCAAAAATGGGGGAGATTAGGGAAAAATGTAGTTAGTGAGCCAGACTATAATACTATATTACCGCAGCTCATTTTACATCAGAAAGAGTGTGTTATTTGGCTAGTTTCAAACTCTGGTATGACTTCTGAGTTAATTTCACTTGCTGAAACCGCTAAGGATTTAGAAATTCCTATTATTACATTGACACAATTTGGACAGAATCCATTGTCTAAACTCGCTGATGTTAGTTTAAAAACTTCGCGGCCAATGGAATCAATTTATCGAAGTGCTGCAACAGATTCTATTTTGGCACAGTTTATTACTGTGGATCTATTATTTTATGTTTATATAAGTCGAAATCAGGAGAATGCTGAGAAAATATATACAACCCGTTCTATAGTTGAAGCGTATAGGAAAAAATATTTTTAAAAGAGATTTGGCGCGAACTTAATAAACTGTAAAAATGTAGAATTAAGAAAAATGGACTTAAATTTAAAACAATTAAGGAGCTATTGTGCAGCCCCTTAATTGTTTTATTTAGTTGTAACACTAAAAACAGTATCTTTCGAAGTAACTGCTCCATGTTTTTCTAGTTTATAAGAATCTACTTTTGTCATATTAGTAATAACAACCAAGATTGATGTATCTTTTTTTGCTTCTTTAATGGCGCTTAAATCGATTTTCGCTATTTTAGAATCTGTCGTAACCTTTTGACCTTCAGTTACTAATACTTCAAAAGGTAAGCCATTTAATTCAACAGTATTAATTCCCATATGTAGCAACACTTCTAATCCATTGGCAGTAGTGATACCAATTGCATGTTTAGTGGGGAAAATAGTTGATATTGTACCACTTACTGGCGAAAAAATTTCTTCATTTGTTGGTATAATAAAATAGCCATCGCCCATCATTTTCTTCCTAAAAGCGGGATCTGTTGATTCTTCTATGGGATGAATAGAACCTGTTGTTACAGCATTGAAATTATCAGTTTTATTATTATTAACTTGATTAATTGAATCATTACTTATTTTACTGTGCATTAATAATTGTTCCTGTAGTTTATCTTTTGGTATCCCTAAAAAGTAAGTTACTACAAAACCGCCGATATAAGCGGAAAGTAGACCTAACATATAGCCTGTCCAGTGATTATTAGAAATCAATGGAATAAGTGCAATACCGGAAGGCCCTATTGCAATCGAGCCAATACCACCAATGGCACCTATAACTGCGCCTCCGATGCCACCTCCAATACAAGCTGTAATAAATGGGCGACCTAATGGTAATGTTACACCATATATCAATGGCTCCCCGATTCCTAAAATGCCAACGGGTAATGCGCCTTTTATCATTTCAGTCAATTCTTCATCTTTACGTAGTTTAACCCATAAAGCAAGTGCAGCTCCCACTTGGCCTGCACCAGCCATTGCCAGAATAGGAAGTAATAATGTCATACCTGTATCATTAATCATTTGAATATGAATAGGTGTTAAAATTTGATGTAATCCAAACATAACCATCGGTAGAAATAGAGAACCTAATACAAAGCCTGAAAATGGTCCTCCTACTGATAGTACCCAGTTGATACCTCCCACTAAAACGTTTGAAATTAATCCAGCTAATGGCATAATCAAGAAAATTTCAAGTAAACCTATTATTAATAAGGAAAGTGTAGGTGTGAAGATAATATCAACAGAATCGGGTATAGTTTTATGCAATTTCTTTTCAATTATTGATAACAACCAGACAGCAAATATAACACCTATAATTCCGCCTTGGCCAGCTGTTAATGCATCGCCTGTAATAAGGTTTTTAATGGGTTTGTCGGCATTCATACCTGTAAGTGTTACTATTGCTCCGATAACACCACCGAGAGTTTGGTTAGCTCCAAAAACTTTTGCTGCATTTATCCCTGTATAAATGACTAAATATGCAAACATACCATTCTTAAGAATGTTCATAATATCTACAAACTGTTGCCAAGTTGTGGCATTTAATGTTCCAGCAGTAATCAAATTATTCATTACTGCAGCAATCCCAGCTATTAAACCTGAACCGACAAACGCCGGAATCATAGGTACAAAGATATTTGATATATCTTTTAAAATAACTTTCAATGGAGAATTTTTTTGCTTAGCTTTTTGCGCTGCTTTTATTTTTGCTGCCTTAGCATTAACTCTTTCTTTTCCAGAACTTTTTTTGATATTTTCTCCCAGCTCTACACCAGCTAAACTAACCATTTCGTTAGCTACTTTAGTGACCTTTCCAGGGCCTATAATAACTTGTAATTGTTCGTCAAATATAACACCCAACACGCCTGGTATACTTTTCAGCCTTTTTTGATCTACCTGATTGCTGTCACGTATATTCATTCGAATACGAGTCATACAATGATTAACAGTTTGAACATTTTCTAATCCCCCGGCACCGTCATATATTCTTTTGGCAAGTTCATTCAATGTCAATTCTTCTCTTCCCATGTAATCCCCCCTTATTTAAATCGTATTTTTGATAAACCCGTTTGCTTTGGCTAATTTTTGTGTCGCTTCCTCTTTATTACAGTTTGTTAAAATCATAACAATAGCTAATTTTACGTTTTCATTGGCTTCTTCAAAGTAACGTGTTGCTGTGTCGTAATCCACTTCCGTTGCTTGCATAATAATTCTTTTAGAACGCTCTATTAATTTTTTATTCGTTGGCTTAACATCAACCATTAAATTTTTATACACTTTTCCTATTCCAATCATACTGACAGTAGAAATCATGTTAAGAACCATTTTTTGCGCGGTTCCTGACTTCAAACGTGTTGAACCCGTTAAAATTTCTGGTCCGCAGTCAATTTCAATTGGTAATTCTGCGAACTTACTTATGTCTGAATTTTTATTACATGATAAAGAGCCAGTATGTGCGCCTATAGATTGGGCATAATTTATTCCACCAATGACGTAGGGGGTCCGACCACTCGCTGTAATGCCTATAACCATATCTTTTGCTGTCAGATTAAGGTGCATTAAATCGCTTTTACCTTGGTCAATATCATCTTCTATGCCTTCTATTGCAGAAACCATTGCTTTATTTCCACCAGCAATTAATCCTATTACCATATCAGAATTTACTCCAAAAGTTGGTACGCATTCTACGGCATCTAATACGCCTAATCTACCGCTAGTACCGGCACCCATGTATATTAAGCGACCATTATTTTTTAAAGTTTTAATTGCTGCATCTGTCAAATTTTCAATTTGAGTTAATTGTTCAGTAATGGCTAAGGCCACTTTTTGATCTTCCTGATTCATCTTTTTTAGTGCTTGACTGATAGTCATTTCATCTAGATTGTAGCTATTTTCATTTCTTAGTTCTGTTGTTAAGTTATCTAAATTAATCATTTTAGCCCTCACTTTCAATATCATTTTTTTGCAATGTGAATTTCTGACCACCTTTGATATGTGGAATTAAACACCGATCATTTTGACTGATTTGCCCCACTACATTAACTTTTTCATCTGCTGGTAAAGAACGTTTGGCAATTTGAATTTCTCCCATATACCGTAAATACAGTGAATTATCAATTGTTACTGAACCAGTGTCACGTTTGATATTAAGTAAAGGTTTAATATTCGAAATTTTTTTCTTGCGGGAATATGCGCTACGAATCACATCTCTTGATTCATCGAGGCGATTTATATGTTCTCCTAGAGTAAAATCGATTTGATTATTAAATGGATCTACATGCAATAAGATATTTTTTTCTTGTATATAGTTAGCAAATTGCTTTATTACAGTGTCAGAAATACCGGAATCACCTATAAAAATTTTGTTTGTATCAGATAATAAGTCGAGGGAGGCGGCAAGCGGATGATAGTCACGATGTTTTTCTAGCGTTGGTAAACCTTGATATAGAGGGCCGCGTAAGTTATTATCACCTGAAACAAATGCTTGTGACTTAAGACCAAAACTTTTTAACCATTTTGCTTTTTTACGATACCACTCTTCATCTAGTCCAGTTTCAGGTCGAGGATAATAATTGTGCCAGGCTTCTAATTGATCAAAGTTAGCATTAGCTAATTTCAGTTCTTGAATGTCATTTTCAGTTATGGTTGAAGCATTTAAAGCAATCGTTATTTTATTTGATAGCTGAGCTATACATTTATTACTAATATAATCATCAGCACGTAAACCTGTTACACCAATAGAGCGTATTTCATTAATATTGCTCATAGAAAAACCAGCTTTTTGTAATGATGAGCCAGATATATCAACCATCAAATCTAAATTTAATGATTTGGTAATATTACCTAATTCAATTAAGCGTTTGCGATACTGAGTGTTATTATCTTCTGGTATATGCAGGGATGTGAAAACGCCTGTGAACCCAGAATGAGCCATCTTTTCGATGTATTGTTTTGTTTCAGAAGATAGCGGTTTGTTTAAAAATACTGAGAACCCGAACATAATCTTTTCCTCCAACACAATATATTTTGAGAAATGCGCAATCTTTATTGAAAGCCCTTACATAATTATAAGTCGATTATAATACTTAGGTTCACCTTATGCAATGAAATTTCTTTGTTTTTAATTTATAGTGAAATATTGTTTCTAAAATAGACGTCTAGGCTGCTTATCAAAATTATTAAGTCCAGTTTTCGTTGATAAGCTATTCTGAAAGGATGGATCGTCCTTGATTTAAACCTCTAATAACTGATTTGAATGTTATCGTTATGTATAGAATTTTAATTTAATTTTTCGTTTACTTTAAATTTATATAAAATTATTTATTTTGAATTGTAAATGTGACATAAAGTTTTTATGATACCAATGTAATCCATTTTATGGCTTCATATCACTGAGGAAGAAGGGATTTTATGGTGCTTTATGAAAATGCATCGATCACACAACATTATGGGCCAGATTTATTCAATCGAGACCCATCTATACCACCACATACGTATGTGGTGCACTTACCTAAAAGTATGGAAGTGCAACGATTATTATATGCGTTGACACAGTTAGTACAAACCCAATCATTACTGAGGGCCTCTTTTAAGTATGTAGAAGGTGAGTTGAAATATCAGATTCGTCAATTTGCGCCATTTATTGAAGTGGTTCATGAAGATCGTGTTTCATCAGATTTAGACCTTGAAAGTGATTTGGAACAAAATCCATTTGATTCAACACTTCCTACAACTGCCCCGCTTTTCACCTTCAAAATCATTTGCTTGACCGATTGTACACTACTCCAATTTAATGTGAGTCCACTTATTTTTGATGCGGCTTCAATGCCTATTTTTTTAAGTCAATTGAGTCACTATTATGAAAAACCTTTTCACTCGATCACTTTGACTCAAAGTTTTACTGAATTGATTCAACAAATGCATCAATTACGCCGATTGCCTTCGTTTCAGATGCAACTGCAACGATGGCAAAGTCATCAAGGTGTAAGAGATACGTATCATGCCTATATGCCTGTTCAAAGTTTAACGGATCAACACCATACACAATGGCAAATGGTTAAGATTCAACATGATGAAGTGAATCTTGATGATATTTATAGCGGTATCATACTGGCGAATCACTTTATTGGGCGTAGTGATGATGTTCATGTCGGTTTAACGACAACACGAACCCCATCATTTGATGAAGGGAAGGCGATTGGGCCACGTATACGGATTTTACCGGGTTGTTTTCATGTTGACCGTACTCTTTCTTATCAACAGTTCAAGACACAGCTCTCTAGTCGAATGAACACGATTGTTGATGAAGAGGTACTACATCTAACAGATTTAATCGAGGCACGTACCGGTTTTCCGTTTGAAACGTTAATTCATTCAGAACCTATTCACTATACGTTTGAAATTGCAGGTGAATTTTGTGAAGCTGAACGCTTAAAACCGATGGAGACCGAAGCAGCGCTCGATGTATATGTTCAAGAAGTCGAGGATGGTTATGTCGTAAAGATGTTATATAACCACAATCAGTATGATGATTTAACAATTGAAACGTATGCAAATTTGATTCGTCATTTATGTCTTCAAGGTGTGACATGTCCAGAAGTGCCAATGAACACCTTTTCGTTAATGACGACAGACCAAGACGAGGCGCTATTACAACAATTGTTGCGAACAGAATCTGAGACTTTTGCGACGGTACCTGAGTTGTTTGCCGAACAAGTCCAACGTCATCCCAACAAAATAGCAGTTAGATTTGAAAACGACAGCTTAACGTATGCACAACTTGATTGGCTGACGAACCAAGTCGCACGTCAAATACGTGCGCGTGGGGTGAAGCCTAATGACTATATCGCGGTGATGGCAGAACGCAGTATGGAGATGATTGTAGCGGTTTTGGGTATTGTGAAGTCTGGCGCTGCGTATGTACCGATTGATCCGGATTATCCTGAAGCACGGATTCAATATATATTAAAAGATGTGCAACCGGCTTTATTAGTATTACATCAAGTCGAATTGAATACGACGGTGCCAACTGTGTCATTGAAAGATTTGCAGGTTGGCAGTGATGCTGCAGTACCTGTCGTTAATCATAGTGATGATGATGTGTATGTGATTTATACGTCTGGGACGACAGGTCAACCTAAAGGCACACGTATTATGCATCAGAGTGTCGATCGTCTTGTTAAAGCAGTCGATTATGTCACATTAGATGAAACGACAAAAATTCTGTTATCTGGGACCATTGCGTTTGATGCGGTGACCTTTGAAATCTATGGTGCCTTATTAAATGGGGGCGAATTGGTCATCTTGTCTAAAGACCAATTGTTAAATCCAAAAGCGCTCGGACAAGCGATTCGAAAATATGAGATTAATACGATGTGGCTAACGGCATCACTGTTTAATGCGACTGTGAGCACACGCGTTGAAGCACTTGAACCGCTCTCCTATTTATTAGTTGGGGGTGAAGCGCTGACACGGAAGTGGGTTGAGCTTCTACATCAGCGACCAAAGCATCCTCAAATCATTAATGGTTATGGCCCTACTGAAAGTACAACCTTTACAACGACCTATACAATGCCTGAAACCATTCCTGCACGCATACCCATTGGAAAGCCTATACGGGAAACGAATCTGTATATTTTACAAGGAACACAGCGCTGTGGTGTCGGTGTCCCGGGCGAGTTATGTATCGGTGGTGCAGGTTTAGCGAAAGGGTATCTCAATCGCCCTGAATTAACAGCATCACGTTTTATCGATCATCCGTTTAGCACTGGAAAATTGTATCGAACTGGCGATTTGGTTCGTTTACAACCTGATGGTGAAATCGATTATTTAGGACGACTAGATAAACAAGTTAAAATAAGAGGATTTCGTATCGAGTTAACAGAAATTGAACGTGCCATTGAGCGTATCCATGGCGTTAATAAAGCGGTTGTCGTGACACGTGAGATAGAAGGGGATAAACAGCTCTATGCATTTTATGAAGGAGAACAAGAAATTTCGAATCATACGATGACAACCACGCTCACTGCACAAATGCCGAGTTATATGGTGCCGTTGTCTTTCCAACGCATTGATCAAATACCGATGACTGTTAACGGAAAATTGAATACGCAAGCCTTACCTAATCCCGAAACGCGACTTCAAAGTGATTATGCAGCGCCTCGCAATGAAATGGAACAACTTTTATGTCAAATCTTTGAAGAAGTGTTGCATATTGAACGTGTGTGCATTCACGATCACTTTTTTGAATTAGGAGGACATTCGTTAAAGGCAACCTTAGTCGTGAACCGAATCGAACGTGAATTGCATAAGTCCGTGACAGTAGGCGATTTGATGAAATATCCAACGGTGGCCTTATTATCAGCGCGTTTAGAAGACGTGTCCGAAACACATTCAGAAGCAATGCCTATCGTCACATCGAATCAGCAAGCATATCCTGCGAGTGCGGCGCAAAGTGGCATGTATTTCTTATGGCAGTTGAACCCGGATGATACAGTTTATAACGTTCCATTTATATGGCAATTAAGTGCCCCGCTAGATATTGCGAAATTACGTCATGCGGTGAGCCAATTGATTGAACGGCATGAAATTTTAAGAACACAATTCGGAATGGAAAATCAACAAGTCTATCAATATATTCAAAACTGTTATACACCTGACTTTGAAGTCGTCACATTAGATGAGCACGATCCTCAAGTATTGGTAGAACGTATGGTACAGCCATTTGATTTAGAACATGGCCGGCTTTTACGTATACGTTATATTCAAACACCAGAAGATGACTTTTTATTTATGGATACGCACCATAGTGTTAACGACGGCATGAGTCAGACCCTCATATTAGATGAGCTGAGTCAACTATATCAAGATAAATCATTGCCTGCGATGACGCATCAATATAAAGATTACAGTGAATGGCTCAAACAACGTGACATGACAGACCATCAAGCGTATTGGCATCAATTATTAGCAGAAACATCTCCAACGCTAGAGATCCCACTGGATTATCCAAGACCTCACGTCAAATCAACAGAGGGGGATATGTATCAATGGCAGTTAGATGAAGGGCTAAGCCACAAAATTAGACAGTATGTCCAACAACATGATGTGACTGACTTTATGTTTTTTATGAGTGTCATTATGGTTTTATTAAGCCAATACAGTCGTCAAGAGGAGATTGTGTTAGGAAGTGTGATGAGTGCGCGGACACATCCAGATACGGAACGCATGTTAGGGATGTTCGCGAACAGTGTTGTGTTCAAAGGTCAACCGACACACAATAAACCGTGGCTGACATTTTTAGATGAAATGAAAACGATGAGTTTAGCGGCTTATGCGCACCAAGACTATCCATTTTCTGTCTTAGTTGATGAATTAATCGCGCAACGTGATGCATCACGACACCCATTTTTTGATGTCATCGTTGTGCGTCAAAACAATGAAGCGCATCATGCGCATTTTGGTCATAGTCGACTCACACATCAACCACCGAAAAGTACCACAGCGAAGTTTGATTTATCTTTCATTATTGAAGAAGCGCATCATCAATTTGTTTGGAATATTGAATATCGGACAGATCTGTTTCAAAAAGAAACAATCCAACATATGTGTGATCAATTTGCAGTGATGATCCAGACAATATTGGATCAAGACTTATTACGCATTGGCCAATTGCCAATTGCGCAACCCAACATGCGTCAGTGGGTTGAAACACATGTGACACCACAACCGATGGCGTATCCTAAGCAGGAGACTGTCGGCAGCCGAATTGAACAGTTGGCGCTACAAAAACCAGAGGCTACAGCGATGATTTTTGACAACCAACATCATTCGATGCATAGGTTATATCGACGTGCATTAGCTATTGCGCGTCATTTGTACGAACAAGGTTGTCGTAAAGGAGATCGTGTGGCGCTTCTCGTGACAAGGGGCCCAGAAATGATTGAAAGTATGATTGCTGCGGCATGGCTGGGTTGTCCTTATGTGCCGATTGATCCAGATTATCCGGTATCACGGATTGACTTTATTTTGAAAGATGCGGAAGTGAAACATATCTTAACGAATGCGCCATCACACTCTACAACTGTGACCACTTCGGATGTGAGAAGTTGTGTCATACGAGAAGATGATGCGCAAGTGATTCAATCAAGTGAACACGTGGAAGCGAACGATGTATTGTATATGATTTATACATCTGGAACGACAGGTCAACCGAAAGGCGTACAAATCACACATCGTAATGTAATGAACTTAGTCACAGGTTGGTCTCAACATATACAACTGACGTCTCAAGATGTGCTATTACAATACGCCAATATTGTATTTGATGCGTCTGTGATGGAGATTTATTGTGCATTATTCAATGCATGTCCTTTAGTGATTGCTTCTGAACGAGAAAGAAAGGATATTTTTGCTTTAGAACACTGTCTCCGTACACAACATGTCACTGTTGCTTCAATCCCCGCACAACTGTGCATGATGATGAAGGACTATCATTTACGTTGCTTAGTGACAGGAGGTTCTGTGAGTACACCAGAACTTGTTGATAGGGTTCGACCGCATTGTGAAATGTATGTCAATGCCTATGGGCCAACCGAATCCACAGTGATTACAACGGCATGGATGGATGACGGCAATTCTGTATTACAACGTGTCCCAATTGGACGACCACTCCCGAATGTACAAGTGTATATCATGTCTGAAGGACGACTATGTGGCGTGGGTGTGCCTGGAGAGCTCTGTATTGCGGGTGACAGTTTAGCAAAAGGTTATTTAAACCGTCCTGAAGTCAATGCACAAGCATTTATTCCGCATCCTTGGGGCGATGGACAATTATATCGCACGGGTGACTTAGCGCGTTATTTAAATAATGGTGAGATTGAGTTTTTAGGTCGCATTGATCAACAACAAAAACTGAATGGCTATCGTATTGAATTAGAAGAAATTACAAATCAAATGAACCAAATCGCAGGTGTTTTGGATAGTGCGGTCACAGTGGATCGTACGCGTGCACATCCATTTTTAGTGGGCTATTATGTAGCTGAAACAGAGCAAGCTGATGTGATACGACGTGCACTCACAGATCAGTTGCCACAGTATATGGTGCCACAGGTGTTCATCAAATTGGATCAATTGCCTTTAACACCTAATGGCAAATTAGATACGAAAGCTTTACCTGCTGCGGATTCACAACAAGTCCGTACGTTGACCCCACCACGAAATGAACAAGAACAGCAATATATCGATGTATTCGAACAAGTATTAAATGTGAGCCCGATTGGCATTGATGATGATTTCTTTGAATTCGGTGGTAACTCACTTGCGACGATGAAAGTTGTGATGTTGCTGAAAAACAAAAGAATTGAAACGTCGATGCAGGCTATTTATGAATACAGAACCATCCGTGCGTTGTTAAATCAAAGCGAATCGACACAATTAAATGTCCCGGGAAATATAGACGCCTTGCAAACGATGATTGCGACCAATCAAACGCCTTTGTCAAAAGTGTCACAACAATCTTTAGGAACAGTGTTACTGACAGGTGCTACAGGATTTTTAGATGCTTATTTACTTTATGAAATAACTGAGCGCCAACAACGTGTACATTGTCTTATTCGGGCAGAAAGCGAATCACAAGCCCGTGACCGTTTAATCGACAATTTGAATCATTATTTTGAGCCATCGACGTGCGAAAAAATGATGCACAACGTTGACATCATATATGGCGACACAAACCAAGATTTCACACAGTTAGCTACGTCTATCGACACGATTATTCATGCGGCGGCGCGAACAGACCATTTTGGCAAAGATGAAGACTTTTATGAAGCTAATGTCAAAAGTACAGCACAGCTAATCGCCTTAGCCAAGCGAGCTCAAGCTCAGCTGATTTACATTTCTACACTCAGTGTGGCAGGTGCCTTTTCTGAAGAGCAAGAAGACACGCAATTCTCAGAAACAGCTATTTTTAAAAACCAACAGATTACGTCACCATACGCACGAAGTAAATTTTATGCCGAGCTTGAAGTATTACAAGCCATGCGAGAAGGATTAAAGGCGAAAATGATGCGTGTAGGAAACTTAACAAGCAGTAGACATGGCAACATTATTATGAAAAATATGCGAACAAATCGCTTTTCTATCGTTATGCATGACTTACTTCAACTCGATAAGATCGGGGTATCTGTGGCACAAACACCAATTTCATTTTCGTTTGTTGATGAAGCGGCACAGATGATTGTACAATTCGCGGAAATCCAACAAAGCACGTACAACATCTTTCATATTACGAATAACCATGAATATACAATGCAATCGATGCTCGAAAAGCTAACAAATCGCACAATTAAAGTGGTGGATGACGCAACATTTGATCAATATGTACATGATGCAGGTTATTATGCATGGGTGGGTTTAATGCATCACGATGATAAGCTGAAACCTGCCATTATCACGCAAGATTTTACACAGTCTGTCATGAACGCACTGGATTTAAGCTGGTCAGAACTATCAGAAGTATGGTTAGCCCGTTGGCAACAAAGACTTAACGACACATTCAAGTAGGTGAAATGTAATGATATTAATTGTTAACTTAGAAAAGACGACCACAGCCATAACGAAACAACTTGCGCATAAACAATTTCTGTTTAAAAGAAATCATACGAAACACCACTATAAAAGTAATGAAAATCAGCACTGTATTGGCGAATTACTCGTGCATTATGGGTTAAAAACGATGTATCAACTTGATCCTTTAGATTGGCAGTTTAAATTTGGTGCCTATGGTAAGCCTTATATTGACACACCACAACCGGTATTTGTCAGTTTGTCATATAGCGGCACGTATGTCGCTTGTGCATTTGATCAAAGTGAGATTGGCTTAGATATTGAAAATCTCAGTCCGATTGAATGGCAACGATTGAAAATGCAATTTACAAATGAAGAATCACAATGGATTGATAACGAAACACAATTTTATATGATTTGGACGCAAAAAGAAGCCTATTCCAAGCTGACAGGCAAAGGTCTATCAGAAGGTGTTGTGACAAATAATGTATTAGAACCCCTATATTTTCACGGACAACCTGTCGCATTTCAAACACAGATTAAAGATACTTTGATGATTCAACTTTGCCAAGCAGCGCCCTGTACACAAACGCCACTGATTGAAGTCGATGTTGCGACATTACTGAAATAATCATCTTTATGTAGGTCAGCGCGCAACGACCATTGACACAACTTCAATCATTTCAAATGTTGAAGCGGTCACATTTTGCACTTTTTAATAACAGTGTGAAGTGTGACTGCTTATTGTCAAAATAAAGCAGATTATTATATGATTGGATTAATAGTGAATTGTAGAAAGATAGCAGATGAGAAAGGGTGTTTCATATGAAACAACATGAAGTTGTGGAAGTGAAGAATGCAGTGGAAGACGCATTGGTAGAGGTACAAAAAGTAAAAAAGTTAATCAAGGACGTCCGTATTTGGAGTGGTTTTGATATGTTAGGAAATAGTTCAATCCATAGCTATTTCAAAAGAAGAAAGATTAAAAAAATGAATACGCATCTATCGCAATTACAAACGCAATTGCAAAACACAGTGCCTATGCTTAAAGATATGAATGAGGATTTAGTATTAGCGATTTCAAATAGTGAAAAAGATCAACTGTATGATGTTTGGTGGGATAATATCTTCACAGATGCTAAAGTACATGGCGAAATCAAAAAAGTGAAAAAGAGTGTCGAACAATTGGAAATCGCTTTAAATCGTATTTTAGCATCTTTAAATTAAACGATTACGCATAGATGAATACACATAAAAATTACACTTTTATAATCATTAAACACTTGACTTTATATTGTTTTATCGTAATATAATTAATATAAATAAGTTATATGATTTATTAATTATTAAAAAATAATATGAAGGAGTGGTATTTATGCTGAAAATGTTTTCTGTGTTATCGACGTCTCTCACATTGTTGCTCATGCCAATGGTTTTTACCCCTACGACTTATGCCAGAAGTTTATTTTCCAGACCGTTACCTTCTTCAACCGTTGCTCAAGCAGCCCCAACAATGATGTTAATGAATCATGATGAGAAGGATAGCTCGAGTCAAAATGCGACTGAAAACAATGCACCTGCCACTGAAAACGCGCAGCAAGATCAACAGAATCGCACATTACCTCCCTTTTATTACCCCAATGTTAATCAATATATAATAGAACATCATCTGCCACACTCAAAAATTGTGAAAGACCCAAGAATGAATACTTTGCCCCATTTACCATATCGATATGGAACTTATATAGGGGTGGTAATTCATGAAGTGGGTGAAGATAATCGGACACTTCAACAATGGGTCGATCGAATGTACGCTACATATGAAAGAGCGTTTGTACATGCCTTTGTAGACAATCAAGAAATTCATCTCACTGCGCCATCACAATATTACGTTTGGGGAGCAGGCAAACAAGCCAACCCGTATTTTTACCAAATCGAAGTTGTCAGAATGTATACTTTTGATGATTTTGCAAGATCGGTCAATAACCAAGCGTGGCTCGCAGCGTATATGTTAAAACAAAATCATTTAACACCAACACTCGCTGACGATCAAGAAGGCGTAGGTTCCATCATTAGTCACAATGCCGTTCGAAAATATTGGGGTGGTACGACACACGTTGACCCAATAGCGTATTATGCAAGATGGGGATATGATATGCATCAATTCTTTGATTTGGTGAAATATCATTATAATCATATGTAAAAACTAGAATATGGTATTAGGAAAACTTTTGTAAGCCATCACGTTAAAGGTTTGTTGCCTGATTTTTTAGGTAGCGAGCCTTTTTAATGTCTATCTTTTTTATGCGATGGTCTTTATTAAAACAACAACTTTTTTCTTGATTTAAAATGTTATAAACTTATCGTTAAATACCCTTAATAAAGGTGTGGTAAAAATGAAAAAAATATACAATATTATCACAACGATACTTATTTTGATTTCTTTAACGATTATTGTGACTTCTATCTTTGTGCATAATGAACAATATCAAACGATGATTAATACAGCCTTGTTCATCCTTGTCATATTTATAGGCATATTCGCTGTTACAGTTAGAATCATACACGACAAAACTAAAAGATAAAGAAATCGCATGTTGTTTTACAAATCATTAACTTCATATTGCGATGATGCCCGGCTTTATTCTCTTTTTTGTCAACAAGGAATCGGATTTCTCTTAAAAAGGTAAAATGAAAGGAAATGACACAAATAATGTGTTTTGCGCTATAATTTAAAATAAAGCGTCAATTTATTATACAAGTCACCATACGAGGTTAGAAAATAAATCGTTTTGGAGATGTAAGATGGAAGCATTATTTGAGTTAATTAAAAGTCTTTTGTACATTATTGTGTTTATTCCTTACTATTTCATTGCTTTTGGGGTAGTAATGTACGCATTAATACGATGCATATTGATAGTGAGAGAACCGATCAAGAGATTTTTCGATCGCCATTACTATGGTGAGGATAGTGATCAAATTTCATATGCAGCGGGGCCGTGGTTCATTCTTGCATGCGCTGTGTTAATTAGTTTCATAATTATTGTAGTATTACTTTATATTTTTGCACTTCTGTTAGGAGAAGTTCTGATATTTATCTTATTTGTTATTGGTGTGTGTTTGTTGTATAAAAAATTTAAGTCAGGGTTTAAATAGAGAGGGTTTGAGTCTGGATGGCATATCAAAGTGAATTTGCGTTAGAGAACGATGTATTAAAACAGTTAACTCAGATGGGGTATGAACAATTAAATATTCATACACACGATGAAATGTTACAAAATTTTAGAGCAATTATTAATGAGCGTCATATAGAAGCACTCAATCATCAACCATTAACGGATACTGAGTTTGATCGTTTGATTACAGATATTAATGGTAAATCTGTGTTTGATAGCGCAGTTATTTTAAGGGATAAGTATGTACTTAAACGAGACGATGAAACGGTTGTTTATTTAAGTTTCCTTGATCAAAATAAATGGTGCCAAAATAAATTTCAAGTCACAAATCAAGTGAGTGTGAAAGATACTTATAAAAGTCGATATGATGTGACAATTTTGATAAATGGTTTACCATTAGTTCAAATCGAACTTAAGCGCAGTGGTGTCGCTATTTCAGAAGCATTTAATCAGGTAGAACGTTATCGTAAACAAAACTTTACTGGCTTATTTAGATATATCCAACTGTTTGTGATTAGCAATAAGATGGAAACACGCTACTATGCGAATAGTGATTTAACGATATTGAAGAGTCATATGTTCTACTGGAGTAATGAAAAAAATGAAAGAATTAATCATTTGAAGCATTTTATTGAGGACTTTTTAGAACCGTGTCATCTCGCTAAAATGATCAGTCGCTATATGATTGTTAATGAGACCGATAAGATTCTTATGGCTTTACGTCCATATCAAGTGTATGCGGTTGAAAAATTGATAGAACGTGCGCTTGAAACTAATAACAATGGTTTTATTTGGCACACGACAGGAAGTGGAAAAACTTTAACCTCTTTTAAAGCAAGTCAAATCTTGTCACAACAGGAAGGTATTAAGAAGGTCATCTTTTTAGTAGACCGAAAAGATTTAGACAGTCAAACGTTGGCTGAATTTAATAAATTCCAAGAAGATTCTGTTGACTTAACAGACAGTACGCGTAAATTGTTAAAGCAACTAGGAGATGCCACGTTACCTTTAATCGTGACAACTATTCAAAAAATGGCGCATGCGATTAAATCGAGTGACCCAGTCATGGACCAGTACGAACACGACAAAGTCATATTTATTATAGATGAATGTCACCGGAGTCAATTTGGCGACATGCATCGCTCAGTTAAACAACATTTTAAAAATGCACAATACTTTGGCTTTACTGGCACACCTCGTTTTGAGGAGAATAAGAGCCAAGATGGCCGTGCCACTGCAGACATCTTTGACAAGTGCTTGCATCATTATTTAATTAAAGATGCGATAAGAGATGGTAATGTTCTGGGCTTTTCTGTAGATTACGCACGTACATTTGACCCTAAAAAAGACTTAAAAGAAGAATATGTTAGTAAAATCAATGAAAAAGAAGTATGGATGGCGGAAGAAAGAATCAGTAAAATTACTGATCATATCATTGAAAACTATGCTAAAAAAACGAGAAATGGTCATTATACTTCGATGCTAACGGTGCAAAGTATCCCAATGGCAATTGCTTATTATGAAGCTTTTAAAAAAGCGAAAGAAGCAGGGAAACACCATTTAAATGTGACAACGATTTTTACATTTCAACCTAACGAAGATTCAAATGAACAAGAAGATTTTGTACATTCAAGAGAAATGTTAGATCGCGTCATGGTAGACTATAATGCAATATTTGGGACAAACTTCAACACGGATTATTTTGATGGTTTTTTCTCTGATGTCTCTAAAAAGATGAAGAAAGTGATACCTGGGGAAAAAATAGACATTCTTATCGTTGTTGACATGTTTTTAACAGGATTTGATAGTAAAAAATTGAATACGCTTTATGTCGATAAAAATCTAAAATATCACAATTTGATTCAAGCTTATTCAAGAACGAATCGTGTTGAAAAAGAAACAAAGCCTTATGGTAATATTGTTTGTTATCGTGACTTGAAAGTGGAAACAGATCAAGCGATAGAAATCTTTTCACAAACTGATAATACAGATACTGTACTCAGTGGCTCATATGAAGAATATTTAGCTGACTTTAAGGAAATATTGAAGCAATTATTTGCGCTGGTTATCACACCGGCTGATGTAGATCAGTTAGAGCGAGAAGATGACCAAAAAGAATTTGTATTGATATTTAGAGCTTTGGCAAGCTTGTTGTTAAAGTTAAAAACATTTGAAGAATTTGAATTTACACAAGAACAAGTGGGAATTAGCGAGCAAACCTTTGAAGATTATAAGAGTAAATATTTAAACTTATATGAAAAAGTAGTGAAAAATAATAAAGAAGAGTCTGAGGGGGCTTCTATCCTTGAGGATATTGACTTTAAGGTAGAAATTCTTAGAAATGATTTAATCAATGTCCAATACATTATGAACTTAATTGGGCAGATTGAACTTAAGGATAAAGTCGAACAAGAACGTAATCGTAAACAAATTCACCAACTGTTGGATCGTGCTGATGATGAACAATTACGTCTGAAAGCGGATTTAATTCGTCAATTTTTAGATAAAGTTGTGCCAACATTAAAAGAAGGTACAGATGTGAATGAAGCTTACTATCAATATGAAGAAGCTGAAAAGCATAAAGAAATTGAAGCATTTGCGGAAGATAAAGCATACCCTTCTCAATTGTTAGGTCATATTATCGAAGAGTATGAATACAGTGGCAGTATTAATAAAAATACTATTGATGAAGGATTGAAGAACCAAGGTGGGTTTTTAGCAAGAACGAAAACAGCGAATAAAATCAAAAGCTTTGTTATGGAAACAGCACAAAAATATAGTAGCACAGAATAAATTTAAAAAATAACTGTAGTTTTACTTTACTGCAGTTATTTTTAGTTGTATACTTCATGTAGTAGAATAAAACTTCAAGGAGATGAGTGCAATCAAACCATTAATCCGATATCACAGTGGGACGATTATCAATCGCTTAACCCCCGTCACAGATGCACTTGGCACGCCGATAATGATTTATGACCAGAACATGATGGACGAGGATTTAGGTAAATATACCTGGCATCCAACTCAGCCTAAAATGATCACTTTGGAAGAAGGGCATAATGCGAAATGTATTGAAGCAGGACAGATCGTTTTCAATATGATTACTGGAGAATGTGTCATTGTTAGTTCAAAGTATTCAGGGGCAATCTTACCGTATAACTATACACATATTGAAGTAGACAGAGAAAGCGTTTATCCACGCTATCTTGTGTATTGGTTAAACCATTCACCGAAAGCATTAAAACAAATCAAGCTTTATCAACAAGGTGGAAGCATGATTAAAAAAATGACACATAAGCAGTTACAAGCATTAGAAATACCGTTGCCTCGTATGCATCAGCAAGAATTAATAGGAAACTTAGCACATAGCAGAGTGAGATTAAAATATTTAAAAGCTAAAAGAGAACATCTGATGGATACTTATTTAAGAGCGATTTTATTTAGGGAGGAACATTAATATGTCAATTACGGAGAAACAACGTCAACAACAAGCGGAATTACAGAAAAAATTATGGAGTATTGCGAACGATTTGCGTGGGAATATGGATGCAAGTGAGTTTAGAAACTATATTTTAGGTTTAATCTTTTATCGCTTTTTGTCTGAAAAAACAGAAGTTCAAGTTGATGTTTTACTTGAGGGAGAAAACATGACTTATGAACAAGCATGGCAAAATGAAGATTATAAAGAAGCATTAGAAGCAGAATTATTAGAACGTATCGGTTATGTGATTGAACCACAAGACTTATTTAGCACTTTAATTAAAAAAATTGAGAATCAAATATTTGAAATAGAGGACTTGCATAAAGCTATCAGTAAAATTGAAACTTCTACAAGAGGCCAAGAGAGTGAAGACGATTTCGATCATCTCTTTGATGATATGGACTTGAATTCCTCACGACTAGGGAATACAAACGCTGCACGTACAAAATTAATTTCTAAAGTTATGATGAACCTATCCACTTTACCATTTGTGCATAGTGATATTGAAATTGATATGTTAGGGGATGCATATGAATACTTGATTGGCCAATTTGCTGCAACAGCAGGTAAAAAGGCAGGAGAGTTCTACACACCTCAACAAGTTTCTAAAATATTAGCTAAAATCGTAACTGCTAATAAACAGGACTTAAAAAATGTTTATGACCCTACTTGTGGTTCAGGTTCTTTATTATTGAGAGTAGGACGAGAAGCAAATGTAAGACACTATTATGGTCAAGAATATAATAGTACGACATTCAACCTCGCTCGAATGAACATGTTGCTACATGATGTGAACTATAGTCATTTCTCTATTGAAAATGGTGACACATTAGAACATCCAGCAGTATTGGAAGAAAAATTTGAAGCGGTGGTTGCTAACCCACCATACAGCGCAAAATGGAGCGCAGACCCATCATTTTTAGATGATGAGCGTTTTAGTAACTATGGTAAATTAGCACCAAAGTCAAAAGCGGACTTTGCCTTCATTCAACATATGATTTATCACTTAGATGACAATGGTACAATGGCGGTTGTCTTACCACACGGTGTGCTTTTCCGTGGCGCTGCAGAAGGTGTAATTAGAAAGTATCTCATTGAAGAAAAAAACTATTTAGACGCTATCATTGGGTTACCAGCAAACCTCTTTTTCGGTACGAGTATCCCTACAGCGATATTAGTTTTTAAAAAATGTCGTGAAAAAGATGAAAATGTCTTATTTATTGATGCATCACAATCATTCGAAAAAGGGAAAAATCAAAACCATCTTTCAGATGAAGATGTGAATAAAATTGTCGAAACGTACTTAAAGCGTGAAGACATCGAGAAATACAGTCACGTTGTTACTTTAGATGAAATTAAAGAGAATGACTATAACCTAAATATTCCAAGATACGTGGATACTTTTGAAGAGGAAGAGCCTGTTGACTTAGAGGCAGTTCAGCAAGAAATCAAAGCAGTGGATGAAGAAATTGCATCATTAGAAAAAGAAATTGCAGGTTACCTCAAACAATTGGGGGTTGAGATGCATGACTAATGAAACAAAAAATATACCTGAATTAAGATTTCCTGAGTTTGAGGGAGAGTGGGACGAGAAGAAGTTAGAAGATATTTCTAATTTCTCTAAAGGTAAATCTATTTCAAAAGGGGACTTAAGTAAAAAGGGAGCTAGCTGTATTTTATATGGCGAGTTGTATACTAAGTATGGCGAAATGATAGAAGAAATTTATAGCAAAACTGATTTAGACACTAAAAATTTAAAAAAAGGCAATGAAAATGAAATTCTTATACCATCTTCTGGAGAAACAGCAATTGACATAGCTACTGCATCAACGATAAATACAAAACAAGAAGTGTATGTTGGTGGGGATATAAATATTATGACTCCTAAACCTAATTATGACGGATGTTTTATTTCTTTATCAATAAATGGTGTGAATAAATTAAGCTTGGCTAGATATGCTCAAGGAAAATCTGTTGTTCATTTATACAATAATGATATTAAGAAATTAAAAATGAGTTTGCCAAAAAATTTAGAAGAGCAACAGAAAATAGGAGATTTCTTTAGCAAACTTGACCGACAAATTGAATTAGAGGAACAAAAGTTAGCGAAATTAGAAGAACAGAAAAAGGGATATATGCAAAAGATTTTCTCACAACAATTAGGGTTTAAAGATGAGAATGGGAATGAATACCCTACATGGCAGAGTTATAAATTAGGAAATCTTTATAAAAAAGGAAAAGCTGGCGGTACTCCTAAATCAACAGAAAGTAAATATTATAATGGCGAAGTGCCTTTTCTATCAATTAGTGATATAACTGAACAAGGAAAATTCATAATGAATACTGAAAAATCCATTACGCAAGAAGGCGTTGATAACAGTACAGCTTGGTTAGTACCTGTAAATTCAATAAATTATGCTATGTATGCTTCAGTAGGATATTTAAGTATTAATAAAATTGAAGTTGCTACTAGTCAAGCAATATTTAATATGGTTTTCGAGGATAATAACTTAGTTGAATACATATATTATTATCTTAATCATATAAGAGATAAAGGAATACTAGAGAAGTTAGTAGGAACAGGCACTCAAAGTAATTTATCAGCGTCAATAATGAAAAGCATGTATATTAAATTGCCAGATTATGAGGAAATGGTAAAAATAACTGATTTTTTAAGTAAAGTAGATAAATTAATTGAAAAACAAAATCAAAAAATTGATGGATTAAAAGAACGCAAAAAAGGATTTTTACAGAA
This sequence comes from Staphylococcus coagulans, assembly GCF_022557135.1. Classification (NCBI taxonomy): domain Bacteria; kingdom Bacillati; phylum Bacillota; class Bacilli; order Caryophanales; family Staphylococcaceae; genus Staphylococcus; species Staphylococcus coagulans. The sequence goes on from NZ_CP092966.1 coordinate 182,163, forward strand.
GATGTTCGTGTAGGTTCTGATAACGACCTATTATGTTAATTTGTTTTAATTAAACTGAGAATGAACAGCCTCTTATTGTAGGGTTTAATGTAAAAGCTTTATTTTGGAAATAATGAACAGGAATAAAAAAGGGTGCCATTGATGACACCCTTTTTATTATGTGTTCTTTTCCATGGCTTTGATTTTGATGCTGTTTTTAATGATGAGGTACCCAATATAAATCAAGACTAAAAGTGGAAGGAGTCTAAGTAGCGCAAATGGCAGTTCAAATAATATTGCTTTCCACATCAGGTCAAAAGGCATGTCAAACAAACCAGGTGTTAAAAATAAATGGAATATGCCACTTTTTAAGTAGAAAAATAGGATAAAGAAAAAAGGAAGCAATATAGACAAATAAAAGGTCTGTAGTCGTTTGAAATAATGGATTTGTGATGTGATGTCAGAAAATAAAACATCCTGACCTTCTTTTTCTTTTTGCCAGTATTGATTGTCAGTGCCATATTTATGGCCATAAACATGTTGCCAACCACAGTCTTCGTGTAGCGCAATGTATTCATCATACTGCTTTTTGTTGAGTGAACGATAATCAATTCTAGTCACATATTTTTTCTCTGTCTTTCTAAAAGTATAGACGCCCCATGAACTATGCGATATTAATTGATAGCCTTTCTCTAGTTGTGCATTAATCCATGCTTCTTCTTTAATAGGATTCATAAAGATTTTAAACTTCCTCATGCTTCTCACTTCCTTTTTTGTAGATTTCGGCCATTCTTAATAATCTTTTGTTTTCTATTGCTAAAATATGTTCGCCTAATTCAGTAATTTGATAAACTTTTTTTCGCTCTTTCGGTGGGCTGATTAATTCAATGTATTGGTGCTTTTTTAAGTTTTCAAGTGCGCCATACAATGTCCCTGCTGCGATATTGACTTCTCCCTCACTTTTTTCTTTGACGATTTGCATGATTTTATAGCCATGAATGGGTGTTCTGACGGCTAAAAGAATATAATGCATCGTTTCAGATAGAGGCACTAGCGGATAGCGTTTCATGTTGTCACTCCTTTTAACTATATCGTCGAACTGTATAGTTAAATTATATAGTAACACTTTATAAAGTTCAACTGTATAAAGTGCGTCTTATTCTATCGTTTGATATTCCTCTTATATAAATTAATTAAAAGATATAGATTTAAATTAGTTGAATATTCAAATAATGAGGCGTAGAATAAGAATAAAGAAACAAGAAAGCGCTTACAATTAATTGTTTTTCTTGCTTCTATGTTAAATATAAGCAAATACTTCGCAGTGAAGTATTCAATAAGTAAAGGGGGATCGTTATGCGCACAACTTATGATTTGATTGTAATCGGTGCTGGGCCAGGTGGTTATGTGACGGCGATACGGGCTGCGCAATTAGGCAAGCAAGTGGCCATTATCGAAAAGTTTAATGCTGGCGGTACGTGTTTGAACGTCGGTTGTATCCCTTCTAAGACATTACTTGAACATGGGACAAAGGTACACGATATTCAAACTGCACGCGCGTGGGGCATTCAGTCATCTGACCTCTCGCTAGATGTGAAACAACTCACTTCTAGAAAAAGCCAAGTCGTCCAAACGTTAACAGGGGGTGTCAAACAATTACTGAAGAAAAATAAAGTCACTTATATAGAAGGAGAAGCGCAACTTCATAAAGATCTTCATATAGAAGTGAATGGTGACACACTTAAAGCGAAAGATATTGTGTTAGCTACTGGAAGTCGTCCGTTTATTCCACCGATTCAAGGATTGGATAAAGTGGATTTTGATACGACAGATACTTTTTTTGATATGAAAAAATTACCGAAATCACTCGCTGTCATAGGTGGTGGTGTCATTGCGACTGAACTAGCGTCATCAATGGCTGATTTAGGTGTGGAAGTGACGATTGTTGAAGTGGCAAAAGATATCTTACTCACTGAGATTGACGAAGTGCGCACTTTATTAAAAGCCCATCTCGAAAACCAAGGCATTCGTATCATCACACAAGCAGAGATTGAAAAAGTCACAAAAGATAAAATTCATTTGGCTTCAGATGAGCCCATCCATTTCGATCAATTACTTGTCGCAACAGGTCGTAAAGCGAATGTAGCACTTGCGGAAGCATTGAATTTAAAACGCGAAGAGCAATGGATTCAAGTGGATGAACATTTTCAAACGAGTGTCAAACATCTTTATGCGATTGGTGATTTGATTCCTGGGTATCAGTTGGCTCACGTCGCGAGTGCACAAGGCGTTTATGTGGCAGAACATCTTGCCGGTCAACAACCTCATCCAGTGAATGAAGACCAAGTGGCACGATGCATTTACACAAGATTAGAAGCGGCTTCGGTAGGGTTATCTGAAGCTCAAGCTCAAGAACGTGGTTATACAGTAAAGGTCACTACGTCGAAGTTTCAAGGTAATGCGAAAGCGCTGATTAAAGGTGAGGCAGAAGGTTTCGTCAAGTTGGTCATTGACACGCAATATCAAGAACTATTAGGTGCATTTATTGTAGGGCCTCATGCGACCGATTTAATTGGTGAAATTCTCGGTGTCATGGCGTCAGAAGGAACAGTAAATGAATTGTCAGATGTCATTCAACCCCATCCTGCTTTACTAGAAGGTATTGGTGAAAGCGCCGATAGTTATTTTAACAAAGCGATTCACGAATTTTAAGTATGTATACCGATTCACACTCGGAGCAGAACAGAGATATTTGAATACCGTTACCCTGCTCCAAGCAACAATGACAAATGATTAGAGGAGGAATCTATGATGAAAAAAGAACAAGCACGCTGGATTTATAAAACGATGAATGAAATTCGGGCTTTTGAAGAAAAGGTGCATAAGATTTTTAGTGATGGTAAAATTCCTGGATTTGTTCATTTGTATGTAGGTGAAGAAGCGGTTGCGACAGGTGTGATGTCACAACTTGAAGATGATGATTATATTACAAGCACACACCGCGGTCATGGCCATGCCATCGCGAAAGGTTGCGATTTGAATGGCATGATGGCTGAAATTATGGGTAAAAAAGACGGTCTCGGTCATGGTAAAGGGGGCTCGATGCATGTCGCCGAAATTGATAAAGGCATGTTAGGGGCTAACGGTATTGTAAGTGGTGGATTTGGTTTAGCAACAGGTGCAGGTATTTCTATTCGGAATCAAGGTAAAGAAAATGTCGCAGTCTGTTTCTTTGGAGACGGTGCGGCCAATGAAGGGAACTTCCATGAAGGCCTGAACTTTGCGTCTATTCTTAATTTACCAGTCATCTTTGTCTGTGAAAATAACCAGTTTGGAGAAGGCACAACCCATCGTTATGCGAGTGCTTCTGAAACGATTGCTGAACGTGCAGCAGCATATAATATGCCCGGTGTACGTGTCGATGGCATGGATGTTGTTGAAGTGATGGAAGCGACTAAAAAAGCGGTTAAACGTGCGAAAAAAGGAGAAGGTCCAACATTAATTGAGTGCGATACGTATCGTAAATACGGTCACTTTGAAGGCGACGAACAAAAGGTAAAATCTCCAGACGATCGCAATGCAGATAAAAACGCGACTGAAGCATTTCGTAAGCGTGCGATTAAAGAAAAATGGTTAACAGCTAACGAAGCGAAAAAAATAGAAGAAGCAGCCAAACAAGCAGTTGAAGATGCAGTGGCGTTTGCAGATGAGAGTGATTTACCAGATGTCGAATCATTATACAAAGATGTATTTGCATAGAAGGAGGCTATCGTCATGAGTGAAAAACGTAAGATAACATTTATGAGTGCGATTAATGAAGCAATAGACCAATCAATGAAGAAAGATGAAAATGTGATCCTTATCGGTACGGATGTGTCAGGGGGCGCAGGCGTTGAACATATTAAAGATGATGATACGTTTGGTGGCGTGTTTGGCGTAACGAAAGGACTTGCAAAAAAATATGGCCGTCAACGTGTCATTGATACGCCGATTGCAGAACATATTACAATCAGCTCAGCTGTGGGTGCGGCTGCGACAGGTTTACGTCCAATTGCAGAACTGATGTTTAATGATTTCCTTGGATTTGGATTAGATCCGATTTTAAACCAAGGCGCTAAAATGCGTTATATGTTTGGGGGTAAAGCTAAAATTCCACTTGTTGTAAGAACAGTGCATGGTGCAGGCGCTGGTGCGGCGGCGCAACATTCACAATCACTTTACAACATGTTTGCGGCTATACCGGGCGTGAAAGTTGTTGTTCCGTCTAACCCATATGATGCGAAAGGCTTGCTTATGGCAGCAGTTCAAGATGATAACTTAGTTGTCTTTTCAGAAGATAAAACACTGCTTGGACAAAAAGGTGAAGTTCCAGAAGAACCCTATACAGTTGAAATCGGAAAAGCACGTGTGGTTAGAGAAGGCGAAGATTTAACGATTGTCGCCATCGGTAAAATGGTTGCTGTCGCAGAAGAAACGGCTAATCAACTTGCCGAAGATCGTATCTCTGCTGAAGTCATCGATTTACGTACAGTGTCACCTTGGGATGAGGAAACAGTCCTAGAGTCAGTGAAAAAGACGGGACGCCTCATCGTTATAGATGAATCCAATCCTCAATGTAATATTGCGGGTGATGTTGCTTCTGTTATTGGAGATCGTGGTTTTGATTATTTAGATGGTCCAATTAAAAAAGTGACTGCACCAGATACACCCGTGCCATTTGCGGCGAATTTAGAGGCAGCGTATATACCTAACGTAGATAAAGTGCTTGATGTCGCTTCAGAACTGATTGAAGACTTAAAAAAGGTTAAATCATAGAAAGGAGGGACACATATGAGTCAAAATATTATCATGCCAAAGCTCGGAATGACGATGAAAGAGGGCACAGTGGAAGAATGGTTTGTTGCTGAAGGGGATGAAGTAAAAGAAGGCGACAGTCTCTTAACAATAAGCTCTGAAAAGCTGACACAAGATGTTGAAGCACCTGCGAGTGGGACTTTACTCAAAATAAAAGTCGCTGCAGGTGAAGAAGCAGAAGTTAAAGGTGTCTTAGGTATTATCGGTGACCCAGATGAAGCGGTAGACGCTGACACATCGTCTGGCGAAGAAGCGCAATCGGAAAGTTCAAATGCAGAAAAATCTGATGAAAAACCAACTGATGATGAGGTATCAAATACATCAGAAGAGACAGCGATAAAACGCTCTGAAAATGCAACGCCAAATCAAGGACGCATCTTTATATCGCCATTGGCACGCCGTATGGCTAAAGACAAAGATTTAGACGTGACACGAATTAAAGGAACAGGTGGCAATCAGCGTATTACAAAACTGGATATTTTACGAGTCGCATCACAAGGTTATGACCTTGAGCAAGATACGAATGGAGCCACTGCGCCTAAAGCTGTTTCAGCAGAACAAATTGGCGATGGTTTAAATCCAATGCGTAAACGTATCGCGCAAAATATGCGACAAAGCTTAGACAATACAGCGCAATTAACGCTACACCGCAAAGTAGATGCCGATCGCTTATTGGACTTTAAAAATAGATTATCAGAGGAAATTAATGACGCAGATAAAGCCATTAAACTCACAGTGACTGCTTTACTCGCAAAAGCAGTCGTTCTAGCACTCAAAGATTATGGCGCAATGAATGCACGTTATGAGCAAGGTGAACTTACAGAATATGATGAAGTGCGCCTAGGTATTGCGACTTCTTTAGATGATGGCTTGATGGTACCTGTCATTGAGCAAGCAGATACGAAAAGTGTTGGCGCGCTCGCAAAAGAAATCAAAGCAGCTTCAGAAGCAGTGAGAGCGGGCGATACAAATGCAGTGCAACTCAGTGGTGCAACATTCACAATTACGAATATGGGTGCGAGTGGTATTGAATACTTCACACCGATATTAAATCTAGGTGAAACGGGTATTTTAGGCGTAGGCGCTTTAACCCAAGAGGTCGTACTGGAAAATGACAATGTCAAACAAGTGTCACGCATTCCGTTAAGTTTAACCTTTGACCACCAAATCTTAGACGGTGCAGGGGCAGCAGAATTCTTAAAAATACTCGCGCGTTATATTGAGAATCCTTATTTATTAATCTTATAATTGCATTCGTAATCGAAAAGTAGAGGGGTTGGGTCATGATGCCTAGCCCCGTTTTTTATTGTTTAAGTACAAATGTACCATTTACACATACAAAAATGTATGACGTTAAATTTGAAAGTGATGTATCACACCCGTCAATACCTCCTTATTTATTGTAAAGGGTTGACGGACTTTAAATTTTCAACTATCTTATATTATAAGGTAGTTGATAGAAAAGAGGATTGCGATGTCAGTATCGAATCAAATGATGAAGGGGCTTTTAGATGGCGCGATACTCGGTTTAATTGCGCAAGGTGAAACTTATGGTTATGAGATTTTAGAAAAGTTGAAGGCAAACCAGTTTCCTGAAATTAGTGATGGCAGTATATACCCAGTCTTATTACGACTTAGCAAAAAGGGATATGTCCATACGACGACACGAAAATCGGATAATGGTGGACCGAAGCGGAAGTATTATACGATTTCGGAAAGTGGAAAACAAGAGCTTGAACAATTCAAAGCAAAATGGCGTGATTTGAATACAGGTATGAATCATCTTTTTGGGAGGGTGTAAGAAATGTTAAGCAAACAGTCGGAAGATTTTTTAGTTAAGCTAAGAGTTGAACTTTTGTTTAGGGGTAAAAAGGAAGAAGAAATTGAAGAAATAGAAGAAGAATTAAGAGATCATTTAGCAACTGCTGAGCAACAAGGTGAAGATGTCCATGCAATTATTGATATGCCGATTAAAGCCTATGCTGACAAGTTTTCAAAGCATTTGCCCTTTATCAATCATTTGACAAAATACGTTGCATACTTTGTCCTATTTTTGCTTGCTTTATTTACGATACCCGATTTATTTGAACAATCTTATACTTTAACAGCAAGTGATATTTTAAATGTGATTTTTACTTTTTTAATCACTGTGATACTTGGCTTATATATGATACGAAAGTTGATTTTAACCTTTGGTGATAGTAAAAAAACATATATTTTTGCAGCGATAGGCGGTATATTGATATTTGGATTGATTTTATTTGGCGCGTTTTTGGCACACACCTTTCCACTGTATGAGATTGTTACATTGACTCAACAACAAAGTAATATAACGGGTGTGATATTGCTCCTATTAGTTATGCTCATCTGTGTCGTTTTGAAACAAAAAATCTATGCAGTCATTTTATTTCTAGTTTGCTTACCGAATATCGTTGCGCTTTTAACAACACAAAATAGCTCAAGAACACAATATCTTACTATTTCATTATCTTTGTTCATCGTTTTAAATATTGCTTTTATGGGTTTTGCATTTTATCAATTTCGTAAAGATTCTAAAACAAAATAAAAAATTGAATGACAGTGATTTTTAAAAATAGTAAACCGCTCGTGTGATGCATGTGTATCACAAATGAGCGGTTTTGTTTTTAATCTAATTGATAGCGATGGACAAAAAGTTGTCGAACGAGATCGATGGTCATCATCCAAACGATATGACCGAATAATTCAGAAAGATGTTCTTGGAAGGGTTGATCCCAAGGCGCAGGAACGGTATGCATAATCGGCATAATCATCAAGTGGAATAACACCCAAATCACAATCCCAAATACAGCGCCTTGGCCCATTGCCATATAGGCATATTTCTTCACTAAGAAACAGTAAATAATGGCAATGACAATAGAAAAACTAAAGTGAACGATAAAGCTCACCCAAGGCAATGACATGCCTGAGAATGTGTAGGTTTGATGGGTAAAATCATGACTGAATCCGAGTTGTTGTAACAATTGTTGCGGTGGATTCGTCGCATTGCGTTCTGGTGTACGGGGCGGGAACATGACTTCCCAACCTAATTTGACAATACCGGAAAGCAGCCCTCCGATAATGCCAGTATAAAATAACAGACCGATTTGTCTTTGAGTCAACTTAAGGACCTCCTGTTGATATGTCTACTTTTAGTATATTATCATGTGAAAATATTCTCAATAAATATTATTTAAATCGATTTACAGCTCAATTTGATACCATTGATAGGGGGCGCATTTTAAAGATAGATTTTAGAAAATATGTTGTCAATAAAGAATGAAATGGGACTGTGTATGGATTTCAATGATACTTTTTTCAATTTATGTGGGCTGTGTGGTTATGTATAAAAAGCATTATGGACTTCTGCCCGAGTGACAATACGCCTTGAGCCGCATGATAGATGGTATATGAGTGTTTATGATAGCAGTATACTAAATAAAGGAGTTTTTTATTGACTATATGAAATATTTAAACATCCTCGATGAAGCGAAGTTCTTTTCAATCTTCTCATTACTATTCGGGATAGGCTTTTATATCTTCTTTAATAGCGCCAAATGCAAAGACGTTAATCCATATTTTCTATACTTGAGGAGAATCCTCTTTTTACTATTGCTAGGTATTATACATCAAATCTTCCAACCAGGTGAAGCATTGCTTTTTTATGCCATCATTGGCCTACCGCTATTACTTTTTACTTTTGTAAATAAAAAACTCAATCTTGTTGTTGGGTTAGCTTTACTCTTCGTCGCTTTATTTGGTGGGAACAAAATCGCTTTCGTCCCCGGTTTGTTTATTCTAGGATACACGATTGGCCAATTTGACTTACACAAAAATATTTACAATCGTCCAAAATCTTTAATAGTAGCATTGCTGCTATCATTTGGTGGCTTTATTATTTCGATGGTCGTACTGCATCAGCATAATGTACTTCCAACCTATGAATTGGCGAAATCACAGATTAGCCTCAATGCGTATGTTGAAAAGTACAATACATTTTCTGATCTTATCGTTTTTACAGCACCATTTATTTCACTGTTTTATGTATTATTGTTAACTTATTTATTACAATACGATACGGTTAAAAAAATCTTGTTAGCATTGAAGTATTATGGACAAATGGCGTTAACCAATTATTTGATGAATACGTTACTTATTATTGTAGCGGGTCAATTTTTGACATTAACGTTTGCACAAACAGGCATTGCATGTCTTGTGATTTTGATTGTGCAAATGATTTTTTCAATGATTTGGTTAAGATTTTTTAAATATGGACCGATTGAGTATATTTTGAGAGCAGCCACGTATTTACAATTTTTTAGCATCAAACGGTCTCAATAAACAGCGGGCATGTCATGCGTATCCCGTTGTAATCAATCAGAAGTAGAAGCGCAATTTTATCGATGAAAATCAAAAAAACTGTGAAGTCGCCACTTTGACGACATGCACAGTTTTTTAATCCCGTTTATTTATATTCTAAGTTGGTTTTATATTTTGTGTAATGTGTTGGAAATTTTAAAACTTAGTTTGATTTTCTGCTGCGGCTTAATAAGAAACCACCTAATGCTAAGCTCAATCCACCTGCAAGTGTTGTACCGAATAATGCGTCATCGCTTTCGCTACCTGTTTCAGGTAAAGCTTTCATTTCATTATTCGCTTTTGCAGCTTTGTTTTCATTCATCATTGTTGATTTATCCATGTCAAGTTTTTGACCAGGCATAATCATGTTTTTATCAGCTAAGCCATTATCTTTCGCAATTTTATCGGCAGTAGTGTGGTTTGCTTTTGCGATTTTATCTAAAGTATCACCAGGTTGAACAACATGCGTTTCGCTATTAGGCATCATTTTGTTGCCAGTGTGATTCATGCCATTGTTACCAGACTGGTCTTTAGCCATGCCCATGTCTTTATCTTTTTTCATGTCTTTGCTGTCTTTGTGCATGCCTTTATCTTCAGCTTTTTTGTCTCCAGCTTTGTTGTCATCTTTGTGCATGCCTTTATCTTCAGCTTTTTTGTCTCCAGCTTTGTTGTCATCTTTCTGCATGTCTTTATCTTCAGCTTTTTTGTCTCCAGCTTTGTTGTCATCTTTGTGCATGCCTTTATCTTCGGCTTTGTTGTCTTCAGCTTTGCTGTCATCTTTCTGCATGTCTTTATCTTCAGCTTTAGGTGCTTGGCTGTCATTTAATTTTTTCGCTTCAGCAAGAATATCTTTGCTGACACTTGGGTCATCTTTAAGGCTTTGGATGAAACCATCACGTTGTTCGTCAGTAAGGTTAGGTAAGTGTAAAATTTCATAGAATGCATTTTGTTGTTCTGCACTATAATCTGGTTTCGCTTGGATATCGTTTAATTTTTTCGCTTCAGCAAGCACGTCTTTACTTACGCTTGGGTCATCTTTAAGACTTTGGATAAAGCCGTTGCGTTGATCTTCGCTAAGGTTAGGCAAGTTTAAGATTTCGTAGAACGCATTTTGTTGTTCTGCGCTAAAGTCAGGAGCAGCTTGGCTGTCGCTTAATTTTTTCGCTTCAGCAAGCACGTCTTTACTTACACTTGGATCATCTTTAAGGCTTTGGATGAAACCGTTACGTTGGTCATCTTTAAGATTAGGTAAGTTTAAGATTTCGTAGAATGCATTTTGTTGATCCTCATTTAACTCTGGTGCAGGTTGTGTTGGTGCTTGAGCAACGTTTGTATTTTTTGCTTCAATTAATACATTTGCACTTGCACTTGGATCATCTTTAAGGCTTTGGATGAAACCGTTGCGTTGCACATCAGTTAAGTTAGGTAAATTTACAATTTCATAGAATGCATTTTGTTGTGCTTCGCTATGGTCAGGCGCAGGTTGAGAACCCTCTTGACTGTCGTTTAATTTTTTCGCTTCGTTAAGCACATCTTGACTTGCACTTGGATCGTCTTTGATGCTTTGAATGAAGCCATTACGTTGATCTTCATTAAGATTTGGTAAGTTAACTACTTCAGAAAAAGCATTTTGTTGATCTTCAGCAGTATTCGTATTGTTTGATTCTTCAGCGAAAGTTGGTGTGTTTACAAGTAAAGAACTCGCGATTAAGCAAGAACCTACTCCGATAGAAAGTTTACGAATACTAAAAAAGTTTTTGTTTTCCATTGATTACAACCCCTTAAAATATAAAATATATATTGTAACGCTTGATATAAGTCTACAATATTAGAATAGAATTGTATAGTGCAATTTCTAAAATTTTTAAAAATCAACTGTTGCAATATTCGATTGTTTATTATCGATTTATATAAAAATTTTAGATGTCATAAATATAAGATTTAAAGAGATTGTATATGATTAAGATGTTGAAAAGTGGTATTAAGCAAGATAAAGACTTTTGATATAGGTCTAGACAACTTGTCTATTCGTATATATTTTTTAAAATTACGTTTATATTTATAATAAACGGTTTAGTTTGTGCGTTAAAATGATAAAAAATATGCTTAATACATATTTATTTTTTCTAGATTAAGTATTTTGGCATTTCAAATAGGGTTTTAAATTATGTATTTAATATTAGTTTATATTCAATCTATAAGAAGGTGCTACATTTTCAAAATTTTTATTTTTTAGTTGATGTACGTAAATATAAAGGTAAGTTTTGTTATTTTAAAGCAGGATACGTGGTTATTGATGACGTATAAGAATATTCATTTCAAATATAATAAACGTTACTTTCACACGTTTAACGTATGAAAGTAACGTTATATGTATGGCTTATTCCATGAGTTGAACTATATAAAATCATAAAAGAAATAGTTATCTGATTTATATATCGCTGTATCCGTTCTTGGGATTCATGTAAACCGAGAGACGCTTATAATGGAATGGAACAGAAATTGAAATAATTTTTATCCCATTCCATTGATTTATCATGCAAAAAATATTATTTCAAGATGGCTTTACTAATCATCCAATTCTTCTGATCTTTTAAAAGGAGGTTTTGTGTTTTTAGTTCGTTTACAATGTGCCCTGTCGTTTCTCGGGAAACACTAGCTAGATCGCTGACCATTTGAATCGTTAAAAATTGCTTAATCTCATAAAATTCTTCATGGTCCTCGCCAATCGTATGGCATAAATAAATGAGTACTTTCTCTACACGTGCTTTAGCGCTTTTTGCACTAAGTGCCATGTTATATTCTGTTAATTGTTTTTCATTTTCGCAAAGGTATTTATACATTTGAATAAACACTTTATCGTGATTTCGACATATATATTCTATCAGTTCAATCGGTACGGCCATGACAATGCTATCGGTGAGTGCAGTACACATTTCATTTGTTGTTTTATCTTGAAAAAGGTTGTGAAGCGGGTATAGATGTTCGCCTTTATTTAGTACACGATAGACATCCCCATTCACGCTGTAATGCTCTCTTAATATATAACCATCGATTAAATAATATAGATGTGTCAGTTCATCAGAAGAATAGTAAATCACTTGGCCTTTATTGTATTGTCTGACGATAAATTCATTCTTATACGGCTGCAATGCAACCGTGGGTATATTGATAAAGGCAGCAAACTGCTCGAGATAGGTATTCACATTGTTTTTGATGAGTGAGTTATCAATTGTTGAGTGATCATACGGGTTTTGCCCCATAAATCCACCACCTCATAGCTACTTATAAATTTGTGTGCCGACTTCTCCTTTAAAGGCTTCATAGGCTTTATCTAAGTTCGTGATGACCGCACGACGTCCTTCTCCGTTTTCAACAAAATCTATAGCCGCTTCAATTTTAGGTAACATAGAGCCTTCTGCAAATTTACCTTCTTGTGCGTAGCGTTTTAAACTTTCGACATCGATATCAGTGAGTTTTTCTTGGTTAGGTTTATTAAAGTTAATATAAACATTTTCAACGTTTGTTAAAATCATAAGGGTATTGGCATCGATGAGTTGTGCTAAACGTTCGCTTGCAAAATCTTTATCGATAACAGCTTCCACACCTTCATAAGTGTCGCCTCTTTTAACAACAGGAACACCGCCACCACCACAAGCGACAATAATGTTATTATTTTCAACTAAAGTACTAATTAATTCATGCTCTAAAATGGATATAGGCAGGGGGGAAGGGACGACTTTACGATAGCCTCTACCCGCATCTTCTTTATAGACCGAATCAGGATATTGTGCTTTTTGTTGTTCAACTTGAGCTTCTGTATAAAAAGGCCCAATCGGTTTTGTCGGGTTTGACATTCTTGGATCATTTTCGTCAATTTCCACACGTGTTATCACTGTACCCACTTTCCGATTGCTGTTAACCTCTGCTAAAACACGGTTGACTTCCGTTTCAATCCAAAAGCCAATCATTCCTTGTGTCATCGCACCACAGACATCCAGAGGCATCGCAGGTGTTTGTGGACTATCAGCAGTCGCTTGTTGAATTAAAAGACTGCCAATTTGTGGTCCATTGCCATGGGAAATGACAATATCGTAGTCTGTATTAAATAAAGGCTTTAGTGTTTGCATTGTTTTACGTATAGCTTGTTTTTGTGTTTCTGCAGATCCATCTGTTGTTTGGATGGCATTTCCGCCTAGAGCAATTACAATTTTTTTATGCATAAAATTTCACTCCTCATTAAAATACGTCGACGGCACCGCTCAATAATCTCAAGATGCCGATAATGGCTAAAATGATAATAATGACAAAGAATAAATAATCGACTCGTTTTAATGGTTTTTGATTATTTCTTTGTACAATCGTGTAAACAATGAGCCCTGGAATATAAAGCAGCATCGTTAATAAGAAGTAATCCAATCCCGCTGTGTATACGAGCCAGATTGTGTAAACAGAAGCGATGATACCAATCATCCATTGCTTCGTTGTTGCACGATGTTTCGTTTGAATTGTATATTTCACTTGGTAAAAAGCACTCAACATGTAAGGAACAAGAATGGCGCTTGAAGCAAGTGAAAAAGCAAATTGATAAGCGCTTTGTGTGAAAAGCATACTGATTAAAAAGATTTGAACTAATATATTAGTAACGAGTAATGAATGGACAGGTGCTTTGTTTTCATTTTCTTTGGCAAACCATTTAGGGAATAGGCCATCCTTCGCAACGATAAAAGGTAATTCACCAGCTAAAAGTGTCCAACCTAACCACGCGCCTAATACTGAAATAATGAGGCCAATATTAACGAGAACAGATCCCCAATGACCGACAATGTGTTCTAACACTGCTGCCATAGAAGGGTTAGAGAGTTCTGAAATATGATTTTGTTGGATGACGCCTTGTGCTAATACGGTCATTAAGAAATAGATGACCAACACAGAAACTAAACCAATGACGGTTGCGGAACCGACATCTTTTTTATTTTTAGCGCGTCCAGAAAAGACGACAGCGCCTTCAATACCAGTAAAGACCCACACAGTGACGAGCATTGTACTTTTAACTTGAGAAAGCGTGTCTCCCCAACTAAACATATGTGATGGGCCACTTGTCATGCCAAAAATACCTGCTTTAAAAGTGTCAAAGTTAAAAGCGACAATCATACACACAAGTACTAGTAAAATCGGAATCAATTTCGCGATGGTCACAATGCTATTAATCAATGCTGCAGTTTCGACACCTTTTAAAATAAGATAATGCACGCCCCACAATAAGATTGAGGCAATAATAATAGAAGGTAGGGTATTGCCTCCTTTAAACATTGGGAAAAAGTTACCTACTGCGGACATGAGCAACGTCGCATAAGCCACATTGCCTAAAAAGGCAGCAAACCAATAGCCCCAAGCACTTGAAAAGCCAATAAAATCACCAAATCCTGCTTGGGCATAACTGTAAATCCCACCATCTAAATCTTGGCGTTCATTGGTTAAGTTTTGAAAAACAAAGGCAAGTGAGATCATACCGACCGCAGTAATCAGCCATCCAATAATGATAGCTAATCCGCCAGCTTCTTTACCCATATCTGAAATGATGTTAAATGCACCGCCGCCAATCATCGAGCCAATGACTAAACCAATTAAGGAGGTTTTATTTAATTTGTTTTCATCTGTTCCACCCATATGTCATGTCTCCTTTAGATAGATAAAAAGTCCAGCATAAAACTTATTTTAAAATATTTTAATAGTATTTTATTATGATAAGAATAACTGGACTTTTGTATCATATCATATCTATTGAATTAACCTAATGTAGCGGCCATTACAGCTTTGATGGTATGCATGCGATTTTCAGCCTGATCAAAGACTTTCGCATGTTTGCTTCTAAAGATTTCATCTGTCACTTCCATTTCAGATAAGCCATACTCATCTTTAATTTTTTGGCCATATTCTGTATTTGTGTCGTGGAAAGCAGGTAAGCAGTGTAAGAAAATTGTGCTGTCTTTACCTGTTTTGTCAAATAAAGCTTTGTTCACTTGATAATCTTTTAATAATTTAATACGAGATTCGAATTCACTTTCTTCACCCATTGAAACCCAAACGTCAGTATAAATAACGTCAGCACCTTTTACGCCTTCATCAATATTATCGGTAATTGTTACAGAACCTCCGTCTTGTTTAGCACGACGTTCAGCGATATCAATATAATCTTGAGAAGGGAATAAAGATTTAGGAGAGCAGATTGTAACATCGACACCTAACATTGGACCTGCGACTAGAAGAGAATTTGCGACATTGTTACGGCCGTCGCCTACATATGTGAGTTTAATACCGTCTAAATGACCAAAGTTTTCTTTGATCGTCATATAGTCTGCTAACATTTGTGTTGGGTGCCAAGCATCAGTGAGTCCGTTCCATACAGGGACACCTGAAAACGCTGCTAATGCTTCCACTGTGTCTTGAGAGAAACCGCGGAATTCAATACCGTCAAACATACGACCCAATACTTTTGCCGTATCTTCGACAGATTCTTTTTTACCTAATTGGATGTCATTTTTACCTAAAAATTCTGGATGTGCACCTAAATCGATAGAAGCAACTGTAAATGCAGCACGTGTCCGTGTTGATGTTTTTTCAAATAATAAAGCAATATTTTTACCTTCTAAATAGCGATGTGGGATGCCTTGTTGTTTATAAGATTTTAAAGTCATCGCAAAATCAATTAAGTCTGAAAATTCTTTTTTAGTAAAATCGTCTTCTTTAAGTAAATGTCTACCTTTTAAATCTAATGGTTTTTGAATATCTGTCATTTTAAAAAATCCTTTCTTAATTTGATAATGAATGCTTAAATGTCTTCTCTAAATAAAGGTTGGCTCATACATCTAGGGCCGCCACGACCACGCACAAGTTCGCTACCTGTGATTTCAATGACTTTGACCCCTTTATCTCTTAGTAGTTGATTTGAAACGTAGTTACGATCATAAGTGACGACTACGCCAGGGCGAATGGTTAATGTGTTTGAGCCGTCATTCCACTGTTCACGTGCTCCGTCAATAACATCGCCATTACCTGTAGGAATGAATTCAATGTTATCGACATGTAAAGCGTCTTCTAATGTTGCTTTAAGTTGACTTGAATGTGAGATTTTAATATCGTTTGTTGCTTCATCTTTTTCGATTGTAAAAATATTCATATGATTTTCTTCTTTGAAAATCGCAGCATGCATTGTAAATTTGTCATAATCAATCATTGTAAACACGGTATCTAAATGCATGAAACTACGACTGTTCGGGATTTCAATAGCTAATACTTTTGTAAAAGTTGATTGATCATCAAATAAAATTTGGCGTGCCAAGCGCTCAATGGCTTGTGCCGAAGTCCGTTCTGAAATACCGATGGCTAACACTTCTTTTGAAAGGACTAATTCGTCGCCACCTTCGATATTGAATGGTGAATTTCGATCCAACCAAACAGGAACGTCTGCATCTTTGAAACGTGGATGATGTTTAAGAATATAGGTCATAAAGATAGATTCTCTACGACGTGCTCTCCAATACATTCGATTGATCGTCATACCGCGTCCGATAGAAGCTTGAGGGTCTCTTGTAAAGTAAAGGTTTGGCATAGGATCTAAATAAAATGGATATCTATCATCCATATATTCCACAAGGTGATTCGTTTCTAATTGAATCTCTTCTTTACGTACACCTGACATAATTTTATCTATAAGTTCTTGATCGCTTAATGTTTCAAATAGCGTTTTAATCTCTTTTTCATGACCGAGCACTGTTTTTTGAGATTCAGCTAAAATATCATCAATAAACTGTTCACGTACAGCCTTATCAGCAATTGCTTCTGCGGCTAATTTTTCGAGGTAAACCACTTCAACCCCTTCATCTCTTAAAACTTGCGCAAATTTATCATGCTCTTCTTGCGCGACTTTCAAATAAGGAATATCGTCAAATAATAAGCCGCTGAGATGATCAGGCACAAGGTTTTCTAATTCTTTGCCTGGTCGTTTGAGTAAAACGGTTTTTAATCTGCCAATTTCACTATTCACTTGGATTGGTCCTTTTTCCATTGTTATTCCTCCTTTGATTGATTACATCCAAAGTATAAAACGCTTTCAGTTATCCAGCTGTGAATGTTTTCTCAATGTAAATGTCTAAAACTTCATACAAATGATTTATTCAATACACAATACTGATAACTTATGCATACTTTACCCTTTTAACATGCGTATTTATGAATAATAAGTTAATATTAAATTAAGAGATATGTATAATATTATTCTTTATTCAAAAATGTGTATGTATAATCATCAATCTTTTGAAAAGAGATGTTTATTGATTTTTTGTAAGAAGATGAAGCCACTTAAATGTTTGACAGCGTGTGAGGGTTCATGTGAGATGTCAGAAACTTCACATTTACCAATGAGATGTTTTGTTATGGTAGAGATACACAGTTATTTGTCAGCGGGATTATGAGGCAAAGGAGTTTAAATGCATGAAAAAAAGAAAAAGATTAGACTTAGTATCTATGATTGTAAAAGAGCATGACATTCATTCAAAAGCAGAAATTGTGGATTATATAGAAAAACATTTTGGAATAAGGTATAGTGTAGCGACAATTAGTAGAGATTTAAATGAATTGAAGATTTATAAAATGCCATCCACGCATCAAGAGCGGTGTTATCAAAAGTATAATGAAAATGCGCAAAATGATGCCAAAGCGAAATTAATTAATTTTTATAAAGATGAAATCGCCTCTGTCGTAATCAAAGACACGTACTTAATTATAAAAACAGCACCGGGTTTTGCACAGAGCATTAATTATTATATTGATCAAATGGAGCTAAACGAAGTACTGGGGACAGTCGGGGGGAATGACACAATTTTAGTTCTTACGGCGTCAGCGGAACTTTCAAAATATGTTCATTATAAGCTGTTTAATCAAACTTACCAAGATGCAAATGGCACCCCTTAATCAATGAATATGAATTTTTATGATTCAAGTCAAAGTCGACGTATGCAAGCTACTGTAATGGAAGCGATTTGTGACAAAGAACATCTATTTGTGCACTTTAATTGATACGTTTTAAGTGTGTTTCTCTCATACCGCATATCAAGTTGACAATATCACTTTTAACTCTTGTGAGTGATTGTTCAGCGTGTGTCTCTTTAGACCAATTAAAGACTACACTTAACACCCCACCCGTTAAAAAATGATTATAAATTGTTGGATCTACGTCCAATCTGGCCCCAGTTTGAATATCGTATTGAGTTTGCTTATTGATGGCTTGATAAATTTGTTCATAAATAATCCGTGATGTTTCATCATATAAATGATGCGTTACTACACTGTTGACTATTACTTTGTTGTCATTAATAAAGGTTAATAAGTCATGGATATAACGCTCAAGGAAAGGCTTCGGGTCTTCAAAACGAATATCGGATAAATGAATTTGTCTAAAACGATTCAAGACGTTTTCAATCGCATGATTCAATAGATGATACTTATCCTTGTAATGTCGATAAAATGTTGAACGACGGATAAGTGCGTAGTCACACAAGTCTTGTATTGTAATGTGTTCAAATTCTTTTACTTTTAACAATTCCGTAAATGCATTCATAAGTGCGTTTTGCGTTTTAATTACGCGTAAATCCTGTTTATTCATCTTTTAACACCTCAGATATCGAACAATTTCTTGATTTTGTCATTTAAGTTACAAATAGTGAATATTGGCGTCTAATTGGATGTGGTCTGTTGATATAATAATATTGAAGGAAATTTTAAAATGAAGGAAGTCATTTATTTTCCTGTTTGTCTTTTATTATACTGATTTTTAATCCAAAAAAGGAAGTGTTTACTATGTATTATAGTAAAGGTAATTATGAAGCATTTGCACGCCCAAGAAAACCTGAAAATGTAGAAAACAAATCTGCATATTTAGTGGGATCTGGCTTAGCCGCTTTAGCAGCAGCTTGTTTTCTCATTAGAGATGGACAAATGAAGGGCTCACAAGTTCATATTTTAGAAGAGTTACCTAAGCCTGGCGGCAGTCTTGATGGTGACGAACTTCCTAATAAAGGTTATGTCGTACGCGGTGGTAGAGAGATGGAAAATCATTTCGAATGTTTGTGGGATTTATTCCGCTCGGTTCCTTCTTTAGAAGTCGAAAATGCTTCAGTTTTAGATGAATTTTATTGGCTGAATAAAGAAGATCCAAACTATTCACGCTGTCGAATGATTGAAAATAGAGGACACCGTGTTGATACGGATGGCGATTTTACGCTTACACAAAAAGCAATTAAAGAAATTTTAGATTTATGTTTAATGAATGAAGAAGATTTAGATGATGTCAAAATCACAGATGTTTTTTCTGAAGATTTCTTAAAATCCAATTTCTGGGTTTATTGGAAAACAATGTTCGCATTTGAACCTTGGCATTCTGCTATGGAAATGCGTCGTTATTTAATGCGCTTTGTTCACCACATTGGCGGCCTTGCAGATTTTAGCGCACTTAAATTTACAAAATACAATCAATATGAATCACTCGTATTACCAATGGTTGAATATTTGAAATCCCATGATGTTCAATTTGAATATAATATCAAAGTAGAAGACATTAAAGTAGACGTTACGACTTCTCAAAAATTAGCACGAGAAATTCTTATTAAACGAGATGGCAAAGATGATGTCATTCAATTAACACCTAATGATTTAGTGTTTGTAACGAATGGTAGTATTACAGAAAGTTCAACTTATGGTGATAATGACACACCTGCACCTATTACAGATGACATTGGTGGTAGCTGGTTATTATGGAATAACTTGGCAAAGCAAAGTCCAGAATTTGGTAATCCAGAAAAATTCTATAAAGATTTACCAAAAAGAAGTTGGTTCATTTCTGCGACTGCGACAACAAACAATAAAAAAATCATCGGTGCCATTGAAAGACTATGTAAACGTGACCCGCTTTCTCATAAAACAGTAACAGGTGGTATTATTACTGTTAATGACTCATCATGGCAAATGAGCTTTACGGTTAACCGTCAACAACAATTTAAAAGTCAACCTGATGATCAAGTGAGTACTTGGATCTATGCTTTATACTCTGATGTTGATGGCGATTATATTAAAAAACCAATTACAGAATGTAGTGGTAGTGAAATCTGTCAAGAATGGCTCTACCACATGGGTGTCCCTACTGAAGAAATTGAATACTTGGCAACTGAAGAAGCAAATACAATACCTGCGTATCTCCCTTATATTACATCTTACTTTATGCCAAGAGCAGTAGGTGACAGACCATTAGTTGTGCCACATCAATCACGTAACCTTGCCTTTATCGGTAACTTTGCAGAAACTGAAAGAGATACTGTATTTACAACAGAATATTCAGTTAGAACAGCAATGGAAGCTGTTTATCAATTATTAGATATTGATAGAGGGGTACCAGAAGTCATAGCTTCTGAATTTGATTTGCGCGTGTTAATGGATGCGGCATACGAATTAAATGATCGTAAAAGTCTACAAGAAATCACAGAAAATAGTAAAATTCAAAAAGTAGCTTTGAGTGGTTTCTTAAGAAAAATAAAAGGCACTTATATTGAAACGTTGCTTAAAGATTATCATTTACTCTAAATAAAGATTGATAGATTGTAGTATTATAGTGAGTCTATTCAATGGAAGCATCTATTGAATAGGCTCTCTTTTTGTGTTTAAAGCAATCAACTTAAAAAGTGATAATCGAAAGGTATAAGATGATTGGTAATGTTATATATCAAATAATTTAAGAATACATTTGTAAAAATAATTATTAACAGTTATATTTATTAAAGTAATACACAGGATAGTGTAAAAGGAGAGAGTCAGTAATGAAGAAAATTTTTTATTTTTTAATGATGTCTTTAGTGCTTGTTGTATTCACCGCTTGTCAGAAAGAGGAGCATCACGAAAAGCAAGTCAATATCGTTGAGTACTTTGATTATAAATGTCCTTATTGTAAAGTGTTCGATCAGAAAATAATGAAAGAAATAGAGAAAAAGTATGAAACAGATCGAATTCAATATCAATTGATAGATGTGGCATTTTTAGGTAACGATGCGATTGAGGGAGCAAGAGCGGCACAAGCTGTACAAATCGTAGCGCCACAACAATTTATGACATTTCACCATCATTTAATTGAGCAACAACCGAATCACGAAGGGAAATGGCTAACGCATGATAAAATCGATCAGCAAATCGATCGTTTATCCATTAGTACAGAACAAAAAGATAAAATTAAAAAGGAATATAAAACTGAAAATAGTGAGGCATGGAAACGTGCAGAAAAAGATATAATTAGAGCAAATAACGATAAAGTTAAATTGGTACCTACTTTAAAAATTAATGGCGAAGAAGTAAGTGATCCATTAAATAAAGATGAGGTATTTAAGAAAATTGATGATGCATTAAAGGCATAATATGATTTTAAATATTCGTGAGCGCTAGGAAAATGCATAGTGATTACACACATGGCCTAGCACGTCACTTTCATTTTGAATATAAGCAGGAGGCGAGGATGATTCCTAACCTCCTGCTTTATTCTTTTTATAATTACCACATTAGCTTGATTGAAATGTGTATTTTAATCAAGTCATATGAAGTGGCATCTTCATCTCCTAAGAATATTTCCAGCTTAGAAGTTAATTTATTAAATTTTCTAAAATAAAGTACATTTACTGTTTTAATTAACTATTTATATATAACTATCCATATACAAATTTATAGTATTCTATACTTATTAATACTATTATTTAAAACTGAAAAAAATTCTAAGATTCTATTGATTAAAAGATAAAAATATTATATTCTTTAGTTAGAAATAAAATAATTGAGAAGGAAGTTGAGTACAATGAACAAATTTCTTTTAAAGACGGCAACAGTTGTTTCTTTGTCTTTTATGGCGTTCACACAGGTTTCATATGCCTCGAGTCATGTTGATTACAAGATTATAGGTGAGGACAGTCGTGTAAAAGTAAATAATACAACGCTGAACCCTTATCAATCGATTACTTTTATTGAATCTAAATTTAATAACGTTTATGAAGACTGCAGCGGTACTGTCATTGCGCCTAATAAAGTGATTACGGCTGCACACTGTGTTTATAATCCAGAGCATGGCGGATTAACAGAGCAGTCAAAAATAACGCCTGGTTTAAATGGCAAAATCGCACCGTTTGGTCAATTTGAATCTAATGATATTAATGTGCCGCAACAATATAAGGATCATCAAGAAGATCAATATGACATTGCAATTATTGATGTCAAACCTAGAAATGGTGTTTCAATCGGTAATGTCGTTAAGCCAATTCAAATAGAAGCATCCGATAATAGTAAAAACAAAGAAGTAGAAATTACAGGATATCCGTCAGATAAGTTTGAGCAATTACGTGTTCAAACACAATGGTCATCTTCATCATTGGTTGATTTCCAAGATGGCAATAAAGCTTATTACACAGCAGATACCATTTCTGGAGAATCTGGGGCACCCATATTTAATAAACAAACAAATAATATCATTGGTGTACATACAGGTGCTGTTGAAACAAATGCAGGTTTATATAACAGAGGCACAACATTTACAAAAAACATTTTAAAATGGGTGAAACAAAACTTGTAGTAGAAGTGGGAATTGATTAAATTTCGGTTGCTAAAGCATAGAACAACCCAGTTAGTTATCTCACTGTTATTTAAAGTCTTTCCTAGGTGAGAACGGTAGGTCACAAACGTTATTAGATGAATAGTGTCCCCGTGTTGTTGGGCTTGATTTACAAACAATCGAAGCGGGGCAAACACATAAAAATAAGGGTTTGCCCCAAGCATTGATCGATGCAATTTGTACTTAAGTCATATCATTTAATTTAAAAGAAAGAGGAATGTCAAATGAAAAAAACGATAGCTCAAACCTTATCAGTCGCATCATTGTTATTTATCACACTTACACAAGCATCTTATGCAGCAGATACAACGACATATGATGTTATTGATAATGACACACGTGTAAGAGTAGAGAATACAACAGCAAGACCGTACCAAGCCATTGCTTATTTAAATGTACAATGGGATAAAGCCAATGCCGCTTGTACAGGGACTATCATTGCACCGAACAAAGTCCTTACTGCAGCACATTGTGTTTATAATCCGAACAACGGCGGCTTTGTTAAAAAAACAGGCATCACACCGGCTTTAAATGCGACTTACAACCCTTATGGTGAATTTGTTTCAACGCATGTGAGAGTGCCGCAACAGTATATTGAAAATCAAAAGAGAGCATACGATATTGCCATTGTTGATGTGCAACCTCGATCAGGCGCTTCTATTGGTAAGGTCGTGAAACCACTCGAGCTAGAAAGTGGCGATGACTTTACTGGAAGAAACTTTGAAGTTGCAGGCTACCCATCAGATAAGTTCCATGTCTTCAAAGCGCCAACAATGTGGACAGATTCAGGTGTCATTGATAAACAAGAGGGCAACATGGCATACTATACGACTGATGCATCAGGTGGACAATCAGGTGCGCCGCTCTTGGATAAAAAGACACATAAAGTTTTTGGCGTGCATACAAGTTATGTGAAAGGCAAAAATATTGAAACGAACAGAGGCACAACACTTACGAACGAAATTTATAACTGGGTTAAACAAAACCTTTAGATTATCAAATAGGTCATAAGTCAGAAATCGATTTGACAGGTGTGCTTTGCCTTAGTAAAGGCCACTCGAGTTGAGAAAAAGAGAGACATCATCCGAGTTATCGCTACGATTTAATAATTGAGCGTATTCAGCACACAGTTGTATTGCTGAATGCGCTTTTTAATTTCTAAATGAAAATAATAGTTATGGGACGTTATCATATTCATCCATGCTCATCCGCGCTAGGCTTGCCTTAAAAATTGGTACTTCTGACGCACTTGCTTAGGGGCTTCTTATAGATTGAAAATTATTAGATTGAGTCTATGTTGCTTGGGTGGTTGTTTATGATTTTGATATGGATAACTTTTTATGCTTCGCTAATTTAGAAGTGGTAGCTTATCAAAACATCTAAAATATAGTTTAAACTTATTTTTTATCATTTGTATATAATTATAATATTGATAATATGTTAATATTATTTTTAAAAACGGGAGAACTTTTAATATTTTAGTTCAAAAAAATATAAAATTATTATACTGTTTAAAAGAGATAAAATAATTGCGAAGAAAATGAATACAATGAACAAATTTCTTGTAAAGACTGCAACGGTTGCCTTTTTAGCGTTTATAGCACTAACCCAAGCAACGTACGCTTCTGACTATACGAATTATAAAATTATTGGCAAAGACTCACGGACACAAGTTCAAAACACAACCCTTGCCCCATATCAATCCATTACATTTATTAAGTCAAAATGGCACAATGTTTATGAAGATTGTAGTGGCGCGGTCATTGTGCGCCTAGTATGGTCATTATAGCAGCACATTGAGTTTATAATCCCTAATATGATGGACTTACACAACAGTCTAAGGTCACACCAGGTTTAAATGGTGCTGAACAACCGTTTGGACAATTTGAATACAAAGCCATTAAAGTGCCACAGCAAAATATGGACCATAATGAAGACCAGTATGATATTGCGATTATCGCTCTTAAGCTCCATAATGGTGTTTCTATAGGACAAGTTGTCAAACCAATACAATTGCAACGCTTGGCTAACAGTAAGGGTAAAGAAGTAGAAATTACAGGATAACCTTCAGATAAGTTTGAGCAACTACACGTTCATACACCACCGTCCTCTTCGTCATTAGTGGGCTTTCAGGATGGCAATAAAGCATACTATACAGCAGACACAATCTCCGGAGAATCGGGTGTACCTATCTTTAATAAGCAAACGTAGCCCATTATTGGTGTACATACAGGTGCTGTAGAAACCAATGCAGGTTTATATAATAGAGGTACAATATTCACACAAAATATTTTAAACTGTGTAAAACAAGAGCTATAAACCCATAAATGTAAGCGCTTTATATCAAGTGATGATTAGTAGTATGTCAGCGTTTATCTGTTATGCAAAATCAAGAAAAAATTAGTGACATGAAAAACTTGTGATTCAAGCTTTATTCATTTTTTTCTTGTCGTTTATTACGCTGATAGAAGTGTCTTATGTAGCAGAGATGGCACATTATAATGTAGTTGATTAGGATATGCGTGAAAAATCAAGCATACGATAGGAAAAACTGAAAAAGCACATCCCATTATTACACCCCTTGTGGATTAAGTTAGTTTGACTTGGACAGGGGCAGTGAGTGCAACGACCAAAGTCTTAACTGCAGGGCACTGTGCTGATAGTCTGAAAAAAGGAACTTTGTCCAAAGTGCCTGAACGCCGTTGAAAAGTTGAACGATATTGGAGATTAAAATATATAAGGAAGTGACGATGATGAAAAAAGATATTTTGGTAAAAGGACTTACAGCATTTACGATTTTGACAAGTACATATGCGATGCAAGCCTCTGTTGTAAATACACATAATGTGGCACATGCGTATGCGGATGATCGTGTACAAGTGAAGGATGTTACGCAATCCCCTTATAAAGCGATTGTTGCGGTAGGTAACTCTGAGCATCAAGGCAGTGGTGTTGTAGTGGGACCTCATACAGTGGTAACCAATAAACATGTCGTAGGTTGGCAGTATGATCATCCAGAAGCTGTGCGTATTACACCAATGGCAACGGCTGGAAGCAATGGCGGTCTTTATCAAGCAGAAAAAGTGATTCCTTTTCCTGGAGAAGAAGATTTAGTCGTTATACATGTTAAACCTCAAACAATTGAACCGCCTATGAAAAAATTTGATCAGAACGCAGGGGTATTACCATTGAGTGACGCGAATGCCACACAAGTCGGCGATCGTATCCATACAGCCGGTTATCCTGGAGACAAAGCACGTGGGACGATGTGGAAGGCTGATGGCACAATTACAGAAATCAATGGTAGCTCATTTGTGATGAGCCTTTATACAGTTGGAGGACAGTCCGGCTCCCCAATATATAATGACAAACAGCAAGTCGTTGGAATCGTAAGAGGGGGTCCTGAAGATGTCCATGCCAAAATAACAGATGGTGTGTTCTTCAATCAAGATGTGATTCAATTTATAAAAAACAATACTAAAAAGTAAAAGTGAGTTGAGCCTTGAATGAAAAAGCGCAATTCAAAGTGTGACTAACATGCCTAAAAAACAATGCAACAATTCATTGTTATTGAACAAGAGAGAAAGGTCATTCTAAATTTATTTTAGGGTGACTTTTCCTTTTTGAGCATTGTAGTGGGGTTATTACGTTTTATTCTCTTATTCGTTTTATTGTCAATGCTGTTTGGTGCGCATTGCCTTCATACATATACAATTAGCGTTCTATGGCTAAAAATCTTTTCATATTCTTTCCTCCATCCTTCAATGATTAAATCAGTTATTATCCGCATTCCATCATCGCTTGCTTGTAACGCTTCGTTCATTTTTTATTTTGTGACTTACCTTTTTTAATCTCAAGAAGATTTTGTATTATTAATAATGAATGTATACGAAAATGTATATGAAACAGCGCGTTATGCTCAAAATTTGAGGCATCATGCGCAAAAATAATAAGCATAAGGGCGTAGGTATGTTTGATAAAATAGAAAAAAGTGGTGAATACAATGCGATTAGCAGAGCAAATTAAAAAACTAAGGATTGAAAAAGAACTTACACAAGAAATGCTAGCAATAGAAATGCATACGACGAGACAGACGATTTCCAAGTGGGAACAAGGGACAATCGAGCCCAATATCCAAATGTTAAATAAGCTTGCCTCTTTTTTCAATGTCAGTCTTGATGAACTCGTTAATGGACATGAAGTGGGAACAAGGGGGGACAATGGGACGTCTAATGTGGTTGAAAAACCAATCAATGCCTGAACTTTTCTTGCACAAAAATGGTGGTTTGTATTACTGCTTGTCATTATTATTTGTGGAACACTGAGTCAAATTTTCGGTTGATTATTAAATGATTGTTAAAGGAGGCAAAAGAATTTGTTGAAAAATATAATTAAAATAATAGGCATGTGTTTAGTATTATTTGTGATTGTTGTTTTTTCGCAAAATTTGGCTGTATTATGGCATTTGTTAGATTTAAAAGGCGTCGAGTATCTATTACACGGTGTAACTTACGGTGTGATATTTATCTTTTTAATGAAACTATTGATATATAAAGGTTTAAAAAGGGATTGGGCATACTTTAGAGTAAAGCGATTCAGCGGATTACGATTTTGTATAATGTTAGGTGTTTTACTGCCTGTCTTTGTTATCGCCATTTATATTATATTTGTGCCGGGCGTTTTCTACTGGACACCGATTGGTAAAGTAACGGATTACAGTGCTATGTTAATTGAGGCTGTTTTCATTGGGGGGATAGTGGCACCTATTGTTGAGGAAATGATGTTCAGGGGTGTACTGTTAAAATACATTGAAGTTAAAACAAACCGTGTCTGGGCCATAGGGGTAACATCTGTTTTATTCGGTTTTATTCATTTATTCAATGGCAAGTTAGTCGACTTGGATTTTGTGTTATTAGTGGTCGGGGGTACGATGGTGGGTGTGATGTTTGGCATTACTGTGTATACATTCAATTCAATTTGGGCAAGCGTGATATTGCACGCACTATGGAATATCACGGGTGGCCTCTTTCCAATGGTGACAGCTAAAAGCGACTACGGGATAGTTCAATATGTGATACAATCCCATAATCCATTGGTCACTGGAGGTCAATACGGTATGGATGCTTCACTCATTTCAATACTTGGCTATGCTGGGGTCATTTTAATGATGATATATCGACAGAGAACAGCAAAAGTGAATATGTAAATTAACTATTAACAGAGCCGGGGCGGGACAACGAAATCAAATAGATTTCTGTCTCGCTCCCTTTTATTCATTAAATAAACAGAAAGTTTTGGTATGTAAGATAAATAAGATGAAATGTAACCATAATATATTTTTTAGATTACAATTAAATCATCTTATATAAGATATGTAACAGTTTCTTTTTAAAGTAGTAAAAATATTTAAGACAATTTTAAGACAATATTTAATTTTTGGAAAAAGCGTTTTCAATTGTTGAAATTATTCTATGATAGTTTTAAAGTTTCTTAATGTCAGGAAACGAAATGTTGTCTGATAATTTATAGATAGGAAGAAGGCTTGTACATACCTTAAAAAAGTCCATATGAAGTAAGTGTCGTGCCGCTTTGCATTTAAGACATTGATTTTAAAATTTTCTTAGTTTAAAGGGGAATTTATAATGAAAAAAACGTTAAAAGTCGCACTATCAAGTGCAGTAATATTATCGTCATTTTCATCAATCGCACATGTCACACATGCAGAACAACAACTCGGTCAAGCTTCAGCGCAACAAATAGCGCAAAAAGAAAGTGACAGCAATGCAAGTCATTATATGGATGCAAATCATGATTTAAGAAAAAGAATCATGGCATTAGTCGGAGCAGCAGAAAATACTGATACGAACTATTCACATAACTATAGCTACATTGAAGATATTGGTGATCATAGAGGCTATACTGCGGGTGTCATTGGCTTTACTACTGGTTCTGATGATATGGTGCATCTTGTTAAACATTATAATCAAATCAATCCGAATAATAACTTAAAAAAATATTTGCCAGCACTTGAAAAACTTTCTCGAGCACAATCAGAATCTCATGAAGGATTAGATGGGTTCGAGCAAGCATGGAAAGATGCAGCAAAAAATGATAGAGCAAATTTGGTGAAAGCACAAAATTATGTATTGAAAAAAGATTATATGGATGAAGCGGTTCAAGCTGCTAAAGAAGATGGTTTATCTCAACTGGGTCAATATGTATACTTTGATGCAATTGTAAAACATGGGCCTGGTGAATTTAAAAAAGGTGGCTACAAAGGTAAAGATCCTGCAGATTGGAGTTTTGATGAATTACGCGAACGTGCGATGGATAAGAGTAGCGGAAAAACACCTAAAACAGGCGCCAAAGAAGCCGATTATTTATATGCGTTTTTAGACGGCCGCTTTAAAGCGACTCAAAAAGAAAATGAAAACAATGGTAGTACGGATAACGATGTGTTTGATCGATTGAAAGTACAACAACAATTTATAAAAAACCAAAACTTTGATTTAAAACTTCCTTTAGACTTCAAAATGAATGGAGAACAATTTCATTTAGACCAAGATGCCATTCAACATTATAGTAATGAAGATATAGATTTTGATCGTGCTTAATAAAAAAAGAAAGGGTGACTATTAATGAAAAAAACGTTGTTGACTTCATTTTTAGCGGCAACAACTTTATTAACATTATCACTGCCAGCACATTCTGCACATGCAGATGAAATGGGGCGTTTACAAACCCAAGGTAAAGAAATTCAAAAAGATGGACAAAACTTCCAACTTAAAGGTGTCAATGCAGGTAATGTATTTACAACTGAAAAGTGGATGGGGGGCTATCCAAGTGCTGCGAATATCAATGAGGGCTACAAAGCGGTATTTGATGATATTCAAAGCAAAGTAAATTCACCTGAAAAGGCACATCAAATCTTAGATCGATATGCACATAACAGATGGGACGACCAAGATTTTCAAAATGTAAAAGATATGGGCTGTAATACAATACGATTGCCAATTAATTATATTAATCTAACTAATTATCAAAAAGGCATGAATCCAAAAGATGTTAAAATGAGAGATCATGCGTTTGATGAAATTGATCAATTTGTAGCTAAAGCGCAACAACATGGTTTATATGTCATTCTAGACATGCATGGTGCACCAAATTCACAAAATGCACAAGAACATTCTGGCGAAACACAAGGTAATAAATCAGTGGGAAATTTCTGGAATGACCCAGATGCACAAGGTAAAACGAAAGAAATTTGGTACTATATTTCACAACATTATAAAAATAACAATGCTATCGCTGGATATGATATTTTAAATGAACCTAAAGGGCCTGCAGGTCACAGTGATGACCAAGTGCAACAATTTTATAAAGATACTTTAAAAACAATTAGAGGTAATGGCGATAACCATATCGCATTTTTAGAAGCAGTATGGGATCCTCAAAATATGAAAGACCCTCAATACTTTGGTAAAAATAATAATAATATTGTATATGAATATCATAACTATCCATATGATAACTACGCACAATCACATAAAGGTATTCGAGAAAACTTTGACAATAAAATTAATAGTATTAATAAAGCAAATTATAATGTGCCAAGTTATATGGGTGAGTTTAATGGTAACGCGGCAACAAATGATTCGCATATTGCGCCGAATGGCAATGACTTCAAATATATTTTGAAGAAAATGAATGAGAGTCGTATGTCTTGGTCGATTTGGAATTATGATAAAGAAGGTATTAATCAACCAGACTCTTCTTGGGGCGTAGAAAATTTCAAAGGCATTCAAACAGATATTAACTCGAATGATTTCGGTAAAAAAGAACAACCTCAAAAAAATGAAGCTGTTTTTAATGCAGTCAAAGAAGCTGCGCAACAATCATAGTACTACACAATGAATAATCAGACTGTATAGCAACGAGAAGCGTGGGCAAGTCATTCTAAATTAACTTTTAGAGTGCCTTGTCCGCTTTTTATGTTTAATTAAGTATTGATCCCTACTGTTGGATTCGCGATAGTATCAATTCTGCATTTTCTTGTGGGATATACCATTTGTTAATCATAATTGGAGATTGGTTTTGCGCATAGATGGTTTCGATGATTAACCAACAGTCTTTGCCCCCTTCAAAGGTATGATTTTGATATTGAAAACTTGGTGAAGGGGTGATACTGATTTTTAAATTGGATTGTGTTGAATTTTGATAAACCGTATTTTCTACAAAATCACGCATCGCTTGTTCACTTTGAGTATTGATTTTAAATGTATCAATCACATGAAGAGGAATAAAACTAAAACAAAAGGCCGCTGAAGCAGCATTTGTACTTTGTGCATGTTGATAATAACGTTCCATTGCAATAACAGCTGTAGGATGATTTGGGAATAAGTGGTTAGTGTATTCGCTTTCGAGGTCAACACGATAATGCATAGAAGTCAGTGATACAGGTTGTATTGAAACCTGTTGAAGCGGATGTTTTAATAGACCCATACTTGAAGTTTGGTGTGCCACTTTTTGACGGAGAACAAAATGACCTTTCCCGCGTGTACTTTCCACGATACCATCTTCTACTAAAAGTTTGATCGCTTGTCTCAATGTCATTCGGCTCACTTGGAATCTTTGACATAGCGTCTTCTCTGTAGGCAATGCCTGCCCGCTCGGGTATTTGCCGATTTGAATTTCTTCATACAATGTATTATAAATCGTTAAAAATTTAGGCTGTGATTGCGACGCCATGAAACAAACCTCCAGTTCAATCATTCTCTCCTATCATCATACAACACTTTAAAGTTGAAGTGGATCCATAAATTTGATTGAACTATGAAGATAATTGCATGAATTATAGACAATATGACACGAGTCAAGGGCAGTAATTGGCACCTTGATCTCTATCTGAGTGACTAAAAATGTTTCGTGTTCGTGATGTTCTTAATTTTGTCATAAGCCAAGTATTGAAAGCGTTTTAAAATAGGTTTATTATATAAATGGGTATACAAATAGACAAATTAGTATACAAGTTTGTTGAGGACGTTTTAAAGCTAAGTGTAGTGTTAAATGTTATTCGCGAAGTGGTGGGTCACGTGACATGACTTGGTGAATAAAAGTGTTGTTAAGTGTAATGTACAATATGTTTGAATCATGGAAACAAGCCTGAAAATAAGGTTAGAAAATTGCTTAGCTTTAAGATGTCTTCCACAGATGTGTCATTCAGTCAGTTACTGCCAATTTAAAATAGAGAGACTTTTTGTAGGTGAAAATGTGTATTGGTCTCAGACTCAAGGAGCGAAATGACTATGGACTATTCTAAAGTTAAAAAAGCAGTTCCCATTTTATTATTTCTATTTGTGTTTAGTTTAGTGATTGATAATTCTTTTAAATTGATTTCAGTCGCGATTGCAAATGATTTAAACATTTCTGTAACGACTGTAAGTTGGCAAGCCACGTTAGCAGGACTTGTCATTGGTATTGGTGCAGTGGTCTATGCATCGTTATCTGATGCGGTGAGCATTCGTACGCTGTTTATTTACGGTGTTTTTCTTATCATTACAGGTTCAATCATTGGTTATATTTTTCAACACTATTTTCCAATGGTTTTGATTGGACGTATTATTCAAACGGCCGGACTAGCAGCAGCTGAAACACTTTATGTCATCTACGTGGCAAAATATTTATCAACAGAAGATCAAAAAACGTACTTGGGTCTAAGCACAAGTAGTTATTCGCTATCCCTTGTGATTGGGACCTTATCAGGTGGCTTTATTGCGACTTATTTACATTGGACCAATATGTTTTTAATTGCGCTAATTGTCGTGTTTACATTACCATTTCTTTTTAAATATTTACCTAAAGAAAAGAATACAAATAAAGCGCACTTAGATTTTATAGGTTTAATATTAATTGCAGCTATTGCGACAACAGTCATGCTGTTTATTACACATTTCAATTGGCTATACATGATCGCAGCTTTAGCAATTATAATTATCTTTGCATTTTACATTAAAAATGCACGCCATCCGTTAGTGGATAAAGCATTTTTCCAAAATAAACGCTATACGTCATTCTTATTTATTGTTTTCATTATGTATGCCATTCAATTAGGCTATATTTTTACATTTCCTTTTATCATGGAAAAAATTTACGAGGTAAAATTAGATACAACGTCATTGTTACTTTTACCGGGTTATGTAGTAGCAGTTATTGTCGGTGCATTGAGCGGCCAAATTGCGAAATTTCTTAGTTCAAAACAAGCAATTATGACTGCGATTAGTTTAATTGCTTTGAGTTTGATTTTACCTGCATTTGCGGTTGGTCATCACATTATCATTTTTGTTTGTTCCATGATATTCTTTGCAGGTAGCTTTGCATTAATGTACGCACCACTTTTAAATGAAGCAATCAAAACGATTGATGTTAAAGTGACAGGGGTAGCGATAGGTTTCTACAATTTAATTATTAATGTAGCTGTCTCTGTAGGAATCGCGTTAGCGGCTGCACTAATTGACTATCAACCTTTAAATTTCCCGGGAAAAGATGCGATGAATACGCACTTCGGAATGATTTTAATTATTTTAGGGCTACTCAGTGTGGTTGGACTTATTCTATTTACTATCCTTAATCGCTGGACACAGTCAAAAGTGACATCCCATCGCGAACAATAAAAAGAATGAAAAAGAGAAGGAGATCAAATTATGAAATTTGAAAAATATATCGATCATACGTTGTTAAAACCAGAATCAACACGTCAACAAATTGATCAAATCATTGAAGAGGCCAAAACGTATCAT
>NZ_CP092966.1:215961-217740 GCF_022557135.1 Staphylococcus coagulans
ATTTCCTAGGGGGTGGGTCGAGTCCCGGTCTCGACGCTCATCCTATTCCCTTAGGAGTCTTGCCAACAATACTACGTATATACATGTAATTTTACATTAAAATACTTTAAAAAAATAAGACACTTTCGTATAATTTAATAAACATCACTAAACTAAATCAACGAGGTGTCTTATGTATAAAGATTATAACATGACTCAATTAACACTACCAATAGAAACATCCATTTTAATTCCTAATAATGATTTATCACGACATGTGAATGATATAGTTGAAACAATTCCAGAGAATGAATTCAATGAATTCAAACACCACCGCGGTGCCACTTCTTATCATCCAAGAATGATGTTAAAAATCATTCTATATGCTTATACGCAATCTGTTTTTTCTGGACGTAAAATAGAAAAACTCCTTCGTGATAGTATCCGTATGATGTGGCTTTCTCAACATCAAACACCTTCTTACAAAACAATTAATCGATTTAGAGTGAACCCCAAAATTGATGCCTTATTAGCTTCTTTATTTATTCAATTTCATCATCAGTGTCTCGAACAATCTTTAATTGACGATAAAGCTTTATTTATTGACGGTACAAAAATAGAAGCAAATGCGAATCGTTATACATTTGTATGGAAGAAAAGCATTCAAAACCATGAAATTAAGATGAATGAGGACTCAAAGGCTTTATATCATACGTTAGTTAAAGATAAAATCATACCCGAAATTAAACGAGAAAATGAGAGTGATTTAACACAAGAGGATATTGATTTAATTGGCACATATTTAGATAAAGAAATCGAATATTTAAGCCAACAGATTGATGAAAGCGAGCATGTAGAAACAAGAAAAGTAAAACGTAAAGCTCGCACAAGTATTAAGCAATTTAAAAAGAAAATCGATGATTACTCACAACGCAAATTGAAATATCATTATCAAAAATCCATCCTTAAAGAGCGAAATAGCTATTCTAAAACAGACCATGACGCTACTTTTATGAGAATGAAAGAAGATCATATGAAGAATGGCCAATTGAAACCTGGATATAACTTACAAATAGCGACAAATTCTCAGTTTGTTTTGGCTTATAATATTTTCCAAAATCCAACGGATACAAGAACACTTATTCCATTTTTAAAATTAATCAAGCAAACGGTATGTGACCTTCCGGCATATATTGTCGCTGATGCAGGTTATGGTAGTGAGCAGAATTATATGGCGGTCATTGATGATTTTAATCGAATCCCCTTAATCACTTACGGTATGTTTCTTAAAGATAAAACTAAAAAATTTAAAGGTGACATATTTAACACTCAAAACTGGCCTTATGATGAAATTAACGATGAATTTATTTGTCCAAATCATAAGCATATAGGATTTAAAAGGTATGCATATCGGAATGATCGTTATGGTTTTAAAAGAGATTTTAAATTATATGAATGTGATGACTGTTCTTACTGTCCACTTCGAAATCAGTGTATGAAGCTGAATTCAAAAAGAAATAAAAAAATCATGAGAAATTATAATTGGGAATATTTTAAAGCTCAAATTAATCAAAAGCTTTCTAAACCAGAAACGCAAAAAATCTACAAGCAAAGAAAAGTTGATGTAGAACCTGTTTTTGGATTTATGAAAGCTATTTTGGGATTCACTCGAATGTCGGTTCGAGGATTGAACAAGGTAAAACGAGAACTCGGTTTTGTGCTTATGGCATTAAATATAAGAAAATTAGTTGTACGTAGTGCGACTAAACATAAAATTAAGAGAAAAACTTCGAGATTTTT
>NZ_CP092966.1:217840-319580 GCF_022557135.1 Staphylococcus coagulans
TGTACCGCTTCCAGAATTTGGTCGCAGTTATCTTCAAAAATTACAATAACAATGATGCGTGTCAAACGATGAAATAGGGTTTGACACGCATTTTAATGTTGTTAAATGGACATAAAAACCAGTTGAATGACAATTGTTATTAAAAAGGTAGGAAATTTTATATAATGAAAGTAAGCGGCACGGCCCAAATAACAATTTACGGAGGCGATAATGTGTTAAAACTTGCAGATTGGAAAGAAGAAAAAGAAACATTGCATCGATTGGCTCAAATATTAGGTAAACATAAGCTCGCGAGCGCATTCCAAGAACCGCAATGGGCACATGTAGTTTTAGATATTACCCCGAGTGGGTTTTCGACAGGTATTTTATTCTATGGTGCACATACGTATAATATCCAAGTCGATTTAGTACAACATCGCATTATTGTTGAAACAGATCAAGGAAGAGATAGCATCCCTTTAGAAAATGGGACAAGTATTCAACAGTACTATGAAGGCATTCATCAGTTACTTCAAAAATTTGAAATTGATGTAAAAATCAATCAAACCCCACAAGAAGTCGAAGATCAAACGCCTTTCAATCAAGATACACACCACTGTCACTATAATCCTGAGAAGAGCAAACAAGCATTAAATCTAATGAAATTCGCAACACGCGCGTTATCCTTTTTTGTGGCACCTTTCCGTGCACGCAAAGTTAAACCCGGGCTTTTCTGGGGTACATTTGATATTTCAACGATTATTAACTATAACACGATACATGAAACATTTAAACCGTCACAAGTCATTGAATATGCAGCCTTTGATGAACACTTTATAGAATTTGGCTTTTGGTTTGGTGACGATCGCTTTGAAGGTCCGACATTCTTCGTATTACCTTACCCATTTGTAGACGCTAACTTCAAGTTCGACCAACCTTTAATTGAAGATGCTTACTTTGATCAAACGCTTACTGAGCTGATTTATGAATTGCCTGAAGTATCACAAGAAACATTAAAATTGTTGAATCAATTCTTTAACCAAGGTTTCCACATTTTCAAAGATTATTTATCATGGGAAAACTGCCAATACTATGAAATCCCATTAAAAATGCAAAATAATCAAATCCAACAACAACCTTATTAAACGACAATAATCAACAAATCAAGCGCAAAGTCACAAATAAACCCGTCTCATGCATTTTATTGAATGCAAGGACGGGTTTATTGTGTTCTAAAAAATTTTAAATGATACTTTTAATGATGCCAACTGTGACTGTGTTTTATTTTTCAAAGACGTCATGGTATTCGGTTGTTTTTTCTAAAACACTTTTAGCGAATGGACAAGTGGCATGAATTTTAATATTGCTTTCACGTGCGTAATCAACGGCTGCTTGAACTAATTGTTTGCCTACACCTTGACCTTTTAATTCGTCACCGACTTCAGTATGATCGATGATGATACGACTGTTCCCAACAGGGACATAGGTCATTAAAGCTTGCAAATGGTTTTCGTCTTCACCTACATAGAACTTATTATCTCCATGTTTAATTTCTGCCATACAATCATCACCTTTTCTTTTGTTATATACTTTATATACCACAAATTATATGAAGTATGCACGCAATTAAGAATGCAAGTGTAAGACAGTCATCAATTGGATGTTGTTATTAGGTTATATAACGATGCATCCAAGGGGATGTGTAAAAGTAAAACATAAGAAAGATATTAAAAAATAGTCAACCCTATTGACTTATGTGAGTGTTCAATTATAATGGAGTTGGGTAAAGAATGTGAGCGTGTTCACAAATAGAGGAAAAAGGGAGAACAGTGATGGAAGAGACACAAAAACTTACGCCAAAGAAATTTCTATTCAATGTATTAAATGGAGTGGCCTTAGCAATAGTCGTTGGTTTGATACCCAATGCAATTTTAGGTGGATTATTTAGCTATTTAAGTCAATACCACGATTTCTTTTCTACGTTACTTTATGTGGTACAAGGTATACAATTTACAATTCCAATTATTACAGGGGTTTTAATCGCTTTACAGTTTGGTTTTAATCCAATGCAAACAGTCGTTACTGGTACAGCTGCGTTTGTAGGCTCTGGAGCAGCTGAATTTTCAGAGAATAAATGGGTATTGGTTGGGATTGGTGATTTAATCAACACGATGATTACCGCTGCCATCGCCGTAGGTATTATTCTCATCATCAAAGACAGACTTGGAAGTTTGAATATTATCCTCTTACCAATTATTGCTGGAGGTATTGCTGGTTTAATCGGGTTGTTACTTTTACCTTATACAAAGTGGATTACTTTAGGAATAGGTGAGATAGTCAATAGTGTGACAAACACACAACCTATCATCATGTCTATCATTATAGCGGTATTATTTTCAATTATTATCATTTCACCTGTTTCCACAGTAGCAATTGGGATTGCGATTGGCATCTCAGGGTTAGCAGCAGGTTCAGCCGCAATTGGGGTTGCAGCGAGTGCGATTATGCTCGCTATTGGTACTTGGAAAGTGAATAAAGTGGGTGTACCTATTGCCATTTTACTAGGTGCGATGAAGATGATGATGCCGAATATGATTCGATATCCAATGTTGTTGTTGCCTGTGGTATGTACAGCAGCTGTTTCAGGTTTTGTGAGTAGCCTTTTCAATATTCAAGGTGTACCAGAATCGGCAGGATTTGGTTTAGTAGGATTGATTGGGCCAATTAAAACCATTGCTTTATTGGATACAAGTATGTTGAGTAGCATACTTATTGTTTTAGTTTGTTACGTCATTGTACCTTTCGTTTCAGCTTTGTTTTTCCACTATCTCTTTATGAAAGTTTTAAAATTATACGACGCCACTATTTTTACATTCGACACTGAAGCATAAAAGGAATCAATATCATATGGGAGTGAAGGTTTATGTATAAAATTGCAATTGCAGGCGCAGGTGCTATGGGCGGAAGAATAGGGGTTTCACTTAAAGAAGCCGGCTATGATGTAACATTGATTGATAATTGGGAAGCACATGTCCAACGTATTAACGAAAAAGGTATGGAAGTAAAAACAGAGACGAAAACTTACACAGTTGAAATCCCAGCTGTTTTATCAAAAGAAGTGTCAGAAACTTATGATTTAATCATTATTTTAACGAAAGCAATGCAATCAGAAGAAATGTTAACACGTTTGAAAGAAGCAGGAGCTATTCATGAAAAAACAGCCATCTTAAGTATGATGAATGGTTTAGGTCACGATGAGCGTTTATCAAAATTTGTACCGATGTCACAAATCTATTTAGCAGTGACAATGTGGACAGCCGGATTACGTGGACCGGGGCAATTATTATTAGAAGGTGAAGGCGCTATTGAATTTTATCGTGCAAGTGGAGATTCAGATGAGCAAACAGAAATCATTTTCAAAGCATTGGATGAGGCTG
The DNA here is from genome assembly GCF_022557135.1 of Staphylococcus coagulans. Taxonomy (NCBI): domain Bacteria; kingdom Bacillati; phylum Bacillota; class Bacilli; order Caryophanales; family Staphylococcaceae; genus Staphylococcus; species Staphylococcus coagulans. The sequence continues at coordinate 221,257 of NZ_CP092966.1, forward strand.
GCTTACACCCTCACGTAAATGCCAATGTCTTTGAAGCGATATGGTCAAAAGCCACTTTAAATAGTGTGTTAAACCCATTATGTACAATTTTAGATAAAACCATTTATGACTTCGGAAGCTATGATCAATCACGGAACATGATTGTGCCGATTATCGATGAAATTGTGGCTGTCGCTAAAGCAAGAGGCGTAGAATTAGACAAAACAGCATTAATTCAAAAAATTGAAGGGGCTTATCCAAAAGAGAAGCAAGGCTTGCATTATCCATCTATGCATCAAGACTATAAAAATGGTCGTCTGACAGAAATAGATTATTTAAATGGTCAAATTGCAAAATATGGAGAGACACTTCAAATTCCTACGCCCGTCAATACAATGTTGACACATCAAATTCATCAATTGGAAATGAAAAATAGCCAAGCATAAGTGATTTATCAAAAAAGAGGGGTTGAGCAGTGAAATTGCTGCTCATCCCCTTTTCTTTTATCTTAATCTTGTTTCATTTTGATGCGCTAATAAGGTATATGTTGTTTCAATATAAGGAATATGAAGACCGTGTTTTTGACCTTCATGATAGATATAACCTTGAATCGTTTCTACTTCAATGGGTTGTTCGCCCATCGTGTCGTAATACATACTTGTTGCTGTGTCATCATTGAATATTTGATAAGCAGCCATGACGTCATCAATAAAGGAATCCTCAAAAGTGATACCCACTGCATTTGCAACTTGTAAGCCTTCATTTAAAAGATTACGACATAATTGTTCCATACGTGGGTCTTTTAATAAGCGTGCCGTATCACGACCTAAAGCGGTTAACGTATTCATTCCAAGATTGAAGATGAGTTTAAACCAGATGGCTTTATCGATATCATCTTCTAAGATAAGAGATAACTGTGAATCTTGAATTTTTTCTGCGAATTGCTCTGTAAAAGCGTCACGACGCAAATGAATTTTATAATCTTTAAAGTGTTTAACGACATTATCTTGTTTGGCGCCGCTAATATAAACGACGGCTTGATAAGCATGGTACGCTTCTAATTTTGGAAGTAAACCACTGCCGTTTTGCGCGAGAATAACACGTGATTCGGGATGCGTGATATTTTTAAGATCATCTAAAATGGTATCTATTTGATGTGTTTTCACTGCGATAAAAACAATGTCATAAACATCAGTGGCTTCTTTAAGGGCATGAACGTTGACCTGTTTCGTTTCAGATACTGCTTCGTCTACGTAAGTGACAGTTTTATTTTGTCTACCGAATAATGTGACATCTTGTGTGTCAAGGGCGGATGCAATGGCTGTGCCCACCGCACCTGGGCCGATAATCGCTATTTTTGTCATAATCACTCAACCTTTTCTGTTTAATACATGCGTTAATTTTTTTATTACTATTAGGGTTATTACAAATTTAATGTATTATCTTTATATTTATTTGTAAAGTTGAAAGCTTTCAAATCTGTGGACATTTAAAATAAGAAAGACGTAAGATAAAAAGCGTAATGAGTCATAAAGGAGTGAGTATTTTGGCACGATTAGAAATCAACTATCTATCTGAAACGATTGGGATGCATCAATCTTTAACGGTCATTTTACCTGATGACAGAAGCTATGTTCAACCCAATGCACAACCTAAACTATTCCCGTCATTATTACTATTGCATGGGTTATCGAGTGATCACACTGCTTACACACGCTTTACAAGTATTGAACGCTATGCCAATATGCATCAACTTGCGGTGATTATGCCCAATGCAGACCACAGTTTTTACACTAACATGGTCTACGGACATAGTTACTATGATTATATTCTAGAAGTTTGGGATTACGTGCACCAAATTTTACCTTTATCAAAAGCACGAGAAGATAATTTTATAGCAGGTCATTCAATGGGCGGTTATGGTACGATTAAATTCGCTTTGACGGCAGGTGAAAGATTTGCGAAAGCCGCACCACTCTCTGCTGCTGTCGATGTGAAAACACTTGCCCATTACACTTTCCCTGATTTCAAGCCTAAAGCGATTGCTGGTGAAGTCACAGAAGTTGTGGGGACACCTTTTGATCCTTACTATTTGGTAGACGAAGCGGTTAATAAACAAAAACAAATCCCTGAGTTTTTAATGATGTGTGGCACAGAAGATTTTCTTTATCAGAGTAACGTTGACTTTGTGCATTATTTACAACAAAATGGTATCCGTTGTAACTTTAAAGATGGTAGAGGTCGACATGATTATGCTTATTGGGATAAGGCCGTTCAAACTGTGATAGAAACTTTTATGAAAGACCATCATATACGTGAGATGGCATAACAAAATAAAGCACCTCAAATGACCATTTACAAATGATTTTTTGAGGTGCTTTATTTCGATGTGAAGGGATGCATCACATTGATGCTTGTTTATGATGCATATGAATTTATAAGATTATTGAAGTGATTTTGTATGGTTCTGATGACTTTCAGGATAATAGTTAAAGAATCTGAAAAACTTCATGCTTAAAATGGATTTAATAAAGTAGTCTAACCCAATTTTGCCACTATTATAGCCACCCATGAAAATAAAAATACTAATTAAGATGTAAAGTGGGTTAACTGAAACAGTACCTGCGAATAAAAACATGAAATTGAGGATTAAACCAACAAATACACCCACTGAAGTGAATAAACCTAAGATTAATAATAAGCCTACAATGACTTCTAATAGTGGGATGAGTACATTAACTAAAGGTGTCATAGGTAAGACAATCGTTTTAAGAAACCATGTATAAATCGGGTATTGAACACCTGCTTCAGACATAACAGGATGCTGTACTGCATTTTGTAAAAAGCCGCCTGCATTAAAACCGCCACCCAACAATTTTCCAATCCCCGCTTTGAACCAGCTAATTCCTAAATATAAACGAAGTAATAACAAAATTACACTCGCAATTTTACTTTCTTGTAGCCATTTAATCATAATAAAAACCTCCCAATAGATATAGAGATACTAAGCGATTTTAGTATAATAAATATATCTCATGTTTAATTTAATTATACTCAGTTGTGAATCAAATCACAACATTAAGATAGATTTGTTCACAAATCAGTCAAAAACTAAATTTAAATATATCTCATTTTTGGTTTTGATTGAAAATATCTGTTGTACGACAAGAAGATATAACGGCATGTCAATTTAAATATAGGAAGAGATACTAACAAAGGCGTGAAGCGGAAATCTTTTCTCTTTTCCGTTCCACGCCTTTCAAAATCTAAAATTAAGGGCAAGTTTATACTATTCTTTTAAAATTATGAGTTTCTGCACAGTAGGTGTGCAGAAATAGAGGTTCAAAAGTGTGGTGATTTATAGGTGCGAAACACGGGGTTGTAGCCTCAATGTGAGGATAGGTTTGCTCCATTAGATTGAATGACCTCACGATACCAGTAAAATGAATCTTTTTTCAAACGTGCTAATGATCCATGCCCTTCGTCATCTTGATCAACATAGATTAAACCATAACGTTTTTTCATTTCACCTGTCGTAAAAGACACAATATCAATGATGCCCCACGGTGTGTAACCGAGCAAGTCGACGCCATCTTCATCAACGGCTTGAATCGCAGCTTCAATGTGTTGTTTTAAATAATCGATACGGTAGCTGTCATGGATTTCATTATTTTCGACTTGATCAACAGCGCCGAAGCCATTTTCTACAATAAATAAGGGGAGTTGATAGCGCTCGTATAATACATTGAGTGTGTAGCGCAATCCTATCGAATCAATCGCCCAACCCCAATCGCTTGATTCGATATAAGGGTTATTTACAGCATTAGGTAAAGTGTGATTCATAATGTTATTTTCAGGTGAATCTTCGGCATGATGTTTCACTGCAGTAGACATGTAGTAACTAAAACCGATGTAATCGACAGTCCCTTCTCTTAACACAACATCATCTCCCTCTTGCCAACCGATATCATAACCTTGTTTTTCAAACATTTTAACGGCGTAATGAGGATAATAGCCTCTAACTTGCACGTCTGGGAAGAAAAAGCGCAAACGATTTGCGATTTGTGCTTCCATCACATCTTTAGGATGACAAGAATAAGGATAAATAGGGATATGCGATATCATTGCGCCTATTTGAAATTTTGGATTAATTTGCTTCCCAATTTTGACCGCACGTGCACTCGCAATGAGTTGGTTATGAGCAGTTTGGTATAACACTGCTTCAGGATTGTCTTCAGGCTTGAGTTGAACACCTGAGTTGGTCCATAAAAACAGAGGGTTTTGTACGTCCATTTGATTATTAATTTCATTAAAAGTCATCCAATATGTGACTTTATCTTGATAATGTTCGAAGACCACTTCTGCAAAACGAGCAAAGCAATCCACGACTTTTCGATTTCGAAATCCGCCATAGGTGTGCGCAAGATGGAGGGGCATTTCGAAGTGAGATAAAGTAATGACAGGTTCGATACCATTCTCGATAAGGGTATCTATGATTTTGTCGTAAAATCGTAAGCCGGCTTCATTAGGAGTGGCTTCATCGCCTTTGGGGAATATCCGCGTCCACGCAATGGAAGTTCGTAAGCATTTTAAGCCTAATTCTTTAAATAACGCGATATCTTCTTGATATTGATGATAGAAGTCGATACCGAAATGATTAGGATAATAAGCATCAGGTTCCACGTGTGTCGTAATTCTTCTCGCCTTACCATGAGCACCTGCAGTGATGACATCCATGACACTAAGTCCTTTGCCATCCCGATCATAGCCGCCTTCAAATTGATTGGCTGCGAGTGCACCGCCCCACATGAAATTTTGAGGTAATTGACTCATTTTCATACCACCTTTTCATTTAATAGACTAAAGCATATTGTTCAAAGTTATTATAATTGTACCGGTACAATATGTAAAGTTCGTTCTTATTTTAAGAGGCGTGCTATAATAAATTGATGTCTATTGAAAAGAGGGATTCAGATTGTTGAAGTATGAACAAATTGCGCAACAAATTCATACATTAATTGAAAGTTCAAATTATCAGCCAGGTGATAAATTACCGAGTGTGGCGGCATTTAAAGACATGTACGACGTGAGTAAAAGTACGATTATTAAAGCGCTGACCTTGCTTGAACAAGATGGGCGAATTTATCAAGCACAAGGTAGTGGTATTTTTGTTAGAAATGCTAAAAGTAGTGATTATATCAATGTGTTTAAAACGGACGGATTTTCAAGTCATTTAGCGGAACACCATATAACTAGTGATGTTATCAAATTAGAATTAGTGATGGAGGTACCTAAGTCCGTGATGCAAGCACTTAAGTTAGGACCCGGGGAGCAGGTTTACTATTTGGAACGCGTGCGCTATATGAATGGCACGATATTGTGCATCGAATATTCTTACTTTAATAAGCGCATTGTAAAGTATTTAAATCAAGAGATTGCAGAAGGCTCTATTTTCAATTATTTACAAAATGATTTACAAATACGACTTGGCTTTTCGGATATCTATTTCAATGTGGATCAACTCGATGAGAGGGAAGCGGTTTTATTACAATTAAAAGCTGGGGCACCTTGTTTACGTTATCATCAGATATTTTATACATCTACAGGACAACCTTTTGATGTTTCTGATATTACTTTTCATTATCAACATGCCCATTTTTATATTCCGAGTAAAAAATAAATATCGGTTTTAAAGTGAGACCATCAAAGCGCATGGTCAGAAAATAGGGAAAACGGACAAAAGGATACGTCCATGCTTTTCATTCAAGGTTGAACACGCCTAGCCATCGTTGATATTGATAATTATTATCAATTGTAGCATACTTAGTTCATATAAGAAGTTTATGTACTAAACAGGAGGATGTCTATGATGAAAGATGTGACTATTATTGGTGGGGGACCTGCAGGATTATATGCGAGTTTTTACGCGGGTTTAAGAGGATTAACGGTAAGGCTCATTGATGTTCAAGATAAATTAGGTGGAAAAATGAATATTTATCCTGAAAAGATTATTTGGGATATTGGCGGTCTTGCTCCAAAGCCTTGCTTTCAAATTATTAAAGATATCGTTCAACAAGGTCTTCATTTTAATCCAGAAGTCTGTTTGGAAGAACGTGTAATAGATATTACTAAAAAAGAGGAGCAGCATTTTGAAGTGACTACAGAACAAGGTCACATTTATTCTTCAAAGGCGGTTATTGTTGCAATAGGCGGCGGTATCATTAAACCGAAGCATTTAGATATTAAAGATGCGTCTAGATATGAACTGACAAACTTACATTATACGGTTCAAGCTTTGAAACATTTTAAAAATAAAAATGTGCTGATTTCAGGTTCAGGTAATTCGGCTTTAGATTGGGCCTGTGATTTGTCAGGTTATGCGAAAAGTGTCACGTTAGTTTATAGAAAAGATGAAATCCGTGGTTATGAAGCGATGAATGAAATCATAGAAAAATTAGATGTAGAAAAAATGCCGAATACACACATCAAACAATTAATCGGGGATCAAGCACAGCAACGAATCAAAGAAGTGAAACTTGAAAATTTAGAGACAGGGAACACGACGATAAAAAGTGTTGATGATGTGATTATTAGTCATGGCTTTGATCGAGAAAGTACGTTGTTAGAGGCATCGACAGCACAATTAGATATGTTTGATTCCTATCGCATCAAAGGATTTGGTAATACGTCAACAAGCATTTCCGGTATTTATGCTTGTGGGGATATTGTCCATCACGATGCGAAAGTCCATTTGATCGCAAGTGCATTTAGTGATGCTGGGAACGCTGCGAATTTAGCAAAGCAATACATTGATCCTGAAGCTAGAAAAGAAGGTTACGTATCAAGCCATAACGAAGCTTTTACCGAATCGAATAAAGTGATTATGGAAAAGTATTTATAATGATTACTGATTGTACGAATGATTGATTACATCAAAGATAATTCCGTTGTATCGTGCTAATGCCAAAACAATGTTTATGTGATGACATTTTTCACACAAGCATTGTTTTTTATTTATTGAATTAAAACATGTCATATTTTTATTAATCGCGCGGACAGGTGTCATGACAAGCCTATATATCAAAACAATAAAAAAATTATAATAAACGAAGTTCTTTTATTTGATTTCTTATTGGGGATGGTTTAAGCTTTAATCAATCGTGCACGATTGGAATAGGGGGAGATCAATTGTCTAGTGAGGAGATGAAGCTAGCAAATCAACTTTGTTTTTCTGCTTATAACGTTAATCGATTGTTTGGAAAATTTTATGAGCATCAGCTCAAACAGTTTAAGTTAACATTTTCTCAATATCTCGTTTTGTTAACATTATGGGAAGAAAATCCCCAAAATCTACAGTCTATAGGGAGAAGGTTAGATTTAGGGAGTAATACGTTGACACCGTTGTTGAAGCGTTTAGAATCTGCTGGATGGATAAAGAGAGAAAAGTCCGAAACAGATAAACGCCATTTGTTGGTGAGTTTAACTGAAAAAGGGCGTAGAGAACAAGAAGCGGTACATGAAGCCATTTCAGAATGTATTGCCTCAAAATTTGATTTAGATGAATACTTAAAAGCAAAAGAAACAATGGACAAACTAGAGGAAACTTTAAAAAATATTACAAAGGATGAATAAGAATGAAAAAATATGACGTAGTATACTTAGGTAGTGGTCACGCTGCATGGCATGGCGCAATTGCGTTAAGACATGCAGGTAAATCTGTCGCAATCATTGAAAAAGATCGTATTGCGGGAACATGTACAAACTATGGTTGTAACGCAAAAATCTTGTTAGAAAATCCATTTGAAGTATTAGAACAAGCTTCTCACTACCCAAACATTATTAATACAGAAAACTTAGAAGTAAACTGGGAAAATCTTATGAATTATAAACATTCAGTGATCGACCCGATGGCAGGTACAATGAAAGCAATCCTTGAACAACAAGGCATCGATATCATTGAAGGTGCTGGTAAAATTACAGATGCTCATACTGTTGAAGTGAATGGTGAAAGCTATGAAGCTGAAAATATCGTTATTGCTACAGGTCAACATAGCAACGAGTTAAACATTGAAGGTAAAGAATTCACAAAAAATAGTAGAGATTTCTTATCACTTGAAAGCATGCCGAACAGCATTACTTTCATTGGTTTAGGCATTATTAGTATTGAATTCGCTTCAATCGCAGTTAAAGCAGGTGTTGAAACACACATGATTCATGTGGATGATCAACCATTAAGAGGCTTCTACTCAGCACACGTTAAAAAATTAATGGACAAATTAAAAGAAGAAGGCGTTCATTTCCACATGAGCGAAAATGTAGTTGCTGTTAAAGAAAATGGTACAAACTACGATGTTGTGACACAATCAGGTTTAACAATCCAATCTGACTACGTTTTAGATGCAACTGGACGTATGCCAAACGTTGAAGGTATTGGTCTAGAAGAAGTAGGTATTGAATACTCTAAATTCGGTGTAAAAGTTGACGAATATTTACGTACAAATGTACCTAACATTTACGCAAGTGGTGACGTTATTGAAAAAATGATTCCAAAATTGACACCAACTGCGACATTCGAATCTAATTACATCGCAGCACACATTTTAAAAATGAATGAAATGCCAATCCAATACCCTGCAATTCCATCTGTATTATACTCACTTCCAAGATTATCTAATATCGGTGTAGGTATCGAAGAAGCGAAAAATAACGACGAATACAAAGTGATCGACATTCCATTTGGTAAAAGAATGGTATTTGAATACAAAAATGAAACAGAAGCAGAAATGACAATCGTATTAGATAGCGAAAAACGCCTTGTTGGTGCGGCTATTTATGGTGACGACGCACCTGATTTGATCAACTTGCTAACATTCATTGTTAACCAAAAACTAACTGCAAGAGACTTAAATCAAATGATCTTTGCATTCCCAGGTTCTTCAAGTGGTGTGTTAGATCAATTGAAATTAGCGATGATGCTTTAATTAAATGCATATAAAAATGACTGAAATTGCACGGATGAGACAACCAAAGAGAGAGCAAATGTTTCACGTGTGACATCTATCATTTGTATATTAATTAAAGGTTATGAGTCATGAAAGACAGTGTATCTGGGACATGCACTATGGGTTTAGGACATGCTCGATGTCTGCTTCACATATACCTAAAAATAAGTAAATAAAATCTTAAGAATGGCTACAGCATCCATAGTATAATGTCTATGCGATGTTAGTAGTCATTTTTAAAATGCAATGAAATCTCAAAGGACAACTTACTCTATTTTATAATTATGAGTACATCCAAACATTGCGACTCTATCCTAACTGGAACTGGTGAATCAATCTTGTTTCTTATTTAGTACAGAGTCTTTTATCTCCATTCTTAAGGAAGCTTTTTTCAATTTTTACTGTTATCTTTTATGATTTTGCAATCTTGATTTTAAAAATTGTATAACGAATATGCATAACAGAATACTAACAATTGTACAGTTTTAGTTACACAAAAGATCAAAATTCTAGTATTGGACTTTATCTTGAAACTTTATCTAATTACTGGTTTTTTTGTCAAAATTTTTTCTCAAACTAAAAAATTGAAATTGCTGTTTTATCAAATCCTAAGAATATTTTATATTGCTGAGTTATTTCTATACATTATTGAGGCTAAGAAGGAACTCATCTCATTTGTTCTATAATATAAAAGACTCTGAGTAACTCAGAGTCTTTTAATCTCATAAATTCTTATTTCTTCTTATTAAAATACATTAACGTAATTACAATAGAGTATACAAAAAGAAATATCATTATAAACATGGTCATGTAATCGCCTTCCCTATTTACAGATGTAATTAGTTGCACCGGTACAACCCAGGGATGTTATTAGACCGCAAATTGTGGCTAAAGTAAATCCTCCCCAACCGGTTGTGATACCTAATGCAGTAGCTGCTGCCCAACATCCTCCTGCACCACCTGTACCACATAACGCACCGACTGCCTATTCGCACCATCCACGTTCTTTAGGAGGTAAGTTTTTAAAGGATTCGTCTTGGATTTTATCTTTAGTTGTAACTTTAAATTCTTTGTCATAGTAATGACCTTTTTGACTTATCTTTACCTGTTATTTGAATTCGCTCACATATTATCAAACTTAAAACTTTACTTGGTCTAAAATTCTTAAGTGTTGTATTTTCGTTCCTAAATGTCACTTTATTTAAATAAATAATAGTTTTTAAATAATACATATTTTTATCATAACTATCATTTTGTAATTTACTGTTACCTCAGTCGAGCATATAAAATTCATAAGACTTCTTTTATTTATGAATCTCACTTTCAAAATATACTGATAAGCAATATATAGAGCCTTATTCTTTTTTCAGTAGTCAGTAAGATTTGTTTGATTTTACTTTCCTTGTGCGATGGATTGAGGGGTAATGATCAGTATGAGATCACATCAATCATCATTGGACGCTATATTTTGGAATGAAAATAAGATTCATTTTATACGTAAAGTGTATTTAGATGCAATTCGGGTATAGGTGTTGTGTTATCAAAATTAACAGCGAGAACATGTTGCTTTACTTTCGTTACAATTCGTTGTAGTATAATTATTATACTAGGTATTGAATGAAATGACTGTCAATTATGAAATGATACAGGTATGTTGTTTTAAAACTCAAGAATGGAGTGTTTGCATTGGCGAAAAAGTATACTGGATCAGATATCAATGTCTATTTTGAGCCTAAACGATGTGTACATGCGACGGAGTGTGTACGTGGATTAAGTCATGTGTTCGATGTCAATCAAAGACCGTGGATTAATCCGGATAACGATACTGCAGAACATATCGCTGAAGTGGTTGAGCGTTGTCCAAGCGGTGCGTTAACTTATGAGCTGGCTTCAAATGAGTTAGAATCACACGACGAAACGAGAGTCACTTATGGTGATAATGGAGAGATTTTCTTATATGGAGATTTTTCTCTTGTTAAAGACGGGGAAGTCATGCATTTAAATAGAGCCATTTTAACAACAGATGAGACTAAAACAGATGATCCGCCTTTTTATACGAAGAGCTTTCAAGGACAATCGGATAAGTCTCGTTACTACAAATCAATTCAAGATGACAATGAAAAGTAATGACAAAATACTGTGAACAGAAAGAGGAGGAAGACAACATGGAAGCAATTAAAAACATCCATCATATCTCAGCAATTGTAGGACATCCAAAAGAAAATAAACAATTTTATCAAGAAGTTTTAAATTTACGTTTGATAAAAAAAACAGTGAACTTTGACGATCCAGGCACATATCATTTATATTTTTCAAATGATAATGTAGACCCAGGTACAGTGATTACGTTCTTCCCATGGGCGAATGCCAGAGAAGGTCGTGTCGGAAGTGGCCAAGTAGGTCGTATTGCATTTAGAATCCCTAAAAATTCTAAAGACTATTGGATTCAACGTCTTAAAGACCATCATGTAGAAGTGACAGAAACATCTTTATTCCAAAGACCAACAATTGAATTTGAAGATATACATGGTCTTGATTTAGCATTAGTGGAAAGCGATGAAGAAAGTGAGACGAATAGTATTTTAGGTTTTCATGGTTCCGTATTGTTATCACTTCGTCCTATTGAAACATTAAAAGAATTAGTAGACGATTTAGGCTTAGTAGAGCTTGAACATACTGAAGATGCGTTCCACTTTGAAACAGTAGGCGAACTCAAACATCATATCATTATTCCAAAAACACCAATGAGAGAAGGTCGATGGGGTGTAGGCACAGTACATCACATCGCGTGGTCTGTGGATGATGAAAATGTACAAAAAGATTGGCAAAACTATTTAGTGGGCGAAGGTTACCACGTGACTGAAGTAAAAGATAGAAATTATTTTAAAGCAGTTTACACTAAAGAACGTGGTCATATCATTTTTGAATTTGCGACTGTTGGACCAGGTTTCGACCGTGATGAACCTAAAGATCAATTAGGTCAAAAATTAATGTTACCACCACAATTTGAAGCAAACCGTGAAGCATTAGTTTCAAAATTACCAGAATTAGATTAACGATTAGATTGTAGTATTTAAAATCCGAGGCTTTTTAACCTAATGGGAAAAGTCTCGGATTTTTTATTTAATTTGTAATCGATATTCATCCGTTTGAATTCTAAAGAAACTTTGAAATAAAAATCTATTTTGTTAAACTTAAAATGAATATTGAAGATATTGAAAAGATAGTCCTGAATTGATTTAGAAATAATATATTTAAGACTGAACCAAACTATATATCATATGATATAAGTGATTTAAAATAATGAGAGGTGATTTTATTGCAAGCTATTATTTTTGATATGGATGGTGTCATAGTAGATACTGAAATTATAGATTATGACCTGCAAATTAATTATTTAAAATCCAAAAAACCAGAGCTAAAGAGCAAGGATTATAGTTATTTTTCGGAATTAGTTGGTTTATCGTATAATAGACTTTTCTCTAAAATGGCAGAATACTTAGATTACACTGAACCTATAGAGTCAATTAAAAAAGAGTACACAGAATTGGAAGAAAAGCATCACAATGAAATATCATATAAAAATTTGTTCAGGAAAGAAATGATTAATTTATTAGAATGGGCTAAATCACATAATATAAAGTTGGCAGTTGTTTCTTCTTCAACCAAAAAACGCATTAGAAATGTTTTGAATGAGTGCGAAATATTAGATTATTTCGATTTAGTTGTTAGTGGTGAAGATTTCTCAGAATCAAAACCAAATCCTGAAATATATATCACTGCTTTAGATTATTTAAAATTAGAAAGCTCAGAAGTCATTGTTATTGAGGATTCCCATTATGGAATAGAAGCATCTAAAAATGCATTTATAAAAACGATTGCTTATAAAGAAGAAAGAATGCCTGTAAATCAAAATAGAGCTGATTATATTTTAAAAGATATGAGTAGCATTTTATCATTTATAAAAAAACATATATATGCGCAAGATAATTGATACATCGACAATAATGGGGCGCCCGGGACAATGCAGTTTGGGTATAGTTGAATTGGGCTGCGTCCCTCATTGGTTTTATGAGGGTTAAGAGTCGTTTACGGATAAAGGTGTAGCGATGTCCCAGGCGCCCCGAATTTTAAATTTGAATAGGTGATGCTGAAAAATCGTTATGCTTCACAATCATAAGCGGCTTGAATGATACCTTTCAGTTCACTGATTAAAGGTTCTTTTGGATTGGCAGTTGTACATTGGTCTTCGTAAGATAATTCAGCCATACGATCAATCGTTGCATTGAGTACTTCTTCTGTCACACCTTGTGATTTTAAGTTCATTTTTATTCCGACTGAATGACCTAACTCATAGACAGCCGTAGCCAGTGCTTCCACAAGTTCTTCTGTTGTATCCCCTTTGAGTCCTAAGAATTTAGCGATGTCTGCATAGTCTGTATCCGCTCTGAAAAATTCGTATTTAGGGAAAAGGGTATGTTTTTGCGGATCTCTAGCATTATAGCGAATAACATGTGGCAATAAGATTGCATTCGTACGTCCGTGTGGAATGTGATATTCTCCACCGATTTTATGTGCAATTGAGTGAGAGATACCTAAAAATGCATTGGCAAATGCCATACCTGCCATTGTTGAAGCGTTATGCATTTTTTCTCTTGAAATTTTATCACCTTTTTCGACAGATGATTTTAAATATTCAAAAGTAAGTTTAATCGCTTGTAAGCTTAAACCTCTTGTATAATCAGATGCCATAACAGATACATAAGATTCAATGGCATGTGTTAAAACGTCCATCCCTGTATCTGCTGTTACACTTTTTGGCACACTCATTACAAATTGTGGGTCAACAATTGCAATGTCTGGTGTAAGCGCATAGTCAGCGAGAGGGTATTTCACATGTGTTTCACTATCTGTGATAACAGCAAATGGTGTCACTTCTGAACCTGTGCCTGAAGTTGTAGGAATACAAATGAATTTTGTGTTTTCAGGTTTTCCAATTTTATACGTACGTTTACGTATGTCTAAGAATTTTTGTTTAGCGCCAAAGAAAGATGTTTCTGGGTGCTCAAAGAACATCCACATTGCTTTCGCAGCATCCATTGCAGAACCCCCACCAAGCGCAATGATTGTATCTGGTTTAAAAGTTGTAATCATATCGAGACCGCTATATACAGTATCTGTAGAAGGGTTCGGTTCAACTTCACTGAATACTTTAATTTGAGGTTCAATTTTTCTACGTCTGAGGACGCCTTCCACTAAAGATGTATAGCCGAATTCCACCATACCTGGGTCACAAATGATCACAACGCGCTCTACTTTATCCATTTCAGCTAAATAAAGAAGTGAATTTTGTTCAAAATAAACTTTTGGTGGCAATTTTACCCATTGCATATTGTTGCGGCGTTTTGAAATCGTTTTAATATTAATTAAGTCTGTTGCAGAAACGTTATGGGAAACTGAGTTTTTACCATATGAACCACAACCTAAAGTTAAGGAAGGAATTAATTCATTATACATATCACCAATACCTCCAGCAGATGATGGTGTATTTACAAGAATACGACAAGCTTTCATTCTAAGACCAAATTTTTCTTGGAGTTGTTCATCTTCAGTATGAATGACAGCTGTATGACCTAAGCCACCTAAATGTAGCATTGCTTCACATAAATCAAAGGCGTGCTCTGTTGAAGTGGCTTTGACCATAGCAAGTACAGGTGAGAGTTTTTCTTTTGATAAAGGATAGTCTTCACCGACACCTTTTAGTTCAGCGATTAACATTTTTGTGCCTTCCGGTACTTTAATTCCAGCCATTTCAGCAATTTTTACAGCTGGACGTCCTACGATGTCAGGGCGCACTGCAGAGCGGTCTTCCTTCATCACAGCTGCTTCTAATTTTTTGAGCTCATTATTTTTCACAAAATAACATTGATGTGCTTCGAATTCTTTTTTAACTTCTTGATAGATGTCTTTATCTACTATTGCGGCTTGTTCTGATGCACAAATCATTCCATTATCAAAAGTTTTAGAACCGATGATATCGTTGACAACACGTTTAATTTTAGCGGATTTTTCAACATAAGCAGGGACGTTACCTGGTCCAACACCTAAAGCAGGTTTACCTGTTGAGTAAGCAGATTTAACCATTCCAGAACCACCTGTAGCCAATACTAATGCGATGCTTTCATGGTTCATTAATTGTTTTGTTGCTTCAACTGATGGATGTTCAATCCATTGAATACAATGTTCAGGTGCGCCGGCACGGATGGCTGCTTCTAAAACAACTTTGGCTGCTGCTTTTGAAGATTGTTGTGCACTTGGGTGGAAAGCGAAGATGATCGGGTTACCTGTTTTAATCGCTATGATTGCTTTAAAGATAGTCGTTGATGTTGGGTTAGTTGTTGGTGTTACCCCACAAATGATGCCGACAGGTTCAGCGACATATGTCAAACCTCTTTGGTCATCTTGATCAATGATACCGACAGTTTGATCATCTTTAATGGAGTTCCAAATATACTCAGATGCATAGAGGTTTTTAATGGCTTTGTCTTCGTATACACCACGTCCTGTTTCTTCACAAGCATGGCGAGCAAGTGCCATATGTTGATCCACCGCAGCCATGCTCATTTCATGAACGATGTGATCAATTTCAGCCTGTGATTTTTTTGAGAGTCCTTCAAGGGCAGCTTGGCCGTTTTGAGCCAGCAGATGAATCATTTCAAAAACATCTGTTTCTTGTTTCTGTTCTTTTACTACTATAGTCATATTGAATACCTCCCACTATATTGTGAATAATTTCACAATCATTATAGTATACTCTTATAAAAAGGTAAAGGTTTTTCATATAAAGAAAATAAATTTTTAATAGAAAATCAGTGAATTATTATTATAATATGTATAGAAAAACGTTAGAATATAAGCACTTTTATTCTTAATTTTATATTTGTTAAAAAACTGTGAATATTTTAAGAGTGTCGATTTATTTATGAGAACGGGCTATGTTACTATTGGTATATAATAATCATTTAAAAAAATAAAAGGAAGATGGTTATGGAAAATAATGTAAAGTATCATAAATTTATTATTCCAATTGTGGTAGGTTTATTGATTTGGGTGTTGATGCCTTTCAAGCCTGATGCAGTGGATCCTCAAGCGTGGTATATGTTGGCGATTTTCGTAGCAACGATTATTGCTTGTATTACACAGCCGATGCCGATTGGCGCTGTTTCAATTATCGGTTTTACACTGATGGTCGCTTGTGGCATTGTTGATATGAAAACGGCTGTGCAAGGGTTTGGCAACAATAGCATTTGGTTGATTGCGATTGCGTTTTTTATTTCAAGGGGTTTTGTGAAAACAGGGCTAGGACAACGAATCGCATTACATTTTGTTAAAATATTTGGTAAGAAAACACTCGGCTTAGCCTATTCATTAGTCGGTGTGGATTTGATTTTGGCACCAGCGACGCCGAGTAATACTGCACGTGCAGGTGGAATTATGTATCCCATCATTAAATCCTTATCGAAATCATTTGGTTCGTCGCCGAAAGATCATACGGAGCGCAAAATGGGGGCTTTTCTTATTTTTACAGAGTTCCAAGGTAATTTGATTACAGCAGCAATGTTTTTAACAGCTATGGCCGGTAACCCATTAGCACAGAATCTTGCAGAGAGTACAGCTAAAGTACAAATTACATGGATGAATTGGTTTTTAGCCGCTTTAGTACCGGGTTTGATTTCTTTAATTGTTGTGCCGTTTATAATTTATAAAATCTATCCCCCAACGATTAAAGAAACACCAAACGCCAAAAGTTGGGCGGAAAAAGAATTAGAAAAAATGGGGAATATCGCATTACAAGAAAAGTTTATGATCGGAATTTTCTTAATTGCGCTTGTTCAGTGGATTATTGGAAGTTTTGTGCATATTGATACAACACTCACTGCTTTTATTGCATTATCTTTATTACTTTTAACAGGTGTGTTGAATTGGAAAGATATTCTTAATGAAACCGGGGCATGGAATACTTTAATATGGTTCTCAGTACTGGTACTTATGGCTGGTCAATTGAATGAATTAGGCTTCATTCCTTGGTTGAGTCATGCGATCGCGCACAGCTTAGGTGGACTCAGTTGGCCGATTGTATTGGTAATTTTAGTCATTTTCTATTTTTATTCACATTATCTATTTGCAAGTGCGACCGCACACGTCAGTGCGATGTACGCAGCGTTATTGGGTGTCGCAATAGCAGCGGGTGCGCCACCATTGTTCAGTGCTTTGATGCTTGGCTTTTTTGGTAACTTACTTGCATCCACAACGCATTATAGTAGTGGGCCTGCACCTATTCTTTTTGCATCAGGCTATGTCAGTCAACAGCGTTGGTGGACGATGAACTTTATATTAAGTATTGTTTATTTTATCATTTGGTTAGGTATTGGCTCGCTTTGGATGAAACTGATTGGCATTATGTAAGTTGAGGCTTACGATACCCATCATACAGCACTTGAAGATGTGTCTTCAGCTGATGCCTCGAGCTTAATGAGCTTGAAAATGAAAATATGCTCTTTTCAAAGTGGACATTGAAAGCATGGAAACTTTGAAAGGAGCATATTTTTTATAGATAAGTGAGCTACAACGCGTGTTTGAAGTTGTGACAACTCATGATGGTTTTATTTTGAGCGTATATCATCAATGCGTCATCTTTTATTATGATTGAACGTCAACGATAAAACCTTGTTGTTGTAAGTCTCGAACGGCATTATCAAGTATTTTTTCGGAATCTGCTGAAATGGTATGCAAATGAATCAAGTCTGTTAATTCTGCTAACATTGTGCCTTGATATTTTGCCATATCCTCAACAAAGGATTGAATGTTTTCAATGGATTCAATCATCAATTCAGCTTGAATCGTACCGTAAATAGGGTGTTCGACAGAGACATTATCAATCATGGCACCATTTTCAACAATGGATGTTAATTCTTTTTCGATTTGCGTGTGGTCATGCTCACACATGATGACACGTTTAAACGGCCTACCTTGAGGTTTATCATTGAAGAAATAACCTTTGCTAGTAGAGTGAATAGGATAATCTTGTGTTTTTAAGTGAGAAATATCTTTAACAATAATTTGTCGAGAAACGTCAAACATTTCACTCAGATCCCCGCCTTTAATGGGTCTATCCGATTGTTTAAGAAGCTCGACTATTTTTTTGCGTCTTTTTTCAGCTGGACTCATTGGTGGGCACCCCTTTAAAAATATGATCAATTTGACTAAAGCACTGATCAATTTCATCGATTGTCGTTTCTTTTGAAAATGAAATTCTAATATATTGATCAGGTTGTAGTTGGTCATGTTGGATTTTATGAATCAGGCCTTGACTCAATAATACCCCATGACCACAGGCTGTTCCAGTGGAAATGCATATATTCCGACTAGACAGTGACTGCATTAACCATTGACCTTCAAAGTGAGGTGTCATTAAACCTAAAATATGGGGTGCTTGCTGTGTGAACGTTAAGACTGTGAAACCAATCATTTCAGCGCGCTGTTTTGCATAGTGGTGGAGACGTTGTAAATGGTCGAAATGCGACGTTAAGGTCAAAGCTTTCGTCAGCGCAAGAATACTAGGCAAGTCTAGTGTACCATTACGTGTTCCCTGTTCATGAAAATAGTGTTGATTTAAAGGACGGACATAAGCATGAGACATGGCGACTACACCGCTCCCTTTTGTCCCATGGAATTTATGCCCAGAAAACGAATAGGAAGTACAGATTTGATCGAGTGATGTGCGTTCAATCTTATGTACGGCTTGAACACCGTCCACATGAAAAGGAATATGGTACTGATGTGCCAGTGTCGCTATCGCTTCAATAGGTAAGATGTAGCCTGTCTCAGAATTCACGTGCTGTGCGATGACTAATAAAGTGTCTTGATTGAGCAACTGTTCGAGCGCAGCGATATTAATTTCAGCTTGGTCGTTTAATGGCATTTGAACGACCGTAATTTGAGGTTCGTATTGCGCAAGTGCAGCCCATATAGAAGGGTGCTCATAAGGGGAGACCACGACGGTCCCTTGTTTGTGTGACGTTAAATAATTTTGTATCGCGATTAAGTTGGCGTGTGAACCGCTTGTCGTAAAAAGTATCTCTTTCGTCGTATTAAAGTAGCGTTGAATATAAGTCCGACATGAATGGAGTGTTTCTTTTATCATTTCTCCGCCAATGTGTAGACTTTCGCTATTAAAGTACATTGAGGCTTGTGCTTCTTGATAGAGCGATAGCACTTCAGAATCAGGTTTAGTTGTCGACGCATTGTCTAAATAAATCATTATTTTTTTCCTCCACTTGCATTTATCGTTTTTTTGTGACAAAATCAGTGCGTATATAAATGTTAACATATATGTATATATTAGTGTAAACAGAGGTGTAAATAAATTGCGTGTTATTATTGTCGGTAGTGGTATTGCAGCTTTATCATTCATACGCGCTTTGAAGTCAGACATTGAAGTGATTTGTGTCACTAAAGACCGTCTGAGTCAAAATAATAGTTACTTTGCACAAGGAGGCATTTGTTTTTCAAAATATGAAGAAGATCAAGGTGAACAGCATGCACGTGATACATTTGAAGCAGGGGCGCAAATGGGAGATCTTCACATGCTTAAAACGGTCATCCAACAAAGTTATCCGCTTATCGAACAGTTGATAGATGAAGGTTTGCCGTTTGATAGAGACGAAATGCAACACTTGCTTTATGGTATGGAAGGCGCACATCAGAAACCTAGAATTTTACATGCTGGTGGGGACCAGACAGGTTATTACATCGCGCAACATATGGTGCATCATTTGAGTCATCCACGTTTCACAATACACGAAGCGATGGAAGTCATCGACCTTGTCAAAAATAGTCATAATGAAGTGTGTGGCGTTTTAGCTATCGATGAAAATCAAATCCAGCGCACGATTGAAGCAGATGCTGTGGTATTTGCATCTGGAGGTGTGAGTAATGTTTTTACAACACATTCGAATGTGTCTGAGAGTGTGGCGACCGGTGCTGTGATTGCTTTACGTCATCAATTGACACTAGAAAGTATGGAGATGATTCAATTTCACCCAACATTGCTAGGGACACCTGATCAAGCTTATGGTCTCGTCTCAGAAGCTGTACGTGGCGCGGGAGGCGTGTTAATCAATGATGAGAATGTTGCATTCATGGATGATATCCACCCTATGAAAAGTTTGGCACCTCGAGATGTGACGAGTCGTGCTATTTTTCAACAACAACAGCAAGGTCACCAATGTTACATCGACATCAGTGAAGTGGCACATTTTGAACAACGTTTCCCTACCATTTTTAAAGCAATTCAACGAGACATGCCTCAAGCATTAGCAGAAAAAAGAATTCCTATTACGCCCGGTGCGCATTATACGGTTGGAGGGATTCAAGCAAATATTCATGGCCAAACGCAAATCGAGAATGTGTTTGTGATTGGGGAAGCCGCTTGTACTAATTTCCATGGTGCGAATCGTTTAGCGAGTAATTCATTGTTAGAAGGCTTAGTCATGGGAGCGAACTGCGCGGAAGTGATTAATCAGCATTTAGTGCATGTAAATTGGGAACCACAAGAACAGGTGTGTCATATTCCAATCATTCAGCGGCAGCATGTGCAAAAAGTACAACAATATAGCTTTGAAGTTTTAGGTGTCGAGCGTGAACAAAAAGCGATGGCACACTATTTGCAAATGATTGAAACGTTATTAGATGATGCACCCCAAACAAGCACAGTCACTCATGAAACATGGCAAAATTACAGTATTCTTAAGTTGTTACAGACGATATGCCATTCCGCATTAAGACGAGAAGAGTCAAGAGGTGTACATTATCGAAAAGATTATCCAGCACGTGAAACAGAATGGCAAGACAAAGTGATAGAAACGAATAGGGGAGGTCAAGAACATGTTGAATCGGTTGTCCGTCAGAGAAAAAATCAATCAATATTACATTGAAGATAACCAACAGGGAGATTTGGCGACGCGCATTTTTGATCGCTATTCAGAAGGCACACTCATGATTAAAGCGAAAGAAGCGGGCATATTTTGTGGAGAAGTCATCATTGCAGAAGCTTTTGCATTACTTGATCCAACGACTGAAGTGGATCAAAAGATTAAAGATGGTGCATCCGTGCAGGTTGGAGAGATTATCGCAGAAATTACAGGCACGATTCCGACGCTTTTAACGATGGAACGTATCGTATTAAATTTGATACAGCGCATGTCTGGGATTGCGACGATGACACAACGCATCTCACAACAAATTGCCCATACCGATGCACGTATTGTCGATACACGTAAAACAACGCCTGGACTAGCAATCTTTGAAAAGTATGCAGTAACTGTTGGAGGCGGATTGAATCATCGACGTTCATTGAATGATGGTTTGATGTTAAAAGACAATCATATTGATTTTAGTGATTCAATGAAAGAAGCGATTGAAAAAGCTAAAGGCTTTTTAGGCCCAATGGATAAGCTAGAAGTTGAAATCGAAAATGAAACGATGTTGAAAACAGCGATAGCAGCAGGTGTAGATGTCATTATGTTTGATAATCAACAACCAGAGTGGATACAGCAGCATATTCATCTCGTTCCAGATTTTATTCAAACGGAGGCTTCGGGCAATATCAATGAAGAGAATATTGTCGCGTATGCCGAAGCGGGTGTTGATTTTATTTCTATGGGTGCTTTATTTTATGCTTCAAAAGCGCTTGATATTTCTGCAAAGGTTGTGATGTAATTGTTTAATCCGATGTTAACAGCGACAAAATCTATTCCTGAACACTATTTGAAAATGACACAAGCAGAGTTGGAAAATCATATTCAATCGATTAAAGACACATTGGGAGACCGTTTGTTTATGCCGACACATCATTATCAAAAAGATGAAGTGGTTCAATTTGCTGATATTATGGGTGATTCATTAGAGTTAGCACGTATTTGTAAAGCAAACACGCAAGCGGAATATTTTGTATTTAACGGTGTGCATTTTATGGCAGAAACGGCAGATATACTCACAGACGACCATCAAGATATTTATTTGCCCGATTTATCTGCAGGATGTTCCATGGCGGATATGGCGAATATTCAACAAGCGCTTCATAGCTATGATGTTCTTACACAACAATATCATCTAGATATTTTGCCACTCACTTATGTTAATTCGACAGCAGCCATTAAGAAATTTGTGGGTGAACATGGAGGCTCTTGCGTCACAAGTGGTAATGCAAAATCAGTTGTTAAATGGGCGTTGCAACAAGGTAAAACGATTTTGTTTTTGCCTGATCAACATTTAGGTCGTAATACTGCCTATGAATTAGGTGTACCTTTAGAACATATGGCAGTCTGGGATCCGATTAAAAAACAATTAGATTACGACGGACGTGATGATCAGTTACGTATTGTATTGTGGAAAGGACATTGTTCTGTTCATGAGAAATTTCATAAAGCGCATATTGAAATAGGGCGTGAAAAAAATCCAGAAGTAAACGTGCTCGTGCATCCAGAATGTCCGTTTGATGTGGTTCAAGCAGCAGATTATGCAGGTTCAACACGTTATATTATCGATAAGATTAAAAATGCACCAAAGGGGTCGTATTGGCTCATTGGGACAGAGATGAATCTCGTAGAGCGATTGAAAAAGACGTATACGGATCTGCATATTGAATCGTTAAACCCACTGATGTGTGCGTGTTTGACAATGAATCGCATTGATTTACCTCATCTTGCGTGGTGTTTAGATAAGATTATGGTTGGAGACCGAGATCAAATTATTAAGGTAGACCAAGAAACTGCGAAGTATGCGAAACAAAGTTTAGATCGTATGCTCAGTATCACATAATATAAGAGATAAAAAATAAGCGTCTGAATCATTGGCATGTCACTTGAAAAGTATACTTACAATCCAGATTCAGACGCTTAGCACGTTTTAGTCATAAAATGCCCGTTTCAACGCATTGACACGATCATGATAGATTTGGCGTGCCACACGTGCTTCAGGAATAAGTTCACCAAGATGAAATAAGCCAGGGTATATATGCAGTTCAGTCGATACACCTGCTTGTATTAAACGTTGTGCATACTGAATTGCTTCATCGACAAATAAATCTAAGCTACCTACCGTAATCAGCGTCGCAGGTAATTGTGACACATCTTGTCGTTGCGCAGGGACTGCGTAAGGTGGAAGCGTTGTTTTCTCGAATGCTTCGCCGAGATATTGTTGCCACGCAAATGCATTCATTTCATATGTCCAACCGTAATGACCTACATAAGGATTAGTGGGACGTTGATAGGTTGTCGCAATGTCCAACATTGGAATATGCAGATTTTGGAATACGATATTGATTTCATGACGGTCTTGTGCGAGTTGTGCCAAGCTAGCAGAGAGTAAGCCACCTGCGCTACTACCGCCAATGGCAATGCGCGACACATCGATATATAGCGCATCCGCATGTTGAACGACCCATTTCAACACACCATAACATTCATTTAATTGCCCGGGAAATACGGTCTCAGGGGCAAGGTGATAGTCAATAGACACAACGAGACAATTGAGGTCATGTGCAAGACGTGCATTGTCTTGATTATCCAAATGCGCATCACCAGAGATTGTGCCACCGCCATGCATATAGAGATAAACAGGCCGTCGTTGTTGACTTTGATGGGGGTTGAACAGCAACACATCGACCTCTCCTACTTCAGTCGATAAAGTTTGCTTATCAATCGTTACATCCAAGTCAGCGTCAACTGAGGTCTTGGCATGGCGAAGGACTTGTTGACGATAAGCTTGTAAAGTTTCGGTTGAAAGTGTGGTGCCATACATTGTTGAGGCGAAGTCACGTAAGTCACGATCCAATTTATCAATATAAGGCAATTCCATATTTAAGGCTTCCTTTCTCTCTACTCTGTTTCCTCAGGTTCAAAAAATAAAATCGGTGTCTGAGTAATGTTAAAATAATCTGCTAAAAATTGACGATAATTTTCTCGAGTTACGGGGCGTTTTTCTTTTTTACCTTGGTCAGTCACTGTTAAATTTCTTCCAGTCATCGTTACATGACCTGTTTCCCAATTTTTAACAAGTAAAGGGTCCGTCACAAAATGTGAATCTAAACTTGTTTGGTTATAAACCATCGCATTTTCAAAGTCTCTAAATTTTAGATAATGATCAACCGCACGATATTGAATTATCCATTGGTCATTCATTTTTTTTAGTAAGTCAAATGTTGTATTATCAATATATTTGATTTTATAGACCTGTCGTTTTGTTGTATCTTTTACAATTTCGCCACTAAGTGGAACCGCCATTAATGGGGATTCGCCAAAGCCGGTTTCAACTAAATAACGTGCGCCATTGAGTGTCGCAATGGTCGTCATATGAACATTTTCAGCAGCCCATCCTTTTTCTTCACCTTGATTAACGGTAGCTGCAATGAAATGCATATCATAGCCGTGTTGACTCAAATATTCATATGTGAGTCGATTGTTTTCATAACAGATTCCCCCTTGATGCCGTTCTGTTATTTTTTGAATCATGGATGCATTATTCACAGCAAGAGGTAAACGATTTTGAACATTGATATTTTCAAACGGGACATGTAACACATATTGACGAATATAATGATTCAAATGCTCTAATGTCGGTTCAAAATGAGCGGGCTTATTCAAACCGATAAATGTTTCTAACTTCGTAAAATCATACATCTTCATTAACTCCCTTCAAAATGATACCCACATATTTAACAGATGACGCTAAAAACGTCAATATCATATGGATGATCAAATATCCAACAAAGCAGATTTGAAAACGGAACTAATTCCGTTTGTTAAGTACGATAATATATTGCGTATAAAAATGAAAGTGTCTTGCTCAAAGGGATGTTTTTAGGATAAATGATAATGACAATTTTACGATTAGATACAAAAAAGAACGCGCAGTCAAATCGGGATAATGAACAAAATATTAAAGTTAAGCAACAGAGTCTGTAAACGCTATATAATTAACATATTTAGCCTTATCGGAAGCTATCTGTAACTCAGACATTCCAGATGATATCATATTAAGATCGCCTATCTCTCAGGCGTCAATTTAGACGCAGAGAGGGCTGCTAAAAATGACAGATATCTTTGTTCACATCACGACCACAGTCATCAGTGGTTGTATCGTTGCGCTATTTGCATATTGGTTACGTAAGCGTAGCGATAAATAGTCAACATAACCACACTAAAAACCCCTCACTACTGCCATAGTGAGGGGTTGGTGCATCAAATGCAGATATCCTTATTAATTGCATTTATAAACTGCTTAGTAGAAAAATGCAAAACATGTATTCAGACTAATTAGGCTAAATTGAATTTCTGAAAGGGTCAGGGACAAACCTACCTTGAGATAGCACTTATGGCAGTAAATATTAGCATACTAGCAAGATAAGTGCGATTTATGAATGGAACTGGACGTCAATATCCTGATTCTGTGTCTAAAAATGTTTAAGAACGCTGTGTTGGCTTTTTACGGCGTGTGTGGCGGAGTCCAAATACAGTAGTGAAAAAGCCAATCATTGCCATGAGTAATGGTGTCGGTGATGTTTTCGATGATGCACCTGTATCTGGAAGTTGTTCAACACGCTTTTGATTAGCTGATGCTTTAATCATTGTATTTGTACCTTGCGTCATAAGTGTTGCAACTTGCCCATGTTTTTCAGATGAGATGGTTGTTGATGTACTGATATAAGGCTGATCCATTGAAATTGAAGCGACACGGTTTTGTATCTGTTGTGTTGATGAATTTTCAGTATTTGTTGAAGCTGATGATTGTGCGTTGTCTGATGTCGATTCATGTTGATCTGGTGTTGCGTTGTGGGATGGTGAGCTTGTTTGAGTTGTGCCTCCAATAGGTTCCTGTTTTATTTGCTGATCAGTCGGGTTTTCAGGAAGACTTGTGTTGTCAGTAGAACCATCGCCACTCGGTCGTGAAGGGCTGTCTGATGAAGGGGTATCATCGATTACATCATCGACTGGTCGAATAATCAAATTATCGAGAATAAAATCTTTTGTGCCTTCAAAATTGACTTGCCCGTTATCTTTGACACCTTTTGTATCAGGTTGAACGTCTGTCGAATATATGCCAATCCATGTTTGTCCATTTTCATTTCCTGTCACTCGGAATGTCACACGTTGTGCATGGGGATAATCGATTGTATTTTTTAATGGTGTAATCTTGAAATTACGATTTTTTGAAATATCTTCGTGACCAACTGCAAAGGCGTAACTACCGTCAGAACCAGATTCGTAATCAAATGAGACTTCGTATGTTTTGCCGGGTGTGAAATAGAAATTTTGTGGAATCGTCTGAATAACCATTTTATCTTTGCCCGCTTGACCATTCACTTTGAGCGACCAATGACCTTGAATGACATCATCAACACGTTTATTATTCCATCCTCTTTGTGTATAAGGCGCATTTTTTTCGGATAAATGTGTGCGGTTATCTTCTACCCCTTCAATTTCAGAAACAACAAATGGGAATAATCCTTGAGGTACAGTTTCGAAGTCTTGTTGGAAAATACCGTCATGCATGAGTATTGAAGGATTTTCTACGACACGAATATCATCTAAATAAGTGGCGCCTTCTCCTGCTTCTCGACTGATAGTGAAATCAACTTGCCCGTCTTGAGGTGCGACAAAATACAAATACATATTTTGGAAGTAGCTACCGCCGTCTTTATAAGTTTCTGACACTTTACTTGTATTATGTGCATCCGCTTTGACATAGTTTTTGGCAATCGATTGTTGCGTTTGGTTTGTCGCTAAAACTTGACCATGGTTTGAAACTGCAATTTGTGTTTGAGCTTTACTTCGGTTGTCGACACCAACGTATAGCGCGTAACGTTGACCGGGTTTTAAATCTGTCAGTTGCTGTGTCAACTGCGTCATTTGTTTCAAGCTATCAATCTTAAGTAGGTCATTGTGCGCTACAGATTGATATATACCTACTTGTTCGACATCACCACTGATTTGCCATGCATCAAGTTTTTGAGAATTAAACCCAGCATCTTTAATGTGCATGCCTTCACTCCAATTGACATCTTGTTGATGAGATTGTGGAACTTGATAAATCACATAAGGTGTTTCTGCTTTGATATGATCCAATTTAATTTTATTATTATCGACAGGGATTGTTTTCATGTTTGTTCGCCCTGTTTCAGTCAATTCATATAAAATGACTTGGTCCGTGTGCCATGTATCAGGGAGTTGCCAAGTTGATGAGCCGCCTTTTTTATTCCAATGATAGAGCTTTTGTTGACTTCCTGTGAGCGGTTGCCCATTTGCATCCCAATTCCAAGGAATGAGATACTGCTCTCCGTCTAATACAGTGTGGCCATTGAGTGAAATTGTGCGTGAACGATAGTTGTTAATATCGTTTTCATAGTCATTTGACTTGCGTTGAACAGTGACTTTGTCGCCTGCATCATTTTGTAAATCTACGGTCATTTCAGGTGTCCAATTGATTGTTTTGCCGTTCGCTGTCATTTTGACAGGATGACCATCTTCAATACGCATCACTTTATAATGCTGTAAAAATTTAGTAGGCAAATCAACATCAAATATATTTTTAATATAAGTATTGTAATCATTACGTCCTTGCCAGCCTTCAAAGTCTTTCATATTATAGCCACCTAACAGTGGAAAATCTGCTGCACCAGAGTGTGGTGCATGATTTGCAACCCAAGAATCTTTTTGGTGGTTACGGATGAAACGTGCGACCTCTGAGTTGATACCTTTACTTTCATAAGTCCCATATGCAATATCTGTTGCCCAGTGTTGGAAGGTTGAATCGTATTCCATACCATGTCCCCATTCGACACCGACACGCCAGCCTAAGTCATTAATTTCTTTAGCTAATTGATGAGAAGGCCAAGCAGAGTTGTCTCCAGATTGTTGGTTGCCCCATACATCAACATAGATAAAATCTAGGCGATCGCCGACAATCTCTTTAAGGGCTTGAAAACGTGCTTGACGTTGATGTGTCAAATCGTAATCAGCATTAATGTTAAAACCTTGATCGAGCCAATTCCATCCATAACTATAAGTGCCATCTTCATTTTTCTTTAATAGATCAGGATTGAATGCTTTAGATTCTGGATACGTTTCTGAAGCGTTGATATGCACACCAAAACGTGCACCATAATCTGCTCCTTTTGATAGTAACGTGTTAAAGTCGTTAGCGCCTCCGATACGTTGTCCGATATTGTCATAATCTAAATGACCAGAATCGTGACCTTCACTGTTATAACCTTTCAATAAAATAGATTGACCCAAGCCATCTGTATTCAAATAAAACTTTTTAACCCCATCTAATGTTTTTAAAAATGGATTTTGTGCTTGTGACCCAAAATTCATTGCGATGCGATAACCTACAAGTTCAGGGACTTCTTCGTACTTATAAGGATTGTTCATAATATTGCGGTAGGCAATAGCCCCATCTTGCCAATTGATTTTGCCATCTTGATTTTCATCTTCAGCAATGGCGATTTTAATGTGTGGTAATAACCCTTGTGTTTTTGCATCCTGATGTGCTGGTGAAGGCTGAAGTATCCATGGTGCGGCACCTAACCCAACTGACACGCCGTCATCTGTTTTGACACTAGTTGCTGCCACACGTAAAAAATCTTGGCTACCGCCAACACCAATTTGCGCATTACTCCACAATCCGGCACTGTATTGGTCATTTGAAACAAAGCCATACATCATTAAGTCGTTAAAGTCAGAATCAAATTGATCGTCTATGTCGTATGATTTATCGCCACTGACCATTGTGTTTGTCGACATTTTTGTTGTTTGAAGGTGTGCATCTCGTTGTTGGTTGTTGACTGAGACGAGGGATTGATCTGCAAAACCGAACGAACGCACAATCTCATTCGGATTATGGTTGCTATAGTCTATCATTTTTAAGTCAATTGTACGATCCACTACAGACAACTGGAATGTGAAATGAACATCTATCGCATGTGCTTTGTCTAACGCGCTCAATTCATATTCAGCTGTATGGGCGTTGACTTTTTTGTAGGAGACGGTTGGCGTTACGATTTCACCATTTACGATGATTTGTCGGTTATCTACTACTTGACCGTCAACCGTTTTGCCATTCTTTAATTGGTATTGTTTTACAGCAGGGAAATTTTTATCAATTTTCACTGTCATTTGATTGGACTGTAACAAATCTACAGTTGGTTCAGCTTGCATCATTTTTGATGACGTATTGTTTTGTTCAGTCTGAGCCACTGATTGTGTTTGTCGTGGTGCTGTTGCAGTAAGTTTATCAATAGTACTGACGTTCTGAGGTGTAGTTGGCTTAGGGGCATCATGTATGACTAAAGGTTGGGCTTGAATGACATCAGATTGTTTGACGTTTTGAACAGTCCGATTTTGCGTTTTTTTCGTAGGTGATGTCTTGTCTAGTTGTTTGGTTTCAAACGGATGTGCTGTTTTATCTTCACTTTGAGCATTTTCAACTTGCTTAAAAGTCGATGGTTGTGATGTAACGTTGTTAATTTGAGTCTGTGATTGTGCTTCGTTGGAATGTGTTGTTGGAGCTGATTGTGCATCTGTTGGCTTATCATGAGTTTGACTTGCTGTTTGAGAAGGAGAGTCTGTTGATGCTTGTGGTGTATCATTCTTTGATGTTTGAGCAACTTCAGGTATTGTCTGCGTATGAATAGTAGCATCATCATTAACGGTATCATCTAACTGTTTAGTAGCGAGGGTGTCGTCTTCAGATGATGAAGGAGTCGAGGTTTGATGGGGGGACTGCGTTTCTGACGATGGTGTATTATTTGTTGATTCTGATGCAGACGCTGTTGATGACGCAGAAATATAAACAGTAAACCCTAATAAAACTGAAGCGGTTCCAATGGCATATTTACGAATACTAAAATTTTGTTTTTGTCTATTTGTCATTTTTTAAACACTCCTAATCTTTAGTAATCGAATTGAATATATAATTTATTTCGATTGTTGTAAACCCTTCCAACGCTGTAGTGACAACGTTTTAATGTTATTGTAAGTCGAGAAATAATACCAGTTTTTGAGGGAAATGAAAGATTATGAAAGATGTAAAATTGCACAATAACGCTTGTTTGAATGGTTTTATATCGTGAAAATTATAATTGGAAAATAACAAGTGGTTATAACCAGAAAAACATCTTAAAAAATATTTAAAATTTTAAAATTTTTAGCATAGAAAGATAAGTAAAATTTTAAAAATGTCTATTTAACAATAATAATAAGGCACAGGGTGATTATTGGAAGTGAATGATTATCATAATAGTCTTGACAAAACAGCAAATTTACATTTATGCTTTAAGTGGTTATAACCAGTAGGTGGTGAAAGTGATGTCAGAGAAAATGCCCTTGTATTATCAAATTTATCAAGGGATACACGAGCGTATAAAATCAGGAGAATTTAAGGAGGGAGATAAGATACCTTCAGAGCGCAATCTATGTGAGGAATTCGGTGTGAGTCGTATTACGGTGCGTGAAGCGTTAGAGCGTTTAGAAAAAGATCGTATTATTAAGCGCGAACATGGTAAGGGTTCATTTGTACTGGGAAGTCAATATAATCAATTTTTAAATGAGCTATATAGCTTTAAAGATGAAATTGAGAAGAATGGTGATAAGGCGAGTACGAAAATGTTAAGTATTAAGCTCATCCCATCTACGCCTTTTTTACAAGAGAAAATGCAGTTAACGCCTTATCAATATGTTTATGAGTTAAAGCGCATACGTCTTTCCAATGATGTGCCTTTAATCTATGAAATTAGCTATTTGCCGATGCGTTATTGTGAAGGATTAGAGCAATTTGACTTCAATGAAGTTTCGCTATATGAAACGCTCAATCAACATTATGGGATTCAAATTACGAACGCCTATGAAAATTTAACAGCGAGTAAATTAAGTCGCGAAGATGCCAAACTGTTGAATGGCGTCGTTGAAGATAGTTGTATGTTTATTGAACGCTTTAGCTATATGGACGATGCGGTGATTGAATTTACACAAAGTGTCGCAAGCGGTCATAAATACAAGTATACGGTCAAGTTAATGTAAAAGAATGAGTGAAGGAGGGATTGTTGTGTTACATGATACACATACTTATCGTGAAATTAAGCAACAACCAGCAACTTTAAAGAAAACATATGATTTAGTACAAGAACAACAAGCACGATTTAAAAATTTCATTGCCAAAATTGAGCAAGAAAATCAAGGTAAAAAACTAAAGGTACTCTTTACGGGTGCAGGTTCAAGTGCTTATGTGGGGGACGTAGCCCGCATGGCACGCAATACAGATGTCTTACCGAATTTTGAATTTGAGTCAGTTCCGACAACGCACTTTGTTACTGACCCACAACTCTATATTGATCAACAAACGGCATATCTGTTAGTGTCCTTTGCGCGTTCTGGTAACAGCCCAGAAACAAAAGCGACAGTCGAGATTGCCAATCAACTTTCGAGCCATGTTTATCATTTGTTTATCACAAATAATAAAGATGGATTTTTAGGAGCCTATAATGAAAGCGTTAACAACGTTTTTAAAGTAATCTTACCTGACGAAACGAATGACAAGTCTTTAGCGATGACTTCAAGTTTTTCATCCATGTTATTCGCGAGTTATTTATTATTCGGTGGCAAAGTAAGTCCAAAATTCTTTGACATTGCGTCATCTAATTTTGATTGGTTAGAATCTCAAGCTGAAACAGTGAGTCAGTTGGATTTTTCGAAAGTGTTCTATGTTGGAACAGGTTTAATTGGCGAACTCACAAAAGAAGTCAGTTTGAAACTCAATGAATTAACGGCAGGTCAAACTGAGATTGCACGTGAAACGACACTTGGCTTTAGACATGGTCCGAAAGCTGGATTGAGTGCAGACGCCATTTTTATTATGTTGCGCAGTAATCAGCCTTATCGTCGTCAATACGAAAAAGATTTAATCCAAGAAGTTGGACAAGTCAAAGATCGCTATCAAACTTATATTTTAGATGGGCAAGCAAATGAGAATGACAATACAGTCAAATTACCTCAGTCTGAAGAGCTCACAGATATGGAATTAGCACTACAATATTTGATTTTTGGACAATTGCTTGCAGCTAAACGTTCTGTGGCACTCGGTTTAAATCCTGATAATCCTAGTCCTGATGGCTTTATCAACCGTGTTGTTAAAGGTGTCACGATTTATCCGGTTGAGGGTTGAGCCTA
The DNA here is from genome assembly GCF_022557135.1 of Staphylococcus coagulans. Taxonomy (NCBI): domain Bacteria; kingdom Bacillati; phylum Bacillota; class Bacilli; order Caryophanales; family Staphylococcaceae; genus Staphylococcus; species Staphylococcus coagulans. The sequence goes on from NZ_CP092966.1 coordinate 253,523, forward strand.
TGATTGCAACACATACTTTTAATCCTTCTGTTGATATCACTTATATGATTGATCCTATTGAAATAGGGGGCGTCAATCGTGTCAAACAGAAAATCAAAAACCCTGGTGGGAAGGGGATTAACGTCACTAAAGTTTTACATCAATTAGGTGCAAATTACTGTGCATATGGTTATTTAGGGGGCGCTAATGGGCAGTGGATTGCTAAAGTATTACAAGATATGGGCATCGTTACGGCATTTACTTCAATTCATGGAGAAACGAGACAAAGTCTAGCGATTAATGATCGTAACGGTCAAACAGAAATATTGGAAGCGGGGCCGTTAATAACTGAATACGATCAGCGACGTTATTATGAAATTTTGAACGAGCGCGCACGAGAGGTCAAAGTGATGACAGTGAGTGGGAGCTCGCCTCAATTTGAAGGGCGCTCAAAATTTGAACATGTCGCCCACATCCTGAGTGCTTTTCAACATAGTTATAACATTGTGGATACGCACGCAAGTGAACTCAAATTATTGTTGGAAGCCGATTTGCCGGTGCAGTGCATTAAGCCGAATCAAACCGAATTCGAAATGTTAGTTGGTAAAGAACAGCTCACGATTGCAGAATGTGCACAAATGTTACAAACACATGCCTATTTTACAAAGATGGATGTTTTTCTCACGTTAGGTGCGGCGGGGGCATTGGTCAAATGGGGAAATACAATTTACCGCGCGACACTGCCACATAAAGAAGTCATCAATCCTGTAGGTTCTGGGGATTCAACCGTTGCAGGTATTGCATACGGTGTCTATGAAAATTTAGCGCCGCAAGATTTAATCCGTCAAGCTTTAGCGTGTGGAACGTCAAACGCATTACAACAAGCCACTGGACATATTGATATTGAACAAGTCAATCAAATTAAATCTGAAATAGAAGTGGAGAGATATGAATGGGAAGAAAAGATTTAAGTCGGTTAGTGGATGACAAGGGGATATATGCAGCCATTGCGGTGGACCAACGCGGCGCATTAAGAAAGTTACTTGGAGCTCAAGCGAGTGATCACAATTTATCACTTTTTAAAAAACTAGTATCGGAAGTTCTAACACCATACGGATCAAGTTTTTTGGTGGATCCAGAGTTTGGCATAGAAGCAGCACAGGCGAATGCTGAATCTTCAGGTCTAATCTTATCTTATGAGCAAACCGGCTATGACGTGACAAGACCGGGCCGCTTACCACGTTTAATTGAAAATGCAAGTGTGAAACGCCTCAAAGATGCAGGTGCTGATGCGGTTAAATTTTTACTGTACTACGACGTAGATGAACCTGATGATATCAATACGAAAAAACAAGCAGTGATTGAGCGAATTGGTGCAGAATGCCAAGCAGAAAATATACCATTTTTACTTGAAATTTTAACTTACGATGACACGATTGGTGATGAAAAAGGAGCTGAATACGCCAAAGTACGGCCACATAAAGTTAATGAAGCGATGCGTGTGTTTAGTGAGCCTAGATTCCAAGTGGACACATTGAAAGTTGAAATTCCAGTTAATATGAACTTTGTAGAGGGCTTTGGTTCAGAAAATTTAATCTCACAAAGTGAAGCAGCCGAAGCATTTAAAGCACAAGACGCTGCGACGGACCTGCCTTATATTTATTTGAGCGGTGGTGTGTCAGCACAACTGTTTATGGACTCATTACAGTTTGCAGCAGTTCATGGTGCGCGCTTTAACGGTATACTTTGTGGTCGTGCTACTTGGAAAGGAGCAACAAGTGTACTCGTTGAAAAAGGTGAAGCTGAAGCAAAAGCATGGTTGGAACATGAAGGACTTGAGAATTTAAAAGCACTCAATAAAGTGAATCAGAAAACAGCAACATCTATTCAACTATAAATGAGGTGATGATGTGAGTCGTTTCGAAATCAATGAGACGTTTGTGTTAGATAAAAAGCCGTTCAAAATATTATCGGGAGCCATTCATTATTTCAGAATACCTAAAGAAGATTGGCAACATTCCTTGTATAATTTGAAAGCACTCGGCTTCAATACAGTAGAAACCTATGTTCCGTGGAATTTTCATGAGACTGAAAAAGGGGTATTTCTCTTTGATGGCAATAGAGATTTAAAACATTTTATCGAACTTGCACAACAAGAAGGATTGTATGTCATTGTGCGACCTTCACCTTATATTTGTGCAGAGTGGGAATTTGGAGGCTTACCTGCATGGTTACTGAACGACCGAACGATGCGTATTCGTTCTAGAGATCCGCAATTTTTAGCGTATGTGCGTCGTTATTATCAAGTGTTGTTTAAAATATTAACGCCACTTCAAATTGATCAAAATGGGCCTATCATTATGTTTCAAATTGAAAATGAATATGGTTCATACGGGGAAGATCATGAATATCTTCGAGCAATCGGCAATATGATGCGTGAGGAAGGCGTGACGGTTCCGTTCTTTACTTCAGACGGTGCATGGGATCAATGTTTACGCGCAGGGAGTATGATAGCCGACAATATTTTACCTACTGGAAACTTTGGTTCACGAACTACACAAAATTTCCAAAATCTGAAAGCTTTTCAAGAAGAATATGGTAAAAAGTGGCCTTTAATGTGTATGGAATTTTGGGATGGCTGGTTTAATCGCTGGGGTGAAGCCGTTATTAAACGTGATAGTGATGATCTTGCGCAAGAAGTGAGAGAAGCTATTAAGTTAGGTTCAGTGAATTTGTACATGTTTCACGGTGGAACGAATTTTGGTTTTTGGAATGGTTGCTCAGCAAGGGGAACGAAAGATTTACCACAAGTGACATCTTATGATTACCATGCACCATTAGATGAAGCTGGTAACCCGACGTCTAAATATTTTGCGTTACAAAAGATGCTAAAAGAGGTCATACCTGATGTTCAACAGCGCGAACCGAAAGTCAAAACATTTATGTCGCGGAAAGGGATACCCCTTGAAAGCAAGGTCAATCTTTTTGAAGTATTGGAGGACATTTCAAACAAGTCGACCAGTTTTTATCCGCAATCTATGGAAGAAGCGGGCACGGGTTACGGTTATATGATGTACCGAACAACAATTCATAAAGCAACAGAACAAGAAAAGTTAAGAATTGTTGATGCGAGAGATCGCGTGCATTGTTTCATTGATAAAGAATGTGTGTATCAAGCGTATCAAGAAGAAATTGGAGATCAATTTGAAGTCACTTTAGCATCAAGCCGACCACAAATTGATGTACTCGTTGAAAATATGGGACGTGTTAATTACGGTTATAAATTATTGGCTGCGACTCAGCGTAAAGGCTTAGGACAAGGCCTCATGCAAGATCTTCATTTTGTGCAAAATTGGGAGCAATTTGACATCGATTTTTATAAATTGAAGGACGAACATTTTCAACGTGCATGGTCAGCACAACAGCCAGCATTTTATCGCTATGAATTTGAGTTAGAAACGCCGGATAATACGCATATTGATGTAAGCGGTTTCGGAAAAGGTGTTGTTCTCGTTAATGGATTTAACATAGGTCGTTATTGGGAGGTTGGCCCTTCCCAATCGTTGTATATTTCAAAAGCATTTTTAAAACAAGGTAAGAATGAAATCATAGTCTTTGATTCTGAAGGGAAATACTCAGAGTCCATTAATCTGATTCAAGAACCTCAATTTACTGATATATAAGGAGAGATCATTATGGCAATTATAGGAACTCGTATCGATGGTAGATTAATTCATGGACAAGTCGCAAATTTATGGGCAACAAAATTAAATATTAGCCGTTTTATGGTGATTGATGATGAAGTAGCACAAAGCGATATTGATAAGCAAGCTTTAAAGCTGGCGACACCTGCAGGGATTAAATTAAGTGTTTTACCTATTGAAAAGGCTGCAAATAATATCAAAAACGGTAAATATGATTCACAGCGCGTTATGATTATTGCAAAGCGCCCTGATCGTTTTGTTGAATTGGTCAATCAAGGTGTTGCGATTGAAACATTAAATGTAGGAAACATGTCACAAACAGATGAAACACGTTCCATTACAAACTCAATCAATATAACAGATGAAGATATTGAGAATTTTAAAAAGTTAGAAGCACAAGGCGTAAAAATTGTTTCTCAAATGGTTCCAAACGATAAGACAGTAGACTTCTTTACATTAGTTAAAGAGAAAAAATAGGAGGTGTTTCCTTTGGAAATATTATGGTGGCAAATCGTATTATTAACTTTGTATGCAGGTTATCAAATATTAGATGATTTACAGTTTAATATTTTTGGTCATCCTGTTTTCGCGGGGATTATTTCAGGATTAATTATGGGCGATGTCACGACGGGTTTAATTATCGGTGGTGGCATGCAGTTAACGATTTTAGGTGTTGGGACATTCGGGGGTGCTTCAAGAATTGATGCTAACTCGGGAACAGTACTTGCGGTTGCGTTCTCTGTTGCACTCGGAATGAACCCACAACAAGCACTTGCAACACTTGCTGTGCCTGTTGCAAGTTTAATGATTCAAACGGATATTTTAGCACGCTTTACGAATACGTTTTTTGCGCATCGTATTGATCGAAAAATTGAACAGATGGATTATAAAGGTGTGGAACGCAACTTCTTATATGGTGCAATACCATGGGCATTGTCACGTGCCATTCCAGTTTGTTTAGCACTTGTATTTGGTGGCGGTGTCGTTAGAAATATTGTGAATTACTTGAACGGTGATCTGAAATGGTTAGGTGACGGTCTGACTGTTGCGGGTGCAGTCTTACCTGCAGTAGGTTTTGCGATTTTATTACGTTATCTTCCATTGAAAAAGCACTTTCCATATTTCATTTTAGGTTTCATTATCACTGCTTTAGCTGTGACAGTCTTTAGTGGATTGAGCGGTTTAGGTACATCCGTTGCAACGTTAGATAAGAAATTTGATATGACGTTCTCATCATTACCGATGCTTACAATTGCTGCTATTGGTTTTGCACTCGCAGCGATGGAATACAAACGCACATCACAACCTAAAGTCGCATCAGGTAGTCAGAAAGAATCCAATGAGACAGATGCGGACGAGGAAGGAGAGATTGACGATGACGAATTATAATAAATCGCAAGAACACAATTCAGAAACTGGTGTGGCAACGCAAACTAAATCAGGCAAACCGCTCACAGGACGTCCACCACAAACACCGTATCGATTAACGGATAAAGACTTTAGACAAATCAATATGCGGAGTCTGTTCTTCTTCCAATGGGGTTGGAATTATGAACGTATGCAAGGAAGTGGCTATTTATTTACCATCTTACCTCAGTTGCGTAAAATTTATGGAGATGATTCTCCTGAACTTCAAGAAATGATGAAAACGCATGCACAATTCTTTAATACAAGTAATTTTTTTAATACAATTATTACGGGTATCGATATTGCGATGGAAGAAAGAGAGCAATTCGCAGCTAAAGAATCTGTCAAAGGGATTAAAGTCGGCTTAATGGGCCCCTTCGCTGCTGTAGGTGACGCAATCTTTGGTTCGCTAGTGCCTACTATATTTGGTGCGATTGCAGCCAATATGGCGCAAGATGGAAATCCATTTGGTGCATTACTCTGGTTTGTGGCGATGTTAGCGATTATCGTGTTTCGTTGGAAACAACTGAAATTTGCTTATAAAGAAGGGATTTCGCTCGTTACAACAATGCAACATCGTTTGGAATCACTAACGAATGCAGCCACGCTCCTTGGTGTGTTTATGGTGGGTGCTTTAGTGGCAACGATGATACGTGTTAAATTTGCATGGGAACCTAAAATCGGGGATCTCACTGTTAAGGTTCAAGATAATGCGGACATGATTTTACCAAGATTATTACCGCTAGTTATCGTTTTTGGGGTTTACTGGTTGTTAGGTCGTAAAAATATGAACTCAACACGTGCCATCTTTATTGTAATTATTGTATCAATTGTATTATCTGCACTCGGTGTGATTACAAACATTTAAAGCGAGAGGAGCACTTGGAAATGGAAAAATTAATACTGGTTAGCCATGGGACTTTTTGTGAGGGCATTAAAAACAGTGTAGAAATGATTCTTGGACCTCAAGCCCATCTTTATACCGTCGCCTTATTACCCCAAGAAGGGCCGGAAGACTTTGAAAAAAACTTTATGGCGCATATTGAAGCAGGCGATAAAGTGACCGTTTTTGCGGATTTATTAGGCGGTACACCATCTAATACTGTAGCAAAAAAGATTATGAATGGTGCGGATTATGATTTATACGTTGGGATGAATCTACCAATGATTATCAGTTATATCAATGGTCAAATGATTGGAGAACAACCAGATTACGTTAATAAAGCGCAAGAAGGTATTGTTAATGTGAACACATTGTTAAATCAAGATGATGACGACGATGATGAATAAACGCATCAAATTTAAGTGAAGAAGGTATACTATGGCATATGTAATTAGTAATGGCGTCATTTATACAGAAGAAGAAATCATTTCTGACGGGTATCTCGTAATAGAAGAAGGTAAAATTCGTGCAATTGAGAAAGGATCCTATGATGGCGATTTAGAAGTTATAGATGCGAAAGGGCACCATATTTTACCGGGCTTTATAGATATTCATATTCATGGAGGCTATGGCGAAGATGCCATGGATGCTTCTTATGAGGGCTTAAAACATTTAGCTGAACAGTTGTTATCTGAAGGAACAACGTCCTTTTTGGCAACGACAATGACACAATCGCAAGAAGCCATCGACAAAGCTTTAAAAAATATTCGCACGTACTATGAACAACAAGATCTTGAAAATGCTGCTGAAATCGCAGGGGTTCATTTAGAAGGACCGTTTATTTCTGAAAACAAAATTGGTGCGCAAAACCCGTCCTTTATTCAACGTCCGACCGTTGCATTGTTACAACAATTTCAAGAGACAGCAAAAGGATTGATTAAGATTGTTACAATTGCACCAGAAGTAGCGGGCGCTACTGAGGTGATAGAGACATTGAGAGACGACATCATTTTTTCAATGGGACATACAGAAGTAGACTTTGACGCGGCAAATCAAGCGGCCGATACCGGGGTTCAACATGTCACACATCTTTATAACGCAGGTGTCGGTTTCCATCATAGAAATCCAGGTATGTTTGGTGCGGCTTGGACGAATGGAAAACTGAGTACGGAACTGATTGTTGATGGTGTGCATTCTCATCCGATGTCCGTTGCGATTGCATATCAACATAAAGGCGCTGAAAAAATGTATTTAATTACCGATGCAATGCGTGCGAAAGGAATGCCGGATGGCGACTACGAATTAGGGGGTCAAAAAGTTATCGTTAAAGATAACGAAGCACATCTGGAGACGGGCTCACTTGCAGGCAGTATTTTGAAAATGAATAAAGGTTTACAAAATTTAATGCAATTTACAGGTGACACATTAGCTCATTTATGGCCAGTGACGAGTTTGAATCAAGCGAAGGCATTGAAAATAGATGACCGTAAAGGCAGTATTGCTGTAGGTAAAGACGCTGATTTGGTCATCGTTGACGATGAAATTACTGTTTATCAAACCATTAAGCAAGGACGTGTGCATCAATTCAAGTCATAGTTTGTAAGAATAAAATCCGAGATTTTTCGTAAATATAAACGAAATAATCTCGGATTTTGTTTTTATGACAGTGTGTCTCTATTTTATGCCTTAATATCAAATGTGATATTTTTCAAATCTTCTGTGTTGATGCTGACATTTTCACGATGAGATTGTAATGCTTTATCAACCTCTAATGTATAGCGGTTACCGTCTTTTGTATGAATGACAATCGTACCTGTTGGTAATTGATCGCCTTCATATAAACCGTAAGAAACATTCGCAAATCGAACGATATGATCTAATTCTTTAAGTGTAATCGTCCCTTTATCTAAAGTAATTGTACGTTTTGGTGTGAAAACCTGATTATTTACTGCGAATTTACCTTCTAATTCTAAGCGGATTTCATTTTCTTGTAATGCATGATTAGAAAGAACCCAGTTGTTATTAATGTTCTCTTTGTCATTAATTTTATCTTGACTATATCTTTCAAATAACTGTTGAACTTGCGTTTTTTGTGTAGCGTGCTCTATTGCTGGCGTAGATGAGGTTTCAGCTGCAAAGGTCGTACTTGTATAACTTAGAACGCTTGCTGCGACAGCGCTTGAGAGAATAAGTTGCTTCAATTTCATAGATGTTTCCTCTTTTCATAGATAGTTATATTCAAATTTTACCGAGCACCCTGCAAAAATACTATTAATTATTCGTTAAAAATCTCTTATTCCTTGCTTAATAAAGCTTAAAATAAAGTGTGACATTTATAAAAATGTTGTTGTCAAGAGGAATGACTTCGTATATAATGAAAGCGGTTAAATGAATAGCGTGTTACTGTGAAAACAGGCATGAGCAAAATATCAGCCATAATGATATGGCTTTATTTGCTCATGTCTTTTTTATTTACCAATTTTTACATATAGGGGTGTTTTAAATGATATTCAAGCGTTTTTTTGGTCAACTTCAACGTATTGGTAAAGCGTTGATGTTGCCTGTTGCGATTTTACCAGCTGCGGGGATTCTTCTTGCACTTGGGAATGCGATGCACAATGAACAGTTGGTCGCACTTGCGCCATGGTTAAAGTATGATGTCTTTGTCATGATATCGTCGATCATGGAGTCAGCGGGGCAAGTTATTTTTGATAACTTACCACTGTTATTTGCGGTGGGGACTGCTTTAGGATTAGCTGGCGGTGACGGTGTAGCAGCACTAGCGGCATTAGTCGGTTATCTCATTATGAATGCAACAATGGGAAAAGTGATGCACATTACAATCGATCAAATCTACTCATTCGCAGAGGGTGCGTCTACTTTAAGCCAAGCGAATAAGTTACCACAACATGCACTGATTTTAGGGATTCCTACACTTCAAACGGGTGTTTTTGGTGGGATTATTATCGGGGCATTAGCAGCATGGTGTTATAACAAGTTTTATAATATTACCTTGCCTCAATTTTTAGGGTTCTTTGCAGGTAAACGATTTGTACCTATCGTGACATCAGTTGTAGCGATTATTACGGGGATATTGCTAAGCTTTATTTGGCCACCAATCCAAGAAGGTTTAAATGGTTTATCGAACTTCTTATTAAATAAAAACCTTGTATTGACGACATTTATTTTTGGAATAATTGAGCGTTCCTTAATTCCATTTGGTTTACATCATATTTTCTATGCGCCATTCTGGTTTGAATTTGGTCATTACGTGAACCACGCAGGTGAAACGATTCGTGGGGACCAACGGATTTGGATGGAGCAATTGAAAGACGGGGTTGCATTTACAGCTGGTGCATTTACAACAGGGAAATATCCATTCATGATGTTTGGATTACCAGCGGCTGCTTATGCAATCTATCGTCAAGCGCGTCCAGAACGTAAAAAAATAGTTGCGGGTTTAATGTTATCAGCTGGTTTGACTGCTTTCTTAACAGGGATTACAGAACCACTTGAGTTCTCATTTTTATTCGTTGCACCTATTTTATACGTAGTACACGTCTTTTTAGCAGGTTCTTCATTCCTCATTATGCATTTATTAGATGTTAAAATCGGGATGACATTTTCGGGTGGCTTTATTGATTACGTTTTATACGGTTTACTGAATTGGGATCGAACACATGCCTTACGTGTAATTCCAGTGGGCATTGCTTATGCATTCATTTATTATTTTGTATTTTCATTCCTTATTAAGCGTATGAATTTAAAAACACCAGGGCGCGAAGACAAAGTGGAAGAACAAAGAAGTACAACTGTAGAGCGTTTACCTTTCGATGTGTTAGATGCAATGGGAGGTAAAGAAAACATTAAACATTTAGATGCATGTATTACGCGTTTACGTGTAGAAGTAAATGACAAAGCAAAAGTCGATGTCAACGCACTTAAAGGATTAGGTGCAGCAGGGGTGTTGGAAGTCGGCAATAACATGCAAGCGATCTTCGGACCAAAATCTGATCAAATTAAACATGATATGGCACTGATTATGAAAGGTGAAATTACAAGTCCGACTCAAACAACCGTTACAGATGATATCGATACGGATGTCGTTCAAATTGAAGGTACACGGAATGTCTCAGTTGTTGCCCCTGGCGATGGTAAAGTCATCCCATTATCAGATGTACCGGACCAAGTATTTTCACAAAAACTAATGGGTGATGGCGTCGCATTGATTCCACAGAATTCAGAAATTTGCGCACCTTTCAACGGAACAGTGAAAACCATTTTTCCAACTCGACATGCGATTGGTTTAGAGTCAACAGATGGTGTGGAATTGTTGATTCATATCGGTATCGATACTGTTAAATTAAATGGTGAAGGTTTTGAAGCGTTAGTCCAAGTGGATGAAGAAGTTGTAGAAGGTCAGCCGCTTATGAAAGTCGACTTGCCGTATCTTGAACAACACGCACCAAGCATTGTCACACCATTAATTGTAACGAATTTAGACGGTGGAAAACTTGAATTTGAAGCTGATCAAGAAGTGAAAAAAGGACAAAAATTATTTACAGTTACGCATGACGATGTAGAGTAATGACGAGTGGCTTCATTTGTGAGGCTACAAAATAACAGACACTAGACGAGGTTGGGAATGGTATCCCAATCTCGTTTCTTTTTATCATTTAGGCTGTTTTTTTATTGGGTGTGAGACTAAGATGAAGGATTTGTGACATATTTGTGATTTATTTCACAAAAGTATTGTAAAACACAAAATATTGACTTATGATAAATTCGAATAAAACGAAACGCGTTTCATTTTGAGAGGATGAAGGAAAATGAATAAAGTCAGTATTATTGGTGCAGGTGCAGTTGGTGCGACAACGGCCTATTTATTGTCTAATACAGAATGGATTGACGAAGTGGTTTTAGTCGACTTAGACAAGGCGCGTGCAACGGGGCAAGCCCTCGATATGATGCATGGTGTCGGGGTGTCGACTTCAAGAAAAGTGACGGCAGGGGATTATGCAGATACAGAGGATTCAGATATTGTGGTTATTACGATTGGGGTACCTGAAAAAGTCGGTGAATCCCGACTCGTTCCTATGCAAAAAAATGCAGATATTTTGAAAGACATCGTACCGCAGATTGTGAACTATAGCCCTAAAACCAAAATTATTACTGTGAGCAACCCGGTCGATATATTAGCGTATATGACCTATCAAGTTGCCCCTATCCCAGCTGCCAATGTGATAGGTCTAGGGACTTTGCTAGATACTTCAAGATTAAAATATATTTTGAGTGACTATTTCAATATCAGTCCACAAAGTATTACAGCTTCTGTTGTAGGGGAGCATGGTGATGCACAAGTTGTATTGTGGAGTCAAACACGAATTGGTGGCTTGTCCGTTCAAGATTTTGCTCAAACACAAGGTATGACCTTGCCACATGATTTTACTGAAGTCATTGCGCAACGTGTTAAAGAGACAGCTTTTGATGTTTGGCAAATGAAAGGGCCTAATTGTTTTTGTGTTGCAGATGCGATTAAATGCCTAATCGATGCATTATGTCACTCAGAACGACGTATTTTACCTGTATCTCACTTATATCAAACGCAAACAGGGAAAGAGGTTTATATCAGCCTACCTAGCATTGTCAGTCGCCAAGGTGTGGAACAACGGTTACCACAGTTGTTAAATGAAAAAGAGCATGCACAGTTATATGCTTCATGCGACGTGATGAGAAGCTACATTGATCAGTTAAAATGACTCGGGTTACGATACTAATAATAAGGAAGTTTTGAAGATGAATAAAAAAGCTAATGCAACTTTAAAAGGGACACGTGATATTAAAAATTTAATTAAATTTATTGTTGCTACGTTAATCGGGATTATAATTGTTTTGATTCCATTCTCATTTGCCAATGGTGTAGATACAATTTTGTTCCATTATATCAAGGTCTTTGTAGGTGCATTTCAATTTCCAATCACGCTACTCATCGCACTTATCTTTTGTATCAGTACGATAATGGCTATCATTGATCAAATTTGGAAGCCTGATTTTATTCGACAAAACCGCACATTAAAACCTTTGTTTTCAACGACACCTTTTTATACAGTCAACCGTATATTAGGAACATTGATTACACTCATGTGTTTGTTCCATATTGGACCGACATTTCTTATCTCTGAAGACACAGGTACAACGATGGTGAATTTAGCTGTTCAATTATCAGTGATTGTGCCCATTATGCTGTTATTTCAAACGTTTATTCTAGAATTTGGCGCTATGGAGTTTATTGGAGAGCTGATTGGTTTCCTTATCAAGCCTATCTTTAAAATCTCTGAAATCTGTGCAGTCAGTGCAATCAGTGCTTGGGTTGGACCGGGTAATGCGGCCATCTTAGCTTCGAAAGAGCTTTTTGAAAAAGGTTACTATACGGTTAAAGAAACCGCAATTTTAGGTAGTCAGTTTTCTACGTCGAGTATTGGTTGGGTTGTCCTCGTCTGCAGTGTGTTAGACGTCGTTGATTACTTTGGATATATCTTTCTTGGAATTACAATTATTGGAATGATTGTTGCATTCATATGTGTTCGTATTCCACCGATTTCGCAGTACCCGGACACGTATGTAGATGGTACGATAAAAACAGAGGAATCAACAGCTACACATCATCAAAAGTTTAAAACAGCTACTGTAATGGCTACAAAACGTGCTTCTGAAGTGACTGCGAGTAACTTTATAAATAAAAAAGATAATATGATGTTTTACGTTGTTTGGTTAATGCCGATTATCGTATGTTGGGGCACATTGGCATTAGCGATCTCGGTTTATACACCAGTTTTAGCATGGATTTCTTATCCAATTCAGTGGATTTTACAGATTGCAGGTATTCCTGAAGCCGCAACAACAGCGAGTGCCATCATGTCAGGCTTTGCAGATAATTATTTGCCAGTTATTTTAGGTTCACATATTACAGAAACTTCAAGTAAAGTTGTTATCGCAATGATGAGTATTTTACAATTAATCTTTTTATCTGAAATTGCGACGTTACTGACTTCAGCGAATGCGATTAAAAAGTTTTCACATATTGTCATTATTTTCTTGGAAAGAACGTTCATTGCCCTCCCTTTTGTGATATTATTTGTTAAACTTTTATTTTAGTCATTGCGTGAAAAAAGAAGGAAGTGACTTAAGTTGGCAGATTATACCCCGATTAAGACGGTTGTACAAGCGTTCGAAATTTTAGATTTACTTTCAGACAATCAAAAGATGGGTATCAGTGAAATGGCAAGGGTACTCAGTTTACCTAAAAGCACCATCTACAGAAATCTACGAACGCTTTCTGATTTGGCCATCGTAGAACAAGATATGAATGAAAATTACCATCTCGGTTACAAAATTTTAACTTATCAAAATCAAATTAAAAGTACAGATGCGCTCGTGAATCAACTGAAACCTTTTATGCAAAATTTAGTTCGAACAACTGGCGAATCTGTAAATCTTGGGATATTGCTTGAGGATGAGGTTCTGATTTTACATACCGAATATGGTGATCAATATACATTACAAACCCATCTGTCACCGACAACGCCCCTGCATTGTTCAGGGATTGGTAAATTGTTTCTGCATACATGGTCTGATGAAAAACTTACAGCTTATTTTTCTAGGGCTGAACGTCGAACGATTCATACGATAACAGAACTGGAACCATTTAAAGCGCATATGACGGCACGTGCGGATGCCCATTTAGCAATAGATAATGAAGAATACGAATATGGTTTAATGTGTATTGCAACGCCGATTTTAGACAAACATCATCAAATCCGTGCAGCGCTGAGTATCTCAGGTCCGGTCAGTCGTTTAGAGCATAAAGGTTTATCCACGATTAAAACAGCGTTGTTAAATGAAGCCCAAGAAGCGACCGATTATCTTCAAAATATTGGTTATTGGAAGTGAAAGCTAGACGATACAATCTTTTGAAAAGTGAAACAAAAAGAAACACACCCATCTAAGCGGGGGTAAGTTTTTTCTGCTTAGTATGGGTGTGATTTTATTTTTTTATATTATAGACGGTGCTATGTTTAATTTAATGAGTTAAGAGGTTCATTTAAGAATGTTGTGTCTTTTTCTGATAGTAATAAATCGGAATGCCTATCATTGTGACCCCGATACCTACGATTGCAAGAAGGGGCTGTGTGAATAGGGTATTAAGCAAGACAAAAGTACCTGCTAAAAGTGCAATCGCTGGTATAACGGGGTACAATGGCACTTTATATGGACGATGTAATTGAGGCTCTCGTTTTCTAAGTATAAATACTGCTAAGAAAGCCATACAATAAAATGTCCATATGACAAATATGAGCATATTTGTAATTGTGTCAAAAGCACCCAAGAGCATCATAATCGATGCAATGATGATTTGGATGATACCACCTAGCCATGGTGTGCGTGATGGTAATAAGTCTAAAAATAAACGCTTAAACGGAAGTTGATCGTGTTCTGCCATGGCATATGGAATACGCATCCCTGTCATCGTATAGCCATTCATCGTGCCATATACAGAAATCAAAATACCGATTGTGACTAATTTTCCGCCACCTGCACCAAATAATATAGAAGACGCTTCGCTTGCGGCATTCAAATTGCCTTCAATTTGGTGAAGTGGGAGAGTCATTAAAAATGTTGCGTTAATGAGTAAATAAACAATCATAACAAGACCGATACCGAGTGCAATCGCACCTGGTAAATCTTTTTTAGGGTTTTTCATTTCCCCGGCAATATTACCGACGTGGATCCAACCATCATATGCAAACATGGTTGCAAGTAGGCCTGCACCAATCGCTTCAAACCAGTTAGAGTCAGTACCATTTACAACGGGAAAGAGCGAAAATGATACATCACTACTATGAAAGAAACCAATGATGACAATCAGCGCAATTGGGATTAACTTGATGACGAGTGTGATAGATTGTAAAGTCCCGCCTGCCTTAGAGCCAAGAAAATTAATGAGTAGTATGGATACTGCACTGATGATAGCAATCGGTAATAACAAAGATGTCGTTAAATGCAATAAATTAATAATTTGAGTTGCAAATATAATCGCAAGTGCGGCGATATTTGCTGGAAAGTAAATAAATGCTTGCGCCCATCCAGACAAAAATCCCCAAAAGTCTCCATATGTGTATTCAATATATTTCGTGAGGCCACCTGTTTCAGGAATCGCTGCTGCGAGTTCAGCGCCGGTCAAACCTGCGCATATCGTCATAATACCACCTAGCAACCATACAAACAGGGCCATACTCGTAGAGCCAGTGACTTCACTTACACTTGATACTTTAAAAAATACACCCGCGCCAATGACTGAGCCCATCACAAGTGAAAGAGATGCGAAAAAGCCGATGTTTTTCTTTAAAGCTGTATCTGTACTCATGCTGTTGCCTCCAATTCTCTTGTTAGGATGGACTAACCTACGACACCTTTACTTGTGTCTGCAGGTTTTAATAAGTCATCGATAATATGTGAAACGCGAGTGAGGTCAACGTTACCTCCAGAGACTAAAGCGACAATATTTTTACCTTTAATCCAACGTGGATCGATTTTACCACTTAATAAGGCGGCTGTTGGTAATGCACCTGCACCTTCAGTAATGATTTTTGTCCGTTGCATTAAATGACGCATTGCGTTTGCAATTTCATCTTCTGAAACTAAAACGAATTCATCTACTAATTTTTCAACTACAGCATAAGTTTTGTCACCAGGGATTGCAACTTCTGTACCATCTGCAATCGTGTGTGCTGTGAATTGTGAAGTAATCTCTCCTGCCTTAATCGATGTTGCCATACCGTGCACATTTTCAGATTGTACACCAATGATATGAATGGATGGATTGAATGATTTTAAAGCGGTTGCTAGTCCAGAAATCAAACCACCGCCACCAACCGGTACAATGACAGTATCGACATCCCAAATTTGATCTAATATTTCTAGACCGATTGTTCCTTGGCCAGCCATAACTTCACAATCATCATAAGGATGCACAATCGTTTTACCTGTTTCTTGTGCCAACTGTTCCATATAAAGCCGGGAATCATTAAAAGTTTCGCCTTTGAGAATGACTTCAGCGCCGTAGCCTCGGGTGGCCTCTTGTTTTGAAATAGGTGCTTCTTCGGGCATCACAACAGTTGCATCAATACCGAGGAGTTGCCCAGTGAGCGCAAGACCTTGTGCATGGTTGCCGGCAGAAGCCGTAATAATACCTTTTGCTTTTTGTTCATCTGATAAATGCAAGATTTTATTAAGGGCACCTCTAAATTTGAATGAACCGGTGTATTGCATATTCTCAAGTTTTAAAAAAACGTTACCACCTGTAATATTGTTACTTAAAAACATTGATTTAATGAGGGGTGTTTCGCGAACGTAATCTTGAATCTTCATTTTTGCTTCTTTAACGTCTTGAATATTACAGTATTTTTCAGTTTGTATCATGACAGCATTTGTTGCCATAATCATCAACCTCTTTTCAAATTTATAATGGACACGCTAGATTAGATCTTCTAATTTTTCATACGGCATATCATGTGATTCGGCTAAGCCTTGATTTGTAATGTGGCCTTGATAAATATTGACGCCGGATGCTAAAACAGGATTTTCTTTAATTGCTTGTTCGATGCCTTTGTTGCTAATTTCAGATAAGAAATCAATGTTACCAGCTGCTAACACCATTGTTGAGGTACGAGGAACAGCGCCAGGTTGGTTAGGTACAGCATAGTGAATAACACCATCCTCAACATATATTGGATCACCAATTGTTGTTGGACGAATGCCTTCAACGGTACCACCTTGATCAATGGCAATATCAACAAGAACAGAGCCTTTTTTCATACGACGTACCATGTCTCTAGTGACAAGTTTAGGTGGTTTTGAGCCTGGGATTAAAATTGTTGAAATAAAGACATCAGCTGTTTGGATTTCACGGGCTAAGTTGGCTTCATTAGATTTCACGACAGTGACGTTATCGTTTTTGAAGTGTGATTCAAGCCAAGCAATACGTTCATCTTTTAATTCAATAATGACGACTTCAGCTTGCAGACCTAAAGCAATTGTCGCTGCATTTAATCCCGCAGAGCCTCCGCCAAAGATAACCACTTTACCAGCAGGAATGCCTGAAATGGCATCAATTCCAGAAATTAAAATACCTTCACCTTGGTGTTGTGCTTCTAAATAATAAGCACCCATTAACATCGAACGACGACCTGCAATGGCACTCATAGGCTCTAATAAAATGGCTTTTCCATCTTGTTCAATGGTTTCTCCACCAATCGCAGTAACTCCTGCTTCTTGCATCTTTTCAACTGTTTTTTTAGATGATGCAAGGTGTTGAAAGCCCCAAATCACTTGTCCTTTTTTGAAATATTGAAATTCTTTTTCATGAGGTTCTTTAACTTTAATAATTAAATCAGCTTCCCAACATTTTTCATGTGAAGCAAGTATTGCACCTGCAGCTTCATAAGCTTCGTTTGTAAAACCAGAACCTGCGCCTGCATCATGCTCAACATAGACTTCATGTCCCTGATCTTTAAGAATTTGAGCATTTTCAGGTGTACAGCCGACACGACCTTCGCCAGCTTTTAATTCTTTGACAATACCAATTTTCATGCAAACCACTCCTAGTGAGGAAATTGAAACTTAATTTTGATTGAAATGATAAATAGATATCATTTTTAATATTAAAAATAACGTTATAAAGTGTCTATAGCTATAGAGAATGTGAATTAATTCACATAAATAGTAAACGAAAAGTTGTACAATGTCAAACAATAATACGATAAATTTAAAATAAAAATATAATCGGAATCATCTGAATGTTCAAATATTTTATTTAACCCTTGATAAGATTGCTTACAAAATGTTTCACGACAAAATATTTAAAAGAATAATATTTCTATATAACTGTCTTTTTAAAAGATATTGTAGGATATTAAAAAGTCTTATGACTATTATATTTGTCATTTTGACAATGATAATGTATATTAAAAAGAAGCATGTGACGATGAGCAATAGATTAAAAGCATTAAGAGCAAGAAAGGGCTATAACCAAACACAATTAGTGAAACGGGCAGGTATCCCAAGACAAACAGTTTTTTTAATAGAGCGGAACGAATTTACACCCTCGATTTTGACAGCAGTTAAAATCTCCCGTGTAATTAAAGAACGTGTCGAAGATGTATTTATTATCGAGGAGGAAGAATGATGAAAGTGAAACGATATATATTATTAATCCTTTTAGGAGCCGTTATAGGTGGGATAATTGGAGTATCAAGTGACTGGATTGATTTAAAAGGGTGGATGAATGCCGATCAATTCGCAACGACTTCCTTTATCATATGGATGACCCTCATTTTTTCAGCACTTATTTTGCTATTGACACTTATTCAGGCCAAAGTACAACATGAAGCGATACGCTATAAAAACCAATTTTCTAGTCATATGGGCGGGGACCAAACCGACCAGATAGAAAGAAAAGCAAACATTAAGTTTCTCACTGCATCAGTCATTGTTTATGGACAATATGTATTAAGTTTTATCAGTTTATTACTTTTAGTAATTGGAGGTGCTGATAGTGAGGGTTTACTTATAATAGGCATGATTCCGTTTTTACTTGTATCGGTGTCAGCGGTGATGGTCGGGGTGTTTCAACATCGTTTTGACGCTAGAATGCCGAAGTTAGGGGAAGCAAATTATGTTGAAAAAAGTATGCAGATAATGGATGAAGGTGAGCGTCACATTGCGATTGTATCGATGTTTAAAGTGTATCACTTTAATATCTCTTTACTGCTTCTCGGTATCTTAGTGTTAGTGTGGATTTCAATTGTTGGAAATTATAATCAAGCACCAGGCATCATTGCTTTGATCATCCTTTTCGGATACAATGCTTTTGGTTATTTATGGAAGGTGAGTCGCTTTTATCGTGAATAGCAGAAAGTGTGCCGGGGGACTGACCGAACACTGAAGTCACTCTAAAATAGTATGATAAATAGGGCTAGGACGCGTTGGCACCCTAGCCCTAAAAATCCTGATTATTAATCAATTCAATAAAAGTCAATCTGTGATGTAATAGCTTAATGACTCGAGAGGATAACCTTTAACGTGCCTTCTTTGGCAGCATTGCTGAATACATCATAAGCTTTTAACATTTCATCAAGTTTGAAGCGATGTGTAATGAGCTTTTCAGGTTGGACTTTACCTGACTCCACAGTTTTTAATAATAAAGGTGTTGAATAGGCACTGACAAGACCTGTAGTAATAGAAATATTTTTAATCCACAACTCTTCTAGGTGGAGGTCGACTTTTGTACCATGTACGCCAATGTTAGCGATGCGACCGCCTGGACTAATAATCTCTTGGCAAAGCTCAAATGTGGCTGGAATTCCTACTGCTTCCATTGCGACATCGACGCCGCGGCCTTCAGTTACCGCTTTGATTTTTTCCATCACATTTTCTGTTTTGCTGTTGATCAATTGTGTTGCACCTAAATCTTTGGCAGCTTGCAGACGATTGTCATCTAAATCGATCATAATAATTTCTGCTGGAGAATAAAATTGAGCCGTAAGCACGGCTGATAAACCAATCGGACCTGCGCCGACAATAGCAACCGTGTCGCCTGGGTTAACTTTAGCGCTTAAAGTGCCAATTTCAAAACTTGTTGGCAAAATATCGCTTAACATGACTAAAGCTTCCTCACTTACACCATCTGGTACGCGATGCAAACTATTGTCAGCATGTGGAATACGAACATATTCCGCTTGTGTGCCGTCAATCAGGTGGCCTAAAATCCAACCGCCATCTTCACAGTGTGCATAAAGTTGCTTTTTGCAATAGTAACAAGAACCGCATGCTGTTACTGCCGAAATAATGACTTTATCCCCTTTTTTGAATTGTGTCACAGAGTCTCCCACTTCTTCCACAACACCGACACCTTCATGACCTAAAATACGACCATCAGTCACCGCTGGGACGTCGCCTTTTAAAATGTGTAAATCTGTTCCACAAATCGTTGTTTTTAAAATCTTAACAATCACATCCGTTGGCTTCTGCAATGTAGGCTTTTCGACTTCAATCCATTCCTTTTGGCCGGGTCCACGATATACAAGTGCTTTCATTATGGAATCACCTCTTCATAGATTTGCCTTCATTCTGTCATATTTTCAGAAAATTTTCAACTTTTAATTGTATCAGGTTAAATATAAATTAATGCATATTTTAATTATAAAATCAATCAAGCTCTATTTATGGGGGTTTCCCGCTCTACAATATGGATGCTCGATTTCGATGATGATTTGTCGAATTGAAAACAGATTACCCCACATAAGATTAAAAATTTGTCTAATTTTTAAAATTTTTTCGACTCGCTAAATATTAGTGTAGAAAAGTAATCCGCTGATCATGGATGAGTGAAAAGAGCCGCCAGTTATCACAGTGAGATGAGATAAAACGTCAGATAAAAACGGGCGGTCCAATGCGATATCCTAAATATAGTGCAGAGAAATAAGGTTGGACACAGTTAAAAATATTAGGAATGAATGTAATATTCCAAAAAGAAGCGTCAATACGGATTGCTAACAAGTGGTTTTTAAAAGATGTATTTGTGAAAAAATGAATTAAAAGTTTATTTAAAATAGTAAAAAAGTAAAATGAGTGAACAATGCTTTTATTTAAGCTTAAAAATTTGTTTGCAATATAGTATAAAAACGCTTACAATTCTATCGATATAGTCATCTAGTCATTAGATGTCTATTTAAGGAGAAAGAGATATGAGGGGGATCCAAAAATGAATACCTTATTAATGATTGTGGCGTTAAGTGCTGTCATTGCGCCATTTATATGTTTGGTATTATTACGTATGTCTGCACTTGTGGGGATGACGATTAGTGCCATAGTTGTCACTGTATTAGGGTTCTTTGTGTGGGGAATCGATGCAGGTGTCATTGGTGCTTCGCTATTACAAGGGACACATAAAACATTAACGATTATATTAATTTTATTCGGTGCATTAACTTTATTAAATACATTAAGAGAAACAAACGCTGTCGCACGTATTAATGCGAGTTTTCAAAGTATCTCAAGTGATATGCGCATTCAAGTGATTATCGTTGCTTTTTTATTTGGTTCACTCATTGAAGGAGCATCAGGATTTGGGACACCTGCAATGGTGACGGCACCGTTAATGGTGGCTTTAGGCTTTAGACCTATTGTCAGTGTCACAACGGCATTGATTGCGGATAGTATTTCCGTTTCATTTGGTGCTGTAGGGACGCCAATATTAGTCGGTTTAAGTACACTTAAAAATGCGGATGATACATTGTTTTCACAAACTGCGATTCACATTACACTTATCGATTTATTAAGTGGTGTCTTTATTCCATTGATGATTGTAGCAACAATGGTTATCTTTTTTGGTCAATCTCATAAGTTAAAGGCGATTTTAGAAATGGTACCTTGGACGTTAATTGTAGGGGTGGCTTATGCTGTTTCTGCATGGGGATATGCAACTTTAATCGGTCCAGAATTTGTATCGATTTTAGGTTCATTAACTGCTTTAGTTGTCGCAGTACTTTTGACTAAAAAAGGTTGGTTCGTACCTAAAAATGAATGGAAAGACGCATTAGTGGAGGATCATATCGAAGCGGATTTATCTAAACCACATGAAATGAATTTGTTTTCAGCATGGTCACCGTACTTAATTGTGGTCGCTTTATTACTCTTAACACGTATCGTAGAACCAATTAAAGCTTTTACAACGAAGACGCTCGATTTATCATGGAACCATATTTTAGGTTATGATACGATCTCGTCTAGTTGGCAATTATTGTATTCACCAGGGACCATTTTATTTATAGCTGCAATCTTTGCGGTGATTATTCAACGTAAATCATTTAAAAACTTAGGGAAGGCGTGTAAAGATTCTGCCAAAACGATTCGTACAACAGGTGTTACACTTGTCGCAACTTTGGCGATGGTCCACGTCTTTAGTAACTCAGGCTTAAATACGAAAGAATTGATTAGTATGCCGGAATACATAGCAAATGGTATGGCGCATACATTTGGTGATATGTGGCTCTTTGTTGCTCCGTTTTTAGGCGCACTGGGTTCATTCATCACAGGAAGTGCAACAGTTTCGACACTTACCTTTGCGCCAGTTCAAGCAAATATTGCGCATACGATTGGTGCAGATCTCTATACCGTTTTAGCCGCGCAAGTCATTGGTGGTGCAGCAGGGAATATGATCTGTGTTCATAACGTTGTGGCCGTATGTGCGGTTGTCAACATGGCAGGTAAAGAAGGTGGCGTCATTCGTAAAACTTTAGGACCTGCACTCCTTTATTGTGCACTCGTTGGATTGAGTGCTTACATTTTCGTTACATTTTTCTTTTAAATTATGAGTGGAATATATGAAAGTCACAGTAGCTCAAATAGAGTCGTCTACATAGACGTCATGACGTAAAACAATAGAATAGCCTTTTTCAAGTGGCTGTGCAGATGCTGTTCAGTTTGCACATCACTTAGGCGGGACGATGAAATCAAATCGATTTCTGTCTCGTCTTTTTTTTTATCTTTCAAAAATGATTAGCGCTTAATTGTAAACTTGAATATATAATAAGTTTACAATTAAAAGTGGAATGATTAAGATATGGTTTGTAAAGATTTTTTTAAAGAGGTGAATGAATTTGAAACTTTTTGTGACTGGAACGGCCACAGATATTGGAAAAACATATGTGACAAAGCATTTATTTCATTTTTTACAACAACAGGGGTGGCGTACGACAATCTTCAAGCCTTTTCAGACAGAGGTGCTAGCTGATGGCACTTACCCCGACTTAGAAAGTTACAAAAGGGACTGTGGTTTGAGTTATGAAAGAACGTCACTTTATACATTTAAAGATCCGGTTTCTCCACATTTAGCTTTTAAACGTGAGCCGCAACAGCATTTTGATCTTCAATCCGTTATTGATCGTATCCAAACGTTAGACGCACAGTTTGATATTGTCATTATTGAAGGTGCAGGTGGCATTGCTGTTCCGATATATGAAGGAGAAACAGAATTTTATATGACGACAGACTTGATTCGTGAAACAGCAGATTTAGTTCTGACGATTTTACCTGCGCAATTAGGTGCTATTAGTGATGCTGTCGTTCATCATCATTTTATCCAGTCGATGGCATTACCACCGACGCTATTCATGCTCAATCGCTATCAATATCGTCCATTAGAACTAGATAATTTTGAAACGATAGAAAAATTAACAGGTCAATCTCTCGAAGTGTTCCCAGAAAATGGGACGGCATTAGACTTCTCAGAATCTTTCTTATCAAAAATTAAAGGAGCGGTTAATGATGAAACATAAGGCACTAGTTCAAAAAGATTTAGAGTACGTATGGCACCCTTTTACGCAAATGGGGGTGTATGCTGAAAAAGAACCAATAATTATCGAAAGTGGCAAAGGGAGTTATTTATATGATACGAAAGGACGGCGTTATTTAGATGGCTATGCCTCTCTATGGGTTAATGTACATGGCCATCAAGATCAGCAGTTAAATCGCGCAATTCAAAAGCAGTTAAAGTCCATTGCGCATTCAACCCTTTTAGGTTCATCAAATATTCCTTCCATCAAGCTTGCGGAAAAGTTAGTTCAAATCACACCTGAACGGTTGAAAAAAGTGTTCTATTCAGACACAGGGAGTGCAGCTATTGAAATCGCCATTAAAATTGCATATCAATATTGGAAAAATAAAGACCCTGAAAAGTATGCGAAGAAAAATAAATTTTTGACCCTACATCAAGCTTATCATGGCGATACAATTGGGTCGGTGAGTGTCGGTGGAATCGATACATTTCATCGCATTTTTAATGACTTAATCTTTGAAAATATCCAAGTGCCATGCCCTTCTTATTATCACAGTGATGCTGAATCAGAAGAAGAAATGATAGCGCACATACTCGACCAAATTGAAAAGCTATTACAAACGCGCGGTGATGAAATTGTAGGGTTTGTTATTGAGCCATTAATTCAAGGCGCAACAGGTTTGTTTGTACATCCTAAAGGCTTTTTGAAAGCTGTGGAACAATTATGTAGAAAGTATAACGTGTTACTGATTGTTGACGAAGTGGCAGTTGGTTTTGGTCGTACTGGTAAGATGTTTGCATGTGAGCATGAAGATGTGCAACCTGATTTGATGTGCTTAGGCAAAGCCATCACAGGAGGCTATGTTCCGCTTGCTGCAACGTTAACGTCACAAGAAATATATGATGCCTTTTTAAGTCATACGCATGCCGAAAAGACATTTTTTCACGGTCATACGTATACAGGAAACCAAGTCGTATGTGCCGTAGCATTAGAAAATATTAAATTATTTAAAAAACGTCATCTTATATCGCAAATTCAAAAAACATCACAAACGCTTGCACAACAATTACATACGCTATCCACTCATCCTTATGTAGGGGATATTCGAGGTAGAGGTTTGATGTATGGTGTAGAGCTCGTCGCAAATAAAGAACAAAAGACGCCGTTAGCAATAGAAAGTGTGGAAGCCATTATTAATCAGTGTAAACAAGAAGGGCTTATGATTCGAAATTTAGAAAATGTCATTACATTTGTGCCCGTTTTGAGTATGTCGAACAAGGAAATTAAAAAAATGGTGCGTATTTTTAAAAAAGTGCTTTTAAATCAGTACCGTGTTGAATCGGTGGGAGGCGCCTCTCGATGAACTTAGAACATAAGCTAGCCAAAATTAAGGCCCAAGGTCATTTTAGAGAACTCAAACCCGTTGAACGGTTAGAAGGAAAATGGCTGACAATGGATGGACAAAAGTTACTTAATTTTACTTCGAATGATTATTTAGGCTTAGGTCAAGCGCCGTTTTTTCTAAATGTCACAGATGAAGAACATTTAGCTGTCTTTGAAAATTTGGCGAGTTCAAGGTGGGTAAGTGGCAACGCTGAAATATATGAAGCAATCGAAACGACAATGTGCCAACATTTTGGTTTTGAAGCAGCGCTCATAACGAATAGTGGTTATGATGCCAATTTAGCTGTATTTCAAGCTTTTCAAGATGAATCTGTTGTTGTCTTTTCTGATGCAGAGAATCATGCGAGTTTGATTGATGGTATTCGCTTAAGTCGTATTGACAAAGAAATCTATCGACATCGAGATGTGCAACATTTGGAAAATTTGTTGGCACAATATCCAAAATCAAAGACTAAAATCATTGTGACAGACAGTGTGTTTTCAACGAACGGTGGACTTGCGGATTTACAACAGCTTGTTCAACTAAAAAAGCACTATCCGAATACATGGCTTTTTGTAGATGACGCCCATGCATTTGGATTAAGGTTACATCCATATTATGAAGATATTGATATTTTAACGACCAGCTTATCGAAAGCAGTAGGTGCACATGGAGGCGCGATATTATGTTCCGCATTGTTTAAAACAGTATTGATTAACACCGCACGGGCACTCATCTATTCAAGTGCACTGCCACTCTTTAATTTATATCGCATTCAAAACAATCTAAGCTTGATGTTGAAAGATACAGAGCGAAGTCAAAAGCTACAACAGTTAAGTCAAAGTTTTAATGAATTATATGCTGAATATACGCAAAAGTGCTATCCAGAGATGGCTTTGTCTCCAATTAAACAAATTACATTTACTGATAATACAAAGGCTGTAAAGGCACAAGAACAATTGAGCACACAGGGCATATTATTAAGCCTCTTTCGATATCCAACAGTCCAACAGCCAATTTTACGCATTTCACTTTCTTGGTTGCATCATAAACATGACATTGAGCGACTTTTTGAAGTCATGGAAGAAATTCAGTGAAGGAGGCCGAGCATGTACAGTGTAAAAATGAGAGCGAATCAAAATGAGCAACATACAAGCGGTGCAGAAACGATTTGTGAAAAAGAGCAGATTGTTGATGTGATTCAAGCATTTTTTGAAAAGGGGTTTCATCATGAAAATGGAGAAGCAGATTTTTTGAATTTAAAAATTGAAAAAGTGACTCAACCGTTACTGCGTTTACCGGCACTACCAATCATCGATCGTCCGGACGATAAGGTTGCGCAATTATGCAATGAAAATGATATTACACAAGAGGCGTTAAACAAAGGGATGGCATATATTTTTAATTCGATTCAATATTCGGGGGCTTTGATTTTAAGTGCAAAAACGGGTGAACGATTAGATAGAAGTGGTGACAGAGGTATACGTGTCACACAATTTTGCTTTGATGACCAAACATCTCAAACCTACACAGCTCGCGTCAAAGATGCACTGGCTATTGCCAGTTGTACGACTGCTTCGCCCTTTGTAAAAGGGGAGCTCTGCGTGTCCGATGATTTGAACTATACAACGGGATATTTTGCAACACGTGGAACAGGCTATCATCGTATTCATCAAATCAAGGCAGCAGGGACGCGTCAAGGTGGACGTATTATTTTTGTGGATGACCATATTCACCTTGAACACTATGTCACTTTTTTAGAACAGCAGCCAAAACAAATTACGACAATGGATTGCTCAAAGGAAAAATAGGAAGCGGAATAGATAGCCGTTGTTCTTGATTTTCTTAAAGGCACTTTTCAGTTTCAAATTGAATCATACAATCTATATCACTGTGTCACTATTGATACTGATACACCTTATTATTCTAAAAATCGACGTCTTACTCTCATACCTAAAAATAGGCCTAAAAGAAAGAGTAATACTGTGACACCTTGTGTTTGCCAATGAGCAGTAATATGGAGTGCTGGTAAAAGAACAAAGAGCACGGTATAAACAAAAATCATATAAGAAATAATAAATAGGAAAGCGAGTTTTTTCATTTTAATCTCCTTCATTAGATAATTATTTCCCATTGTACCTGAATGATTTGGATGATATCATAAGGCAAAAATAAAGTTACTTTAAGTATATTTTAAAAAATATAGGATGAAAATAAAAGATGCGCGTAAGTAGAAAGGTTCATACTTATAGCGCATCTTTTTAGCTTATTTTATTATACTTTATTCTTATTTAGTCGCACGACGTTTAAGAAGAAGTAAACCGCTACCTAAAGCGAATAAAACACCGCCAATGATTGCAGGTGTAGCAGAAGTCGTTTCACCTGTTGCTGGTAATACTTTTTGTCCTTGAGATTTGTTCATACCCATAGCCATGTCTGCTTTAGTCGGTTGAACGAATCCACGGTCGTTTGCTGGAGAGTAGTCTTTCTTCATTTCGTCTTTAGTTGGTTGAACAAAGCCGTGGTCATTTTCAGCTAAATAACCTTTTTTCAATTCATCATTCGTCGGTTGAACGAAGCCGTGGTCATTTTCAGCTAAGTAGCCTTTTTTCAATTCATCATTCGTCGGTTGAACGAAACCGTGATCATTTTCAGGTGTGTAATCTTTGTTAGCACTGTATTGAGTCGGTTGAACGAAGCCGTGGTCATTTTCAGCTAAGTAGCCTTTTTTCAACTCATCATTTGTAGGTTGTACAAACCCATGATCATTTTCAGGTGTATAGTCTTGATAGAGTTCGTCATTTGTAGGTTGAACAAAGCCGTGATCGTTTTCAGCTAAATAGCCTTCTTTTAACTCATCATTCGTCGGTTGAACGAAACCGAAATCATTTTCAGGTGTGTAGTCTTGATAGAGTTCATCATTTGTAGGTTGAACAAAGCCGTGATCGTTTTCAGCTAAATAGCCTTCTTTTAACTCATCATTTGTCGGTTGAACAAAACCTGGATCGATGACATGTGCCGCTTGATTGTTTTGTGATGAAGCATCTGTTGTTGATGCTTCTGCTGAACTAGGTTGCCCTGCAAGCACTAACGTTGATAATAAAGCTGTTGAACCGAGTAAATATTTCATTTTCATTTTACATAACTCCTTTATATTAACTTATAATGTTATGGGAATAGTGATGCTATTAAATATTGAAGTGGTATAGGTTTAAGTATAAAAAGAATGGTATAACTATGAGAGTTTTTAAAATAACTAAATTAATAACATTCTATCCTCTTGTTTGCAATATAACACAAGTATATATAAGAATTCATTTATTTGAGTGGTGTTTAATGAAAAGTTAAGAAATATGTTATTTTCAAAAAGAGATGCTGAATCAATTATTAAAAATTTTATGTTTTAAATCATCATAAAAAATCCCTTTTAGCCGAAAGATTTCGAGCTAAAAGGGTGAGGTAAATCAGGTCATTTCATACTAAATTAGAATGTTTGAGCAACTTCTTCTGCTTTTTGAATTGCAGCGTTTTTGATTTCTTCACTACGTTCTGGTTCAGCGTTATGACCTTCGATGATCACTGTTTCATAAGAAGGTACGCCATAGAATCCCATCATTGTTCTTACATAGCGATCACCAAGTTCTAATTCTGCACCAGGACCTTCAGAATAGTAGCCACCACGTGCTTGAATGTGTAATGCTTTTTTGTCAGTTAATAAACCAACTGGACCTTCTGAAGTGTATTTGAATGTTTTACCTGCAACAGAAACGGCGTCTAAATATGCTTTAAGTACAGGTGGAATAGACAAGTTCCACATTGGAGAAACAAAAACATATTTATCTGCATTGATAAATGTTTCTACAATGTCATTTAAGCGATTTACTTTACGACTTTCGTCTTCAGTTAATTGTTCGCCATTTTGTAATTTACCCCAACCAGAGAAAACATCTGCATCGATTTGAGGAATATCTTCTTTAAATAAGTCAATGTGTACCACTTCATCTTCAGGGTGTGCTTGTTCGTAAGCTTCTTTGAAAGCTTTCCCTGCTGCCATAGATGATGATACAAGTTCATTTAATGGATGTGCTGTAATGTAAAGTAATTTAGTCATATTTAATACTTCCCTTTCTTTATCGAATTCATAGTCTTATTATAACAGGTATAAAATATATATCAATAATAAAATCTCGAATTCGTAATATTTTTTTGGCTGTTCATCAAAAAGTTCTGTTTCAAGCCTGATATGATGGTGTTTTAATTTAAATATAAACTTTTGTTAGGCGTTGAATTTGAATACTATACCTACAATTCGTCAGTGAAATGTGCTTATTCAAAAGGGGATTTAAATGTGAACCAACAATGTTTGCATTTTTTTACAATCTGGCTCTATAATGGACACGATTCAAAGTGTAATAAGAAATAAGGGGGTCTTCGAAATGAAGGTTGGAATTATTGGTGCAACAGGAAAGTCAGGTCGCTTGATTACAGAAGAAGCGTTGAAAAGAGGGTTAGACGTTACGGCAATCGTTAGGAATGCATCAAAGTTAGAAGAATCCAAAACCAAAGTGGTTGAGAAGGATATTTTTGATTTGACGACTGAGGATCTATCCGTTTTTGATGTTGTGGTGAATGCTTTTGGCACACCGATTGGACAAACTCAGCCCCATATTGATGCAGGACGTGTATTGATTGAAGCTTTGAGCGGAACAGACACGCGTTTAGTCGTATTAGGTGGCGCAGGAAGTTTATATGTAGATGCCTCACGCAAGCAAAATGGCTTTTCAGCAGGCACTGTTCCAGATTTTGCATATGAAATTGCGATAGGACAAGCTAAAAATTTAGAAGATTTACAAGCAACTTCGGATTTAAATTGGACATTTGTGAGTCCATCAGCATTTTATGATCCAGAAGGGCCACGTACAGGTCGATATCGTATCGGTGGGGACGTCATGTTATATAATTCAGATGGTGAAAGTTATTTAAGCTACCCTGATATGGCGCTTGCAATTGTAGATGAAGTTGAAAGTGGCGATCACAATCGACAACAAATGACTGTAGTAAGCGAAAAACATATTTAGCATAAATGTGAAGTTGGAATTCAATCTTAAAATAAATAGCGCTAAGATGATTATGAATAGAAAATCGTCTTAGCGCTTCTTTTTTATGATTGAGATGTTGTGTATTTTCTTTCTACTATAAAAAACTGATATAGCTGAAATATTACGATTAAGCCCATTGTAATTGTGATCACGATGATATAAGGGATAAAGCTATGTTCACCTTGTAAGCCGACAAGCGGTGTGGCAATTGCACCGATAAAATATTGCATGAGACCGACTAAACTGGATGCACTCCCAATCCCTTTTTGTTGGCCTTCCATCGCAATCGCAAAACCTAAAGTACCAATGCCTGCGACTGGTGCCACAATAAGTAAAAATGACGGTAACAGAATCCATAGGCTGAGATGATTAAGAAGTGCAACAATCGCAATACCAGTTCCAATCAATTGAATCATTGAATAAATGCGAAACATTGTGTGCTGATTGATATGTTCAACGAGACGGCTTGTTAACTGTGCGGTTCCAATTAACCCAATGCCTGTTAGTGCAAAAATGTAGCTATACTGCTGTGCAGTGAGATGATAGATATTTTGCATAATAAATGGAGAAGCTGCTAAATAACCGAAAAACATCGCAAACGTAAAACCTTGGATTAACATTGGAACAACGAAAGAACGCCGTGTTAACAGTATTTTAAAGTCAGTGATGACACTTTTGAAATTACCTTGTCGACGTAACTCAGGTGGTAAGGTTTCATCAATTTTAAAGTGTGCCCCTATCAACATGAAAAGGGTCAAGGTCGCGAGTATCCAAAAAAGAGTACGAAAATTACCAAAGCTTAGAATAGCGCCACCAAACATCGGTGCTAAAACGGGTGCAGCTCCATTGACAAGCATGAGCATAGCTAAAAATTGTGTTAGTACTTTTCCTTTATATAAATCAGTCGCGATCGCTCTTGCTAAAACAATCCCTGCGCCTCCAGAGACGCCTTGAATAAAGCGGAAAATGATAAGCGCTGTAATATTGGGTGTTAGTGCAATCGCCATAGAAGATAAAATATAAATGATTAAGCTCACCATCAAAGGTTTTTTACGTCCAGTACTGTCGGAAAGTGTCCCCAGTACAACATTCCCTACAGCAAGGCCCACCATAAAAAATGTCAGTGTTAATTGCACATGTGCTGTAGTCGTATTCAACATCGATTTAACTTCAGGTAATGCAGGTAAATACATATCAATTGAAAGCGGACCAAATGCAGACAGTCCTGCCATAATTAAGATGAATAAAGGTGACATACGTTTTTCTTTCATCATTGTTTCTCCTTTTTCTATTTAAGATTTGATGCCCTATACGATAAAAAGAACACGGAAATCAAGGGGAGACTTCCGTGCTGAGTACTTTTTCATGTTGTTGTTTAGAATCCCTGAATTGAACTTATATGGTGCATTAAACAATTGCCTCTCTATGATACTTATGATGATTCTTCAAAATGTTTAATGGATTAAGACTGAACACCACGAACAAAAATTTTCAAGACGCGGTCAACAAATTGTTCTGATGGTATCTTTTTAACGTAATGTTGATATTCAAAAACATCTGCAGAAAATGAATTCAATAATAAGTCGGCATGAAAATCAGGATCCGCTACAATTTGTAATTGCGTAATACAAGACACCACTTCAGCTTTTAGTTTTAAGTAAAAAGGTGTTTGCATCATGACACGATTTTGTTTGTCTTTACGTTCTATTTCTTTGAGTAAGTCGACGTGATCTTCCATCAATTGAATTAACGTTAAAAAAATAAAGCGAAGTAGTTCTTGTTGGTCAGTAACATGTTGCTTTTGTTGCTCAATTTTTTCGAACATCGCTTCAATATGATGTTCAAGTAATGCATGGCAAATCTCTGATTTATCGGAAAAATGACGATAAAGTGTGCCAGTACCAATTTGAGCTGTTTCTGCTATTTTTTTCATACTGACTTTTTCAACTTCTTCGTTATTGAAGAGTGTTTGTGCAGTATGCATAATCAGTTGCGCATTTTTAACGGCGTCACTCCGCTTGACCATGGGTATCCTTCCTTACGTATCATTGTTTGTCTTAGACGAGATTAATTGTAAGTGAGACGGGTGTCCGTTTGCAAGTTTTATGCTTCAAAAAAAGAATGTGGGCACTTTTTACCATGTAAAAATCTATAAATAAAGAAAAAGCTAAAAACGTGATAGACACGCTTCTAGCTTTTTCATTCATTTATTATTTTTCTATCGCTTATGATTGCGCAATATTGACCAAAATTTTAGCCTGTGATTTGTCATTGACTAATTGTTCAAAACCTTTTTCAACGATGTCGACAAGTTGAATATGGTCAGTCACGACACCTTTAACATTTAAATTTCCAGCAGCCATAAGAGCGATTGTTTGTTGGAAAGTCGTAGGTGTGTAGGCAATAGTAGAAGTGAGTTTAACACCGGAATTTGTTAATTGCATCGGATGCCATTCTACAGGTCTACCAAAAATAGAAACGATAACGACTGTTCCACGTGGACGCGTAATATTGATTGAATCTTTTAAGGTTTGTCCAACACCTGCAACTTCAAATGTCACGTCAACACCATTGTCAGTATGTTTGGCAACGTAAGCTTCTACATTTTCTTTACCAGAATTAACAGCGTGCGTTGCACCTAATTCTTTCGCTTTGGCTAAACGTTCTTCGGATAAATCAAAGACAAAGATTTGGCTTGCACCTGCTGCTTTAGCTGCAATGATGTTTAATAATCCAATAGGTCCTGCACCAATGATGGCAACTGTATCTCCAAAGAGTAGACCACTTTCTTTAACGGCTTGTACTGCGACAGCTGTTGGTTCTACAAGTGCCCCCTCTTCATCTGACACATTGTCAGGTAAACGATAAATGTTTTCTGCAGGAACATTTGTATATCTTGCAAATCCACCGTCAGACCCTAATCCAACAAAAGTGTAGCCATCATATAAATCAACGTTTTCTTCTTTTTCGTGTTTTGAAACAGTAGGGTTAACGACAACGCGTTCACCAAGTTCAAAGTCTTTCACATCTGAGCCTAATTCGTAAATAACGCCGGCAAATTCATGTCCCAATGTCACTGGGGCAGTTTGTCCTAAAAAAGGATCGGGTTGATCAGTCGAAATAAAAATGGGTCCCTCTAAATATTCATGGAGATCTGTACCACAAATACCTGCCCAATTGACCTGAACTCTTACTTCGTCTTTACCCAATGGACGAAGTTCACGTTCCTCAACACGTACATCTTTTTGTCCGTACCAAACTGCTGCTTTCATCTTAAGCACCTTCTTCTATAATATTTACACTTTTATTATATGCCTATTTTGGGATGAAAACAATGGCTATAAATTGAAATGTTAAAATTATATAAAAAATAATCAATTGTTAGAAATTAAAAAGATAGTTCAATTGAGTTGTGCTGATGGCAATGAGTGTTTGAGATGATTTATGAAGAGTCGCATATGAAATAAAGAAATGGAAAATAAAAAGACTGCCCAACACGTTTGAAACGTTTTGGACAGTCTCCGGGCTAGCAAACATAGCAATGATTGTTAACCTCGAGCGTTAGATATATAGAAATGTTAGATTAAATGATCGTATTTAGATGTGTCGAGCCCGTCAGCTTTTGCTTTTTTAATAATGTCGCTCACACTGTGTAAACCTTGTTTATCAAAATAAGCTTTCACGCGTTGTTTTGAATCAGCACTTGCATTGTCATCAATTAAGATATCAACGTAAGAAAGTTCATGTTCTAAAAGTTTTGAGTCGTCATGTAAGATGATACCATTTTGTGCTGTTACTTTCGCGTCTGCTTCGTGACTTAATGCAAAAGCACCTGTTGATAAAATACCAACTGCTAAAGTTGAAACTAATAATTTCTTCATATTATGCAACTCCTTTATTTTTCTGACACCAATATAACATATTATTTTGGTAAATATTGCGTTAGTAAGTATATTTAATAATAGTTAATAACTATTTAATAATTGAGCAAAATACTTGCTTTGTTTTATATTAATAAGTTATGTAAAGCAATTAAGTCAATTTTAAAATATAAATCATCGTCCGAATAATATGATATTGACGCCATTCATTTAATATGAAAAGCATGGGTAAGTATTTAAATTTAAAAAAGAAATTACCAAACTATTTTTGAATGAAAATAAATTAAAAGTCTAAATCTTAATGCAAAATACATCGACAAATAAAGAAATAGACAAAGCGAAAAAAGAATTGATTTCGTCATCCCTGCTATATATTTTGAAAAGATATGAATAAACGAATATTTCACAAATAGCTATGCGTTTATGAGTAAATATAAAAATGAATCACACTATTGAACAATTAACGCTTAATGTATTTGAACCCTCTGACAAAAATGGATACTAAAATAAGAACACCGATAGTAAATATGATATCCCAAGGCATTCTTCCCCAGATTAATCCAGCTACAAGTGGATTTTCATAAAAAGTAGCGAGTCTAGAATGCCAATAACCATAATTAAGCGCATCTTTTAATTGGATATAGCCAATAGGAAGAAGGGTAAATAAGACCATTCCAGCTAACCCAATATTTAATGTCCAACATGAAATTTTAATCCATTTCTCAACTTTATGGGACCAAAATGCTTTTTGAGTGATGTTTCTAAAAACGTATAAAGCAATAGCAATAGAAAACATCCCATAGACGCCTGCCATTGAGCCGTGTGCGTGTGCAGCTGTCCATTGGGTGCCATGTTCAAAATAATTGACTGCGGGTGTATTAATCAAAAAGCCTAGGGCCCCCGCACCAATAGCATTCCATAAGCCTGTAGAAGCTAAGAAAATGAATGTACCTTTATATGGAAAAGCCATATCACTTTTTTTGTATAAACGATAATGTGTATATGCTTCCCAAATGAGTAAACAAAGTGGTACCACTTCTAAGGCAGAGAAACAAGAACCTAACGCTAACCAAATGGAATGATCACCCTGCCAGTAATAGTGATGGCCCATACCTACCACGCCTGTACCAAGTAATAGAATGAGTTGAAAATATAAAGCACGAATGGTTGATTGAATAGTTGTAAGTTTCATATTGACCATTAAAAAGCCTATCAGTACAACTGCGAAAGCTTCGAATATCCCCTCAACCCATAAGTGCACTATCCACCAACGCCAATAATCAGCAAAAGTAACATGCGTGTTAGGCATGATAAAAAGAGAAGCTAAATAAAATAATGGGATTGCAATCGCACCGATAAAGAGTAGTGAAAGCAAATGTTTCTTATCATAATTGGTTTGTATTTTATTACGAATTGCTGGAATAAAACCGCGATATAATATGATAATCCATAGCACCATGCCGATGATGAATAAGATTTGCCAGAATTTCCCCATTTCGATATATTCCCATCCAAAATGACCGAATAACCACCAATGTTGATTAATCACACCTAAAATATTTCCCCATTCACCTAGCATACTACCAAAAACTACTACTAATAATGCGTAGAATAAAATATCTACGAGTAAACTTTGATTTTTAGGTTCTGAACCTAAAACTTTAGGAACAATATATATCCCTGCTGCCAACCAAGCTGTGGCAATCCAGAAAATTGCTAATTGTAAGTGCCAAGTTTTAGCAAGATTAAATGGTAAAAACTGTTGTATAGGGATGCCAAAGAAGCTGTTTTCTACATAATAATGAGCCATAAGCTCGCCTAATAAGATTTGAATTAAGAATAAAAGCATCACAATAACAAGATATTTACCTACCTTTTGTTGACTTCGTGTGATGATAGAATCCACTTCGATTTTAGGGAGATATTTTTCAGATTGATAGGTGGCCTTCATATCGAAGTCGTAACGTCTTTGAATATAAATAATGAATGCGAGTCCGCCAATTAATAAAGTTACTGAAATGGCTGTCCAAAGCACACCTGAGCTCGGTAACATATTGCCCGCATCAGGATCATATGGCCAATTATTAGTGTATGAAAAATTTTGACTTGGTCTATCAGTGGATGAGAGCCAAGCCCCCCAAAAGAAGAATTGACTTAAATGTTCGATTTTATTTCCAGAAACCATATAGTCATCATTCTTAAATTGTTTAATCATATTTTCAGTAAGGCCTGCTTGTTTAGGATTGTTGATAAATATTTTTTTATAATACTTTTGGATATAATTCAAACCGTATACTTGCGCATCTGTAAGTACAAGTTGATCCTTTTGTGGAGCATAGCGATTTACCCGTATTTCTTTAGTTACTTTATCTTTGACAGCAGCGCGTTCCGCCTCATCCAAACGGTTCAATGGTTTATGATACAATGTGTGCGCATAATAAGTCCGCATCCCTCTAATATAATGATGTAGTGTTTCTGCTGTATAATCAGGACCAAGATATGAACCATTACCTAAATATGACCCATAATCAGTAAGACCATATTTCTCATAAATGGCTTGTCCGCTAATTAGCTCAGATTTTGTCACTATTGTGTTTCCGTGTGTATCCACAATTTTTGCGGGACGAGGTGCTTCATTTTGAAATATAAACCACCCTCCTATTAGCAAAATAGAAAACACTAAAGCGAGTATCGTCAATAAAACTCTATTTAAACGTTTATACATATTTCTTTGGAGTGACATGTATAGAATACCTCCTCTTTTCTTAGTTTATCTCCATCATAATCTCTTTTTTATAAAAATAAATATATACATTATTTGTTTCAATATTTCGTAACAAATAAATATTTTTTACTTTAAAATATTAGGGAAAATACTATAAAAATATAGTAAAAAAAGGAAGGTTAGGGTATAAAGTGTTTGATGATTTCGTTTATAGAAAGGATGAAGTGTCGTTCATTATGGAAATCATATTGTCATAATGAAAATATAGAAGATAACCCTGTGATATGAGAAAGGTATGTATAGAA
This sequence comes from Staphylococcus coagulans, assembly GCF_022557135.1. Classification (NCBI taxonomy): domain Bacteria; kingdom Bacillati; phylum Bacillota; class Bacilli; order Caryophanales; family Staphylococcaceae; genus Staphylococcus; species Staphylococcus coagulans. The sequence goes on from NZ_CP092966.1 coordinate 290,286, forward strand.
AAGCGAGTATCAAAAATTTGAGAAGTCCGTCAAATGGAGTGTCTTTTCAATAAATGTTAATAATTTATCTTTAAATTATTAAGATAAGAAATGAGATATTAACTAGCCAGAATAGATAAGGGATAAAAATCATCATATTCATACGTACTCACCCGCGCTTGACTAGCGGTCTCGTCTAGATTGATAATCACGAGGTTGAAGCTATGGTGCTTGGTCGACTGTTGGTGATTGAATGCGATATCTATTTCTTTGGATGAACGATTAAAAGTTATAGGTACTGATTTTTATAATTTATTTCAAGGTTATTCTAAACGGTACCCAATCAAATAAGGAGGCAGACTTCAACGTCTTGCCTCCTTATTTTAATCAGTTATTTACCGATGTTCCAGACTACATGTCAGTTCTCTTGGTTTACGCTCAATTTAATCATGTAGTTTTCATCATTGTTTATTTTTTAGTTACTAATCGATAGGGATATTTTTATCAGTTTGATTATTACGCATATCTTTAGGAAGTTTTACATTAAGCATGCCATTTTGATAAGCCGCTTTAATTTGAGTAGCATCCACATGATCAAAACTAAATTGACGTTGAACATTGCGATAGCTTCGTTCTTTATGGATGATACGTCCTTCATCATCTTCATTGTTATTTTCAACCGTATTTTGTGCAGCAATTGTTAAGATATTGTTTTCAAACTGCACACGAATATTTTCTTTGTCCATACCAGGAAGTTCAGCTTCAACGATGTAGGCATCATCTAATTCTTTAATGTCAGTCGTAATGGCAGCTTGAGCAAAATTGTCGTCGAAAAAATGACGGCCAAAGTCTTTAAAAAAGTCACTGGGTTCCATATTGAAAAAAGAATTATTGAATGGTTTCATTTCAAATGCCATAGTCCATCTCTCCTTGTATTATTAATAATGATTTGCGAAAGGTACTTAGTGAAGCTATATTAAGCACCTTTGACTTTATAGTTACAGTATACACCTAAGGTCAAAGATAGTCAAGGTCAAAGTTTGATTAAAAATATTTCTATATTTCTCAGTTTCAAAATAAAAACAATGGAGATACTAATTGACTTGGGTTGAACCGGTATTTACATGCTAAATTCAGGATGAAATGATAAGATGAAAGTAACTACAAATGGATGGAGGGGTCGTTATGAACTTAAGATATCCAATTGGTCAGTTAGAAATACCTGAATCGATTACATTGAAGCATATTCATCAATGGTTAGACGAGATTGAAAGTTATGTACAAAATTTAAAGAAAGTTGTCATACCCCTTAACGAAATAGCCTATAACCAAACATATCGTGAGGGCAGCTTTACAGTTAGACAACTTGTCCATCATATCGCAGATTCACAAATCAATCTGTATCAGCGTTTAAAACTAGCATTGACGGATGAACAGCCAAAAATTGCAGAGTTTAAACAAGATGCGTGGGTTCAATTACCAGATTCTCAACTCCCTGTAGAAATCTCTATACAACTTTTAGAAATGATTAACAGACGTATTACAGCGATTGGTCGACAGTTATCAAAAAGTGATTTGTCTCGTACTTTCTTATTAGAAGGTACAGGTGAAATTTCAGTAGGAGAAACAATCGCAAAGTTATCTTGGCACGAGCGTCATCATTTAGCACATATTCAACTAGCTCTCGGCAAGAGTGAGGAATTTTTATAACATTGAAGCTTCTTTAATTAAAAAGAAAGCGATTTTATGGCATGGTATCCTATCAAAATTAAGAGGAATAATTGAAAATATTTAGCCTATTTTATTAATTAGTTAAAGGCTAAAAATAGGTGTTTAAATCAAGGTATTGTCACAAATTGTTTTTATTTTGGGGTATAATTACTTTGTAATTAATTTAAAGTAATGCTATACTAGATTAAAATAATTCTAAACTAGAGGTGTGAATAACATGAGCAATAACAACGAATCGAAATTGACGGGCTTATTCGGTCATCCTGTGGGTGATCGTGAGAATTCTATGACTGCTGGACCAAGGGGACCTTTATTAATGCAAGACTGGTACTTCTTAGAACAAATGGCACACTTTGATCGCGAAGTCATTCCAGAACGACGTATGCATGCGAAAGGTTCTGGAGCGTTTGGTACATTTACAGTTACGAACGACATCACACAATATACAAGTGCTAAAATTTTCTCAGAGGTTGGGAAACAGACAGAAATGTTTGCACGTTTTTCAACAGTAGCAGGGGAACGTGGTGCAGCTGATGCTGAACGCGATATTCGCGGTTTTGCTTTGAAATTCTATACTGAGGAAGGAAACTGGGATTTAGTGGGGAATAATACACCTGTTTTCTTCTTCCGTGACCCTAAATTATTTGCAAGTTTAAACCATGCTGTTAAACGTGATCCTCGTACAAACATGAGAAGTGCTCAAAATAACTGGGATTTCTGGACATCATTACCTGAGGCATTACACCAAGTAACGATTTTAATGACTGACCGTGGTATTCCTAAAGGATTCAGACATATGCATGGATTCGGTTCACATACTTATGCCATGATTAATGCGCAAAATGAACGTGTTTGGGTGAAATTCCACTTTAGAACACAACAAGGTATTGAAAACTTATTAGATGAAGAAGCAGCACAAATTATCGCTAAAGACCGTGAATCTTCACAACGTGATTTGTTCAATGCGATTGAAGAAGGCAACTTCCCGAAATGGAAAATGTACATCCAAGTGATGACTGAAGAACAAGCCAGAAATCATAAAGATAATCCATTTGACCTCACAAAAGTGTGGTACAAAGGGGAATATCCATTAATTGAAGTCGGTGAATTTGAATTAAACCGCAACCCTGAAAACTATTTCATGGATGTAGAACAAGCTGCTTTTGCACCAACAAACATTGTACCGGGTATTGATTTTTCACCTGACAAAATGTTACAAGGGCGTTTATTCTCTTACGGCGATGCACAACGCTATCGTTTAGGTGTGAACCACTGGCAAATTCCAGTCAACCAACCTAAAGGTGTAGGCATAGAAAACATTTGTCCATTTAGCCGTGATGGTGCAATGCGTTTCTTAGATGGTAACCAAGGTGGTAAAACACATTACTATCCAAATAGCTACGGTGCGCATGAAAGCCAACCTGAATACAAACGTGCACCATTAGAATTGAATGGTACGGCTTATGAGCACGACTTTAGAGAAGATGATGACAATTACTTCGAACAACCGGGTAAATTGTTCCGTCTCCAATCACCAGAGCAACAAGAGCGTATGTTTAAAACAACAGCAAGTGAAATGGAAGGCACAACAGACGAAGTGAAACGTCGTCACATTAAACATTGTTACCAAGCAGATGTTAACTATGGTACAGGTGTAGCGAAAGCACTTGGCATGGAAGATCAATTGGAAAGCATTATTGCTGAAATAGAAGCTTAAGTCTGTCCGATTAAGGACGATGAAAGTAAACCTGGTCACGAGTTGATCGGTTTGCGTACGCCTTTGTATCTAGGCTTTTGCAAGCCGATTCTTCTTGACCGTTAAGTAATTTTCATATGATTTTAAGATGAGGCAGCGGGCACTTCATTTAAGATGATGGCACGTTGGTAGATTTAGAGGTTTGAGTGAGGGACTTTTAATGCCACTTCACTTTTGTAAGCTATTTTTTAATGAGAGGTTATGACATGATATTAGATAAGATTAATCCTGATGATTTGTTTCCTACTGAACGTGTTGAAACTTCTGTATTAGGTAAAATGCCATACACAGTTAAAGATATGACAAAAATTTATGATGCAGCATATGTGGCAACGAATGAAAGATTAATATTGAATGTGGATATGGATGGGCAATTTTATTATCGTAATATTCAGTTCAATGAAATTAAAGAGATTGAATCGGACGAACATGAATTAAAAATTACATTTGATTATGGCGTATTTACTTTAAAAGAATGTAACGCTGATGATGTGAAAGCAATGTCAGATTATTTACACACGAAAATATCCTAGAACGATGAATGACAAAGTCATGAACTTTGGACGGACGATGTTTAAACCGTATAATAAAGGTTATTTAAATAAGTGAGTGATTTTATAAAAAACTAAACTAAAACGAGAAAGGTGCTGTTTTTCAATGGCTCAAGACAAAAAACAAGTAGTTGAAGACTTAAACTTACAATTATCAAACTTCACTGTATTATGGACTAAAATTCACAACTATCACTGGTATGTAAAAGGACATAACTTCTTCGCATTGCACGAAAAGTTTGAAGAACTTTATAATAAAGTTGCAGTTTATGTGGACGAAATTGCAGAACGTGCATTGGCATTAGAAGGTAACCCAGTGGGTAAAATGAGCGAAGTTTTAGAAGTATCTAGTATTGAAGAAGCTGAGTACGGAATTAGCGCAGAAAAAATGGTAGCGCAATTAGCAACAGACTTCGAAACAATTGTAAAAGAATTGAAAGTCGCACAACGTAACGCAGAAGAAGCTGGCGACGATCGTTCAGCGGATATGTTTATTGAAATTGCGACTGAATTAGAACACAACATTTGGATGTTAAAAGCATATATCGGTTAAAAGCAATTTGAATTGCACGCATGAGAAGTGCAGTGAAAGAGAGAGCCAAACTTCCCTGATAATAGGAGGTTTGGCTCTTATTGTATTTGTGATGTATTTGAGAAACACCTTAAAACTGGAGAGGATAATGAAGTTCGATAGAGGTAAGTGGTTTCTAAGCTTCATGCTTATCGGAAAGTGTTTTTTTATAATGTTATAAGCGATTCTTATGGCAAAGATGACCATAATCACAAATGTAGCAAAGGATTCTTGAATTAACGACCACTCACCGACTTGGACCAAGAGATTAAGATTTATAATCTATAAGCGAATACCCTAAAAAGTCAAAAGGACGCCTATTTTTTTAATTTACTTTAATTGCTTTAAAGGCGCTATTTGATAGATGATGCCTTGTTATCTAGGGGGAAGAAGGTAAAGTCTATCAACAATCAAACATAGAAGTTAGCATTAACGATAATGAATGATGTGAGATAAATGATTTATCGTATTAAATAAGTAGCGTCACAATAGTAGGAAATGATATCAATACTGCTCAAAAAGCTTAATATGATTCCAATAAGGGAAAGGATAAATAACAGGGCGAGCTGAGGGATCAAATGATGAGTTATCATTTGAGACTGATTGCCGTGTTTAAGGCATAGCTATCAAAATGTTAATGACATGTAGGTAGGATTCTTAAAAGTAAAATAGAACCTTTAAATATTCAGAATCTTCAAATCATTATATTGTTCACTTTGAAAAGTGCGTGATTTAAGAGAGAAGCCTATTCTATTTCAAAGGTTCTCTGCTATTTTGCTTGTTTAGACTGCCACATGTTGTCATTAAAACAAAGAGAGTTGAAAAAGATGGGGACAATTGATTTTATAGTATTTATTGTATATTTTGCTGCATTGATTACGATAGGTATTTTAGGAGTATTAAAAGCGAAATCCTCTGAAAAGTATATGGTTGCTGACCGTAATTTAGGTTTGTTTATGTTGTTTGGTTGTTTGACGGCAGTCTTTTTAGGAGGCTCTTCAACAATTGGTTCGTCACAACTTGGTTATGAAGTCGGTTTGTCGGGGTTTTGGTTTGTTTTTGCTTTAGGTGTTGGGATTACCATTTTTGGTCTATTTTTATTGGATCGTATTATGGATTTAAAAGTGATTACGATTAGTGAACTACTTTATCGATTATTTGGTCATCGTGTCCGTATTATTGGTGCAATCGTGACAGCGATGTATACTTTGATGATTTGTGTAACACAAGTGATTGCAATGGGGACCGTTGTTTCTCAAATCTTTCATTGGAGTCTGTTTACTTCCATTCTCGTTGGAGGAAGCATTGTATTTGTCTATACGATTTTAGGTGGTATGTGGACATTATCAATTACTGATGTGATTCAATTTCTTGTGATGACTATCGGTATGTTTTTAATCATGTTACCTATGAGTTTATACAGTGTCGGTGGTTTCTCTTCATTATTTGAAAACATGCCCGCCTCACATTTGAGCTTTTTTAATATTGGTTTCGGTGAAATTGCGAACTATTTTATTACGTATACATTAGGGGTAATGGTAGGACAAGATATTTGGCAGCGTTTCTTTACGGGGAAGACGAAACGTATTTCTAAAACATCGGGCCTTTTAGTTGGTGTATATAGTGCGCTCTATTCTATTGTGATGGTCATTATCGGTATGTGTGCGTACGTTTTATTTCCACATATTCAAAATACACAAAATGTTTTTGCGCATATGGCTTTCGAAACATTGCCAGCAGGTCTGTTAGGGATTGTGTTTGCGGCACTCATTGCAGCAATCATGTCCACAGCATCAGGAACTTTATTAGCGTCAGCCACGATTATTTCAAATGATTTGTTGAAACCGTATGTATTTAAAAATTTGGAAGATCATCAATTTTTAGGATTAACAAGGGTAACCACACTTTGTTTAGCTGTCATTGCGATTGTTATTTCAATATGGGTTAAAGAAGTGCTTGTTGCCATTGATATCGCTTATGCGATTTTGACAGGAGGCATGTTTATGCCGGTCGTGTTAGGCTTATTTATTAAGTGGCTAACGCCAAAAGCTGCTTTCTCAGCCATTATTGCGAGTGTGGTGTTCATTTTACTTTCAATTTTCATTGTGGGTCCACAATCCACGGCGACGATATTTTACGCCATAGTCATCAATGCTATAATATTGATAGTTGTATCATATTTTGATTCGAAAAAAGGTCGATATGATAGAGGAAAAAACGGACGTCAAGCAACATGATAGATTGATAACGTAAGGGGCGTGTGGCAATGTATTTATTAAATAATCATATTCAAGATATTGAAGTACCGGGAACGAGACAATTTGCGAATAGAGTAGATCAGTATCCGAATTGTTTAGATTTAACACTTGGACAATCCGATTTTCCTGTTGCTTCCTATGTGCAAGAAGCGATGGTGGAAGCGATACAGGCGGGGCAACTCAAATACACACATAACAAGGGATTAATCGAGCTGAGAAAGGCGATATCCGAATACAACGCGTCACGATTTGGTGTAAAGTATAATCCTGAGACAGAAATCGTCGTTACAAACGGTGCATCAGAAGGTATTGACGATGTACTTAGAACAATATTGAATCCCGGAGATGAAGTAATCTTGCCTGGGCCGACTTATTTAGGGTACGAACCGATTGTTAAACTGCAAGGGGCAGAGGTCAAATGGATTGACACGTCTCACACAGGATTTGTACCGACGGCAGATGCAATCAAAGCAGCTATTACACCGAAAACAAAAGCGGTTATGTTTAACTATCCGACGAATCCTACGGGTATGACTTTGAGTTATGCGCAAATCCGTGCACTCGTTGAGGTATTAAAAGAGACATCTGTTTTTATTATTACAGATGAGATATACAGTGAAAATGTGTTTGAGGGACGTCACCATTCGTTTATGGAATTTCCTGAAATTAGGGAACAGCTTTTTGTTGTTAATGGTTTATCTAAGTCGCATGCGATGACAGGTGCACGTGTTGGTTATGTGTTATCGACACCTGAGTTGATTGAAGAAGTAACTACAGTGCATTTGTATAATTCTATTTGTGTCGCAACGCCGAGTCAATACGGTGCAATACGTGCTTTAAAAGAAGGGGATAAAGATATACAGAAAATGAACGCAGCCTATCGTGAGCGACGTGATTATATTTATGCACGCTTAGTTGATATGGGATTACCTGTAACGCTTCCACAAGGGACATTTTATATTTTCCCTGATGTTTCTGCTTATGATTCAGATTCTTTCCGTTTTTGTAATCAATTGTTAGAAACGGAGCAACTGGCCATTGTACCTGGGAAATCATTTTCTGATTATGCGGAAGGATACGTTAGACTTTCCTTTGCATGTGATATGGAGACCATTAAAGAAGCGTGTGATCGATTAGAGCACTTTATAAGTCATTATGAGAAGTAAGTCTATTCAACTAAGGCTTTGCATCCTTTTTCGAAAGGGTAATTGCAAAGCCTTTTTTATGTTCAAGCTGAACTCTGCTACGACAGGGTGAATCATGTCAGGTTGTTCACATTGCATTCTCATTAAAGAAGAGATATAATTATAAATCGTAATTATTTCGATTTGAAAAGAGGGATTGTGATGAGCAAACAACATCGACGTGTGATCATCATTGGTGCAGGTGCAGCAGGTATAGGTATGGCTGTAACGATGAAAACATTTCAATTGGATGATGTCTGTGTCATAGAGAGTGGTACAATCGGACATTCATTTAAAAACTGGCCAAAATCAACGCGTACGATTACACCTTCATTTACAACAAATGGCTTTGGCATGCCTGATATGAATGCGATAGGTAAAGATACTTCTCCGGCCTTTACATTTAATGAAGAACATCTATCAGGCGAAACATATGCAGAATATTTAGAAGTAGTGGCTCGGCATTATGAGATTGAGGTTCAAACAGAGACACATGTGCATGCGGTGAATCTGGTCGATGGTGTCTATGAACTCGAAACCTCTCAAGGTATGTTTACTGCAGATTATTTATTTATCGCCACAGGAGACTTTGCTTTTCCAAATCAACCATTTGAACATGGGATTCATTATAGCGAAGTGACAGATTTTACAGAATTACCCGGAAAAGCCTTTACGATTATCGGTGGGAACGAAAGCGCCTTTGATGCAGCCATTCACTTGGCACAACAAGGGGCGGAAGTTACGATTTATACGCACTCAACAGGATTTAACGCAGAAGAAGCAGATCCGAGTATTCGACTTTCTCCATATACACAACAGCGTTTAAGAAAAGCGGTCCAAGAAGGTGCTTCTATTACAATGAAGGTGCATTACCAAGCGGATGCTATTGATTTCCGAGACGGTCAATATGCGATTCTCTTTACGAATGGAGAGGTTGTCTATAGTCAAACAGAACCTATTATCGCGACAGGATTTGATGTTACACGCAACCCACTGATTCAACAACTGTTTACTGTGAATGAGGGTGAAGTCAGCCTCACTGATTTAGATGAATCAACGCGCTATCCTAATGTCTTTTTAATTGGCGCAACAGTTCGTCATGCGGATGCAATTTTATGCTATATTTACAAATTCAGAGCGCGTTTTGCTGTTTTAACTCATGCCATCATGCAACGTGAAGGATTGCACGTGAATCCAGACATCGTTGAAGAATATAAAGCGAATCAAATGTATTTAGATGATTACAGTTGTTGTGGTGTGAATTGTTCATGTTAACCGTTGTTTATGATTTTAAGAAAAATCAAATGCCAGAGATTCCTGAGGCGACACATGCGTTTGTCGTTAAAGGTTTTAATCATCTTGGACGATTAGACCAACAACAATTGAGACAGTATATTGTAAAGCATAAATTAAATCTCTCTTTGAACGAAAGTGTCATGCATACGTCTGATGAGACGAAGCATGTGGTCACACATTTGCAAGAATTTATGCAAGCCCGTGAAAATCGACGCCCACAATGGTATCAAAGTCTGATAGGTTGGCTCGCTATCTTTTTCATGTTTGCATTTCCAGTTTATATCGCCTATCATTTTTCAGATTGGCTTCAAAATGAGTATATTGCACCATGGATTGAGCGCGTCTCTCAACATGATCTCTTTCAACAAAGTATTGTGCAAGCGTTGTTATTTGGAGACTATGGTGTTTTATCTTTAGGGACATATTCGCTCGTGTGGGCATTGCCTGTAGTGATTTTGTTGAGTTTTTCTACAGCACTTATTGAACAGAGTCATATTAAACAGTATATGATTTGGTCGATTTCACCGACGATGGAAAAAATGGGTTTAGATGGTACAGATATTATTCCTGTTTTAGAAGGATTCGGCTGTAATGCAGCGGCAATCGTTCAAGCCGGTCATCAATGTCGTGCATGTACGCGATCAAAATGTATGAGTCTGATTAGTTTTGGTTCCTCATGTAGTTATCAAATCGGTGCGACATTATCGATATTCAATGTTTCACATCACTCGTGGTTGTTTGCGCCATACTTAATGCTCGTATTTATCGGAGGTGTCATCCACAACAAAATTTGGTATCGAGATGAAATACCGTTTATTCCTTATAGTGTAGCAGTAGGTCAAAAAATACAATGGCCAGATTTTAAAAATGTAGGTTCGCAAATGTGGGAAACGGTAAAAATGTTTATTTTCCAAGCGATGCCGATATTTATTGGGATTTGTTTAATCGCAAGTACACTAGCACTTACACCTATTTTGACAATGATCTCAAAAATATTTGTACCGATCTTAATGTTATTACATATTCCGCATGACTTATCGGTTGGTATATTATTTTCGATGATCCGTAAAGATGGAATGCTCCTTTTTAACATGGGTGGCGGTAGTGTGGTACAAAGTCTTTCCGCATGGCAAGTGCTATTACTCGTCTTTTTCAGTTCAACATTTACGGCTTGTTCTGTAACAATGACTATGGTAATGCGCCAACTGGGTCTTCGAGAAGGTGGCAAGATGATTTTGAGACAAATGGCAACATCGGTATGTTGTATTGCTTTATTAGGGATTATCACTTTTGTAGTTTTACAATGGACATCCATTTTATAATATAGGCATAGAGAACAAAAGTCGTCATCCGAATCTTCATGGATGTCGCTTTTGTTCTTTTTTTATTGCGATATCACTTTTGACTTGTAGTCAGTGAAGATTGACGGTGTGAGCGGCTGCATCATAAAATGAAAGCGTAATGCAATGAACAAATGAGGTGATTTGATGGTGGATACAGACATTCGTGAGGCGATAGAGAAAGGCGACATCACAGTAGGAATCGAACTCGGTTCAACTCGTATCAAAGCAGTTGCGATTGATAATTCGACACGGTCAATCGCAAAGGGAAGTTATGAATGGACGCAACAGTTGAATGCAGGCTACTGGTCTTTATCGCTCGATGAAGTATGGCGTGGCTTGCAAGAAAGTTATCACCGTATGTCCCAGGAAATATATGATCGGTATCGCATCCGTTTGAAAAAGCTTGCGGCTCTTGGCATCAGTGGGATGATGCACGGTTACTTAGCTTTTGATCAAGAGGGGGGATTATTAGTTCCTTTTCGTACGTGGCAAAATAATTATGCACGAGAAGCAGGTGCAAAGTTAACACATCAATTTCAGTTCAATGTTCCAGAACGTTGGAGTATTGCACAATACTATCAGTGTGTCTGCAATGGAGAAGCGCATGTGAAAGATGTGGCCTATCTGACAACGTTATCCGGTTATGTCCATTGGCAATTAACAGGTGAAAAAGCATTAGGGATAGGCGATGCATCTGGTATGTTTCCCATCGATGCGCAACAACATACATATCGAAAAGATTTAATGGCACAATTTGATACATTGATGGAGGGACAAGGTTTTTCTCAGTCTATTGAGTCGATTTTACCGAAAGTCTATCAAGCGGATGAGCGTGCGGGTCTATTAACCGCTACAGGTGCCAAACGATTGGATCCTGATGGTTTTTTAGAAGCGGGATGTGTGATGTGTCCGCCTGAAGGTGATGCAGGAACAGGGATGATTGCGACAAATAGCATCGCACCTAAGACTGGAAATGTGTCGGCAGGAACGAGTATATTTTCGATGATTGTCCTCGAACAACCCTTAAAGCAAGTAGATCCAGATGTGGATATTGTAATGACACCAGCTGGAGACGAGGTCGCGATGATTCATGCGAATAATTGTACGTCAGATATCAATCAATGGATGCATCTATTTGAAGAAGTTTTCCAAATTATGGGTGTCTCGTATGATAAAGAAACCCTGTGGACGCGACTGTTTGAACAGGCGACACAAGGGGATGACGATTTAGGTCAGTTGTTATCGTACGGTTATGTTTCGGGTGAATTTATTACTGATATCAAACAAGGCTTTCCACTGTTTATGCGTTTAGAAGAACGTGAATTGACACTTGCTAACTTTATGAAAACACATATTTATAGCGCGCTCAGTACGTTGAAAATCGGTGTGGATCGATTAAAAAAACAAGAAAATATTGCGCTTGATCGTATGACTGGTCATGGGGGTATTTTTAAAACTAAAAATGTTGTTCAGCGCTATTTAGCTGCTGCTTTAGAAACGCCAATCACTGTTATGGAGACAGCCAATGAGGGAGGCGCGTGGGGAATCGCAGTTTTAGCGCGTTACGTATTAGAAAACCACATGACCTTAGATGATTATTTAAACACGATTTTTACAGATAACTTGTATACGTCTACGTGGTCACCGCAACCCCAAGATATTGAAAGTTTTAAAGCGTATATTCAGCGCTTTGAAAAATATTTAACACTTGAACGAGATCTCAACAAAAAGCATTCTAAAACAAAATTTAATAACCATTAAATCGATCGCGTTGGTCCAGAAAAGAACGGTCTCTTTCAACAATTTAAAACGAACACACCCCATTGGATGTAGCAACAAAGATAAGGTTGGGATTCTGATAAATGTGGTATTTAGTAAATATATTTAATTTAGATAGAATATTTTTTGAAATCGTATTTATTGAGAGTATTCAACAAGATTTTTGTTGTTTTCTATAGAAAGTTGTATCAATCAATATGAAATTGGAGTGATTTTTATGAATAACTACGATTTAATCATTATTGGCTTTGGTAAAGGCGGCAAAACTTTAGCGAAGTTTGCTGCACAACAAGGACAAAAAGTGGCAGTCGTTGAGCAATCTGCTGAAATGTACGGAGGGACTTGTATTAATGTCGGTTGCATCCCTTCAAAAGTTCTAGTACATGACGGCTTAACATCTGCTTCATTTGTAGAAAGTATGCATCGTAAACAAAATGTCGTAGAAGGGCTGAACCAAAAAAATTATCATATGCTAGCAGATGAGCCAACAATTGATGTGATTAATTTAACGGCCAAGTTTGAAACAGATAAAGAAATTAATTTGTTGGATACAGAAGGAAGAACCGTTCAGCGTATAACAGGCACAAATATTGTTGTAAATACAGGGGCAACACCCATCATGCCACCAATTGAAGGTATCCATACTTCTGAACGTGTGTTTGACTCTAAAGGGATCATGAACCTTACGACTCAGCCCAAACGCCTTGTTATTATAGGTGGTGGTTATATCGCACTTGAATTTGCATCGATTTTTGCTAATTTCGGGACTGAAGTAACCGTATTAGCAAAAGAACATCATATTTTAGGTCGAGAAGATTCAGAAGTTGCAACACAAGTAGAACATGATTTGACACAAAAAGGGATTCATTTTGTTTATCAAGTTGAGACAGAAGCAATCGTTGACCAAGACAAAACAACAATCGTAAAAACAAATCAGGGTGACTTTGAAGCAGAAGCTGTGTTAATTGCGACAGGTCGAAAACCGAATACGGCGCATTTAAACCTTGAAGCTGTCGGCGTACAATTGGGAGAACGTGGTGAGATTGTAGTGAATGAGAAGCGACAAACTACGATTGATCACATATACGCAATTGGTGACGTCAATGGCGATATGCAATTTACTTATATTTCGTTAGACGATTTTAGAATTATAAAGTCTCAACTCTTTGGCGACGGTTCGCGCACAACGGCACAACGTGGTAATGTGCCTTATACTGTTTTTATCGATCCGCCTCTTGCTCGTGTGGGAATGACGGCTGAACAAGCGCGCCAAAAAGGGAAAGAGATTCTGGAAAACACTGTTGCGGTTAATACGCTGCCTCGTCATAAGATTAATAATGACGCACGAGGCATATTTAAGACCGTTGTAGATAAACAAAGTCAACAAATTTTAGGAGCCACATTATATGGCTTACAGTCAGAAGAATTAATCAATCTTATTAAATTAGCCATGGATCAAAAACTCCCTTACACCGTTTTGAGAGATCAAATGTATACGCATCCAACAATGGCTGAAGCATTGAATGACTTGTTTAATCTGTAATTCAGTTCAATGATAGAAAATAAATATAAAAAAGGATGCGGGACATAAAATTTTTGATAACTTTGCCTTCTTGAACGTGATTGTTTAGGGACTGTGACCCCCTCGGAAAGCAAAGTCATATCGTACGAAGTTTTATCATAAAAAGGAAGCGCTAAGATGATTTTCTAGTAAAAATCATCTTAGCGCTATATTTATTTTGGGATCTATCTCTCAGTGACCTTATATGAGATGACAAGAAAAGCAGCGTTTTCGTGTTATACTTTAAAATTGTTTATTCTTGACGATTGATTTCAAAGAATTCGACTGCGTTGCCACGAAGAATACCATCAATTTTATCAGCTTCAATACCGCTGTTTTTAATATAGTCTACCGCACGTGTATATTTTTTATCTTGGAAATATGGAAAGTCGCTTCCCATCATTAAGCGCTCAGCACCAAAGGTTTCAATCGTGTTGATTAATGAAGGCCCATGAAAATTGGCTGTATCAAAGTAAAATTGACGATTTAAGATTTCCCAAGGACTTGTTTCAAAAGCATTCCAGTCTTCGTAGTTATCTTCAATACGTTGCATAAAGAAAGGCAACGCCCCTCCTAAATGTGAAATATGAAATTTAATGTTAGGATATTTTTGTGGAATATTGTTTTTGAGTAAATGCAATGCCACAAAAGTCGCTTCTAAAGGAGCGCCGATGACCCAATGTAATTGGAAATCATTGACCATTGGTGATTGAGCACCGCAACCCGTAGGATGAACGTAAAGTGTCGCATGTTGGTCATTCATTGCTTTGAAAAAAGGTTCGAATTGTAAATCAGCAACAGACACTTTATCTTTGACGAGTGTCGGAATGGCAATGCCTATAAATTCATCTTTAGCTAATAGCGCTTTAGCTTCTTCAATGGCTTGATTGATATAGGGAAGTGACACGGCGCCATATGCTAAAAAACGTTCTGGATATTTTTGTACGAGTGATTCATACAATCCATTAATCATTTCTGCCGAAACTTTGGCTTCTTCTTGATTTCCCCACTGTGGCGATTGCGGTGTGGCTGAAATGATTTGTTTTTCAACTCCCGCATCATCCATCATTTTAAAACGTTTTTTTAAGTCTTCTTCTGAGTCGGATTGGTTAATCCCTTTTGCAACCTCTGTACCTTGACTGCCGAGTTTGCCTAAACGCTCTAAGTAAGCTTCACTCCATAAGTGTGCATGCGTATCAATTGCTTTTATATTAGTCATGCTCACAATCATCTCCATTTCAAATTTACAATGTATCGTTGAGAATCGAATTTCTCAAAACGATTGTCGAAGCGTCAGTGTCTTATTTTACATGGCTTCTTAGACGTCATGTATACTAACTAAGGTGTAAGGTATTGTAATTATACCCACATAACATACATTTACCCAATAAAGTAGAATAACAATCGCATATTTTACTTTTTGAAAGTATCAATCAGTGTTAACGTATTTAATAGGAAATATTTACCAGCAGATTGTGTTGCTTTATAACCGTGACCGGCTTTAATGTGTTGGTACATTGCAACGCTCATAATGAGATTAATCATTACAGCACCGAGACGTACAAATTTCACACCTGCTTTACCAAATGTAGAAGTTAATAATAAGATAGAACCTACAATTTCAAATACCCCAGCAATTTGCATCAAGTTTTTGTTTATATTAAATGCTTCTTTAAATTGTGTTGCCATTGCTTCATCATTTCTCACTTTTGGCAAACCACTTTTAATAATATCCTTTGCAACGTAAGCGTTAATCGCATGATTTAATAACATCATACAACCTCCTAATTTTTTAATTTGATGATTCTTTTTTTGATACACGAAGGGCAATGAGTGTCCCAATTAAGCTTAGAAATGCAACCACTTTATACGTCCATTGCAATCCAAAAATGTGACTGGCAACAGTGCTACCTCCATGTCCCATAGCGAGTTGTGTTAGTAACGTAACCAGTAACCCCGTTCCAATCGCAGCAGAAATTTGACGTAACGTGTTATTCATTGCAGTCCCATGCGGGATGAGTTCTCTTGGTAGAGCATTAAGTGCTTCAGTTGTCATTGGCACCATAATGCCAGAGTTACCCAACATCATCACTAAAAATGATAAGACGATATAAGTGATAGATGATTCTGCATTTAAAAACGAGAGAAGCAATGTGCCGATAAAAATAAGCGTCATCCCACTCACTGCGAGAATGCGTCCGCCAATGATGTCATACAATTTACCTGTCACAGGTGAAAGGAGCCCCATCACCAGACCACCCGGGAGTAAAATGAGACCGGATTGAAGCGGCGTTAAGCCACGCATCGTCTGCATATAGATTGGAAGTATTGTCAATGTCCCGATAAATATCAAAAACATCAGAATGACTAAACTAATTGGTATCGTAAAAGCCCGATATTGAAACACACGTATTTCAAGCATAGGTGTCTCTAATTTAAGCTGTCTCATAACAAAAGTGACCAATGTCACGACGGCTACGAGAAGTGTTAAATAAATGATAGGATTGCCCCATCCAAATTGACTGGCTGAACTAAAGCCGAATAATAAACCGCCAAATCCAACCGTTGATAATATCACGGATAAAATATCAAGTTTCGGTTTGGATAATTCAGTCAGATTCATCATTTTAAAATAACCGAATAATAAATCAATCACTGAAATGATGAGTATGATTAAAAATAAATAGCGCCAATCAAATGCAGTAACAAACCAACCTGCAGCAGTAGGCCCGATTGCTGGCGCAAAACCAATGACTAATCCGAAAAGCCCCATGGCCATACCGCGTTTTTCTAATGGAAAGACAAGGAATAAAAACATTTGTGTCAGTGGCATCAAAATCCCTGCACCCATTGCTTGAATCGCCCGACCTACTAAAAGTAATGTGAAGTTAGGCGCGAGCATACATAATAAGGAACCCACGACGAATAACAGCATAGCTGTAAAGAATAACCGTCTTAATGAAAAACGCTGTGTAAGATAAGCGGTTATCGGAATCATAATCCCGTTTACAAGCATGAAGATGGTCGTTAACCATTGTGCAGTGCCACTTGTAAGACGAAATTCCTCCATTATTTTAGGAATCACAGTCGTCATTAAAGTTTGATTGAGTACTGCAATAAAAGCACCAATCATCATCATTGCGATTGCAGGAATATGATGTTGCATCGAATCGTTCGAAGTAGCCCTATCCGACATATACGTCACCTCTTTCTAAACGGAATTGACTATCACTTATTTTAAGCGGAATGCATTCCATTTGTCAAATTTGCAAATTCCATTTAATATTAGAGGCATAAAAAATAAGGAGGCCATTATGGATATACAAAATATAGAGAAGAAATTAGAAATCAATGAACAAAAACAATTCAAAGGTCGTGTTGAAGCGCTCAATTACTATACACGACAATTTATGTATCATGTCCCGTTTGAAAATTTGGATGTCCAAAATGGTGTTCGTATTTCAACAGAATTGGACGATTTGTATGACAAGCTCATCAAGCGTAATCGTGGTGGGTATTGTTATGAAAACAATACATTCTTTGGTGCTTATCTCGAAGAAAAAGGCTTTGATACGCATTTTGTAGGTGCAACGATTCATACACCTAATGGCGGTCGGAGTCGATTTGGGACGCATATGTCATTGATTGTAGAAATAGAAGGTGAAAGTTACGTTGCTGATGTAGGCTTTGGAGATTTACCTGCAGATGCCCTTCATGTCACACATGACGGTTCAGATATTGTGGAAGATATTGGAGGTACTTATCGTGCAGTATATATTGATGACACTATTCAAGTTCAAAAATGGGTCGATGAAGAATGGCAAACGAAATACGAAGCAGAGCCACAAGCACGCGATTTAGACTATTTTTCTGACAACATCGAATACAATCAAACCAATCCTAATTCTGTATTCGTCAAACGACTTATTGTCACAATGCCTAAGCCATACGGTAGAGCAACAATGTCTCACGAAAATTTAACGATTTCAAAAGAAGGCAAGAAAGAAAAACACGATGTGACATCCGTAAATTACAAAGCAATTTTGAAAAAATACTTTGGATTAGACGTTACTGTATCACGTTTGGAGCAAGATACAGAAGAATAAGACAAAGGTGTGTTGCATATGACAAGCAAAGAGACGACAAAACGTTTAGACGCACGTAGAAACGAGAAAATGATATTAGAAACAGCAACAAAAATGATTGGCGAAAATGATGATATCAAATCTATCAGTATGTCGGCGATTGCAAAGGAAGCAAACGTAGGCGTAGGGACATTATATCGTCATTTTGATAGTAAATCGATGCTATGTCGAGCAGTGATCGATGACCAAATCGATGATATGTTCATAGAAATTGAACATTTTTTGTCACAAAATGAAGATGCACCATTGCATAAAAGGATTTATGGTGCACTAGCCATTTTTTTAGATTTGAAAGAGCGCAATTTAAAATTACTGAGCTTTATTGAAAAGAACGGCTTAAAAGCGAATGCGACAAATGCTGCACCTTTTTATGGTGACTTGTACCGCATTATACAACAAGAGATTGAAAAATCTAGAAATATTGAAAACATAGAATTGAAGTTGGATATGTTATTCAACGCTTTTTCTTCAGACATTTATATGTATGAACGATTTACACGCGGTTATACAAGAGAAGCGTATTTAGAGAAATTACTCAAAATATATTTAAAATAAATGGAGGCTTTTAAATGATAGACTTTAAAAAAACAGCGTTAATTTTAGTAGATATACAAAAAGGGATTGTCGCTTTAGACGGTGCACCGCATTCAACTGAATCGGTAGTGAACCATGCGAATCAAGTGATTGAACAATTCCGTGCGCATAATGGCTTTATTGCTTTTGTACATGTGGCTTTTTACGATGGTAAAGACAAACTTCAACCGAATGCGATGGTGCAACTGCCTGACGAATCTGATCCTACTTTTTCTGATTTCCCAGAGCAATTGGATTATCGTGAAGGAGATTACGTCGTAACGAAAAGACATTTTAGTGGCTTTTTTGGAACGGATTTAGATTTACAGTTGAGACGCCGTGGCATTGATACGGTAGTCATTGGTGGCATTTCTACGCATATGGGTGTTGATACAACAGCACGAGACGCTTATCAGTACGGTTATAATCAATACTTTTTAACAGATATGATGACAGCACCGGCTGAACATCTGCATGATTTTTCTGTTAACTATACTTTCCCAGTGATGGGACAAACAATGACAACCCAAGCTTTTTTGGATCAGTTGTCTTAAACAAACATATAGTTGTGTTTCATATGTCATAGGACTGTAGATAGGTGAATCAGTGTTGTTTCGTGCACTAATCAATGAGAGATAAAGAGAGGTTTTGTCAATGAATTTTGAAGCATTGGAATCGCACATTGGACTCACAGCCTCAGAAAAAGAAGGGAACACCCTTGAAGATTTAACATCATATATCCGAAAATTTTTATATACAATTCCGTTTGAAGCGATTGATATTTATAATGGAAGAACGATTTCAACAGATGTGCAAACGAATATTGATAAATTTACAAAAAAACATCGTGGCGGTTTATGTTATGAAAATAATGTCGTCACAAACGCTTATCTGACAGCACGAGGCTTTGATACGATAATGGTTGCTGGGTATGTGAAACCCCCTAAACGAGATTGGAAGAAGCGGGCGACGCATTTAACAAATATCGTTACTATCGATCATCAGCATTATTTGGCAGATACCGGATTTGGTCATTTTCCGAGTCAGCCTATTCCATTGACTGGTGAAGTGGTTGAAGATGAAGACGACTTTTATCGTATTATTTACGATGGTGATTCTCAAAGTTATTACGTTCAGACAACAAAGCAAGCTAAAGAAAATTGGATGGACCTATTGAATTTTAAGCGTGAGCCACGAGCTTTAATCGATTTTATGAGAGATTTTGATTATACGGTTTTTAATCCACAATATAATTTTAAACATCATTTGCTCATTAATAAAAAAACTGATAACGGTCATATCACAATGACAGAAAATCATGTCAATATCATTAAAAATGGGCAAAAACAACAAATTGATGTCACACCTATCAACTATCAAGCGTTATTAAAACAATACTTTAATATTGAGACTACGATTCCAGCCTTAGAACAATAAAGGATGTCGTCACTTCTATCTTAGATAAGAGGTGACGGCTTTTTTTAATACGTCATTTGCTAACGTGACTAAATGGGGAGACATTGCGCTTCATTGTACAAATGTACAGTACAATCTACGAGTGATTTTGAGTAGAAAATGAATTTGATTGTAAATGTAATAGGTTGTACTTCAAAAAATAAACGCTAAAATCGTTGTCATTTTCAACTTTTACAGGTATCTATGGATATTTTAAGAAGCGTTTCATTTAAGGTTGATACACATCATCTTATGCTTTTGAAGCATAAGTTGTACATAGAAAGCATTAGGCAAATGCATATTTAAGGAGAGGTTTTCTCAATTGATAAGAGGAAATGTGAACCTTAAGCGTGCAAGGATTTTCACATAAAAATACATTTTTTAATCATACAACAAAGTGAAACACACTTTTAAACTGAAATATAAAAGATTGAAAAAATTTTAAGACCATAATAAAATAATCCGCATACTCAAATCGTTTAGTTTTTTATTTTGAAAAAATTATATACTAAAGGAGTAAAAATAATTTTGTCTGAGTTTGTTGTTCGTTGTCATAGCAGTATTAATTAAGAAGAGGATCGATATAAAAAGATTGAAATACTTTTCAATTTGAATTTGTTTTCTCTATGGCAGTATGAAGTTTGAAGCGATACTTTACTATTATACAAATGCAAATTTAAAAATAATGAGGAATTGGGGAGGTGTTTATTTTGGTGAATGAGAAATTTTTTGACAGGCCAAATAAACGCAATCAAAATCATATCGGTAGAAAAACTTTCGCAATAACGACATTATGCATGGGTTCAATATTATTGTTGGGACTACATACACATGATGCTGAAGCTGCAGAAATGCCCAACGTGCCAGTTGAACGTGAAACACAAATAGCATCTACTGGCGACCAAACTAAAGAAAATAGTGATTCAATACCAGAAAATCAGAAGCAAACATTGCCAAATGCGGAAACGCGCACACCCAGAGCAACATCGCTAAAACAAGGCGATGTGTCGGGTAAACAAGCAAGTGATAATCAAAAGACACAAATCTCAAAGCCTCAATCTCAAGTGCTTCAAGCACCTATATCAGCACCACAAATGTCCGAAGCAACGAATCATAGGCAACCCGAAATGCGCCAGCCTGATTCGTTAGTGACACAAAATCAGCCTCAAGATGTTGAACAAAAATATACGAATCATTTCCCTTCAGCACGCACTGCATCACAAATGTCTAAAACCAATGTTACTCAGATTGGTCAGCGTGCAAAGAGCGCTATCAATAAAAGTGGGAGTCAAGATGACGACGTAAAAGGCAAACCTTACCGAATTGGTAATCAAGTTTGGGAAGATCTTAACCGTAATGGTAAGCAAGATAAGGGTGAGCCGGGCGTTGCCAACGTAAAAGTAAGATTAACAGATAAAAATAAAGAGACATTAAAAGAAACATATACAGATCCTAATGGTCGTTATGTATTTACAGACATGCCAAACGGCCGTTATTATATCTTTTTTGACATTCCTAAAGGTTATACACCGACAATCGCATTTGCGAGAGGAACCACAACTGAAAATGACTCGAATACGCGAATCGACCTTGTGGATATTAACAATAAAGATGACTTAAGTTTTGATTTTGCGCTCTATAAAGATCTAACTTTATCTGAATCTAATACAGATACCAAAACTGAAAAGCCAAATCAGCAAGTTCCACCAGTGCTAAAGCCACAAACGCCGGAGAATCCAACACCACAAGAGCGGGAAATGCCTAATAAACCAAAGGCATCGACACCACAAGAATCAGAAGTGCCAAAACACCCAGAGAGTCCAACAGAAACAGAAGCGCCCAAACAACCAGAGAATCCAACACCACAAGAACAAGAGACACCACAACAAACAGAAAGCTCAAAAACTAAAAATCCGGAATCTCACAAGGGTGTGACACCTGAAGAAATAGATACAGCGCACGTTTCGTATAGACTTATGAATATGTCTGTACAAGAACCATCATCTAAAAATTCGTATGTGATCCCTTCGGAAAAAGATGCACGTACATTCGTAAAAGAGTTAGAGTCTACAGCAGAGAAACATAAGAATAAACATCAAAAGGATAGTCATCAACATAAGGACAATCATAAGCACCCACACAAACGTGCTCTACCTGAAACCGGCATGAAACGGACACCGAAATCATTTTGGGGATTACTATTACTTGCGATTGGTATTCTTTTTACAATTGGACAACGTTCGGGAAGAAAATAAATATAGAGAAAGCAGGTAACTAACGTTGCCTGTTTTTTGATGAAGAAATAAGAGTAGGTTTTTTCATATTTAGATTAATGTGAGTTTTTTAAGTGATGTATGACAGTAGATGACTCAACTGAGGGGAACACTTACTTGTCCTCAATTCGAACCATCCATGTTAAGCGAACGGATTGATTAGATCCGCGTGTAAGTATAAGTATAGGGTATTAGTAATGACTTTTTAATTGATAATGAATTAGTTTGAGTTTTTTGATGGTTAACTAAATAACCTCCAAAGGCAATAGTTAATCTTCCTAATAAAGTTGTACTGAAAAGTGATTCACTTTTATCTATTTGAGGTAAAGTTTTGATTGTTGAAGCTTCACTTGAATGTTTTTCAGCTGATTAATGACCTATTTGAGAATTGTTTCACTTACATCATTTGATTGTGATGATAAAAATGGTGCTTCATCGGCTAAACATGCTCTGACGTCAATAACGTGCTTGTTAAAACGATAGAGCCTACCCCAATGCTGAATTTTCGAATACTAAATGATTGAATCTTTTCCATATCTATTAAACTCCTTTTAATGATGGTGTTTACCTATTTCAAAATACAATATAGGTATTAAATATATGCACTTTATATAGCATTTTAAAATAGAATGTTAATACTCTAATAAAATAAATATATATTATAAAAATCTCCATTATAATTTTACTCTTTTATCGCCTTATCCCATTTTATAATTATTAACTTTAAGTTAATAATTTCATTGTTATAACAATAAAAACGAGCAAAAACAAGCCTCTTCAATGGCACCAAATTATAAGAATCTTAACTTTTTATTATTCTAATGAAATATCAAAAATAGAATGTATAATTAAATTATCTTAAATAAAATCATTCTTAAATTGACCAATCATATTTATTTAAATGAAATGAATTTCGCCATTAATTATTAGGAGCAGTGATATAAGTGGAAAACAAAAAGCGTATCAAAAGCAAACATCTAGAAAGTAAACACAACCGTTATGGTATTCGCAAAAGTACAGTTGGCACAGCGTCACTAGTTGTAGGCGCAATTTTAGTTTTCGGTGCTCAAAATGATGCACAAGCAGCTGAAAGCGAAACGAAAGAGGCGGTACAGCATGTCGCTGTAGAAAATACGGATACATCAAAAGTAGAAGAAAACTCTCAAGTAGTAGTAGCATCTCAACAATTAGAAAAGGATGCACCATCACAATTCGTTTCAGAAATAAAGCCACAAGCACAACAAATTGATCAAAAACAAGCAGACGCGACTTCAAATGAAGTTCAATCACAAAATCAAGCTAAAAATCGTGACATTGAGCCAGAAAAAGAACATGCAGTTGTTGATAACAATGTGGTTTCTCAATCTAACAGCCAAGTCGTTGCACATCAACCATCTACAAACACACATGAAAAAGAAGCGCATTCTTCAAAACCTGAAGTAGAAAAAGCTGAAAACTTCCGTATTGGTGATCGAGTTTGGGAAGATGTCAATAAAAATGGCAAACAGGACGCAGGTGAGCCAGGTGTCGCAAATGTGAAAGTAGAGTTGAGAGACAAGAATCGACAATTATTACAAACCGTTCATACAAATGGCAACGGTGAATATATTTTTACTGGTGTCAAAAAAGGGGCTTATCTTATACAATTCCACACCCCTGAAGGCTATACACCTACACGCATACATGAACATCAAACAACACCTGAAAATGATTCAAATGGTAGAGTGACACTCGTAGATATTACAGATAAAGATGACTTGAATGCGGATTTTGGTATTTTCAAAAAATCAAATGAAGCAGAAAAAACCTACAAAATAGGCGATTTTGTATGGGAAGATATCAATAAAAATGGTAAACAAGATGTAGGCGAACCAGGTATTGCTGGCGTAACTGTTATTATTTTAAATGATAAAGAAGAGGAAGTCGGTCGTACAGTAACAGATGCGCAAGGTCACTACGTTTTCAATCATATTAAGAATGGAAGATATTCAGTACTTTTTGAAACACCAAAAGGATACGAACCAACGATTGACCGTGCACCGAATGTCACACAAGATTTAGATTCTAATTACATAAGTTCAGTTGTTGATATCAAAGATGGTGATAATTTAACAATTGATAGTGGTTTCTTTAGAACGCATCCAGCACCACCTGCGCCAGAGGAACCGAAAAAGCCGGAAGAACCTAAAGCACCTGAACAACCAAAACAACCAGAACATCCAGAAAAACCAGCACCAAAAGTACCAGAAAAGCCTATGGATCCAAAAGAACAGACACCAGAGCAACCGAAAACGCCAGAAAAACCTATTAAACCTAAGGAACTCGTGCCATCACTACCGAAAGCACCAGAAGACTCAGCAAAACCAAAAGAACTTATCCCTGCATTACCAGAAGCGCCGGGACATGACATACAACAGCCAAGAGATAAAGAAATCGTGATTCCTTCACAACCGCTAGTGCCAAGTGAAACAGAAAAAACTGATAAAAAAGTCAATCCGCAACGCACATTACCAAACACAGGTAAGGAAGAAACCGACACAACATTGTGGGGTTCACTTTTAATCAGTTTAGGCACACTGTTTGCTGTTGTGAGACGTCCCAAAAGAGCGAATAAAGAATAATTAAAATAACATCAAAATTAGAATGGGTTGAGACATTTAATCATCTCAACCCATCCATTTTATAAATAACCTATTCATCCTAGTTATCTTTATTAAAGCGGGACGATGAAGTCAATCAGATTTCTGTCCCGCACTTTTATGTGCAATTTATGACAATGAATCCTTTACGTGTGATTCATCGTTTACAAATTTTTTAAGTACTTTTGTTAAAGATGCCTCTGCTTCTTGATCAAAGACGTAATGACCCTCCTCAACATAAGAAATATGCTGATCAAGAATAAAACGACCTTTATGAATTGTATCCGCACCTAACTCTTTAATGACAGGATCCAAACTATACTGCATCGCAAGTGTGTGTGCAAATGAGCCACCAACGGCTAGAGGTAAAACAGTTTTACCTGTAAAAGCACCACGTGGTAATAAATCTAAATATGTTTTCAAAATCCCTGAATAAGCTGCTTTAAATACTGGCGAGACGATGACGATACCGTCTGAGTTTTCGATTGATTGATGTGTTGCAGTAACCGATTCACTTGTAAAATCAGCTGTGATTAATGCTTTAGCATCTAATTGATGCACTTGAATGACTTCTGTCTCTATTCCTCTTTGATTAAGAAACTGCTCTGTATAGTCAATAACACCTGTCAATCGAGATGCCACCTTATGACCACCTGCAATAATCGTTACTTTTGACATTTAAAGTCCCCCTTTATTTAATTTCACAAAGACTTAACCGTGAAAATTTTGTATTAACCACGATTCATACCACAAGTATAACATTTCCTCATTTAACATTAATGTATATTTTTAACTGATTCTCCAAAACCTTCATTATTTTAATAACTGAGTTTTTTAATTTTAATAACATTGTCAACATAAATATTTGAATAATTATAAACTTATGGCAATAAACTATTTATAATATATTATTATTTTATAAAAATGCTATAGTAAGGGATTACAAAATTCTATATGTAATATTTATAAAAAATGTGTAATTAATGACATATTATGTCTACCCTTTTTATTACAATGAGAGTATGTCATGAGGAGGAGCATATGAATCAACCTTATCGATTATTGTCAATATACACCGATCTTGCCTTAGGAAGAAAGATAAATAAAGCGAATTTAGCTCAAGAATGGGGGGTAAGCAGTAGAACAATACAGCGAGACATTTCACTTATTCGTAGTTATATTCACGAAAGTGAAGATTGGCTAATAGTAGATGATCCAATAATATACAATAATGAAAGTGATAGCTATTACTTAAATGCTGATATTCAAAAAATAAAATGCAATACATATTATAATCATCTTAACCAAAAGTGTTGCAGTAAATTTGAAATGAGTAAATTTAAAATTAACAATAAAATTTAGAGGTCTAATAAAATATGTTTTAAATGTAATATAAAAATGACAAGACTTAAATATAGTTAGGAAAACACTTCGAATAAAGTGATATTAAGATTGTTCTTTAATTTAAAACAAAATTATAGCTTTAAGATCAATTTAGTGAGAAAAGGACGATTCTCAAAGAGCCATATTGCAGACAATTTATAAAATTAATAAAAATATTAACCCAAACACTTCGCTATACTCCGATATAATTTAATTCTTCGAAATATAATGTGCTGCATACTAGTAAATTGTATGGCTAAAATTTTAGCTGTTATCTCTTTAATCATACCGCCATAAAATGATATATTTTATAAATTTGTATACTCTAAATTAAATGTAAACATGCTAACCTGACAAATGACATAAGTAAACTACGCGTTTTAAACCTAAATAGGTTGTTCATAAGTATATTTTTTACAAATAAGCACAAGCTAAATCGAATATTATATAATAACGTAGCTTTTGCAATCTATAGTTATTTAATAAAAAGATTATTTTAAATATAATTTCTTAAACAATAAAAACTTAAAGAAAAATTAATACTACACAATATTTAATTGTGCTATTATTTAGTTATGGAAAATAATTGGAGGGATTAAATGAAAAAGTTTGATTTTTTACCTAACAGGCTTAATAAATTCTCTATTAGAAAATTTACTGTGGGTATTGCATCTGTTTTAGTTGGTTCTACTTTAATACTTGGAATTAATCAAAAAGAAGTTAGTGCATCAGAAACTCAAAGAAATGAAAACGTAATTGTGGAAGAACCAAATAGTGATTCAAGTGTAAATGAAGGAATTGAAAATAATCAAAAAATTCCGATTTCAGAAAAAGAAATAGAAAAAACGACAGAATCATTGAATGAAGAAAATGAGCCAATGAGCGCTACAGAGGTACCAGAAGAAAAAGTTGAAAGTCATAACCCAAAAACTTTAAATAATAAAGAAGAAAAAGTTATTGAAACTCCTGATTATGAATCAGAAGAAAATAAACATCGTGCTGTACAAAATAGAGGAAAAGAAACTGATATCGTAATTCAGAACAAAGAAAAGCAAACAGAAAAATCACAGAGCCAAATGAGTAATGAGCCTGAGGTAAAAAATTCTTTAGAAAAGCCTAATGATAATACAGCTTATGCACCTGAAACGTCTACTATACAGAATGAAATCGAAAGTACTCAAGGAGAAACTGGACCTAAACCAACAGTTAGAAAAGCTCCAGAAGTACAAATGGGTGAAACAAAACAAATCGTAGATAAGAAAAACAGTAAGGAAACTGACTGGGTTGAAAAGAATAACAGTGATGAATTAAATGTAGAAAGAAATTTATCAAAACAGCCTAAATTAAATAAAATAAAATCAGCCGATACAAATGCTGTGTCAACTCTTGATTTATTAAACAATGGTACAAGTAATAGCAATGAAAAAGGTCTCAAGACACCAAAAGCATCCTTGAGGGAAACAACAAGTAATCGATTAAATACAAGAATGAGATCGGTTAGCTTTTTTAGAGCTGCAGCTTTAACTGATGTTAATAAAAATGTTAATGATAAAGTGAAAGTATCTAATATTGATATTGCGATTGCACCACCACACACCAACCCTAAAACTGGTAAAGAAGAGTTTTGGGCAACTTCTTCATCAGTATTAAAACTAAAAGCAGACTATGATTTAGATGATAGTATCAAAAAAGGTGATCAATTTACAATTAAATTCGGTCAAAATATACGACCAGGTGGCTTGAATTTGCCTAGACCTTACCATTTTTTATATGATAAGGATAAAAAACTAGTAGCAACAGGGAACTACGACAAAAATACAAACACTATCACATACACTTTTACTGATTATGTAGATAAATATCAAAATATAAAAGGTAGTTTTGAAATGAATGCATTTTCTAGAAAAGAGAATGCAACGACAGATAAAACTGCTTATCCAATGGAAGTAACAATTGCAAATCAAAAATATAGTGAAGATATTATCGTGGATTATGGTAATAAAAAGCAGTCACCTATAATATCGAGTACTGAGTACATTGATTTAGATGGCAGTAGAAAGATGACAACGTACATTAATCAAAACGGTAGTAAGAAAACTATTTATCGTGCTAGTATGCAAGTTGATTTAAATGGTTATAAATTCGACCCATCTAAAAATAATTTTAGAATATATGAAGTAAGTAATACTAACCAATTTGTGGATAGCTTTTCACCAGATGTGAGAAACTTAAAAGATGTCACTAATCAATTTAAAATCCAGTATAGCAATAATAACACTACAGCTAATGTAGATTTTGGAATTAATCTGTGGAATGGGAAAAGTTATATTGTACAACAAGTAGCTAATATAGATGATAGTAAAAATGTTGAAAAGGGTTCAGTTAATTATATTCTAAATACAATGGATATAAACAATAAAAAAACACCTTATTATCATAACAACAATTACTCTACTAGAAATGATAAATCAACGGCGCTAGGCGATGTTTATGAAAGCCAATCTATTAGTGAAAGTCAATCGGTTTCAGAAAGTCAGTCAGTTTCGGAAAGTGAAAGTCAATCAGTTTCAGAGAGTCAGTCAATTAGTGAGTCGATCAGTGAGAGTCAATCCATTTCGGAAAGTGAATCATTGAGTGAAAGCCAATCGATTTCAGAGAGTGAATCATCGAGCGAGAGTCAATCCATTTCGGAAAGTGAGTCAATTAGCGAAAGTCAATCTATTTCGGAAAGTGAATCAATAAGTGAGAGTGAATCCATCTCAGAGAGCGAATCATTGAGCGAGAGTCAATCGATTTCTGAAAGCGAATCGTTAAGCGA
>NZ_CP092966.1:319680-394909 GCF_022557135.1 Staphylococcus coagulans
AAGCGAATCATTGAGCGAGAGTCAATCGATTTCAGAGAGCGAATCATTGAGTGAAAGCCAATCGATTTCAGAGAGTGAATCATTAAGTGAAAGTCAATCTATTTCGGAAAGTGAGTCAATAAGTGAGAGTGAGTCAATCTCCGAAAGTGAATCTATCTCAGAGAGTGAATCAATAAGTGAGAGTGAATCCATCTCCGAGAGCGAATCATTGAGCGAGAGTCAATCGATTTCAGAGAGTGAATCGTTAAGCGAAAGTCAGTCCATTTCAGAGAGCGAATCATTAAGTGAAAGCCAATCGATTTCAGAGAGTGAATCATTAAGTGAGAGCCAATCTATTTCGGAAAGTGAATCAATAAGTGAGAGTGAATCCATCTCAGAAAGCGAATCATTGAGTGAGAGTCAATCGATTTCAGAGAGTGAATCATTGAGCGAGAGTCAATCGATTTCTGAAAGCGAATCAATAAGTGAGAGTGAATCCATCTCCGAGAGCGAATCATTGAGCGAGAGTCAATCTATTTCTGAAAGCGAATCGTTAAGCGAAAGTCAGTCCATTTCAGAGAGCGAATCATTGAGTGAAAGCCAATCCATTTCGGAAAGTGAGTCACTGAGCGAGAGCCAATCAATTAATGAAGATAAACAACTTCCTGAAACTGGTGGAGAGAATAATTCGGGTAATCCAGGAATTCTAGGAGGACT
Organism: Staphylococcus coagulans; assembly: GCF_022557135.1. NCBI lineage: Bacteria > Bacillati > Bacillota > Bacilli > Caryophanales > Staphylococcaceae > Staphylococcus > Staphylococcus coagulans. The sequence goes on from NZ_CP092966.1 coordinate 320,377, forward strand.
ACTAGGTCTTCTAGGTTTAGGATTATTGAGAAAAAATAAGAATGAAAAAAATCAAAGTAAAGAATAATTGATTTAGTGTCTCGACATAAAAATAAGCCAGGGAGAAATCCTTGGCTTGTTTTGTTTATAGTTAAAATTTATAGATACAATTGTTACATTTCTAATAATTCTATATAGTTTATATAATTAAATAACATTGTTCTTACTAAATGATTATAGGAAAGGTTATAATAGTAGTGTGAAATATAAATTAATTAGAAAAATGTAAAAATAGGAAGGGAATTGTAATGACAGTATATAATATTAACTTAGGTATAGGTTGGGCGAGTAGTGGTGTAGAATATGCTCAAGCATATAGATTGCAATTATTCAGAAAATTACACGTTCCAACTAAGTTCGTTTTCTTAGATTTTATAGAAAATAATAATATTCAATCTTTAACTAGTAATTTAGGATTCAAAGATAGTGAAATTATTTGGTTATACCAATATTTTACTAACATTAAAATTTCACCTTCAACTATTAAAGCCGAAGATGTGATTAAAGTCGAGGAGATTTCAAAAGTTATAGATGAGGAAAATATAAAAAAAGTATTTTTTGATCAAAATAAGAATTACCTAAAGATTTACTTAAGTAAGAGTGGTTTTGTAGAAAGAGTAGAACATATTTATAAAGGGAACTTGATAAAAAGAGACTATTATTCATATACACACATTCTTTCTGAGTATTTTGCACCAGAGAATAAAAGAGCAAAATGTTACATGAGGGAATTTTATAATGAAAATGGAGATGTAGCGTTTAAAGAATATGTAAGTAAAAATGACAGTATGTTTATTTTTGATGATCTTATGTTGTATTCTAAGCATGAGTTAATAAAATACTTTTTGAAATCACTCAAACTGAGTGATAAAGATATACTTTTATTAGATAGATCAAAAGATTTTGGACAAGTTATATTAGAAAATAGAGCTAAGTCTAAAGTTGGTGTAGTAGTACATGCAGAACATTATAATACAAATTTGACTACAGAAGAAAACATTTTATGGAATAATTATTATGAGTATGTTTTTAATAATGCAAAAGAGGTAGATTTTTTTATAACAGCTACTCAATTACAGAATGATATTTTATCTAGTCAATTCAAAAAATACTATGAATACAGTCCTAAAATATACACAATTCCTGTCGGTAATTTAGAACAATTAAAATATTCAACCAATAGAGTAAAAAGTTCAATAGTCACAGCGTCTCGCTTAGCGAAAGAAAAACATGTAGATTGGCTAGTTAAAGCAATTATTAAAGCTAAATCAAAGGTTTCTGATTTAACTTTTGATGTTTATGGTGAAGGATCACAAAGAAATGAGTTAATTCAAATAATAGAGAACAATAAAGCGAATGATTTCATTAGGTTGCGGGGTCATGTAAATTTAAATGATATTTATTCTAAATATGAACTGTTTCTATCTGGGTCCACTAGTGAAGGATTTGGTTTGACACTTATGGAATCATTGGGATCGGGGTTAGGGATTGTTGGGTTTAACGTAAATTATGGAAATCCTAATTTTATTAAAGATAAAAAGAATGGCATATTATTACCTATAGATATAAATAAGGATAATGAAAATATAATTGTAGATAGATTAGCGAATGGGATAATCAGTTATTTCAATATGGATATGAAAAGTGTACAAAATGAATCATATAGAATTGCTAGGAGCTACTTGCAAAAACAAATTGCTAAACAATGGAAAAGGCTATTAAATGAGGTGAAATATGATTAATCTTTTTGAAAGACTTAATAAAAAAAATGTTACTTTATATAATTCGTTTAAGTATTCAAATCTTAAAGTTCCTACAATAGTAATAGAAGAAACCGGATTCCTACCAGATGATGTAATAACACCGTATGCTTTTTTTTCAGAAAATGTTAACAAAAGCACAAAGCCATTATATTTTAACCAATTAAAAATCCCAAGGCTCTGGTCCATTGAAGGAAATAATGAAAGTGGATTAGTAAAAGATAAAAATAAAATTAAGGCTAAAATTTTCTATCAAAAAAATTTCAAAAATAGAATAATTGAAAGAGTAGAATGGTTGAATGGCGGGGGTCATACCCAGTATATTGATTATTATAATAAATATGGAATTAAATATGCGCAGTTGATACTAGATTCTGATAGTCAAAAACGAATCATGAAGTTTTATTATAATGAGCACGGCAAAAAATTTATGACTGAAAATTATATAACTAATGATGTATTTTTAACATGGAGAAACCGAGAATTTCACTTTTCATCAACAATAAACTTTATGAACTTTTTTATAGATGTTAGTGATTTGAAAAATGAGTCTTTTTTATTTAATTCATTATTGAAATCATCAGCTATAGTGAACAATATTAAAACGAAAGGTGAGAATATACTGTTCTGGGACGAAGATATTAATGACAATATAGTGTCTCATATGCACCAAGCACTAAGGAACCCTTATAGAAGTTTAAAAATAATTATACCTAATTCAGAAAAATACGAAATACTTATTAATAAAATAAATCACGAATATAAAGATAATGTCTTAATGGGAGGTTATGTTTATAAATTTACAAAAGAGAATAACTATTCAAACCAAGTCCTAAATTTAACTAACTCTGATCAGTTAATAAATATAGAAGAAATTATACAAAAAAATAAAAACTTAGACTTTCATATTGCTGCTGTAACTACAATGTCAAATAAATTATTGAATCTTTCACATTATCCTAATGTGTATCTATACCCAAATGTAACTAAGCAAAAATGTATAGAACTATATAGAAGTTGTGATATTTATTTAGATATCAATAGAGGTAATGAAATATTGGATTCGGTACGTGCTGCATATGATTATAATTTATTGATACTATCATACGATGAGATTAAACATAACATAGCTGTAACTGCAAGTGAAAATATTTTACCGACTGATGAATCTTCAGTTTTAAGTGAGATCTTGTATAAAGTAAATAGAGATAAGCAGCAACTTAATAAAAGATTAGAACTGCAACATAAAAAAGCTGGATCTATATCTAAAGAGAACTTTAGAAGCATTTTTAAAACTAAATAATTATTACTAAAAAATTTGAATAAAATTAAAAAGAGGCTGAATACTTTGAAAGAACGAAACATGGAAGAAATTAATAAAGAAATTGAAGAAGAGTTGCTAAGATATCAAAATTCTTCTCAAGAAGATACAAAAAAAACGAGCAATTTTTCTTGGGGAAAGGCTATTGTTTATATAATAATTATTTCTCTTTTTGCTTTTAACGTTATTAAGCATATATTTTTTTAAACGTTTTAATTAAGTGGGTGATTATGATGGATATTATCGAAATGGATCAACTAGAAGAATCACAATTGAAGTCTTTCTTTAACCACTATTGGCATGATGATTGTATGATAGTGAGTTCAGGTGTGTATCATCTATCAAAACTCCCAGGTTTTGTATGTGTTGTTGAAGAAAAGGTTTACGGTATACTTACTTACGCGATTAGAAATACAGTGGTTGAAATCATCTCAATTAATAATATTGAAGGGGTTAGAGGAGTGGGGTCAAAGTTATTGAAGGCACTAGAACTCAAAGTACAAGCCTCACCTGTTGAGGAGATTCAAGTTATCACTACAAATGATAATCTGCGTGCACTTGGCTTTTTTCAGAAGCATGGATATGAGCTAGAAAAAATAATGAAAAATGCTGTAAATGATGCACGACGTATCAAGTCTTCGATTCCTTTATTAGGGGACCATCAAATACCAATTAAGCATGAGATTTTGTTGTTTAAAGCAATTAAATAAGGCATAAATAAAAAGCACTTTTAAGTAATGGATTTTACTTAGAAGTGCTTTGTTGTTTATAAAGACATTAATTTTTCTTCTTGTTGTATACGAACGTATAAGAAGTAGGCATATGGAAGTAACAATAAAGAAGTGTATGAAGCGTGTGTAAGTAGGATGACCCCTATTAATTCCGGAATGATATTTAAAAAATAATTCGGGTGTTTGGTAATACGATATAGACCTGATTTGATAATCGGATGTTCTGGTAAGATGTAAAGTTTTAAAGTCCAAATCGGGCCTAATGTTTTAATAACATGGAATAAAACGCCATACGCAACGATTAAAATGATTAGTCCTAGTGTGTTAAAGAAACTCCATGTTTCATGAGTGATGACAGTTTCTACCCCAGCCGCAACGTAGATTAAGATATGTGTGAGTGCAAGCCATTTTGAATTTTTTTGACCGTATTCTTTTGCGCCTTGTTGTACAAGCTTTTTCGCGTGTTTAACGGAAATTGCAAGGCTGACTAAGCGAATGATAAAAAAGATGATTAAAATAATTAAAGTCATGAGGTCCTCCAAAATAATATATTCAATTTTAATTCTATTGTTATAGACATCGTTTTAATAATAAACAGTTAATCAAAAAATTACTATTAACTATTTATTAAATTTATAATTTTTGATTTTGAAGAAGGTTGACGATGCGCTCGATTAGATTATTAAAGAAAAGATATTTTTGATGATTAAGTGTGAATTGAATTTGATTTCGATAACAGTTAAGCATTGAAGAATATAAAGTAGGCAAATATGAAATAATATACGTTACAAATTGATAAATTGATTATAGAAACTAGATTATTAAGGAGGGTTTTTATGTTTAATCATCAGCAAGACCATATATATGCTTTAAGAACACGAAGTGTCAGTATCTCTACCATACTGCTCGCTACAAGTTTATTCGTATGGGTAGGACATGATGCGTATGCAGATGAAGTACATCAAGGTCATTCACTTAATACATCTCAAACGTTGCACACAGAAAGTGAGAACGTGATGAGGAATCTCCTTCGACAAAACAATGAGACCAATGCCTCACAAGTTGAATTATCAAAAACTCCAGAAACATCTCAGAAAACAACTACTTTAAAACAAAATGTCACATATACGAATAACCATTTAGCGCAAGAAAACACAGCACCTGAAAGAAATCATTCTGCGAGTGATACAAAACTAAAGGCACAAAATAGTACATCTAACCCAAGTAATGTTGTTCATGCGCCAAAGGTTGCTTCTCATCAAAACAATCAAAATGCCGGTTTAGATCCGGAATTTTCTGTGATTGATCGTCGTAATGCTGAAACAACACCCAATCAAGTCGATCCTGAATTTAATAACGTGAATGCACATAAACAAGAAATTAATTATGAAAAAGAGTCTGCGCATACGCCTAATTTAGAAATGATCGATAATGATAAGAAATCAACGACGACTCAAAATTTAAGTGCAAAAGAAGAAACGCAACCTCGTGAACCTCAAGTGGCGTCAACAAAGGAAGCATCTGTGAAAAAGGCAACACAAGCGCCTCAACAAGCACAGTATAAAAATAAAGAACCCATCATTTTTGTGCATGGTTATGGGGGCTTTGTAGGTAATAATGCGCCTCCTGGAACCCATTATTGGGGTGGTAAAAAATACGACATGATGAATCAATTGCGCGCATCAGGTTATAACGTTTATGAAGCAAGTGTCAGTGCTTTTGGGAGTAACTGGGATCGTGCTGTAGAGCTCTATACTTATATCAAAGGCGGTGTCGTCGATTATGGACAAGCTCATGCAAACAAATATGGACATGCGCGATATGGTAAATCATATCCAGGCATTTTACCCGGCTGGCAACCGGGACAAAAAATTCATCTCATCGGCCATAGTATGGGAGGACAAACGATTCGGATGTTAGAGTCTTTGTTACGAAAAGGAGATCCTGAAGAGATTGCGTATCAAAAGCAACATGGCGGTACGATAAGTCCTCTTTTTCAAGGGAATCACGATCATTTAATTTCGTCAATTACAACAATAGCTACACCGCACGATGGTACAGTCGCTTCGGATGAATTAGGTAATAAAGATATTATTAAGCGACTCATTTACGATTACGGTTTGTTTGAAGGGCGTAAAAATTCAGCTGTAGATTATGGTCTTAAACAATGGGGCTTAGAACAACGTCAAGGTGAAACATTTGCTGAATATGCGAAACGTGCAAGTAAGAGTCCACTGTTTACTTCTGAAGATACAGCTCTTTATGATTTGACGCGTGAAGGTGCTAAGAAAATCAATCAACGGACAGATATTAATCCGAATATTTACTATAAAACCTATACAGGATCTGCGACGAACAAAACACGATTAGGTATTCAAATATCAGATGTCCATATGAATATTGAACATAAGGTGACAGGGGATTTAATAGGACGAACACGTGATACAGCGTGGAGAGAAAATGATGGCTTAGTTTCTGTGATTTCAGGTCAACATCCAGATAATGAACCTTTTGAATATGTTGATGATAACACAGCGCCTAAAAAAGGGGTTTGGCAAGTGACACCTACGATGAAAGGATGGGATCATACAGATTTCACAGGACAAGATACATTAGACTTCCATCATACAGGTGCAGAATTAGCTCGTTTCTATCTGGGAATTATGAATGATCTCGTACGTGAAGAGGTACTTGAAACTGCATAAAAAGAGATAAAAAAAGACGTTCAAAATGAAAATTCATTTGAACGTCTTTTCAATACTATCAATCAATATAGGTTGAATTAGTATTCAATATTTGGCATTTTATTAACATGCTCTTGATAGCGTTTTAAAGCGACGAATGCTGCAGTGAGTACAGTTGCAACGATAACTAATTTTTTCATATTGGCAACTCCTTTACTCGTAGTAATTTAATTCTAAGTCTTTTGAAGTTTGTTTACGTGTTTTTCTCATTAAATCAACATCTTCAATTAATGATTTACCGTATGAAGGAATCATTTTTTGTAACTTAGGTTTCCATTCAGCTTCGTATTGAGCAAAGTTTCTTTCTAACACTTCAAGTGCTACAGAAACTGATGTTGAAGCCCCTGGTGATTCACCAAGTAAAGCGATAACAGTGTGGTCTTCTGAGTTAACCACTTCAGTACCGAATTGAATGAAACCTTTACCGTATTCTTTAGTATCTTTAATAACTTGAACACGTTTACCAGCTGTGTATAATTCCCAATCTTGGTCTTTAGCTTCTGGGTAGAAAGTACGTAAGTGGTTCATACAACCTTCTTTAGTCATTAAGATTTGATCGATTGAGTATTTGATTAATGGTAAGTTTTTCGCAGCTGCCGCAAGTAAAGTCGTGATGTTGTATGGTTTAACTGATTTGAATAAATCTAAGTTTGAACCATTTTTCAAGAATTTAGGGCCGATGCTTGCGAAAGGTCCGAATAATAATGCTTTTTGACCGTTAATGTAACGCGTATCTAAGTGAGGCACAGTCATTGGTGGTGTACCAGGTGGCTCTTTACCATAAACTTTGACACCGTGTTCTTCGATAACGTCTGGGTTTGTACACATTAAGAATTGACCTGTAATAGGGAAACCACCTAAGTGTTTACTTTCAGGGATACCTGTTTTTTGTAATAAAGGAATCGCACCGCCACCAGCACCAATGAAGATGTAATCAGCAAGCTGAACTTGTTTTTCTCCAGTGTTGCGGTTGATGATTGTAACTTCCCATTTACCATCTAAACGACGGTTAAAGTCTTTGACTTCATGGTTGTAGTGTACGTCTGCATTTTCATGTTTTTCGATACTTCTCGCCATTTTACGTGTTAATTCACCAAAGTTAACGTCAGTACCTTCATCGATTTTACTTGCAGCCATAATATCACTAGAATTGCGACCTTGCATCATTAATGGCATCCATTTTTTCATCACTTCAATATCTTCAGTGAATTCGATATTGTCGAACATTGGAAATGCTTTCATTTTATTGTAACGATCTTTTAAGAATTGAACGTTATTTTTACCTCTTACAAAACTAATGTGAGGAAGTGGATTGATGAAATCTCTTGGTGTATCAATGTTTTTACTTTTAACAAGATAGCTCCAGAATTGTTTAGAGATTTCAAATTCTTCGTTAATCTCTTTTGCTTTTTCGATGTCAATTGAACCATCTGGTTGTTTAACAGTGTAGTTCAATTCACAAAGTGCTGCGTGACCTGTACCGGCATTGTGGCGTTCGTTTGAACTTTCCACACCTGGACGATCTAAACGCTCATATAATTTAAGATTCCAATGTGGCTCTAAATCTTTAATCATTGAGGCGAAAGTCGTGCTAAGTACACCGGCACCGATAATGACGATGTCTTTTGAATCTGATTGTGTTGGCATACATAATCACCTTTCATTGTTTGTATAGTGAGGAATAAACATAATATCCCTGAGTAAATATGATTGATGTCACAGACCTTAAAATTACTCCACAGTCTATTATAATACATTTTTATACATAACGAAAACGAATAACTCACGTATAAAAAAATAAAGTAATTGGAGGTTGATTCATCTAATTTTAAAGCGTTACTTCAATAATAATGGTATTAAAGTCATGAATCAATGCTTTTTCTATTCATTTGTAGTAATTTCTAAAATTTATTGTATTAATACGCGTGTTTATCATGTGATTAAGGTAGAAAATATGATAAAGCGTCATTTATCTGAAAAATTGATGTAAAAATACTTTGAAAATAGTGGCTCAATTGAATGAAGAAACACTTTATTAATATTTTTCTACTTATTTGCTAAATTCATTCAATTAATTATTAGTTTAAATTTAATAAAATTTTTATAACGCATCCCTCAATGTTCTAACTTTCAGAAGCGCCTCGATTAACAAACCCTTTAAAAATAAAGAATTCAATAGAGTCACATCTCTATGCTTTTTAAATGCAAATTCCCATAAGAACAAATAAAAAGTAATTTTATATAAATAGGTATTCAAAATCTGAAATAGATTATATTACAAACTAGATTTCATTTAATATTTTATTGCGCAGTTAAATAAAAGGTATTATTATCTTATATAGGCTGGGATGACAAGTTCAAGTTTTATGGAAATTATTTAATGGGAGTTTTGCAATGACAAGAAAATTTAGGGAATTTAGAAAAAGTTTAGGACAAGAAAAAGCAAGAGTGAAACTATACAAATCTGGAAAGGAATGGGTAAAAGCCGGTATTAAAGAGATTCAACTCTTAAAAGCCATGGGTTTACCTTTTTTAAGTAGAGATATTGTAAAAAATGAAGATGGCGAAGTTACAACGCGTTTTGGTGAAAAAATTAAAAAACATGCAATGCAAACAACGGCAATCGCCGGAGGGATGTTTACTGTTAACATGTTGCATGATCAACAAGCATTTGCCGCATCAGATGCTCCGATGACTTCAGAGTTAGCAACAAAGAGTCAAACAATTGGGGATCAAACATCAATTGCAATTGAAAATTCAGTTTCTAATGTAGAGGCGAGCGCGAGTACTGTTGAAAGTGATAGTGTCGTTACTTCTGAAAGTGAAGTATTAAAACAAGATATAGAAAGCACTTCTTTATCGGAATCAGACTCAGTGTCATTATCAGAATCTGCTTCTACTTCAACAAGTACTTCAGTATCTCAAGCATCAAAGCATAAGCAATCAGATGAAAAACAAGTCTCAAATTCTGAGAAGCAATCAGAATCAAATGTGGAAAAATCTACATCTATTTCTAAAGCATCAGAAACTTCAGAAGCAATCACATCGAAAAGTGAAGGCAAAACTTCTGCGTCAATTAATCAGAATAGTCAAAATTCAATGCAACCTGCAAGTGTATCTGTAAGTGAGAAGCAGTCATCTTCTCAAGCGTCATCACAGTCATTAGCAAATACAGAAGCGCTTGTGTTAAACTCAACAATTTCTCCGGTTCATACAGTCGCTACAGAAGTTGGAGAAACAGCATTTAGAGTGGCACTTTCAAGTCGTTCTGAAAGAGAGAGAAACCAAGGCGATGGTAGAGATACTCGTAATAATGTAAATGTTTACTATGAATTACAAGTTGATAGTGACGGTCATAATGCAATCTTTAAGTATACAATATCTTACGACAATGTACACACAGCGGGAATTGACTCTCCATCAAGTTTATATTATCCGAGAACAAAAGTCAGAAACACCTCTGATAAAAACATAGGCATGCTAAAGTTAGGAAAAGATTATGGTAAGCCAACTAAAATTACGCAAGGTATTACGGAAAGGGGTTGGAGAACTAGATTTGCCTCTACGGATCAGACCTATCCTTTACGCGGGGATGCAAAGAATGGTTATTATTGGCAATCAGGTGTAATGGATTCTGATCAGATTAAAGCAGGGTACGGTTTAACAACTGTTATTGAAGTACCAATTTTAAATCCTAATGGAGACGTTTCTTATAACTTCACACCATTTGCTTCTTACGACGATATTGGTGGTAAAAGAGGACAAAACTATTTTTCAGACGTCGTTAGTAATATTGATCCATATAAAAAATATAATCCAAATGGAGCAAGGGCGATTACAGAAAGCCGTAATGCTTCTACTTCATTGGTTAAGGCGCAATCTGAAAGCGTAGTTAGAAGTCAATCGGTTGCAGAGTCAGAGAGAATAAGTGCATTGAAATCGACATCAGTAAGTGAGTCTGAATCAACTTCTGCACATCTAGCAAGCGAATCAGCGTCAACAAGTACTTCAGTTTCCGAAAGTAAATCAGCTTCCGAGTCAGTAGTTAAGAGTGCGTCGACATCGACAAGTGAATCGGAATCAAATTCGAATAGAGTAGCGAGTGAGTCAACTTCTACTAGCACATCAACATCAGCAAGCGAATCTGTGTCAACATCAAACCGATTAGCGAGTGAATCGACATCGACAAGTGCATCAACGTCGGTAAGAGAATCAGCTTCTGCGTCGACATCGACAAGTGAATCAACATCAGTAAGTGAATCGAATTCCGCGTCGTTAGCTAAGAGCGAATCGGTATCGGCAAGCGAGTCAGTGTCAAATTCAAATCGATTAGCAAGCGAGTCGACATCAACAAGTGAGTCTGTTTCAAATTCAAATCGAGTAGCGAGCGAGTCAGCATCAACAAGTGACTCCGTATCAACATCAAACCGATTAGCAAGCGAGTCGACATCAGTGAGTGATTCAAATTCCGCATCAGTGGCTAATAGTGATTCCGTATCAACAAGTGAATCGGAATCAAATTCGAATAGAGTAGTGAGTGAGTCAACTTCAACAAGTGCATCAACATCGGTGAGTGAGGCCGACTCGGCATCAGCAGCTGAGAGCACATCAACATCAACAAGCGAATCGGTTTCAAATTCAAATCGAGTAGCAAGCGAGTCGACGTCAACAAGTGAATCAACGTCGGTGAGTGAATCAGCTTCTACATCAGTAGCTAAGAGTGCATCAGCATCAACAAGTGAATCTGTGTCAAATTCAAATAGAGTAGCAAGTGAGTCGACATCAGTGAGTGATTCAAATTCCGCATCAGTGGCTAATAGTGAATCGGTTTCAACAAGCGAATCAGTTTCAACATCAAATCGATTAGCGAGCGAGTCAACATCGACAAGTGAATCAACGTCCGTAAGCGAATCAGATTCAGCATCGACATCGACAAGCGCTTCAACATCAGTAAGTGAATCAAATTCCGCATCAGCCGCAAAGAGTGAATCGGTATCGACAAGTGACTCCGTATCAACATCAAACCGATTAGTAAGCGAATCGACATCAGTGAGTGATTCAAATTCCGCATCAGTGGCTAATAGTGATTCCGTATCAACAAGTGAATCTGTGTCAAATTCAAATAGAGTAGCAAGCGAGTCGACGTCAACAAGTGAATCAACGTCGGTGAGTGAATCAGCTTCTACATCAGTAGCTAAGAGTGCATCAGCATCAACAAGTGAATCTGTGTCAAATTCGAACAGAATAGCAAGCGAGTCAACTTCTACTAGCACATCAACTTCAGCAAGCGAATCTGTGTCAACATCAAACCGAGTAGCGAGTGAATCAACGTCGGTGAGTGAATCAGCTTCTGCATCAGTAGCTAAGAGTGCATCAGCATCAACAAGTGATTCAGTATCAACATCAAACCGAGTAGCAAGTGAGTCGACATCAACAAGTGAATCAACATCGGTGAGTGAATCAGCTTCAACATTAGTAGTAAAGAGTGCGTCTGTATCTATAAGTGAATCAGCTTCCGCGTCAGTAACTAAGAGTGTATCAGCATCAGCAAGTGAATCGGAATCAAATTCGAATCAAGTAGCAAGCGAATCAGCATCAACGAGCACATCATCATCAGTAAGTGCGTCAGCATCTGAGTCGACGAACAAAGCAAGCGAATCCGTTTCAGTAAGCACATTGACATCAGTGAGCACGTCAACATCGGTGAGTGCGTCAGCATCTGAGTCGGCAAACAAAGCGAGTGAATCCGTTTCAGTAAGTACATCAACATCGATGAGTACATCTGAATCTGAATCGGCGAACAAAGCAAGCGGATCAGCGTCAGCGAGCACGTCAACATCAGTGAGTGCGTCAGCATCTGAGTCGGCGAATAAAGCAAGCGCGTCAGCGTCCGTAAGTGCATCAACATCTGAATCAGCGAGCACGTCAACGTCGGTGAGTGCTTCAACATCTGAGTCGACGAACAAAGCAAGCGAATCAGCATCAACGAGCACATCGACATCAGTAAGTGCATCAACATCTGAGTCGGCAAACAAAGCGAGCGAGTCAGTATCAGCGAGCACATCAACATCGATGAGTGCGTCAACAGGCAAACCATTAACAACAGATTTACCAATCGGTGTAATTAGTGAATCAATGAGTACGTCAACGTCTGATAAACTTCCTACTAATGTATCTGAGTTAATCAGTGAGTCTGTAAGTGTATCAACAAGCCAATCTACCGTTGATTCTATGTCAAACGCGTCTAGCGTGAGTCTTAAAGATCAACAATCATTGTCAGCTTCACGTTTGACTAGTGCGTCGATGCGTGCTATGAGCAGTAGTTCAACAAGTACATCCGCTTCTGATTCACAATCAACAGCGATGTCTACAAATCTTGAACTTAAGTCCACTGAACAGTTGAGTGAATCGACAAGTGTATCAGAGCGTAGTTCGTTTAGTCGTGCTATGAGTGAGTCTGAATCAATGAGCATGTCAGCAGATCAATCTAATGAAACTGTTGCAACAATGAGTCAGTCTGCAAGTGCAGATAAGAGCACGTCAATCAGCACTTCAACTAGCAATTTGGCATCAATGGCTGCTTCTGAGTATGAAGCAAACTCTGTTTCAACATTAACAAGTGCATCGATGAATGCTTCTCTAAGTGATTCATTGTCTGCACAAATGTCAGAAAAACAATCATTGGCAGAATCTCAATCAGAAAGTGCGTCAGCAAGCACATCAGAATCGAATTCAAAAGTAGATGCTGATAAAGCAAGTGTATCCACAAGCGTTTCTGAATTTGGTTTACAAATCCAATCATTATCAGTGAGTGCGTCAACAAGCGTGTCATTGATGTTTAATGACATCAGAAGTCTTTCAGCTAGTGCATCGATGAGCACATCGTTATCAACAAGCGCAATTGAAAGCTACAAAAATCACACACCAAGTGAGATGGCTTCAGCTGAGTCAGCATCATTATCAGCAAGTACTTCGACAAGTGATTCAACAGTTGCTTCTACATCAGCAAGTCAATCGGGTATATTGAGTGCTTCTGAACAAGCATCCATGAGCCAACGAGTATCTGAAAGTGCTTCTATGAAAAATGCGTCATCTCAATCACAAATTGCGTCGAAATCAGAACAAGCATCATTATCTAAGTCAGCGCATCAGTCGGTACAACATTCGACAAGTGAGTCAGCATCACTTTCCAAATCAGCAAGCCTTTCAGAATATGAAAAAGCTTCACAAAAAGCTGCAGAAAGTGCATCAACTTCTACTTCAATCGTAGAACAAGCATCAGCAAGTGCATCGATGAGTACAGCTTCAAGTGTATCAATTTCAGTATCGAACTCTGACAAAGCATCGTTAAGTCATTCAGTAGAAGAAGCACGTTTGAATAGTCAATCTATGAGTGCATCATTGAGTGAAATAGCAAGTGCGGAAGCTTCAACATCAACAGATGCATCATTGTCAGCAAGTGTAAATCAAGCTGTATCTGAAGCAGCGAGCGCGTCAACAAGTGCTTCGTTGAGTACTTCAACAAGTACATCTGTATCAGAAGCAATGTCTGTAAATGCAGATGAAAGTGCGTCATTATCAGCATCTCGTCATATGAGTGATTCAGTAAGTATGTCTACAAGCGCATCAGATAGCTTGTCAACATACGAAAGTGTATCAATGAGCCTTTCTGTTAAAGAATCACAATCTATGAGTACATCAACGTCCGAAAGTGAATCAGCAAGTACGTCAATGAGTGCATCAACGTCAGAAAGTGGATCAACAAGTATGTCAATGAGTACATCAACGTCCGAAAGTGAATCAGCAAGTACGTCAATGAGTGCATCAACGTCAGAAAGTGGATCAACAAGTATGTCAATGAGCACATCAGTGTCAGAAAGCGAATCAACAAGTATGTCAATGAATGCATCATTGTCCGAAAGTGAATCAGCGAGTACGTCAATGAGCACGTCAGTGACAGCAAGTGGATCAGCGAGTACGTCAATGAGCACATCAATGTCTCAAACTTCATCTGATAGCGAATCGTCTGCTATGAATGCAATGACAAATGCGACACCTTCGATGGATGCGCAAACAATGCAATCATCAGACACGCAAACGCAACAAGCAAAAGCATCTGAACAAACATTACCAGATACGGGTCAAACAACATCACAAAGTGGCTTGTTTGCAGCGGTTGCAGCAATGTTTGCAGGTCTTGGATTGTTAAAAAAATCTAAAAAAGATAAAGAGGATGATCACCAATCATCTGAACAATAAAATTAAGTTCAAACATGGTAGAAGGGGCTAGAACAATAAAATCAAAGGGATAGCCCCTTTGACCCCATGTTTTATATAAAAGAGGGTTAATGTGAGAGGTAATATCATTAAACGTATTTTTAAACAATATGAATACAAAATTCTACACAAAAGAATACTGTTCACAATTCTTATTTTATTGATATACATATTAGGAAGCCATGTTCCAATCATCAGTGCACATGCAATGAAACATCAGGGCAATGGGTTTTATAGGCTAGCTGTTTCTAATATGGGGGGAGATATTTCAAGATTGAATGTTTTTTCACTTGGACTCGGTCCATGGTTAACAGCATTGCTTATTATTAGCTTATGGTCTTACAAAAATATTGAGAAATCGATGAGACAAACACGAGCGGAAAAGCATTTTAAAGAAAAGTTTCTGACTTTAATTTTGAGTATTGTGCAAGGCTGCTTTGTTTTAAATCAATTCGTTTATCATAGTCATTTAAAACAATCCAATGCATTGCTTTTATTATTAATTTTAATTGCGGGCTCAATGATGCTCGTTTGGCTTGCCGATCAAAATGTAAGAAATGGCGTTGCCGGGCCAATGCCAATCGTTATGTTAAGCATTGTGAGATCTATATTTAATCAGCATGGACCTAAATTAAATATAGAAACATACGAAATCATCATTGTCACTGTATTGATTGTGGCAGCATTATTTACTTTATTGCTGATTGAATTAATAGAATACCGAACAAAATATCAAGATATTTTGGATGTTTCAAAAGAAAATACGGTGAATTATTTAGCATGGAAACTCAATCCAGGTGGAAGTCTATCCATCATGATTAGTTTATCTGTCTTTCTACTATTAAATAGTACGTTAAATCTAGCACTGAGTTTGACGATAGGGCAGACTGCCCATATTAAAATTTTTTCTTTCGATAATTATATCGGCATCAGTACGTATTTATTGATACAAATCGTATTAGGGTATTTTCTGTCACGATTAATGATCAATACGAAGCAAAACTCGAAAAACTTCTTAAAAAATGGAAACTATTTTATAGGTGTGCGGCCTGGAAAAGAGACATCCGCTTATCTCAATCGTATGGCTACAAGAATATGTTGGTTTGGAACGTTTATTGTTGGGATTATCATTGGCATACCGTTGTATTGCTCATTATTTATCCCACATTTGTCTCAACAAATATATTTAGCCGTACAATTGATTATTTTAGTTTATATTGCGATTAATATTGCAGATACATTTAGAACCTATCTCTATTTCGATAAGTATCAACACGTTTTAAAACAATATTGGTGAGGAGACAATTATGAAATGTTTTATCCCGGCTTGGTATAGCGATGAGAATTGGTGGCAAAGCCATGCCAAACCCATCTTTTTTAAAAAATCTAAAACAGAATTTGATGATTTAATCAGTCTGATGGGCATGCATCTTAAAAATGAGCAGCCATTTGTACTTGTGCTATTAAATTATAGTCCTGATTTACGTACGTTTTTACATCGACATGACTTGTTTGATGCACATTATTGGTCATTATTTGATGAGATTCAAGGTTTTAAACATCAAACGCCGCAATCTGTGGACTATCGACAGCTCAATTGGCCTGAAGAGACAGAATTTATATATATGCCATTTTATATTCGTGCAATCACTTCGGAGTTTCAGTATTCAAATATCTATTTTAGTCAAGAGGGCTATCTCATTTGGATTGAGACATATGAAAACGATGTGAAACGCCGACGTTATATTTTTGATGATCGCGGTTTTCTATCTAGTGTGATGATTTATGATGATAAAGGACAAGTTGATCATCAACTTTATATGACATTTGATGGTGACTGGGTGATGAAAGAAGATGGTGCTACTGGAAAAGTTGAAATTCATCACAAATATCAACCTCTTTTTAATCAAATCACTTATGCACATATGACAGACATTATTCATGAATGGTTCCAACGGTATATAGACCGTGCGGACACACCTATTGAAGCGGCGATTGTTGCATCGGATATACGCCATAATCATTTGGTTGCGGCACACATTCCATGTGAACAGCTCTGTTTTTCCATATTTCAAGGCAGAAAAAGTGCAGAGCCTGAAAATGAGTTTGCTTCAATTAAAAAAGGACGTTATTGGCTTGTAGATACTATTGATAATGAGGGACGTCTTTCGCATTATCAAAAGCAATTTCAAAGTGACAATCAAATGATGCGTATTACGCCTTTTGATGTTCAAGTTCACGCAAATATCAGTAGTCAGCTTCATGAAATGAAGATAGGTGTATGGATAGACGGGATTGATCCGTTACTATTCGAACGCACAATGGCGCAATTGAAAGTGGAAATGCAACAGCATCCTCAAGTCCGTGTGGAATTGTTGAGTAAAACACATGATGTGATACCCTCATGGATTAATGAAACGATGCAGCATATCAATCGTGAATTGAGTGGAAATAATTCAACACCTGAAATGATTCGCGATATTGTAGGCGATGAAGCAATCGAATATGTTGTGTTGAAAAAAGTGCCTTTTGAAAATCAACTTGTTGAAGCAATTGCGACGATGCGACTCATTATTGATCTAAGTGACGAGCCAGATTTGTTTCTACAAATTTGTTCAATTGGGGCAGGTTTACCACAGATTAATCTTAACCCCACAGACTATGTACAACATGGTGTGAATGGCTATCTCCTTCACCATATTGATGATTTGGCGATTGCGACAGATTACTTCTTAAATCATTTAAAAAATTGGAACCGTGCTTTTGCTTATTCGATGAAGTTAGCCAAACATTATGCATCTCATCAAATCGTCAAACAATTAGCGCATTGGATAGTGGGTGATGAAAATGGCGCGTAAATATAAAGTCTTACAAATAGGCGGTAATGATTTGTCATCACACTTTTTAACGAAAGAGGAAGTTGTTTTTCAATTTTTAACAACCCGTGCGTTAGAAGATAAAGTGACATACGATGAATATTTGAATGATAAAGCATATGACCTTATTTTTGTACAAACTGCTTATTCGCAACCTTTAATGAAGGCTTTACAAAATATCACTGCACCGTACAACACTTATATTGATCAACAATTTTGGGGCTCAAAATTTAAATCAGAGCCACTGGTTCGTGAACGGATGATTCGTCCATTTCAATATAAGACTTCGGAAGAATGCATTCATAAATTGTTAGCCTTATCGTTCTCAGGACAGTATGGGGATAAAATTGCGCCTCACACTTGTATCGTCAATTCAAAGTTTAAAGGTAACGCATACTATGATGGAAGTCATGCGATTGTGCTCACTGGAGATTTTGGGGAAGACTTTAAGCCTATTTTATCGTGGCAAAATTATTTAGTTTATGATCGTGAGAAAGTGATTCAAATATGGCCTGAGTATACTGTCACAGGCCGTGTTGAAGTTTTATTTACGCTTCGATTATTGGATTTTGGGACAGCTGGAAAATTTAGTCGAGAATTTGTCTTAAAAGGTGAAGAACTAAAACGTCCTTTAGAGATACCAGTGGCAGATGAGAATGCGTATATTCTTATTACTGCAAAGGCGAAAGGAAGCGGAACTTTACGGGTAGGTGCGATACACAAAAGATGGTCTCGAATGGAAATGGGACAATGTATTTTAGGTGGAGAACGTTATGTCGATGAAAATCGAGAAGAGTTTCTTCATTATTTTGATCCCGGTGATTTGAAGCCACCCCTCAATGTCTATTTCAGTGGTTATCGGACTGCCGAAGGGTTTGAAGGATTTTATATGATGCGTAAATTTAAAACGCCATTCCTGCTTATCGCTGATCCGAGAGTAGAAGGAGGCGCATTTTATTTAGGTTCAAAGTCTTTTGAATCCAATATTATTAAAGTGATTCAAGATAAGTTGAAATTTCTTGGTTTTAAAGATGATGATTTAATCTTATCTGGGCTTTCTATGGGGTCATTTGGCGCTTTATATTATGGTGCACAGTTAAAACCAGCAGCAATCGTTGTTGGAAAGCCGCTGGTGAATATTGGGACTATCGCTGAATGTATGCGTTTAAAACGACCTGAAGAATTTGGAACTGCGATTGACGTATTGATGAAGAATGAAAAAGCAATGGATGCGGATGCAATTCAAAGGCTCAACCGGAGATTTTGGAATGTTTTAGAGCAGTCGAGTATTAAAGAGACCACCGTTGCTGTCTCGTATATGGAAGATGATGACTATGACATCGAAGCATTCAATATGCTGTTGCCGCTTTTATCCCGTCAGCATATCCGTGTGATGAGCCGCAGTATACCGGGGCGACATAATGATGATTCTGCAACGATTACAAACTGGTTTGTTAATTTTTACAATATGATTCTTGAGAGTCGATTTGGGAGAGTGACACATGAAAGAAAAGGATAGTTTTAATATTCGATGGACACAAATCACGTCCAATACATTTATGTATGGGACACAATTTCGATTTCATGCGTCAGAGACAGTCTTTCAAAATGAATTAATGCCGTCTGGAATCGTCATTCACCAATGGGAAATGATGACAAATTTTCAGAAAGATAAAACGATACCCACGTTGCCAATTTTAAAGAAAGATCAGACTTATCATTTCAAATTTGATTATGATGTGGAGCCTTCACATTGCATTTATTTTAAAATCATTTTTAAACATCGAGATAACACGGTCTGTGATGTTCAAATTATTCGTGGACATGAAGCGGAAGTACGAATGCCACAACAGGCATTTAATTATGAACTTCAAATGATTAATGCTGCTTCAAAAGTTGTGAAATTTCGTCAAATTTGTATTAAAGAAGGAGAAGATGCGCAACTGGATAATCAACTATACATCAGTGATATCCAAAATAAAGTGTCACATCTCCCTATAGTGAATATCGTATTTGTCGAAAAAAATGGAGTCAGCAACAGTGCGCTTCGCCAGTTCCCAAACTGCATCACAGTGCACAATTGGGACGTAGCATCTATGGCGCAAGTGGTATCAAATTTGACGGCACGGATCAATGCGTTAGGAAAGCAATGTTCACTTCATTTCATAGGTTATCATTCACGTTCCAATGTAATCGCGTGTGTCATGGCATCGCATATGAAAGGCACAGCATTTGTGACACAACGACCAAATCATGATGAAGTCGAAATGAATACTGATGTCGCGCATGTTGTCGTTTATCAAACGGAGGACCATTTAGATACTGGAGCATTTCAGTTAGTCGAACCGCTATTGAATCCAAGTCGACATCTTGCCATGTTACAAACTGCCAAGGTGTGTGGAGGTGAGCAATGATGCCAAATCGCATTCATGAAACAATTAACCAAGTCCGTTTAAAAAAGCTTAAAAAAATATTGAACCGGATTAATCGTTATCAAGAAGCATATCGTGCTTTACCTGATGAGGCACTTCAACAAAAAACAATGGAATTTAAAAAGAAATTAGAGCAAGGGTTAACATTGGATGCCCTCTTGCCAGAAGCCTATGCAGTTGTGAGAGAAGCAAGCTGGCGCGTATTAGGAATGTTTCCTAAAGATGTCCAAGTTTTGGGTGCGATTGTTTTGCATGAAGGTAATATCGCAGAAATGCAAACGGGAGAAGGTAAGACGCTTACAGCAACGTTACCTTTGTACTTGAATGCATTGTCTGGAAAAGGGGCTTACCTTATTACGACCAATGATTATTTGGCTAAGCGCGATTTTCTAGAGATGCAACCATTATTTGAATGGTTAGGGATCACTATCGCTTTAGGCTTTGTTGAAGATCCAGACCATCAATATGAAAAGGGCGAAAAGCAAGCGATTTATAATCATGACATTATCTATACGACAGGTGGACGGCTTGGCTTTGATTATTTAATTGATAATTTAGCAGATAGTAAAGAAGGTAAATTCCTACCCAAACTGAATTACGGCATTATCGATGAAGTGGATTCTATTATTTTAGATTCTGCACAAACACCACTCGTCATTTCTGGTGCGCCTCGTCTTCAATCGAACTTGTTTAAGGTGGTCAAAACGTTTGTAGAAACGCTTGTGGAAAAGCAACATTTCGAAATGAAGAAAACAAAAAAAGAAATTTGGTTGACAGATCAAGGTATTGATGCGGCGAATGCATACTTTGGTATTGAAAATATTTTTGATGCCCCTTATTTCGATTTAGTGCGCAATATTAACTTGGCTTTAAGAGCGCGACATTTGTTTGAAAATAACTTTGACTACTTTGTTTTTCAAGGTGACATCGTATTAATAGATCGCATTACTGGACGCATGATGCCAGGTACAAAACTTCAATCAGGCTTACATCAATCGTTAGAGGCGAAAGAAAATGTTGAAATCACGATGGATAGAAGTGTGATGGCGACCATTACTTTTCAAAATTTATTTAAGCAATTTAATGTTTTTTCAGGGATGTCCGCAACAAGCAAACTCGGTGAAAAAGAGTTTTTGGATTTATATACGAAAGTGGTCGTCCAAATTCCAACTGACAAGCCGATTCAGAGACAAGACTTTCCAGACCGCGTTTTTAGAAATGCCGAAGATAAAAATATCGCCATTATCGAACGGGTTCAAGCGCTTTATCAAGAACAACGTCCTGTCCTTGTGATTACACGTACTGCAGAAATGGCAGAATATTTCTCAAGTGCATTTTTTGACCTAGATATACCGAACAATTTGTTGATTGCACAAAATGTTGCGAAAGAAGCACAAATGATTGCAGAAGCGGGGCAGTTAAAAGCAGTCACCGTAGCAACCAGTATGGCTGGTCGTGGGACAGACATTAAATTGGCTGAAGGTGTGAAAGCGTTAGGGGGCTTAGCGGTCATAATAAGTGAGCATATGGAAAATAGTCGTGTAGATCGTCAGTTAAGAGGCCGCTCAGGTAGACAAGGGGATCCTGGGACGTCTCAAATTTACATTTCCATTGATGATTATTTGGTTAAGCGATGGGGAGATACAAAGTCTTTAAACATGGACAAACTGATGGAAATGGGTACCGATACGCTTCAAAATAGCCTTGTTTTTCAACGACGCATTAAAAAAATTGTGCAACGTGCCCAAAGGGTGTCAGAAGAACAAGGGACACAAACACGAGAGACGTCCAATGAATTTGAAAAAAGTATTAGCGCGCAACGTGAATTGATTTATGAAGAGCGGAATCACATTTTGAATATGACCAAAATAGAGCATCAGCAACTTGAAAGCATTGCGCATGAAGTGTTTACCACACTTGTTAAAAAAGCGACCGTGTCTGAAAGGATGCTCATTGATTATATTTATAAAAATTTAAGCTTTCAGTTTACAAGTGAAATATCAGCACTGAATTTAAATAACCCGAATGAGGTCATTCAATATTTAATGCAATTATTTCAAGAGCAATTGCAATATCAACAAGCGAAATTAAATACGTATTTGTACACACAATTTGTACAAAAGGCGATTTTAAAAGCAGTGGATAGTAATTGGATTAAACAGGTGGATCATTTACAAAAATTAAAATCAAGTGTGAATGCACGTCAAAACGGGAAACGTAATCCTATTTTTGAGTATCATCGTGTCGCGCTCGAATCATTTGAGTTGATGAGAGAAGCAATCCAAAAAGACATCGTGAAATACCTTTGTCAAAGTATTACAAGTTTTGATGAGAAGGGACGATTAATCGTGCATTTTCCGAATTAGAAGAGGTGATTTCAAATTGACAATTTATAACATTAATTTTGGTATTGGGTGGGCGAGTAGCGGTGTCGAGTATGCACAAATGTATCGTGCCAAATTGCTACGAGAACTAAAAATGCCTTTAAAATTTGTGTTTTTAGAATTTATGAGTTCTGAAAATATACAAACCCTTACAGAAAATATAGGTTTTAAAGATGAGGAAGTAATCTGGCTTTATCAGTATTTTACAGATATTAAAATCGCACCGACTTCTTATACTTTAGAAGATATTAAAGCAAGCATGCATGCCGATGTGGTGAAAGAAGAGCAAGAAGGTAAGGTCAGATGGCTGACGTTGGGACAAGGGGATAGCTATGTCACTTGTTATTTAAAAAATGAACATGAGGATATTGTTGATTTTGCTGAATTTGTTATTAATGGCAAGCTCGTACGCAAAGATTATTATAGTTATGTGCGAACTTTCTCAGAATATTATGCGCCTTATGACAATAAAGCGAAACTTTTTATGCGTCAATTTTACAATGAAGATGGTTCAGTAGCTTATACAGAATATATTGATGGTGGCACACATATTTATGCGATGAAAGATGCAAAACTTTATACTAAAGAAGCGTTTGTAGCCTATTTCTTCCAAAAATTAAATTTAACAGCTGACGATATTGTGATTTTTGATCGCGCGACTGAAGTAGGTCAAGCTATGATGCAAAATAGTGGCGACAGTAAGTTAGGGGTTGTTGTACACGCGGAACATTTCAGTGAAAATGCGACGGACGAGCATCATATTTTGTGGAACAACTATTATGAATATCAATTTACAAACCATAAAGAGGTTGATTTTTATATTACTGCAACAGAACGTCAAAAAGATATTTTGGCTCAGCAATTTAAGAAATATTTAAATGCAACGCCTAAAATTTTCACAATCCCAGTAGGCTGCTTAGATCAACTGCGGAAGCCAAACAAAAAGCGTAAACCTTATTCAATGATCACAGCGTCAAGATTAGCTAGTGAGAAACATATTGATTGGCTCGTGCGTGCAGCGGTCATTGCTAAAAAAGAAGTACCGAAACTCACATTTGATATCTATGGTGAAGGTGGCGAAAGAGTGCAGATTCAAGATTTAATTCAAAGTCATCAAGCAGAAGATTATATTCGCTTGTTAGGTCACGTTAAATTAGACGATGTTTATGCAGATTATAAGCTCTTTGCGGCAGCTTCTACGAGTGAAGGATTTGGTTTAACGTTGATGGAAGCGGTTGGCTCTGGTTTAGGAATGATCGGTTTTGATGTGAATTACGGCAATCCTACGTTTATTCGAGATGGAAAAAATGGATATCTTATTCCGATTGATATCAAAGAAGAAGGCAATGAGGCGATTATTCAGCGTCTTGCGGATGCGATGGTGCAATACTTTAATCATGGACCTAAAAAGCCACACGATACCTCTTATCGAATTGCACGTCCTTACTTATTAGAAAATATTCAACAAAATTGGAAAGATTTAGTAGAAGAGGTGCAACATGGTTAATTTGTTCGAACATTTTGATAGTGAAACAAAAGCATTATATGATTCTTTAAGTTTAGCTGATGAACAAGCGCCAACAATTGTGCTGGAAGATGATGGTTTTTTGCCTGAAGGAATGATAACACCGTACCAATTTTTCGCGAACTATCGTGCACCTAAAAATGGACGTCCGCTTTATTTCAATGAAATTCCTGTCCCTAGATTTTGGGAAATAGAAGGGAATAATGAAGAAGCATGGGTTAAAGATATGAGTCAAAAACGTGCGATGATTCAATATAGGCCGGGTGAAAAACGCCGTCATGTGAGTCATGTTGAATGGTTGAATCAGCAAGGAAAGTTACAGTACGTGGATCATTATACGCAACACGGTGTGCTTTTTGCACAAACGGTTTATGATTTAAATAGAAACATAATTTTTAGACGCTATTTTGATCAAGACGGTAAAGATGTAATTTATTACAATTTCTTAGCGCAATCTGTCGTATTAAATTGGAAAGGTGAGCAGTACCACTTTGAAAGTCATATCGCATTTTTAACCTTTTTCTTAGAAGCATTGGAGATTGACTTAAATCACTTTGTGGTGAACTCATTAGGAACGCCTTTCTCAGTGCTGTATTATCTTAATCATAGAGGGCAAGATGTCCTCTATTGGCAAGAACATTGTAAAGGAAATGTCCCAGGTAATATGGAGTTAATTTTTAATAACGATACAGGCCAAAGAGATTTCCAAATTGTAGTGACACATAAAGAGGAATATGAAGCAATTACTGAAGCGGTTAATGAAGATGCATGTTCAGTTATTCATGAGGGTGGTTATTTGTATCAATATGAAAAGACGAACACATATCAACCCCAAATTCTCACAATGACAAACACCGATCAAATTCATCATATCGCTTCAATCATAGAGGCCTGTCCATTTGCGACATTCCATATTGGTGCGGTCACTGAGATGTCGTCGGTACTCACTCAACTTGAGCGTTATAAAAATGTTCGATTATATCAAGCGATTGAATTAAGTACAGTCGAGAAGTTATATCAAAAGTGCGACATTTATTTGGATATTAAT
Source organism: Staphylococcus coagulans (assembly GCF_022557135.1). Taxonomy (NCBI): domain Bacteria; kingdom Bacillati; phylum Bacillota; class Bacilli; order Caryophanales; family Staphylococcaceae; genus Staphylococcus; species Staphylococcus coagulans. Next base: position 345,514 of record NZ_CP092966.1, read on the forward strand.
GAAGGTGGCGAAATTATCGATGCAGTTCGTAAAGCCTTCAATTACGATATGCTGATTTTAGGCTATGCAGCTATTGCACATAATCGCACGTATACGGCACCTCAAAACTTATTCTCAAAAGAGGATGAAGCAGCAGAATTAAAACAAGCATTGCGCGATGTGCATTTGAAAAAGCGTTACTTTAAAGTACGCCAAAATTATCAAAAAACACATGCTAACGAAATCACAGTTAAACAATTTAAAACAATCCATCAATTGGCATACGGGCAAAAGTAATTGCTTAGGCGTATGCAATAAACAAACGGAGTCAGACTTTATGCGATTGATTCGCATAGCTTGTCCTGACTCCGTTTTATTTTTGTGTTTTCGGCTTTCTCCAATGTGATTAATGTGCTTTATTCACGTACCATTTCAAAGATACCAGCAGCACCCATGCCGACACCAATACACATCGTCACCATGCCGTAACGTGTGTCTGGTCGTTTTTTCATTTCAGAGAGTAAACGTGCGGTAAGCATCGCACCCGTTGCACCGAGTGGATGGCCTAATGCAATGGCACCACCATTAACATTCGTTTTATCAGCACTGAGTCCTGTTTCTCGCATAGAAGCTAAAGTTTGGGCTGCAAAGGCTTCATTCAATTCAACTAAATCAATATCATCAATCGTTAAGTTGGCAGATTTTAACACTTCAGGAATGGCGTAAACAGGGCCGATACCCATAAGTTTTGGATCTACGCCGACTGCTTTAAAACTAACAAATCGGGCGATAGGTTTGACATTGAGCGCTTTTACTTTTTCCCCAGACATGACGACGACAAAGCCTGTTCCATCAGAAAGCGGTGCAGAAGTTGCGGCTGTGACTGTTCCGTCTGATTTAAATACGGTTGGTAGTTGATGCAACGTTTCAACGTTCGTATCAGGGCGTATAAATTCATCTTGATCAAACGTTTCTACATGTACCTGTGGACCATCAGCATGATATTCAACCTTGTGAATATCGATAGGTATAATTTCATCTTCAAATTTACCCTCTCGTTGCGCACGTGCAGCACGTTGATGACTTTGTACGGCATAGGCATCTTGGTCTTCTCGAGAAACTTTATATGTTTGTGCAACATTCTCGGCTGTAAGTCCCATAGGAGTTGAAACACCTACATTTTGATCCTCTAAGATGGGGTTGTTTGTCGGTTCATTGCCCCCCATAGGTACAGCACTCATCAGTTCTACGCCACCAGCGACAATAATATCCCCTTGTCCGGCTATAATCTGATTGGCTGCGAGCGCAATTGTTTGTAATCCAGATGAGCAATACCGATTGACGGTTTGACCAGGCACGGACTCCGGTAGACCTGCTCTTAATGCAATTGTTCTGGCGATGTTTTGACCTTGTAAACCTTCTGGAAAAGCATTTCCGACAATGACATCATCTACCATATCAAAGCGAAATTGGCCGCTAACCCGTTTTAAGACGCCTGATAAAACTTGAGCTGCTACTTCATCAGGTCTTTCGTGAAACATAGCACCGTTTTTTGATTTTGCTGCTGCCGACCGTCCGTATGCGACAATATAGGCTTCACGCATATTCATCATCCTTTCTCAACAAACTTAGTTTCTTAAAGGCTTCCCATTTTTTAACATATAACTGATACGGTCATATGTGGGTTCTGATTTTAAAAGTGCAATAAAATGTTGTTTTTCCAGTTTTTGCATATAGCGTTGATTGATATAAGTGTTGCGCGGTAAGTTTCCGCCCGACAGTACTGTTGCAATGCGTACCGCGATATCATAGTCATGATCGCTAATGAAATGGCCCTCACGTTGTGCGTCAAGTTGACCTTTAGCTAAGGCGAGAAAATCTTGACCTAACGCAATGTATTGACGCTTAGGTTCAGGTCTGTAATGTGCATGAGCCTCGAATTGTGCCCGTTTTAAAGCGACTTCTACACGTCGATCTTGATTGAAAATAATGCTGTCTGTCGGTTTTAAAAAGCCATAACGGCGTGCTTCAAAGGCATTGGTAGAAACTTTAGCAAGACCAATTGTTTGTAACAGTTGTAACATAGATGCTTGTTTATCATTAAACAGGTGGTCAGTTTGGAAAATACGTCCAGCCAATTCAGCAAGGCCTCCGCCACTTGGTAATAAACCTACGCCTGCCTCCACTAAGCCGATATATGTTTCACTGCTCGCGACGACAAATGGAGAATGAAGCACCAGTTCACAGCCACCGCCTAATGCTCGGCCTTGAACCGCAGTCACAATAGGTTTCGTACTATATTTTAAGCGATTGAAACTTGAATGAAGCTTTTCGATTGCAGGTGCGACCCATTCTTCTACTTTTTGAGCTTCATGTGCTTCTTTCATCGCATAGAGATTAGCGCCTACACTAAAGTGGGGTCCTTCTGCGTAGATCACCATACTTGAGTAGGCTTCGTTTTCTAATACGTCAATTGCTTCGACCAAATCATCATTAAAGTCATCAGTGATAACGTTATTTTTACTTTGCAGTTTAAATAAAAGTTGACGTCTGTTAACAATTGCTAATTGTGAATCCTCACGATTCCAAATGACTTCATCAATTATTTCTGAAACAGGTGTCACATGTGCAATTGTTTCGCCCTCTTGGTAGAAACCTTCTTCATGTGCTTCAATCCACTCTGGCAAGTCACCCAGTTCAGATTGTAGCCGTGCTTTCACACGCTCAAAGCCCATTAAATCCCAAAGCTGAAATGGGCCGAGTTTCCAGTTGAATCCCCATACAATAGCGCGATCGATATCACGGAAATCACTAGTGGCGTAAGGGACATTAATCGCAGCATAATAGAAATTGTTACGCAACGTTTCCCATAAAAACAGTCCAGCAGGGTCTTTCGCATTGAAGATGACATCTAAATTGTGTGCTAAATCTTTGTTGAATTCTGACAATATTGGGAGTTGAGGCGCTTCAACTTGAATATAATCTTGTTGTTTTGGATCATAGACAAGTCTTTGATGCTGCTTTTTATCTTTCTTATAAAAGCCTTGCTTCGTTTTTCGACCGAGTGCACCCGCTTCATAGAGTTGATTGACTAAAGTGACATCTTTGAAGTAGGGTTTTTCTTTTTCTGATTGTTGCATTCCTTGCGTTACGGAAACGGCAATGTCTAGACCAACTAAGTCAGACAATGCATAAGTCCCTGTTTTTGGACGACCGATAATCTGTCCAGTGAGTGCATCAACTTCAGGAATAGATAAATTTTGTTGTTCTGCGCGATACATAATATCATTCATCGTTTGTGTGCCGACACGGTTTGCGACAAATCCGGGTACATCATTCACGACAATGACGCCTTTACCTAAGACATCTTCAGTGAAAGTATGCATCTCATCAATAATCTCTCTACGTGTTTGTTGATTTGGTATTAATTCGACCAATTTCATAATACGAGGTGGGTTGAAAAAATGTAACCCCATAAAACGCGCTTTGTCTGCGTCATTAAAAACTTTAGCAATAGCCTCAATCGGTATTCCTGATGTGTTCGTTGCAAAGTAAGCATGAGCTGGTGCAGACTGTGCGACACTTTTCCATATTTCGTGTTTGACGCTTAAGTCTTCTTTAACAGCTTCTAAATACAAGTCAGCATCATCATTTTCTAAGTCATCGTTAAAGTTGCCATAAGAAAGATTTGAAGCAAAATCTAAATCGAATAACAACGGTTTCTTAGGGTGTGTGATTCGTTCGTATGCAGCTCTAGAAATTTGATTGGGATCGGATTTGTCTAATACGATATCTAATAATTTAACTTTTAATCCTGCATTGACTAATACTGCGGCTAATTGTGCGCCCATTGTACCAGCACCAAGAATTGTAACTTTTCTGATCGTCATCATCATTCCTCCATTTCTAAGCAATTTCAAACTTAATTGATATGACATTGTGTGATAGATGGATTTTGAAGCATAAGCGATTTAAATAAATGCAGAAGTTCCCGTTAATGCGCGGCCAATGACCAGGGCATTAATCTCATGTGTCCCTTCGTACGTGTACATGGCTTCAGCGTCTGAGAAAAAGCGTGCAATGTCATAAGAGTCTGCTAAAATACCATTGCCTCCAGTTATCCCGCGCCCCATCGCTACGGACTCTCGAAGTCGTAACGTATTCATCATTTTGGCTGTGGATGTTGCGACCTCATCATATTCACCATTTTCTTGCATACGTGCCAGCTGTGCGCACATCGCCATCGCGTGTGTGAGATTACCTTGAATCATCGCCAGTTTCTCTTGAACAAGTTGAAATTGACTAATTGATTTTCCGAATTGTTGACGTTCTTTTACATAGTCGAGTGTGGCGCGCAATGTCCCAGCAAGCGCGCCGGTAGCCATATATGAGACGCCTGCGCGTGTAGAGTAAAGAATTTTAGCGATATCTTTAAAGCTTGTAATGTTTTGTAAACGGTCAGACTCTTTCACCGTCACTTGATTAAGGTGGATAAGTGCATTAGGGACAATACGTAAGGCAATTTTATTTTCTAAGATTTCAATGTCGACGCCTTCTTGATCAGGTGTCACAATAAAGCAATGCGGCTTTCCTGTAGCTTTATTAATCGCAAATACAGGGATGACATCTGAAACATGTGCGCCACCAATCCACTTTTTAGCACCATTTAATACCCACTCATCACCACGTTGCTCAGCGACAGTTTCTAAACCACCCGCAACGTCAGAACCGTGATCAGGTTCAGTTAACGCAAAACAAGTTCTCAGTTCATGAGACTGTAATTTAGGAACATATTTGGCCACTTGTTCTTTGCTACCACCAAATAAAAACGTATTATGACCTAATCCTTGATGTACCCCTAATAAAGTAGCAAGTGAAACATCGAAGCGTGCAATTGTGTAAGACATGAAAAATTGGAACAGTTGGCTTGGTGTTTTTGCATTTTCACGATTTTTAAAGAGTAGGGGATGACTAAAATAATTCAAGTCACCGATGTCTTTAAAATAATCTTCTGGAACAGTTGCATTGACCCAATGTTGATTAATGTCTTTACGGTATTTGCTTTCTAACAGATGATTGAGCTCTTCAAGTAATGTCAATTCGCCATTGGTTAACATTTTGGAAATACTTAAAATATCTTCAGGGTAAAGTTTTTTCAATCTTGCTTCTTTTTCAGTAGTCATTTGACATTCCTCCTCAAAATTGCGTATACGATGTTTCCCTTATGCATTGTGATTGGCTTCGGAAGATGCTTCTTTATTCACTTTTGAATTCATCATTTCACGAATCACGAGTTTGTCTGGCTTTTGTGTTGAATTCAGTGGCATATGTGTGACAGGTAAATACATCCGTGGTACTTTGTAGCCTGCAAGACGTTCGCGCATATGCTTGTCCAATTGTTCAACATAGTCGGGCACTTTTTCTCGTAAAATAATAGCTGCAGCGATAGATTCTCCATATTTTGGATGTTCATATCCTACGACGACGCAACGATCAATTAATGGATGCTCAGCTAAGGCGTTTTCAACTTCTGATGGTAAGACATTTTCGCCACCAGTGATAATGAGTTCTTTCTTACGATCAATAATGTAAATATCGCCATCTTCATCTTTTTTAGCGAGATCCCCCGTTAAGAAGTACTGATTATGGAAAGATTTTTTCGTTTCTTCAGGCTGTCCCCAATACCCAGGTGTCACATTTTTAGAGCGAATGGCCAACTCCCCAATTTCGCCATCGCCCACTTCGTTTTTATCTTCATCCAACACTTTTGCGTCGACAAACATGACCGATTTACCAATGCTCATCGGTTTATGACGTGCATTTTCAGGTGTATTGACCATGACAAGAGGGGCTTCGGTTAAACCGTAGCCATTAATAATGTTAATGCCATATTTTTTGAATGCTTGTTGAATACTAGGTAAAGGTTGCGAGCCGCCTTGAATAACAAACTTGATGGCTCTAAAATCGTCAGGATTAAAGTTTTTTTGGTTCAATGTACTGTAATACATGGTTGGAATCATAATCAAAAAGTCTGGATGATATTGTGCGATGAGGTCATTGAGCGCCTCGCCATTGAAATAACGTTGTAAAACAAGCGTGCCACCGGACATTAAAGTAGGGAGAACTGTATCGTTAAAACCGAGCACATGAAACATAGGTGTTGAAATAATGGTTAAATACTCGGAGTTAAATTTATAAGTTAGTTCAATATTTGCGCCGTTATTGACGAACGATTCATATGAAAACATGACCCCCTTTGGCACACCTGTCGTACCACTTGTATAAATCAATGTAGCGAGATCTGTTGGCTCAACAGCTTTGGCTTTGTAAACATGATGTTGAGAGGGGTCAACTATTTGATTGTATGCATCTGAATCTATGTCCATATGCAAATAATCAGGATTAATCTCATTAAGTGAACTCAAATGCCTTTCTGCGTAAAAAAGAATTTTTAAACCTGAATCTGACACAACACCGGCAATTTCTTTAGGATTAAGTCGCCAATTGATAGGAAGAAAGACTGCGCCCATTTTAAATGAGGCAAATAATAAATCCAATATGGCGACATCATTAGGTGCAAATATACCAATGACATCTCCTTGTTGAATCCCTTGTGATTCGAGATAATGTGCCATATTATCCGCACGAATATTGAGTTGTTGATATGTCCATTGTGTCTCTTTAAATGGATCGATGACAGCTGGTTTTTCAACATCAAAATCTGCGCGTGTTTTGATCCAGTCGAAATTCATAAATATACCCCCTTGTTTCATTTTTGATCGTCATGCTTCTGTCTGTATGCGATCTAAAAGCGCCCCCCATACGTGATGATAAATGGATGTGTCGATGGTTTTCAGATTTTTGGAAACGAGCGGTCTAAAGCCCATTTGAGCAATGACATCTCGCTCTATATCTAGTCCTGGTGCGACTTCTATTAGCATCAATCCATCTTGAGTTAATTGAAAGACGGCACGTTCCGTCACATAATAGATTTCTTGCTGAAGTGACTTGGCGTAATCCGCATTAAAGTCAATATTGGATACGTTTGAGACAAATTTTTGCGTCTGTCCTTGTTGTTCAACATGTAAGGCTTGATTTGACACGCTCAGTTGACCCCTAGCAACTAATGTGCCAGAGAAAACAATTTTTTGGACAGACTGACTAATGTCGATGAAACCACCACAGCCATTCATTCGATGACCGAAATATGAGACATTGACATGACCGTATTGATCCACTTCTGCAAAACTCATAAATGCGATTGAAATACCACTGTTATAAATAAAATCCCAAGTTAAATCGTGGCGCATACGGGCATCAACGTTAAAATTCATACCGTAGTAGTCACGACTTCCGATAAAACCACCAAATATGCCAATATCCATAATCGGCTGGACTAGATGTTCCACACGTTCCTCATGCAGGAGGTTCGTGAGTTCGTTATTGATGCCAAAGCCAATGCTAATCGTATCGCCTGTTGTTAAAAATTGAGCCGCCCGACGTAAAATTAATTTTCGTATGCTGAACGGTAAGGGGGGCTCCGGCAAAGATTCAACACGCATTTGCCCAGATAGTGCAGGGCTATATTGTGTTTGAATCAATTGACGGTGATAGGCGATATCTTCTACAACATAAATATAATCAACGAGAGAACCTGGTATAAAAACATGATTTGGATTTTGTTGACGACTATCAACAATAGCTTTCACTTGAACAATGACTGTCCCGTGATGGGCTTTGGCATTTAATGCAACACTGTAACTTTCACCAAGATGCGCTTCTTCATCCATATAAATATTGCCTTTTTCATCAGCATAAGTGCCTCTTAAGAGTGCAATATTAACGGCTGGTAAATGATAATGAAGAAATTCCTCTCCTTCAATATTAATTAAAGAGACTAAAGATTCTTGTGTTTTTTCATTAGCTTTACCGCCTTTATATCGCGGGTCAATATGTGTATGAAGACCGATTTTAGTAATGATACCTGGTGTGAGATGATTGGTTTGACGGTAATGTGTGGCAATCACACCTTGTGGTAAAAAATACGCTTCAACTTGATTCGATTGAATCGCCTGCGCTGTCAAAGGGGAAGCCGTCATTATACTCATGATGATGCGATCGACCATATTGCGTTGAATGAAATGGTCTAAATCAATCGTATGGCCTCCTGTACTAATGTCATTTGCTAACATAAAAGTGAGATGCGCAGGTGAAGCTGTTTCATCATACTGCTCTGCTAATCCGTAAAGTAAAGCTGTAGGAAGGTTAGAAACAGTGAGTGCAGCTAAACCAATCACATCGCCATCATGTATCAATGTTTTGAACGTTTCCCAAGTACATTGTTTCATTTACGACAGCTCCTTACACATAATGTAAACCCTTACATGAAATATAACATAGTTCACAAAATTGTAAAAAGAAAAAGACTTTATTTTCAGATATTAGTCACAGTATAGACATAAATAGAGTCGTTGAGCCTTTGTCTCCGTTGGAATTCAGTAAGTGGGTTCGTGATAAAAATGTTTCTTAATCTACATACATTTATGAGGATAAAGAGATAAGAGTGATTTAAAAAGAATGACTCGGTTTACGTAAAGTAGAACATTATCCCATACGCAAACCGGTCAGTGATGGTCATTCATCCATAGAGGAAGAAGCCGTTGACTTCAAATTGTTGATGAAGCGGTATTATTGTGATTGTAGCGTGGTTTCGAGTTTGCCTAAATGTCTTAATGTAGGCGTTAGTGCGGCAAAGAAAAAGCCTTCTTTGAGTTTACGTGCTTGTGGTGCTTTGGGTGAATAAGCACGAGAGCCACCATTGACCATGGAAGCTTGATTGACTTCTAATAAAAGATAGCCTAGCGCTTTTTTGAGTTGAACGAGTTCTAAAAGGTGTGTTTGTAACGTGTCTTGATGGCTTTCAAGTAAGGTATAAAATTGTTGATGTAACTGACGATACCTTTGTTCATAAGCTCTAACGTCATATTCTAGATAAGCATTGATACCGTTTTGTGCATTTGAAAATTGGCGGATTAAGTCCAATGAACTTTTAATCGCACCAAGTGCAATTGGAATTTGAAGTGCAATAAATTGCGGACGTATCGCTGAAGCAAATTGTTCGGCCTTTTTAGTAATGATTTGGTCTTTAGTCACGTTGACTTCATCAAAAGTAATGCGATATGTAGCAGAACCATTGACGCCAAAGAAATTTGATTTTTCTTCTAACGTGAGCCCTGCTGTATTGGCACGTATAATAAACATAACCAGTTCTCCGTTATTTTGATGTTGAGAAATTGCACCAAAATAGTGGTCAGATCCAATATTACTTACGGCAGGTAGTTGTCCATTGACTACGATTGTATCGCCATGATCAACATGTGTTAAGTTAAAACTTTCAAGATCATTGAAAGATTTCATCGGATTAGATAAACCCGTAGCCCCCAATACTTCGCCTGATAAAATTTTCTGTTGCAAATCGCGATAGAGTGCGGGTTGTTTTGCTTGTTTTAAATAAGTAGAAAAGGCCAGTTGGCACCATAAACAAAAGCCCGTAGTCAGACAAGCTTCTGAGACTTTTTCGATAGACTGTGCATTTTTTATGAGATTGTCTTCTGAAAAATGGCCTTCTGTGAAAAGTTGTTGGATGAATGATTTAGCATAGTAATCACCGTAATCAATATCAATTAAATAAGGTTCTAGTTCATTTTCAATCAGTGTGTCGATAGACATGCGTGACGCCTCCTATAAATTAAGATTCCCCAAAGTGCTTGAGCATTAATTTTTCTAAATAACTAATGAGCCGATCGATTAAAAATCCAAAAAGCCCGATAAAAAAGATAGCCGATAAGACATCTTCTAAATTCAACATATTTCGTGAATCTACAATCAAGAAGCCTAAGCCAGACTGCGCTCCAATCATTTCTCCAGAGACTAAGAAAATCCAACTCGTTCCAACAGCGATATGTATCCCTGTCATCATGTACTTAAATGCGCCTGGAAAAATAATGTTTTGATAGAGCTTCCATCCGGTTAAGTTCAAATTGCTAGCTATTTTTAAATAATGCGGGTCAATCGTACGTACGCCTTTAATCGTATTAAAGACAATTGGAAAGAACGCAGCAATAAAAATAATTACAATCGCTGGCAAGTTTCCAATGCCAAACCATAGGACGATAAAAGGGGACCACGCAATAGGCGATATGGGCCTTACTAATTGGAGTAAAGGTTCAATCGCGTGAAAAGATGCATCATTGCGGCCTAATAAAATGCCAATAGGAATTGCCAACACAATCGCAAAGATAAACCCAATGACGAAGCGGTAGAGACTAATACTGAGATGGATGCCAATTTCCCCGGTTATAATGAATTTCCAAATGCTTGCCCCAACTTGTAAGGGACTTGGTAATAGGATAGGGGGATAGTGACCTATCCAAATGACAAGTTGCCAAATAAAAAGAAAAAGTACAAAAGTAATTAAAGGGAGTATAAAGCGTTGAGATAACCGACTATTGCTCATAGGAACTAACCCTCCTTGTATAATGATGGATCTACAAAACTGTCAAAAGAAGGGGGTTCGAATAGATGATGTTCAGAGACGCTTTTAGCGATGTCACGATACCCCTTTTCCTTAATTGTTAAGTCGCCATAAGATGTCCATTGTGCCGATTGTTCAAGTATTTTACGATTTTGCTTATAATTTTTTTCCATCACATCAACACTTTTTTTAGTGTCCGTCATGTCGTACCCTGCTTGTTTGTAATCACGCATAAATTGGCGCACAGCTTTTTGATTATGCTGAATCAAATCTTCTTGAAGTACGAGTACGCAACAGTAAGCATCTGGAATAATATCACCGCCATGTTGCAAGAGTTGCCCTTTTCCTAACTTTTCACCTATTGCGCCAAAAGGTTCAGCAACGGAATAGCCAGATATACGTTTTTCACTCAAGGCGGCAGGCATTTCAGCAGGTGCCATTTCATGATAATGAAAGTGACCCGGTTGTATATTAAGTTTTTCTCTCATCCGTTCTAATAATAAATAGTGTGTCGAATATCGATGCGGAATCGCAAAGGAATAATCGCGATTGGATTTAAAATCATGTAAATGATGTCCTTTTTGACCGAGAACGACATTCCCTTCATGATGACCGAGCGCGACAGATTTAATCGGCGCACATTTCGACTTTGATTTCATTGCTAATTCGATTAATGTAGAAGCGCCATCAATACGTCCGCTGTTCAAAGCATCCATTAAGTCTGGCCAGTTATTAAAGCGGACGAGCTTAATTTTATAATTGCGCTGCTTATTTTTTTCGTTAATCTCTTTGGTCATCATTAGATTAGCTGCATGGGTAATCGGTAAATAGCCAATTTTTATTGTCTTTTGTGTATGTGTCGATGTCTGACTCTGCTGTTGAGGTGCACAAGCACTGACTAAGAGGGTACATATGAGTAAAAATAATATCATCTTTTTCATGGAAATCCCTCGCTATAAGTAATATTCAGGTTCAGCCATCTGATGGTTGATCGCAAAGTCTTCCATGATTTGATTACGTATTGCAAGCAGTTGATCATCATTGCGGTTTCTTGGGTGTGACTGTTGAATAGGGTATTGTTTGATGATTTGACAGCCCTCGCCTAACAAGATAACTTCGTCCGAAAGATAAAGGGCCTCATCAATGTCATGTGTGACTAAAAGTAACGTGGCATGAGTATGTGTCCGTAAGGTAATCAATTCGTCTTGCAATTTATATCGTGTAAATGCATCTAGAGCACCAAGAGGCTCATCTAATAAAATCACTCGAGGTTGATGCACAAGGGCACGACAGATGGCAACACGTTGTTGCATACCACCAGATAATGCATCTGGGAACTGAGCCCCTGTGCCTTCTAAACCTACCGTCGCAAGATACGTATTCATTTCATCGGTTGGAATTTTATGTGCTAAACCTAATTGAATGTTGTCATGAATGGTTTTCCAAGGTAATAAATTATGATGTTGAAATAACATTAAACAGTCTGAAGAAGGGGAAGTTTTATGTATACCATCAATCGTAACTTGGCCGGTGTGAGGGGGCTAAAAAACCACCAATAAGGTTTAACAGTGTTGACTTTCCACACCCACTTTTACCGATAAAACTGATAATTTTACCTTTTGGAATCGTTAAATTAAAATCTCGAATCACATGATGTGCGCCAAAATAATGATTGAGTCTTTGAATTTGAATCATGAACACCCTCCTTAAATCATACAAGAATACTATGTTTTGTAGTTAGAGTAGAGGGAGTGGGCTTGAATATGAAAACCATTGTCCCACTCCCTGAGAATGAAATGTCTATGAAGTTGAATTGTGTAAAGAGATTTTTAAGCGCACAAAACGAGAAAAAATAAGTCATGCGCAGAGTAGCCGTCTCCGGCTGTAAGGAAGTGCATTTTTAAATTTTTTCAATATCATCAATAGGTGTATCGACTGCTTCGCGTGCACGACGAACAGCATCTTCATTTGGTGCGTTATATAAGCAGACGCATTTTGTCATATCTTCACAGACGTACGTTCTTTGAAATTGTACTTCAGGAACTTCTTCATAGTGAACAGAGTTTTTCTTTTTACGTTCTAAATATTGGTCCATTGTAATCCCTTCAGGAATATTCCAAGTCACGAGGTAATCTATAGAAACGTCTCCTTTTTTAATTTCATCTAAGTCTTTGCCTACAAGGCGGACTTCTTTAACAAGACTCACTTGAATGGATGCATCTTCTAGAAATTGCTTTGCTTCTGCCTCACTGTCACTTTCCACAATAAAATAACCATGTGACAGGTCTTCAGTCACTTGTACTTCAATCAGTTCTGGTCCTGGTTGTTCAGAAAGAAATTTGACCTTTTCATCTAATTCGACTGATGATTTTGCAAAAGATAAATTTTGTGTTTCTAATAAAAATAGTGCCATAAATAGAACCTCCATCAATTAAGATACAGTTATACTATAATAATTCCTATCAGAAAACAAGGGATTCACGAAAGATAAATCTGAATTTTTTGATAATAAAAAAGATAAGAAAATAAATGTACGGTTGTTAATTAAAACTTAAAATTTTTGTATTTAAAATAGGCATACCATCTTATAAAGTCATTTTCCACCTGTACGTTTTCAATATGGCTTTGACTCGAAATTTCACCACGAGTTATAATGATATGCACATGTAGGACGGGATGTGGAATACAAAGACGTTTATTCATATGAAGATAGGAGTGGGAGAGATGTATCAAAGGATTGTCATTCTTGGAATGCCGGGATCTGGGAAGTCAACACTTGCTGAAAGAATAGGGGAGCGATTACATATTCCTGTAACGCATTTAGACCAATTTGCTTGGGAAGATGGGGAATTGGTGGCACCGCATGTTTTAGAACAACGCATCGTTAATTTAGTTAAAAATGAAAAATGGATTTGTGACGGTACTTATTCGAAGACGCTTGAACTTCGGATTAAAAATGCGGATTTATTGATTTGGCTTACTGATTCAAGATGGAAATGTATTTTGCGCGTAATCTATCGTTACGTCAAAAATAAGTTTAGGCCTCAAATTGGTCATAACCCAGACATTATCAGTTTAGATTTTCTAATCTATATATGGAACTACAATAAAAAGTTTGAAGCATTAATAAACGAATGCTATGCACCTTACCACTCAAGCTGTCAACTATGGATACGGTGAATTTTTTATGTATGTTAATGAGATTGTAATTAACATACAAAAAGATTGAAAACAATAGAAAAACCGAGGTTGGGATGTCATTTCCAGCCTCGGTTCAATTGTTGTAGTGCAAATTTAAAATAAACGTATTTGCATACTTCAGCTATACTTTATGATTGGCTTTGGTATGTTTTTTTAATATATTGAATTGTTTTACGAAGTTCAGTCATTGTTGGACGGCCGAATGGATTCGTTTGTTTTTGTTGATATAACAAACGATTGTCTTCAGATATTAAGAAATAAGCAGGCTCGTTATGTGAACCGTGATCATCATAAATAGAGTCATCTGGGTGTTTGAAAACGCCGTAAGTATCTGCAAATTTTGAGTCGTTATCTACTAAAACTGGATAAGGAACGCTTTTTTCTTCTACCATTTTTTGTAAGTTTTCAGCACTATCATCTGAAGTTAAGATAATTTTGATATCTTTTCCTTCAAAATAACCTTTATTTTTAATTAATTGATCCAATTCTTCCATACATACTGGACACCAAGAACCACGGAAATTAATCACAAAATACCATTGATTTGGATGGTCTTGTTGAAATTGATGGAAATTAAAAGTTGAATCGTCTGTTGCTTTAAGTTCAAAGTTAGGCATTTGTGCGCCAAGTTTAAATTCAGTCATACATGATAACTCCTTTCAAGTAGTCGTAATATAAATTCAATATATCATTATTGAATATAATATAAAAACGGAAAGCTTGAGTGCTGTAAAACTAAATGATGTTATGAATTTGTTTTTGGAAGTATGATGAAGGAAAAAACGCACTAGAATAGCGGAAACGTAGGCGACGATATGATGGCGCTTTCTAAAGATAATATAGATATCCGTTGTAGGAAAAACAAACCACGAGAATTGATTTGAAAATTAAATTTATAGGTATCGTTATATTAGCAAAATGATGGGCAAATGGATAAGATGGAATAGAAGAGAAACATCAAGGAGGAATCGTTATGCAACACATATATGTAATTGGAAGCGCTTCAATGGATTTGGTTGTGTCTTCAGAAATTGTACCTGAACAAGGAGAGACGGTTTTGGGTGAGCATTTTTTCACAACTCCAGGTGGTAAAGGCGCAAATCAAGCCGTCGCAGCAGCAAGGTTAGGAGATCATGTTCACATGATTGGATGCGTAGGTAATGACACATTCGGAACACAACTTAAAGAGAATTTTGAACAAAATGGCGTACAGATGGACGGCATTCAAATGATTGATTCCGTGCCAACGGGAACCGCACATATCACACTTTCTCAAAATGATAACCGTATTATTGTTGTGCCTTCTGCGAACT
This sequence comes from Staphylococcus coagulans, assembly GCF_022557135.1. Taxonomy (NCBI): domain Bacteria; kingdom Bacillati; phylum Bacillota; class Bacilli; order Caryophanales; family Staphylococcaceae; genus Staphylococcus; species Staphylococcus coagulans. The sequence goes on from NZ_CP092966.1 coordinate 360,541, forward strand.
ATGAAGTGACACCACAGCGAATTCAACCTTTTTTAGAGCGTTTAAAACCGAAAGATATCGTGTTAATTCAACAAGAAATACCTGAAGAAACAGTGAAACATGTTATTGCGTATTGTTATCAACATGAAGTGATTTCTATTCTAAATCCAGCACCTTATCGTGAGATTCCACAACAGATGGTTGAACAAGCGACATACTTAACACCTAATGAAACTGAAAGTGCCAAAATGTTCGATGGCGCGCCTATCGAAACAGCGCTTGAAAAATATCCTAATCAATTGATTGTGACATTAGGTTCAGCGGGTGCAATTTATCATAATGGAGATTCACTTGTGAAAGTGCCAAGTTTTAAAAGAACAGTCAAAGATACGACAGGTGCAGGCGATACTTTTAATGGTGCGCTAGCAGTCGGTTTACAAAAAGGATACACACTGACAAAAGCCATTGAATTTGCTAATTTAGCGGCAAGTCATTCAGTGACTGGCATGGGTGCACAAGGTGGTATGCCTTATCTTGATGATTTAAAAGAAGAATTTGAAATATAAATTTACGTTATATTAAAGAAGTGGGGCATGTCGTTTTTTAATGACTTCTGAAAATGAAGTTATGATCATGTGTCACTTCTTTTTTATGCATGAAATAACAATATATAGCAGCGATTGAGATGTATTCAAAGGTTGTTGGTAGAATCGAGTCGCTTCTCACCGTGAAGTCTCTGTCATTAACAGGTGTAAAGTGAAAAGTCGGAATATCCAAGAAGGCGACTCAATCAAATGGCGGATAAAATAAGGGACCCCAGATGTGAGATGAAGCACATCTGGGGTATAAAGGTTTTAAGATTTTAAGATGATTTTTAATTATCTAGAGTTGTAAAAATGATACTAGATGTTTCGAGACTATTGATATATACGAAAGGGAGTGTATCGATATACCAACAATCCGCGCTACTATAGAATCAAGTTGTAATTATTTGGAGGTGTTACGCTTATAGGGGTATGACGTAACGACCATCGTGTATCACTATGCTAAGGGCTATTTGACATAATGATACATGTGCTCTTAGTGACATTATCATATTGTCGGTAGAATCACATGTACTAGAGGGATGACATGCGATTTTGTTATGACAATTCACTAGGAGTTCATACCTGTTGTTTAATCTTACTTTAGCTATGGAGGATAAACATTTCTGTTGTAACAATCCGCCATCTGTTAATGGTCTAAAATTGTTCAACTTGGCTTTTACTTGTTAAGGGAATATTAATTCTTGCCTACTGTTGTCCTTTAAGGAATGACTGATATGTGTATGATTTTGACCCTTTGCTGAAGTGACCTATACGATAGAAAAATAAATCATGTCGAATTTGTAAGTCATGTTTAAAATGGCTTCAAATTGAATTGTGTGCACACATTCATTGTCATTACGACGACAAATTTAGATTTCTATAGCAATCGAGATAACTACCAACATAAAATATGAAAGTATGAATATCTCAATTGTCATGTTCAAAAGATTAACGTGATTTCATTAATTTATTCAAAACGTTCATACGGTCATCACAGAGTACGCATGAGACCATGCCTTTGAGACCAGATGAATCATTGTAAAAAAATGATAAGTGGACATTCACTTGTTATTCACGCATATCAATTTGAACACTTTTAAGATAGCATATAATTTTAGCTTTGTAAATAAAAAAGTTAGGCTAACCTAAAAATATTTATGAATGATGCTATTTTATAGGGTTTATTCGTATTTTGAAGAAATAAAATAGTGTCATTTTTAGCAATATATTTATATAAAATTCGAAGTGTATTATTGTGAGAAAGTAATCTATTAATATAAGAAGTAAAATGTTAAATAGCCTGATCGTGACGTGTAATGACTGATAGGGTGTTCTTTTCAGAAGTTTTTCATCATTACATTCAACGGTGAGGTTTGTTTTTTCTATAGTATAAAATATTTTGTCATAAGATAACTCTAATTAATAAGATAAATCAAAAATAAAATAGCTGAACATTATTGAGTGTATGTATTTGCATGGCAAGTAAAGGGGGAAACGCGGTATTTACACCACTTATAACCTGCATCATCTTATATTTTGTTTCATTCTTATATATATAAATAATTGTAAAATATAAAAGAAATGACTGTTAATAGTTATTTAAGAATTATTAATACCTAGTTTATGTCAATCAACCATCGCGTTATTTACAATGATATATGTAATCTCAATTTAGAAAGAAGGAATTATTTATGAATATAAAAATGGCTTTAGTATCAGGTGCATTAGCGACAACATTTTTATTAGGTGCTTGTGGCAATGACAACATGGACAAAAAAGAAGACAACAAAGCTGAGACATCTATGCAAGATAAAAATGTAGATAACTCAAAAGTAATGAAATCAGGTACTTTTAAAGGCGAAAACAACGAAACAGTTAAAGGTAAAGCTGAAATCAAAGACGGTAAGTTAATGTTAACAGACTACGAATCATCAAAAGGTCCAGACTTACACGTTTACTTAACAAAAGGTAATGACATCAAAAAAGGTGAAAAATTAGACGAAGTTAAATATGACGAATCTACACAAACTTTTGATCTTAAAGGTGTTAAAGCAGAAGACTACGATACAGTAACTATCTACTGTGACAAAGCACACGTTATTTTCGGTTCTGCAAAACTTAAATAATCATCAAGATATAACATCAAGTAATCAACAAGAAGCAACATCAATAAGAAAGGAGTGAAGATATGTCGATAGCTTATAAAGTCTTAATTCTCCTTATTCGTTTAGGATCAGGTTTTTATATACTGATGCAAGGTTTTGAAAAGTTAACAGGTGGATTTGCAATTGACGGATTGGTTTCAGTTATACGTGACAACCAGGATTCCCCCCAATGGTTTAAGTCATTTTTCGAGTTCGGTGTTGCAAATCATTTAGAACTTTTCAAGTGGATGGTACAACTAGGTGAGATTGCAATTGGTTTAGGTCTCATTTTAGGTGTGTTATCTTACACTGCGAGTTTCTTTGGCGTGTTCATTATGTTAAATTATATTTTAGCTGATATGATTTTTACTTACCCAGTGCAACTTTTATTCTTTGTCATTTTATTAATGAATAAAGAAACGTTAGCAGCAATTAGTTTAAATCATTTCATCAAACGTAAAAATATAAGGAATGATGAAAATGGCGCACATACTCATAGTTGATGACGAGCAAGACATCAGAGAAATCTGTAAAACTTATTTCGAATATGAAGGTTATCACGTTTCAACCGCATCTAATGGCGTAGAAGCAATGGAATTGTTGGATACCCATGTGGATGTCATGGTGATTGATATCATGATGCCCGAGATGAATGGTTACGAAGTTGTACGTGAAATGAAGAATAAAGGACTCGACATCCCATATATTTATCTAACTGCTAAAACAAGCGAACATGACACCATCTTCGGCTTAATGTTGGGGGCTGATGACTATGTCAAAAAACCATTCAGCCCACGTGAATTAGTGATACGTGTTAAAAATCTTCTACATCGTGTCAACGTCACAAGTCCTTCCACACAAGACACGATTCGTTGTGGAAAACTCGTATTAAATAATTTAACTAAAACCGTAGAATTAGAGGGAGAACTTATCCCATTCCGCATCAAAGAGTTCGAATTGTTATGGCATTTTGCAAATAATGAATCAGTCGCATTGTCCAAGACAGATTTGTTAGAACAAGTTTGGGGTTACGAGTACTATGAAGATATGAACACGCTTAATGTTCATGTCCATCGTATTCGCGAAAAACTAGAAAAATATGGCTATGACGACTATATTATCGCAACGGTATGGGGTCTAGGCTATAAGTTTCAGAGGCAGATTTAAATGACGATACGTAAACAATTAATCTATTCGTTTATCGTTACGATTATTACAACGACATTTTTATTTTATACATTATACAAACTGATGTGGTTTGACGGACCACTTACCATTCTTTTGACATTGTGTTCATTCCTTTCCGGTATGATGACACTAATTATCGGTATCTTTTTTACAGTCCCCATGATAAAAAAGATTGAAAAGTTGAATGAAAAAACGCAAAAAATCGCAAAAGGCCAATTTGAAACGGAGAAACTCAAAATTAATGCCCCTAAAGAAATAAAAGAATTGAGTGAATCCTTTGATCAAATGGTCGATAAAATTCAAGAGCAAATGAATTTAATTAAAGAAGAGCAAGAAGAAAAAATGAATATGGTGCAAAACCTCGCACACGACTTAAAAACGCCCTTAGCGAGTATTAAATCCTATTCAGAGGGATTACGAGATGGCATTATTCATAGTGAATCAGATACACAAAAGGCCTACAGTATCTTAATTAATCAGTCAGATCGACTATCAAGAATGTTTGATGATATCACAGACGTCATCACAGTTAACTACCAAGAAAATGAACTGACACAAATTCACATTGATCAACTATTAATCCCTATTTTTGAAGTCTACTCACAACGATTACAACATGAACAAAGAGAACTAGACGTAAAAATAGCAGAAAATATCAAACCTTTCACACAAGACCAGCGCGCAATAGAACGCATCATCATGAATTTCATTGACAACGCGCTTAAATTTTCAGAACACGGTTCGCCCTTAGCCGTAGAGGTCTTTGAAGTAGATGATGAAATCGCAATTTCGATTTCTGACTCAGGTATGGGTATTCCAGAATCAGATATTAAAAATATATTTGAAAGAACTTTCAGAGTCGAAAGTTCAAGACACAAAGATACAGGTGGTTCCGGACTTGGCTTGTACATTGCTCAAACATTGGCACATCAAATCGGTGGTCATATCGAAGTTGAGAGTACGTATGGTCAAGGAACGACAATCACTTTACGCTTCCCTCCACAAGATAGATTATAATTTCTCAATAACAATATTTCTCTAACCTTCCATAAATTTATAAATAGATAAAACGCTAGGATCCTCCACAAGTCCTAGCGTTTTTTATTATGTTCAACACTTTTAGCACTTTCCCATATTAAAAAGAAAAGATGAAATGTGATATGAACGCGCATAACTTATACAAGTAGCTACAGGGTTTTCACTTTATACATAAGTAAGCATGACAGTAATCATATACAACTTGTACTTTATAATATAAATTGCTTTGCATATGAAATTTTTCGTTTTATTTAAAGAAATAGATTGCACATCTACTGTAAAATGCAAACGTTTACAATAGATATATAGGAGGTTCGATTTTGCTTACTAATAGACAATATGAGATTTTAAATCGATTAATGAAAGCCGAGGAGTATATTTCAATTGCAGATTTAGCAAAAGCCTTTGATCGATCTGAGCGTACAATCCAGTATGACTTGGAATATATCGAATTTATGGAAGATAAGTTGAAATTGCAAGTTCAGCGAAGCAAATCAAAAGGAATCAAAATCAAGTGCTTAGATGAAAATATGATAGCGCATATGAGTGAAGCAATATTTCCAGAAGTGCACTATACAAAAGATGAGCGGCAGTTACAAATCTTATTATTCCTTTTTGAAGCTAATAGTCCTGTGAATTCTAGAATGCTTTCCACACTTGTGAATGTATCTAGACGCACGATTGTAGACGATCTGAAAAATGTGACCAAGTGGTTATATGCACACCATTTAAACTTGGCTTATTTAAAAAATAAAGGCTTTATCATTGAAGGTTCAGAAGCCAGTTATCGAAAAGCATATGGAGAAGTTATACACGCTTATTTTAAAACAACGAGTGAATTGATACGTAAAAATTTATTCGATGAAGAAGAGCTACAAGTAATTAGAGAAATTGTATTACGTGTGTTAGAAGAAGTCCATTATCCACTTTTTCAAATTGCAATTGACGGTTTAGTTATACATCTATTAATTGCCATACAACGCGTCAAAGCATCTTGTACAATATCAGGACCTCCAGACCTTTTGAAGGCTCATAAAGGCACAGACGCTTACGAGATTTCACAAGCGATTAAAAATGAAGTTGAAAAAACATTTGAAATTCATTTTCCTGAGTCAGAAGCGCTTTTTATTGTACTACATTTATTAGGAGCCAAAAAAAATAAAATTGGTAATCAGGATGAACAAAATGACGAACTTAAAATATTGATTTATCAATTCGTCGAAAGAGTCGGAGCTGCACTGGGCGTAGATTTAATTAAAGACAGTAAATTACTTAATGGCTTATATATTCATCTTACACCTGCTTTGAATCGAATGACTTACAATTTGAAACAACAAAATCCACTTAAAAATGACATCTATACTCAATATCCTGAATTGATTGAAGTTATTACGCAGCATATATGGATTTTTGAAGAGCTTTATCATGTTTCATTTTCTGAGGATGAAATTGCATACTTAGTCATTCACTTTGCTTCATGTTTTGAAAGATTAACGAGTGAAAATGAACATAAAATCAGAGTAGTTTTGCTTTGTGGGTCAGGAATAGGGACTTCACAGTTGTTAAAGGCAAAATTGAGTAAAGTCTATCCAGAATTTGATATTTTAGACGCTTATTCTTTGTATCAAATTGATGAGTCGGAATTGCTAAGACGCGGTGTAGAATATGTCATCACAACAGTACCTATTGAATTAAGTTCGATTCAGTGTATAAAAGTGAGTCCTTTTCTAGATAAAAAGGATAGAGATCAATTGAACTTATTGATTAACCAAAAAAGAGAACGATTAGTCGATGATATTTCAGAGCATGGTTTTTCTCTAAGAGAGGTTCTTAAACCTGAAAGATTGGGCGTCGTGAAAGAGAAATTTAATCGAAATGAAGCAATTTCGCATGTTATAGCTCCATTAGAAAAAAGTGGAATAGTGAACGATTCATATAAAAAAGAGATTATGAATCAATTAGATGCATTTGGTGCCTATATGGTTATAAGTCCTCATATTGCTTTAGTGCATGCAAGTTCTAAGCACGTCAAAAGTGGAATGGGAATGACATTATATTGTTTTCAGCAAGGTGTCGATTTTCAACATGAACGTTATGATCCTGTGAAAATAGTGATTGGACTTGCAACGAGTCATCCACACATACATTTAAACGCACTAAAGGAGTTGAACGATATTTTATTACATTCTTCAATAAGAAATGAACTGCTGAATGGTAATTTAGAAGGGTTATATGCATATTTACAAAGAAATTAAAGGAGGCAAATAATGTCTTTAGAAAAGCTAACACAGGACAAGGTTGTCGTAAAAGAAAGAGTGAGCACTTGGGATGAAGCCATACGGGAGGCTTCACAACCTTTATTAGAGCAAGGCTTTTTCAATGTTTCTTATGTGGATGCAATGATTGAAAGTGTCAAAAGTCTCGGGCCTTATATTGTTATAGCCCCTGAAATAGCGATTGCACATGCACGTCCAAGTAAGGATGTATATGACGTTGGCATAAGCTTGTTGAAATTGAATCAGCCTATTAACTTTGGTGAAAATAGTCATTATGCGCGCTTAATATTTGTAATCAGTGCTATCGACCATCAAGCGCACCTTGGTATTTTACAAGATTTAGCTCATATATTAGGCGATACAGAAATAGTTAAAGAATTATTGGCTTGTCAAAACGCAGATGAAATATTAGGAACATTAAGAGGAGGAAATAAATAATGAAAATTTTAGTTGTTTGTGGTCATGGTTTAGGAAGCAGTTTTATGGTTGAGATGAATGTGCAGGATGTATTAAAAAACATAAGTGTTAATGAAAGCATTGAAGTTGAACATAGTGACATTATGACAGCCAGTCCAGAAATGGCAGACTTATTTATTTGTGGTAGAGATCTTGAAGAAAATGCTTCGCGTTTAGGAGAAGTATTGGTACTAGATAATATTCTTGATAAGCAAGAGCTAGAAGAAAAGCTACTTGAACGCTTAAAAACTTTTAATTTAATTGATTAGGACCCTAAATATCATACAAGGAGTGTTTGAAATGAAAGCGATACTTGATTTTATTGTAGATGTTTTGAGTCAGCCAGCTATCTTAGTAGCGCTCATTGCTTTTATCGGTTTAGTAGTGCAAAAGAAACCCGCATCCGTTATTACGAGTGGAACGATAAAGACAATTTTAGGATTTTTGATTTTAAGTGCAGGCGCAGGTGTTGTTGTTCAATCACTAGAGCCATTCGGTAAGATATTCCAGCATGCTTTTGGTGTTCAAGGTGTTGTTCCTAATAATGAAGCGATTATATCAATTGCGCTTAAAAAATATGGAACGACAGCAGCACTAATTATGGTTTTTGGGATGTTAGTCAATATCTTAATTGCACGTTTTACAAATTTGAAATACATCTTCTTAACAGGCCATCATACATTTTATATGGCAGCATTTTTAGCTATACTCTTAACTGTTGGCCAAATTAAAGGGACATGGACGATTATTTTTGGTTCAATTATTTTAGGATTGATTATGGCAGTATTTCCAGCGTTGGCTCAACCAACGATGCGGAAAATCACAGGAAATGATCAAGTGGCATTAGGTCACTTTGGAACAGTGAGTTATTGGGCGGCAGGTGAAATTGGTAAATGCTTCCGTGGTAAATCAAAATCAACTGAAGAGATTAAGTTTCCAAAAGGACTAAGTTTTTTGAGAGAAAGTACAATTAGTATTTCACTTACAATGATTGCGTTATATTTAATTGCAAGTTTGTGTGCAGGTGTGGGATATGTTCATGATAAAGTAAGTGATGGACAAAATTTCTTAGTCTTTTCATTAATCCAAGGGGTTACTTTTGCAGCTGGTGTATTTATCATTTTAACGGGTGTACGACTCATTCTCGCGGAGATTGTGCCAGCCTTTAAAGGTATCTCTGAAAAATTAGTTCCACATTCTAAGCCAGCGTTAGATTGCCCAATCGTCTTTCCGTATGCGCAAAATGCGGTATTAATTGGCTTTTTTGTTAGCTTTTTAACCGGGGTTTTAGGGATGTTTGTCATGTTTCTCATCGGTGGAGTGGTCATATTACCTGGCGTTGTTCCGCATTTCTTTTTGGGAGCAACTTCTGGGGTGTTTGGTAACGCGCGGGGCGGTGTTAAAGGTGCAGTTGCGGGCTCAATGGTGAATGGAATACTCATTACTTTTCTACCGCTACTTTTTTTACCGTTCTTAGGAGATCTTGGTTTAGCGTCGACAACTTTCTCAGATACAGACTTTTTAGTTGTTGGTATTGTTTTTGGTAATATTGTTAAATACTTGGGAGTTATTGGATTAACTATTGCAATAATTGCTATTGGTGCTATTGCGATGTTTTTCCAAAAACGTAAATCGGTTCATGAATGATAAATTCAACGTTAAGAAAACAATAAGATAGAAAAATAGTGATTCATCAAAAGTCGCATAAATTGTTTTAACCTCCGTACTAAAATCATTACGGAGGTTAAATTTCGTCTTTTCATACCGAGCTTTTGAAATAGCAGTTGGACTAGTAACTTGGGATCAGTTAAGCCCTTTGAAATATAATTTCCAATCCAATCTAACGCAATATTTTGTTCACATAATGTTTGAAAAGAAATGACAAATTCGTAAATCCGTCAGTTATCATTTGAAAAGCACTATATATGGTGTTTATGATTATTTATAGATACTATATATAGAAAAGAGTGATATTTTGACACAACTGGAAAAAGAACTTACTGGTTTAATGACAAAAGATCCTACAATAGTAAATGAAAATGCAAACAAGGATAGTGAAACGTTTTCAACAATGCGTGATTTGACTGCAGGGGTAGTCTCAAAATCGTACGCTTTAGATTATTTATTGCCAAAACACGTGGCAGAGGCACATCGAAAAGGGGAAATACACTTTCATGATTTAGATTATCATCCATTTCAGCCATTAACAAATTGTTGTTTAATCGATGCTAAAGGGATGTTGGCGCAAGGCTTTCAAATTGGCAATGCGCAAGTCACATCTCCTAAATCGATACAAACAGCAGCCGCACAACTCGTTCAAATTATTGCGAATGTATCGAGCAGTCAATACGGGGGTTGCACGATTGATCGAGTTGACGAATTATTAAGTACATATGCGAAATATAACGAACAAAAACATCGTGATATTGCGCAGCAATTTGTAGACGAAGCGCATATTGAAACTTATGTCGATCAACGTGTGACACAAGATATTAGTGATGCGATTGAAAGTCTAGAATATGAAATTAATACATTATATACATCTAATGGACAGACACCTTTTGTGACTTTAGGCTTTGGTCTTGGTACGGATGAACTTAGTCGCAAAGTCCAAACAGCAATTTTAAAAACACGAATTAAAGGGTTAGGTAAAGATCGAATTACAGCCATTTTCCCAAAACTTGTCTTTTCAATTAAAAAAGGAACGAATTTGGCACCGTCAGATCCAAACTATGACATTAAACAATTGGCTTTAAAATGTTCTATGAAACGCATGTATCCAGATATTTTAAATTACGACAAAACTGTAGAGTTGCTTGGTGATTTTAAAGCACCTATGGGTTGCCGCTCATTTTTACCGGCTTGGCAAAATGAGAATGGTGAATATGAAAATAGTGGTCGTTGTAATTTAGGTGTTGTCACTTTAAATGTGCCACGCATTGCGATTGAATCAGAAGGCGACATTGAACGTTTTTGGATTTTATTTGATGAACGGATGCAAGTGCTACACGATGCATTGGCTTATCGTATTGAACGTGTGAAAGAAGCGGTGCCAAACAATGCGCCAATTTTATACAAACGCGGGGCTTTTAAATACCGTCTTGATGAAAACGATTCGGTGGACGCTTTATTTAATAAGCAACGTGCGACTGTCTCTATGGGGTACATTGGACTTTATGAAGCAGCGACAGTGTTCTTTGGGCCTAATTGGGAAACTAACGCAGATGCGAAAGCTTTTACACTTGAAATTTTAAAAAAGATGCAAGCTTATCAATATAGTTGGACTGAAGCGCATGACATTTGGTTTAGTATTTATAGCACACCAAGTGAGTCTTTGACAGATCGATTTTGCCGTTTAGACTATGAGGCGTTTGGCTCGATTCCTGATATTACAGATAAAGGTTATTATCAAAACTCGTTTCATTACGATGTACGAAAAGACGTGACACCGTTCGAAAAATTAGATTTTGAAAAAGATTATCCTCATTTTGCAAGCGGTGGTTATATTCATTATTGTGAGTACCCTAAATTAGACCATAATGTGAAAGCGCTTGAAGCGGTGTGGGATTATTCATACGATCGTGTGAGCTATTTAGGTACAAATATCCCAATCGATCGTTGTTATGACTGTGGTTTCGAAGGAGACTTTGAAACAACTGAAAAAGGTTATAGTTGCCCACATTGCGGAAACCATAATCCTGAAACGGTCGATGTTGTTAAACGGACATGCGGTTATTTAGGTAATCCTGTGCAACGGCCAATGATTGAAGGGCGTCATAAAGAAATGTGCGCACGTGTGAAACATATGAAAGCGAATCCCTCATGATTGCACAAAAAATAAAAAAGGGTGCAGGTTATATCGCTAAAATCGAATACCAAAGCTTCGTCGATGGAGAAGGTGTACGTTGCAGTGTCTATGTTTCAGGTTGCCCATTTTTATGCGAAGGTTGTTACAATGTGGCAGCTCAAAATTTTCGATATGGTGAACGGGCAACGGAAACATTGATATCGGAAGTGTTAGATGCGTGTGCACCGGAATATATTTCAGGATTAAGCATTTTAGGGGGCGAACCTTTTTGTAATTTAGATATTGTTATCCCATTAGTACATGCTTTTCGAGAACGCTACGGTAGCCGGAAATCAATTTGGGTTTGGACAGGCTTTTTATTTGAGTATTTATGGTTTGCGAATGATGAACGGACTGCGTTATTAAAACAAGTTGATGTCATTGTAGACGGCATGTTCATTCAAAAATTATATCAACCTAATTTGCCCTATAAAGGGTCATTAAATCAACGTGTCATTGATGTCCAACAGTTTATTAAAACCGAAATGATCAGCCAGTCGATTTACATTGAATAAACAGGCTACGTGTTGATACGAACAGACATTTTTCAAATTTTTTCAATTTGTAAGAAAATTCGGATTTGTGTATTGACATCGTTAAGGATGTTAGATAGACTTGTGGTATCATTAAAAGCCAATAAAACACCCGCACGGTTATTGTATTGGCCGTTCTATTTGCACGATACATCTTGCATTTTAACAATTGAATCATACTTATCAAGATTGGTGGAGGGACAGGCCCTTTGAAACCAGGCAACCTATTCAGTTAGGTGCTAATTCCTGCAGGTGATTTAACCTGAGAGATAAGTCTTCTAGTAAAAGTCTATCTTTATCAGGTAGGCTTTTATTTTTTATTATTAGGGGGAATGTCAAATGACAAGTGATTTTAAATTTGAAACTTTGCAATTGCACTCAGGACAAGAAGTCGACGAAAGTAGCCATTCACGTGCTTTACCGATTTATCAAACGACATCTTTTACTTTTGATGATACGGCACATGCGGCGAATTTATTCGGCTTAGATGAACTTGGGAATATTTACACACGACTGATGAATCCTACCACACACGTGCTTGAAACACGTGTGGCTGAACTTGAAGGGGGTGTGGCTGGTGTAGCAGTTGCTTCAGGTATGGCAGCCATCACGTATGCGATTCAAGCTGTAGCACAGAAGGGTGATCATATTGTAGCAAGTTCCACATTATATGGCGGAACACATACGCTTTTCACACATACGTTACCTAAATATGGGATTGATGTCACATTAGTAGATACGAAAGATGTCAGTAGTATAGAAAATGCGATTCAAGACAATACGAAGGCATTATTTGTAGAAACCATTGGGAACCCAGAAGGCAATGTTGAGGATTTCGATGCACTTGCAGCGATTACAAAAGCTCAAGGTATACCGCTTATTGTTGATAATACATTTGCAACGCCTTATCTTTTACGTCCAATTGAATATGGCGCGAACATTGTTGTTCATTCTGCGACCAAATTTATTGGTGGGCACGGAACATCAATGGGTGGTGTTATTGTTGATGCAGGTAACTTTAATTGGGATAATGGCAAGTTTCCAGGATTAAGTGAACCCGATCCGTCTTATCACGGCTTAGTGTTCAGTGAAAAATTTGGAGAAGCCGCACTTGCTTTTAAAATTCGTACAACAATTTTAAGAGATACAGGGGCAGCGATTTCACCATTCAATGCATTTTTACTAACGCAAGGCTTAGAGACACTTTCATTACGATTAGAACGTCATGTGGAAAATGCTGAAAAAGTTGCACAATATCTTGAAAAGCATGATAAAGTCGCATGGGTTAAATATGCTGGTTTACCTACGAGTGAATATTACGCGTTAAAAGAGAAGTATTTACCAAAAGGTGCAAGTTCCATCTTTACCTTTGGTGTTAAAGGTGGATACGAAGCAGGTAAAAAGTTTATTGAAGGCTTAGAATTATTTTCTTTATTAGCGAATGTAGGAGATGCAAAGTCACTTGTCATTCACCCCGCATCCACGACACATCAACAATTGACGGAAGCAGAACAAACAGCAGCAGGTATTGCCCCGGAGACGATTCGTCTTTCGATAGGACTTGAGCATATCGATGATATTATCGCAGATTTGGAAAAAGGCTTTGCCAAAATTTAACTTTTAAGCGTCGCACAAAATGAAAATAAATGGAAATTCATGATCTGGTAGATTGACATGAGCGCTTTTAAAGCGTAAGCCGCCATGTGAAGGAAGTGATTATTCTACCGGTCAGTGTTTTACCTTTCACTTATTAAAAAGTACCCCATGAGTGTACATCATCGTCTTATCAAGAGAGATGGAGGGACTGGCCCGATGAAATCTCGGCAACAGGATTAATTCACTGTGCCAATTCCAGTAGCACAATTGCTAGAAGATAAGTCAACTACAGCTATGCCTTATCTTCCTATTTCTTAGGAGGTAATGTTCATGACACGAAAACAAATTCATTTTAACGGATTCGTCCAAAACTCTCCCTCTCCCCATGCTTCAGGTTTATGGAAACATCCAAAAGATAAAGGAGCGACACACCACAATTTAAAATATTGGACGGATATTGCTCAAACTTTAGAACGTGGTTTATTTGATGGTATTTTTATTGCTGATGTGTTGGGCACTTATAGTGTTTACAACCAATCTCATGACGCCGCAGTGAAACACGCAGTTCAACTCCCCGCACATGATCCTATTCCGCTCGTTTCTGCCATTGCAGCGGTAACTGAGCATATTGGTATTGCACCTACTGTCTCTACTACCTATGCCCAGCCATATAAGTTGGCACGTCAATTATCTACACTTGATCATCTGACAAATGGCCGATTAGGTTGGAATGTTGTGACGTCTTATTTAGAAAGCGAAGCAGTGAACTTAGGCTTAAAAGAACGCTTGCCTAAAGCATTACGTTACAACCGTGCTGACGAATTTTTGCAAGTGAGCTATCAGCTGTGGGAAGACAGTTGGGAGGACGATGCAGTTGTTAAAGCGCGTGAGACAGATACGTATGCTGATCCTTCTAAAGTTCATGCGATTCATCATAAAGGTACATTTTTCGATATACCCGGCCCGCATCTTGTAGAGCCTTCCCCTCAAAGAACGCCTGTTTTATTTCAAGCAGGTGCTTCCGAAAAAGGCAAAATATTTGCTGCAAAGCATGCAGAGGCTGTGTTTACAAAACACACCTCTATTGAATCGTTACGGGCATATGTCACAGACATTCGGACAAGAGCACAACAATTTGGCCGTGATGGAGAAGATATACTTGTTTTTCCAATGGTTTTACCTATTATCGGTGAAACTGAAGCAGAGGCTTATGAAAAATATGAAGCGCTTCAAAATGAAGTCAGCTATGAAGGTTCAGTCGCATTGTTAAGTGGACATACGGGTATTGATTTTTCTCAATATGATCCAGATGAATATATCGAAAATATCGAGACAGAAGCGATGCAAGGCAATCTCAATTTATATACAAAAGACCCACATCGAAAATGGACATTGCGAGAAGCGGTGAAAAATCACGGACTAGGTAATGGGACGGCTAAATTCATCGGAACACCCACACAAATTGCTGATCAATTGGAGTTATGGGTGAATGAAGGTGGTGCGGACGGTTTTAATATTGCGCAGACTTATTCACCAGGTACATTTGAAGAATTTGTGGACTTAATCATTCCTGAATTACAAAAAAGAGGCATATATCGTACAGAATATGAAGGTGAAACTTTACGTGAAAATATGTTTGGCAAAGGCCATACGAAAGTGAAACCGACACATCCTGCACGAAATAAAAAAGCCAATTTAGTACAGATATAGGGGGATGATTATGAATGACGTTAAAGTGTATACATGGATAGGTTTTATTGTTTTCATGGCGTTCATGATTACGGTAGGCTTTGTCAGTTCTAGAAAGATGAACAGTATTTCAGATTTTGCGACTGGCTTTGGAAGGATTGGCCCCCGTACGCTAGGATTGTCTTTTGCAGCGACGTATTTAAGTGCTGCAACCTTTCTAGGTTATCCGGGATGGTCGTATGCGTGGGGACTCAATAATTTATGGTTGTTTTTAGCGATGTTTATCGGTGGCCCTACAGGTGTTTTAATGGTCGCTAAAAGAGTCAGATCATTAAATACAACGCAGCAATCCCTCTCGCTACCAGATTGGTTAGGCGATTTTTATGACAGTCCTATTTTACGTGTTGGGACGGCTATGATCTTATTATTTAATATTTTCTATATCGCAAGTCAGCTTGTAGCAGGCGCTTTGATTTTCAAACATTTACTCGGTATGAGTTACTTTTCAAGTTTGATTGTAATCACAGTCATTGTTGTGATTTATGTTTACGTAGGTGGTGCACTAGCAGATATTTATACCGATGCCATACAAGTCATCATTATGGCAGTAGCTGGCCTTGCCATTTTTATCTCTGGCATTGTGCTATTTTGGAAAGGTAGCATCCATGATACGTTTTCAGGGATTGCACAAAACTTAGATCATCAAAATCATCACTTAGTCCAAGTTTTTAATCCTGAATCCGTTCACTTTCATTCTTTTACAATGATTATCGGTGCGATTATTATTCAATGGGCTTTTGCGTCAGCGCCGCACTTGTTTAATAAAATTTTAGGTCTAAAAAGTGAAAAAGATTTAGGGCGCATGATTCGTACTTATATCATTGTAATGGCTTTATGTTTACTTGTACTTTTTGGCGGTATTTATAGTCGCGTAGCATTGGGTGGGCAAGTCGCAAGTTCAGATTTAGCCTTACTACAATATATAGAGTGGGCGTTTCCTGCTGTGATTGTTGCTTTATTCGGTGTCGTTATATTAGCAGCGGCTATGTCAACGACAGATGGCTTGTTTGTGTCTATTTCTACAGTGTTCGCGAATGATTTATTTTTAAAACTGATTGTCAAACAGAAGTGGGTGAATCTTGAAACAGAGAAAGCCAATCGAATTGCTTTTCGTATTAGTCGTGCTTCTGTACCGATTGTAGGGCTTTTATCGTTTTTATTAGTTTTGAAACCACCGCTCTATATGAGTGACCTCATGTGGATTGGGATTTCCGGTATTGCAGCCGGTACAATGGGTCCTATTTTACATGCGGTATATGCGAAACGAAAAGCACCTGCCCGTGCAGCAGAACTTTCGATGGTCGTTGGTTTAATATCCTATCTTGTCATTTATTTTGGCGGTGTGATTCCAAGTACAATGTCTGCCGGTGCTGTTGCCACTATTTTGGGCATACTGACGATCACTGTAACTTCCTCTGTCATGCATTATCGAGCGCGCCAACTCTCTGTGGATAAGGGGGAAGCATAATGTTTGTAAATGAAATGTTATCCATCTGGCTTTATGGTTTTATAGGAACATTTGTTGGTCTACTTCTTGCATTAAAATGGGGTTACTCAAATCTTGATGAAAAGGGGAATGATAATGCCAATCATTAAAATAGATCTAATTAAAGGGAAAGATGAAGCTTATATTAAGGAAGTTTTAGATATCTCATATGAAGTGATGCTAGAAGCCTTTCGTGCACCGGTGGGGGACCGCTATCAAATCGTGACGCAACACGAAGCGTATGAGATGCAAATTTTAGATACAGGTTTAGGCATAGAACGGACGAAGGATGTGTTAGTTTTTACGCTTATCACGCGTCCAAGAACGGAAGAACAAAAAACGATTTTTTATCGCAAGTTGGTAGAAACATTACATCAAAAATTAGGTATTCGAAAAGAAGATGTACTGATTAGCCTTGTAGAAAATACAGATGCGAATTGGAGCTTTTTCAATGGGGAGGCGCAATTCTTGAATGGAGATTTATAATATGACAACAAAAACATCACTTAAAATCTCTCTGCTCTCTTTAGCTGTATTGATTGAAAAAAGAGCGGAGTGGGAAGCATATGAACCGGTCAATACTGCAGCTCATATGATTAAGCAAGAAAAACTAGCAGCTTACAACCAAGCAATCGCTAAATGCCAAAAAGCACATCCAGACAACACATAGCGATGAACGGTAAAATCTGATAATTAGAAAAAGATTTTGCCGTTCTTTTTTTGTGCTAAACAATGATTTATTGCGCTTATCACTGTCGGAAGGCGTTCTAATACCAAATAGCGCAATTGTTAAGCAACTCATTAAGTGTATCGAGAAATGTTCGTTATAATGGTGAAAAAAGACGAAAGATGTGTTCAAAATGAAAAAGATAATGATTGTAAATACGAGTTATGATCAATTTGATGGCTTTGATTTACCAACAGGATTATGGTTGAGCGAACTGGTGCATTTTTATGATGTATTCCAAAATAATCCGAATTATCAATTGGATATATACAATATCAATGGAGGCGAAACGCCACTAGATCCCGTGAGTATGAATAAAGTGACGTTAGATCGTTTGACTAAACAATATTATGAAGATGAAAGTTTTATGCAAAAACTGCATCATTCGCCTTCCCTCGATGAAGCTGATGTTACACAGTATGATGCGATTTATTTTACCGGTGGTCATGGTGTGATGTATGATTTCCGAGGACATGATACGATTGCCCATGCAGTAAACGACATTTATGATCGTGGAGGTGTTATTTCTTCAGTTTGTCACGGTGCGAGTGCGTTACTTGAAGTTAAACGTCCGAACAATCATTTTCTTATAGAAGGGCAACGGTTGACAGGTTTTTCAAATCGAGAAGAAGGTTTAGCACGCCGCAAAAAACAAGTGCCGTATCAGTTAGAAACCGCATTAAAAGAAAAAGGCGCAGTTTATCAAAAAAGCTTAATACCATTAAAAAGTTTTGTCGTTGAAGCGGAACAATTAATTACAGGACAAAATCCAGCTTCAGCACGAGCTGTAGGGGAAGCGGTCAAACTCAGACTCGATGCAAAATGAAAGCAAGATAGAGAGAATCAGACACAAAGTGTAAGGTGAATAGAGTAGAGGCGGTACAGACCATCAAATTGATTTCTGTTCCGTCTCTTTTTTTATGATTTTGTCAAAATAGCAAGGTTATCCTTTACAGTAATGATAAAAGTGAAGAATTTAGGTGCATTAAAAGTAACAGATTTTGCAATTTGTCATTTTTAGAAAATAATGATTTTAAAAATGCATATTGCGCTTATGAAATGTTTAGCGTATAATTTTAAATCGAAATCATTACTATTTTTAGGAGGAGACCACATCATGAAAAAAAGTTTCAAGTTATTAGCGACAGTGGTATTGTCGGGTTCTGTGTTAGCGGCTTGTGGTCAAGGTGACGATAAAGCATCATCAAACGACCAATTAAAAGTAACAACAACGGTTTTCCCATTGCAATCGTTTGTTAAGCAAATTGGTGGTAAACATGTACAAGTAGATTCTATTTATCCGAAAGGGACGGATTTACATAGCTTTGAACCATCACAAAAAGATATTATAGATGCAAGTAAATCGGATCTATTTATTTATACGGGCGATAATTTAGATCCAGTTTCTAAAAAAATAGCTGGGGCAATTAAAAAAGATGATCACAAACTTTCATTAGAGGATCATTTAGACAGAGCAACTTTATTAACGGATCAACATGAACACGGGGAACATGATGAGCATGAGCATGGTGATCACGATGAACATGGTGAAGAAGGACACGACCATGAGCATGGCGAAGAAGCACATGAACATGAAGGACATGATCATGAACATGGTGAAGAACATCATCATCATGGTGGCTATGACCCACACGTATGGTTAGATCCACAATTAGATAAAAAATTCGTATCTGCAATTCGTGATGATTTAGTAAAACGCGATCCAGATCATAAAGATGAATATAAGAAAAATGCAGATAAATTATTAAAAGATTTAGATGGCATTGATCAAGATATGAAAGATATTACAAAAGACCGTCAAGGTAATGCGGTATTCATTTCACATGAATCTTTAGGCTATTTAGCTGACCGTTACGGTTTTGTACAAAAAGGGGTTGAAGGTTTAAATGCTGAAGACCCATCACAAAAAGAATTAACTGAAATCGTTGATGAAATTAATGATACAGGTGCGAAATACATTCTTTATGAAGAAAATATTTCACATAAAGTGACAGATACAATTCGCAAAGAAACAAATGCGAAAACATTGAAATTCAACAACATGGAAGCTGTTACAGATGATCAATCGAAAGATGCGACATATCAATCATTAATGAAAGAAAACGTGAAAAACCTTGAAAAAGCATTGAATGAAAAAATTAAAGTTAAAGATGATAAAGCAGCAAATAAACATACAAAAGCAATCCAAGATGGTTACTTCAAAGATAGCCAAGTGAAAGACCGCGAACTTTCTGATTATGCAGGTAACTGGCAATCTGTTTATCCTTTATTAAAAGATGGTACTTTAGATGAAGTCTTCAAACATAAAGCTGAAGATAAAGGCGATAAATCCGCGAAAGAATACAAATCGTATTATGAAAAAGGTTATAAAACAGATATAGAAAAAATTAAAATCTCAGGTGACCAAATCACCTTCACTAAAAACGGTAAGTCAATGACTGGCACATACCGTTATGATGGTAAAGACATTTTAGATTACAAAGGCGGCAACCGTGGTGTTCGTTATACTTTCAAACTTGAAGGTGAAGCGTCTAAAGACTTACCAAAATATGTACAATTTAGCGACCATAATATTGCACCTAAAAAATCTGAACACTTCCATATTTTCATGGGCAATGATCGTGATAAAGTCTTAAAAGAGCTAGATAACTGGCCAACATATTACCCAGCTAACTTGTCAAAAGAAGAAGTAAAAGATGAAATGTTAGAACACTAAAAGAGTCGTTCGAACATACAACGCCTATCAGAGCGCACATTTAAATCGTGCCCTTCTGATAGGCGTTTTTTCTTGATATAAAAAAGTGGAAACACAATTGATTTGAAAAATTGTGTTTCCACACGATTTGCATTCATAGATTGAATGCGATTCGGTTTGCTTTTCTTAACGTTTTATTATTACGCTTGAACTTTGTTAACTGAAGCGTCGTAAATTGAATCGATTGTTTGGCCTAATAAGCGATCAAACTCTTCGTCAGATTGGCTTACACGTAAATCGTTAATTAATGCACGAGAGAAGCTCGCAATTAAACCGTTATTTGTTTTTAAGAATTCATTTGCTTTTTCAAGGCTGTAGCCTCCTGATAAAGCAACCACACGTACAACGTTAGGGTGGTTAATTAATGATTCATATTGGTTTGCACGTGTTGGAATTGTTAATTTTAACATCACGTAATCATCTGAAGCTAAATCATCTAAATGTTTTTGAATTAATTCTGTTAAGTAAGCTTCGATTTCAGCTTTGTTTTCTGCATCGATGTTCACTTCAGGTTCGATAATAGGTACAAGACCTTTATTGATAATTTGTTGTGCAACTTCAAATTGTTGCTTAATCACTGCGTCGATGCCTTCTTTGTTGAATTCTAAGATGTTTGAACGCATTTTTGTACCAAAGATTTTATGATCGTTTGCACGATCTAATAATTGATCAAGTTCAGGCATAGGTTTCATTAATTGAACACCATTTTCAACTTCTGCTAAACCTTTGTCAATTTTAAGGAATGGTACAATGCCTTTGTCAGCAAGGTAGTCACCCGTATGTTTACCTTCAACTTCACGGTCCATTGTTTGTTCGAATAAGATTGCACCAATTACTTTATCTGAAGTAAATGATGGTGATGTTACGATACGTGTACGCATCTCGTGAACCAATTTAAACATTTCGTCATCATTGTTATATTGGTCTTCTCCAACACCATAACCGCGTAATGCTTTAGGGGTACTACCACCGCTTTGGTCTAGTGCTGCAATAAAACCTTTACCATTCTTCATTTTTTCTAGTTGTTGTTGATTCATACTTCCTTTCACTCCTCGTAACGATATAATTACACCCTTAGTATGACGAATTTATTAAATAGTTTCAAATAAAAAGATAGTGGTAATCATTTATAAATATCTCAAAAATCGAGGCAATTCAGTAATATTAAGGATTTTTAGATCTTTATTTTTAGGTGAGGCTAAAAATTTCTAAACACCACCTATGTAACAAATGTATAAAAAAGTATAAAATGACGTTCTCTAAAATATAAGGTTAAGTCTTATATTAATAAAGCGTGTAAACGAAAGTGTATTAAAAAATATGTTTTTATATTAAATATTTAATTATGAAATTATTTAGCAGATTTTAAGTTAAAAGGCAAAATGGAACAAATCAAAAGCATCTGTTTGATATATTATTAATATGTGGTATAATAATTATACTTAAAAGTGAAAGAGGTGATATGAATGAGTAAATTGGTAAAAGGTTTAATGTCAACTGCTGCAGTAGCTGTTCTTTTATCAGCTGTTGGTAGCACATCTGATGCACACGCACTTACTCAAAAAGAATATCAACGCTTAGCATCACAATACGCAAACTATTCAAACAATTAATGCGTTCAATACCGATTCGTTTTTGAGTTTTCCCAGTAGTAATCATGGGAGGCACTTTCGCTGAATACAGATTGATGTATTTAGTGGGAGTGCTTTTTATTTTAATTTCTATATAAAGGGAGCGCATAGGCCAAAAGTCATACTGCTAATAATTGTTAGTAACAGTATGACTTTTCTTTTAAAAGGCGGTCATTGACATTAAAATTCTTGAGCAAGTACCTCATCAAACGATATTTAATGGGTGAGTATTTTCAATTTTATAATCTGATTATGCACTCGCTATTTTCCAATATGTCCTTGCTTCACTTACGTTCCACAAATCATCAATAGAAAATATACGCTATAATGACAAATGCCTAATAAACAATGGCTCAGCAGCAGGACAGATCATTGTATATCCATCCAAATTTTGAAGTTGGGCTACAGCATTTGAAACTTTAAAGCTAAGGACCTTGCCTACAAGTTCATGATATTCCGAAACGAAATAGGCACTGAAACCCGGTGGATGAATACCAGTAAAATCATGAGGTGTATAAAGAATCAAAATTGTACCTTTAATTTGTCGCACTGCACGTTCAGTTTGAGGTATATGAAAGGGGCGCTTGAGCGTGTGAGGTGAATGATTTTTAGAATAAACACTTAAGTGAATATAATTAAAATCGCCTGTGAGTTTAGTCATTGAGAAAAGCTGTGTCTTTATTAGCCTTTCCTTGATATGTTGAAAAATATCAACATGTTCCACTTGTTTAACTACGAAGTCGTGCTGGGGTCTAAATTGAACAACAGCGCCATACGGCACTTTCTCTTGACCATTTAATCCGTGATGTTCTCCATATTGATTCATATGAACGGGTTGCCCATCAATAATTACAAAATCACCATCAGTATGGTTCAATGTACCAAATCCATAATCACCGTAACGTAATAACTCAGCGATTGTCACTTCGCTTTCATGATGTCCCTCTAGTAAGGTTTTAATCGTTCCCACTTGATGTATGTAGTGACGATATTCTTTCATTTAAATCAACCCCTTTGAAGTTGGCGTCCAAAACGCTAAAGATGTAATCATTTTGATCGAATGTGCTTAGTGGTATTCATTTATCTTCAAAAACAGCAAAGCAAAATGAAAATAAAATAGAGTTATAAATAAACATTATTGCTTGCTATATAAAATTATAGAGTGGCTTCGTTAAAAAAGCAATATAATTATGTAAAAATCTTTATCTTAATGTATTATGTTCATATGAATTATGCATACAATTTAAGTATATATGTAAAAATATGATATGAATATGTCTTTTTTAATAAGGATGAAGACAGTGTGAAAAAATGAAAGTGTTACATTTTTTAAAGTATAATAGTGAGTGATGACATGTATAAACGAAGTCATATCATAAAAAGAAAGCGCTAGGACGATTTTCTATTAAAAATCATCTTAGCGCTATTTATTTTGGGATATACATCCTGGCCTCTTAAGTTAATGCGTGTAATATGATGCAACTGTTAAATCATTAAGACATCAGTATTTATTGAACCCATTTCGTTTCTAATTGATGGATTAAGTGAGTCAATATATCATTATTCGGTGTTGGAATACCTAATTCACGACCATATTGACTGATTTGTCCGTTAAGATAATCAACTTCAGTATAGCGACGATTATATAAGTCTTGATGCATTGAAGGATAATGGAGACCTTGTGTTTCTTTTGGATAAGAGTCTTCAATTTTTTGTAAGAGTACTTGTGCGTCTAATTCAACGCCACGGCCATGAGCCACAGCAACAATCTCATCAATAATGGGTTGAATCATGTCACGTGAATGAACATAACTGCCAAATTCATAAATGGTTTTGTTTAGGATAGTGCACAATGGATTTACAACACTGTTGACAGTCGCTTTACTCCAAATAGATTTGAACACATTATCACTGATTGTAGCGTTAAGTTTTGCATCATTGAAAATTCGATGAATCACTTCTGTACGGTGATCAGCTTGGCCATCTGCACGTTGAAACTCAATACTCCCTGTGCCTTCTAATAATAATTTTCCAGGACCGCGCATGCCAGCAGTCCACATGGTAACGGCAAGGAAAATTTGAGTTTGTGGCACAATTTTAGAAAATCGTTCATCATGTCCAAGACCGTTCATCATAGTAAGTAAAGCAGTATCAGGGTGAAGGGCATTTCGACCGTATAACGTTTGAAGCATTTCTTCTGATTTCATAGATTTCGTTAAGATAATGATTAAGTCATATGCCTCATTTACATTTTGAGGTAATAGTGCAGGAATTTGAATCGTATAGGTATCTGTTTTTGTTTCGATTTCAAGGCCGTGTTCATTTATTTGATTCACATGTTCTTCCCATGTATCAATCAGTGTCACATCGTATCCAGCCTTCTTAATTTGACTCCCAATCCGACCGCCCATTGCACCTGCACCTGCGATAGCAATTTTATTCATAATGACTCCCCCTTGTAAGCGTTTAATTTATAAATAAGTGTAAAATTCAAGTGAAACGATGTCAATTATCTTTCTATAAAAATTACTTAAAAATTTAATAGTAAACTTCTTATTTCGTGCAAGGATAAATTAACGTGCTAATAATACAAAATTGAATAAACTAGATGATACTTAATTTTAATTGTCTTAAATAAAATCCTTTTCCAAATATTAAAGTCTTTAGTTCAGTTTTTGGGATAAAACGATAATTTCTAGGATATTAAGCGCTTTCAGTTGGTGCTATAGTGAACTTAAAGTGAACACAAGAGGTGAAGGGCATGAACTTTTTTGATATTAAAAAGATTCCAAACAAAGGCATACCGTTATCGATGCAACGAAAATTATGGTTACGTAACTTTTTACAAGCCTTTTTCGTCGTATTTCTCGCATATATGGCCATGTACTTAATTCGAAACAATTTTAAAGCAGCTCAACCTTTATTAAAAGAAGAAATCGGGTTGTCTACATTAGAATTAGGTTATATTGGGTTAGCATTTAGTATTACTTATGGCCTAGGGAAAACACTATTAGGTTACTTTGTTGATGGACGTAACACGAAAAAAATTATTTCATTTTTATTAATTCTTTCCGCGATAACTGTATTAATTATGGGCTTCGTGTTAAGTTATTTTGGTTCTGTTTTAGGTTTATTTATTGTACTTTGGGGACTCAACGGTATTTTTCAATCCGTCGGTGGACCTGCAAGTTACTCAACGATTTCTAGATGGGCACCGCGAACTAAACGAGGGCGTTATCTCGGCTTTTGGAATACGTCACATAATATCGGTGGTGCAATAGCAGGGGCGCTTGCACTATGGGGCGCAAATATGTTTTTCCATGGTAGCGTTGTAGGTATGTTTATTTTCCCAGCTGTTATAGCGTTAATTATCGGTGTTGTCACATTATTTATTGGTAAAGATGATCCAGAAGAATTAGGATGGAATCGTGCAGAAGAAATTTGGGAAGAACCTGTAGATCAAGAAAATATTGATGCACAAAGTATGACAAAATGGGAAATTTTCAAAAAGTATATCTTGAAAAATCCGGTTATCTGGATTTTATGTGTATCTAATGTGTTTGTGTACATTGTGCGGATTGGTATTGATAACTGGGCACCACTTTATGTTTCTGAACAATTGCATTTTGGAAAAGAAGACGCAGTTAACACAATATTCTATTTTGAAATGGGTGCGCTTGTCGCAAGTTTATTATGGGGATACATCTCTGACTTGTTAAAAGGTCGTCGTGCTATCGTCGCGATTGGCTGTATGTTCTTAATTACGTTCGTGGTCTTATTCTATACGAATGCAACAAGTGTAACGATGGTTAACGTGTCACTCTTTGCATTAGGCGCATTGATTTTCGGTCCACAATTGTTAATTGGTGTATCGTTAACAGGATTTGTCCCTAAAAATGCGATTAGTGTAGCAAATGGAATGACGGGATCCTTTGCATATTTATTTGGCGATTCTATGGCTAAAGTAGGTTTAGCTGCCATTGCTGACCCGGAAAGAAACGGTTTAAATGTCTTTGGTTATACGTTAAGTGGATGGACAGACGTATTTATCGTTTTCTACGCAGCGTTATTTATTGGTATTATACTCCTTGGTATTGTCGCATATTTTGAAGAAAAGAAAATTAGAAGCTTACATTTATAAATGAAATTAATAGAGGCAACTCGATCACAAAAGAAGCTAAATTTGGCTTTCTACACATCGAGTTGCCTTTTCTTTTTTGATAAACGAATACTTTTACTGTTGTTTCGCGTATTCGCTGGGTGTCATATTTAAATACTTTTTAAAGTGATAACTGAATGTTTTATACTCTGAAAAACCAACTTTGTCTGCAATTTCATAATGTTTATTTTGGCTTTGTAATAATGAAAGTGATTGATAAATTCGGTATCGATTTAAATAATCCAGAATTGTAATACCCACATGCTCTTTAAATGTACGCATCAAATAAGATTCGCTTACAGGTAAGGGAGCGATTAGATCAGAAACGTGACATTTTTGATGAAAACGCTGCTGTATTTGTTGAATCATCACATTAACATAATAATCACCATATTCAACTTTCATCAACGGTTGAAAAACTTCTAATTGTGCAGCAGGGTGTACAGGTTGGAATGCTGTTGCCCATTGCGCTAATAATTGGGTTAATTGTGAAGTGTCAATAGGCTTCAATAGATAATCTAAGACATGGTGCTGAATGCCAGCTTTCATATATTCAAAATCATCATAACTAGATAAAATAATCTTCTTACAATCATAATCTTTAATCGCATCTAACAATTTTACACCGTCCATGCGCGGCATCCGAATGTCGGTAATCACTAATTCTGGTTGATATTCACGAATCAGTGATAACCCTTCGATGCCATCTTTTGCTAGTAATACATGTGAAAAATGATATTCATTCCACGGAATGGCTTGTTTCAGCCCTTCTCTTATGATTCTTTCGTCGTCACAAATCACGACTTTATACATGAGATATCGCCTCCCTTGGTAGTTGATAAGCGATGAGGGTGCCTTGATAAGGTGTTGAAAAAATACGTAATCGCGCTTGTTCTCCGTAACGAATACGTGCTTTGTGATTTAGATGATTTAAGCCCAAATGTTCAGTATCAAACACGCTTTCATTCAGTGAATGTCTTACCTCTTTGCATTTTTCTTTAGACATCCCTTGTCCATTATCTGAAACAAAGACACGAAGTGCGTGTTTGTTTTCAGTGATGCGAATACGTATCAAAAGTTTGTCATCCGTACGGCCATGTTTGATGGCATTTTCAACTAAAGGCTGAATCATCATTTTACCGATTTGTGCTGTATATAAATCACTTTGAATTTCAAATTCTAAGTTAATCAAATGATCAAATCGCACATTCTGAATTGCGACGTATTGTTGAATATAATCAAGTTCATCTTTGATTTGGACGTAATCAGATTTTACGCGTAACGTATAACGAAGCATTTGCGATAATTGTTGCACCACTTGTTGAGCGAGTTGAGGGGATAGAGTAATCAAATATTGAATTGTTTGCATCGTATTGAACAGAAAATGCGGTTGGAACTGGCGCTCTATTTCTTTTAATTGTATTTCACGTAAACGTTGTTCCGTATTTTCGATAGAGCGTATCAATTTTTCATTCGATTCGAACAAATCATAAATATAGGTATTGATTTCTTCGAGTTCACTCGGCTGTGCTAATGGTTGATAGCGACCGAGATGACGATTTTTCGCATAGTAAATCCGTTGAATAATTGCTTCAATATCTTGAGTTTGTCTTTTCGCCATGTTATGTGCATTAAACAGACCAAATAAAATGAATAAAATCAACACAAGTCCCATAATAATGAGCAGTATGATTCCATCCTCTAAGGTGTCATGTATGTTTTTAAATTGAATCAATCGATCGCCATTTTGATTGATTTTGACTACATCCGATATAAAACCAAATTGAGGAGGTTGCCATTTATCATCGAGACGAAAGTGTTCAGAGTTTGTAAATAAAATGTTATCAAAACGATCAACGATGACTGTAGATTGGCCAGAGTCTTTTAAAATTTCATCGATACGTGGCGTTTGTGCTAAATATATTTGGATAGATGCAGGACCATTTTTAAATGTAACGTTATGTGTGTTAAGCAGATAAAGTGTATTGAGTCGTTGGTCTTCATAATTGTTTGTCGTTACTTGTTTATGATGTTGTGTCACAACAAAATACAATGTTCCGGATTGTTCATGAATCATTTTAAATAATATACGGTTCAATTTCGTCAAATCTTGTGGGTCGCTCGTGTTGAGTTCTTTAAATGTGGTCTTCAATTTTGAAATATCTGATTCTGTCTGTTGTGATGCTTGAACAATGGCGTGTTGTGTTTGATTAACGTGCTGTTGTACCGTACGATGCTCCACCCAAATATAGAGCGTATAGAAACTGATGATGCCAATGAGCATTACTAAAAAGACAGGCATGACCGTTGAGAGAAAGAAAGAGCGACGTAATTGTTGACGGTAAGGTTTGTAAGTTTTCATTTTAAACGCTCCAAAAAAGCTTGATGTGTGTCATGAGGCAATTCGTATTCAGAAATAGCAGGGATGTCTTTAAGTTTTAATGTGCCTGTTTCTGAAACTTCTGCCACGTCTTTACGAATCGGTTTGACACCAAATTCTTGCGCTAAACGGGTTTGAACTGCACGACCAGTTAAATATTTGACGAGTGCTTCTCTTTTTGAATTTGGATGTGCATTATGAACGAGTGCGATGCCATCTATATTAATCACAGTCCCCTCAGTAGGGTAGACTAATTTTAATGGATAACCTTTTTTCATCCATCTTCGAGCATCGAGTTCATAGCTTAAGCCTGCATAATAACGGCCCTTTGCGACCTGTTCTACGACTTGAGAAGACTTTTCCAATTGCACGGCATGGTGCTGAAACTGCTTAATTGTTTGCGTATTATGATGTAAGTGATATAAAGCGCGCATATGTTGGTAACCTGTCGTAGTGGTGTAAGGGTTAGAATAAGCAACACGAGCATTTAGTGGAGGTTGCAATAAATCTTCATAACCTCTGACCGGAATGGACCCTATTAAATCTTTATTGACAACAATCACTGTAGGCATCAACATAAAAGGCGTAACTAAATGATTTTTGGATTCAAAATCATGAAATTTGTCTACATCAGATACTCGGTAGGGGACAAAATCATCTGAATGATCAATGGTTTCGCTTAATACGCCACCCACAAACACATCACCTCGCGCTTCTAACGGAGTTCGATGAATATCTGAAAGTAATACTTGTGTTGAACCTTCAATAAGATTTACTTTCACATCGTACTGCTGTTCAAAATCTTTCAAAAGTGGCCGAATTAATTCTTGTGGGTAGGGTGAATAAACAGTGAGTGCATCTTGAGATCGTGAAGTGTCCTGTTGACAACCAAAAAGTAAAAGCAACGCAAAGCAACATAGCCATTTTTTCATCATGAGAGGTTCTTCCTTATATATGTATTAAAACTATTTTAACAATTTTTATTAAGATTGTAGAGCATTATGTTGAATGCATATGATTAAATAACCATATGATTTGATTGTTTTAAAGGATAATGTTGTAATTAAAATAATTCGTTTTAATTTGACTTTATAGAAAAGAGGTGCAAAATATGTCTGAAAAACAAACAGGTTCGATTACAGGTCGTGTCACTGATAATACAAAAAGTACAATTAAAGGCACAGTAAAGGATGAAACTAAAAAATAAAGGAATTCGATTTAATGAATAAGGTAGCTTTTTAGCTAGGGCTAAGAGCTATCTTATTTTACTTTATTTTGAGAAGTGAATGGTTATTGTTGTATGTATCTCTTTAAAAAATTGATAAGAAAGCTGTTGGATTTGTTTCTATTTTCTCATTGAGACAAAGAATACTTGAATTGTATATCAATTAAAATGTGAGTGATGTTATAATTAAAAGTAGCTCATAGAGGCACACACTAATTATTATATTTTTTAAAATTTGCATATTTGTTTTATAGCGATGCGAGTAGGGAATGAGCGAAAATGCTCAATTGATTAACGATGCGAAAATCAATTGCTATAAGTATATCGTAAAGCTAAACAGTAGAGTAAAAGGAAGAAAAGGACAGTCAATAGGAACTTAAATGATGTATGATATGCGTAATGTTAATTTTGTTATTTGCACACTACTCATATTTATTATTAGAGTCCAATTCAACTTAAAACAATCGAATGTATCAGAGCGCTTCCTACTCATGATTTTAAAGGATAAATAGATAATACGTATTTCAATAAAGCTTAAATTAATTGAAAATTTTAAAATTTATTTAAAAACTAGTGATTAAGATAATATTTTGAGAATCAGGGGTGTACTAAATGAAAAAAGTTTTTATGATTGTACATGAGTTGGATGTTAATAAAGGCGGTATGACGACTGCCATGTTAACAAGGAGTAAAGTTTTCTATGACAAAAAAATTGCAGGTAATATTGTTACATTTGATTACAAATTTGACTATCCAGAAATTATTCAGTCATTAAAAAAATCCAAGAAAATGGATGAGAGAACTGAAATGTTGAACCCTTTTGACTTCTATAAGGCTAAAGCGGATCAATCAAAAAACAAAAGAAATCCAATGTTATATAAGGCTATAGACCGATTATTAAAAGGAACAGTTGAGATAAAAGAAAGTCAAACTATCTCTAGATATTTCAATCAAAAAACTGGCGAATACATAGCCTATAAAAAATCTTTTGAGAATACAAGCTTCTTAGATATTTTTGAAAACAATAAAAGGATTAAAAGAATTTATTATCGTAAAGAAAAGATTCAAAAAATTGATGTGTTCAATCACGAAAATAAATTAACAGCTGAGCAATTTTTTGATAGTAAATGCTATCTCTATTTATATAGACAAATCAATGCCAAAAATGGTAGTGTCGGACAAACATATTTGATCAATGAGAAAAAACAATTTAAAAATAATGTGGGATTTTGTACATATTTTTTAGATGAGTTAATTAAAGATGATAAGAAGAATATCATGATTTGTGATGGACCAGGTAGTTTTCCAAAAATGCTAGCAACTCATCATAAAGTTGCAAAGAAATTTGCTGTAATTCATATTAACCACCACAAGAATTTTGATAATAGTGGTGCAGTTAAAGAAAAAGAAGATTATATATTGAAAAATGCACAAAAAATTGATGGTGTTATTTGCCTCACTGAAGCGCAGAAAAGAGATATTATCGATGAATACCAAATCGATAACGTTTCTGTCATTAGTAATTTTATTAACATTACAGACCAAATTCCTGAAAGTACACATCGAAAAGTAGTTGGACATATCTCCAGATTAGTACCACAAAAAGGTTTGCCATATTTAATAGAAGTAGCAAAAGAAGTTGTGGAAAAGGATAATGAGATAGAATTTCACATCTACGGTGATGGTGAAGAGAAAAATAAATTGGAGCGTTTAATAAGAGAAAATGAGCTTGAGAAAAATGTTAAACTATTAGGTTATACCAATAATGCAACTGATAAAATTAAAGATTTTGGTTGTGTTGTATCTACATCTCAATTTGAAGGACAAGGGCTTAGTATTATTGAAGCGATGTTACTAGAAAAACCTGTGATTGCATTTGATATTAAATATGGACCTTCAGACTTTATCAGACACGAAGAAAATGGTTACTTAATCGAAAATCAAAATATATCTGGTATGGCTGATAAGATTTTAAAAGTTATCAATGATGAAGCTTTAGCTAAGCAGTACGGAAAAGAAAGTAGAAAAACAATTATCGAACTATATCATTCTGAAAAATTAATGGAAAAATGGGATAGACTTTTTAATGGGAAAGTCTTAGCGTAGAAAGGAAGAATATTATGACTGTAAAAAAAGCGATTATTCCTGCGGCGGGGTTAGGTACACGTTTTTTACCTGCGACTAAAGCGATGCCGAAAGAAATGTTACCGATATTAGATAAGCCAACAATTCAATATATTGTTGAAGAAGCGGTACGTGCTGGCATTGAAGATATTATTATCGTGACAGGGAAACATAAACGTGCAATTGAAGATCATTTTGATCACCAAGTGGAATTAGAAAATAACTTAGCTGAAAAAGGTAAAGATGCGTTATTGGAAAAAGTGCGTCATTCTACAAATTTAGCGAACATGTTTTATGTACGCCAAAAAGAGCAAAAAGGTTTAGGCCATGCAATTTGGACAGCCAAACAATTTATTGGAAACGAACCTTTTGCCGTGTTATTAGGTGATGATATTGTTGAATCTGATACGCCTGCTATTCAGCAATTGATTGAAGAGTACGACCGCACTGGTAAATCTGTCATTGGTGTTCAAGAAGTGCCTGAACAAGAAACGCACCGCTATGGGATTGTTGATCCAAAATCAAAAGACAATCGCTTATATGAAGTGACAAAATTTGTGGAAAAACCAGCGCCAGGTACAGCACCATCAAATTTAGCGATTATGGGAAGATATGTGCTAACACCAGACATTTTTGATTATCTTGAAAATCAAGAAACAGGTGCAGGCGGAGAGATTCAATTAACAGATGCGATTGAGCGTTTGAATCAATCTGAACAAGTTTTTGCTTATGATTTTGAAGGGGAACGTTTTGATGTCGGTGAAAAAATTGGCTTTGTCAAAACGACGATTCAGTATGCTTTGAAAGATGAGGAAATGTCAGAAGAAATTCGTCAGTTTATCCAAACTTTGAAGTAGAACATCCTATTACAACGTAAATAATACAATAAATGAGAAAACGTGAACGACGTTATCGATTTGATACCGTTGTTCACGTTCTCTTTTTATTTTTTCAATTGTTACAATTTAGCCATTTATCGCTTTATTTATATATTAAACTGCTCATTTAAATATGCTAAAATATTCACATGAAAATTTAGAAAAGAGGAAGAAAAGAATGCTTCTTTTTGCGATAGAAATATTGATTATGATACTCGCAATTGTTTTGGGTCTACGAACAGCAGGCGCATTGGGTTGTGGGATCTTTGCACTTTTTGCCCAATTAATTATGATTTTTGGGTTTGGCTTACCCCCAGGTTCTGCACCTGTTACAGCTGTGCTGATTATTTTATCCATTGGGATTGCAGGCGGTACACTTCAAGCAACAGGTGGGATTGATTATTTAGTTCAACTTGCTTCAAAAATGATAGAACGTTTTCCAAAATCAATTATCTTTATCGCACCGATGATTGTTTTTGTATTTGTGTTTGGTATTGGGACAACTAATATTGCGTTATCTTTAGAACCAATTATTGCTAAAACAGCATTGAAAGCGCGTATCCAGCCTAAAAAGGCGCTTACCGCTTCCGTACTAACAGCAAATATTGCATTATTATGTAGTCCAGCGGCTTCAGCAACTGCCTATATGATTTCAGAGTTTGCAGGTCTAGGGATTACAATGGGACAATATCTCTCCATCGTTTTACCTACGGCGTTAATAAGTATGTTGATTCTCAGCTGTTTTAATACATTTGTGGGTCGAACAAGAATAAGTGAAGCGCAAGCGCAAACGATGTTACAACAAATGATTATTGAAGATAAACAAGAGGTTAAGACTTTTGATAAACGGGTTAAATGGGGTGTCTTCACATTTATAGTGGCAGTCATCTGTATTTTAACTTTCGGTATTTTTCCGAAAATCGGACCTACATTCCATATAGACGGCAAAACGGTTCATTTACAAATGACCGATCTTGTCCAACTATTTATGTATACGAGTGCAATGATTAATCTTCTTTTAGTGAAAGTTCAGCCGAATCAGATTTTAACCACACATATTGCACAAGCTGCAATTGGTGCAATTTTTGCGGTATTAGGGCCAGGTTGGTTAGGGGCTACCATCTTTAGTGCACCTGCTAATCGAGAAATGATGGAAAATGGAATTGGAAGTCTCATTTCACAAGCGCCTTGGCTTATGATTATACTTGTTGCTTTAGTGGCGATGATTGTGATTTCTCAATCTGCGACCGCATCTATTGTCGTGCCAATCGTGTTGAGTCTAGGCATACCACCGACTTTCTTTATTGCAATTGCACAGACATTAAACGTGAACTTCGTTATTCCTGCACAACCAACGATTTTATTCGCTGTCGATGTTGATGAAACACGTACAACAAAAGTAACGAGTTTCTTAATTCCAGGATTCTTTTTAATTACGACGACGGTCATTGTCGGTCTGACAATCCGATCATTATTAGGAATGTAAAAATAGGATTGTTTCGTTTTTAATCGAATCATAACTCTCAACTTATAGATGAAGTAAGACAGAATACGTAGATTTTACGTGTTCAGGTCTTACTTCTTTTTTTG
>NZ_CP092966.1:395009-422331 GCF_022557135.1 Staphylococcus coagulans
TTTTTTTGGAAGCATAATCACTGATTGTGGCATCATAGCGCAATGGAACGGATGAAAGAATTATGCTATTTTTATTAATGCTTTTGCCTATAAACTGAAAAAGGGGATTCAATTTGAAAGTGCAATTAACCAAAAGTCAAAAATTATCATTTGGAGTAGGTGCCGTCGGTAAAGATGCTGTATTTAATTTAGTCAGTATTTATTTTATGTTTTATGTGACGGATATTATTAAACTATCCCCCGTTTTTGTGGGGTTTCTTTTTTTTATTGCAAGAATATGGGATGCCATCAACGATCCACTTATGGGGATAATGGTCGATCGAACGCAGCATCGCTTTGGCAAGTTTAAAATATGGCTAGGGATAGGAACAACGACAAATGCACTGATTACACTCTTATTATTTACGAACTTTGAATTACCTCAATTCATGATGTATGTTTATGTGTCAGTGATGTATGTATTGTGGGGGATGACTTATACGATGATGGATATTCCTTATTGGGCATGGCTACCGAATTTGACACAAGATTCGCGAGAACGTGAGAAGATGTCTGTGATTCCACGCTTTTTTGCGAGTTTAGCTGCTTGTATGATTGGAACATGGGGGTTGTATTTGATTGACCGTTTGAGTCAAATTTTAGGTCATGGACATCTTTCAGTCGGTATGTTTATTGTGGCACTTTTTTGTAGCGTACTTTTTGTAGTGACAATTGGAGTGACGCTCATAGGTGTTCCAGAAAATCAGTCAGTTAAAGTTAAGCCGATTCCTCGATTACCTTTTAATAAAATCAAACAGATGCTTTTTCATCATCATGCTTTATTAGCTATGATGGGATTACTCTTATTTTTTAATTTAGGCATGCAGTTACTTAATGGCACACTTATTTATTATTTCAAGTATGTCATCAATATTGAACAATATTTTGTATATTTTAACAGTGTGATATTTGTCGAAATGCTTGCGCTAGTATGCTTGCCTTTTTGGATAGGGCATGTAGGCCGTCAAAATGCGTTTAATAGTGCGATGTTATTCATCATTAGCGGTCTTGTTTTGATTTTATACTCAGGCTTTGTAGCACCGCATCAATTGGGGTGGATTTTATTTGGAGGAATGGTTCTTAGAATCGGTACGGGTTTCATGCTAGGTATGGTGACAATTATGCTCGCGGATGTGATTGATGATGGGGAAATACAATTTGGACGACGCCACGATAGTTTAATTACTGCGACGTATACCTTTATCACTAAAGCGTCACATGCATTATCCGGTCTCATGATTGGTGCCGGTATGTCGCTATTTCACTTTATTCCAAACCAGCATCAGCGTTTTGAAACGCAAATGGGGATACGTATATTAGGATTGATTTTGCCGATACTATGCATTGTAATCAGCACTTTTTTATATCATCAAACGTATCCATTAAAAGAGAGCAATAAGATTAAAAGAGGGCGAATATCATCATAAAACTTTTAAAACATTTTTAAACATAATTGGGTTCATTTGTATTTTGTTCAGTTTCTATCGTCAAAGATAACAAGGATTGCGCAGCACACAATATCAGCATATGCGCAATCCCAACCTCTACCATTCTTTTAATGAATTAAAAGCTTTTTTGTAAACTAAAATAAATTATATCTCAGGCGTGATGTATTATTGTTAATGTATTAGATCATCAATATATTTAGACTTTTTTAGCAAGCTCTGTAATGTATTTAAAGAATGCATCATGTTCAACATGATTGATTACTTGAATGAGACGTCCGTTTTGTTCATCTAAATAAGTTCGACCTTGGCTAGGTCCTTTTGTATAAACGGAAGCTTTTACTTCCACTTTTTTAACAAGTGAAGGTTGACCGACATAAGCTGTCGTCAAAACATCCCATAAAAAATAAGTCGAATTCGTTTGAAAATGTGTTAAAGGTGGAACAGCTGCATAGCTGACGCCTAGGAAGTCAACACCCGGATAGTGACGTTCATCTGCCCACATTTGTCGGATATTGAGTGTTAGTGGCACTTGGTTTGTACTTTCAAGTGCGACCATATCGATTGGAATGGCGCTATCAAAAACGGTTTTTACCGCTTCTGGGTCCCAAAATGCGTTCCATTCTGCTGTTCCATCATGTTCAGGTTCTTCGACATTACCACGTTCTAAAAATGTGCCGCCCATCCAAACGAGGCGTTCAATTTTTTCAGTAATATGAGGTGCGATTTGTAATGCTTTCGCTAAATCAGTTAAAGGTCCTGTAAATAATAACGTCACGGATCTCTCAGAAGTTTCAAGACGCTCGATGATATCTTGATATGCAGGAACCGTTCTTAACTGTGATTGTATAGGAACCTGTTCATTTAAGATAGGCAAGGCATCCATGAAAAAAGCATGCATACGCCAGTCTTTTGGAAATGGATTTTTACCGCGTTCTTCTGAAGCGGCGACATTTAGAGGGTAACGAGAAAACCGATTAATAATTTTACGAGAGGCGCTCTCTGCAGGCTCAACATAGCTATCTGCACCAATCGCACTGACACCGATTAACTGAATATCCTCCATCTGTAAAAGTAAAAACAGTGAAATGAGATCATCTACACCGCCATCATGGTTAAAGTAAACGTGCTTCATAAATTTCTCCTTATATTGAAGTAGTTGTATAAATACGACTTATACTATGTTCAATGTACAACGCGTGCCGTGGAATGACAAGTGATGGGCTACTTTTTGTGTTGTAAGTCAGGATAGACAGTGGGAGATTGATAAAAAACGAGCCAGAAAGTAACGTGATGTTACTTCTGGCTCGCTTGCATGTTATAGTGATTTTAAAAATGCGTGATGTTTAAAGCGTAATCGTTTAAAACGTAGTGCCGCCTTGGCGTTCATCTGTAAAGTAAATCCATTGAACGATGTCTTGGAAAATAAGTTCATTGTAGCTAGATTCATTAAAAATTTCATGTTGTAAGTCTGAATAGATACGTATTGCTTTATGTTGTGAAGCAATCTCATCATAAAATTGTAACGAATCTTTTGGATTAACGATAGGATCCGCTTGACCGTGTAAAATCAAAACATCATCTACAAATGCGTCTGGGTTTTCTTTAAGTTCGATAACACCATCCACAATGGCATATGCAAGACCCATCGAAATTTCATTTGGAACGAGTGCATCGTGGATATAATCTCTAACCACATTGAGATCAGAGCAAATGCCTTCTGATAAAACATTTGGAACGTACGAATCTGGAGGTGTTTGTCTATCGCCGTATGCTTCTTCAAAGAAACGATTGTTATCTCGAGTGACACCGCCAGAAGTTATAATACCGTTCACACGTCCAGGGTAGCGTGTACCATAAAAGGCAACATTGTAACCGCCCATGCTGTGGCCGATTAAGTATATTTTATTACCGAAGTTGTCTTTTACATATTGAACGACTGCATCTAAGTCTTCTATAATTTGATCTTTATGATCATAGTATGTTTGTTTACCTTCAGAACGTCCATGTCCACGTTGATCATAGCGAATGACATTGATAGAATTTGAAACTAAAAAGTCAGTAATTTTATCATAACGGTCTAAATGTTCAGCTAAGCCATGAACAATAATGACATTAATTTGTTCATCAAGCGTTTCATCATCTGGTAGTTCAAAATCAAAAAGTCTTTCTGCGCGTGTGATTTTAGCATAAAGTTTTGTTCCATCTTTAGACGGGATATAATCGATATAGCTCATTATAAAACCTCCTTTGATGATTTCTTTTAGTTTATCCCAAATGAATTTAAAATGGAAAATTTTTGTCATAATTTATTTGATTTAATTTATTCATTATTCAGTTAAATGCTTAAAAACAATAATTGCGTTATAATGATGACATTCAAAAATAGATAAGGGGGAGCCAACATTGCAACTCATATTTGATCCGAACGTCAATATGATATATAGAATTGTATCAGGTGCTTTTTTTCTGATAAATGTTGTTTTAGCATTGTTTATTATCTTTTTAGAGCGGGATCGACGAGAAGCAACAGCGACATGGGCTTGGCTGTTGTTATTATTTATTATGCCGATATTCGGTTTCTTACTGTATTTATTTTTCGGGCGAGCAGTAAGATTGAAAAGCTCACGTTATGAACAAGGAAAAGAAATCGAGGATGCGCGAACGCGCGTCAAAAATCAAAAGCAGCAGTTCATTGATCACACTTTTAAAACGGAAAATCCTGTCGTGGAGAAGCAATCTGACTTAGTAGAAATGATGTTGACACGTGAAGTGAGTTTTTTGAGTGAAAATAATCATGTGAAGACGTTTACTGATGGACATGCACTTTTTGAAAAGATGAAGCAAGATTTAAAAGCAGCCAAAACCTATATACACATGGAATTTTATATTTTGAATTTAGATGGTCTTGGTAAGTCTGTTCTTGAAATCTTAAAAGATAAAGCGAAGGAAGGGCTTGAAGTCAAACTTCTATATGATGCGGTAGGTTCAAAACAGTTAAGAAAGTCAAAATTAAAAGATTTAACTGAGGCAGGTGTAGAGGTTGAAGCGTTTTTCCATGCGAAAATTATTCCTTTCGTTAACTTTCGCGTCAATAATCGGAATCACCGCAAAAACGTAGTCATCGATGGCGATATCGGTTATGTGGGTGGCTTTAATGTAGGGGATGAATATTTAGGTTTAGATGAAAAAATGGGTTACTGGCGTGATACGCATCTACGTATACAAGGTGATGGTGTAGATGCGTTACAACTTGGTTTCATTCACGATTGGAACTCACAAGTTGCTGATGAATATCAACTTGATTATAGCGAACGTTATTTCCCAGAAAATGCACGAAAAGATGGCCAAGTTGCTATGCAGTTAGGTCTAAGTGGACCGAACAGAGATTGGCCACAACTCGAATTCGCATATTTAAAAATGATTATGAATGCGAAGTCTACCATTTATATGCAGTCGCCTTACTTTGTCCCTGATGTGGGCTTCGTAAATGCGCTGAGAATTGCTGCAAAATCAGGTGTCGATATTCATCTAATGATTCCGAATAAACCAGACCAACCTTTCGTTCATTGGGCGACATTGACAACGGTTGCATTGTTAATGTATGAAGGTGTCAATGTCTACACGTACGAAAATGGCTTTATTCATTCTAAAATGATGGTTATCGATGGAGAAGTGGCGTCCGTCGGTTCTGCTAATATGGATGCGCGAAGCTTTAAATTGAATTTTGAAGTGAATGCGTTGATTTACAATCAAGATATTGCTGAATCATTGATTTCTGCATTTAAAGAAGATTTAAAAGTCTCTAAACAATTAACACCTGAACGATATGAACAACGTTCAAATTGGGTCAAATTTAAGCAATCGATTGCCAAATTAGTATCACCGATTTTATAATTTGAGTTTTGTTTTTAAATAAATCGGTCCAACGATACGCATATGAAAAATAGCAATTTTATAAGTTGAATTGTCATTTTACATTTTTAATGTTACGATAAATTTGCAAAACTTAAATATGAACTTGCTAGGGGTGCTTTAGTAAGCTGAAAGAGGTGCAAGCCTCAACCCTTTGAACCTGATCTAGATCATACTAGCGTAGGGAAGCAAACGAAATGATTTTAAGATAAAGTGGTTTTTGAAAAGCTGTCTATTTTGGTTTGTCTTTCATAATGAAACGAGCCATCTCAGAGCGCCTACCACTTCATAATATATTCGTTTCTTTAATGCGCACTCAATTTTTCTAGAGTGCGCATTTTCTTTGGTTTTCAGTTGAATTAAAGGCCTCGAGCATGTATTAGGAGGCAAAGGGAATGAAACAAGAACAAATTGAATTGAAGAAAAATTTTCCGGCAAGTCAGCGTATTTACAAGGAAGGGATAGATCCCGATATCCACGTCCCCTTCCGTAAAATTCAGTTATCTGACACAATCATGGACGCGGAAGTACGTCACAATGATCCAATCGTGGTGTATGATACAGCAGGCCCTTACCATGATGATCATTACGAAGTCGATGTTACGAAAGGAATTCCTGCATTGCGTGACAACTGGATTGAAGCACGTCATGATGTTGAACATTATGAAGGACGCCGTGTGCAATCGATTGATAATGGTTTTAAGACAGCGTCGCATCAAAATTTAGTGACACATCCTTTTCAATATCAACCTAGAAGAGCAAAAGCGGGTTATCAAGTTACCCAAATGCATTATGCTAAAAAAGGATGGATTACGAAAGAGATGAAATTTGTTGCATGTCGTGAAAATGTCAGTCCAGAATTTGTAAGAGACGAAATTGCTAAAGGTCGGGCGATTATCCCAAATAATGTCAATCATCCAGAGTCTGAACCGATGATTATTGGTAAAAATTTCCAAGTTAAAATTAATGCAAACATAGGGAACTCTGCAGTGTCTTCTTCTATTGAAGCAGAAATTGAAAAGCTCGTATGGGCAACACATTGGGGTGCGGATACGATTATGGACTTATCGACAGGTAAAAATATTCATGCGACACGTGAATATTTGATTCGTAATTCTCCGGTGCCAGTTGGAACAGTGCCAATCTATCAAGCGTTAGAAAAGGTAAATGGTGTTGCAGAAGATTTAACATGGGAAGTGTATCGAGATACATTAATTGAGCAAGCTGAACAAGGTGTAGATTACTTTACAATTCACGCAGGTGTATTATTGCGCTATATTCCATTGACTGTTAATCGTTTAACGGGAATCGTTTCTCGTGGGGGCTCAATTATGGCACAATGGTGTCTAGCACATCATGAAGAAAGCTTTTTATATACGCATTTTGATGAGATTTGTCAAATTCTAAACCAATATGATATCGCAGTTTCTTTAGGGGATGGCTTAAGACCGGGCTCTATTTATGATGCCAATGATGAAAGTCAAATCGCTGAATTAAAGACACTAGGTGAATTGACTGAAATCGCTTGGGCACACGATGTCCAAGTAATGATTGAAGGACCAGGGCATATCCCGATGCATAAAATTAGAGAGAACCAAGAGCTCGCTGATTTTTACTGTAAAGAAGCACCGTTTTATACTTTAGGACCCCTTACCACTGATATTGCCCCTGCATATGATCATATCACTTCTGCAATTGGGGCAGCGCAGATTGCGAGTCATGGGACAGCCATGTTATGTTACGTGACGCCGAAAGAACATTTGGGGTTGCCTAATAAAGAAGATGTGCGTGAAGGTGTAGTGACATATAAAATTGCAGCACATGCCGCAGACCTTGCAAAAGGCTTGCCGGGCGCTACAGAACGTGACGATGCAATCAGTAAAGCGCGATTCGAGTTCCGATGGATTGACCAATTCAATTTGTCTTTAGATCCTGAACGTGCGAGATCCTATCATGATGAAACATTGCCAGCAGAATCTGCTAAAGTCGCACACTTCTGTAGTATGTGTGGCCCAAAATTCTGTTCAATGCGTATTTCACACAATATTCGAGATGCACATAAGGATCAATTAGAGGGCATGCAAGAAAAAGCAAAAGAATTTAAAGCACAAGGTAGCCGGATTTATCATTAAGCATGAACTACAAGTGGCGTATATGATGAAATAACAAAATGGATTGAGCCATCTATCTGATGTTTAAGTCCTATATAAGCAATAGAGGTCGATGATTGGGTGACGCTTGAGTTAAATTTCAAGCGCCATTATCGTTGTCTCTATTGCTATTTTTGTGCGTAATATCAGTATTTGGTAATATATTATATTTAAAACTGAAAATAACCCTTTAATAAATATAATCATTAAAATTTTATTTGATGATAATGGTAAAAGCTTTTAATTTTGTTTAGTTCGTTGTATGATTTTGTTATTATAAAATAAGAATTGAAGTGATGGAGATATGGAAAGAACTAAAGGTATTAAAGCTACTCTTCCTTATTTTGTGGTGATTCTGCTTTTACATATTTTAGGTGTTGTTTTTCTAATGATCGGCGGTGCGAGTCATCCGCTCATCATTGGGATGGGTGTGGTCGCCTATACATTAGGATTGAGACACGCATTTGATGCGGATCATATTGCTGCTATCGACAATACAGTGCGTAAACTTTTAGAACAACAGCGTCATTCTATGGGTGTAGGTTTTTATTTTTCACTCGGACATTCATCTGTGGTCTTTTTAATGGCAGTTATGTTAGGGTTAGCCGTTCATTGGGCGCAAAGCCATTTAGCAGGTTTTCAATCAACAGGTGGATTAATCGGTACACTGGTTTCTGGATTTTTCTTATTATTAATTGGGATTTTAAACTTAGTTATACTGATTCAATTAATACAATTATCCCGAAAATTGAAATACGAAGAAATTGGAGAGAGTCAAATCAATGAATTGATTGAATCAAGAGGCTTAATCATGCGCTTTGTAGGACCGCTTTTTCAATTAATTAATCAAAGTTGGCACGTTTTTCCTTTAGGATTCTTATTTGGTTTAGGGTTCGACACAGCAAGTGAAGTCTCATTACTAGCATTATCAGCGGGTGCATCACAGCATACAGTGCCGTTTTTAGGTATCATTGCTTTGCCGATTTTATTTGCATCAGGCATGAGTTTACTCGATACACTAGATGGTGTGTTCATGACAAATGCCTATCACTGGGCATTTGAAAGTCCTGCTAGAAAACTTTTTTACAATATCACGATGACCGCTATTTCAGTCATTGCTGCGATTATCATAGGTGGCATTGAAATTATTCAGCTTATTGGCGAAAAACAACATTGGGACCATGGCTTTTTAGGGTGGTTGACACAATTAGATTTTGGATGGTTAGGCTATATTTTAGTTATCGTACTCATACTATCATGGCTTATTGCACTACTTATCTGGAAAGTGGGACATTTTGAGGAAAGATGGCGAGCATAACGATAATAAAAAGAGGGAGCAAGCTGTCGTCTCAAAGATTAAGACGATTCAGCGGCTCCCTTTTTAGTATTCAAAAGTAAAATGCAATATGAAAAGCTTAACGGCATCGTTCATAGTCGTGAACGCATGAAAACTTATTTTCTTAATGAAGCTTCAATCGTTGTATTACGTCCAGCACGTGCGCCAATAATCATAACAGCGATGGCAGTTAACAGCAGGATCAGCAATGAGAATACCCAATGGCCTGTCACATCATGTAAGATACCGAAAAATAACGGTCCAATACATGCGAAGAGATAGCCGACTGCTTGAGACATCCCTGCCAACTTAGCTGCTGTAAGGCCACTTTCAGTTCGTAAACTAAAGAACGTATTTACAAGTCCAAATGCGATACCTAACGCTATCCCAATAATAATGAGCGATATAAGGGCAAGATGAGGTGAAAACATTAAGATTAAGATACCTATTGTAAATAGTGCCCCTGTAAATGCAGTTGGAATAACTTGTGAACGTAGTTTCGTGGCATATAAAGGTGTCACGAAAGTCAATGGAATGATTGCCAGTTGCAAAATAGATAAATAGAGCCCAGCATAAGTAACTGGTATCTCATAAGATAATAAGAATTCTGGTAACCAGTTGATTAAAGAATAGAAAATTAATGATTGCCCTCCCATTAGTAATGTAATCTGCCATGCGAGGGGAGATTTCCAAACGTTAACGGCATCTGTTGTATCCACGGTTACTTGTTGTTCATGATTACGGAGTTGGAAAGTCCAAACGATAAGTGCAATCAAAGTAACGACACCGATAAGACCTAAAGCAATATTATAGTTAAATGATTTGAGTAAAGGTGCTGCGCCATATGATGAAAGTGCGCCAAAAATATTCATAACAACGGTATAATATGCGGTCATAATACCGATACGCATTGGGAATTTTGATTTGATCATACCTGGCGCAAGGACATTACCAAATGCAATGCCGACACCGATTAAAATCGTGCCAATATATAATAAGCTGACATTGGTCACACTGCGTATGATAACGCCTATAAAAATTAATGCAATGGCAAAGAACAATGAACGTTCCATACCGAAGCGGTGACTGACTTTAGCGACAAGAGATGAAATAATCGCAAATGCAAGTAATGGAATGATAGAAATGAAGCTGACTTC
Organism: Staphylococcus coagulans; assembly: GCF_022557135.1. Taxonomy (NCBI): domain Bacteria; kingdom Bacillati; phylum Bacillota; class Bacilli; order Caryophanales; family Staphylococcaceae; genus Staphylococcus; species Staphylococcus coagulans. The sequence goes on from NZ_CP092966.1 coordinate 405,052, forward strand.
TGTATTTGTTAAATTTAATGTATCTTTAATGGTTGGTAAGACTACACCTACAGAGGTAATAGGGGCACGCAAATTTGCTGCAATCAGCATGATGCCAATAAAAAGCAACCAATTGATTCGATTAGTTTGTTGTTCCATCGTGTAAACGCCTGCCTTTTTTGATATAATTAACGAAACGTTCTATATAAAGAACACAACATATCGTACATCATGTTCAATATATTGTAAATAGAAGGGGCTTAAAAAATGGAGAATATTAATTCTGTTGTTGCTGAGAACCTCCAGCACTATAGACAAATCCATCGTTTGAGTTTAGATAAAGTAGCTCAAATGACGGGGATAAGTAAAACGATGATTAGCCAAATTGAAAAAGGAACAGGGAACCCAAGTATCAATACTTTATGGAAGCTTGCGAATGGATTGCATATTCCTTTGACGTCTCTGATTAGTCAAGATAATAAGCATATTCAGATTATTGATAAAGCAGACATTAAACCGATTTATAATGAGAATCACTCTGTCGTGGTTTATCCTTATTTTCCATATGATCATGCACACGCATTTGAAATGTTTTGTATGCGAATCGAAGCGGGAGGCGTGTTAGAATCTGATGCACATCAAGATGGTGCGAAAGAATTTATCATCGTCAATGAAGGTACGCTAACACTAACTGTAGGTACGACACATTATGAAATTCAGGCTGCACAAGCGATAAGTTTTAATGCGAATACCCCCCATGTTTATGAGAACAAAACAGATACACAATTAAGAGTTACAGCGACAATACAATATTAATAGAGTGCGGTTAGTCTGTCTGGCAGTGTCCGGGTAGACTGACCCGACAAAGATGAATTGGATGACAAAGCTTGATATGGAGGCGTGTACAACATAGACATCTACTGTTAATCGTTTGAGGGGAAACCTTTTCTTAGATCAAGATGAGACTAAGATCTTGACTTATCATTTTGTGAGGGTGGCTTACATTATTCTACACAAGCATAATAAAGCAGTGTAATAAGTTGAATATTGAAGAAATAGACTGTTAAACTTGATGAGTATAAAAGTTTTAACAATATAGGAATCAAAGGTGAAGATATGGAACAATGGATTGTTGATGTGATGGGTCATTATGGCTACATAGGAATCTTTTTATTAATATTTGTGGAGTATATTATCCATCCTTTTCCATCAGAGGTTGTTTTAACTTTTGCTGGTTTTATGACGACAAAGTCAAGTTTAAGTTTTGGAGTGGTATGTGCGGTAGCTGTTGTCGCGGCGACAGCGGGTTCGGTTGTCCTATACTATCTTGGATTATGGATTGGTGAAGAAAGATTATACCGCTGGATTGATCGATATGGTAAATATGTAAGGATTAAACGCAAAGATTTAGATAAAACCATTCATTGGTTTGAGCGTTATGGCCACTGGGCAATCTTCTTTGGCCGATTCGTACCGATTTTAAGAACTTTGATTTCAATCCCTGCTGGTATCACGCGTATGAATTTACCCATATTTATTATATTTACAGCACTTGGGACAGGTGCGTGGAATATATTTCTGATCTTTTTAGGATCAGCATTAGGTGATCATATGCAAGAAGTGCTACAGTATGTAGGTCTTTATTCGAAGGTGATTATTGCTATTCTCGTTATCCTACTACTTTTCATGGTTTATCGATGGTGGAGACGTGCCAAAAGAGAAAATGGTTAATGTCTATCACATAGACAGATAATAGGGGCTGTTTCTATGAGTGGAAGCGTGGTTATTTGCTGCCAATATTGAAAAGTGACAGCTAGAGTTCCACATTTTCGACAAAGCTATATGACATGAAGATGAAAAAATGCGTTAAGTTGATTTATATTACAAAAGTCAGCTTAGCGCTTTTTCATTTTAGAGTGAAAGTTAAGTGATTATTATACAGATAATGTAAAAAGTGAAACGTGTTACTTTTCATTTTATGTTAAAGCATATATAATAATGTTATCAATTTAGGTAATCCTAAATTATTTTTTAAATAGAAAATGATTTAAAGGTAAGCCGTTCGAAAAGGGATGAGTCAAATGCGTAAGAGCTTAGAAGAAATTAATGGTACAGTTGTGTTTGATAACCAAGCTGCAAAATGGAAAAAAACATTAATGTATTTAGGACCAGGGGCGCTTGTCGCAGTGGGGTATATGGATCCCGGTAACTGGATTACGTCAATGGCAGGAGGCGCACAGTATGGCTACATCCTCCTGTCTGTTATTTTAATTTCAAGTTTAGCTGCAATGTTATTACAAAGTATGTGTGCACGACTTGGTATTGCAAGCGGGATGGACCTTGCACAAGTGACACGTGAAATGACGAATAGAAAAATAGCAGTCATTTTATGGATTATTACAGAAATGGCAATTATGGCCACTGATATTGCAGAAGTCATAGGTAGTGCCATAGCATTGAATTTACTTTTCCATATTCCTTTATGGCTTGGGGTAACGATTACTGTTTTTGATGTTTTGCTACTATTATTGATTATTAAGTTCGGTTTTAGAAAAATAGAGGCTATTGTCACGGTGCTTGTGTTGACCGTTTTTATCATCTTTGTGTTTGAAGTTTATTTATCGAACCCGTCATGGCCACTCGTCTTAAGTGGCTTTGTTCCGCAAAGTGGAGTGGTCACACAACCCGGTGCTTTATATATCGCACTCGGTATTATTGGTGCAACTATTATGCCGCATAACCTTTATTTGCACTCATCAATTGTACAATCACGTGCATATGGACGAGATTCAGTAGAAGAGAAAAAAGATGCGATTAAATATGCAACGATTGATTCGAATTTACAACTTTCGCTTGCATTTTTAGTCAACTGTTTACTTTTAATATTAGGTGCTGCTTTATTTTTTGGCAGTGGCAAAGCATTAGGTGGATTTTATGATTTACACCACGCATTATTAACTTCGCACGTCTCTGTCGCTTTTGGTGGGGCTGTAATGAGTACATTGTTTGCAGTCGCTTTATTAGCTTCAGGACAAAATTCTACCATTACAGGGACTTTGTCAGGACAAATTGTAATGGAAGGTTTTGTGAATTTACGCTTTCCACAATGGATTCGACGCCTTATCACGCGTGGTTTAGCAGTTATCCCGGTATTCATTTGTTTATGGCTTTATGGCTCTGATCCATCAACAATTGAAAATTTACTGATTTTCACCCAAGTATTTTTGAGTATTGCATTGCCGTTAAGCATTATTCCGTTAACGATTGCGACGAATAACCCAAAAATTATGGGTGAGGCATTCACTAATAAACGTTGGATCAACATCATCGCTTGGACACTGGCAATATTTTTGACAATCTTGAACTTTTACCTCATCATTGAAACGTTTAACTCGCTTTAATTAGAATTAGTTAAAGCCATTTTCATTAAAAGTTATATTGGATTAAAAAAGATACGCAATGTTAAATGATATTTCAGCGTGTGTCTTATCATTTTAAGACTTCAGAGGTTGAGACAAATGGAAAGTCTCAACCTTTTTTTATGCTGAGGCGCCTCTCCTTACAGCCTATTCAATAACAGACAAGCCAAAGAAATACAAATAAATATTTATTCACTTATAGGTTATAAAAATACATAATTAGAAACGTTAAATTAATTCTTAACAATTTTAATGTACTTTATAAAGGCGTTTTGACAATATTTATAATCTCTAAAAGTTATATATATTCAAATTAAGCAACTTGTGATTATGTATGATATTTGCATTAACTATTATTTTTAGATAACCTATTTCTTGTATAAAAAACGTTTAGACATCGTAGATTGCACAACAAAGGGATCAAAAATTAAATAAGGGGTGCTTTAAAGTGCATAAAAAATATAAGCTAATGGACTGGGTTGTTTTTATTGGAACAGCAATCGTGTTATTAATGGCTGTTATTCCGATGATGGTCTTCCCAGAACAGAGTCGCTCAGTTGTAGTTGCGATGAATAATTTCGTCACTTCAAAACTCGGCGCGATTTATCTCGTATTGGGGTTAGCGATTTTTTGTTTTGTTTTATACATAGCATTTGGTAAATATGGGTCTGTGACTTTAGGTCGTGCGAGTGATAAACCCGAATTTAGTGACTTTGCATGGGCATCCATGTTATTTTGTGCGGGCATTGGCTCGGATATATTATATTGGGGTGTCATCGAGTGGGCATATTATTATCAAGGCCCGCCTCATGGTGCAAAACCTTTATCTGATGAAGCACTTAACTATGCGACGATGTATGGTATGTTTCATTGGGGACCGATTGCATGGGCAATATATGTACTCCCTGCCTTACCAATTGGGTATCTCGTATTTGTGAAAAAGCAACCTGTTTTTAAAATCAGTCAAGCTTGTCGACCAATATTGAAAGGTCAGACAGACAAATTTTTAGGAAAACTCGTTGATATTTTATTCATCTTTGGACTTATTGGAGGAACAGCGACATCACTGGCTTTAGGGGTGCCTATGATTTCAGCCGGTCTTGAAAAGTTATTTGGTATAGATGGAACAAGTATGGTCGTAAAGAGTATCGTGCTCTTATGTATTACAATTGTATTTGCATATAGTTCATACCAAGGTTTGAAAAAGGGAATTCAAGTTTTAAGTGACTTGAACGTTTGGCTTTCCTTCATTTTACTTGGCTTTATTTTTATCGTTGGACCAACGATTTTTATTATGGAAACGACGGTAACTGGCTTTGGGAATATGTTGAAAAACTTTTTCCAAATGGCCACTTGGTTGGAGCCGTTCGGTGGCATTGGCGGACGTGAAGAAACGAAATTCCCACAACAATGGACGATTTTCTATTGGTCATGGTGGATTGTTTATGCGCCATTTATCGGTCTGTTTATTGCGCGAATCTCAAAAGGTCGTACTTTAAAAGAAGTAATATTAGGAACAATTGTTTACGGTACATTTGGTTGTGTGCTGTTCTTCGGTATTTTTGGCAACTATGCTGTTTATTTACAAATTTCAGGTCAATTTGATGTGATTCATTATTTAAATGCACATGGTACGGAGGCAACGATTATTGAAGTGATTAGTCATTTGCCGTTCCCACAAATTGTTATTGGCTTGTTTATTATTTCAGCCTTTTTATTCTTGGTTACAACCTTTGACTCTGCGTCGTATATTGTCGCAGCGGCAACACAAAAACGTGTTAAAGGAGAACCGATTAAAGCCAATCGATTATTTTGGGCGTTTGCTTTATGTTTACTTCCATTCTCGTTGATGCTTGTCGGTGGTGAAAAGGCACTTGAAATACTACAAACCGCTTCTATTGTTGCGGGTGTACCTTTAATTGTCATTTTTATCATTATTATGATTTCGTTTATGATGATTCTAGCAGGGGATCGGATTGCGCTACAATCACGTGCCGATCGTTTTAAACGTATTGAACGCCGATCATTGAGAATTTTAAGAGTTGGCGAAGATGAAGAGGATGACAATTTATAAAAAATAGGAAAAGCTTTATGGCGTCTTAACGGGCGCCATAAAGCTTTTTTGATGAGGTATCAAACTTTGTTATTGAAATAAAATATGATTTGCAGTCTTTAGCTCACCGATTGTAGCTATTGAAAAAGGCTAGGTTATTCGGTTTTGAATTTGTCTGATCTACATCTCTTCATGAGAAAATACTGAAACAGCTTTATTTTTTTATGTCTTTAGGTTTAGGAATAGGGAAGTGTTCAAATATTTCTCCCGATTTTAATGCATCACTAATTGATTCTAACCAATAGTAATAAATCCGAGAATGCTCTAAATGGGCTTTTATTTCTATCGCTTCTTCTCTCGTTGCTTCATCTACATCTTCAGCTGCAATAATCTTATCAATCATTGCTTCTGATTCTCTGAGTGCAGCCATATTGATTGAAATTTCTCGGTTCCATTTTCTAGTGAAAAAGTTACAGAAAAACTCAAAGAAATCTTTTTCAGCTTCAAAATGTTGTTTGCGACTGCCTCGAGTGAAGCGTTGCTTAACAATGTCATATTCTTGCAATTTCTTAACGCCCGAACTCATGCTTGGCTTACTCATTTGTAATTCTTGACGCATTTCATCCAATGTCATGCTGTCTTTGAATAACATAATACCGTAGAGATTTCCAACACTACGATTAATCCCATATAAATCCATAGTTTCAGCAATTGAATTAATAACAATATCTTTCGCGACTTCGAGTTGTGCTTCGTGTGATTTTGGTCGTGCCACGACATCTCACCTCCCTATAAATTAACTCGTTAATAGCGTTAACGCTCTAAATTTTAATCTTTAATTAAATATAAATCAAATGTTCATTAATAATTTAACGGTTTTTTTGGCACACTGCAAATCCAAGCGATGTCGATTGACATGGCACTTTTCCTTATGATAAAGTTAAATTTGTGAAATTCGTTAAATAAAAACTTAACAAACTTAACGGAGGTATATGCATGGAATTTGTAAACCAATTATCTCGTCGTCAATATATTGATGGGGAATGGGTAGAAAGTAGCAATCAAGCGACACGTCAAATTCTCAATCCTTATAACCAAGAAGTGATTATAGAAGTAGCAGAAGGAACGAATGAAGATGTAGAACGTGCAATTCTAGCAGCGAGACGTTCATTTGATGAAGGTGTGTATGCACTTGAAACAGGTGAGAACAAAGGTAAAAAGGTTCGTGCAATTGCGGATCAAATCAAAGCGCATCGTGAAGAGTTGGCGCATTTAGAAACATTAGATACAGGTAAAACTTTAGAAGAATCTCTTGCAGATATGGATGATATACACAATGTATTTATGTATTTTGCAGGTTTAGCAGATAAAGACGGGGGCGAATTAATTAATTCACCTATTCCAAATACAGAAAGTAAAATCGTCAAAGAGCCAATCGGAGTTGTGACTCAGATTACTCCTTGGAACTATCCGCTATTACAAGCTTCATGGAAAATTGCGCCAGCACTTGCAACAGGTTGTTCTATTGTCATGAAGCCGAGTGAAATCACACCTTTAACAACTATTCGTGTGTTTGAGCTTATGGAAGAGGTAGGTTTCCCTAAAGGCGTTATTAATTTAGTTTTAGGTGCAGGCTCTGAAATCGGTGACATCATGTCTACGCATCCTGAAGTGGATTTAGTGTCATTTACAGGCGGTATCCAAACAGGTAAACGTATTATGAAACAAGCCGCAGAGCATGTTACGAATATTGCACTTGAACTTGGTGGTAAAAATCCAAACGTTATTTTTGAAGATGCTGATTTTGATTTAGCTGTTGATCAAGCATTAAATGGTGGCTTTTTCCATGCAGGTCAAGTATGTTCGGCAGGTTCTCGTATTATTGTTCATCATTCTATTAAAGATAAATTTGAAAAAGCATTAATTGAGCGTGTTCAAAATATCAAATTAGGTAATGGATTTGATGAAGATACTGAAATGGGACCACTTATTTCTGAACAGCATCGTGACAAAGTTGAAAAATATATGACAATTGCGCAAGAAGAAGGCGCAAAGATTGCTATCGGTGGTAAGCGACCATCTAGAGAAGATTTAAAAAATGGTTATTTCTTTGAGCCGACAATCATCACAAACTGTGACACGTCTATGCGTATCGTACAAGAAGAAGTGTTTGGTCCTGTTGTAACGATAGAAGGTTTTGACACAGAAGAAGAAGCTATCAAATTAGCTAATGACTCTATCTATGGTCTTGCAGGTGGTGTCTTTACGAAAGATATCGGAAAAGCGCAACGCGTGGCATCAAAAATGAGAATGGGTACAGTATGGATCAATGATTTCCATCCTTATTTTGCACAAGCACCATGGGGCGGCTATAAACAATCAGGTATCGGTCGCGAACTTGGACATCACGGTTTAGAAGAATATTTAGAAACAAAACACATCTTAATGAATACAAGCCCTGAGCCAGTTCACTGGTTTGGCCAATCAGAATCATAAATTGAGCAATTGAATGAGCGTTTGTCTTTTATATGACAGACTTCTTTCAAAGTCAAAAGGTGTGAAAGAATGACGTAAATGCAACGATAAGTGCTAAACGTTTCTTTCACATCTGTACATAGTTTGAAATAGCGCGTCAGTATACAACTACGAGGAGGATTTTTGTTATGAGTAAAGCGTACGACAAAATGTATGATTATATCATTATCGGTGGTGGGAGTGCTGGATCTGTATTAGGTGCTCGCCTCAGTGAAGATAAAGACAAAAAAGTCTTAGTACTTGAAGCAGGACGCAGTGATTACCCTTGGGATTTGTTAATTCAAATGCCAGCTGCTTTAATGTATCCATCAGGTAACCGCCTTTACGATTGGAAATATGAAACAGATGGCGAACCGCATATGGGCGGACGTAAAGTTTTCCATACACGTGGTAAAGTGTTAGGTGGATCAAGTTCAATCAATGGGATGATTTATCAACGTGGTAACCCACTAGACTATGAAAAATGGGGTAAACCTGAAGGCATGGATACTTGGGATTATGCCCACTGTTTACCTTACTTCAAACGTTTGGAAACGACTTTTGGTGCAGATGCAGATGATCCAATACGTGGTTTAAATGGTCCTATTAAATTACGTCGTGGTCCTGCTGATAACCCGTTATTCCATGCATTTTTCGATGCCGCTGTCGAAGCGGGTTATAAAAAAACGAAAGATGTGAATGGTTTCCGTCAAGAAGGGTTTGGTCCATTTGATAGTCAAATTCATAATGGGCGCCGTGTTTCTGCTTCACGTGCCTATTTACGTCCAGCAATGAAACGTCAAAACTTAACGGTTAAAACACGTGCATTCGTTGAAAAACTTCATTTTGATGGTAATACCGTTACAGGTGTGACTTATAAACGAAATGGTCGTTTACACAAAGTGCTCGCAAAAGAAGTTATCTTATCTGGTGGTGCATTTAACACACCACAATTGCTACAATTGTCAGGTATCGGTGATTCTGAGCATTTACGTTCATTAGGTATCGAACCTCGTATTCACTTACCGGGTGTAGGTGAAAACTTTGAAGACCACTTAGAAGTGTACATTCAACACACTTGTAAAGAGCCTGTCTCATTACAACCTAGCTTGAATATTTTCAAAATGCCATTTATTGGTTTGGAATGGTTAACACGTCGTACAGGTGCGGCATCAAGTAACCACTTTGAAGGTGGGGGATTCGTTCGCTCAAATAATGATGTGAAATATCCAAACTTAATGTTCCATTTCTTGCCACTTGCAGTACGCTATGATGGACAAAAAGCAGATACAGCGCATGGTTACCAAGTTCATGTTGGACCAATGTATTCAAATTCAAGAGGTAGCTTGAAAATCACATCAACGAACCCATATGTTAAACCAAAATTTGTATTTAACTATTTATCTACAGATGAAGATAAACGCGAATGGGTTGAAGCTATCCGTGTCGCACGTAACATTTTAAAACAACCTGCACTTGATCCTTATAATGGTGGAGAAATTTCACCAGGACCTTCTGTTCAAACAGACGAAGAAATTTTAGATTGGGTACGTCGAGACGCTGAAACAGCATTGCACCCATCTTGTAGTGCAAAAATGGGCCCTGCTTCAGATCCAATGGCAGTAGTGGATCCATTAACAATGAAAGTTCACGGCATGGAAAATCTACGTGTAGTAGATGCGTCAGTCATGCCAACAACAACAAATGGTAATATTCACGCACCTGTATTAATGCTTGCTGAAAAAGCGGCAGATATTATTCGTGGTGTTCAACCGCTTGATCCTGAACATGTTGATTATTATGTTCATGGTAAACATGATGAAAATGCAGGCGCTATCGATTAAGCTAAAAATAAATTTAAATATCAGATGATTGAAGTTGACTTCTAATTTAAAACAACCCTTTCCAAGTTCAATGTGATACAAGGAGAGGGTTGTTTTTATGTTTGAAATCATAATGATTATTTTTATGGCGCATCATATCAAAGGACTTACCATTTTTCAATCTTTTGACGTTCACCTTTAAAATTATTTTGAATACGATGTCTTTTCTCTAACTCGTGTTCTATTGTATTGAAATTGATGTTTTGTGATTCGAGTAAAACAAAGAGATGATAGAGTAAATCAGCACTTTCAGAAATGACTTCAGAAGCATTTTGTTTCATAGCAGCAATCACGACTTCGAAAGCTTCTTCACCCAACTTTTTACTGATTTTTTCAATGCCTTCATTGAAAAGGTATTGCGTATAAGAGTTGGAATCATCTGCTTTCAACCGTTGGCGAATAGTACTTTCAAGTTGTTGAAGTTGAAAAGTCGGAGTCGTATTGAAACAGCTTTGTGAACCTGTATGACAAGTCGGTCCCATTGGTTCCACAAACAGCAATAACGTATCTTGATCGCAATCTAAATACATGTCTTTGACTCGTTGTATGTTGCCCGATGACTCTCCTTTTTTCCAAAGTCGTTGCTTTGAGCGAGAGTAAAACCATGCGACTTGTTCTTGCACTGTTCTATGGAAAGCTTCTTCGTTCATATAGCCCAACATGAGCACTTGTTGCGTCTTGCTATCTTGCAAAATGACTGGAATTAAGCCTTTTGAAAAATCGGGTTTTAAGACCATCTTACGGGGACACCTCCTTGATTCAGTTCACGTTTGATTGCTGCAACGGTTGTTTCTTTATCGTGTAAAATGCTTGCCGCTAATCCAGCAGACACAGGAGTTTGTGTGAATAATTCTTTGAAGTGTTGTGCATCACCACCGCCACCTGAAGCGATAATCGGGATATTGACTAATTTAGAAATTTGATTCAGGTGCGCAATATCAAAGCCTTGTTTCGTTCCATCATGTGCCATACTTGTGACGAGAAGCTCTCCAGCACCTAAAGCCTCTACTTTCCGTACCCAATCGTAGACGCGAATAGGCGTTTGCCGTTTACCTCCATGGGTACAACAATAATAATCATTCGTATTTTGATTGTATAAGCTATCGATCGCGATACATATGCATTGTTTTCCAAATTTTTGACTTGCTTGCTGTATGAGATCGGGATTATTGAGTGCTGCTGAATTGAGAGACACTTTATCTGCACCATGTCTTAAAAGTTGGGATATCTCTTCCAAAGATGAAATGCCGCCACCCACTGTTAATGGAATAAAAAGCTGGGAGGCAGTTTGTTGGATGATATCAAGTGTCAGTGCGTGTCCTTGTTCCGTTTTTGAGATATCTAAAAAGACAAGCTCATCGGCTCCAGCTTGATTATAGTATAGCGCAAGATCAACTGGGTGACCGATGTCTCTGAGTCCTTTAAACTGTATCCCTTTGACAACACGGCCATCTTTAACATCTAGACAAGGAATAATTCTTTTTTTAATCATGTTAAACCCTCCCAAAATGAGGCTTGATTCGCTGCTTTACCGACGATTGCTGCTGAAACACCGAGCTTATCTAACTGCTGTATGTCTGCTTGATGTCGAATGCCACCAGAAGCTATAATCGGTAATTTACTATTCTTAGCGAGTTGAGCTGTTGTATCAAAATTAGGACCACTCATTTTTCCATCCTTCGTGATGTCAGTATAGATGATGCCATTTAAAGGAAGATGTTGGATTTGGGAGACATAATCAAAGACGTTGAGGACAGTTTCTTCCGTCCAACCATTAATTTGAATCGCACTTTGCTTGGCATCGACAGATACCAATATTTTCCCGGGAAATAAATGGCTTATTTCAGCCAGCCAGGACTGATCTATTATGGCTTGAGTACCGACAATGCAGTAATCTGCTCCGGATGATAAATAGGCTTGAATCGTCTCTTTGTTACGGATACCGCCGCCCACTTCAATCGTCTTTTGACTCATTTGAACTAACTGTTGAATAGCGTCCATCTCGACAGAGCGTTGTGATTTGGCACCTATTAAATCGATGATGTGAATACGATCAACGCTATCGAACTGGTTGTAAAATTCGATACTCTTCTCAGCACTGCGCATCATAACTTCAGTTGTTTGATAGTTTCCCTCTGTGAGGCGTACACTTTTACCTTCTATTAAATCAATCGCCGGCCAAAGTTTAATCATGTTGCCATCCTCCTTTTAACGCTTGGTCTAAAATCTGTAAACCGTAATCACCACTTTTTTCTGGATGAAATTGAATACCAATACAATCATCTTGTTGAACGATGCCTGGAATAGACGTGCCATAGTCACTATAGGCGATAACTGCAGGTGACATTGGCGCTTGATAAGTATGAACATAATAGACATCTTTGTTTAACGCGGGTATTTCACTTTTTAACTGATTCCAACCAAGATGTGGAACCGTATAAGGGGTCTGAATTTCTTGAATTTTCCCTTTGATTAAATCAAGACCCGACACATAACCTTCATCGCTATAAGAGTACAGAAGTTGCATACCTAGACAAATACCGATAATGGGTTGTTGGTGCTGTCTTAATACATCGTATAGACCGTATTGATGAATGGCTCGCATTGCGTCTTTGAAATGGCCTACACCTGGCAGAATCAAGACGTCTGCATGTTCTATCATTTCTGGTTCGCGCGTTACGATAGAGGGATAGCCAAGATGGTTCACTGCGCGTTGCACATTAAAAATATTGCCAAGTCCATAATCTATGATTGCAATCATCATTCAATCACACCTTTAGATGAAGGAATACGTCGGTCTTCTGAATCACGCAGCGCTTGTTTTAAAGCATGTGCAAATGCTTTGAAAATCGCTTCAATTTCGTGGTGCGTATTTCCTTGATGAAGTAAGTCGATGTGAACCGTTAAATGGGCATTGATTACTAAAGCTCTAAAAAATTCTTTGACGAGTTCTGTATCAAACTGGCCCACTTTTTCCTTGCTGAAGTGCGCATGAAAGTTGAGGTAAGGGCGGCCACTTATATCGACAACAGCACGTGCTAATGTTTCGTCCATCGGAATATATTGGGTACCATAACGGGTGTAATGAACTTTATCTTTAATCAACTGTCGTAACAGTTGTCCAAGAACGATACCGATATCTTCGGTCGTATGATGATCATCGACCCATGTATCACCTTCAACGTCAATTTGTAACGCTAAGTCACTATGAAAGCTCCATAATGAGAGCATGTGGTCTAAAAATCCGACACCAGTATGAATTTGACTCTCTTTTTCGGATACGCTGAGTTTAATGTCAATTTTGGTTTCTGTCGTTTCACGGCGAATTTGATATGTCATTGTTGTTCACTCCATTCTTTCACGACTTTTTCAAATTGATTTAAATGTGGCTGATCAATGATGGAATAACGTATGCATTCAGCTAACATTTTTTCATCTTTTGAATGATAAAAGCGTGGTAGAAAGCCACGTGCTTTAACGTAATGTCCAAGTGATAAGGCTTGAGGCCCTGATGTTAAAACAAAATTAGTATCACTTGGAAAGACATGCATATGGGGACTAGCATATTTCATCAAGATTTCTTTTAAGCGCTGACTCAATTGACGTTGGTGTTGGATGAACACTTTTGTTTGTTCCATATGTTCAAATAGATAAATGCCGATAGATAGAGTAAATGCACTTAAAGGATAAGGGTGTTCAATTTGGCGTACAGTTGAAATGGTTTTTTCTGTACTGATTAAGACACCGAGTCGTAACCCCGCCATGGCAAAAGCTTTGGAAAGTGTACGCATGATTAGGATATGATCTTCTAATTCGATTTGTAACGGTATTGAAAAGTCAACATAGGCCTCATCAACGATTAAATAGCCTCCTATCACTTTCATTTGATTTGCGATAGTGATTAATTCATTTTCAGTAAAACGGTGCCCCGTTGGATTGTGTGGATTACTGAGAATGAAAAAACGAGGTTGTACTTCATCGATGCGATCAAGTATCGTTTCAAGTGAAAATGTTAAATCGGGTGATGCATCAACAAAATGAATTTGACGCTTCACTTGCCGTGCATAATCTTGATACATAAAAAAATCGGGATTGAGCGTTAAACAGGGACCTTCTGGCATAATAAGCATCAATTTTTGTATTAATTCGTCAGAACCATTTCCACAGCATAGTTGTTGACTACTGAATTGCTGGCCATAATAATTCGCATAAGCTTGGCGAAAGCGGTCATAATCAGTATCTGGATATAAATGATAGTCACAATTTTTGATAAGATTCATCAATGTTTCATCATTAAGTGGCTTTATCGGGCTTTCATTCTTATTCATGCGAATCATTGTGTATCACCTCTATTTCGAATCTCTAGTGATTTTTTATGATTGATTAATTGTTCGTCACCCGCTATTCGAGCAGCATCAGAATAGGTGCGTTGGTACGTTGATGCGCTCAGATGAATGACCGTATGTTTAGTTAAAAAATCGTTCACAGACAGACCATGTTGAAAGCGTGCTGTTCGTTGTGTAGGCAGCACATGACTCGGCCCAGCGATATAATCTCCAATGGCTTCTGGTGCATAGCGCCCTATAAACAAGCTACCTACATAATGGATGAAAGGGATGTATCGTTCTGGATGCGCAGTTTGAACTGAAGCATGTTCAGGTGCAATGGCATTCATAACTTTACAATTATCATTAAAATCTAAAGTGTGAATTAAATAGTGATGATGTTTTAAACTTTCTGCTAATATTTTTGAGCGCTGTGCATTTTTAAGTTCAGCTTGGATACGTTGTTCAAGCGTCTTAAGGACGGATTTATCGTTTGAAAGGACATAAGTTCTTGCCATTTCATCATGCTCAGCTTGGGCGAAAACATCATAGACAATGGCCTCTATATCGCTATGGTTATCTATAATGAGTGCAATCTCACTCGGACCTGCAATTTGATCGATACCTACTTCTCCGTACAAATATTTTTTCGCATACGCCACATATTGATTGCCTGGCCCAACGATTTTATCTACTTTAGGGATAGTTTCTGTGCCATAGGCTAATGCGGCGATACTTTGGGCGCCACCGACTTGATACACGTGATCGACACCGGCAATTGCACAAGCAGCAAGAACGCTTTGGGCAATACCATTGGTTTGGGGTGGTGTGACAACAATGATATTTTTAACATTTGCCACTTTCGCGAGTGTCGCGGTCATTAAGACAGTAGATGGATAACTTGCTTTACCCCCAGGCACATATATCCCTACACTTTCAATAGGATGATAGACTTCGTAGAGTTCTTGTGTTGAACTTTGTTGCTGATATTTAATTTGTCTCTGATAATGTTCGATTCTTTGATGACTATGCTGGAGTGCTGCTTTTAATTCAGGCTCCAAATTTGTAAAAGCTTGTTTCAGCTCTGAACTAGGTATTTCTAGTGATTGTACTTGTACGTAATCAAATTGCTTGTTGTAGTCGAATAATGCACGGTCACCTTCATTTTTGACACGTTCACAGATGGCGGCCACTTGTTCGTGAAGGTGTTGGTTAAACTGTGCTTCAGATTGTAATTGCTGTAAAAATGCTGTGCTGTTAATCATCAATGAGTGACACCCCTAACATTTGAATAAATGCATCAATTTCTGATGCGGCAGTGAAAAAACTTTGACGGTTCGTAATTAATTGCGCTTGTATACTGGAAATCTGCTCCTTTTCGACAAGACCATTAGAGCGAAGTGTGCTTCCGGTTTGTACGATATCAACGATGCCATCAACCATGCCAATGACACAAGCTAACTCGATAGAGCCCGAAAGTTCGATTAACTCAATGTCACGACCTGTGGATTTAAAATAATCGCGGGCTGTTTTCGGATAAGAAGTTGCGATTTTGTGATATGCTTCTGTCGATTCAAAAGCGGCCACAGAAAAATGACATTGTCCAAAAGGAAGGGCGATAAGTTGATTAACGTCATATTTCTGCTCGTTTAAAATATCACTTCCTGTAATACCGATATCTGCAATCCCTTGTTCTACATATATAGGAACGTCATTTCCTTTAACGAAAAGAAAACGAAAATTTTCAGTTTTGATTTGAAGTTGTCGGGATCGCGACTGAAGCTGTGAAGACAATTCAACCTGCTCCTGTTGTTCTAAGTAGGCAATCAAACTTTTTAGCAAACGTCCTTTTGCTAATGCAATGGTTAACACAATAGTCACTCCTTCTCGTTATAATGTGAGTCCTAAACCAAATCCTTCTAAAGTATCTTTGTAATAACCGCCTGTTAAAGTCAGATTGCTTTTTTTCAGATGTGCATGAATAAAGGCACCTTTATAATACGACCGCGGAGGTTGGGGTGTCATATCGAGATGGATAGGGGTGATACCTAACGATTTGAAATAGGTATCCCAACGATTCAAACTCCGCAAAATATAGTGGTCGCTCGGGAATAAGGTGTTCAGTAAACTGAGTTGTTGATGTGTCGGTGTTAACAACAATTGAACAACTGGATGACTGAGCCCTAAAGCGGATTTCAATTCAGAAATGTTACGTTGTGCAATCCATGTCAATAGTTGTGCGTCGTGTTGCACATCGCTTAATAATAAATCCGTTAATTGGTAATGACCGATTACGACATATTGAATTTGATCTTCTAAGCATTGTTCAATGTACAACTTGAATGTTTCAAATGTATCGTGAATCTCTTGAATACTCGGTTGATAATATTCTAGGCCAAGTTGTATACAGGCATGCTGATTTCGGACAATTGAACCAGCATATGCAACTGCGCGATGTTGTATAGGATAGTCTTGGTAATAGCGCACTAGTTGATCAGTAAAATCATTGCGCAAAGCATAAAGCTGTGAGCCAGATTGCCAAACACTTCTTTCAGACATTTGTTTAAGATCGTCAGAAGAGAGTGTTTCCCAAACTAATGTTTCGATAAAAGGTGTATCTATGAGCTCGAAGTTACGAGATTCCGCAATCTTTAAAAACCGAAGCTCTTTTTCTTTGTCTAAAATTAAAGGATGCATTATCATATCGCCTCGCTTTCGTTCTCTACCGAGTTAAAGTATTTTTGAGAGAATATGAGTATGTTAGCATATGAATATTCAGATTTCAACAAAAAATTCTGAAAAATAAAAAATGAATGGTCTTATAGGCTTTAATAGTGGGTAATTAGAAAATAAAAAAACTTGAAAAAAATACAACTGAAATGTACACGAGAATGGTGTGCATTGCTAAATGCTTAGCAATTTTATCTGATATAAAACAATCGTATTTTGAGCGACCAAATTGTATAATTAAGTAAGATATTAAAAATATATACGATGAGGGAGCATGCTATATGAAATTTGAAAAATATATCGATCATACGTTGTTAAAACCAGAATCAACACGTCAACAAATTGATCAAATCATTGAAGAGGCCAAAACGTATCAC
>NZ_CP092966.1:422431-810327 GCF_022557135.1 Staphylococcus coagulans
CGTACCGCTTCCAGAATTTGGTCGCAGTTATCTTCAAAAATTACAATAACTCGGACGCATCATAACAAATGGCTTTGACTTTAAGGACGAGGTTGGGAAAGGCAATTCCCAACCTCGTCTTTTGTTGTTTATACACGACGAAGTGATTGTATCAGTTTGTTTATCAACTGGAAAATGAAACAAAAATGATGCACTGCGGTTTATAGGGCAATACAATATTGGGGATTTACGACTGATCGCTGTTGCAAAATAGGACGCTTCTTTGAATTTTATCCAATTGCACACGTCATTTCTATTTATTGTGTTAAAATATAATAAATTAATAATCAGTTGAAAAAGGAGAAATATTCAGTGTTTAATTTGACGATATTACTATTGGAACGTGTGGGTCTCATTATTATCCTTGCCTATATTTTAATGAATTCCAGTTACTTTAAAAACACGATGCAGCAACGACAAATGTGGCCCTCAAAATGGCAACTTTGCTTGATATTTAGCCTTTTTGCACTGATGTCTAACTTTACAGGGATTGTCATTCGCAATGGTGACATCCTATCTGGAAGTATTTATTTTCATTTAGATGATGATGTATCGTTAGCCAATACACGTGTTTTAACAATTGGGGTTGCTGGATTAGTAGGAGGTCCATTTGTTGGGGTGTTCGTAGGGATTTTTTCAGGGCTTTTCCGATTATATATGGGAGGTGCTGAAGCTTATACTTATTTAATTTCCTCACTATTTATCGGCTTGATTTCGGGTTATTTTGGTCAGCAAGCACGTCAAAAAAATCAATATCCTTCAATAGGAAAAAGTGCGCTAATCGGGGCGACGATGGAGATTGTCCAAATGATTTGTATTTTTTCGTTTGCACAAGATAAACACTATGCGATTGATTTGATTTCACTAATTGCATTACCAATGATAATTGTTAATAGTGCAGGGACAGCTATTTTTATGTCTATTATTAGTTCCACATTAAAGCAAGAAGAGCAAATGAGAGCTGTACAAACGCATGATGTGTTGCAATTAACAAATCAGACGTTACCTTACTTCAAGGAAGGGCTGAATGAAGATTCTGCCAAGCATGTGGCAATGATTATTAAAGAGTTGATGAAAGTTTCTGCCGTAGCGATTACAAATCGACATGATATTTTAGCACATGTGGGCGCCGGAAGTGATCATCATATTCCGAAAAAAGAAATTATAACGGATTTATCAAAAGAAGTTTTACAAACAGGACAACTCAAAGAAGTTCATACGAAAGGTGAAATCGGATGTACACACCCGCATTGTCCATTACACGCTGCCATTGTGATTCCTTTGAAAATGCATGGGAAAGTGACGGGAACTTTAAAAATGTATTTTACGAATCCGAACAATCTTACTTTCGTAGAACGTCAATTGGCGGAAGGGTTAGCTGAAATATTTAGTAGTCAAATCGAATTGGGTGAGGCTGAGATGCAGAGTAAATTATTGAAAGATGCAGAGATTAAATCATTACAAGCACAAGTCAATCCGCATTTCTTTTTTAATGCGATGAACACGATTTCCGCACTTGTTCGAATTGATAGTGAAAAGGCTAGAGAGCTATTATTAGAACTAAGTCATTTCTTCCGTTCAAATTTACAAGGCTCTCGCCAAAATACGATTACTTTAGAAAAAGAATTAAGCCAAGTGTCTGCTTATCTATCATTAGAGCAAGCACGTTTCCCAGGCAGATTTGATGTGACTTTTGATGTTCCAGAGAATGTGACACAAGCTCTTGTCCCTCCATTTTTAATTCAAATTTTAGTTGAGAATGCGGTAAAACATGCATTTCCAAAACGAAAGACAGACAATCGTATTCGAGTTGTCGCACGGGTTGAAAATCAACAACAATTAGTGATATCGGTTTGTGATAATGGGCAGGGCATTCCGAAAGAAAAATTATCTTTACTAGGTCAGACTGCCGTTGAATCAGAATCGGGCACAGGCAGTGCCTTAGAAAATTTAAATTTAAGATTAAAAGGTTTATTCAGTAATGATGCAGTTTTACATTTTGATACAAGTCACACAGGAACAACGGTATGGTGTACGCTGCCTTATCAACAAAAGGAGGGATAAAGCATGAGGGCGTTAATAGTTGATGATGAACCCCTTGCGCGTAATGAGTTAATCTATTTATTAAATCGTATCGGTGGCTTCGATGTATTGAATGAAGCAGAGAATGTGAGTGAAACGATTGAGGCATTGTTAGTAGACGACTACGACCTTGTTTTTTTAGATATTAACTTAATGGATGAAAATGGCATTGAGCTAGGACGTAAAATTCAAAAAATGAAGTCCCCACCTGCGATTGTATTTGCCACGGCACATGACCAATTTGCTGTTCAAGCCTTTGAATTAAATGCGACAGATTATATTATGAAGCCATTCGAACAAAGCCGTGTCGAGCAAGCCGTTCAAAAAGTACAAGCGCAACTTAAAAAAAGCAAAGCGGCACAGGACATGCCTCCTGTTACGAATGTTGAAACACTTTTACCCATTGAGATTGATGACCGCATCCATATGCTAAATCTTTCTGATGTAATCGGCATTTCAGTTAATAAAGGACTTACTACGATTCATACGACACAAGGTACGTTTGAAACAACAGAGCCTTTAAGCGCATACGAAAAAAAGTTGAACACACCGCAGTTTATTAGAATTCATCGGGCAAATATTATTAATCGACAGCACATTCAAGCTATAGAACATTGGTTTAATTCAACCTATATGGTCACTTTGACAAATGATGTAAAAATGCAAGTGAGTCGTTCCTATATGAAAAGTTTTAAGCAAGTAATGGGTCTTACATCGTAGGCTATGGATTAACTAGTTGAGAAAATGAAAAAGACACTCAAAATTTTGATGGAATTATGAATTTTGAGTGTCTTTTTTGTGTTTGTCTCACGTAGCAAATGGTGACAAAGCAGAGATTGATTTGATTTCGTTCTACCATTTCGACAAGTAGGGTTTCGTGGTACGAGCACTTGATATAACGGCTTCGGAAGCGTAGGTAGCACTTGCTAGTATAATGATTTAAATGTTTTCGTAGATTGAAAATGAAGATAGGATCGCGCCACGCTGGTATTTGAAAGTTTATTTATATTTAATTGAGAAAAATATGTAATGTGTGAAAAAATGCACATAATGCATTTCACCCCCTTATTTTTGCATTTCAGCGTGAAAATGCGGTGAACCTTTCTTTTCATACTATAATGAAGTCAATCAGAAGCACACAGGAGGCCGTGAAGATGGAACAAAAAGTTGAAAAAACGTATAGCTTTTTGCATCAAGTTTTAGTAATTTCGTTAGTGTTATTTGTTTCAAGTATCATTGAATCGTTTATGCCGATTCCAATGCCAGCATCAGTAATAGGACTCGTTTTATTGTTTATCTTATTATGTACAGGCGTTGTGAAATTGGGACAAGTCGAAAAAGTAGGGACAGCATTAACGAATAATATCGGATTTTTATTCGTACCAGCGGGGATTTCAGTCGTTAATTCATTAGGGATTATTAGTGCAAGCCCAATTTTGATTATTGGTCTCATTATTATCTCTACAGTGTTGTTGCTTGTATGTACAGGTTTTGCATCACAAATTATTATGCGTGTAACGACTAAAAATAACGCACAAAAACCAGAAAAAGCACAATCAGAAATGAAAGGAGCACATTCACATGGTTGATCATTTAGGTATTAATACCCCATATTTTGGTATCTTGTTATCCGTTATTCCATTCTTAATTGCAACATATTTATTTAAAAAAACTAATGGTTTCTTCTTATTTGCACCATTATTTGTTGCAATGGTTGTAGGTGTGGCATTCCTACACTTTACAGGCATTCCATATGAAAAATATAAAATAGGTGGCGATGTGATTAATTTCTTCCTTGCACCTGCAACAATTTCATTCGCGATACCTTTATATAAAAAGCGTGATGTGCTCTTAAAACATTGGCACCGTATTATAGGTGGTATAGGAATTGGTACGGTAGTCGCATTAGTAGGTATTTTCTTTGTTGCCAAAGCATTACAGTTTGGTAATGACATCATTGCATCAATGCTTCCGCAAGCAGCAACGACTGCAATTGCATTACCTGTTTCTGAAGGAATTCATGGTATTAAAGAACTTACATCTTTAGCTGTTATACTGAATGCAGTTATTATCTATGCTTTAGGAAACAAATTATTAAAATGGTTCCACATCGATAATAAAATTGCACGTGGTTTAGCATTAGGTACAAGTGGCCACACTTTAGGTGTTGCTGCAGCAAAAGAACTTGGCGAAGTTGAAGAGTCAATGGCGAGCATCGCGATTGTACTCGTAGGGGTTATTGTCGTTGCGGTAGTCCCAGTTTTAACAGCAATATTCTTCTAATATACAATTGTAAAATAAAGTCGTAGGGATGTTTAAAAGGGGTAGTGTCATTATCTAAGAGGTGGCTTAGATAACGGTGCTACTCTTTTTTTGCATAAATTCCTGTTGAATAATCGTTTGACGTGAACGTTTTTATTGTAGAAAGTTATAATAGAAGAAAAGATGAGAGCAGGTGACAACATGAAAAAGTTAATTCAAGAAAAGACACAGTTTTTAAACGACATGTTAGATGGCTTGAAGTATACGAATCCTAATATTGATGTCATAGCAGAAACGGTTGTCGTTCGGAAACACAAAAAAACATCTGGCGTTGCGTTAGTATCAGGGGGTGGAAGTGGTCACGAACCTGCACATGCTGGCTATGTTGCAGAGGGCATGTTAGATGCAGCAGTATGCGGTGAAGTTTTTACATCTCCAACTCCGGATAAAGTATTAGAGGCAATCAAAGCAGTAGATAATGGAGATGGCGTTTTGTTAATTGTTAAAAATTATGCAGGAGATGTCATGAACTTTGAGATGGCTCAAGATATGGCAGCGATGGAAGGCATTAACGTCGAAATGGTCGTTGTTAGAGATGACATTGCCATTGATGATGTGGCTAAAAGAAGGGGCGTTGCCGGCACCGTATGGGTACATAAATATGCGGGCTATTTAGCTGAGCAAGGCACACATCTTAAAGCGCTCAAAACAAAAATTGAACAGTTTCTTGAAGGCGTTCGCTCTATTGGTATGGCCATCATACCTCCTGCAGTACCGACAACAGGCAAATATGGTTTTGATATTGGTGAAGATGAGATGGAAATTGGAATCGGTATTCACGGTGAACGAGGATTAGAAAGAACTCAAATAGAACCGATTGCTCAGATTGTTCAACGCTTAACCACAAAACTAGAACAAGAAGTCGACAGTGATGCATTGATTGTCATGATTAATGGCATGGGCGGTACACCGCTTTCTGAACTCAATATCGTCACAAAATACGTAGCGCAGCAATTAGAAAAAGAAGGTAAAGTTGTCAAAGGGTGGTTCGTTGGGGACTATATGACTTCATTAGATATGCAAGGTTTTTCACTCACATTTGCGCCATATGATGACCATGTTTTAGCAGCACTTAATGCGCCTACAACAAGTCGAAATTTTAATTCATAGGAGG
Organism: Staphylococcus coagulans; assembly: GCF_022557135.1. NCBI lineage: Bacteria > Bacillati > Bacillota > Bacilli > Caryophanales > Staphylococcaceae > Staphylococcus > Staphylococcus coagulans. The sequence continues at coordinate 427,989 of NZ_CP092966.1, forward strand.
ATGTAACAATGGATGTGACAATTTTAAAGGAACGTTTATTAAATTTAAAAGATATCTTTGAAAGAGAAGAAGCCCATTTAACTGATCTCGATCGTGCTATTGGCGATGGAGACCATGGCGTCAATATGAGACGTGGTTTTGAGGCGCTACCTGCACAGCTTGATGATCAGTCTATTGCAACATTACTCAAATCAACAGGGATGACATTAATGTCTAAAGTCGGTGGCGCTTCAGGTCCTTTATATGGTTTTAGTTTTGTTAAAATGTCACAAGTTGCTAAAGATGAAATTGACCATGATAATCTAATCGCAATATTAAAGGCATTTGAAGATGCGGTTGCACAACGTGGCAAAGTAACGCGAGATGAAAAAACGATGTATGATGTCATCTCACGTGCGAGAGAAGCGGTGGAAAATGGTGAGCGTGTAGATTTAGAAAAATTACAAGCATTAGCAGACGCGACTCGTGATATAGAAGCCACTAAAGGGCGTGCATCTTACTTTAAAAAAGAGAGTTTAGGCTATGTAGATCCAGGTGCGCAAAGTAGCGTATATATTTTAAATGCATTAATAGGAGATGAGAACAAATGACAAGTATCGTACTCATTAGTCACAGTGAAAAAATTGCAGAAGGCACAAAAGATTTACTAGAACAAATGGCACAAGGTGTGAGTGTCATTGCCGTGGGTGGTAATGATGGTGAAATAGGGACTTCGTTTGAAACAATCTCAGAGGTATTGAATGATTTAGAGGAAGATGCGATTTGTTTCTTTGACATTGGGTCTTCAGAAATGAATTTAGATATGGCTATTGAAATGTATGCAGGGCATTACCGAATTGAGAAAGTCGATGCGCCTATTGTAGAAGGCAGTTTTATCGCAAGTGTGTCATTATCAACTGGACAATCTATGGACGAGGCCATCGCTTCTGTCAGAGATACATTTTAACTTGAAATAAAAAAGGATGAAACAACGATAACCTAAAAGGTTTATTGTTTCATCCTTTATTTTGTATGTTAGTTAATTTTCTTCACAACTTCTGATTTTAAGCCTATTTGACCAAAACCGGGGATTTTACAGTCAATATCATGACCATCTTCTGGGTCGACGAGTTTAATATTTTTAACTTTTGTACCTTGTTTGATGACACCTGATGTGCCTTTAATTTTTAAATCACGGATAACTGAAACCGTGTCACCGTCTTTTAGTTCGTTGCCATTTGCATCACGAATGATTTCTGCGGCAGCCGCTTCTTCAACTGCATTTTTAGTCCATTCAAACGCACACATCGGACAAACATAAGCAGCACCATCTTCATAAGTATATTCTGAATCACATTGTGGACAGTTTGGAATTGCGGTTGTCATTTTCTAATCACTACTTTCCTCAGGATATACTTATAATCTAGCATATTCAAGATGAAAAGTATGTAACAAATTGAAGATAGTGTTACGATAAGAATAACAAAAAATTGAGCACATTTAAAATCTATTCATTGAGAGGAAGCGAGATGGTAAAATGTCAAATTTAGAAGTCAAAAATCCTTCTACAGATGAAGTCATTGCAACTTATCCTTATACTGACGAGCAAACCATTCATTCTAAAATTGAGCGTGCACATCAAGCATTTTTATCGTGGCGTGATGTTGATGCCCATGAACGTTCACGTTTGTTATGGTCTTGGTCAGCTTTAATTAAAGACAATCGTGAAGCCTTAGCGCGATTAATTACATTAGAAGGGGGCAAACCTTACGTAGAAGCACTCGGGGAAGTAGATTACGCAGTCTCTTATGTCGATTGGTATGCTGAAGAAGCTAAAAGAACATATGGTCGAACAGTACCTGCGAATACGCCAGATAAAAAAATCATCATTGATAAGTTTCCAGTAGGCGTTGTTGCAGCAATTACACCATGGAACTTTCCAGCGGCGATGATTACTAGAAAAATGGCACCTGCTCTTGCAGCAGGCTGTACTATTGTATGTAAACCTGCCACAGAAACCCCTATGACGACGATTCGATTGGTTGAACTAGCCCATGAAGCGGGCATACCTGAAGACGCAATATCATATGTCTTAGCAAGCGGTAAAACAGCAGGCGAAATCTTTACGACACATCCCGATGTCCAAAAGGTTACATTTACAGGTTCAACACCAGTAGGTAAAAAATTAATTGAACAATCTGCCAGTACAGTTAAAAATGTCACAATGGAACTCGGGGGCCTTGCTCCGCTCATTGTACATAAAGATGCTGACATTGACCAAGCGGTTGCGCAAACAATTGCGACTAAATTTAGAAATGCAGGTCAAACTTGTATTTGTGCAAATCGTATTTATGTTCACCACGCGATCGCTGATGAATATGAGCGACAGTTAATTGAACAAGTCCATGCGCTTAAAGTGGGAGATGGCATGGCAGAAGATGTTAAAGTTGGACCGCTTATTAATGAAAAGGCAGTTGAGAAAGTGATTGATCACTTACAAGATGCAGAACAACATGGCGGACAACTTTCTAGAAGCTGGGATGAAGTGAAATTAGGCGGTAATTTCATTAATCCGGTCGTTGTCACACAAGTCAATCAAGAGATGAAATGTATGCATGAAGAAACGTTTGGTCCAGTGGCGCCAGTTATGCGTTATGAGGATTTAGACGAAGCCATTCGAATGGCTAATGATACAGAATTTGGACTCGCTGCTTATTTCTTCACGAATGATTATCGTACAGGTTTATATATTTATAATCATTTAGATTACGGCGTGATTGGATGGAATGATGGTGGACCTTCTGCAGCACATGCACCCTTTGGTGGCATGAAAGAAAGTGGCTACGGTCGTGAAGGTGGCATTGAAGGCATCGAACCCTATTTAGAAACTAAGTATTTATCTATCAAAGTAGACGATCCGTCTTAAAATGCGTAAAAAAAATAAATCAATGTAAAAAATGATATAAAAATGGGAGAGGGACTGTGAGATGATTCGCAATCCGCTCTCCTTTTCATTTGTTACACAGGGTGTTCACTAGAATGGGTATGCTCTATGATGTGATGTTAATCACAACTTCAAATCCATTTTGATATGAAATGAAGACGTGAAATCCGAATTATAGTTGATATTGATAATCGTTATCAAATATAATAGAGGTGTCGAAAGATAATCAAAGTTTGAGCGCGATGGATGATGTTTGAAGCGTCTTGGACAGGTGATTAAAACTAAAGTGTTTTTGTCCATGCGTATCAGGAATAAGGAGTTGGAAGTATGATGTTTATGGCAGAAAATAAATTGACATTAACAAAAGGAACAGCACAGGAAACGATGCAACGTTTTCATCAACGTCAAGGCATTGAAACGATGGATGGCTTTATAGAAATGTATGTGACACAAACGAATGATTTAGAAGAATTTGATGAAGTAAAAATTTTAACCATTTGGCATTCAGAGCAAGCATTTAAAAATTGGCTTTCTTCAGATGTTTTTAAAGCCTCACATAAAAACGTGAGAAGTCATCGAGAGGACACAGAAAGTCCAATCATTAAAAACAAAGTCTCTACGTATACGATCGACTATCATTACAAAAAATAATGCATGGTGTATCGACAAATTGAATACAAATCCTTTCACGGTTTTGGACGCGCGTATCACGTCCAAAGCCTTTTTTTATGGTTTTAAGGTGTTCGCTTACTCTAAAGGATAAGAAATGATTTATAATTGATATGAAAGATTTGAGGTGTAGAGATGAAAACATATATAGAAGCAGATGGCCGCAAAGTGAAGAAATTATATCTTTCTCTAAATGGACATCGCCAAGGCGTTATTATTGAAACAATGGATGAACAAAATCCAATTTTATTAGTCGTGCATGGGGGACCAGGTTTTCCACTTTATCCATTTTTTCGCGCACACCATATTGATTTGACGGATCAGTATACGGTCGTTTATTGGGATCAGAGAGGGACGGGAATGTCGTATACACGTCAAATAGTAGGGATGTGCGACCTCATTGATGATTTATATCAACTCATCCAATTTTTACGTTTACATTTTCATCAAGATAAAGTGTTTTTAATGTGTCACTCGTTTGGAACCATTATCGGTACCCATGTGGCGCACCGTTATCCAGAAGTGATTGCAGCTTATATTGGTATGGGGCAACTAGGAAATGTTTTTCATAATGAACAGCTTATACTTGATCATTTACGCTTTTTAGCTCATGAAGAAAACAATCAAAATGCGGTTAAACGCTTAAACCGTGTACACCTCACGCGTCAGTTTAATACAGATCGCTACTATGGTCGCGTACGCCAACGTTACACAGAGCGTTATAAAGTTGGATTTTCAAGTCATGGCTATTCGTTATGGCGTATGTTTAAAGTGATGATGTCCACACCTTACTATAAATTAATAGAGCGGATTAATATTGTGAGAGGGAGTCTCTCAACATTTGAGCACTTAACGAATGAGATGGCCAATGTCGATTTAAATGATATTGCCCAGGAAATAACAGTGCCTTTTTACGTTTTGCAAGGTGTCCATGATTTGCAAACGACGTATGAAGATAGTAAAGCCTTTTTTGATCGTGTGGCTTCAAAAGATAAGCATTTCTATGCCTTTCAAGACACGGCACATGCACCTTTTATAGATGAACCTAAAAAAATGCTCGCAATTATGCATAAGATTGTTGACCATGACGTAAGGTCATCGTGTACAACGTAAATAAGGAGGTGAGATCAATGTCCCATTATTCGACAGGTGAGCTTGCTGAAAAGTTCAATATTTCAAAGCGAACGTTACAATATTATGATCGACAAAAGTTATTAAAGCCAGCCTTTGTTAAAGATAATCAATATCGTATTTATACTGATCGTGAAGCGGAACAATTGAACCTGATTTTAATGATGAAGTCTTTAGGTTTAAGCTTGACTGAAATCCGAAAATTGATTCATGCAGAGGGCACACTTAAGACGGTTCGTTCAATTTTAGAACAAAAAATAAGTGCATCAGAAGAAATGATTCATCAACAGCAACTTCAATTAAAGCAGATGAAAACAATTCAAAAAATGATTGCTACGTCATCAACAGCACCTGTGCATACACTATCGGACATTGAGAAAATAATGAAAAATCGACCTTATTTATCTCAGTTAACACAAAAAACGATGGTGCTGGGTACTACAGCATCATTGGCCAATGTCATTGGAATCAGTCTTAGTTTGAAAAACCAAACCGCGTGGCCAACCGCTATAGCATTGACTTATAGTGCTATTGTTGCGTACCGTATGACAGTCGATTATTATGGCAAGGTGAAATATCAATGCCCTAACTGTCAGACAACGTTCAAACCTGACTTATGGACTTGGGCGTTTGCAAGCCATACGTTAACAACACGGAAATTCGAATGTCCCCATTGTCATTTTAATGGATACTGTACTGAAGTTTATGATGAAAGTTAAGCATGCAAATCCAACATGGAACAGAATGCGATTTTTAAATGAGCATTGTTAAATTGAACAAAAATTTGAAGAGATCACGGTGGTAGGGAAGATTGTTTTTGATGAAAGCTTGATTTAAAGCAATGCATCAAATCTGTCATTTACTACCACTTTTCTTATGTGTTCTTTATCGGTTCAGAAGTCTCTTTTTTATATAAGAAACTATCAGTTAGACAATGTTGTAAGCGCTTAAAATATTCATTGAAATACAATCAGCAAGGGGATAATATGGAGGTGTATTTGAATTTTAGAAAGAGGAAGTGTTAGGCGTGAATATACTTGCAATCACATCTTGTCCCAATGGTATTGCACATACATATATGGCACAAGAAAAGTTAGAACAAGCTGCAAAAAAGCTAGGTGTCAACATTAAAGTTGAGACACAAGGCGGTATTGGGGTCGAAAACGAATTAACAGCAGAAGAGATTGAAAAAGCAGACGGTATTATTATTGCATCAGATCGACAAGTTGACTTATCACGTTTTGTTGGAAAACCTTTAATTAGAGAAAGCGTCCGTGCAGGGATTCATCAACCAGAAGCTCTGATACAACGCGTTATTGATGGACATGTGCCTATCTATCAAGGTGATAAAATCAATGTACCTTCTGAAGATGATACAGAGAATAATTCGTCTACTAAGCATCAGGGTGTTCAAGCAGTCTATCAGCACCTTATGAATGGTGTTTCTTTCATGGTCCCATTTATTGTAGTAGGGGGATTGTTGATTGCCATTGCCTTATCATTAGGAGGCGAAAAGACCGCAACACAGGGTTTAGTAATTCCGGATGACTCGTTTTGGAAGCCTTTTGAAAAAATAGGGGCACTGTCTTTTAGTTTTATGGTTCCTATTTTAGCTGGGTATATCGCGATGAGTATTGCTGATAAGCCAGGACTTGTACCAGGCATGATTGGAGGTGCAATAGCGGCGGATGGAAGTTTTTATGGCAGTGATGCAGGGGCAGGCTTTTTAGGAGGAATTGTCGCAGGATTTTTAGCGGGCTATATCGCTAAGTGGATTAAAAATATAAAAGTTCCTAAAGCTATGGCGCCGATTATGCCTATTATTGTGATTCCAATCATTGCTTCTATTCTTGTTGGCGTGATCTTTATATTTGTGATTGGTGCACCTATTGCTAGTGTGTTCAGCGCATTGACAGTTTGGTTAAAAGGCATGCAAGGTGCAAATATCGTGATTTTAGCGATGATTATTGGTGCAATGATTGCTTTTGACATGGGAGGCCCAGTGAATAAAGTGGCATTTTTATTTGGTTCTGCTTTAATCGCTGAAGGTAACTATAGTGTAATGGGAATGGTTGCTGTTGCAGTTTGTACACCGCCGATTGGACTCGGACTCGCAACATTTATCAAAAAGAGTAAATTCAATCAAAATGAAATTGAAATGGGTAAAGCCTCTTTTACGATGGGCTTGTTTGGTATTACAGAAGGAGCCATCCCATTTGCTGCTCAAGATCCATTACGCGTCATACCTGCAAACATGGTAGGAGCAATGATTGCTTCAGTGATTGCGGCGCTGGGTGATGTAGGGGATCGTGTTGCCCATGGTGGACCCATTGTTGCTGTTTTAGGTGGCATTGATCACATCCTTATGTTTGCGATTGCAGTCATAGTCGGAAGTTTCGTGACGATGGCAGTCGTGTTAATTTTAAGAAAAAAACCTGTTGCACGTCGTAGTAGTAACGAACAAGTAGATCAAATGCCAAACGAACGCACAAAGGAAATGCGCGATGATACGCATGTAGCGGTGTCATCCGTAGAGGCTAAAGATGAGAATGCTCAAGTCGACGAACTGTTTGATGCGAATGTGATTTTAAACATCAATCAGTCAATGTCACGAGATCATGCGATTGATATATTGGTTGATGCGTTGCAAAAGGCTGGCTATGTTAATGATGAAGTCGTACTCAAAGAAGCTATTTTAGCGAGAGAAGCAGAGGCAACGACTGCGCTCGGAATGAACATTGCGATGCCTCATGCAAAAACAGATGCGATTCGTCAGCCTGTCGTCGCCGTGTTAAAAAATGATATAGGTGTAGAATGGGAGAGCATAGATGGTACATGGCCACAATTAATCTTTTTAATTGCGGTGCCACTGCATAGTCATGATACACACTTGAAAGTACTCCAACAATTATCAAAAGCATTAATGCAAGATGACAAACGAATGCAATTGTTGAATGCTTCAGATACTAAAGCATTATATAGTGATATACAAAGGTTAATATAAGCGCTTGTTAAAACCATATTGAAAAAATGGTTTAAAAGCAACTGATGGTACAAACAAGATAGCCATGAGTTGCTTTTTATTATTAATATAAGTAGTGAGCAATTCTAATTTATTTCTGTGATAATGAATAGAATATTAAAGGTTTTTCATCCTTTTTGAACGAGATCTTCACAATTACATTTTGTATTATACATTTTCAGATAATAAATATTTAAAATTTTCAACGGAGGGTCTATAATAGTAACATGAAAAAGAAAGGAAGGATGACATGACTCAGTCAAAATCAACGCGACATGTCAATGTGCGCCATCATTTATTAAAAACTGGTACCGCGCTTTGTTTAGTAGGATCATTATTCTATTATCCAATCAGTGCAACCTCCCCTTCTTATGCACATGCATCAACTCAGTCAGACGATGATATTCAACGATTACTTGACGATGCAGAACATCAAATTAATAAAATGGATTCATTGAATACAGATTATAAAAATGATTTCTTAGAACTTCTACGCGCAAATGATGATTCTCAACAAAGTATTAACAAAGTCATCGAAGAAGCTGAAGCAGCAAATAAAAAAGCGAAAGATGCAGAGAAGAAGGATGACGTTAGACCTCAACTAGACAGTATTGATCAAAGAATCGAACAGCTAAAAAAAGAAGTTGACAGACATCAACAGGAGACACCTCAAATCAAAAATAGAACAGATGCCCCTCAACCATCGCATGCGAGTGCTTCGGATGATGATGATTTGTCGAAATTGATAGATACAATCAATGATTTATCGAAAAAAGAAACAGAACAACCAAAGTCTGAACCAGCACAAAATAATGATGGTACACACGGTCAATCGCAAAGTGATAACCGTCAAAAACAGAGTGATGAAATACCAAAAAATGATACCACTTCTGACGCTCAACCCGATACATTCAATGATATTGCTGAAGAAAAGCGCAAACATTTGAGTGATACAAAAGACCAACTTCGTCAAATGGATCGTGATTTGACAGCAGATAGAGACACATTGCACCAAAAGTTAAATCAACGCGATGAGGCGTTAAAAGATTTGCTTAACGATCGAGACAGTGTCGTATCACAAATTGATGATATGGCTTCAAAATCAGTTGATGATCAATCTGAAGATTACTTAACGCAAAAACGCCAACATTTAGATGAGCTTCAAAATAAAATTGATAGCCGCTCAGACCTCTCACCTAAGCAACAACAAAAGTTGCATGAAAGTGCGAAGACTGTTGTATCACAATTGAACCAACAAAATGATGAGATATTGTCTCGTTTAAAAGCAGCCAATGATAAACAAGTTGCGGTTAAATCGATATTAAGTGACTTATATAATGATAATCAAGCAGAAGCAATCGCAAAGCAAATTCATACACATGGTCAAAACAATCAACAAATTGCCGACCAATTGCAACGTGCGATTGATGATTTGAAACAAACACATAGTGATACGCTGTTGTTAGGTATGTTAGATAACACAACACACACTAAAGATTTGGTGACTACTTTATTAAATACACGTTTTGATGAACAAAAATCGAAACATTTAGCTCAAAAAATTATGGAAGGACAACCTTCAAATCAAGAAATTTTGAATAGACTCAAAAAATATTATAAAGAAAATGGCAAAGCGACGAGCGATGATATTTTAAATGCGCTATTAAAACAAGCGCATAATAAAAAAGATGCGATTGAAGCCATTTTAGATGGTCGTTTAAATCCTGATAATGCGTCATTAATTGCGCAACGTATTTCAAAGGATATTCATAATACAAAAGACTTACTAAAATTAATTCATGGTGAGTTGGATGCACAAGCGAATCGTCTACTCACACTACAAAAACAAATCAAAGATGTTAGAAATGATTTCCGCACTAATATTAATGACATTTTATCACCGTTACGCCATTTGCCAACCTTAGATTTAACAAATCAACGTCATCGTTTATTGTTACCTTCTGAAAGTACAAATGATAAATTAAGAAAACTACTGAATCAAAGACCTTCAGGTGGATTAGGTGGATTATTCCAACATGATTTTGCACCAAAACCAACCATTGATCCGTACCAAAAAGTAAATAAACTCGCAACGGGTGACAACTTCTTAGATAACTTATTCGATGAAAATGGTAATTTTAAATTACCAGACTCAGGTCAAATCACTAAAAATGCAGCATTGCCAATTGGTATTGTTGTCGTCATTTTAGGTATCGGTTTATTAATTAAGTATTTGAAAAAACGTAAACAATAAAATAACCGAAGATAAAAAAGAACAGCAACACAAACTGATTTGACAGTGCGTGTTGCTGTTCTTTTTTGTAAATCAAGTTGTAATGAATAAAGGTTACTCGTTTGAAGTGCCACCTTTAATATAGTCTAGAGAGTCAGCATCTTCTTTATCGATTGTACGATAAGAAATGACACCTAGTCCTTTGACGTTAGATTCAGAGACAACGATAGAACCATCTTTATTTACCTTTTCAACAAAAGCAACGTGACCGTAGTAACGGTCCGCGCCTAATTGACCAGGTTTGAAGACAACAGCAGTATGTGCTTCAGGTTCACTTGAAACAGAGAAGCCTTTCGTTAATGCTGAGTAAGTCCAGTCACTCGCATTACCCATATCTCCTGCGATATCCTTATCAAATTGTGCCATTCGAAGGTATACATACCATGTACATTGACCTTGAGGATATGGTGAAGCACTTGTCGCTCTGAATGGCTTAAAGTCGCCACTTACGTCTTCACTATTTTGGTTCATTGTATCTTCGTCTAACAATGAACCCATTTTTTTATGGTCGAAGCGTGTTAAATCATAAGTTTTAATCAATGATTTTAATTTTTCGTCGTACTGTGGATCCGTTGCATATGTACCGACAAGCTCTGAAACAGCTGTACGATAGCTGGAGCTTTCACTTTTCCATGTTCCTTTGTAAATGGAAGGATTTCCATCAATACCATTTTTAATTAAATCTGCATAATCGTTTAGCGAAGATTTATGATCTGGATATTTTCTGAAATCCGCATGAATTTGATACATTGAGTGTCCGTCAGACTCTAATGTGTTAAAACCTACAGACTCTCCTTTATAGCTTCCTTTCATACCGAAAAGGTTGAAATTCGGTTCACGTGATAATGTACTTTGGCCCGAATCAGATTCCAAAATCGCTTGCGCAATCATAATCGATGCGTAAATATCTTCTTTTTGACCGATATCATGTGCATCTTTGGCAATATCATTGATAAATTTACGCGTAGATTCTGTTGGTACAACGCGAAATGTATCGGATGAAGATGAAGCATCATTACGACTTGGCATTTGTTCAAATAACGTTGTTTGACGTAAATGACTATTTTGAGGCAAATCTTTAAACGTTTGCGCAGGTGCTTGTTCACGTGAATGTTTCAATGCATCTAGTTCAGGGATTTGCTCATCATGACCGTTTGAATTTTTATGTTTCTGTTTCTGATAATTTTGATGTGTTTTTGTTGCATTATCACTGTATTCATCTAAAAGTGAATCAATCATATCATCATTCTTACTTTTTGATGTTGAAGCACTACTTTGTTCTTGATCTTGTTTGTCTTCTGAATTTGATTGTTGCGCATCTGTTTGATTGTCTTCTTTATTTGAAGTTGTGTCATGTGCACTTGAATGGTCTGTTTCTGAAGATGATTGTGAATCATTCATCTGCGGTTGTTCACTGTTTTGATTATCAGACTGTGAGCGGTCATTGTTATCATCTTTTGCAACTGAATCGTCTACAGAAGCGGATGTGTCATGGTCATCACGAGATGCTTCTGAGTCAGAAGATGGCTGTTGATTGTTTGTAGTGTGATGAGTGCCTTTTAAAATATCGTTAAGCGCATCAAAAAAGTCACGCTCTTCAGGTTGAGCGGCACTCTGTTCATCACTTGAAGTGTTCTCAGCAAGCGATACATCTGATGAAGATGGAGCGTCACTTGAATGCGGTTCGTTTGTGAAGTGACTGCTTTGTGCATCGTCACTTTGATTATTGAAAGAATGGTGGAATAAGTCGCTAAACCAATCATTACTTTTCTTATATGTTGGCCAATTCCCAATCGAAGAAAAACTTGATTGAGATGGATATTCAAAAGTATGCGCACTATGTTTGGAACGCTTTTCTTTTGTCTTTTTATCTTGTTTTGAGTCATCTGATTTTTCAGAAGAACGCTCTTTTGAATTGTCATCATGATTGCGATCTTGTGATGTTTCTTGTTCATCATCTACATCTGAAATTTTATCTTTTACAGTTTCTGTCGCTTTAGGTGAGGCAGCATGTGCCAAGTTTGATGTGACAGGGGGAAAGATAAGGGCTGTGGTCAATAAACCTGTGAAAATAAATTTACTTTTCAAAGCGTTACTCCTTTTCTCTATATAGTTTTTGTCTTGCAATCAAAAAGGGAGACTCATATCCTAGAAATGTGAATCATATTTTTGGTTACGAAACGACTTAGTTTGTATAAAAAGTGATATATGAAAGACATGATAAATGCTATACAAACCAAGGATGAACTTGTTATACTATGGTGTGTCTTTGCAACTTGTTGACATATGTTAACTTTAATTTGAAACGACAAATAAATATTGCACATACTTATATTACATGAATCATCATGATTTATAAAGTGTTTGAGTAGATATTGAGGTGAGGAAATGAAGAACGCCATCAAATTATTTCTGATGGACATTAAGAAGATTGCCAAGACCCCTGGTGCAATCATCATTATCTTAGGATTAGCGATTTTACCATCCTTTTATGCTTGGTTTAACCTGGAAGCAACATGGGATCCTTATTCAAATACAAACCACATTAAAGTTGCTGTTGTAAATGAAGACAAGGGTGATACGGTACGTCATAAAAAATTGAATGTTGGTAATCGACTTGAGGATACTTTGAAAAAAGATACTCATTTTGATTGGCAATTTGTAAGTCGTGAAAAAGCAGATCATGATTTACGCATGGGTAAGTATTACGCAGCACTCTATATTCCAGAAGGATTTACACACCAAATTACTGGTACGTTACGTAAAGACCCACAACAAGCAAAAGTGGAATATAAAGTGAACCAGAAGCTCAACGCGATTGCGCCTAAAATGACTGACGCGGGTTCGAGTGAGATTGTGAAAAAGGCCAATCAGAAATTTAATGAAACTGTAACGAAAGTATTGCTTAAAGAGGCAGATCGTTTAGGGATTAAACTTGAAGATGAGCTTCCAGCGTATAAAAAAGTTCGTGATGGTATTTATGCTGCGAATAACGCATTACCTAAAATCGAACGCTTCCGTGAAGGTTTGATTTACTTAAATGAACATCAAGATCAGCTCGATCAATACGCAGATAAATTCAGAGAGTTAGATCGCTATAAAGACGATGCGGTCAATGCAACTGAGCGACTCAACCAGTTGAATGCAAGTATTCCTGCAATCAATGAGCGTGCAAAATTAGTGGTTGCCTTAGAGAATTCACTTCCTGAAATCGAACGTATTTTACAAGCTGCAAGCAAAGTGCCAAATCGTTTTCCAACAATTAACAAAGGGGTGGACATAGCGATTGGCGGCACAGATAAAGCCTTGAAAGACCTCAACTCAGCACAACAGTTGTTACCTTCCATCGAGCAACGTATTCGAGCTTATGGAGAAGTTGTTAACAACGCAAGTCAAGCGAATGACCAGTTAGCGAATGACGTTTCTCGTGCACAAAATCAACAAGGTCAGCAAGCAAATGTTCAAACAGCGCCACAAAGTACGCACCAATCTCATTATCAGACAAGCCAAGTAAGTACGGCTAATGACGCGAGTGGTCAACCATTACCAGATGGACAAGTGATATCGAATGAAGATGTAGCATCTTTAGAGTCTGCCTATTCAAATTCATTGCAAGATGTCAATTCAGCAACAGCTTCGCAATTAAAAGCGACTCAAGATGATTTGGATGCTGCTAAAAATATGGGCTATGGCATTATCAGCTCAAACGATGCTTCACAATTTAAAGAGCCGTTGTCTCATCTTATTGCGCGTATGAACCATGCGAATAAAACAATTAGAGATTATCGTGACTTTTTATCAGACGTTGAACGTACAGAAGGCGTTAATTTGAGTAAAGCCCAAGCACAATTGAAAACAGCGCAAGATGATATTAAAGAAGCAACGAAACGCTTGAACAAATTAAACGATGCCATTGCAGCAGGTAATTCTGGTAAAGCAGAAGCGATGGATATTATCAAACGTGTAGATCATATTCAAAAACAAATTAAAGCAGCGCAAAATATGTTAAAAAACGATGTTGCGAATAAGTTATTGGACGTATCACACGCATTAGGTAAAGCACTAGACAAAGGTGCAGTGACTTTGGATGTTGCACAAGAAAAACTTCAAAAGGTTCAAGCGATTATACGTAGTGGCCAAACGATATTATCAGATGCCAATGAACGTTTGAAACGCTTGAGTGATACGTTGCCTGCTGTTGAAGCAGAGTACATTCGTGCAATGTCAGCAGCGCAAGCTTACTTCCCAGAGTTTAAGAAAAAAGTTCACAATGCGTCTGATTTTGTAAAAAATGATTTACCTGCTCTTGAAAACAAAATTTCTGAAACGACACAAACGGTTAATGAAAATTTACCGACAGCATTTGCAAAATATGATCGTTTACGTCAAATTCTAGACGCTAACCAACCGAAAGCGAAGGAAGCGCTGAGCAATCTTGCGGACTTTGCTAAAAATGATTTTCCAAGCGTTGAAAAAGACTTGAAAAAAGCGAATAAAATATTTAAACAATTAGATAGAGACAATACGATTGAAGAGTTGATTGATTTATTACGTAATGACCTCAAAAAACAAGCGGGCGTCATTTCAAATCCAATCGATTTACAAAAAGAAAATGTGTTTCCAGTTAAAGATTACGGTTCAGCAAGTACGCCATTCTATACGGCACTCTCTATCTGGGTAGGTGCACTGTTACTTGTCAGCTTGCTTACAACACATAATAAGCACCCTGAATTGAAGCCGTATTTAACAATACGTGAGACTTATTTAGGTAAAATGGGACTATTTGTTGTTATGAATATGATTCAAGCACTTATTGTTTCAATAGGGGACATTGTCATTCTGAAAGCATCGGTTGAGTCGGTATGGCTCTTTATTACTATTTGTTTATATTCAGCCATCATTTTCTCGGTTATTGTTTATACATTGGTTTCTGTATTAGGTAATCCGGGTAAAGCACTCGCTATCGTATTATTAGTATTACAAATTGCTGGTGGTGGTGGGACATTCCCAATTGAGGTCACACCACAGTTTTTCCAAACAATCCACCCGTACTTACCATTCTCTTATAGTATTGATGCATTGAGAGAAGCGGTAGGGGGGCCTGTACCTCAAATTTTAGTTTTTAAATTAACAATGCTCACACTCTTTGGTATCGGCTTCTTCCTTGTAGGTCTAATCGGTAAACCTTATTTAGATCCTTTAGCACAAGGACTTGCAGACAAAGCTGATAAGAGTAACATATTAGAATAATGTTTTGAATGTACTTTTCGACCGAGTTTAAAAATCAAAAGTGAATCAAATAAAAGGTGTAAGCCATAGCGCAAAAATTGCATTGTGCCCAATGGTTTACACCTTTTTCGTTTGTAAATACCTAGTTGAATCATATGGTGAACCCTTGGGTCATCCAACGCTTACGAAACTAATTTTTCATCAAAAGGTGTCAAAGATTGTGACGATAATTTGAAGTGATTGGCAGAGTGAACTTTTTAGTATATAATACATATCGAATTACTAAGAAATAAGAGGAGATTGCTATGGAATTCATGGACGTGTTTGAAAAATGGGCAGAAAGATATGATGATACGGTATTTAATACGAGCAATGAAAATGAATATAAAGATGTTTTTGAAGATTATCCAAAGATGTTAGATCAAATTGCACAATTATCAACAGGAGAGGTATTAGAAATTGGTGCAGGAACAGGGAATTTAACGCAACATTTAATTAGGCAAGGGCTAGACGTGACGGCAATTGACCCGTCAGAAGATATGAGAGCCATTGCAAACCAAAAAGAAGGCATCCATGTGATAGAAGGCCACTTCTTAAAAATCCCAGTAGAGAAAAAATTCGATACGATCGTGTCGAGTTTTGCCTTTCATCATTTAGATCATCAAGGTAAACAAGAAGCACTCAATTATATGAAACAATTTTTAAAACCAAATGGACATATCGTTTTTATTGATACGTTATTTGAATCGGAAATGAATAAAAATCAAATCATTCAATATTACACAGATAAAATGTATGTCAATTTAGTCGAGGACTTACAAACCGAGTACTATCCATTTAAAGATGAACTTGAAAAGATTGTAGAAGCTGCAAATGGTACTCCGGAATTTGAACAACAAAACCGTTTTGCTTGGTTGATTCATATGAAATTTGGGCATTAAAGTGAAAACAAAAGGTGGCGTGTATGTGATGACATACCATATTTATCATGTGGAAGTAAATGAAGTTTATCCCTATTATGTGCGTAAAGTGAATAAAGTAGGTAGTACGTCTCAAGATGTTAATGAAATCATTTGTTGGCTCACAGGTTATTCTCAAGATATGCTTGAGTCAAATTTGAAAAATGGAACGACATTTGAGATGTTTTTTAAGCAAGCGCCGCATCTGAATCCACAGCGTAAAAAAATAAAAGGGATATTTTGTGGTGAACGAATTGAAGAAATGGAGCCATCACTTATGAAAGAAATTCGTTATTTAGACAAAATGATTGATGAGCGGTCACGTGGGCGTTCAATGAAGCAAATTTTTCGAGAGGATTAAATCTAATTGCCAAAGAATAATAAGACAAAAGGTTACGGATGATGTTCCAGAGACTCTTAAGATAGCGTCTGGCTAAGGTGTATGTATTTACATTGAAGGTCAGATGCTTTTTATTGGTGTCCGATGCTTAGAGAAAAGTTGATAAATAAAAAAGGCGCCTCTTGACTTGAGCGCAAGAGGCGTTGTTAGAGGTGATACATTCCATATAAAGTGAATGTGAGGTCTTCATTTAGCTTTGTCCAAATTGCAAATAAATTGCAATCGCTCGTTTAATTACAGCTAAATTCAATTGACCGAGACATGAAGCTTCACGAAAGCATGCTAATATTTCATCGGACGTATGAAGCTCCTTAGGAAATCTAGCATCTGCATGCATATGTCTCGCCAAATCACCTAATGGGGTATCATCACCAATGTAAATCTGCATATATTCATAAAAGCTCAAGTATTTAATCACCTCATTTACGAGCTAAAAAATATTATAACATAAAGCGAGGGTCCGAAGTAAAAAATATATCCTTTAGGTCATTGCTATGTCTCTTAACAACCGATTCTATTACCATTGAGCTCAAGTGAATCATTCATTGCGACAATGATTTATGTTATATTTTATGTAACAATGATATTTTTTATAAGTGGGGGAGCATAATGATTCAAGCAGACCAAATACTAGATAAAATGAAAAACCAAAAAATTAATTATGATAAAGTTTTACGAAAAATGATCATGAACTGGGAAAGAGAAAATGAGCGTCCATCCATACTATTGCATAGTTGTTGTGCGCCATGTAGCACCTATACACTTGAGTTTTTGACAGAACATGCAGACGTTGCGATTTACTTTGCGAATCCTAATATTCATCCTAAAAATGAGTATCTTCGTCGTGCGCGTGTACAAGAAAAATTTGTCAATGACTTTAATGAACGTACGGGAAGTCATGTAAAATATATCGAAGCGCCATATGAACCACATGTATTTATGAAAATGGCTAAATCCCGTGGGTTAACTGAAGAACCCGAAGGCGGTGCACGTTGTTCAGCATGTTTTGGCATGCGCCTTGAAATGGTAGCTGAAGCCGCAGTTGAAATGGGGTACGATTACTTTGGTAGTGCAATCACATTGTCACCTAAGAAAAATGCGCAATTAATTAATGAGATTGGCTTAGATGTACAACAAATTTATGATGTAAAATATTTACCGAGCGACTTCAAAAAAAATAAAGGATACGAGCGTTCTATTACGATGTGTCAAGATTATGATATTTTTCGACAATGTTACTGTGGCTGTGTTTTTGCGGCCCAACAACAAGGTATCGACTTTAAGACAATTAATCAACAAGCAAAACGCTTTTTAGATCATTTAGACCAACAAAAGCAAACGGTTTCTGAAAGCTGATTTGGTGCTTAAATATTTTTTTGATATAATATCATAGTTAATTATTTTATTCTTAAATAGAGAGAAAGAAGGCATTTAACTATGAAATATCAGCGTTCAGTGGCATTATTTACGACGGCCTCATTATTGTTAGCAAGTTGTGGAACTTCTTCCCATTCTAACGAAAAAATATTGGATATTGAGCTCCCTTTGAAAACAACTTCAATTGCCCCTTTTGAAACAGACGTTCCTGTTCGAGTCGGTGCGGCAGAAACGCTATTTAAAGTTTCAAAAAATGGTGAGATTCAACCTTGGTTAGCACAATCGTATCATTACAATTCGTCCGACCAGTTAGAAATAAAACTTAAAGATCATATCCATTTCCAAAATGGGGTACCACTGACGGGAGAAAAAGTTAAAAAAAGTTTAGAAACGGCATTGAAGAAGAGTCCTTTTGTCAAATCTACACTACCCATCAAAAGTATTAAGGCTCAAGGCCAAAAAGTAACAATTACAACAAAATCATCTTATCCTGAACTCGCCTCTGAATTAGCAAATCCTTATGTGGCGATTTTTGACGTGGATGCTAAAACAGATTTAAATGCACATCCTATAGGAACGGGACCTTATCAAATCAAAAGTTATCAACGTTCTCAGAAAATCAGTCTAGACCAAAATTCCAAATATTGGCATGGACAACCCAAACTTGATGGCGTGAATGTCACTTATCAAGAAGATGGAAATGCGCGTGTCAGTCATCTAGAATCTGGACAAGCCGATTTAATCACAGATGTCCCTGTTAATCGTATTCAGCAATTAGCCAAGTCAGATCGAACAAAAATAGCGCGTGTATCGGGTTATCGAACACAGATTGTCGTTTATAATCAAGTAAGTAAAAAGATGACACACCCTGTCCGCCAAGCGTTAGATGCGGTCATTGATAGAAAAGGTATTGCAGAGGAAATTTCGAAAGGCTTTGCCCAGCCGGCTACGGGTCCTTTTAATGACCATCTTGATTTTATTAAGCATCAAGCAGTGAAAAAACAAAATATACAAGATGCAAGGGCGATAATGGAAAAAGAAGGTTATAGTGATACCCACCCTTTAAAAATTCAATTGATTACATATGAAGGTCGTCCAGAATTACCTAAAATGGCACAGGTCATTCAGTCGGACGCCAAAAAAGCCCATATCGATATAGATATCCGAACAGTTGATGATATTGAAGGTTATTTAGCAGATCGTTCCCAATGGGATGCAACAATGTATAGCTTTGGAACGATTCCGCGTGGGGATACGGGTTACTTCTTCAATCAAGCCTACCATCAAGATGGTTCGGTCAATAAAGGTGCCTATAAAAATTCAAAAGTGACGGCAATGATTGAACAATTAAATCATACGGTCAATCAAGCTCAACGTGAAAAACTATCTAATGACATTATTGAAACAGCGGCACGTGATATACCAGCAAGTTATATTACTTACAATGATACAGTTGATGGTCTAAACAGAAATGTGAGTCACTTTAAAGCAACACCAGAAGGTATATATTTAGTAGATGAAAAGGTTGATATGACAAATGCTCATTAAAAGATTTGTTCGCCTGATCATTAAAATGATCAGTGTACTGTGGATTTTATCAACGATTACTTTTATTTTAATGAAGTTGACGCCAGGCGATCCAGTAGTTCACATGCTTCATGTTGGAGAAGCAAATGTGTCACAGTCGACTATCAATGCCACGCGCCAAGCGTATGGTTTAAATGATCAATGGCTTATACAATATGGGCGATGGTTAGGACACGTGCTTCATTTTGATTTTGGTGAGAGCTATCAAACACATGAACCCGTGCTCAAAGCGCTTATTTTTCATGCGCAACCTACAATAATGATAGCTATATTGACGATAATGGTCGTTATGATGACAGCATTACCTCTAGGGACATGGGCAGGGTGTCACCCAAATAGTAAAATGGACCGATTGATTCGTATCACGACATCGATGACGGTCAGTCTTCCGTCATTCTTTTTAGGTATTGTTCTCATTCATATCTTTGCAGTCCGTTTAAACATTTTACCTGCATCTGGGTATACTTCGCCCATTCACTTGGTGTTACCGGTGATGGCAATGAGTATTGGAATGAGCGCCTATTATATTCGATTGATGAGATCTACAGTGATGAACTTGTATCAAAGTCGAGAAGTTGCGGCTTCACGTTTACGCGGTGTGTCTGAACGGTACATATTTTTTACAGATATATTGAAACCTGCACTCGTTCCTGTCGTGACCATATTAGGCTTATCTATAGGAAGTTTAGTAGGTGGGACGGTAGTGATAGAACGTGTATTTAGTATTCCGGGATTAGGGCAATTTTTAGTAGATAGTGTGCGTGCGAGAGACTATCCCGTCATTCAAGGTATTGTGTTAATGATGGGTGTGATTGTGGTCTTGGCGAATATGTTAAGCGACATGCTGATTTTGTTTTTAGATCCAAAGCAACGTTTACAACATCAAAAGACAGAACCTATACAAATAGAAACAGCTGAATATGAGGTGTCTTCACAATGATGAATCAACGACGTCATTTACCTTTCATTGTGTGGGTATGTATCGGTTATTTATGTTTACTCATTGTTGCACAAGGGATTGTTTCGAAACAGGCTGCCTTTGATGTGAAACTAGATGAAAGTCTTTTACCTATCAGTGCAGCACACTGGTTAGGCACAGATGATTATGGCCGGGATTTGTTAGCACGTCTTTTGATAGGGGCGCGGTACACGTTGTTAATTAGCTTGTTAACACTGTTATTAACGATACTGGTGGGTGTGCCAATAGGGATGCTCGCGGGCTATTTTAAAGGAAAATTAGATAAAATGATCATGCGTATCATTGATATTGGTTTAAGTATTCCTGAATTTGTATTAGTGATTGCAATGGCCAGTCTGTTAAAGCCAAGCATTTGGAATATTGTATTCGCCATGATTTTGTTAAGATGGATGACTTATGCGCGCTTATCACGGACCATTGTTAAAAGTGTAAGCGACAAGGATTATATTAGGATGGCAAAATTTTATAAAGTGCCTACGCCCATCATTATATGGCGACATTGTTTGCCACACGTGTTGCCTTCGATTTTAGTAGTGGCTACTGTTGATTTTGGTAAAATTATTTTATATATCTCGGCACTTTCATTTCTTGGATTAGGAGCGCAACCACCTTTACCTGAATGGGGCGCCATGCTGAATGCAGGTCGTGATTTTATGACTTCAGCTCCCCTATTATTGTTTGCACCCGCGGTGATGATTACGGTTACGATTTTAATTTTCCAGCTGACAGGTGATGCCTTACGTGACTATTTTACAAGAAAGGAGCGTCACTTTAGTGGATAAATTACTTGAAATTCGTGATTGGACGATTCATGATGCAGAAAAAACGATCGTTCAAAATATCGACTTCACGCTTTATACTTCACAAGTGAATCTATTAATTGGCGAGAGCGGTGCTGGCAAGAGCATGCTTATTAAAAGTTTGCTCGGTGTCTTGCCAGAGCGATGTCGTGTTTCCTATCAAGCGTTTTTATATCGAAACGTATCTGAACGCACACTCAAACCCTACTTAGGGCGACATATTGGCTATATTTCACAAGACTATACGCATAGTTTTAATGACCACATGCCCATCAAGAAGCAACTCATTGGCATTTATCGTCAACACTATCAAGTTTCACATGAAACGGCTGAAGCCCATGTTCAAGCAGCTTTAGGGTGGGTCGGATTAGAAGCAATAGATTTATCAAAACGATACCGATTTATGTTATCAGGGGGACAACTGGAGCGTGTCTTAATTGCGAGTGTTATGATGCTAGAGCCTTCACTTATAATAGCAGATGAACCGACAGCGGCATTAGATGTCGTTACAGGACATCAAATTATGACCTTACTTTGTGATTTAGCGCAATCACATCAAGTCACTTTATTGATTGTGACGCACAACTTAGCACACGTTGCACGTTTTAGTGATTATATTTACGTCATGAAACAGGGGCAACTCATCGACAAGGGGACATGGTCACATTTTAATTCGGCGACTGTACACCCTTATAGTGCGAAACTTTTAAGCTATCGTCATCCGTTACAGAAGGGGCGAGTTGAATGATTAAATTAGAGCATATCAACGTTAAATATCAAACACAGCAAGCGCTCAAAGATGTTACATTAAAAATTGAAGCGCATGAAAAAGTAGGGATTTTAGGTGAAAGTGGTTCGGGAAAGTCGACTTTAGCGAGTGTTATGTTAGGAGAAGTCGCACCACAAAGCGGTCAAGTCGTTTCAACTTTTCAATATATATTACCTATATATCAACACGCCGTACATGCATTTAATCCTAAATTGTCGATTGAAGCTTCTATGAATGAAGCGTTTCATTACAATCAAAAGAAACGCGAGTTTTATTGTCATTATCGTGATGAACTCATGCATCAAATGCAATTATCTGAAACATTATTAAAGCGCTATCCGAGTGCGCTAAGTGGAGGACAACTCCAACGTTTTAATGTGATACGTACGTTAATGCTTCAGCCCGATTTATTGATCTGTGATGAAGTCACTGCCCATTTGGATGTCATTGCTGAAGATAAAATGGCACAACAATTAAATGAACATGCGAAGCGGACA
Source organism: Staphylococcus coagulans (assembly GCF_022557135.1). Taxonomy (NCBI): domain Bacteria; kingdom Bacillati; phylum Bacillota; class Bacilli; order Caryophanales; family Staphylococcaceae; genus Staphylococcus; species Staphylococcus coagulans. The sequence goes on from NZ_CP092966.1 coordinate 450,624, forward strand.
CAAAAAGCAATGGTGATTACTTCACACGACATTGCTTTTCTACAAAAAATTGTTTCACGTATTATCGTATTAAAAGCGGGAGAAATTGTAGACGCATTTCCAATAGAAAATTTATTTCATGAAGAACGTGCACCTTACACAAAATCTTTATTAGCCCTATATCAGTAATCACTGCGTATATCATTGTTATTTTAAATAGAAAAATTTCATATCATAAAAAACCCTTGTTCACATCGTTTGTTTCGTGAACAAGGGTTATCGTTTACTGTTTGTGTGTCTGTTGAATGGTTTCGTAAATCATATCACCAATATATTGAGCAGCACGTCCATTTTCGATCGCACAGAAGCGGTTATAAAAAGCATTGATTTGCTTATCATAAGTTTGTGCAACATGATCAATATTTTTAAGACCTTCGATTAATTCACCAGGTTCAGTATGGATAGGACCAGGTAAGTCTTTATGATAATCAATATAAAAACCACGAAGATTTTTATCATATTTTTCAATGTCATAAGCAAAGAAAAATTGTGGTCGTTTCAAGATACCATAGTCAAACATTACGGATGAATAATCAGTAATTAAACAATCACTAATCAAGTAAAGTCTTGAAATGTCGTTGTAGTTTGATACATCAATAGCAAAGTCTTCATAACCATTTAAATCCAGTGCATTAGCAATTAAATAATGCATACGTAATAAGATAACATAATCGTCGCCGAGTTCTTTTTGTAAACGTGGTAAATCAATTTTGAGTTCAAAAGTGTACTTACCTTTTTTAATATATTCATCATCACGCCATGTTGGAGCGTACATGATAATTTTTTTACCTTCTGGTATGTTTAATTCTTCTTTAATTTCTTTTTGTAGCTCTACATCGTCAGCGCGATTCACTAAAATATCATTACGTGGGTAGCCGATTTCTAATATTTTTTCAGGTGGCATCCAAAAAGCTGTACGGAATATTTCTGAAGAATAGCGGTTAGGTGAAACTAAATAATCCCAACGTGATGCTTCCTTATGGAAATTCCGTTTATATAGCGCTGTCGTTGTACCAGGCATTCGGACTACTTTCATATCGTTCGCAAGTCGTTTAAGCGGTGTACCGTGCCAAGTTTGGATATAGACTTGGTTCGGTTTTTTATTTAAAAAGAGTGGCACCCGCGCATTAGAAACCCAGAATTTAGCATCTGAATAAGCTTGATAGTACGCTTTTGAATTTTTCTTAACTTTTTGTGCATTACCAGGGACTTGATTGACTTCTGGTTCACTGAAGACCCACTTATAATTAAGTTCTGGGTAATGGTGTCTCATATATTCATAAATATATTTAGGACTATCACTGTAGTTTTTTCCACCAAATGATTCAAAAACAACTGTTTTCTCATCTACATTTTCAACTTTATCAGTCAAAAAGTATTCAGACTGTTCTTTGTTTTTTTGTCGTAGTACAATACGCTTCATATGACGGGTAATAAAGCGCAATCGATTGATTTTAGCAGCTGCTTGTGGCTTTTTAAACGCTAATGCCAACATTTCGAAAAAAAACAGTATCTTTTTCTCAGATAAAATAGCACCATTTAAATGACGTGCCACTTGCGCCAATGTATCTTGATGCGCATTGTAACGCTCAGATGTTTCTTGTAAATTAGGTGAGAACTCATTATGGAGTTTATTGAGCATCCGTTGCTTAATAAAAGCACGTGTATCTTTATTTTTTATACGACTTAATGCATCGACAAAGCTTTTTGCGTAATCCTCAAAGAGAAAGTCAAAATTTTGTTCAGATAAAGTATTCGTTTCAAATGGGTCATAGACTTCGCCTTTGAAATAGAATGGAAAGTTTGTAATCCTTACAAAGTGTTCGGCATACTGGATATATTCAAGAATAAAAGACCAGTCTGCATAGACTTGAAGAGCATCATTAAATTGGATGTTATGTCCTTTAACAATAGCTGTTTTAAAAATGATATTACAAACGGTATTTTTTCTTAAGAAAGAATTAGGATTTTGTTTTGTATCTAAGTACTTAATTTGAACACGATCTTGATTGACATATTGAGGCATATTTAATGTAAACTCATGGACAGGTGCGATTAAACCATCATAACTCTTCAGATGTTTTAAATAAAAATTAATCGCATATGTAGCAAGTTTATCGTCTGCATCTACAAACATAAAATAAGGTGTTTCAACTGCATTGATTCCTATATTACGCGCATATGCATGCCCATGATTGTTTTCTAATTTAATATATTTAACTTTTTTATCATAGTCTTTTAAAGCAACATTCAATAATGATTCACTATTATCTGTCGCACCATCATTAACGAAAATTAAATCAAAATTTTGATTGCGTTGACGTTTAAGATAACTGATGCAATCCGAGATATATTCTTCTGAGTTATAAAAAGGCACTATAATCGATAGCGCGTTCATAAGAATCATCCTTTCAGAATTCAATTTAACAGTTGGTATTATAACATTAAAATGTAATATAAAATAGCGAAAACAATAATAATTAAAAACAATTTTCGGAAAATATAGAACTTTAGATATTTGAAAGAAAATTTTGTGTTTTATGTTATAATGACAAATTCATACATGTTTAATATATTAAGAATAAGGGTTTATTGCATAATAACATCTTTTAAGTATTATATGAGGGGGATATATTTATGGGGAAATTAGTTTCAATTATTATATCTGTATATAACAAGGCAGAATTTATTGAGAAATGTTTAGACTCTCTTGTTCGTTTGGATTTTAAAAAAGATGAAATGGAAGTTATTGTTGTTGATGATTGTTCTACAGATGATTCAGTGGAATTGATTAAAAAGTATGTTGAGCGTTACCCCTTTATGCATTTAATTGAGTTAGACACGAATTCGGGAGGACCGTCAGAACCGAGAAATATAGGCATCAAAGTAGCAAACGGAAAATACATTGCTATTTTGGACGCGGATGATTGGTTAGATGACAAAGGGTTTCCTTCATTAGTAAAAAGTTTAGATGAAAATCATGATGATATTGGATTTGGACAAATATATAAGCACACAAATAACAAAGTTCAAAAAGTTGCTTTATTTGCTTCATATAAAGAAGATCAACACTTAGTACCTTATAATATAGACAAGATTTTTCGTTCAGTAGGACCTCCAGGTAAGGTTTTTAAGAAATCACTCGTTATAGACCATAATATTAAATTTAAACATAGAAAATATGGAGAAGATAAATTATTTTTCTCTGAATTAATCGGTAAGGCGCAAACCGCAACAATGACGCCTGTGGGGGTATACCATACAAATCGTTATCAAGAGAATGTATCATTAGTGAAACAAACATCTGTGTATGAGAAAGCTGTAATCAATTTGGAAATATTAAAAGAAGTCGTAAATTTAGATATACCTAAAGCGGCTTTAAAAGCAATATGTGCGCGTTTCATAGAATTGGATTTTATGCGGCGAATGTTTCATACAAAGACATTTGTAAAATCATTATCCCGAAAAGATTATTATCAAATATTTGATGAAGCGGTATCAATAATTGAACAAAAAGGGTTCAGTATTCCGCAATTGTTGACTATGGATGTGTATCGTATGCTTTACGATGCATATGTAACGTACGCTAAAGAGATTTTTGAGCAATTGTTAGAAACGCTCGTACACCAATCAAGTCAGTCGTTATTTATAGAAAATGGACAGGTCTACCAAGCGTTGTATGTTAATCAGCGTCATTTTAAAAATTTACCGATCGAATGTTATCCAGTCTATTTGGGAACTCGAAGAATTAACGGGAAAGATTACGAATTGATTCATTTGTTGCGTGGAGAAAAAGTTGAAATAAAAGACGTTTTAGCCGTAGAAATTAATAATGCAGCTAATGCACAATCATTAAATTTTCAATTAGATAATGATGTAATAGCAATAAAGACAAAAGATTTAGTAAGTATGGCTAGCTACAATATTAACTTAAAGATTAAATTTAATGGATATGAAGAGACACTTGTAAATGCCTCTTATCCAACACATCAAAAAGACATGGTCATGAAGCGTCAAAATTTTAAAGTAGAATTTCTGAATAAAAAAGCTGCTTCTAGCGATTCAAATAGCTATTTTAAAGAGAATCCTAAGCGCGTTGTGACAATTAAAAAAATTAAGCGACATGAAGATAAAGATTTTAAAAAACCAATTAGTGATGTCGAACCCGGAACAGCATTTTATATTAGCAAAATTGTAGCTTCATCAAATGATACACCTCGACTTCAAACTGTAGAAGGGGATTTGATTACGGCTAATCAAAAATTTGTAGAACAACTCAATAAAATTGATGAGCAGTATTATACTGAGGCCCCTAAAACTGTTGAAATTATTAAAACATGTTATTTATATGATTCAAGATCATTTAAAAAAGAGCCTATCGATAGTTTAAAGCCTGGCGATACTTTAACAATCGAACAAATCATTTATACTGCAAATCAAACACCGCGGTTAAAAACAACTACGGGTGCATATTTAACAGCGAATAAGCAATTTGTAAAAGCTATATCTTAAGCACAAAAACAGTTGAATTAAAAGAACAGCACCAGCAATGTATAGTTGGTGCTGTTCATTTTGATATGGACCTCTTTCTCGTTAAGTGTTGCTCTGCTTCGATTTAATGAATTTCATCACGAAAGGATAACATAGTGAAAGGAGCGTCATAAGTGTTAATACAATTGCAATCGGAGAGCCAAAGAAAATATCGCTTAAATGATTTTGACTGGTGATTAAGCTTTTGCGGAAGTTTTGTTCCATATCTGAGCCAATGATTGCAGCTAAAATTAATGGAGAAATTGGGAAATCGAGCAATTTCAACAATAAACCGACGATACCAAAAATCAAAAGAATGTAAAAATCAATGATGCTGTAACTTAAAGTATAAGTGCCTAAAAAGGCTAGGACCAAGATGATAGGATACAAAGTTTTTGGTGGTGTCTTTAAAATTTTCAACAATAAACCGATAAGTGCGATATTCAAAATCACTAAAAAGATGTTACCGATAAACATACTATTAACTAATGTCCAAATCATTTCAGGCTGTTTTTCAAATAACAGAGGTCCAGGTTGCAAACCTAACATAACAACAGCACCCAGTATGACAGCTGTCGTACCTGAACCAGGCACACCCATAGTTAGTAATGGAATAAGTGAGCCAACAGAAGCAGCGTTGTTTGAAGCTTCAGGCGCAGCGACACCTTCGATGGCGCCTTTACCGAATTTTTTACTGTTTTTAGAAATTTGTTTTTCAGTGGCATAGCTTAATAGGGATGCGACAGACCCGCCTGCCCCGGGTAATACACCAATGAGAAATCCAATCGGACTTTGACGTAACATCGTCCAACGCGTGCGCTTCCAATCTTCTTTAGTCAATTTCATTGAACCGAGGTCAGCTTTAGGCGGTTCTAACGTATCTAAGTGCATGTAATTATAGAAAACTTCTGCAACTGCATAAACGCCGATTATGATAACAAGAAAATCAACGCCTTCACTTAAATGTGTGATATCAAATGTGAAGCGATACACACTTGTTTGTAAATCGACACCGATTGTACTCATCATTAAGCCGATAGACATTGCGATGAAGCCTTTTACCATTTTGCCAAGTGATAGCGTTACAATCATAGACAAGGTAAATAAAAAGAGCACAAAATACTCTCTTGGACCAAAATTGAGTGCAAAGTTAGATAAAGGCTTTGCGAGTAGTATAAAACCAATGACAGAAGTCAAACCACCGATTAAAGAAGCCACGGCTGAAATCGTTAAAGCTTTACCGGCTTGGTGATTTTGTGTCATAGGATAGCCATCGAATGTAGCAGCAATTGCTGAACCGTCGCCTGGTGTGTTGAGTAATATAGAACTTCTCGAACCACCGTACATCGCGCCATAATAGATTGAAATCATTAAAATGAGCGCGCTCACAGGATTCATCCCAAACGTGACTGGAATAAGAACGGCAACTGCAGTGGCTGGACCAAGCCCGGGTAACATACCGACAACAGTTCCTAAGAATCCGCCAACAACAATCCATAATAAGTTCATAGGTTGGAAGGCTGTTGTTAATCCTTCCCAAAAACTATTTAAATCTATTCCCATTGTAAGCCCTCCTTTATGGTAAGCTGACGTCTAATAGGTGTGAAAAGGTATACCATGCCACCCCAGAAAAGACGATTGCGACAACTAAATTTTTTAACCAGTGCTTTAATCCGTTGATTAAAAACATAACTGCAGCTAAAAAGAGTATGGTTGAAATTAAAAAGCCTACACGTTCGAAAATAAGTGTATAAATCAAAATAAATAAGCAAGTTAAACCGATTCTTTTTATGACTAAGGGTGTCCAAAGTTGTTTGAACGCTTCAAAAGAAACTGCTTTGTCACGATACATTTGAAAGAAATAGATGATACTTGAACTAATGAGTAAAATTGAAATCAAAACTGGAAAATATTTTGGGCTTTGTGAATCTCCAATTCTAGAAATAGGGAGATGAAGCGAAAGTATCAAATAGACAATGCCTATCATAAGACAGACGAGAGGCGGAATGAATTTTGCCATATTTTAAACCCCCTTTGTTTAAAATCCAGCATCTTGAATCAGTTGCTGATATTTTTTTTGTTGTGCATTTAAAAAGTCTTCTGTTTCATAACTGTCTTTATAAAATGCATCCCAATCTTTGTTTTGTCGTATTTTTTTCCACTGGTCAGATTGAACGACTTTTTTCATAGTTTCATTCCAATATGCACGCTCTGTTTTAGACATGTTTTTAGGTCCCATGACACCGCGCCAATGTGGAAAAACAATATTTAATCCTTGTTCTTTCCATGTTGGTACATCTTCTAATCCTTGTATTCGTTTGTCTGATGTAGTAGCAAGAACTTTGAGTTTTCCTGCTTGGTGCTGCGTTTTTACTTCAGAGACTGCTGTGGAAGCGACATCAACATGCCCCCCTAAAAGCGCTGTTTCTAAATCACCACCACTTTTATAAACAAGGAAATCTAATTTTTTTACATCGACACCGTAAGCTTTTGCTGCCTGTACAAATGCGAGGTGATCGTTATTTCCTAAGCCAGGCGCTACTCCGATCGTTAACGATTTCGGATTCTTTTTTAATTTTTCCATGACTTCTTTTCCTGATTTGAGATGAGAATGATTAGAAGCGGATAGACTAATCCATTCTGTCGCCAAAATAGCAATAGGTGTAAAGTCGCGTTGACTTAAATTGCTTAACCCTAATTCATGGTTAGACAGTAATAAGCTGGAGTTGATAGCAATGGAAGAAGCAGGTCGCTCTGTTAGATATTGCCATCCTACTTCGCCACCCCCGCCTGGTTTGTTTATGACAGTGATATTTTGATCAGTTAAATTTTGATCTTGCATGATTTTCTGTATGGCACGAGCAGTTGCATCCCAACCGCCTCCTGGTGAAGCGGGCGCAATAATTTCAATTGTACGATTTGGAAATGTCTCGCTTTTCGACTGCTCATGATGATCATGGCTACATGCTGTGAGAATAAAGACGACAACAATTAAAAGTGTCACGAAATTACGCATAACATATACCCCCTTTGTTTGTGACAGCTTTAATTTTATCACAATATTCAGAAAAATATACATTAATTTTGGCTTTGTGTGACTGTCTGTAGACAAAAATGAGGGGATAGGGTATCAATCCCAAAATAAATAGCGCTAAGATGATTTTGAATAGAAAACCATCTTAGCGCTTCTTTTTTATAATAATAATTCGCTTACGAGGGGACAGAATCAGCTTAGAGTCTTCTGTCCCTAAACAAGCATGTTCATGAAGGAAAGGTTATCAAAGATGTTACATCCCGACGCCCTCTCGAATCTTCATCGCGTATCACAGATAATATGATTTCAATTGTTTTGAACCTAAACCCATTTTACAATTTCTGATTGGGTTTGACGTGTTTTTTCACGTTTTGGATCTTCTTCCCGATAACCAAATGCGACCATTACAGATGGCGCAAAGTTTTCATCATCAATGATGCCTTTTTCAGTTAATAATTCAGCCACCTCGTCATATTGAAAACCTTCAATTGGACATGAATCAATACCTAGGAATGCAGCAGACGTCATCATGTTGCCTAGTGCAATATACGTTTGCTTACTTGCCCAATCCCACAATGCGCGATCACTTTCATAAAGATTTAAGTTTTTATCTTGGAATGAAGTCGTTTTTTCACTCATTTGTTGAATCATCGTTTCATCCATGTGTTTGACATCACGTAATAAATGTTGAACGTACTTGTTTTCTGGACGGACATTTTTACGTGCTAAAATAACAACAAAATGACTCGCTGTATCTAATTGACCTTGTGCGCCCCAACTCATAGGTTTAAGTGCAGCACGAATGGCTGGATCTTGAATAACGACAAATTGCCAAGGTTCAAAACCAAGCGAACTTGGCGATAATCGGCCTGTTTCAAGAATGGTATTAAAATCCGCTTCTGATATTTTTTTGCTTGCATCAAAACGTTTTGTCGCAAATCTGTAATTAAATGTATCTAGCAACAATTGACGTCGATCTTCCATAGTATTGCAACTCCTTTGTGCATATTTTCATATTATTTAGTATAGCGAAGCATATAAAGACAATAAAATATTTTGTTTTAACAGGGGGATGATCAGGGAATTTCATTAAATGAAGATAATTTAAGCCAGATGTTAGAAATAATATCTAGACATATTTTTAATTCGGAAAGACGACATGATTATTTGTCAACAGATTACCGGCTAACAGTGTACGTAATGATGAAAAAAGCGTAGTCACTAATTGAGAATTGTTATATGAAAAAGTGTTTATATAGAAAGGATTGAGGTTTTATGTTGGAACAATGGTATCGTGAATTGCCACTTCAAGATATTCAAAATATTACCGCTGTGAGTGGTGGCGATGTCAATCAAGCTTATCGTGTAGAAACAAGTAATGAAACGTATTTTTTGTTAGTGCAACAAAATAGAGCGGCCTCATTTTATGATGCAGAAGTGGCAGGTTTAAAAGCTTTTGAGGAAGCGGGTGTGACGGCGCCTGTCTTCATTGCTCAAGGTCGAATTGACCAAGATGCCTACTTGTTATTAAGTTATTTGGAAGAAGGGCAAAGTGGCAGTCAACACGCATTAGGACAACTTGTCGCCAAACTACACCATACCCACGAGCCACAAGGGAGATTTGGGTATCCTATGCCTTTTGAAGGCGGGGATGTTCAATTTAATAACGAATGGACAGAGACATGGTCAGAATTATTTATTAACCAACGAATGAATCCTTTAGCGAAAACGATTCGGAATCGTGGATTATGGACGGAAAGTGATGATGCTTTATTTGAAGAGGTCCGGAAGATTATGATTACGTCTTTAACGCAACATAATAGTGAACCTTCACTCTTGCATGGCGACTTATGGGCTGGTAATTATATGTTTTTAACAGATGGTCGTCCGGCGTTATTCGATCCTGCACCATTATACGGCGATCGAGAGTTTGATTTAGGTGCTACAAAAGTTTTCGGAGGCTTTGATGATGCTTTTTATCATGCCTATAATGAAGCTTATCCATTAAGTGAGGGTGCGCATTTACGTATTCAATTTTATGAACTTTACTTATTGATGGTGCATTTAGTCAAATTTGGCGTGATGTATGCGCAAAGTGTCAGACGTACAATGAATGATATTGTCGATTCAGCAACTTAGTGCAAGAACGTTTGACAATATAGGAGTGGGCTGTTATTATCAACCGTGCTTATTTGTGATAAAGAATGAGTAGCTATTGGTAGCTTATCCACGAAGTAATTTAAATAAAAATAAAGTAGATATTTAGGTTGCACATGTACTTCTATTAAGCCATAGTAACCTGAGTTATTTATAACTGAACACAGGCTGTGACGTTGATCCAAAAAAGCGCTCAAATGATTTTTAATAGAAAATCGTCTGAGCGCATTCTTTTATGATAAAACTTTGTATTGTATGACTTCCCTCAAGGGCTCGCTATCAATACTTCGTTTATGCGTGCCGTTACTCACTGTTTTAGTTAAAAATAAATCACTTTCGCGTCATTTAATTAATAGTGACAAAAACTAAATGAACGAAACATTGATTTGATCACATCATAAACGTTTATGATGTGAACGCTATGCATATCGAAATGAACGATATTTAATTTAAAATACATTCACTTAGATGGGTTCTATAATTTTTGACATTTTGTTTTTATAAAATACTTTCATCGTTTCATAAAAATATCTTCTTCATCTATATGATAATGGCATAATTGTCCTTAAGCAAACGTACACATGAAGGTAAGAATATTAAATATTTTATGTCCCGAACTCTGTTCTCTTTTTTAAATTCGTTCAATTAACCAAGGCCGGAAATGACGAAAAAGATAATAAATGCAACGCATGCACCTATCCATGACCATTTTTGACTGATACCAAGAGAAGAATGAAGCATAATACCAAAGAACCAAGCTGAAATGATATTAGTGATATTGATTGCGCCTAACCAATTATTTTTAGGTGCGAAGATATTTAATGAATCAATTTTAACAATGCTTGGATCAATGTGGAAAAGCCACTGTAGTAATGCAACAATACAACCTACTGAAGTTGTAATAATGGCATAGCGTAAAGATGCTGCAAAAACAACTTTAGCAGAGACTTGTGATTTAAAGATTTTAGTTATTCCCCAAGTGATTAAGAACAATAAAGCTATAAAGAAACAATAAACAATGAAACTCCCAATCGTACCGGCAACTCTCACAATTGGTAATGTGGATTCAGCTTCAATTGGTGATAAGCCGCCTTCATTAACAAGTGTCTCAGTAAAATCAATGTTTAATATGGTTAATAAGCTGATTAAACAACTGACAATAATAAAAATCAAAATTTTAACTAGAACTTTAGGTCGATGCCTCTCCTTAACGAAAGATTCAATATGTAACAGTTTTGAGTAATTCATGAATTGCCTCCTTAAATTATATTTATATTAGATTGTATCATTAAAATTTATAATTTTATACTTTATATTGTAGCTTTCTCATATGTTATGGCATATTTTAGAATTTTTAACTTTTAATAGTATATTTTACCTTGCAATATGATAATATAATATTAACTTTTTAGAGGAGGATTTAAAGTTGGTCAAAACGAAGCTCCCTTTATTCCAACATTTTGAAAACTTACGGGATTATCCAACATGGAAAGTCAAATCGTTTTTACTTATTTTGATTACTGTTATTTATTCTTTAATATTAAAATATGACACGGATAATACCGAGTTGTTAGAAGGCTTTGGCTATTCTAAACAAGATATAGAAGAAATTCATCAAATCCATTGGCTAACCGATGTATCAAGCAGTCTGATGGGTGGCGTGATTAGCTTTCTATTTACATTTGTCGTTTTTATGATGATTTCGAAATTACTAAATTCAGATGTGACACCTAAGACGATTTTATCAGCTTCTCTAAGCCATTCGCTTATAGTGACAACTGTTTCATTGGTTGTTATAGTGATTCAACTTGCATTACATTTACCTGCACCAGCTTATATTATTACGAGTTTGAATATTTTTCTTCCAGGCAATACCTACCTCGCTGCTTTTGATTTACAGACGATATTTAAAGGATATGTGACATTTATCGTCTATTATGCGACGAGCCGCTTGTCATTTCGTGCTTCCTTAATTTTGGGTATTTTAACAATAGTGCTCATTGTCTTGCTAGCATTAGGCTCAGCTTTCTTAGAAGATACGATTTTGAGCTTGGCTGCTGAATTATAAAACAATTATTAAATATTTTGAATACATAAAATATGGAGTCCTTTTTAATGTTATAATACAGAAAACACAAATTATAGCATTAAGGAGGATTTTTAATTTTGAAGAAGAGGACACTAATTGCATTGTCAATCATTGGTATTATCATTTTGACAGGAGTTGCTTTTCTCGTTAAAAACTTTAGCCATATCGGTGGAGACAATGATGGTGAAGGGTACAATACATATACAGTAAAAAGCGAAAAACCGATTCGTATTTCTGGTAAAGTCTCTCCAGAAACGATTAAAACATACTTAAATAATGCGCAACTCGGTACATTTCTAAGCATACAAGTTGAAGACGGTCAAAGTGTATCTCAAGGCACACCGTTGATTAACTATGATATTGATGGGGCGCAACGTCAAAAATTGAATGATCAACTTGTAAAAGCACAACAAAGTGGCGATCAACAAGCAATCAATACGGCTTGGAAGCAACTTAATCGATATGACGGTCAAGTGAATAATAGTATAAATGCAACATTTGATGGCACAATTTCATTAATCAATCGACAACAAGTGGGTGAAAGCGAGCCTATCCTTAAACTGATTTCGAAAGAGCCAATCATTCAAACGACAGTTTCTGAATTTGATTTGAATAAAATTAAAGTCGGCGATACGGTTAATATTGAAGTCACAAGTTCTGGTCAAAAAGGTAAAGGTAAAATTAAAAGCATCGCACAACTTCCAACAAGTTATGATCAAGATAAAGGACAACATAGCGAAACGACAGCTGGAAGTCTAGATGAAAATGCGCATGGAGATGCGCAAACGTTAACGACCAATAATCCAATAGATACACAGCCATCAGGTCAAAATGATAAAGAAACTTCAAAATATAAAATCATCATTGGGGACCTTGATTTTAAAGTTAAAGCAGGATTCTCCGTTGAGGCAAATATTCCTTTAGATACGCTTAAAATACCTAAATCTGTTTTAACTAAAGATAACCATGTTTATAAAGTGGATAAAAATAATATTGCCCATCGTACAAAAATTAAGTATGACGAAAAAAATGGTGATCTCATTGTGACGCAAGGTATTGAAAAGGGTGACCATTTAATACAAAATCCAGACTCAAAAATTAAAGATGGGGAGAAAGTAGAGGTGGCGAAATGATTGAGCTTAAAAAGATCAATCGTCACTTCAAAAATGGGAATACGCATAATCATATTTTAAAAGATATCGATTTAAAAATTCACGAAGGCGAGTTTGTCGCTATCATGGGGCCTTCTGGATCAGGTAAAAGTACTTTGATTAATATACTTGGTTTTATTGATCGCGGTTATGAAGGAGATTACTTATTTGATGGCGAAAATTATCAAAAACGCTCTGATAATGAGTTGGCTGCTATTCGAAATCGAACAGTTGGATTTGTCTTTCAAAATTTTAAGCTGATTCAAAACAATACGATATTAGAAAATGTTAGCATTCCGTTGCTTTATGCAGGTCTACGTGCTTCTGAACGCCACGACCGTGTGATTGAGATGTTGCATCGAGTTGGTTTATTCGAGAAAGAAAACTTGGTGCCCAATAAGCTTTCAGGCGGACAACAACAACGTGTAGCGATTGCGAGAGCCATTGTGAATCAACCGAAGTTTATTATTGCTGACGAGCCAACAGGAGCGCTTGATTCAAAAACTTCAAAAGACATTATGGCATTGTTTTTACAACTCAATAAAGAACAAGGGACCACAATGATTGTGGTGACACATGACCCTAAAGTAGCTGAACAAGCGGATCGTGTGATTCATATCCTCGATGGTCGTGTTCAAAAAGAAGAGGTGTTGAAACGATGACCTATTTCGGTAATATTATACACGTTGCATTGAAGTCAATTATGAAAAACAAGCGTCGTAATATTTTTACCATGATTGGAATTATAATAGGTATAGCTGCGGTTATTACCATTATGTCTTTAGGGAATGGTTTTAAAAAGACAGCGAATGAGCAGTTTAGTGATGCAGGGGCTGCAAAAGACACAGCGTTAGTGAGCTTTATGCCTGACGACTTCGAGCCTATTAAAGATTCTCCTTTTACTGAAACGGAAATTGATATTGCGCGCCAAGTGAAAGGTGTTCAAGATGCAAGTATTAAAGAAGATGAAAGCTCAGGTTTAATATCTGAAGCAAAAACGGTTAGTAAGAAAACAGATATTGCAGTCGTTAAAAGCGAATCGGTGTCAGATGTTTCTGACGGAAAAGGTTTTACAAAAGATGACAATGCTTTAAAACAACGTGTGGCTGTCATCTCATCAGAAGTGGCTGACACACTTTTTAAAGGTAATGTGAAAGGCAAAACGATTTATATAGATGATATGGGGTTTGAAGTCGTAGGTGTAAAGGATAAAGCACAGCTCTCAGATGCTGTTCAAATCCCTACAAAGACAGTAGAGACTTATTTACCTCATCTAAAATCTGCATTTCCACAGCTTGTGCTAAAAATTGGAGAAGATGCGAATAAAAAAGAAATTGCAACACGCGTGGCTGATCAACTGAACAAAAAGGGGGCAGCGATTGATCAAGGGCAATATGAATACTCAGATACCGAAGAATTAATGAAAGGGATTGGCAAGATATTTGATTCAATCACCTATTTTGTTGCTGCTGTCGCAGGGATTTCACTATTTATAGCGGGTATTGGCGTGATGAATGTGATGTACATCTCTGTCACAGAACGGACAGAAGAAATTGCAATTCGACGTGCATTTGGTGCAAAAGGTCGTGATATAGAATTACAATTTTTAATTGAGAGTGTTATTCTATGTTTGATCGGCGGTATCATTGGTTTAATCATTGGGATATTGATTGCACAGCTAGTCGATGTCGTTACACCGGAATATATACAAAGTGCAGTTAGCTTTGGTTCTATCGTACTTGCGGTAGGAGTATCAACGTTAATTGGTATTGTATTTGGATGGATTCCTGCAAGAGCCGCAGCTAAAAAAGAATTGATTGATATTATCAAATAAATTTCACGGTTTCATTAAAAAGATGACTAGGGTTATGCAGCGCTTAAAACGAGCGCATGTGTGGTCCTAGTCATTTTTATGTTTTTGTACTTTTATAAGATGTTAGTTTCTTGTGTCCACATGATGATATAAAGCGCAGGTGATTCAAGCTTTTCTCGCGCAAAAAATGGTTGGTGCATCGTTACACCAACCGCAAAAATCCTATCAGTTCATTTTGATATTAGAATTTGAAGATGTTTCTTAATACTTTAAATAAAGAAAGTAATAATTCTAATGGTGTTCCACTCACTATGCATCGCCTCCTTATTATTTTACAACTTCTTCTGTTTTAACTAAATCATCTGCAATATTAAGCCAGAAATTTTGAAGTTGTTCTTGTGTATGATTCGTATCATTCGTATCTTGACCGACAAAGTCGACATGATCCCAACCTTCAAGGACCGGTGTCACTTGCCAAATTCCTTTTTGAATTTGGTCTGTAGCATTTGTCCATGCTTGGTTATAAGGATGTAAAGAAGAAACAACAGATACAAGACCATCATTGACACGCCAATTTTTTTCAGGAACTTTGCCGATAACGTTAGCTGTTAAAGCAAATGTTAAAAATAGATCGCGATTTGCTTTTTGTTTACCTGACAGCGTTGCGTGTGTCGCTTCTCCTGTATAAGTTTTATAAACGATATTTGGATTGAGTGAAGTATGTTTATTGATCTCACTTGCACCTTCACGCGTTAAGTCATAAAAACCATTATCTTTTGTTGTCCACAGTTTATTATTATTTTTGATGCGTTGCGTATAGGCTTGATCCGTTTCACCAGGTTTACGTTTAAGTCCCCATTGGTTGAGACCAAAGTCGACACGTGCATCATTTTTAGCTAATGCAGCTGCGAAATCAAATACAAATTGTCTTACGATAGGCTCATTACCGAGTAAGTCCGCTGCGTGTGTTCCGTTATGAGGCGTACCTAAAGTAGTAATTGAAGCGACCATGTTATCGTGTCCACCTTTAAATAAAGGCGAGATTGTACCACCATGTTCCTTTTGGTATTCAATTTCTTCTTGGCTTCCATTACGTAGTAGTTCTTCTAACACACGTATTGTTTGCCCCCCCATGCTATGACCTACAAGATGAATCTTTTTACCAGGTTCCCAATCTTTGTATATACCTTCATATGTATTACCATAACGTTCATGTCCATATTTCGCTGCATGAGCTGCGCCGTAATCAACACGACCGCCTTTAATGTAGTAATACAATTCTACAGCACGGTCATAGTTACTCCCAAATGCGCTTACACTTGCTTCATAAGTGTTGTAGCCATTTTCTTCTAAATATTGACGAATATTGAGCTTTTCTCCACCCCAATAATGTGAGAGGACAGTAGGATTTTTATCATCAACAAAGCCATTAAAGCCATGAACTAAAACAATGGGGTCTCGGTTTTTATAATAATTTTGTTTCGCTTTTTGACTTGGTTGTTCATTTAATTTTTCAGCTTGGCGTTGGCGACTTTGCGTTTGTGTTGTCGCTTTCTCTTGTTCTCTTGTTGAAGCTAAATCCGTTTTGACAGGCTGTCCGACATGAGGTTTCGTCCATTCATTTGATTTAAGCGTTTGGGGCGCAGCAGTTTTCTCATCTTTTACTGCGTAAGTTGCTGATGATGTGGGTTGAACGGTATATGGGCTTTGTGTTTGTTTTGCATCTGATGGTGTCGTTGAAGGCGTATCTTCATTTGATGGTTTAGGCATAGGTGCTTTGACAGGAGAATTCAAAGGTTGTTGAGCCGCTTGAGGTGCTTTGACATGATTTTCAGTTTGTGAAGCATAAGTCAAAGGTACAGATGATGTCGTGTCATGGCTAGATGTTTGTTCTTTTTGATTGTTTTGAGCGCGTGTGTTTTCGTCGGTTTGAGTATGAGATACACCGTTATTTGGATATGTTTCTGTATCTTTTAAAGATTTTTGTGATTCCTCATCAGAAGGTTGTTGTTTTTCTAATTGGACATGTGTTTGATGAGAAGCGTCACTTGGCTTTTGACCCCCGTATGTAGATTCAGCTGAAACAGGCGTTTGTAATAGCCCGATGAAAAAGAAAGAAGCAATAACAGCTGATGATGCCCCGATTTTAAATTTACGAATGCTGTAGACATGTTTTTGTTTCATTTTTTCTCACCTCATTTGAATATTCTTTGTAAAAGTTAGCCAAAGTTAAATAAAAATATTAATCAGTATGCGAGGTAACCACTCAAGAATTTGTGCTAAATAAACCGACATATAGAAGCCTCCTTATAATTTTTCTTTTTTTGAAAGGGTTTTCAAAAAGGATATATAAATAATACATTAAGTTCAAATAATTGTCAAAATTTTTTAAATTAAGTACCTTTAAATATTTGTTCTTTAAAAAATAGATGTTTTTTAAAGAATATATTTCTAAAGCATGTTTGTAGTTGTTGGCACAGTGGTATGTTAGAATAGAATGAACTGGAGGCTTGTATTATGAAACAATGTTATAAATTGTCTGCATACATTTTTGGCGGTATTGCGGTAGCAGTGTTGGCAGGTGTGGCATACTTGTCATACCAACAATATCAACAAGATGAAGAAATAATGGATGATAATTTCAAAGCTTAGTCGAAAAAATGAGGTGAATGCGGTGAGACCGTATTCACCTCGTGTCGTTTATGGGTAGTGAGAAAAATTATCAAGGAGGGATACGATGTCAAGAGGAAACTATTTTCATCACGTGGAGCATAGAAAAAAACAGACGCATTCCAAAATGACTTTGTGGTTGTCACTTATTATTACGCTCTTTTTTACAGTTGTTGAATTTGCTGGAGGGATAATTTCTAATTCGCTTGCGTTATTATCTGATTCGTTCCATATGTTAAGCGATGTCTTTGCACTTGCTTTATCGATGCTTGCTGTCTATTTTGCGAGTCGCAAACCTACTGCACGATATACATTTGGGTATTTGCGTTTCGAAATTCTTGCTGCTTTTTTAAATGGTTTGGCGTTGGCAGTGATTTCGGTATGGATTTTTTATGAAGCGATCGTACGGATTATTTTTCCAAAGCCAGTAGAAAGTGGTTTAATGCTTGTCATTGCTACAATTGGTTTAATTGTAAATATAGTACTAACCGTCATTTTAGTGCGGTCATTGAAGAGTGAAAATAATATTAATATCCAAAGTGCGCTGTGGCATTTTATGGGAGACTTGTTAAATTCAATCGGTGTCATTATTGCAGTAGTATTGATTTATTTTACAGGTATTCAGTTAATTGACCCAATTTTGAGTATGATTATTGCGCTGGTGATTTTGCGTGGCGGGTATAAAATCATGCGTAATGCCTGGTTGATTTTAATGGAATCTGTACCAGAACATTTAGATACAGATGAAATTATGGAAACGATGAAATCCGTTGACCAAGTGTTAGACGTCCATGAGTTCCATTTATGGTCAATCACGACAGAGCACTATTCACTTAGTGCCCATGTCGTTTTGGATAGTCGAAGTAGTGAGGATGCGTATCAAACGATCAATGAGCTTGAAACATTGTTGAAAGAAAAATATGGTTTGGCGCATACAACACTACAAATTGAACATTTAGTCATCAATCATTTAGATGAAGCTTACTTTGAAGAAGTGAAAAATGAATAGATATCAAGTTTAATTTAACGTAACTACAGAAATGTATTTGATTTTAAAAGCGTCAATACGAGCATACTGAGTTTTTAACTTAGTTGCGGTGATTGACGCTTTTTTATGAGGATTATCTAATTTGGCTTGGACGTGGGGTTTGACCAGCTAGTAACAATGTCCATGTCACTAAAATAAATGGGAATGTTAATGCAGGGAGTCCTATAGGTTCAAAGAATGTTGCAATAGCTGCATACATCATCGGTGTCATCATAACTGCCAATACAAAGACAAGAATAGGATGAAAATAGTTTTCTGAACGGAATGTAACACCTATAGCAATGATGGTTAGCATTAAGTTGAAACCAAATAGACCCTCATTAAGGCTGCCGATATCTGCGCCCAAAAAGAATTCAAGAAGTAAGCCTAATAAATTGGCTACAAGGATATAGAGACCTGCACGTCGAGAAGCAATCCAACAAGCAATGACAATCAAAAGTCCACTTAACACATGTTCAATAAGGAAAATTTGACTCACATTGTTAAAAAAAGCAAGCACTGGATGGAAAGGTGTGTTTAAATCAATGTGAATGTGCGAGGTTAATGGTAAGACCGCTACATTCGTTTGGATAAACTTAAACTGTCGAGACATTAATAAAACAATCCATGTTAGAACGACAAATGGCGTTGTCAGCTCTGGCAAATGGAAAGGTTTTAAGAAGTTTTTAATTGCTTGAGCAATAGGCATCGCAAGTAAAATACAAATTAAAATGATCATCACGTTTTGCCAAGACCACACTAAAAAAAGCGTTAAATCAATAGCAATTAATACAGGGTTAAAACCAGCAAGTCCCGCTTGAATTTCCGCTTCTGTATAATTAAAAAAACGGGCGGTTAATAAGCTGAGTAGGCTACCGACCATTGCAGCTAATCCGATTTTCCAATTGCCAATCCATAAAGCAATTAAAATAATGAGACCTGTCCAAGTATTTTCTAATAGCACGACTTGGGAGATGTTTTTGAAAAAAGTATGTATCCATGTTGGCATGTTTTTTCACGCCTTTCTTTCTTTTGATATTGTTTCTGAATATGCTTTGACTTTACCACTTTAACAGCGTATATAACCACTATATTACAATAACATTAAAACTAACGAAAGAAATATATTATAAAATAAAATACACTTAAAAGCTTTTATAAAATAACATTATTGTTTGAAAGTGGTTATGTAAGACACTATAATGAGAGGAGTAATCACTTATTTTTACATTGTTAAGGAGTGGACTGACATGTATTTTACACAACGAGAACAAGACAAGTTAATGATCGTCGTCGCAGCGGATTTAGCGCGTAGACGAAAAGAACGAGGGCTGAAATTAAATCATCCAGAAGCAGTTGCCTTAATTAGTTATGAAGTATTAGAAGGGGCAAGAGATGGGAAGTCCGTCGCCGAATTAATGAGTTATGGAAGGGAAATTTTATCAAAAGATGATGTCATGGAGGGCGTTGATGCCATGGTGACTGACATTGAAATAGAAGCCACATTTCCTGATGGCACAAAGTTGGTAACTATTCATCATCCCATTGTATAGGAGGAATAAGCATGAAACCTGGTGAAATCATTGTTAAAAAGTCGGAAATTACAATTAATAAGGGTAAAGAAAAAACAAAAATCAATGTTAAAAATACTGGTGATCGTCCTATTCAAGTCGGTTCACATTATCACTTTTATGAAGTGAACCCTGCACTCGCGTTTGATCGTGACGATGCTTACGGAAAACATTTAGATATTCCTGCAGGGGCTGCTGTGCGTTTTGAACCTGGAGATGAAAAGACAATTTACCTTGTACGTTACGCGGGGCGTCAACATATTTATGGTTTTCATGGTCTTGTAGATGGTCCAATTGATACATCAAAGGTAACGCCACCAAATGTCGAAGAGGGAAGTGAAGACAAATGAGTTTTAAAATGACAGATGCGCAATATACCAGTTTATATGGGCCTACAGTAGGAGATTCGATTCGTCTGGCAGATACAGATTTATTTGCGAAAGTAGAAAAAGATTATGCCAATTATGGCGATGAAGTCACTTTTGGTGGTGGCAAATCCATTCGTGATGGCATGGGTCAAAATCCAAACGCTACAAGAGCGCATCCACAAGTTGCTGATCTTGTCATTTCCAATGCGGTTGTCATTGATTACAACAAAGTGATTAAATGTGATATTGGTGTGAAAGATGGACGAATTATGAAGTTAGGTAAAGCGGGTAATCCAGACATTATGGATGACGTTGATATTATTATTGGCGCTTCGACAGATGTCATTGCAGCAGAAGGTCGAATTGTAACTACGGGCGGTATTGATACACATGTGCACTTCATTAACCCTGAACAAGCAGAGGTTGCATTAGAAAGTGGTATTACGACGCACATTGGTGGTGGTACAGGAACTTCAGAAGGTACCAATGCTACAACTGTTTCACCAGGCGCTTGGTATATCCATCGAATGCTTCAAGCTGCAGAAGATTTACCACTTAATATTGGTTTTACTGGGAAAGGGCAGGCGGTAAATCATGAAGCACTAGAAGAACAAATACGTGCAGGAGTCATTGGATTGAAAGTTCATGAAGACTGGGGTGCCACTCCGTCTGCATTGCGACATGCATTAGAAGTCGCGGACGAATATGATATCCAAATAGCGTTACATGCCGATACACTAAATGAAGCAGGATTCATGGAAGATACGATGAAAGCTATCGGTGATAAAGTCCTTCATATGTATCATACTGAAGGTGCGGGAGGCGGACATGCGCCTGATTTGATAAAGTCAGCATCTTATCCTAATATTTTGCCATCTTCTACAAACCCAACCTTACCTTACACACACAATACGATTGATGAGCACTTGGACATGGTGATGATTACACATCATCTCAATGCTTCAATTCCTGAAGATGTGGCTTTTGCTGACTCTCGAATTCGTAAAGAAACTATTGCTGCAGAAGATGTTTTACAAGATATGGGCGTTTTCAGTATGGTGAGTTCTGACTCACAAGCAATGGGTCGTGTGGGCGAGGTGATCATCCGCACATGGCAAGTGGCGCACAGAATGAAACAGGAAAGAGGCCCACTTGAAGGCGATGGAGCATACAATGATAACCGTCGAATTCAACGTTATATCGCTAAATACACGATAAATCCCGCAATAACACATGGCATTTCTGATTATGTGGGTTCAGTAGACGAAGGAAAGCTAGCTGATTTAGTGATATGGGATCCACGTTTCTTTGGTGTCAAACCAGAAATAGTCATTAAAGGTGGCATGATCAATGTCGCAGCAAATGGAGATGCGAATGGATCCATTCCAACAGCTGAACCGGTAAAATATCGTCATATGTATGGGCAATATGGCACTAATATACAAAATACAGCAATCACCTTTGTTTCTCAGGCAGCGTATGACGATGATATTCGCAGTCAGCTCGATTTAAAACGGCAGGTCAAACCTGTACATAACATACGAAATCTTTCTAAAAAAGATATGATTAATAATAACGCGATGCCACAAATTGATGTCGATCCACAAACGTACGAAGTCTTTGTAGATGGCAATAAAATTACAAGTGAAGCGGCAATAGAACTTCCATTAGCGCAGCGTTATTTCTTATTTTAACCTTATTTTTAAGTGGCTGGGCTGGACTTTAATCCCAAAATAATAGGTGCTAAGATGATTTTTAATAGAAAATCGTCTCAGCACTTATTTTTTATTATAAAACTTCATTATAACTTCGGTTTTCGAGGAGATAGAATCATTCTATAGTCTTCAGCTTTTATCGTTCACTCAGCCGTTTCGTCAAAATACTTCTGCCGCTACCAAAAGGAGGGCTAATTATCATTCCGAATAATGAGTTATCACGCCATATGGATGATAGAATTGAAACAATACTAGAGAATGAATGCAAACACCATCGAGATACGACTTGCAGCGAGACTAACAAACATGTCACTTCTTTTTTATATTGAATAATAAAAGCCTTTAAAATCATCAATAAAATATTTACGAAAAC
Source organism: Staphylococcus coagulans (assembly GCF_022557135.1). Taxonomy (NCBI): domain Bacteria; kingdom Bacillati; phylum Bacillota; class Bacilli; order Caryophanales; family Staphylococcaceae; genus Staphylococcus; species Staphylococcus coagulans. The sequence continues at coordinate 473,161 of NZ_CP092966.1, forward strand.
CCCATCATCTTAAGTGTAAATCTACGTTTTGAATGCCCGCTAACTAAAGTATAGATAGTAAAAATCAGTTGTTTTAATATAAAAAAACTATTCTTTATAAAAGAATATTAGTAATATATTAATATATTAGATTTTTAGGATGGATTTCCCTATAGATGATTTTGCAATATATTTTTAATAATGTATAATGTGTTATAAACGCATGTAGAGCGTCTAAAATAAGGATTTTAAAAATTCGAATAATTTTTATGTGAAAGCGTTTTAACAATTAATATACTTTTACTAATACTTATGATAATCATTGAATAAAATTTAAGGTAGGGAGTAGATGTTTAAATGATTTATGCAGGAATATTAGCTGGTGGGATAGGTTCAAGAATGGGAAATGTTCCTTTGCCTAAACAATTTTTAGATTTAGATGGTAAACCTATTCTTATTCATACAGTAGAAAAGTTCCTATTAACAGCAATGTTTGATGAGATTTTTATTGCAACACCACAAAAATGGATTTCACATACTAAAGATATACTTAAAAATCATCATATTGATGATGAGAGAATCAAAGTTATTGAAGGTGGTTCAGATCGTAATGAAACGATTATGAACATTATAAAGACGATAGAAGCAGAAAAAAGCATTACAGATGAAGATGTCATTGTGACACACGACGCTGTGAGACCATTTTTAACACATCGAATTATTAAAGAAAATATAGAAGATGTACTTAAATATGGTGCAGTGGATACAGTTATACCTGCTACAGATACTATTATTACGTCAAATGATGGCGATTCAATTAATGCTATACCTATTAGAAATGAAATGTATCAAGGACAAACACCACAGTCATTCAATATTAATTTATTAAAAAATAGCTACAACGATCTATCTAGTGAAGATAAAAAAATATTAACGGATGCGTGTAAGATACTCGTAGTGAACAATAAAAAAGTTAAGTTAGTAATGGGTGAACTATATAATATTAAAATTACTACACCTTATGATCTTAAAGTCGCAAATTCAATCATCAAAGGTGGGATGCTAAATGATTAACCAAGTATACCAACTTGTAGCCCCTAGACAATTTGAAGTTACATATAATAATGAAAGCATTCAAAGTAACAAAGTAGTTGTACGTCCTTTATATTTATCTATTTGTGCAGCGGATCAAAGATATTACACAGGAAGCAGAAACGAAAAGGTATTGAAAAAGAAACTTCCAATGTCTTTGATACATGAAGGCGTAGGTGAAGTCGTATACGATAGTAAAGGCATCTACAAAATTGGAACTAAAGTCATCATGGTTCCTAATACACCGATTGAAAAAGATGAAGTAATTGCTGAAAACTATTTACCTAGTAGTAAATTTAGATCGAGTGGTTATGATGGCTTCATGCAAGATTATATATTTATGGATTATGATCGGGTTGTGGAAATTGATGAAAGTATTGAGGATTTAAGTACGATTGCTTACTCAGAACTCGTCAGTGTAAGTTGGCATGCAATACAGAGATTTTCACAAAAATCCCATGCTTACAAGAGTAGTTTTGGTATATGGGGCGATGGCAACTTAGGATATATAACAGCTGTTTTACTTCATAAGCTTTATCCCGAAGCTAAATTATACGTTTTCGGTAAGACCGATTATAAGTTAAGTCATTTTTCATTCGTTGACCAAGTGTACCACATAGACGAAATACCAAGTGATATAACATTTGATCATGCTTTTGAGTGCGTAGGTGGCAAAGGGAGTCAATCTGCAGTTGAGCAGATCATTGATTTAATTTCTCCAGAGGGCACAATCAGTTTATTAGGTGTCAGTGAATATTCTATAGAAGTGAATACGCGACTAGTACTAGAGAAAGGTTTAACAATGTTTGGAAGCAGTAGAAGCGGAGCACAAGATTTTAAAGATATTGCGGACTTATATAAAAATAATCCAGATGTTGTTGAAAAGTTATCTTTATTAAAAGGTAATGAATTTGATGTGAAGACCATTAATGATGTTGTGGATGCATTTGAAAAAGACTTGGCGACTTCATGGGGCAAGACAGTAATTAAGTGGACGTTGTAATCGTATAGAGGAGTGAAAAAAGGGTTTGAGTAATTATAAATTAAAAGTAGATAACATCTATTGGGAACGAGTTCAACTATTTATTGAAGGGCATGCTGAAAATTACGAAATTAAAAGCAACAATGTTGTATTAAGAAATTTTACGGAAACAACTGAAGTAAGAGCTAATGGTGTAGAAATAGATGGGAATAAATTTAAAATTCGTTTTAATGTAGCCATCTTAGATAATGGTAATTACTTACCAGCAGACCAATATTTATTAATTTTTAAAGATGACTTTGAACACATTGTTCATATCAATGAAAAACTTTTAGAACCTGAAAATTATAATTTAGAAGAAGATGAATTAGAAATATACAATTCATTTGAAACAACGAATGACAAGAATAATTTCTTACTCAATCATTATAAGTATGAATTTAAAAAAGGCGGTACCTCTCAGAAAACGACTTATATTGTATCTCCTAAAATGTCGAAAGAAGTCAATGAATTTGTTATAGACATCAAATTTAACAAACCTATTCCTCCTAAAAGTAAATTAGCCACAAAAATAAGCGAATATAAAAAGAGCTATAATAAAAATTCATATCATGTGCGTCAATTTTTATTCAAAGCGATTTTTAACATGACTAAATTTTTCCATTTAAAAAAAGGGAATACAGTTTTGTTCACATCAGACTCTAGATCAAATATGTCAGGAAACTTCAAATTTATTTATGATGAAATGTTGAGACGTAAATTAGATGAAAAGTATGATATACACTATATATTTAAACCACACATTTCTATGAGAAGAAGTTATGTGGATAAATTTAGACTGCCGTATTTACTAGGGAAAGCAGACTATATTTTCGTTGACGACTATCACCCTTTAATTTACACAGTTAATTTTAGAAAGACTCAAGAAATTATTCAACTTTGGCATGCTGTAGGTGCTTTCAAAACTGTAGGCTTTAGTCGTGCTGGTAAAAGAGGTGGGCCATTCTTTGATTCACCTAATCATAGAAACTATACAAAAGCGTATGTTGCTTCAGAAAACGATATTTTATACTATGGAGAAGCATTCGGAATAAAAGAACAAAATGTCGTTCCAACTGGAGTGCCTAGAACTGATATTTTCTTTGATGAGAAGTATAAAGAAAAAGTAGTTGCTAAAATGAAAGAAGATTTACCTATGATAAAAGGTAAGAAGGTTATTTTGTTTGCGCCTACTTTTAGAGGGAATGGTCATGCAACTGCCCACTATCCTTTCTTTAAAATTGATTTTTCAAGATTTGCACGTTACTGTCGTGAAAATAACGCGGTCGTACTATTTAAAATGCATCCATTTGTAAAGAATAGATTAAATATACCCAAAGAATATAAGCAATACTTTTTAGATGTATCGCAAATTAGAGAAGTCAATGATATTTTATTCATCACAGATATTCTGATTAGTGATTATTCTTCACTTGTATATGAATTTGCATTATTTAAGCGACCTATGTTATTTTACGCGTTTGATTTAGAAGACTATATTACATCAAGAGACTTTTATGAGCCTTATGAATCTTTTGTTCCAGGAAAAATTGTAGAGTCCTTTAATGAATTAATTACTTCACTAGAAAATGAAGATTTTGAAATTGAAAAAGTTGCACCTTTCTTAGATAAGCATTTTAAATTCCAGGATGGAAGATCAAGTGAAAGAGTCGTAAGAGACCTTTTTGGGGCGTAATTATTTCAGCAGTTAAAAAGTTAAACACTTTAGAAGAAATAAGAATGTTTTAATAAGAATTAAATAACCAAGAAAAGCAGTAAAGAAGCTAAATATAATAAGCTTCTTTACTGCTAATTTTTAATCTTTAAGTTTCTTTATGAAAATAACTGGAGAACAACTTCAGTGACTGTCCCTTTTTATTTGATAATGGTTCTAAATTTTAGGGATGAGATGTTGATTCTTTGTTTTTATATGGTCATATTTTTGATTTTGAAAAATTAAGTCCTTAAAATATATAAAATGAGTTTAAATTTTAACTGAGTAGGGTATATTTTTTTAATCCTTTGTTAAATGAAGGATGGTCAATTGGCAGTCAAAACAACCTAATCCATGGAATACATATACAATAGAGAAATAAAAAGACGCAAATGAATTGATATTTGTGCAAATTATCGTATATTTTTCATTTTTTGTGATAATTTTCCGAATTGAAAACAGACCAAACTATTTGAATCTTTAAAATGCTTGTATGAACTTTTTATACATGGTAAATTATTTAGGCTATAAATTTTCAGAAAAATTATGATTGATTATAAAGAAATAGAGGTGTTGAGCGTGATATTGTCAGATAATGATATAAAGGAATATCTAAAACGCAACATGCTTAAAATCGAACCATTAGTAGAAGAACATATTGAACCTGCTTCTGTTGACCTCACGTTAGGGCAACATTTTTTAAAGCCACTCCCACCCAAAGATGGTGTGCAGCGAATGAGTGAGCCGATTGATTACGAAACGATCAATCAATCGCATGTTGTTGTTCCTGCACATGCATTTATTTTAGCTACAACGGAAGAATATATTACTTTGCCAGAACAATTAACTGGCTTTATAGAAGGTAGAAGTTCAATTGGTCGTGCAGGTCTCTTTATTCAAAACGCAGGATGGGTTGATCCAGGATTTGAAGGAAAGATTACGCTAGAATTATATAATGCGAATGATTTTCCTTTAGAAATTGAGCAAGGTCAAAGAATTTGTCAAATTGTTTTAGCTGAAACGAAAACGAAACCCCAAGCTGTTTATCATGGTAAGTATCAAGGTCAACAAACCACAACGGGAAGTCGAGTATTCCGTGATTGGATGAAAGATGGGGGGATTTAGATGGATATTGTCATATTATCAGGCTTTTTAGGTGGCGGAAAAACATCGACGCTCAATTATTTAGTCCAAGACGCCCTTGACAATCATTTGAAACCGGCTGTAATTATGAATGATTTTGGTGCAAGAAGTGTTGACGAACATCTTGTTACAGAAGATGTTCAAATGGAAGTCCTAGTCAATGGTTGTATTTGTTGTGAGTTGAAGGAAGATGTATCTCAACAATTGCATGAGCTGTATCTATCGTACCAACCTGATATTGTCTTAGTTGAATGTAGTGGTGTGGCACACCCTATCGGGGTCTTTGATGCATGTATGACCCCTGTGCTTGCGCCTTATATTGAAGATATCACGATGTTAGGTCTCGTTGACGTAGCAGCCTATTATGAGAAAAAAGAATTACCAGAATCCGTGCATCATTTAATATTTGAACAATTTCGCTATTGCAGTCACTTAATTTTAAATAAAATAGATTTATTGAATAACGAGGCCTTGTTATCTGTGGTGGATGAAATTCAGCAAACATATCCGAATATTCCTTATATTTTAACAAGTTATGGAGAGCTGACTTTAAACGAAGTCCAACATCAATCACAGTGTCAAGTCAATGAACGTTCCAGCGTGCATCATCATGGGCAATTATCACACTTGATGTACGAATTCGAGGCGCCTGTGCAACAAACAGCCTTAATTGAAGGGCTACAAGGTTTAGAAGATATCTATCGTATTAAAGGATTTGTATATCTTAAAGATTGTGAGAATCCGTGTGTTGTCCAATATACACCTGGTAATTTAGAAATCAAACCGTGTCCGATTCCGATGAAGCCATATTTAATTGTAGTGGGACATAATTTGGACTATCAAGAAATTACCGATACGTTTGATGTAATGGAACTCGCATCTTAAAAATGAATAGATGAACTAAAGCATAATGTGAATGTCGAGATCTCATCGGCTACTCGCATTGTGCTTTTTTAATTTAAAATTCAATTGATTAAGTTATTCTTCTTATTTGAGAAAGCGTTATCATAATGATAGAATAAATGTGATAGAAGTATTTATTTCTCAGTTATATTGTTTGTTATTTAATATATTGGGGAATGCTAATAATGAGGAGGGATTGGATATGTTCAAAAATATTCTAGTTCCATTTGATTTCGGTAATAGTTTTAAAAATGTACCTGAGCAATTAGTGAAATTAACAGGTGAAAATTCTGCATATAAAATTGTCATTTTTAATGTTATTTCTGAAACGGAACTTGCAAACTATGTACGATACCAAGGCAAGCATTTTGAAGAAGTTGTTGAAGAGAAAAAAGATGAAATGAAACCATTTTTAAAATCTTTAGACGATGCCAACTTAAAATATGATGTCAAGTTTACGACAGGTGCAGCTACGAAAGAAATCGTCAATGAAGTTGAAAATGCAGACTATGACGTTGTAGTCATGAGTAATAAACGTTCCGAAATAGATATTAAGCATGTGTTAGGACATGTTACACATAAAATTGCGAAGCGTGTCAATATCCCTGTATTGATTATAAAATAATAAATATCTTCAATAATTTATATAATTATAATATATTTTCCCTTCAGGCATTCGTTGTCTGAAGGGTTTTTTGGTAAAATTCCTGAAACAAGGAGAATTACTGTGTTGACTCTATATTGCTTTGTGTATATAATATAAAAAATAATATAAATAAATAAATATATTATGTGTTTTTGTTTGTATTCAAGGAACAAGGAGGGAAGTTGATGCATTATTATGCGTATGTAGACAGAGAAGTGTGTATTTCTTGTTCAGCTTGTGGTGCTGCGGCGCCTCGATTGTTTCAGTATGATGCCAAGGGATAGCGTACATGTGTTTAGATTGTAATAGTGGCATGGCGCAAATACCTGAATGTGACTTGGAAAATTTAGATGATGTAGTTGAAAATTGTCCCACGTCAGCGATTATAGTGGGACAGCGGCCTTTTTCGTTACCAATCATATTAGACAGAGAGAAGGAATTGTAATGAAGCAAAAAGGTTTTGAACAGTTGTTGGAAGAAACACATGCAAAGGTGACACAGCTCGAGCAACCGTTAGAAGTGATTGATACGATGCTAACATTGGATGGTAAAATTCCGCTTGAGATTGCACGACAAAGTTTGAATTTTGAACAATGGGCGATTTATCAACAATTGGTGCATGCGAAATGTGTATTTACAGATGAACAATCAATAAATCCAAAGCAAGCCATCAGTTTTGGAATGTCAGCCTATGGGCGTCTTCACTTAGGACCGAGTTTTAACGATGACTATACGAAAGTTTAGGGTTATTTTTATTGACACCAGAAGCAATGACTGAAATTGAAAAATTGACGACACATTTGCATAGGGAAGAATTGTTGCGCTATCAATCAGAAGTTGTCCCATTTTTTCGGCATATTGAACCGCAAGACGTGTTACAAGTTATTGATGCAATTAAAGAAAAAGTGGATTTTATGGCACCGGTATTACTGTATTATAACGGGCATACGTATACGACGTTTTATCATTACAACAATTTACTTAAAAGCTTAGAAGGCGATACCGCACACTTTCTACTAGATGATTTAGCTAAGAAAAATAAGGACACATGGACAAGAGATGAACGTATATTTATTTTCAACCTCTATACATTGTTGCAATCCGGTCCGCCTGCCAGAGGAGAAGAGGTGAATGGTGTTCATTTTTCATTGCATTATTTATCCCGCTATTTAGAAGAAAAGTTAGCGGTTTATCGTGAAATGACTTATACACCTCCCAAACCTGTACCCAAATCTTTTTTAGCGAAAGCACGATTGATATGTCAATTGCGTGAAAAAGTTGTGGAAAACTATGTCATTTATCGAAAAATTAATGGACTCAACTTACACAAGCAAGAACAGTTTTTAAATACGCAAAAAGTTGGACTCTATCATGATGAAGTGATGGAGAATGAATTAGCACAAATATTAAGGATGGCGCCAGAAGAGACGTATCATGACGCATTTATAAACTATATTGCGCAACATCCGGATATTACGGTGATCCAAACTTTGCTTGAAAAAATGGTGGGTTATGCGATACGGGCAACGGATTCAGATGTGGGTATGACGCGAGGTTTTAGACAGCCGTGGATGTATGATGATGCATTAAAACACAATCAGCTAGAAACAATTTTTGAATGGAAACAGCAAATTTATTTTTGTTGTGCGATACCGAGTGACAAAATGAAAAAAGCTTTTCTCAATCAAGGTCAAATGTTGGCAGGTATTTTAACTGCGATGAGTAAACGCATGGAGTACAACAGTTGGCACTATACACCGGGGAATTTTTTGAATGAGCGACATCGGATTCAGCGAGATTACTATTTTCCGCCAGTGATGAGTGACATTACCGAATGGAGCAATCAACATCATCAAGGGCATGTATTTGCAAATGTGAAACATGCGATACGTTGTCCGGGGGCGATTCAATGTCCACCGTATACGTTAAACGCCTATTACGATTTAAGGTTGATGAAAACGTCTGGCGTGGTGTATTCTGAAACAGACTTAATGAAAGCGCTTTACTATAAAGGGGTTGTCGGTGCACTCTATCAAGCATGGTTCGATTATTGTCGTGAACATCAAAGTCAACTTAATATGACGGCATATGATCGTAAATGGTATCAACAGCAATATATAGATTTAATATAGGAGCGTGAAGTGCGTGAAAACATTACTATTTATTAATTTAAGAAGTCACAAAGTAGAGCGTGTTGCGCCGGTGATTGAGGCAAAAAGACAAGGGTATCGTGTTGTATTGATGACAGACCATAATCCACAACTGATTGACAGCGGATTAGATGAAGTGATTGAAATCGATACGTATGATGAAACATCAGTCGTTGAAGCAGTGCTTACGTATCATCAAAAACAACCGTTGAGCGGGATACTGACGTGGTCAGATAAAGATGTGGAGTTGGTTGCGCAATTAAATGACCGATTACAATTGCCAGGTATACCGATGTCACATGTCAAAAATGCACGTAACAAATATTTAATGCGTGTAGCGTTTGATCAAGTACCTGACATTTCACCTTCTTTTAAAAATGTGCGCAGTGAAGATGATTTACGTCAGGCTGTTGCACGTATTGGGACGCCAGGGATATTGAAACCAGTTGGCGCTTCGGGAAGTAAAGGAATCTTTAAAATCGAAAGTGAAGCATGTATTGATGATGTGTACGAAACTTTACGTCATGCGACATCACCAGAACGTGACAAAGTGTATTCTTATTATCCGAATGATTACATTTATGAAGGGTATCTTGTCGGTGAAGAAGTGTCGGTTGAAGGTGTCGTACAAAATGGAGAAGTACGCATTGCAGGGATTACGGACAAAGCGGTAACACCTGAATATTCACTGGAGTACATTGCAATTTTTCCGTCTGATAAACATGATACCTTACAACAAGAAATTAAGACGAAAGCGACACAGGCTATTCAAAGTTTAGGCATTGACAACTGTGCATTTCATCTGGAAGGTAGAGCAACGAAAGAGGGTTTTAAAGTCATCGAAGCGGCGGCGAGACCAGCGGGCGGCTTCATTACATCACATTTAATCCCAGGTGCATCTGGCCATTCGTTTGTTGAAAAAATATTGAATGTGTCAGTCGGAAATGATGTGACTGAAAATTGGCCTGTTTTTGATCAAACATCAAAAAAAATGTGTTTTTATAGCGTTATGACTGAGCAAGCCGGAATATTTCAAGGGATTAAAGGGCTTGACCGCTTAGTTGAAATACCAGGCGTGCACTATGTCATTCCGTTAAAAAATGTTGGTGATGCCATCGTCATGCCACCGGAACATTTTTCGAGTTGCTTTGTGCTCAATATCGTTTTAGAAGGTGAGACGACAGAAGCGATTCGCCAAAAGATTGATTGGATTCATGAAGTGATTGAGGTGGTTGTGGAATGACGATACTCATGTTATCAAGTACGGCGCATGCAAAAACACCTTATGATGAATGGTTTCCGGATACAGCAGAACAAATGATATTATTTTGTCCGGCTGAGAGAAAAGACAGTTATGCTGATGAAAACTATTTGCGTATTGAAGCCTTTGAACATTATATGGTAAATCCTGACATTGAAATGCGTGCACTCGAATTAAGTGCGCAATATAACATTACACATGTGCTATCGATTTCGGAATTTGACGTTATTCGAGCAGCGAAAATTAGAGCGTTGTTGAACATAGAAGGGCAGTCGCTAATCAGTGCAGAAGCATATCGGGATAAAGTGCTAATGAAACAGTTGTTGCAAAGCACAGCAGTAAAAACACCACACTTTGATAAAGCGATAGACGGCGTGAACATACAGCGATTTGTAGAAAAGTACGGCTATCCTGTCGTGCTCAAGCCGATTGATGGCTCAGGTTCGTCAGATGTCGTGATTGCACGCAAACAACAGGATATTGACATGTTTTTGCAGACGCATCCTGACATCGGAAGATATGAAATTGAACAGTTTATTGATGGGGAGATGTATCATATCGATGGACTTGTTCACAATGCAGAAGTGAAGTGTGCCTATGTTTCTCACTATTATAATGGATGTTTAGCATTTAAAGATTATCAGCCGTTAGCGAGTTATATGTTGAAGAAAGACCATTCACTTAGTCAAGCGCTGCAACAAGAAGTGAAGCAAGTCGTTGCGGCATTACCGACATTACCGAACGGATCGTTTCATGCCGAATTTTTTGTGACACCGACGAATGACATCTATTTTTGTGAAATTGCAAGTCGTACAGGGGGCGGTGAAATCGGTCGTATGTTAGAACATGCCATCGGAATGCAGCTCAATCAAATGAGTCTTTACTTACAAACAGGGCGTGCAGATGAAGTAAATGGACACACACAAATTCAACGGTATGGCGGATTTATCTTGCTACCTCCCCAAAATGCGACATTTCAAGGGATAGAACAACAATTAGATGAAGATTGGGTGCTTTTTCAATCTCATAAAGCGACACCAGGCCAAGCATTTGGCGCAGCGCAATTAAGTGTGGATCATATTATGTCAGTCGTCATCGAAGGAGAAGATGAGGCGACATTGATTGCGCGTATTGATCAAGTCATCGCGTGGTATCAAAAAGAAGTACAGTGGAAATGATTGTAAGCAACAACATGCGCGGTATATTTCTACCATAGTAACAACGAATGATGAGAAGTCAGCAGAAGTCATAGTAGGGAAAATGTACCGAAGGACTGAACAATATTCAATACAAAGTAAAGATTGGAGGTTACAGGTTTACGACGTGCAGAATACGGTTTTCAACCGGCAACTTATGGAAGGATAAGTAGTGGAACGAAAAAGAATACATAAGTGTGTACAGTAAATCTTAGGTGAAATGAAAGAAATGTATCGTAAGTCTTCATCTCTGATGGAGCTTGTTGTAAGACCTGACAACATAGAAAAAGCTATCAAGAAGGTTAAGAAAAACAATGGTACTCCTGGAATTGACGGCATGAAAGTCAGTGGACTCCATGCCCACTTTGCGCAATACTTTTCACAGATAACGAAAAAACTGCTTGATGGTACTTATCAACCTCAAGCAGTTCGAAAAGTTCAAATTCCTAAACCAAACGGGAAAATGCGTGTGCTTGGTATTCCTGTCGCTAGAGACAGAGTGATACAACAAGCGAGAACCAGAGTGGGTGCTATTGAACTATCTGGCGAAGCCGCAGAAAGAAAGATAGGTGCGCCACAAGGGGGCGTTATCTCTCCCTTACTATGTAATATCTATCTACATGAACTGGATAAAGAACTCGAAAAGCGTGGACAACGTTTTGTACGCTATGCCGATGACTTTGTCATTTTTGTACGCACAAAACGTGCAGGTGAACGCGTAATGACAAGTGTAACGAAATTTATTGAAAAGCAATTGAAACTGGTTGTCAATGAAGAGAAAAGTAAAATAGGAGCAGTCACACGTTTAAAGTTCTTGAGTTGTCTAATAACCAAGGTCAATGGGGTTTATCGTTTCAGACCGACTACGGAAGCAAAAAGAAATTTAATACGCGCCTTAAGGAAAATAACGAAACGAAATAGACCCGATACTTTCAAGAATATTATCACTGAAATTAACCAAGTGACGCGCGGCTGGATAAATTACTTTGGTAGAGGTTTTATCAAAGGATTTATTGAAACCACGCAATCTTGGCTAAACCGCCGACTTAGACAACTCATTCTTAAACGGTGGAAAAGAGTAAGAACTAAATATAAGATGTTGCGCCAATATGGTCTTGACCATAGAAGTGCAATGAAAATCTCACAGTCTCGCAAAAAGTACCGGCGATTATCGAATACGCATGAAGTTCAACGTGCACTTACAACAAAACAACTCTACAAATGGGGACTGATACCACTAGTCCAGCTTGCAGAGTTGGCTTATACAAGATATTGAATCGCCGAGTATGGAACCGTACGCTCGGTGGTGTGAGAGGACGGATAGTCAATAAATGACTATTCTCCTACTCGATTTTATTACTTCTTGTTACATTTTTTAATTGAGTATGTTAATCCTGCGATGACTCCTACACACAAAGGGGTAGTTTCAGGTTTAACGTCACTACCTCCATTAATTCTGTTGAGTTCTTTAATGTCTACCTTTTGAAATTCTGAAGAATTACTTTCTTGTTTTGTGTGCTTCCACAATTTTAGTTTATCCATTGAAATCACTCCTAATTTAGGTATTGGTGTATACAATAGGCCTTTTGTATATATTAAAACTATAACAAATTTTAATATTTATCTAGTAGTACAGCGCATTGTTAAGGGAATCCTTAATAAATTTAAGAATAAATAGTGTTATATTTAAGGTGATGAGGTGAGACTTACAATGAAAAAAACTCCATTTATTGAGCAAACTAATGATCAAGACTGTGGGATAGCTTGTGTAACTATGCTATTAGCACAAAAAAATAAAAACATCACCATAGACAGTATAAGGGAACAATTTAAAGTAGGATCAAACGGATTGAGCATGGGGAACTTGTGCGAAATTCTTGAGTTTTATGGTGCGAATGTGGTGTGTGGAAAAGCAAATAAAATAGAAGATTTTTTAACACCTAGTATTGTCCATATGAGAAAAGGGCATTTTGTTATATTAGAAAAAGTGAAAAAAGGAATTGCATATATTGTCGATCCAGCTAAAGGGCGTAAAAAATATATAGTTTCTAAAATGAAAGATAGTTTTTCTGAGTACTTCCTATCCATAAATAATATTGATGCACCTATAAAGAAGAGGTATCAATTACCTAACTTTAGGCCGTTTGTGAAAATAGGTGTTAGTTTACTTATCGTGACTGTATTAATTCAAATTTTATTGATACAAATTCCATTATTAATAAAAAATCTAACTGACAACATTAACAGTTTTGACATTATAAAAATAACTCCTTTGTTAGTTATATTAATATTAATATATTTATTGGCTAATTGGTCAAGAGGGCTATTAGTTATTAGCATAGAAAACAAATTAGATTACTCTATTATGAATAAATTTATTTTAAAGTTAGTAAATATGCCTGCTTCAGAATTTTCTCTAAGAAGTAGAGGCGATTTGGTTTTTCGAGCAACTGCAAACGAGATAATTAAGCAAATTTTATCTAGTAAAGTTATAGCAGTTTTTATAGACTTAGCATTTCTTGTTTTATATTTGTATTTACTAGTAAATTTATCTTTTCAGTTTGGCGTTTTGATTGTTTTGTTGAGTGTTTTAGTCTTTCTAACTTTAGTGTTAACAATGCCTAAGATTATGGATTTAACAGATACAGATGTATCAGCGAAATCAGATTTACAAACATTTTATACTGAGTTAGTTGGAAGAATTATAGATATTAAGACTCAGAATTTAGAAAACACGTATTTGGAACAATGGAAGCGATATTTTCATAATCAGATTTCAAGCTTTAAAAAGAGAGAAATTTTAAATAATAAGTTGAATACTTTGATACAAGCCTATCAATTTTCATTACCCTTGATTGTTTTTGTTTTGGGTATATCCTACGTTAAAAATGGAAATATGAGCATGGGCACTTTATTGGCTATAAATTCTATAGGAACAATGTTTATGGCACCAGTAATATCTTTGAGTAATTCATTTGCTGAAATAATTTATGTAAAAAGTTATATATCTAAAATTACAGATATCATAAACTACCGTACGCAAGAGCAAAAAGTGAAGTTCTATGAAGCTAGTGATTTTAGGGAAGATTTAAAAATTAAAAATTTAAGTTTTTCATATGGAACTTTTGAAACAGAAATTCTTAAAGATATAAATATGGTAATACCAGCAAATAAAAAAATAGCGATAGTGGGCAAATCCGGGTCAGGTAAAAGTACGTTGTTGAAAATACTCGCTGGAGTATATACGGATTATGAAGGCGAAATAACATTGAATAATAAAGATTTTTCCACGTATAGCTACGGGCACCACCTAGGAGTGGTATTACAAGAAAGCGGACTTTTTAATAAGACGATAAAAGAAAATATTTCGAATATATTAACCGACGAAAAATGTTTAGAGTTATTAAAGGAAATGAATTTTAGCGAAGAGTTGCAAGCATTACCATATGGTTTACATACTAAAATTAATGAGGAAGCTAGTAATTTTTCTGGAGGTCAAATTCAGAAGATTTTGTTAGCAAGATCGCTTGCAAATAGTCCATCATTATTATTATATGATGAAGCTACTAGTGCACTAGATAATGAAAATCAAAGGATAATAAGTGAGAGAATCCGGAAAAAAGGTATAACTCAAGTTATCGTTGCACATCGACTTAGTACGGTGCTAGATGCCGATTTAATTTATGTTTTAGATAAAGGTAAAATTATAGAAAAAGGTAAACCTGAAGAACTATTGTCAATTAACAGTGTTTTTAATGAAATGATTAATGGAGGTAGGATAAATGAGTAATATGTTATATAGTAATGAGATCGCAAGTGAAAAAAAGTTAGTGGAAAATACAGATTATTCATTGTTAGATTTTTGGAAGGAAGAATCATTTTTGACCCATAGTAAGCACTGGCAAAAAAAATTAGCTACAGAGAACCTAACAGAAGAAGATTTAATAGCTAGAATTAATAAAAGTGATAGCGAATCAGAAAAGTTACTTAAAATGTACAAAAAACGTTATTTTAATATAGAAGATATTGAAGATAATAAAGAACTCGATAGAAACTATTTAACGCTTCCTTTTTTAAAAGAGTTTGATAGAAAGATGTCTTTACAAAATATAAGAAGTATTGATATTGAACATTCACGAAACCAACTTCACGAAATGTTGATGAATAACGTTATTAGAACATTTATTAAAGAAGTAAATGATTTTAGACAAGTGGCTGAATCTAAATCTCCTATTGAACAATATGAAGAGTTTCTTCAAAAAAATCTATTCAACAGAAAAGATCTGTTATGTTTCTATCTAAAGCATATTACTTTATTTAGAATCAACAGTGACATGACGTATAACTATATAAATTATATTTCAAGTATCATAAAAAATGTCGAAAATGATTACCAGAAGATAAAAGGACACTTTGGATTAGAAAATACTTTAAATAAAATCGATATAAATTATGGTGATACACACGAAAATGGAAAGAGTGTTGCAGTCCTCAGTTTTGGTGAAAAGGACTTAGTATTTAAGCCTAAAAATTTATATGTGACCAAGTGCTTCAATAAATTTGTTTCATATTTGAATACATACTTAGATAAGAAACTATATACAGTCAACCACCTATTGTTTGAGGAGTATTGTATAGAAGAGAAAATACCTTATGCATCGTGTGTTTCGGAAGGTGATATTAAAGATTATTACTATCGTTTTGGAAGTCTTCTAGGTATAATTTACATGCTAAACGGTAATGATATACATTATGAGAATATAATTGCTTATAAAGGATTTCCGGTGATAATTGATTTGGAAACGCTTTTTAATAATCAATTAGAAGGAGTTTTCGAAAGAAATGCAACCAATAAAGTGAAATATTTTTTAGCAAACTCAATAATAGGAACTGGTATGCTTCCTAAAAATTCATTTCCAGACAAGTATGGTAAAGGTTTTGACCTTAGTGCGTTAGGAAGTATATGCCAAAAAGTTCCAGTCAAAAATTTGTATATAGCTAACGATATGACATCTAATTTGACCTTAAAAGAATTAGACATGGAAATTTCAGAAACTAAAAACATCCCTCAATTAAACGATGAGAAGGTCAATCCTTATGAATATAATAAGTATATTTTGGATGGCTTTGAAAATATTCTAAAAGTATTACAAAATATAAAAAAAGAGTTGATTAAGGAACAGGGCGCCTTAGATATATTTCAGGATATACAAGTGAGGACGGTGATTAGAAATACAGATTTTTATGCTAACATTTTATTTGATTCATTATCTCCTGGAAAAACATCTGATGTTCTCTTAAGAGAAATGGTAGTAGATAGACTTTATCTTTCGTATCTCCCAGAAAATATTCTAAAAGAAGAAAAGTTATCGTTATTAAATAATGATGTACCTGTATTTTATAATAATACATCAACAAAAGACATATATACCAATAATTCAATTTATAAAGATATATATAAATCTTCACCATTAGAGTTAGTAAAGAAAAAATTCAAAAGATTAGATGAGGATAGTATAAAAAAACAATGCCAAATATTAAATGATATTCTATTGGTTAATAGCGATGTAGAGGATTTTAAAAGACAAAGAACGACTTTAAAGTATATCAAAAATGATAATCATGATTTTCGTAATGAGTTAATTACTAAAGAAATCAATAAATTGGTGGATTTTTCTTATAAAGGAGATTACGACTTTCAAGATATTAACTGGGAAGGTATGAGCTTGACGTTAAGCGGATCCTATGAATATAACGCTTTGAATATAAATTATTCAGACGGACTTTCTGGAATGTTTCAGTTATTATTATATGAAGGTAATGATTCAATTGATAGGTTAGTAAAGAATTCGTTACTTAGTAACATTAAAATACACGATAACCTTTATTCTTCATATTATGACATATTATCGGCATTAAAACCGCTTGTCATACTAGTGAATAGGTATAATGATATTGAATGTATGCAGAAAATATTTTCGATATTAGAAGCATACACATCTAATATGAAAAAAATCCAAAATTTAGATTTTTTCAGTGGCTTATCAGGTATACTATCATTACTACGAGATGCTTTTTTATATTGTAAAAATATCGATGTCAAAAGAGTGTTAAAAAAAGCTATTGTAATGACAGAAACTCAAATACTTAAGAATAAGAATAGAGTTCCTAAAGATATTGGTTTTTCTCATGGAAACAGCGGAATTATTTATGGTTTGTTACGAGGGTACGAAATTACTAATAACAATATAGTTTTGAAATTTGTAATGAATCTTATCAAAAAAAATGATGAAAGTATTTTTGAAAAGTACAGAGACTTCACGCTATCTCATGGATTATTAGGTGTTTTGTTGAGTAGAGCTTTATACAAAAAATATTCTCCGGATTACTCTATAAAAGAACATATAAATTTCTTAAAAAAACATTATTATTTTGATAATCACTCTATATGTAATGGTGCCAGCGGTTTTATTGAAACAAGCAATATTTTAGAAGAACTAGGTTTTAATGATTTAACTAATGAAAAAAATAGGATAATTTCACATATATTGGATTTAGATACTTTTTTATCCGGATTCCCTAATAACATCGATTCTTGGAATTTGTTACTAGGCAAAGCAGGATTTTTATATGCATTGAAACGTCACATAAACCAGGATATAATTAACCTTATCTAAGGAATTAGGAAGTGTTTTACATGGGAAGAGATAAGGATATCTATCTTGATGAAGTTAAACATGCTATGAAAAATAATAGTATTGTTATTGTAAAGCCTCCTCGTAGAAACGAAGGAGGCTTTATTGAATATATATTAAAAAATTATGATTGTTCAACTAATGTTGATCCAATTATACAAACTCTTCCAGGTATGGGAGTGAAAAGTTATATCAACTTTTTGTTAGTTTGGAATAACGAAAACGAAGCAATAAAGAAGAAAATCGAGGAATGTATACCAATCAATTCAACAAGTACAGCTTATTATCTTAACTTGGTATTAAATTCTAATATTGTCATATTGACAACACCTACATGTGAAATTATAAACGATCCATCTTTTTATGAAATAATAGACGTTGGGCAGTCTTTAAAAGAAAAAAAATACATTATTTTTGTTGATGATTTATCAAACGAGAATCTCAGAAAATACAAAACACTGAACTTTTCGGAACCGTTAACTAATGAGTTAATAATTCCGAAAAGTTTAAATGGGATGTCAGTGAAAACTGAAAATACAATCTTTTTTTCTCCAGAGGACGTTGTGTTTTTTGAATCTGTGAATTCTATAATATACGCACAATTAAATGAAGATAGAGTTCGTATTAAAACAACATTAGAGAATTTAGAAAAAGAATTATTAGGTTCGTTTTTTAGAACGCATAGATGTTATCTCGCAAATTTGAATTATGCTATTGAACTTACTCAAGTATCTAAATCTAGTTATGAAATTTCAATAGGTAATTATAATATCCCTTTATCTAAATATAGATTAAAAGCATTTAAAGAATCAATACATCAAAAAAATAGGTGATAATGATGTTCTTTCAACTTCTTAAAAAAAATATGTTAAATATGTGTTCATCAATGAATGCTTTAGGTTGTTTTTTAACTCCTTATGCAATATTTTTCATTACTTATGTACTAAATGTTATGGACGATATTGTTGTAGTTTCTACTTGGATCATAATGCTCTTCTTCAATAGTTTTTTTATTCCGATTTTTATAAAGAAGAGAGATATACAAAGTGGCAATGGTTTTTTATATTCTAATTACAATATCATATTTTCAAACTATTATTACTTTTCTATCATAATATCAATGCCGTATTATTTTCTATTGGTTTATATTGTGGCTAAACTGGCTTTTTTGATGTTTATTACAGGTTTATTTCTAAATTATATTAGCTTGAAATGGGCTTTAAGTATAAAAAAGAATAAGTTGATAGGTTTGAATGTAAACACATTGAGTTCCTTTTTTATTATATTAGTGGTGGGAGGAGCGTTGCTTATAGAATACCTTATAAGCATTGTACAATAGCATAGAAAGCATTTTTCGCCTCTTACATCAATGTTATATAAATCATTTTGAATAGTAAGGTGTGGATCTATGTCAAGAATACGGAGACAAAAAAAGAGAGTTCTACCGCGCTTCGCTTGTTTGCCTAGCCCATTGTCAATAGCGGTTTGAAAATGTCGTTTTTTAGCGGTTTGAGAATGACGTATGTTTAAACTTTTTTCACTTTTGTAGTCTTTAAGTCGGTAAGAGCCCCCTGTAATCTTAAATATTTTTGAATGATGAATAAGTCTATCAATAATGGGTGCTGACGCTATTTTGTTACTAAATGAATCCCCCCAACTAGAAAAGGGGATATTCGTCGTAATGATTGTGGATTTCATTTCATAACCTTAGTGACATCAATTGATAGAAGAGATCTGCTTGTTCTTTTGATAGCCTATCTCATCAATGATAAGCAGTTCAATTTTGTTTAATTGTTTTAAAGTTTTATTGATTATTCCTTTCTTCTCTAGAAAATGCATGGATTTTAATGTGAGTATTTCTTGTTTATTAATACTTGGTTGAAACGTAAAATCAAAATCACTTAAATATTTAATCTTAGGGAAACGTGCTAACTTAATAGCGCGTTTAAATTTTTGTTCAGCTTGATATTCTACTTCCTTTTCCGTCAACTCAAGTAAAATTTCAGTTAAAGATTTTTGATTCTTGGATAGTGACTCTAAATACTTCGGATAATAGTCTTTAATCATTTTTAGATTGAGCTGTCGAAAGTTTTCTAATAGCTTTTGATGGTCTGTATACATATCTGTTCTCCTATACCTCGTCATATTTTAATAATGAATCTTCGATATAACTAAGAATTTCTTGATCGTCTTTATGCTTGAGTACATGAGACTTCAAGATCTCACACATATCTTCGGTAACATAATTGAATTTCTTTTCCGATAAATGATGCGTTCTAATTAACTCGGCATCAAAGTAGATTGATAACTCGTCAGTCAATTCATTAAAGATTAATTGAACCTCCTCTCCAATAAATTTTGTAGGTACTGAATATTTACCTTTTCTAAAATTAACCATCGACTCTTTAGAAACGATTCGAATGCATTCATCTTCGACATAGGTGTCTAATAACTGCACATTAAACGGGTTCAATAGATGTTTTTCTTCAGAATTGAATAAATCAATGGGATAGCAGTCAGTTGCTTGGGACATTTCGTTATGGTTCATTTCATGACAAAAGTGATTGACAAGACTGATAAGTTCAACAGCGTCATAAAATTCATAATCGTAGGGCCTTAAACGCTGTTCCACAAATTTAGCTAAAGATTCAACAGAGCCCTTGGTTTGTGGTCTATAAGGCCTACACGCGATGGGTTCAAAGTTTGCATCTTTACTAAATTGATGGAAAAGGGTGTTAAATACAACTTTTCTATATTGCGTTCTAGGACGATCAACGACTGTTTTCATATTATCAAACCATATCTCCTTAGGAACGCCTCCGGTTCTTTCTTATTCTTACAATATTCTCTCAGAATCGTATACTTGCCTTCATATCCTTTTTTAGAAATATATTTATAAATCGCCATAGCCGTACAACCTAACTCTAATTTTTGTCTATAAGCGTTTTATACGGTTCTAATTTTGATACTCTCTTCGTCGTTTTCCTTGCTTTTATTCTTTCTAACTCATTTTCTTTTCCAGCTTCGTAATCCTTTTTGACTGTTCTTGGGTCGCAATGATACTGTCTACCCAGCTCAGTATAAATTGGTTTTATTCCTTTCATGACCTTCGTATATATCAAGTCTCAATCAAACAACCTCCATTCAAAGATTGAGTTGAGACATGATTATATATTTTAGAAACTAAAAAATGTAGGAAAAACAGCATTTTCATTCCGCCATTTTCCTACATTTTATAACCGTCATTTACAACTAATCTATAATTTCTTATAGCATCTTAACCATATCATCTAATATGTTTGAATTCTTTTTTCATTTCATTACAAAGAAAAGTGATTTTATTAGTTACTGTTGTTACTTCTATTATCAAAAAATCAAAAATAAGAGGGAATTCAGACTTACCCCTTAATTATTGGGCTCTATTCGGAATGATTTAACCACCATTCGGCTAAAAATATGAAATTTTTGCTTAAATTGCATTATGATGTTTGGCAAAGGAGTGAATAAAATGATAACCCTAAAAAATATACGGAAGAATTTTGGAAATAAATTTGTATTGAAAGGAGTAGATATAAAAGTTGATGAAGGTGTTATATATGGATTATTAGGTCCGAGTGGTTCAGGGAAAACGACGCTTATTAATATAATGGTTGGGAAGGTAAACGACTTTTCAGGCGACTTACTTATAATGAACCACAACAAAGATCAATTGACACAGAAAAGTTTCAAGGAAAATGTAGGGATAATGAGTGATGCTAGTTCAGCATATTCTAGATTAACCATAGAAGAAAATATAAGCTTTTTTTCTAGCTTATATAAAGTTGAAAAATCAACTGCAACATGGCTTATGAAAGAATTGCTGCTTTATGATCAAAGAAATGAAGTATATAAGAACTTATCCAGAGGTATGAAGCAACGAGTGTTGCTTGGTATAGCTTTAATTAATAAACCCAAATTGCTAATTTTAGATGAGCCAACTTCATCTTTAGACCCTAAAACTACTGAAAAAATACACAGACTAATTGAAAATATAAGAGAAAGCGGCACGACAGTATTTCTAACTACTCATGATATGGAGGAAGCAGAAAAACTGTGTGATCAGATTTCTATTCTGCATCATGGAGAAATAAAGTTGAGTGGTAATACTGCAATGATATTGCAAAAGAATAAGGAAATAGTTATTGAAACTAAAAAGCAGAAGTATAAAATAACGAAAAGTGATGATTTGAATGCTTACCTGCATGGGATTATGAGGGATGAAAAAATTGTAGATATAGATGTGAATCAACACACTTTGAGGAATAATTTTATTGAAATGACTAAAGAATCGGAGGAAGAAAGATATGGTGAATAGAATCTTTTCTATATTTAAGAAAGACTACTTAGAAATAAAGAAAAATAACTACCTTTTTTTAACTGCATGTATGCCCATTCTGTTTTCAATTTTGATTTATTTTAATGTTGGGGAAGATGCATCGGATATAGAGTTATTTTTAACGCTATGTGGTACGTATGTTTTTTCAATAATCCTAGTGTTGGCAAGTACGATAGCAGAAGAAAAAGAGTATAAGACGTTAGAAGCTTTAATAATGTCTCCTGCATCTTTTATTGAGATTTTAGTTGGCAAATCTATAGTACCTATATTGATTGGCGTGTTCAATTATTTTATGGGGTGTTACTTTTTATTAGATTTAGATTTACACAGCGATATTACAGAATTGGTATTACTTATTTTGATGATTGTTTTTTCAGTACTTTTAGGCATATTAATTGGTTTAGTATCTAAAAATATAACACAAGTGAATCTTTTATTTATCCCTGTATTTGTTTTTGTTACTTTGCCAGTATTATATGATCAGTTATTTAAGTATAATGAATGGTTATATGCAATTAGGTATCTTCCTTCTGCACAACAGTATGCTCTATTTATTAACGACACTAATTTATTTTTATCAATTAGCTTAATTGTATTATGGTCTGTACTGGTTACGGTTTTAAATTATTATTTTTACAGAAGAGTGATTATTAATAAGTAATTAATCAGTTTTATTTAAGCAATGGGGGATTGTATTAGTATGATTTCAACAGAGGATAAAAAGATAATTGAAATGATATGTTTAGAGTTTACCAATAAGCAGATAGCTAGCAAATTGTGTTATTCAGAAGCAGCAATAGAATATAAATTGCGGCAGTTAGCTAGAAAGCTTAATGTACAAACTAAAATTGGAATTGTTTATAGATACATGAAGGGGGATTTATGATGAGAAAAATTCTTTTTGTAGCGTCACTGGCATTCTTCTTGCTTATATTGCTGTCAAATAATAAAGTTTTCGGAAAAGAGGAAATAGTGAATTTTAATCAGCATTCGTCAAAAGGAGAAATATCAAGATTTATTCAAGAATTAAAGGCTAATAATTACTCAGTAAAATATATAGAAGAGATAAACTCTTTATTTATCTACAATTCAGATTCAGATATTGGAAGTAAAAGTATTATCTTAAAAAAATACAAGAAAATAATAAAATCGAATGGTGAGTCAATAAAAGTTTCTACTAACTCCCTTTTAGAGAAGGAATTTGAAGATTATAACTGGTTTATCAGGAAAATCATGGGTGCTGATATAGGAAAAAAAGATTATTCCTCTATAAAAGTAGGTGTTATTGATAGTGGTATAGATGCTAATAGTGTAAACATAGATGCTAAGAACTCAAAAAATTTCATTGATAATAATAATGATATAAGAGATAAAACTGGCCATGGTACGATGGTAGCAAATATGATTAACACAATTTCACCTAATGCTCGTATTTCTGTATATAAAGTAATAGATAAGGATCAAGGTGACAGTTCAGATATTATTGAAGCAATAGTAGAAGCCAGTAAAGTAAATGATATTATAAACATTAGTTTAGGAACATATAAAGACGTTAATAATGTGAAAGATAAACAGATAATAGATCTGTATGATAGGGCTATTAAATACGCAAATGAACATAGTACAATGATAGTTACTTCGGCGGGTAATGATGGAAGAAACTTGCTAAATAATAATAATAGACATTTACCAGGGGGACACCCAGATGTAATAACGGTAGGCAGTACTTTAAAGAATGACAAGGTAGCAAATTATTCGAATTTCGGAGAAAACTTAGATATTGTTGCTCCTGGAGGATATTTTGGAGAAGACTTTGATAAAAATCAAAATATTAATGTGAAGGATATGATAATAACAAAATTCCCAGAATATTTAGAACAAAATATAGTTGATAAGGCGCTAGGTTTGAAAAAGGGGTATTCATTAAATTATGGAACTAGCCTTTCTACCCCGCAGGTAACTGCTGCTTTAGTAAGATTGAAATATGAAAATCCGACTCTTAATTCGAGTGAAATTGAGAAAAAATTGTATAATAATGCATTGGATATCGAAGAAAATGGAAAGGATTATAAGTCCGGATATGGGTTGTTAAAAATAAAATAATTCATGTGATGTAGGGGAATAGCTGTATAAAGAGTTATTTTGGAACTATGTCAAGAATACGGCCACAGAAAAAAGAGAATTCTACCGCGCTTCGCTTACTAGCCTAGCCTATCAGGGGCTGGGACATAATTCCTGCCCTCTTCGCTAAAAAAGCTCTGATTAGATGTAAAAAAACATTTAATCAGAGCTTTTTTAGATATTATTTCAAAAAAATAAATTTCTCGCGTATAATATTAAATAACCAAAAGCATAAATACGGGGGAACTTTATATTTTATATATATAAAAATTATAACATGTTTTAACTTACACTTTCAATAGAAACTGAGATGTCTTTTCCTGAAAATGATATTGTATTCATTATTAACAAACTTGTAGAATCTATCCCCTAAGAAGTTTTTAATCCATATTATAGCCAAAGAGGTCCTTCATCATACCATCCAAAAATGATGTTAAAAATCATACTGCATAGTTATGCCAATTCTGTTTTTTCAGGGCGAAGAATCGAGCACCTTTTAAAAGATAGTTGCCGAAGGATGCGGCTTGAGCAAGGTTAAACGCCAACTTATAGAACCATCAATCGCTTTAGAGTGAACCCCCATATGATGGAATTTCTACATATTTTATTGGTCGGTTTAAGAGTATAAATGTCAAAATAAATATGTACAATTTTGCTTAAATAAGAATGTACATATTTATCTTTTTCTGAAGGGAAAGGATTGTATGCAACGGCACGCAATGATAACCTACGATCATGCATACACATCAGTTGATCAGGGGATATTGAGCGTGATTTTTATATTTGTTATAGGCATAGTGTAAAAAAGTGATAGAAAAGGCTGGGAAAACTTAAATGCCCCCCAGCCTTTTAAATGTGGACTTTTTCAAATCGCCTCATAACGTTTGACAGTTGAGAGTAATAATAGAAAGCCTGTTACGACTGTTGCTAAAACTAAACCTGACATCATAAGCGGTGTGAGTAACGTACCAATGATTAAAAATAGCCGCGATATGAGCTCTGCCCCAATCGGCACCCAACTGTCCAATGCAGAATGGGCACCACGTGTGTCGGCAGGAATAAAACGTATTTTTTCTGCTTCCACAGTCGGCGTAAACAAAATTTCGCCAATCGTGGCCATCAACATGAAGATAACGAGGACGAGCGCGTGGTTATTACTCATGATGACAGTATAGCCTCCCGCGAAAAAGAGAAAGCCAATATTTAAAATGGTGGCGACTTTGAAACGTTTGAAATAGTGTAAAATCGCAAAGCTTAAACTAATAATCGTCAATGTATTGATTAATAACAGTATTGAAAACATACGGACGCCATCAATCGGAAAGCCAAACCACTGAATCGTTTTAAATTGATGTTCTAAACGTACTGCAACATAGGATGAGAGCGACATTTCAGCGCTTAATATGAGCATACTACTGATGAGCAATAAGACGAATGGTCGATTGCGATATGCCACTTGATAACGTTGAAACATCGCCACAAAGCGACGTGCTGATGGATGACTGATTGTGCGACGCGCTTCTTGTACACCAAAATAGAGAATTAACACATTCACAGTCAAACAGATAAAAATTAGCATAAACAAACTCACCTTGAATGAACTGTAAAACAACCCACCCATCAACATCCCTAAAGCCGTAGAAGTGTTAGAAATCCAATATTTGAAGCGGGCATAGCGTTGTCGGTTTGTCTCGTCAATACTATCTAAAGCTAAAGCATTGTACATCGGTTTGGCTAAGGCAGTAAAGAGCTCATTGAGAAGGTAACAGGCCAAGAAAACTAAAAATAATAATTGAAATGACTGTGAACCTTCTAACTGAGCCAATACAGCCCCCATACCTAGGAAGAGCAGTGCACTCATTGCCGTTAAACAAGCGATGACATGCTTCTTAAGCGGTAAATGGTCGCTCAAATAGCCACCGATAATCGAACCGCTAAACTTTAATAAAATTCCGACAATGAGCATAAGTCCGGCTTTTTTACCGCCTAAATAGTGCGTGAGTAATAATGCCATAAACGGAAACACGGCATTCACTGAGGCATTTTGAATAAACAACATGAGTAAACGCAACTTCACATTTTTAGGTAATGTCATAAGCATATCTCCATTTTATAAGGTAAAAAATATGTAAAATTAGTATTATATTATCTTTAAAGTGTAAGCGTGTCAAAATTTGTGTGAGACCGTTGTGCACGTTACAATTTGTAAGAGGCATTGGGCTATAATAAAGAGAAAGAATGGAGGGTTATCGTTTGGATATCAAACAAATGAAATACTTTGTAGAAGTTGTACGTCAAGAAGGGATGACACGTGCAGCGGAAACATTGTATATTGCACAGCCAACAATTAGTAAGGCAATCAAAGAGCTAGAATTAGAGTTAGGAGAGCCATTATTTGATCGTTCGAAGCGGCAACTGAACTTAACGGATGTGGGTGAAGTTTTCTTTAATAAAGCATGTGAAATATTAAATTTATATGATAGCTTACCTTTTGAAATCAGTAGTTTACTCGGAATAGAGAAAGGTTATGTTTCCATTGGATTATCTGCCATTATGGATATGGAAAGATTTGGACAAGTGTTGGGAGAATTTCATCAAAAGTATCCGGATGTCGTTTTTAATCTGAATGAGAACGGCGGGAAAACGATTGAAGCTCAAGTGAGAAACAATGATATCCATTTAGGGTTAACGTCATTACCAGTAAATAACCAAGAATTCGATTCATTCCCACTCTATTCAGAGCGCTTTGAAGTGGTGATGCATCATCTCCATCCGTTAGCACACCAACAAAGTGTGACAATTTCTGATTTAAAAGACGAAGATTTTGTGATGTTTAATGAGGATTTTTATTTGAATGATAAAATCATTGCGGTAACACGCCAAGCGGGGTTCGTTCCGCATATTGTTTCTAAAATTTCGCAATGGCGTTTTATTGAGCATTTAATTACTGCCAAGATGGGGATTAGTATATTGCCTGAGAACATCGTGCGTATCATTGCTCAAAATCCAGAAATCAGAGTCTTACAACTGAGTGATGTCACGTTAGATTGGGAGATGGGTGTGATATGGAAAAAAGATGTCCATCTTAACCATGCTACAAAAACTTTTTTGGACTACCTAAATATCCATCTACCATTGGCACAACAAGGAGATAGCGTTATCATAGACAAAAGTAATGATTGATATGAAAAACCAATATTTTTCTTATGTATCATCACCCTTTACAATAGAATCATTCGAATGAAGAAAAGGGTGGATGAAATGATTAAGTTGAAAAAGTGTTTTAAAGTGTTATCACAATTACTCATCATATACGGCATTACATTATTAGGTAACGGGATTCAACAATTATTTCACATCCCACTTGCAGGAAGTATTGTTGGATTAATCCTATTTTTTATTTTACTGCAGTTCAAAATCGTGAAAGTAGAATGGATTAAAGAGGGCGCAAATTTTCTACTCGCTACGATGGTGTTTTTCTTCATTCCTTCTGTGATAGGCGTGATGGATGTGGTTTCTGAATTAAATTTAAACTTCGTTGTCTTTTTCTCGCTTGTTGTTTTAGGGACTGTACTTGTCGCTTATAGTTCAGGTTTAGTTGCTGAAAAAATGACAACAGGACGTGTATTTCGCAAAGGGCATGAGCAATCATGATATTTTTACAGGGCGTTGCAATGATTGCGTTGACAGTCGTGATGTATATACTGTCTAGAAAATTATATACAAAGTTTAAATTTCCTATTCTTAACCCTGTTTTAATCACATCTATAAGTGTCATTATTATATTACTCTTATTTCGTCTCGATTATCACAGTTATATGGTTGGGGGACAATGGATTAATCAATTACTCGGATCTACCGTCGTTTGTTTGGCTTTTCCATTGTACTTAAATCGTCACAAGATTTTAAAATACTTCAAAACAATCTTCGTCAGTGTGTTAACTGCGGTCACTTTAAACTTTTCCCTAATTTATTTTACTTTAAAGTTACTCGGTTACGGTCGCGAAGATATCGTGACTTTGTTACCTCGGTCGATTACAGCCGCGGTCGGAGTGCAAGTGTCACATCAGCTCGGCGGCGAAGATACAGTGACAATTATGTTTATTATTGCTACTGGTCTCGTCGGAAGTATGATAGGTGCAACACTTGTGCGCATGACGAATTTTCAAACTTCTATCGCACGTGGGATGACATTTGGTAATGCTTCTCATGCATTTGGTACTGCACGTGCTTTAGAGATGGACTTAGAGTCAGGCGCATTTAGCTCAATCGGCATGATTTTATCTGCCGTTTTAAGTTCCGTTATGCTTCCAATCTTATTGATGTTGTTCTATTAATGAATAAAGAATCGTCATGGCTACCCCTACACGCCATGACGATTTTTTTAATTTTATATTGATAAATATGATAATATGATATTATTCACGAGATGACATTGGAGGTGCAGGAAGTGAACACCATGTTCTTTATAGTGATTTTATCGGTTTTAACGGTGATAGCTTGGGTCATTACCATTCGTGCGTTTAAACGTACAGCAAAACCTGGTAAAATCAGTCCGAATAATTGGGCGGTGATTACAGCCGTTATTACAACGCTGACAATTATGTTAATGTTTATTTATAGCTTGATGTAGACTCGCATTAAGAATGTATCATCATGACAACTGACAATGACGTTTTGAGTAGGTTGCTCAAACACTTGGAGTTCTTTTGAGCTGTATTTTAAGATGGACATTGCATCACGCAGTCAAACCGCGTTTCTATGTTCACTGCTGACAATTATCATATGCAGATTTCAATTTCCACATCATTTGCAATAAAACTGTATTCTTAAATGCAGTGTGCGCGAAATGATGTGGCTTTTTTATTTTGATGTTCACATTGTGATGAACGTTGATAAGTATTTAACAATTATTTTTAAATGAGAACTGGATTTAAGCTTAATTGAAAATTTAAATTTAATATTGTGTAAAAGTTGGCTTAATGCTAAAATTTTATTGATAATGAAAATCATTATCAATATTTTGCTTTTTAAGGAGCCAGAATAATGCGCGTGATAATGAATGTTTATGTGTTGTTCTTGATCCTAAGTGTGCTCACTGTCTGCTCTTTATTTATAGGTGTGAGTCGTGTCCCTATCACTGAGCTATTTCAATTTAATGCGCATCAACTGAATATTTTATGGGCAAGTCGAATACCAAGAACAGTAAGTATATTAATTTCTGGGAGTGCTCTAGCACTTGCAGGCCTCATTATGCAACAAATGATGCAAAACAAATTTGTGAGTCCAACGACTGCAGGGACGATGGAATGGGCAAAATTAGGCATTTTAATATCACTTATCTTTTTCCCAAAACAACATATCCTTTTAAAATTGGTTTTCGCCGTTTTATGCAGCTTATTTGGAACATTTATGTTTGTTCAAATTGTGCAACGGATTAAGTTCAAAGATGTGATCTTTGTACCGCTCATCGGCATCATGCTTGGTGGGATTGTCTCTAGTTTTGCGACCTTTATTGCACTAAGAACAAACGCTGTTCAGAGTATTGGCAATTGGCTAAATGGTAATTTCGCGATAATTACGAGCGGGCGCTATGAAGTTTTGTATTTGAGTATACCGCTACTCATTGTTACATATATTTTTGCAAATCAATTTACGATTGCTGGAATGGGACGTGATTTCAGTAAAAATCTTGGCTTAAATTATGAATGGATTATGAATATAGGCTTGTTTATTACTGCCACGATGACTGCGCTTGTTGTAGTCACTGTTGGGACGTTACCTTTCTTAGGGTTAATTGTACCGAATATTGTTTCAATTTTTAAAGGTGATCATTTAAAAAATGCGCTGCCACAAACAGCGCTTCTTGGCGCGATTTTTGTGATGATTTCTGACATTTTTGGACGTCTTATCGTTTATCCATACGAAATCAATATTGGATTAACGATTGGTATTTTTGGCACATTTGTTTTTATTGTGATGTTAATGAAAGGACGTCGACATTATGAACAATAAACCTTTGAGAACACTTATCTTTCTAATGATAGGTACAGTGATTACAGCTTTGATGTATTTATTGATCGGAATTGATTTCGAAATATTTGCATACCAAATTTCAAGTCGACTTAGAAAGTTTTTCTTAATTTTATTAGTTGGCGCTGCGATATCCGCATCGACAGTTGTTTTTCAGTCGATTACCGTCAATCGACTATTAACCCCGTCCATTATGGGATTAGATGCTGTCTACTTGTTTAGTAAAGTATTGATATTATTTGTATTTGGGGTGAATTCAGTCTTAGTTCATTCTTTTTATTTAAATTTTTCAATATCGCTTATTGCTATGGTCATATTTGCATTGCTTTTATTTGAAGTCATTTTCAAATTCGGTCAGTTTTCTGTCTATTTTATTTTACTGATTGGTGTTATTCTAGGGACATTTTTTAGAAGTATCACCGGTTTTCTTGAGCTCTTAATTAACCCAGAAGATTTCTTAGCCGTGCAAAGTGCTATGTTTGCAAATTTTGATGCATCTCAAACACCGCTTGTAATGATTTGTGCGGTTGTGTTACTTGTATTGCTTGGTATTACAGTGGCAATTATTCCTTATTTAGACGTTCTCTTATTAGGGAGAGCCCAAGCGATTAATTTAGGTGTGAATTACAATGTGGTCACACGCTTACTGTTAATTCTTGTCGCACTATTAGTCGCTATTGCAACAGCTTTAGTGGGGCCGATTACCTTTTTAGGTCTTTTAACAATTAACTTAGCCCATGAGTTAATGAAAACATTTGAGCATCGCTATATATTACCTGCAACAATTTGTATCAGTTGGATCAGTTTATTTTTAGCACAGTGGATTGTGGAACACTTATTCGAAGCAACAACACAAGTGAGTATACTGATTAATTTAATTGGTGGTATTTACTTTATTTACTTATTAATGAGAAGGAGGACAGCGGCATGATTTGTATTCGAGGATTAAACCAATCTATCGATGGTAAAGAGATACTCAAAGATATTGATGTTGATATTGAAAAAGGAAAATTAACATCTTTGATTGGTCCGAACGGGGCTGGAAAGAGTACATTACTTTCAGCAATGAGTCGTTTGAGTTCATTTGATTCTGGATCTATTGAAATCGAGGGACAAGCAATTGAAACGTATCAAAGTCAGACACTTGCGCAACGTTTATCCATCCTGAAACAAACCAATCATACGGAGTTAAATATTACCGTTGAACAGCTCGTTAATTTTGGTCGCTTTCCTTATTCGAAGGGCTATTTAAAGAATGAGGATAAAGAAAAAGTTAATGAAGCACTCTCATTATTAAAGTTGGAAGAAATTCGACATCGTTATCTTAAAACGTTATCCGGAGGTCAGCGTCAACGTGCTTATATTGCGATGACGATTGCGCAGGATACGGATTACATTTTATTAGATGAGCCTTTAAATAATTTGGATATGAAGCATTCTGTCCAAATTATGCAGACGTTACGTGAACTGGCTGCTTTTCACAATAAGACCATTGTGGTTGTATTACATGATATTAATTTTGCTTCTGTATATTCAGATCGTATTGTCGCTCTGAAGGGGGGCAAATTGGTCAAAGTGGCACCTAAACGCGAAGTCATTCATACAGCCGTATTAAAAGAACTTTATGAAATGGATGTCAAAATAGAAGAAATTCGTGGTCAACAGATTTGTATTTATTTTGATGAATAATGATGTATATCATTAAAAGCAACACGATTAAATAGCTTAAGTATGTGGAGGAAAACAATGAAAAAACTAGGTCTATTATTAATGATGACACTCATGGTGATTTTAGTCGCATGTGGTAATCAAAACAATGATAAAAAAGAAGAAACGAAAGGAGCAGATAGCAAAAAAGCGGTTGAAATTAAAAATGATTTCACTTTAAGAGGGGAAGCTAAAGATGGCAGCGAAGACAAATCATATCAAGATACAGTGAAATTAGATAAAGATCCTGAAAAAGCAGTCGTTTTTGATTATGGTACGGTCGATACGATGAAAGCCCTTGGATTAGAAGATAAGATTGTCGCGTTACCAAAAGGTGAAGGCAATGCATCACTTCCAGATTTCTTAGATGAGTTTAAAGATGACCGCTATGCGAATACAGGAAGTTTGAAAGAAATTAATTTTGATGTTGTCGCAAAAGCAAAACCAGATGTTATTTATTTATCACCAAGAACAGCGTCACAGAAAAATATTGATGAATTAAAAAAAGCAGCCCCTAATGCAAAATTAATTTATATGGGTGCTAATGATAAAAATTATGTATCTTCTATGAAAACAAATACTGAAAATTTAGGTAAGATTTATGGTCAATCAGATAAAGCGAATCAACTTGTTAAAGATTTAGAACAAAAGATTGATGAAATGAAAGCAAAAACGAAAGACATTGATGAAAAAGCAATGTATTTACTTGTTAATGAAGGTGAATTATCAACTTTTGGCGCTGGTGACCGTTTTGGTAATTTAGTTTATGATACATTAGGATTTAAACCTGCTGATCACAATATTAAGAGTAGTAGACATGGTCAGAATGTGACAAACGAATATGTCAGTGAGAAAAATCCTGGTATTATTTTTGCGATGGATCGTGGTCAAGCGATAGGTGAACAATCTTCAGCTAAACAGGTGCTTAGCAATGATGTGCTTAAAAATGTAAAAGCAATCAAAGATAAAAAAGTTGTCGAAGTAGATCCAAAATTATGGTATTTTGCATCTGGTTCAACGACTACGACAATTAAACAAATTGATGAATTGGAAAAAGGGCTTAACTTAAAATAAGATTCTAAGCTTTTAGTGATTCTATGTTATAGATAGGGTTGGAGCGATACGGTTCCAACCCTATCTTTATACAGAGCGTCGAAAAGTTAGTTTGTAAGAAGTAAGTTACCATAGTAGAACACGTTGATGATAAGTAATATGGAGATCAAGTATCGCTATGGCGCTTATTCGATTCATTATCGATTAAAAAATTGGTATAATACGTTTAAATTGAAAAAACGAAAGAGTGAGTAGGATGGTCAATACTTTAGTCATCACAGACGGTCAACCTTACACCCATGAATATGTAAATATGATGCGGGAGCAAGGTCATAAAGTTTATGTACAAGTGTCACCTACTATGGCACAAACGACGAATGGGCGAACACGCCATATTGATTTATTTAACAAAGCAGCTGTTGGAAAGGCGCTAGAAGATATTGCTTTTGTCGTTATCATTGGAGACCCACATTATTCTAACAACGCCTTGACACAAGGACGGGTTATCAATTTGGAACGACTCATCTATGATAATTTAGCAACCGCTATGCATCAAGCGGGCGTCCAAAAATGTTTAGCAATTCAAGCACACCTCAATCCTATACTTGAACAAACATTGGCAGCTTTTAATATTGATGTGATTCATCAAAAAATAAAAGTGAGACATTTAAAATGGGGAAAACGTGCACTTTACCAACTGAGTAAAGAAACACAAACTGTACGTTCTATACAGGCCCTTGAAATTCCTGAAAATGTGTCCATGGATGGTGTTACGTCTATGTATGGTCGCTTTCTTAAGACATTGAATGGCCGATTGATTAATGGTGTCTATGATGGAACACGTTTTACAATTATTTTAATGCCATTCAAGTTACCCCTTATTCAAATGTATCACGACACCACAAGTGATCCTGTTAAAAGCGTGGTACTCAATATTACAGGGGGATTGCTTGTTAAAAGAAGCGGTCGGATTCCAAGGTTAGAGTTTAGACGTTTAGAAGGGGCAACAACGACTTGCTTAATCGCTTTGCATGATTTTGTGCCGAGATTACCTTGGCCGATTTATCGTTTAACACAGGCGCCATTGCATGTTGGCGTTTCATATTTATTTTATAAGTATTGGAATAGCTTTAAATAGAGAAGAGACTCTAAGTTGCTAAAAAGAAAAACTCACCTAGTCAACGTGACAAGGTGAGTTGAAGTGTATCAACGACCTATTTTGGTGTTTTACAGTGCCGTTGGATTTGAAGGAAAGTTATTATCTAGAAAACGTTG
This sequence comes from Staphylococcus coagulans, assembly GCF_022557135.1. NCBI lineage: Bacteria > Bacillati > Bacillota > Bacilli > Caryophanales > Staphylococcaceae > Staphylococcus > Staphylococcus coagulans. Next base: position 507,525 of record NZ_CP092966.1, read on the forward strand.
TAAAATACCAACCATATCTGCCAAATCATTGCCTTCAAATTTAAGTGAAGCACAGGCATCAACAGTGACATTTCTTAATTGTTGCTTCAGTTGACGCCCTTCATCGGTCAATGAAATATTAAGGTTACGTTCGTCTTCAGGGTTTCTAATTTTTTCAACAAATCCTTGAGCAACCAACTTTTTAATAAGTGGTGTGAGTGTACCTGAATTTAAATAAATTCGGTCACCTAAACGTTTAATATTGATCACTTCATCATCTTCTATTGAAATCAATGTAATATAACCTGTATATGTGAGATTATAATTTTTTAAATGCGTGCTATACTTTTTAATGACTTCTTTGGAAGCGACATAAAATAAAAAGCATAATTCTTTATTTAAATTTTTATCTTGATTTGTCATTTTCAGACCCCCAGTATATAGAAGTGATTATTTCTATTATAACACTTTTCTCTTGATTCAAAAGAAGGTATAAAATATAATCAAATAGCACTTGATTAAATGGATTATTATAAAAATAAAAGAAAGGTGATACTTATGGCACTTAATCAAAACTTTGAGGAAATAATGACAGGAAGACGTTCGGTAAAATTATTTGACGAATCTGTTAAAATTCCACGTTCAGAAATGAATGAGATGATTAGAAAAGCGACGTTAGCACCTTCATCAATTAACATGCAACCATGGCGCTTTGTAGTAGTTGATACAGAAGAAGGTAAAGATACATTACGTCCACTTGTTCAATTTAATACACGTCAAAACGATTCATCTGCAGCGATGATTGTTATTTTCGGTGATATGTTAAATTATGAATATGCAGAAGAAATCTATGGTTCTGCAGTTGAACAAGGCTTTATGCCAGAAGATGTTAAAGTTGACCTTGTTAAACGTTTTGTAGGTATGTATGAAGGTCTTGATCAACAATCAATGAATGACATCGTTAAAGTGGACAGCAGTTTAGCTGCGATGCAGTTAATGTTAGTTGCACGTGAACATGGTTATGATACGAACCCAATTGGTGGCTTTGAAAGAGAAAAAATTGCTGAAGGTTTAGGATTAGATCCTCAACGTTATGTACCTGTTATGATCGTAGCAATTGGTAAAGCAGCGCAAGAAGGTCGTCCAAGTGCACGTTTAGATGTAGACAGAATCGTTCAATATCGTTAAACCTAAAGAGACATTGCTATTCGCTGTGTAAAGAGTGGCTTCATTGCGAATATGTTCTCCATCCCCAAGGCTAAAATGAACGTAACTTTCATTTCCTTAAATGAGATCATTTGCCACATAATTAAAGTGATAGTGACTGATGAACAAATTGATGGTAATAGACCAGATTTGAATCTGTTGCTATCACTTTTTTTGCAATTTTTAGCTAAAAATTCGATAATACAATCATAAGTAGTAAAGTGGTAAGTAGTGAAAACATCGATGACATGGGAGTAAAGACAAAAAATGATAAAACGCGTATCCAATCAATATGGGGTGAGAACATGTTTGTAGAAAAAAACGCGCCAATCAATGTTCAAAGTTTGAAGCATGAATTTGCAAGCTATCGAATTGAGGATTTAAAGCATTTGGACCAACCTGAGGAAATTATCGCATTTGTAGCACTCGAACATTCGTATCGTGCAGCTTTAGAAGAGATTAGCACAAAATTGAGGATACTAGACGAGGATTTCCAAGTCAAAAATGCACATAATCCAATTCATCATATGGAGCGACGAGTGAAAAAGATACCAAGTTTACTCCAAAAACTTAAAAGAAAAGGCATCGAAATTACCGCGAAAGCTGCACAAACACATATTATGGATATTGCAGGAATTCGAGTCGTCTGTAATTATATCGATGACATTTATACTGTGGAGCAACTATTGTTAAAACAAGCAGACATTAAATTGTTGAAGCGTAAAGATTACATCGAAGTGCCTAAGCAAAACGGCTATAAAAGTTTACACATTGTTGTTTCAGTCCCTATATTTTTGACAGATGGGACTGTTGAGACACCCGTTGAAATCCAATTACGTACAATCGGGATGGATATGTGGGCAAGTTTAGAACATAAATTGCATTATAAAAATACAAATGGCAATACAGACGTTTATCGTCATACATTGAAAGAATGTGCGCTTGAAATTGCAAATGTTGAACGCAAAATGCAACGTATTCATCTCAATATTCAACAAGATGATGTGAGCAATCAAAATACAACGCATCATCCCTATTTGGAAGAATAACCTGATGTCATTAATAAGCATGCATACAACGTATATGAAACGTTGGTATAAATAAAACGCTATGTCAAAAGGACATATTAAGAAATCGAACGGTGCATTGATTTCTCAATATGTCCTTATTCAATGCGATAAAGGCTACGTTGTTGATGTGGCAATTGATTAATAAAAGGTTCAGGATCTTCGGCAAAACGATTACCAATACCGCCTTTCATACGTTGGAAATGGAGGTGAGGGCCTGTTGTTTGTTCCCCCGTATTACCAGATTGTGCGATGACTTCTCCAGGAGAGACAGTATCACCCACTTTAACTTTATATCGGTTTAAATGCATAAACCATTGATAATGTGTGCCGTTAGCTTCGCGAATCTCTAAAACATTGCCACCTAATTTATTTTTAAATGTACGTGTCACAGTACCGTGTGTTGGTGCAAGAATTTTCGTGTTTTCAGGTAATGCGTAATCGATACCATAATGACGTGAATCACCATTAAATGATAAACCATGGTTATACTTTCCAAATCCATGTGTTTTTCGATCGGGATGTACATACTTTTCATATTGAGCTGTATACCAATGTGTGAGCTGTGACTTGAGCGTGTGGTCATTCCGAAGCGCAGTAAAAGCCCCCCCTAGCGTGGTCATACAAAAAAGTATAAAAAATAAGGAACGTTTCATATATCCTCCTTATATAAATAAGTAATATTATTTTATAAGGCATATGTATTCAGCACAATGATTTTGTTTCAAAGTAGCACGTAGCTAATTATATGGAAGGAAATGATTCATATATCATAGCTGTGTGCACGAAAACATGAACAGCTTGCTTAGGGGCTAAAATCTCAACTCAATTTGGCTTAATTGAAGAGGAAACGAAGTTATATCATAGCAGTTTTATTATAAAAAGAAGCGCTAAGACGATTTTCTGTTAAGAATCATCTTAGCGCTTCTTATTTTAGTATTGATGTCCCGATTTATTATATATTAACTAGCGATTAGTGAATAAAGTTATAACCTGCAGCTTGGCTTGCAGAGATCGTACGTGAAGTGACAACACCAGCACCGTGGCCATAGTTCATTTCAGACACTGTTACTGAACCATTTGAACCGACACTTTCAACGTAAGCAACGTGTCCATATGCCCCAGCAGACGTTTGCATGATTGCACCTGCAGTTGGTTTGTTGTTTACTGTGTATCCAGCTGAACGCGCTGCGTTTGCCCAGTTATTCGCATTGCCCCAAGTTGAACCAATTTTACCGCCTGCACGTTCAAATGCATAGTAAGTACATTGACCAGAAGTATATAAGTTTGATCCAGATGCAGTTGTTGCGATAGAACGTCCACTTGTAGTTACTGTACCTTGATTATAAGTAGGTGCTTCAGTAGCCATTGTTGTGGCTGTTTGTTGTGTTTGGTAGTTAACTTGGCTTGTTGTTGTAGTAGGTACTGTTACGTTTGATGTTGATTGTGCATTGTATGCACTGTATTGATAGTTTGTATTTGTATTATTATTTGTATTGACTACAGGTGTTTCAACTGAAGTGTAGTCATAGTGATAAGTGTAGTTTTGGTTGTTAGTTTGGTAGTAGTAATAATCAACTGTTCCATCACCATTTTCTGTATAAAAAACATAATCTTGGTTGTTAAACATTGATGGATCCCAGTTTCCGTCTAATGTATGGTGTTTGTTACCATTTACGTCTGTTGTTACGAAGTCTTGAGTTGCTTCTGAATATGTTGTCGTGTAGTGCGATGTTTCATTAAGTTCTGCTGCTTGGGCGTCATTAGAAGCCATGTAGCCAACTCCAACTAAACTCAAGGTAGCGATCGTAGCAGTAGTTAATTTTTTCATAATTAAAAAGTCTTCCTCTCTGAATTCGTTTTGTTACTGAAAGCATCATAGCACACTCATATGATGGAATAAACCATTGTAAACAATTTTAAGTGTGAATGTAACATAAATGAAACAAAAGATAAAATGACGTCTTATTTTACATTAGTGTGTAATTCATATTTTATAAAACGGAACAATGGAAAATTTTGACTTTAATCAAAAATCAGAAAGTGATAAATGGGATCAAAGACTGCCAAAATAGCTTCTTATTTCTTTTAACCTGCTACTTAAAACAAAAAATATAATCATTTTTTATACAACGAAAAGAGAGAGGTTATTGAAATTGAAGTTAGAAGTAGTATGAATTTCACATAAAGCATAAAAAATTGAGTTCAGTGACACGTACTAAAAAGGTTATATGAACTTCAACAAGTTGGCACATTCTTTGTAAATGAAAATGGGGGTGAGAGGGAATAGGAATTAGCGTTATAAATAAAGCTTTAAAATAGTAGGGATAGTGTCACTCGATTGAAAAATAACATTAAACATAAAAAAGGATTCCAATTTTGGAATCCTTTTTTATAATATATTGGGTTAAATTACATTCCCCAAGCACTTAAGCCTTGTGCTTTGTATGCTTTTGTAGCAGCGTCCACTTGTTGATCGAAAGTATTTGTTGGTCCCCAACCTGGCATAGTTTGGAATAAACCTGACGCACCTGAAGCGTTACGCGCGTTTAATTGACCATTAGATTCACGAGCGATGATGTGTTCCCAAGTTGAAGCAGAAACACCAGTACGTTGTGCTAAAATTTGTGCTGCTCTTGAACCGTGGCTACCAGCAGTGTTGCCGTTTGATAATGTTACAGAACCAGCACTGTTTGATGAAGTTGATGAAGTTTGGTATGAAGGTGCTGATTGTTTCGCTGGTGCTGAGTAATTTGATTGTTGTACATTTGAAGCTTCATTATTTCCGTGGTGTGCTGAAGCTTGTGCACTGTAGTCAGCCATTTGAGTTGGTTGTGCTACTGATGATTGTGCCATTTCTTGACCTGAACCGTAACCGTATGACCATCCGAATGTCACACCGTCAGACCAGAAGTGGAAGTTTACGCCATTTACAGTGAAGTGGTAGTCGTATGCACCATCTTCAATTGCATGTTCATTTAATGATTGATCGTTGTTTAATGCTAATTGAGCTAATTCTACTTTATTAATATTTTCTTCTGCGGCATTCGCGTCTGCTGAATGTAAAGCAACACCTGTAGTTCCTAATGCTAATGCTAAAGAAGATGCAAGTAATGTTTTCTTCATAATAAAATAAGTCCTCCAGTAAAAATTATTTTTCAGATTTTCATTTTCAAAAGCTTACTAAAAATTTTCAACAACCACACTCTACCAACGAAACACCTATTTGTAAATTACGTGTAAATAACAAAACATTACAATCAGTTTTCATTTTCTCTTTTTGTAATCTAACTGTCATATAAAATGTCGTACCCTGAATGGTTTAATACATTATAAAGCGCTGATATGAAAGGTTTTTAGCGATGCATTTAAAAATTGTTGAAACCGTCCTTTTATTACAAATATTACAATATGAATTAAAACTGTAATGAAAAGAGGGGGTTGAAATTGACGAAATTTGAATTGTAAAGCTAATTTTTTTTGAAGAAAGGGCGAAAAAAATCCATGATTCAGTTAAAATATTCTTATATATTAATAGAAGTGGACGAGGTGAAATAATGAAAAAACTTGAAACCCTACGACTAAAAATTGCGGAACTCACACGACAAACCCACGAACTTGGCATCCCGATAATGATTGTTTTTGAAGGGGTAGCTGCATCAGGAAAAACACGCTTAACGAACGACTTACTACTCAACTTAGATGCTAAATATACAAAATTTATTGCGACAAAAACCCCTTCTGAATATGACTTGAGATATCCTTTCTTACAGCGATTTTGGGAAACATTACCCGAGAAAGGTCATATCAATATCTATTTTAGAAGTTGGTACTCACATTTTGTGGATTATAAAATTCATCAAATTAAATATCCGCTTTACAAAGATGAAAAAATCCTTAAAAGTGAAATTCAAGGCTTTGAATGCATGTTACAAGACGACCATCACGAAATTATTAAATTTTTTATTCATATTAATGAAGAAAAGCGACAAAAGCATATTGCGCATATGAAATCGAATCCTTTAACACGATGGAAAGCACAAGAGTATGAGCAAATTGTTTCACCAGACGTTTATTTAGAGACATTAAAACCGATGTTAGATCAAACGTGGAAAGAAATTGATTATAGCGATAGAGAAGATGCGATTATAACAATGTATGAGCATTTGCATGAACGCTTATCTAAGGCTATAGACAAGCATCAGAAGCGTGAAGATAAGAAAGACGGTCATTTTTCGCCCTCTTTTCACTCGCATTTATTTGTCAAACCTAAAAACAAAGTGTCAAAAGAAGCCTATCAAGATAAAATTGAAGCACTTCAATTAAGAATGCGTGAACTGCAGTTTGCATTATATGAAAGAAAAATCCCATTAATCCTCGTTTATGAAGGAATGGATGCTGCCGGAAAAGGCGGAAATATAAAACGCGTGAGAACCTATTTGGATCCAACAGGTTATGAAGTTAATGCCATTAGTGCACCGACAGATGTCGAACTCAATCATCATTATTTATGGCGATTTGCGAAAACCATGCCTAAAAGTGGGCATATCGGTATTTTTGATCGCAGTTGGTATGGGCGCGTTCTTGTTGAACGTGTTGAAGGTTTTGCATCTGAACAAGAATGGATGCGTGCTTATGATGAAATTAATGCGTTTGAAAAAATGTGGGTCAATGACGGTGCAATCATATTGAAGTTTTTCTTGTCATTAGATAAAGATGAACAATTGAAACGTTTTAAAGCGCGCGAAGAAGATGTTGATAAGCAATGGAAAATCACAGATGAAGATTGGCGCAATCGAGATAAATGGGCCGAGTATGTGGAAGCAAGTCACGATATGATTGAAAAAACAAATACTGAAGCTGCACCGTGGTATGTTGTTGCTGCAGATCATAAGAAAACAGCACGAATTGAAGTTTTAAAATATATTATTCAAAAATGCGAAGAAAAACTTTGGGGCGTTCAGCAATATTAAAATCCGTCCTAAGTCTTTTGACCAAAACTTTTTTCTACTATAATATATTTATCAATAAAACAATAGACCTTAGATAGAGGAATTTTTATGTCATTGGAAAATTACAAAACGGATATTAAAGTGTTAGAAAATGCACATCAAGCACAACTTGAAATTGTAACGATGGGTGACCCGAATGCAACCCATGCGGTCGTTTTACTTCATGGTGCGATTATGAATTACAAGATCATGACACTATTTGCAGAATATCTTCAAAATGCGCAGCTCATTTTTATTAACGCACCTGGACGTGGAGAAAGTACGGGACTAGAGCGAGGTCAGTATGATCTCTCAGAATATGCAATACGGATGAACGAAGCACTTGTTGATATTGTAGAAGCAGGCCACATTGAGCAAATGTCCATTATCGGTTATTCAATGGGTGGATTAATTGCGACAAAGTTAGCAGGCTATAATACGTTACCCATCAAGCATTTAATTTATTTAAATAGTGCAGCTAAAATTGATTACAAAGAGTTACGTTTTTCTAAGTTACTGAGTGAACTCGTTAAAGATATCAAGCCGGGTGAGCAAGATAAAATGGTCAAAAGTATTCCTGAATTTATCTTGAAGCAAGGTGTTTCGAAAAAACATAATGAAGTGTTTAATTTCACCCAATATCTTGCACCAGTTGATACGATGATGACAGATTTGTTGTATACGTTGCGTGCGGATTATTTAGATGATATTGATCTTATTCAAAACATGCCAGAAGTACTGTTTTTGTTAGGTGAAGATGATGTGATTTTTCCAAACAAAGACTCGCAAACAACCTACGAAAAATTTGATGCATTAGGTGCAAAAGTTAAATCGATTGTTTATCCTGAAGTAGGGCATTTAGACTTTTTACGTGTCTTGAATCACACGCATGATCGACATCAAGGGAGCATCACTTATCATATCAACCATCTATTATCGTTATAAATTAAAGACCATTTTATTAACACTAATAGTGGTTATTACACGCGTGACGAAATCATATCATACAAAGTTTTATCATAAAAAAGAAAGCGCTAAGACGATTTTTATTATCAATCATCTTAGCGCTATTTATTATGAGATTAATGGCTCGGCCTCTTTTTCGCATCATCTATTGGACGTGATTTTTAAAGGTTTAAAAGAAATCTGAAGGTAAGAATTCCTCAAAGTCAAAGTTTTGAACTTTTTGTACAGGACCACTATTTAATATTTCTTGAACAGGTTGGCTTTGGGCCAATTCATTTTTGTAGTTATCAATAGTAGAGAGATTTTCGTGATTTAGGAAATGTGCAGCAACAAGGATGGCTGCAATTGCGACTGTTGCTCGAATAATGACGCGCATGATTTTCCTCCTTCTTGTCGTGTGATACTTTCATCATACAGGATGATGCTGATGATTGACATGCGGCCTCAGCAATAACCCTGCATACGACTTTAGAATGATAATCAACATTTTATTAAAAAGCATTTAAACGATGCAAATGATATACAATAATTACGCATTATAACCCTATTTTGATACAGCCTTATTTCTAAGAATAAAATACTTGCTTGAATGATAACCACAGTACATCTTCCAAAACTAAAAATGTTTTGTTAATATATATTAAGATAAATTTAATTTATATCAACAAAGATATAGGGATGTGAATCGATATTGAATAGAAAATATCATTTAAAATCAGAAAAGCAAGTACAGCAACAATTTGGCATACGTAAGTTTAAAGTGGGTATCGTCTCTGTCATGTTTGCTTCATTTATTTATATCAATATAGGGCATACAGCACAAGCCGCCGAATTACCTGCTTCCCTTGAATCAGGGTCATCTATAACACATAGCAATGTAAACACAGGAGAGAGAAAAGAAGCACCTCAAGCCGGGGAACATACAGCGCTCAAGTCTGAAGACCCAGTAGACGTGCCAACGGTGACGCATGTAGAAAGTGCTGTTAATAAAGAGAAAGTCATCAACCATAAGCAAGCGGGACAACCTACAAATGCGGATATAGATACACGAGACACAACGACAAAGACACTACAATCTGATAAGCAAGATGCAGAGATAGGTCAACAAACGGATGAAACCACTTTTCGTGCAGTGGATTCATCTGTACTAGAAGCAAATGAAGCAGACATACACGCACCAGCACCTCAAGCACAAGCTCAGCCAAAAACAGTAGAAAAGATTCCAGAGAAAGTTTATGAAAAAAGTATCCCAGTCATGAACCATCCTAAAAATGCACAAACATTAGGGATGGGAAGAGGCATTGGACAAGGACGTGAAAGTTTAGGTGTGATTGTACCTGCACATACGAAATTATATATCCGTCAAGTTCATCCGCAAAATAACGATGAGCTTCACGTAAGTTTGATGACGGATGATAGCCAACAAAATAAAAGTAAAGTTATCCCTAAAACTGGAGAATGGGTCAGTGTTGAAGCAGCGATCGACAGTGCGGCCTTTGTCAATTTACCTAGAGGCCTTAATCATCAGCCGCTCGTTGATTTCTATATTCAAAACAATTTAGGACGCACTTTGCCTACTTATCGACGTGGACAAAGTCAAAATGATTTTGAAGCGCAATGGGAAAAGCAAGATGCGAGCTATGCATTTGTAGAAGGTGAACATATCTCATTTTTGATTCCAAAAGAAGACCGTCAACGCATCAGTGAAATGAAACAGAGTCAAGGTTCCGCTTTTAAAAATTTAGATGAAATGATTGCCTATTATGATGATGTCATTTCGAAATATAGTCAATGGGCAGGGTTAAATGAGGACCCGCAATCACCAAATTATAATGTGGAAATGAAATATTTTACGATGGCAGATAAAAATGGTTATGGTTTAGCTTATTGGACATGGGATCATATGGGCTCTAACAGCGCATCATTACATGGCTATTTACAACCAGGATGGCTCGCTTTACATGAAGTGGGGCACGGGTATGATGGTTGGATGGTCGGCGATAGTCGAATGGAATTACTAGAAGTATGGAACAATATTTTTGCGAATGAGTATCAAACAAAAGTTCAAAGCATTAAAAATGGTTGGTTATATGAGAACCGTCAGCAAGCTTTTCAACAGCGCATTCATGATCAAATATTAAAGGATTCGAAACAATTTTCGTATGCCAATATTGGTTTACGTGATCGATTGGATTTTATGACTCGGATGGTTCGTTTGACGGGAATTGAGGGTTTGACTCAGATGCTTCAATCTATACGGGAAGAAGCCTCACAAGGGCCAGTAACAAAAGATGTTCCACGCTGGATCAATACGTACTGGCTTGCGAATCGTGGGTACAACGGCTTGGCATACTTTGATTTATATCATATCGATATACCAACAAGTTTAAAAGATACTGTAAATGCATATCCTAATAGTTACATTTATCCGTTAGCGTTATTAATTGATAATGAAACTGAGCGTCAAAAATATGTGAAGCAGTTAGGCTTGGCGACTGCCTATGAACTTGTACGTAGTTCGGATTTAAAAGAGAGTTCTATCAAAGCAAATGCAACGGTGACAGTGGATCAGCAAGGGCAGATTTTACCTGATGGCAGTACGATTAAGTTAATAGATGGAACGACACAAGTAGCTGAAGCTACAATTGTAAATGGAAAAGCACAATTTGAACAAATTCGTGCAGGGATATATAAAATTGTAGCGCCGTTATCAAAAGACGCAGCGTTGCCAGAGCATGCGTATTTGATAGTGAAAGAAAAAGGGGAAAACGTAGCCACAGTGACATATCCTGCCATCCAACATAGGCAAACGGCAATGACTGAACGCATTGTATTACAGGGGATTTCTAATCGAGAGTTTGTGAATATTGAATATCAACCTGAGCATCAAAAAGTGATCTATCGTCAAAACAATGTACAACCGCATTTTTATTTTACAGATGAATATGCGCATATTACGATAAAAAATCAAAATGGAAAGATTTTATTAGACCAATCATTAATAGGCAATGAGACAGCTGAAGGCAAAGTTGCTACATTTGATTTGAAAGACGGTGACACAATTACGGTTAAACATCGTGAACCCCAATCACGTCGACAAGTTTGGCGTATCGAAAATCATACGCAATTAAAATTGCCGCAACCTGAAAAGGAAACAGTCACTTACACATTAACTGACAAAGGCTTTATAGCGGAGGGAGAAACTACCGAAGCAGCAGAAAAAAGATATGCTGAGCAAATGCAAGAAGATGTGACACAGCTGATTCAGCGATTGAAAGCGGAGCCAAATCGAGATTATCGCATCCCACTATATCGTATTGTTCAAGGCGTTCAACATATGGATGTCATTGAAAAAGAGAAATTGATGCAACAATTACAACCTTATTTACAAGAAATGGTCACAAATCATACTGAGCGACCAACAGTGTCTTCAACTGAACGGGATAAAGATTTTATTACGGGAGATGCATCTGAAAATGCATGGGTCACTGTGACGTATCCATCAGGTGTTATGACAAAAGTTCAAGCAGATGAATATGGTTATTGGGAAACTGCAATTCCTGAACGAGAAGCATTACAAGTCAATGATCAATTGGCAATTGTTGCTACATTGCCTGGGAAATTTCCTTCTCCGCCACTTTACGCTAAAGTCATGGATACCATTGCACCGCCACCACCACAAGTGGATGATTTTGTAGAAAATACGTCAACAATGACTGGTACATCAGCGCTGCATACGACCATATTGGTGACATTACCGAACAAGAAAACTTTAGAAACGAATACTGTAGAAGGTAAATGGTCCATTGAAATACCGCCAAGTACACCTCAAATTGCAGATGATACAATTTTTGTCCAAGCGATAGATGATGTAGGCAATCGATCAGCAATCAACTACGTGACACCTATTGACAATACACCACCTATTCAACCAAAAGTTACAGTCACTGAAGCGGGCAAACATATTATTTGGGGGTATGGTGAAAAGTATAAAGACACGATAGAAGTGACATTACCGAACAATGAAATCATCAAAACGAAAGTAGGACGAAATTTAACTTGGATGATCGGTGTACCATTTCATACTGAATTGCGTGCAGGATCCAAAGTATCAGTTATAGAAATAGATCGCTCTGGCAATCGATCTCAACCGGGCATAGGACAAGTTGTAGATACGACACCACCTCAAACACCTACAGTCGATTTATTACAACAAGGAACATTGGTATTGACAGGGAAAGCAGAGCCGAAAAGTAAAATCATTGTGACGATTAATGAAAAAACAACTTTAGAAGCACAGGTCCTTCAAGATGGAACATGGGAAATTAATGATCCTGTCATCGCAACGATTCAAGCTGATGACAACGTTTCAGTCAAAGCTGTCGATGAAAGCGCAAATGTTTCACCGCTCGTATTTGTTAAAGTTCAACCGATAACAAAAGCACCTGAGCCGATAGAACCTGTTAAAGACAGTGAAACTTTAGCGCATACAAATACATCAGAAACACCGTCTGACTCTGTAGAAACAGCAGAAGTAATGGAACAACCAAAGACTGAAAATAATGTCGAGGCTACAGGAACAGAGGAAACACCTAAAATGGAAGAAGAATCAAAAGCTGAAGATAAAGTAGAACCGACAGAAGAAGTGGAAACGCCAGAGAAATCAACTGTTAAAGAAGAGGGGACACCAGCAGTAGTAGAACCTGCAGAAAATGTAGATGTACCGAAAGAGGAAAATTCATCTACGAGTGAGAAGCCACCTGAAGCATCAGCAGTAGTGGAGCCACCAAAGACTGAAGGTAACGCTGAGCCAACCGAAGCAGATGAAACACCAGAGAAAGAAGTGCCAGTGGAAACAGAATTATCCTCAGGTCCTGTAGACGTTCCAGAAATAGTAGAAGAACCTAAAGTCGAAGATAAAGTAGAACCAACAGAAGAAGTGGAAACACCAGAAGAACCAAGTGTTATAAAAGAAGATACGTCAGCAGTAGAAGAAACTTCAGACAGTGTGGAAACTCCAGAAGTGGAAAATGCCATAGAGAAGGAAGAGGAACCAGTTGAAGTAGAAGAACGACCTAAGATTGACGACAATGTTGTAGTCATAGAGGAGGACAATGTACCAGAGGAATCAACTTCAATAGAAGCAGCACCTCCATCAGAGGAAGAAGACTTAGAAAGCATCAATCCACTACAAGAGGAAAATGCTATTGGACATATAGAAGAATTAGAAAAGACGCCACCAGTAGAAAACGATAGTCAAACTGAATCAAAAATAACATTGGAGAGCGATAGAGTATCTGGTAATCGGGAAATTGAAGAAAATTTAAAAGCTCTAGGAAAGCCTGAATCACAAGATGGACCTATGGTAGAAGAAATTGATAACCATAACCAATATGATAAGCAGAATATCGATGATAAAGTCCAAATTATGAAGGCTAAGTCGAATAATCCTCATGGTTATAAATCACTAGAAATGACAAAGGCGCATTTAACATTAGCTCGTAACACAGTATTGGTCAATCATGTGAATGTCAGTGATGAAAATAAAAAATTATTCACTGCATCACAATTGCCTGCCACAGGTCAATCTGAAAATATACAGTGGAAAGGTTTATTATTGGGCTTTGTGGGATTGAGCTTAATGACACGACGTTGCTTTAAAACGCATTCCAAACAATAGTCTACTTACCATATTAATGAATTCTAGAAAGCGGAATGTTGATTGACGTGTGCTATACAAGCTTCGTTCACTTTTCATATTCGTTTCATCTTTACATTCCTTTAATATCATTACGATATGATGAAAGTAAAGACAAATGAAGGGAGTATCTCAGGTGAAAATCACTTTCGAGGCGATAAAAAATCAAAGTGGCTGGATACAAGCTGATTATAAGGATGGTTTACATGAAGGTTGCATACGTTTTGAAATGTCAGATGCAATTGATGTGCGTGATGATATAGTAGCTGAAGCCCTTGCTGCTTTGTGTGGACAATATTATGACACCATTGAACTGGCATTAAAAGTATCGAATAAAACCAAAAAACAAATAGAGGCGCGTACCGGTGCACAATTGATTTGTAAAGTAGGCATGCTATTTTGGAATATTAACAAGATGATGAGACAAGATATTAAGACTTTGAATTTTAATGGTGATTTGTCTAATTTGTCAGCTTTAGCTTTAACACCAGGCGAAGTGAATAAAGTGTCGTTAGACTTCGGTCAAGAATCAATACGGATGTATGAAATGTTTGATCGCTGGAATAGTAGAATCGTTAAAACGAATGTGATGGCAACTCATTTTCCAAAAATCACGTCCGATTATTATATGATTGGTAGTATTTTATACAAGGATTATTTTAATACGACCTATATGATTACGGGTTTACAACTTAATCCATTAACTTTTAATATGTCTAAAATAGAAGCAGAGCAAGCGATAGCGGGTATGATTAATTTGCCACATTCTCTAGGTTTAACTGTTGTCGGTCATACAAAAATAGCTTGTCGTCATTGGTCTAATATATTAGAAAGTGCGATTAGCTCGGTTAAACTGTCAGAACCACATGTCAGTTCATTACAGAGATTATTAGTAGAAATTGAAAATGAGCGCCATTATCTGGGTTTGAGAATCCATTCGCGAGATCTTCAACCGACGCCAATCGTGTGGGGATCAGATGCGCGTTTAGATTTTATCGCACTCTATATTTTAAAGCATGGAGGTCGTGAAAAAGCTGAAAAATTAGTACGGGATATTCCAGTTTCGGCAGAAGCGTTAGTTGCACAATGTGATTTCAATTTTTATGACCGCTTTTATCCAGGTGCGTTTTATTATATGAGTCGGTCATTTAGAGAAGCGGTACAAAAGGTATTAGAAAAGAATGAAATTTTATTCTATAGTGAAGCGGACTGGCAGAATTTTTTATATGTGAAAGATTGGATCGCAAACACAAGAAAAGATGCGATTCAAATAGGAAGATAACAAAAGGTATTTGCATCCTGAATTTCAAATAGGGAGCGGAACAGGGGCAAAATAACGACTGTTCCGCTCCTTTATTGCTGATTCAGTTCAATGTATTGAGGGGTTTATTGAACAACATCAATTTTTATCTATATTTGGAAAAATAAGCGTTTTTATATGTTATGGCAATGCAATTACAAGGAGATGAAATCTTTTTTTATACGCCAACATCTTCCCAAGCTTGAGCGACTTGACTCGCTACATTTTGTCCATATAAATCTAAAGCAGATTGATATAGAGACGCTTTTGCATCATTGAAATTAGAAGTTGAAGTTAAATATTGAGATAAGGCTCTGTAATAAATTTGTTCTGAACGGTCTTTACCGATACGTTGAATCGTATTGTAAGCTGCTTTGTTCGGAATACCTGAATTTGTGTGAACGCCACCATTATCACTTGAAGTATGGACATATTGACTCATATGAGAAGGTTGCCCATATTGTTCTGGTGAAGACATACTACGTAAGGCATCGCCATCACGTCCTGGCGTGTATGCATCTTCCCCAATTAAGAAATCTTCTGAATCTACAAAATAAGCAAATACGTCAGAGAAACTTTCATTAAGTGCACCTGGTTGGTTGCGGTATACAAGGTTTGCTGTACTTTGTGTCACACCGTGCGTAATTTCGTGTGCAACGATATCATTCGCAGCAGATAAGTTTGTGAAAGTTACACCATCGCCATCACCATAAATCATTTTATCACCAATCCAAGCGGCATTGTTACGGTTGTCTTGTCCATTAAAACGGTTGACATGTGTAATAGATACAATTGGACTATCTTTATCGTCATACGAAGAACGACCAAATTTAGTTTTGTAATAATCGTAAACTTGTTTCGCATAGTAGTTTGCATCTACACCTGCGCTTTGATATTTATCTGTAAAGTTTGTATCTCTATCTGTAATTAATTGAGCGGAGCCTGTTGCTTCATTAACTGTATAAGCAGACATAACAGCGGGTGTTGTGACGTCTTCTAAACTATAACCATTTCCAATACTGTTAATGTTGATTTCTTTAGTATCACCTAGTACCCCACGGCCAGTTCCTTTTGCAGCGGCATGCTTAATTAAATTCGTTTTTTCAATAATTTCTCCAGTTTCTGCATCGACTTTAATATCCCAATGGGCAACATCTGGTTTTGTCATAACTAATTCAATGTTATAAACGAATTTATTCTTTTCACCATCGATTTCTACTTTGCTTTCTTTAACGACGTGATCATCAATATTTTTAGCTTCTGATGACCTGACATCAATACTTTGAAACGCACGGTTGATGGCTTTATCCTTTGAAATTTCAACTTCATTTGTCGGTTTAACTTTTTTAGCTTTGACTTCACCATTGACAAGGACAACTTTATTATCTTTATTCACGTGTACTTTGACCTCTTTATCTGTCGCAAATGCACCATCAACAACGGGTTGTAACGTGTAATGTGTAAAACCAAGTTTGTCTTTTTCTGTTTTAACGACTTCGTAATCTTCATAGTTCTTTTTAATGTCGCTAGGTAATTCTTTAAGCACTTCGTGTGCTTCAGATTGACTATGAACAGGTTGTTTAAAGTTATGTTTAAGAGGGATATCAGCTTTCGATTCAGCGTGAGCATTGTCAGAGATAGGTAAAAGACTTAAGCATAAAGAACTAGATAATACTAATTTTGAAATTTTATACATTTTATCAACTCCATTAATTTTTAATACAACAAAAGTTTAATAAAATTATAAGTTTAAAATACAAATTTTGCCTAAGTGTAGATAAATAGTTCGTAGATGTTAAAATTTTCTAAAAAATAAGATATTTATTCGACAATGAAATTTTGTTTTTAAGACTTGTGTTTATTTGTTAACTATTTAATAAATAAAACTATATATAGATGATGATGGAAAAATGTAGATAGGTATGTTTTTAAACACATAAAAAGGGAATGGAATTCATATACTATTGAAAGGGGTTTTATCATGTCTAATAATAATCCGTTGAAACAATTTTTTAATGGTGATTTTGAAGAACAACCTCAAAAATATCCTGGGATTCAAAAACAAATGACACCTGTCCCAGACTGTGGAGAAGAAACATATGAAGGTGCCAATAAATTAAAAGGTAAAAAAGCATTAGTAACAGGTGGCGACTCAGGTATTGGTCGTGCTGCTGCGATTGCATATGCCAAAGAAGGTGCGGATGTTGCGATTGCTTATCATCCAGATGAACAAGACGATGCTGAAGAAGTCAAAGCAGTGATTGAAAAAGCAGGTCAAAAAGCGGTATTACTGCCTGGTGATTTACGTGATGCTAAATATGCAAAACAAATGGTTAAGGATGCTCACAGTCAATTAAATGGACTCGATATCCTTGTATTAAATGCAGGTATGCAACAATATGAATATGAAATTGAAAACTTAGCTGCAGATCAATTAACAGATACATTTGAAGTCAATGTTTTCTCAAATATTTATTCAATTCAAGAAGCATTACAATATTTTGAACCTGGTGCGAGCATCATCGTAACTGCATCTATCCAAGGGGTAAAACCGAGCGCACATTTAGTGGATTATGCGATGACAAAAGCTTCTAACATTTCAATGACGAAAAGTTTAGCCGCACAATTAGGACCTAAAGGTATTCGAGTTAATGCGGTTGCCCCAGGCCCTATTTGGACACCACTTCAAGTAAGCGGAGGCCAACCACAAGAGAGTCTTCCAAAATTTGGTCAAAATCAACCACTCCAACGTGCAGGTCAACCTGTTGAACTAGCAGATGTTTATGTGTTACTTGCTTCAGACAATGCAAGCTATATTACAGGACAAGTTTATGGTGTAACTGGAGGCGCGCCGATCAATTAATCGGTTTACACGTACACACATCTTTCTATATAAAAGCCAGAAGTCGAGCTTATTTCGATTTCTGGTTTTTTGTGCTGGAGTTCCTTTGCAGTTCGTGAGGTACCCATTGTTAGATGTTCTAAAAAATGAATTAAAAGTGCTATTCGCATGAATAAACAGTTGATTTGAGAACGAATTTCATTTATCATAAATCGTAATTATTACTATTTAAGATAGGTGAAAAAGATGACATACGAATGGGTTATTATCGGGGGTGGCGTACAAGCGACAACGATTGCGTTACAATTAAGAAGCATGGGGCTACCGAAAGAACAATTGAAAATGATTGATCCGCATGAGCGATTATTAGGACAATTTGAAATGCAAACAGGGCGGATAGGTATGCCTTATTTAAGATCGCCATTAGTGCATCATTGTCATCCCGAGCCGTTTGATTTGAAAAAATTTGCGAAAAAAGAAGGCTATGTTCAGGCGATGATTGGACAATACCAACGGCCACGTTTGGATATGTTTTTTGATCATACGCGTTATTGGATAGATGCGTATGAATTAGAAACATGTCACATATGTCAAAAGGCGCGACACCTTTGTCAATGTGATACGTCATGGGAAATTGAATTAGAGAATGGACAAAAAATTAAAGCGCAGCAATTAATTTTAGCGATGGGAACACATCATACGCCATTCATACCTCAAATATTTCAACATCAACCTGATGTTCAACATATTCATAGTGAACAATTAGAGCCCATCGCTGAAGTTTCACATGTGGTCGGTAGTGGGATATCAGCTGGGCATTTAGCCATCAAATTGATTAAAGAAAATCAAGATAAGACAATTCATTTGTGGATGAAGAAAGATTATGAAATCCATGATTTTGATGCAGATCCGGGTTGGTTAGGTCCGAAAAATATGAAACATTTTCAAGAAGAACCACTTTCTGAACGCGCGCTTGTTAATCACCAAGAACGTCATAAAGGTTCGATGCCTAAAGATATGTGCATGACTTTAAAAAAATATGAAAAACAAGGCCGATTGATTGTTCATCATACAGCCATTGATTACGTCCAAGATCATATGATTATCGCGGGCGACTTAAAAACGCGTTATGATGGCATTTATTTAGCGACAGGTTTTGTGCCAGATTTAATGACACAGCCTTTACTTCGAGACATATTGGCTTTACCAGAAGCGCAATTAGTGTCGGGTTATCCTCGTATTTCAGATGAGCTAGAATGGTTGCCCCATTTATATGTCTCAGGAATGTTAGCAGATTTACAATTAGGTCCCTTTGCGCGAAATATAATGGGAGGCCGTCAAGCTGCATTAAGAATTGGCAAGGTTTATTCAAACCGCATCGCAACGTATCAACAAGCAGTAAGTTAACGCTCACAAATCGTTTCTAATGGATATTCAAATTGCGTCATGATGCCATTCGTTATAAGATGAGAATATGTGTGCAAAGATGTCCTATTCTTTAAAAACGATTGGAAAAGGGGAGTGGCAAGCATGATTAGGTGTGTTTGTTTAGTAGATAGAAAGGCAGATCACTTACGCTTGGTTCAAGTGAGACATAGAGATAAAATGTACTTCCCAGGTGGCAAAATTGAACCGGGTGAAACGATGGAAACGGCATTAATTAGAGAAGTGAAAGAGGAATTACAGTTAGAGATTAAACCTGAAAATATCATCTATATCGGAACCGTTGTAGGACAAGCTTATCCGCAACATGATGAGCAAACTGAATTGAATGGATTTAAAGTGAATCATGCTATTGATTGGTCTCGCGTTGCAATCAATGCAGAAATTACAGACATTGATTGGGTGCATATAGACGACTTAGACCGGATTGCACCGGCTGTTCAGCAATGGATTGATACTTACGAACGTTAAAAAAACAGCTTATCGCTATTTTCCAATATGTTGGAGATGACGGTAAGCTGTTTTATTTTTTATTGCTTGATTTGGTATAGATTAGGATAAAAACCAATACGAGGGAAATTAAAGCCTATTGTTTTAATTTCAGCTTTTTTACCTTCTATAATATCTTCTTGAATGCTTTGGCTGTTAAATTTACCATGCAACAATATATCATCATTTTGAATTTTAATCGTCTCTTTGCCATGTTTTAAAACGATAAAACGACTTGTACCAGTCGTTAGACCATGGTTTTCTTTATATTTTTCAACGACAATGCCTTGATAAGTTTTATGGTTTAGTTCAGGTATGACTGTTGCCATACCAATAAAAAGAATGGCAAGGATAAAAACTGTGACAAAAATAATTTTCATCACCTTTGGGCCGACCATTTCAAAAAAAGAATTAATCCATTGCTTAATTTTATTCATTAAAATCGCTCCTAACACTCGCATTATATCTAATAAATGACGACATGCATAGTCTGGAGGCACTTTGAATAGCGTATATGAAATAAAAAAATTATGAGGTCGAAACCCTATTTGGAAGTTGGATTCGGCCTCATGATTTATTTTTTTAAATTTGTATTAGCATTGTGCACGCTCATATAAGATTTGTGCGATTCGTAACAATACAATCCCGTCTATCGTATTGGGATCCCATCCTGTAATTTCATGGATTTTTTTAATGCGATAGTTCAGTGTATTGCGGTGAATAAACAAGTCATTTGCCGTTTTGACGAGTTTACCGTGATTTCTAAAGTAGGCCTCAATCGTTTCATTGAGATATTTATCTTCTCCAAAATCTAATAACTTTTTGTAGTTAGATACAAGTGACATTTCATTCGATGGCGTGAATTTTTTAATGTTATTACAAATTGTCTCTAGTTCATGGCTTTTATACGTATGCAAGCCTTCTTGAATTTTTAAATCGTGCATCAGCACTTTAAGTGACGTCGCCTCATTATAAGATTGTATGAGTCCTTGTAATCCATTAGTAATGGAGCCAAGTGTAATTAATGTGCGGGAAAAGATTTCATCTTTCATCTCACTCTCAATGGAGGCTCTTATTTCAGATTGTGTTTGACCACGATTGTCATTGGATTTGAGTATGAACACGTATTCAGAAGGAGAAATTTCAATAATGTCGTCGCTTGGTAATTTCCAGTCTTCTAAAGCGCGGCGCAATGTCATGATTTTCGTTTTACTTGTACTATTTATCGAGATGAGTGCGACGGTAAAGTCTTCGTTTAAACCTAACTTTTCAATGACATTTTTACGGTTATAGGCTTGGATTTGCCGCTGTGGATTAAATAATATATGTGCAAGCATCTGTGTTCGAGATAATGTTTCTTCAAAGCGCGTGGAACGTTCGAATTCTTGTTCGACGATGAACTCTGCATTTAATTTTAATAAATGTGAATAAATTCTAATTTCATCTGGCTCTCCTACTACAAAAAGTGCGCCGTACGTTTTCCCACTATGTGTAATCGGAATAATGACACCAGTCTGTTTAACCTTCCAAAATTTCATATCCTCTTTTTCAATATCGATAGGGAGATTTCGTTGAATAGAATGGCGGGCAGCAGGGTAAAAAACGCCTATTTTATCTGAATTTGATGTTGCGATAACGTAACCGCTTCTATTCAGGATTAGTACATCTGACTTAATAATTGATGATGCTTTTTTTACGACTTTTTGAGCCCAATGTTGTTTAATCATTAATTCCAGCTCCTATTGTTATGTATTTCGCCAGTAGGATGTGAAAGCATCCTCCTTTATAAAAGAGATAAAAATACAGCAGACTTTATGTCAACGGGTGTATTTTTAGCATGACTATGCTCGAAATTTTATGATAGGGAAGAGAATAACACGATTTAACGTATCCGCTCTTGTTTAAAAATTTTTCTCATCATCCCTAATTCATTTTCAATATATGAATCGATACACCATTGTTTGAAACAAATTGTTTTCATCAACAATCAAAACCCATCAATGAAACTATCATAGCATTTGTTGTGGTGACACACTAGAAAACAACTTGATTCTATTTATAAAGATTTTTATTTAAAACAATGTTTCGTTCGCGTTTCATATTATTACATTTCCGTTACGTCTATGCTTAAAACATAATTTTGTTAAAATTGTTAAATAATTTAAAGTTTAGATTAATATTCAAAACATAAAAGTATGAGTCCATATTTGAGTGTGAATAAGTTTCCTTGATTGTACATTTTACTTATTCTTATATCATAAAGCACATTTATCTTCTTATGCAAATTATATTGAATATCTTTTTGAATTTATAAATACTATTGATTTTACATTTGTACAAGGTTTTGTACTGTGAATTGAAACTGACAAATTGTGATTTAATCTTCATCTTAACAATAGTCAACAGAAAAAACGAATAGAGGATAAAGACATGAAAAAACAAGCAAAGGGCAGACTTAAAAAGCGAAATCCGATTGATTTCTGTTCCCCTTGCTTGTTCATTTTTATAGCATTCCTATTAAGCTCAAGACAATAAGGCTTGTCACAATTAAAGCAGCCCAAGTTAATAGACCGAGCAATATAGGTCTCAGTCCTGCCTTTTTAAATTGACTGAATTTCACAGATAATCCGACGCCCGCTAAAGCTATAGTGATAAGAAAGAGTGCAATCGTTTTAAAAATTTGAATGACCTCATGTGAAAAGTTAAACAGCGTACTGATGAGTGAGGCTACAATAAACCAAATAATAAATCCTGGGACGGCACGAATAATGGTAGGACGTTCCCCTTGTTTTTGAGGCTCTTGTCGTTGTGTAACCCATAGGGCAAGAATAATTGTAATAGGAATAATAAAGAGTGTTCGTGTCAGTTTAACAATCGTCGCAACTTCAAGCGCTTTTGATCCGTAAAGGGCACTCGCAGCGACAACACTAGACGTATCGTTAATCGCTGTACCACTGAAAAAGCCAAAAGCCTCTTGGCTCATATGTAAAAAATGACCGATTGGTGGGAAGATAATCACTGCAACTAAGTTGAACAAGAACACAGTTGATAAACTAAAAGCAATAATTTCATCTTTGGCTTTAATGATTGGACTCGTTGCTGCGATTGCAGAACCACCACAAATAGATGTGCCGACACCTATGAGTATGCCTGTATGGGTATCAATTTTTAATAGTTTGACGCATACAGTAACAATTACGAGTGCGACGAGAAGTGTCACGATAAGGATAGGCAAAGATTTAAGTCCAATGGAACCAATCGACTGAAAGCTAAGTGTGAAACCGAGTACGATAATGCTGTAATGTAATATTTTTTTACTGCTGAATTGAATACCTGGTTTTAACGTTTGTGGTAATTGGATACAGTTATTTAGGACCATACCGATAAGCATTGCGAATATGGCGCTTCCTATAATAGGAAAGAAATGACCGAGCAATGTTGCAACTATCGCAATACTCAATGTAAGCAAGAGACCTTTAATTTTAGACACAATAGACCTTCCTTTCTCAAACTGTTGAGTCATACATTAATGCACGAAAACACAATCAATGGGTGATAAATACGTGCCTATTTTTTAGCCCAATTATTATGAATTGAAAACAATTTGAACTCAATAATGTACTAAAGAGCGCAATCAAATAACTTTGAATCAAGTATAGAACGGCCTTTATATTATTTCAATAGAAGATTCAGTATTATTAGGTCAATATCATTGACTTATTTAAAAGTGCCATGTAGAATTCTAATTGTAAAGAAAAATATAAATCAAGGACGGGATGAAAATGAAAAAAAGAGTAGGACAATTTTTATTTGACGAAATTGCAAAACACGGTGTTGATAAAATCTTTGGTGTACCTGGAGATTTTAACCTTGCCTTTTTAGACGATATTGAGTCACATGAAACCTTACAATGGGTAGGGAATACAAATGAATTAAACGCGAGTTATGCAGCAGATGGCTATGCACGTATCAATGGATTAGCGGCAATGGTGACAACATTTGGAGTAGGAGAATTAAGTGCAACGAATGGTATTGCAGGATCTTACGCTGAAAATGTGCCGGTGATTGCAATTACAGGTGGCCCTACAACAGTCGTTGAGAAAGCTAAAAAATATGTCCATCATTCATTAGGAACAGGTATCTTTGATGCATATCGTAAAATGTTTGCACATATCACTGAAGCACAAACTTATTTAACAACAGATAATGCTCTAACAGAAGTGCCTCGAATCATCCAAGTCGCAATAGAAGAAAAACGCCCTGTACATGTTCATTTACCTATTGATACAGCGATGAAAGAAATTGAAGTACCAGATCAAATTGAATATCCAGAAGTAAAAGCGTCAGAGGACTTATCAAGTATCATCGAAAAAGTAACTGAAGCACTTCAAAATGCGAAACAACCGACTTTAATTGTAGGACATCAAATCAATAGCTTTGGCTTACAAGCTCAAGTTCAACAATTAGCTGAACGTTTAAACTTACCTGTTGCACAGTTATCACTTGGAAAAGGCGCTTTTAACGAAGAAAGCCCACAATATATGGGGATCTTTGATGGCAGTATTGCAGATGAAGCGATTCGTGATTATGTAAATGGTAGCGATGTTGTCATTACTTTAGGGGCAAAATTAACAGACTCAGCTACTGCAGGCTTTTCTCAAGAATTTAAAGATGACATTGTGATGATTTTAAATCATCGTCAAGTTCGTATTGGAGAATTTGAATCGACTTCGCCAGCACTTCCTGAGATTGTGAACGCACTTGGACAAATCGATTATCACTATGAAGGTCAGTTCCCACAATTTGTATGGCCACAAGCTGAAAATGTGGACTTAAATGAAGAGCCGTTGACACAAGAAAATTACTTTAAATTAATGCAAGGTTTTCTTAAAAAAGGTGACGTTGTTTTAGCTGAACAAGGTACATCATTCTTTGGTTCATATAGTCTAGGTATTGAAGGTTCAACAACGTTTATTGGTCAACCTTTATGGGGTTCAATTGGTTACACATTGCCATCCACTTTAGGAACGACTTTAGCTGCACCAGAACGTCGTAACATCTTACTTATTGGCGATGGCTCTTTACAATTAACAGTACAAGAAATTTCAACAATGATTCGAGAAAAAATGAATCCGATTATTTTTGTCATCAATAACGATGGTTATACTGTTGAAAGAAAAATTCATGGTGAAAAAGCACATTATAATGATATTCAAATGTGGGATTACAAAATGTTACCAGCCGTATTTGGAGGCCAAGATATTCCAACTTATGATGTGAAGTCAACAAAAGCCTTAAAAGAAACAATGGATGCGATTGAACAAAACCCAAATACAATGCATTTTGTAGAGGTCCACATGGATGTGATGGACGCGCCAGAAAAATTGAACATCATTTCAAAAGCCTTTGCAAATCAAAATAAATAGGCAAAACCAATACTAAAAATAGCAATATCTTGATGATTTTCAAAGTCAGTTATTGACATGGGATTATGAATGGTGTTATAGTAAGCCTTAACTTAATATACGTTAGATTGAAAGTAGTTTTTATCGTTTGTAGCATGCAGAAAGCTAACGGTTGATGAAAGTTAGCACGGCGTAAAAATGAATTGGGCAATCACGCATTAACGTAATAATTGAATCATGATTTTAAAAGCGAATATGGCACAACAGTCATATTAACTAAGGTGGCACCACGGTAACGCGTCCTTATAGAGGATGGGAAACCGTGGTGTTTTTTATTTTTTAGTGAGATATAGTTAAATAGTGAGGTAAGATGTAGTAGTTTGAATCATCGGTAGCATCAGAAAATAGACGGTTGATGAGAGTCTATACCGACTTCAAATGAATTGGGTTTTACTGGAAGCAGCTAATTTTATAAGATTTTGAGTGAACAGAAGTATATCTGTTAACAAAGGTGGTACCGCGTGTGAGCGTCCTTTTTTAAGGAGACACACGCGTTTTTTTATTTTAAAAATTAAGGGGGAGACCGATGAAAATCCGTTATCGCATTTTAGATGCACCAATAAATCCAGAAACACTAGCACGACATAAACAACACAAAATTGTATTAGAAAGTGCCACAACATCTCAAACCAAAGGACGTTATTCAGTTGTTGCGTTTGATACGTATGGTGAAGTGACATTGACTGAAGCGGGTTTAAATATTTCGACGCCTCAATATTCAAAATATGAAACGGACGCTCCGTTTGAAAAATTAAAAGCTTTTATAGGCGCACACCAATCAGATATTAAGTACGAAGCATTACAACAACTTCCTTTTATTTCAGGGTTCATGGGTTACTGCAGTTTTGATTTAGTGCGACATGCATTTCCCATACTTCAACAATATCCGGTTCAAGGAGAAACAGAAGACGTCCATTTTTACATGATCGAATCGGTCTATGTCTTTGATCATTATAAAGAGCAGATTTATGTGATTGTGACAAATCTTTTCTCAGGCGCCTCTGAACAAGAGATGGTACAACGCTTGGATGCGATGATTGATGTATTTAGCCACATTCAACTGTTTGAAGAGGAAATAGAATACAACTTGCCACAACGGAAAATTGAAACCAATATTGATGGAGCGACTTTTATCAATCAAATTACGCAGTTTAAAAAATTAATTCAAGAAGGGGATATGTTTCAAGTCGTTCCTTCTCGAGTTTACAAATATGCTCATGGCTTTGGTCATCATTTACATCAATTAACGTATCGGCTTTATCAAAAATTAAAACGCAAAAATCCAAGTCCTTATCTGTTTTACTTAAATATGGGAGGACCCATTTTAATCGGGAGTTCGCCAGAAAGCTTCGTTAAAGTGAAAGATGGCAAAGTCATGACAAACCCAATCGCGGGCACAATTAAAAGAGGTGAGACAGAGGAAGAAGATTTTAAACTTGCGCAAATTTTGTTGGAAGATGAAAAAGAATTAAGCGAGCATCGTATGTTGGTTGACTTAGGACGTAATGATATTTTGCGAATTGCCAAACCTAACTCATTAGAGATACCGAAGTTAATGACGATAGAACGCTATGAACATGTCATGCATATTGTGACAGAGGTCGTAGGTGAAATTGATGCCAAGCGCTCTCCTCTTGATATAATCGCGAGTCTTTTACCTACAGGAACAGTTTCGGGTGCGCCGAAATTACGTGCGATTCAACGTATTTATGAGAATCACCCCTATAAAAGAGGCGTTTACAGCGGGGGTGTAGGCTATATCAATTGTGATCATACGTTGGATTTAGCCCTAGCCATTCGAACGATGGTCATTGATGATAACGATGTTCATGTCGAAGCGGGTTGCGGTGTTGTCTATGACTCTGTGCCTGAGAAAGAATTGGAAGAAACGAAACTTAAAGCGAAAAGTTTATTGGAGGTCACACTATGATATTAGTCATCGATAATTATGATTCATTCACGTACAACCTGGTAGACATGTTGCGACCATTTGACAATGTGCGTGTCCATTATCCAGACGATACGTCAATCTTTAATCTGAATCCAGATGGTGTGGTCATCTCACCTGGACCAGGCCATCCAAACGATAGCGATGATTTGCATCGGATTATTCAATCGTTCGAACATATACCTATCTTAGGGATTTGCCTTGGAGCGCAAGCACTTTACTGTTATTACGGTGGGGATGTGAACGTCGCACAGAAAGTTATGCACGGTAAAATTGATCAGTTATCTTTTGATGCACCGAGCGCTTTATACAACGGGATTTCAGAACATTCTGACATTATGCGCTACCATTCACTGATTTGTGAAGAAGCCACATTACCCGCTTCGTTATTGATTACAGGACGTACGCGAGATAGTATTCAATCATTTGAACACCGAAGTCGGCCACACTTTGGTCTTCAATATCATCCAGAGTCTTTTGCAAGTAAAGATGTGGCGAAAGTGGTTGAGAATTTTTTGTTCATCGTAAAGAAAGGTGTGAAGTCACATGACATTGCTCAATAAAATAATGAATTTTGAAACGTTAGATGCAGATGATATGGCATTATTCGTCAATACTTTAATCTCTGAAACAACACCGATAGAAGATAAGGTAGGATTGCTTGTTGCATATACGATGAAAGGTGAAACAACAGATGAATTATATGCATTATGTGCGCGTTTGATTCAAACCATGTATGAAGAACAACCTCAACATACAGGAAGTATGTGCGTCTGTGGAACAGGGGGAGATGGATCGAATAGTTTTAATATTTCAACGACCGTTTCATTTGTTGCTGCAAGTGGCGGCATTCATGTCGTTAAACACGGAAATAAAAGTGTCACTTCACAGTCAGGTGGAATGGACATTTTACAAGCAATGGAGATTTCGACAACGCCGGTTCAACAAGTTTCACAACAACTGGCGACGAGCCGTTTGGCATTTGTTAGTGCGACAGAGTCTTATCCATTAATGAAAAATATGCAATCTGTACGCAAAAAAATAGGACGGCCGACGATTCTGAATTTGATAGGCCCTATCATTAATCCTTATGCCTTAGATTACCAAGCGATGGGGGTATTTGATCCATCAAGAATGGTGAAAATTGCAGAGGTGCTTCAAAAATTAGGACGTAAGAGAGCGATAGTGATGCATGGCGCAAATGGCATGGATGAAGCAACGCTATCTGGAGATAACCAAATTGTAGAAATGAACCAAAATAAAGGGATTGAGGTCTATACCGTTAATGCCGCGGATTACGGATTACAATACGCGCCTGATGATGCTTTAAAAGGCGGAACGCCTGAACAAAATAAGCAAATCAGTTTAGATATTTTAAAAGGGAAAGATCGCTCTTGTCGGAGAGATGTGGTGTTATTGAACGCGGGTATCGCTTTCTATACTGCTGAAAAAACAGCATCTATTCAAGACGGCATTATCTATGCGGCTGAATGTATTGATTCAGGTGCAGCCTATCAACAATACGAACAAGCGAGAGGTGTCATCGTATGAGTATCTTAGACGAAATCATCACATATAAAAAAGCATTACTAGCAGAGGGGTATTATGAACAGAAAATAGCTCAGATAGATGCCATCAATGTGGCGCACAAGCCTCGTCTTACGCAATTGCTAGCGGATGATTCAAAAATAGGTGTCATTGCAGAAATTAAGTCAAAAAGTCCGACAGTGTCAGACATTCCTGAACGTGATTTAACAGAACAATTGCAACTTTATACAGAAGGAGGGGCTTCAGCCATTTCTGTTTTAACAGATGACAGGTATTTTGGCGGCAGTTACGAGCGGTTGATAGATTTAACCCAGCAAACAAACTTACCTGTACTTTGTAAAGATTTTATCGTCGATGAACGCCAAATAGACCTTGCACATAAAGCAGGGGCCTCGATTATTTTATTAATTGTCAATGTTTTAACAGATGTACGACTCCAACAATTATACAATTACGCTACTGAATTAGGCTTAGAAGTATTAGTCGAAGTACACGACCGTAAAGAGCTTGAACGTGCACATCGCCTCAATCCAGAACTGATAGGTGTTAACAACAGAGATTTGCGCCACTTTAAGACTGACGTTGCACACACGTCTCAAATACTCACGTGTAAGCAACCGGGTGTGCATTATATTTCGGAAAGTGGTATTAAGACCCCTGCAGATATCGCTCAACTAACTTCCACAGGTATTGCAGGCATTTTAGTGGGGGAATCATTAATGAAAGCCAAAGCACCTCAAAAACAAATTCAAGCTTTTAAATTAACAAAGGGTGTCTAATATGTATTTAAAATATTGTGGTTTTACGAGACAACAAGATATTGAAGCTGCGATTCAATGTGATGTATCTGCAATCGGTTTTATTACTTATCCTAAAAGTGCACGGTACGTTAATCTAGAAACATTGCACAGCCTTTCAAAGCAAGTGCCCGATGACATTGACCGCGTGGCTGTTACTGTAAATGCTTCAATGCAAACTTTGCAAAATATTGTTGAACAGACGAATATTAACACCCTTCAATTTCATGGAGATGAATCTGTGGAGACTTTACGTATATTTAAAGCGTACTATCCACATATACAAGTGTTCAAAGCGCTTCCTGCTGACGACATATTGCGTTCTCATATAATGTCGTATCGTGATGCTGTTGACAAAATTTTGATTGATACGCCATCACAACATTTTGGTGGAACAGGGGAAGTGTTTGATTGGTCATATTTAAATGACTTGCCCGAAACAAAGTACATGATTGCTGGAGGATTGAATACACAAAATTTAGCACAATTATTAAAAACACATACACACATTCACGGAATCGATATTGCGAGTGGTATCGAAAGAGACAAAGGCATTAAAGATCCAATCAAAATGAAACAGATGTGTGCAATTATGAAAGGAGCAATAAGATGAAACATATTCAATTAGAAGTAGATGAAAATGGATTCTTTGGAGAATATGGTGGCAAGTACGTACCAGAAACACTGATGCCAGCAATAGATGAACTCAAGAAAGCCTACATAGAGGCGAAGCAAGATGACGCATTTCAAGCCATGTATCATGACTATTTAAGACATTATGTAGGGCGTGAATCGCCATTAACTTTTGCGGCATCTTATACTGAACAACTCGGTGGCGCTAAAATTTATCTTAAGCGTGAAGATTTAAATCATACGGGCGCACATAAAATTAATAACGCACTTGGACAAGCGCTTCTAGCGAAAAGAATGGGCAAAAAGAAATTAGTAGCTGAGACAGGTGCAGGACAACATGGTGTAGCCAGTGCAACCGTTGCAGCATTATTTGATATGGAACTGGTTGTTTTTATGGGAGAAGAGGATATCCGTCGACAACAGTTAAATGTATTTCGTATGGAATTATTAGGGGCTAAAGTTGTGCCTGTGACAGATGGGCAAGGGACGTTATCGGATGCTGTCAATAAAGCATTACAATATTGGGTGGCGCATGTTGAGGATACACATTATCTATTAGGTTCGGCGCTTGGTCCAGACCCATTTCCAACAATGGTACGAGATTTTCAACGTGTGATTGGTGATGAAATTAAAGCGCAACTTCATGAAAAAGAACAACGATTACCTGATGCGATTGTAGCTTGTGTCGGTGGCGGTTCTAATGCGATAGGGACTTTCTACCCTTTCGTCAATGATGAAGCGGTTAAACTGTACGGTGTGGAAGCAGCTGGAGAAGGCGCGGATACAGATCGTCATGCGCTAGCCATCAATAAAGGAAGTAAAGGTGTGTTGCATGGCACAAAAATGTATCTTATTCAAGATGAACAGCATCAAATTAAATTAGCGCACTCGATCTCAGCGGGGTTAGATTATCCTGGTGTCGGACCTGAGCACAGTTATTATCACGATATCGGTCGTGTTGACTATGTGACGGCAGATGACAGAGAAGCTATGGACGCATTAGTTCGTTTCACGCAAGCTGAAGGGATTATTCCAGCAATTGAAAGTGCACATGCATTAAGCTATGTAGAAAAACTTGCCCCTAAAATGGATAAAGAAGAAGTCCTTGTAGTTACAATTTCAGGTCGAGGTGACAAAGATATGGAAACAATCAAAAATTATCTTGAAGAAAGGGAGCGTTAATAATGACTACGAAGCAATTTGTCGCTTATATTATGGGTGGCCCTCAGTTTATTGACGAACTTAAAGCTTTAGATGAAATAGGCGCTGATTATGTTGAAATAGGTATTCCATTTTCTGATCCTGTCGCTGATGGTCCTGTCATTATGGAAGCAGGCCAAGCTGCTATTAAAGCGGGTATGACAGCACAGAAAATTTTAAGCCAATTAAAAGCGGTACAGCATGAATTACAGACACGCACCATTTTAATGACATATTATCACACCATCGAAACGTATGGTGAAGCGGCTTTTATAAAAGATGCCGAAGCAGCAGGTGTGAAAGGCCTTATTATTCCAGATTTGCCTTTTGAATATGTAGAACAACTCAAAGCGCGTCATCCAGAGCGTCAGTTACAATTCATTTCCTTAATTGCGATGACAGCCGCAGCTTCACGACGTAAACGGATCGCAGCGTCTGCGGAAGGATTTATCTATACAATTACAATGAATCAAGTGACAGGGCAAAATGGTCATTTTCATCCTGAACTCAAAAACAATATTTTAGATGTTAAAGCACAGAGTAAAGTTCCTGTGTTTGCCGGTTTTGGAATACGAACACCTGAACACGTGCGTGAAATTATAGAAGTGGCAGATGGTGTTATTATCGGTAGTGAAATTGTGAGACGCTTTAAAGAAGAGGGAATCGACAAGACAAAAGTGTATTTAAAAACAATTAAAGCGGCTCTTGATTCGTAAGAAACATAATCCTGTTGTTTAATCATTTTATTGAACAAATAAAAGGGTTAAACGGTTTGAAAAACTGTTCATGACGATGTGGAAATTATATAATAATCTCACAAAGATATACTGATTGAATTGCTACGATTATAGGGGGTGTATTGGATGATGAAGGTCATATTATTTGATTTAGATGACACGCTGTACAATCAATTGGAAGCTTTTGAATTTGCATATCATCGTCATTTTGCAGATAGCGATATTGGTGCAGAGACATTGTATCGCCACTTTAGAATTTATAGTGATGCATTATTTGAAGCGACACAAACCGGTGAATTATCACTGAAAGCGATGCATATTGCGCGCATCACACAAGCAGTACATGATTTTGATATTGATTTACCAGAGCACATGGCTATTGCGTTTCAACAGGATTATGAAGCCGCACAACAACATATCAACTTATCAGAGACGATGGCACAAATCCTCAACTTTTTAACGTCTCAACAAGTTGAATTAGGTATTTTGACAAATGGTGAATCTGATCGTCAACGTCGTAAAATAGAAGCATTAAAGCTAGATGCTTTTATTCCTGAGTCACATCAATTTATTTCTGCAGAATTCGGTCTATCGAAACCAGAACGAGGTATTTTTAAAGTTGTCGAGCAGAAGTTAGAGGTTGCCCCGGATGAAATTTATTATATCGGAGATCATTTTGACAATGATGTCATCGGTGCCATTGATGCAGGTTGGCATAGTATTTGGTTTAATCGTCGAAATCGTCCTATGACGCATCAACAATACAACCCTGACCATATTGTGATGACCGAAGAAGAATTATTCGAAACCATTAAAACAATGTTCGAAATAGAACATTAACTAACGATACAGAACGTCAACACCCCCACCTTTTCAAAATGATGAGAAGATGGGGGTGCTGTTGCATTTAAATACTTTATAGATAGTGGCGAGATTCGCGCGTGATTCAGTCTATTTATTGTGCCATAATATTTCGTGTTAATTTTGTGCCTTGATCAGGTGTTTCAAATAATGTAATTGTATTCAATGAGACGCCTTCTGGTAGGTGCGCATGGAATTGTTGCCAAATCCAATGGGCAATATTTTCTACAGTGGTGTTCATTTCAGGTAATGTATCGTTAATCAACTGTCCTTCAAGTTTAGGCGCTAAATAGTGATTATAGACAGCATCGATTTCTTTAAAGTCCACAGCCATCCCTTGATCATCTGTTTTTGACCATAGTTCAACCTCTAGTTGATACGTATGTTGTTCTAAATCTACATAGCGTGTATCAGAAAAATAAACACGATTATCACACGTGAAAGCATAATGCTTAATGACAATGAGTGTTTTGTGATGACGTGCAAAATGTTGCGGTGGACGCACATGATCGAATTTTGTCATGTTGTTACCTCATTTCCTCTCTTTTTTATTAGCTTAACATATGAACAATAAAGTTGTGTAGCCCTATCCGTTTTGGTGCTATGTTACCAATTTTTCAACCAACTTATCTTTGCTTTGTTTATCATTCGTTTTTAAAGAAAGTGATAACTTTTATGCATCTCAATGGTAAATATCTCATTATTTCCCGACTAAAATTCTAGCCTATGGATGATTCATAATAATCAGTACAGATTGTGTTTTCTAAAAATAAAGCAATAAATACGAGGCCGTTATGTTGGGTGAGATAAAGTATGATAAAATAGTTTAAAATGTTATCGAAATATTTTGACATTTAAACGTAGTGGGAGGGGGAGGCAGGATGAATGATGAGCAGAAAATGGAAAGTGTAAAAAGGCAGCGTGCTATAATAAGAGGACTTAGTAAAAATATGAAAGTTAGAAAAGTAAGAAAAATTAAGGGATACGACGTCACTTTTAAATGTAGAGCTTTTCAATAAAGTATAAAAGCATAAATAAAGTGTGTCTAATTTATTTGAGCGGCGAGTGAAGGACTTATCACAACACGAAGCATAGCTTTAGAAAGGGGCGAAAACATGTAGGATGTAGATAAGAATTAAAGCGGATTGCGTCGAGCGCTTGTGTCAATAATAGTTTAAAAGCGCGTAACCATCGCTTTGATCATTCACGTTATAGATTGGGATAGAGATTCCTTAATCTATTAACTTTAGACAAACAATAGAATAGTAGCTATCCAGATTATATATGCGACACTTGTATACAGGTTGATGTAGCTCTTACTCACGCGCCCCAGAATAGGGAACAGAAGAGACGTGCGTGTTTCGAAAAATGAATTTAATGTTGTTTTAACGATGAGGCGTGCATCGTTTGAATAGAATACAGTAAAAACGTGTCGATGCTATTGTTCTTATACAAATAAATATGAAAGTACAGTCTGTGCTTAGAAAGAGTAGGTGGCAACATGAAAGTTTTTAAGCAACTCGGGTGGTTTTTCAAGCAAGAAAAATGGCGCTATATAAGTGCCTTGATTGCTTTAGTTATTACAGCTTTATGTAGCTTGATTCCACCGCAAATTATAGGTTTTGTGATAGATCATATCGCACAGCACACGTTGACACCTCAAAATTTAACAATGTATCTTGTGATTATCTTTATCGTCGGTTTAGCAGTTTATGCGTTACGTTATTTTTTGCGTACGCGATTTTTTGGCGCAAGTGCAAAATTAGGGAGAATTTTGAGAAATCAACTTTATGAAAAATATACGAATATGAGTCCATCATTTTACCAAAATTACCGTACAGGTGATTTAATGGCGCATGCGACAAATGATATTCGAGCGGTGCAAAACACTGCGGGTATCGGTGTGTTTACGATATCTGAAGCAGTCATAACGGGTGGCATCACTTTAATAATGATGTGTGTGACCATTAGTCCTAAACTGACACTCATTATGATGATTCCTTTACCATTATTGGTGATATTGACGAGTTATTACGGCCATTTGTTGCACAAGGGTTTTAAAGAAGCACAAGGGGCTTTTAGTCAATTAAATGATAAAACGCAAGAAAGTATCGCAGGGGTCAAAGTGACAAAATCTTTTGGTTATGAACAAGCGGACGAAACGGATTTTCGACAATTGAGTGACCGTGTCGTGGCTAAAAACTTAGTTGTATCCAAAATTGATGCGCTTTTCGATCCTACAATTGAATTGGTAATTGGTGCAAGCTACCTTTTAAGTGTGGTCTTTGGAGCATTGATGGTGATTCATGAGTCCATCACGATTGGTCAACTCATTACATTCACGACTTATTTAGGCATGCTTGTTTGGCCGTTATTAGCGCTTGGATTTTTCTTTAATATCGTTCAAAGAGGATCAGCATCTTATGACCGGATACGCAAAATAGAAAGTGTACAAAGTGATATTGTGACGACATCTCAAACATCGTCAGTTCCTGAAGGTGATATTGATTTCAATATTGATACGTTCGAATTTAAAGGTGAAACAGAACCAGACTTAAAAGATGTTCATTTCCAAATTAAACAAGGAATGACGTTAGGGATTGTTGGACATACAGGTTCAGGTAAAAGTTTATTATTACGTCTTTTACTGCGTGAGTTTGATACCAAACAGCCCGAAGATATTCAGTATGGCGGACGACCTATCCGTGATTATGAAATTAACAAACTTAGAGGTCAGTTCGGCTACGTGCCACAAGAACATTTTCTATTTTCATCAACCATTCGTGGTAACATCGCATTTAGTCAACCGGATGTTGCGGATGAAAGGGTCTTTCATGCAAGTGCGATGAGTCATATTCATCAAGACATCTTAAGTTTGCCTGAAGGTTATGACACCGTTGTCGGAGAGCGAGGCGTTTCATTATCAGGCGGCCAAAAGCAACGGATATCCATTGCAAGGGCATTAATGATGAATCCGCAAATTTTAATTTTAGATGATGCCTTATCCGCTGTAGATGCAGAAACTGAAACAGCCATCCTGAACAATTTGAAACAAGAACGTCAAGATAAAACGAATATTATTACGGCGCACCGTATGAGTGCGGTTATGCATGCAGATATGATCATTGTAATGAGACATGGCACTATCATTGAACGCGGGACACATGAACAGCTTATGGCAAAAGAGGGTTGGTATGCGGAGACGTACCGTTCACAAGCGATGCAAAGTCGTCTTACCCGTGATTTAGAAAGTGAAGTTGATGGAGGTGAGCGAAAATGATGCAGCAAGACGTCAAATCTCAATTGACAACGAAAGAACAAACTCAGACTTTAATGCGACTCATTCGTTATACATTTCCATTTAAAAAGTTAATCTTCCTAACTTTAGCAATGCTCACTTTTTCAACGATGGCAAGTATGTCTGTTCCTTATCTTGTCAAAATGTTCATTGATCAGTATTTAACACCGCAACATTTCCCAAGAAATGAAATTACGATTTTGTTAGTCGTTTTTGTTGCAGTCGAATTAATAGGGGCAGTCACTACGTATTTAAGTATTTATTACTTACAATACTTAGCATTTAAAGTTATCCAACAACTGCGTATTGATGCTTTTCATAATATCAGTCAATTAGGAATGAAATTTTTTGATGAAACGCCGAGTGGGAGCATTGTTTCGCGTTTAACAAATGATACTGAGGCAATTGTCGAAATGTTCACAGGTGTGCTCTCTTCCTTTTTAATTGCATTTTTCATGATTATCGCAAGTTTTGTCATGATGTTTGTCTTAGATATTCGAATGGCATTTTTCGCAATGTTGTTTATTCCGATTGTAATCGTTGTGCTCGCAATATATCGGAAATATGCATCCATTTATTTCTATGAAACACGTCAGCGCTTATCTGATTTAAATGCCAAACTCGGTGAATCTATAGAAGGTATGAAAATCATCCAAGTGTTTAATCAAGAGCGACGATTACGAAATGAATTCGAAGCTATTAATGCATCACATTATCAATATTCAATTAAGACAATACGTTTAGACGGTCTATTATTACGACCTGCGATTACGATGTTATCAACATTTGCAATCGTTGTGATATTAGCGTATTTCGGTATTTTAAGTTTTTCAACAACTGTCACAGCAGGGGTAGTGTATGCATTTATTCAATATATGCAACGTTTCTTTGAACCTGTCAACCAAGTGAGTCAAAATTTAAATATTTTCCAACAAGCCATTGTTTCAGCTAGTCGTGTTTTCAAAATGATGGACGATCCCACTTTAGCGCCGTTACAAAATGTGCAAAGTCAAGGTGAAATTAAAGAAGGAAAAATTGAATTTAAAGATGTTTCATTTAGTTATGATGGTCAACATGATGTACTTAAAAATATTTCATTCACAGTGGAGCCTGGCCAAACAGTAGCTCTAGTAGGGCATACAGGTTCCGGTAAAAGTTCTATCATTAATTTATTTATGCGCTTTTATGAATTTAACCGTGGTGAAATTTTAATTGACGGGCAATCTATTAAGGATTTTCCGCCGGCACAATTAAAACGTAATATCGGACTTGTGTTGCAAGATCCATTTATGTTTTATGGAACGGTCGCTTCTAA
Organism: Staphylococcus coagulans; assembly: GCF_022557135.1. Taxonomy (NCBI): domain Bacteria; kingdom Bacillati; phylum Bacillota; class Bacilli; order Caryophanales; family Staphylococcaceae; genus Staphylococcus; species Staphylococcus coagulans. The sequence continues at coordinate 545,308 of NZ_CP092966.1, forward strand.
TATTAAGTTATATCATCCGACGATGACACAAGAAGAAATAGAAGCAGCAGCTCAATTTGTACACGCAGATGAATTTATTCGTCAATTGAAAAATGGGTACGCCCACGAAGTGATTGAGAAGGGGAGTGCTTTCTCAAGCGGTCAACGTCAATTAATTGCTTTCGCAAGAACGATGGCTATCCAACCTAAAGTGCTTATTCTTGATGAAGCGACGGCGAATATTGACTCAGAAACGGAAGAAGCGATTCAACAGTCACTCAATCGTATGCGGACTGGACGAACAACGATTGCCATCGCGCACCGTTTATCGACGATTCAAGATGCCGATCAAATTTTAGTGTTAAATAAAGGGGAAATTGTAGAAAGAGGAACACATGAATCCTTAATTGCGCAAGAAGGCATTTATTACAAGATGTATCAATTACAGCTTAACGGCGCGTAATGTACAAAGGCAGTATACAGAAGCATGTGATGCCATGCAGTTCTGTATACTGCCTTTTGTGTGGAATACAACTTTATATAAGGGTAAGACATTTTATATAAACAAAAGCATAACAATGGGAACAATCGGAAAATAAAAGCATTTCCTCAACCAATCCCGAATAGGTTAATGATTCAAAAACTGACAGATTCATCAGCACACTCTCATTAATTTGCACGAATGAATTAAAGGGCACTGACATCAATTTCGAAAGGTGTATCTAAATCCTCACTGTTTAGTAACTTGATATGTGATGGGATGACACGGATAACGACTAAATCCGGATCATTTTTTGAATCAAAAAATGTTTTATCTTGTTCTTGCCATAACCAATCTATTTCTTTTGAATTCGTAATAATATCAATTGTACCATCGATTTCGACATAAGGATGACCAGATCCTTCTTCATAACCGAGTAATACGTGTGCTTTTGGATTTTGTTTTAATTCTTCAATTTTTTGAGAAGAACGGCTTGTTTTTGTATACAAATCTAAGTCGTCATTATAAAAAATCATATAACGACTATTAGGTTGATTGTTAACTGCAGTAGAAAGAACTCCGATACGAGATTTTTCAAATACTTGTTTCATTTGATTAATAACTTTTTGTTTCATTGATTTTTCACCTCAATGTACCCATACCCTTCTCAAGTAGGTTCAAACGAAAGTATGGAAGGGACACATTTCCAATTGCAAATATATCTATAAAAAGAAGAGTTCGAGACATAAATTTTTGATAACTTTAACTTTATGAATGTGCTTGTATAGAGGATGCCCTCTTGGAAAGCAAAGTCATACAATACGAAGTTTTTATCATAAAAAGATAGCGCTGAGACAATTTTCTATTAAAAATCATCTTAGCGCTATTTATTGTGGAACTTCTATACTAGCCTCTTGTTTTATTTTATGAATATTGACGTACAGACGGCTTAAAGTAAAGATCTGTTTCTTCTTTAATCACTTTGTATAAGAATAAAATACCAATTAAGTTTGGAATCATCATTAAAGCATTCGCTGTATCTGCAAACATCCAAACAGTTCTTAAGTTAGCTACTGTACCGATGAATGTTGCGATGACATAAATGATGCCATAAAACATGACATATTTTACGCCGAACAGATATTCAAAACATTTTGCCCCATAGACGAACCAAGCAATAATCGTTGAAAAGCCGAAAAAGATGACCGATAGCGATACAACGTATTCCCCCATCGAACCTAAACTTGCGCCAAAAGCTTTACTTGTAAGTGCACCGGCTTCTAAACTTGCATCATGATGCACACCAGAAAGTAAACCACCTGTTGGATCCCAAAATCCTGTAACGAGAAGGACGAGTGCTGTCATTGTACAAACGACAATCGTTACAATAAAAGTTCCTGTCATTGCGACTAGCGCTTGAATGGCTGGTTTTTCAGCTTTAGCATTTCCTGAGATTAAAGCGACTGTACCCAAACCTGCTTCGTTGGAGAAAATCCCTTTAGAAACCCCATTTTGAACGGCTTGCATGACTAAAATACCTGAAAAGCCACCTGCAGCGGAGACGGGTGTAAATGCATATTGAAAAATTAAACCAAATGATGGCAATATTTGATTGTAATTGAGAATTAAAATGATGATGGCTGCGCCAATATAAAAAATGGCCATCATTGGAACAAAAAAGCCTGCCACATTGCTAATGCGCTTTAAACCACCAAAAATAATTAATGAGATGAGTATCACTAAAACAATGCCGGTCACAAAGCCACTCACGTTAAAACTATTTTTCATGACGTCGGCAATCGTATTTGATTGCACGCTATTACCAATACCCAGTGCTGCAAACGCACCGAATATAGCGAAAGCGACCGCTAAAAATTTAAAGCGATGACCAAGACCCTTTTCTATGTAATACATCGGACCACTTGAAAATTCCCCTTTATCATTTTGAACGCGGTATTTCATTGCGAGTAAAGCTTCCGCATATTTTGTTGTCATGCCCAGCAAGCCCACAACCCACATCCAAAATACGGCACCGGGACCACCTAAAGTGACGGCAGTTGCTACACCGGCGATATTCCCATTCCCTATCATTCCAGCGAGTGATGTCATTAAAGCTTTAAAGTTACTGATATCGCCTTCATTGTCTTTATCACTTTCATTTGGAATGAATGCCAGTTTAAATGCATGCAATAATTTTGTAAATTGCATCCCTTTAAGTAAGAGGGTTAAAAATAACCCTGTCCCTGTTAATAAAATTAAACTCGGTGCCCCCCACAATATTGCATTGAGTTTTTGTAGAATATCAATCAAAATTTCTCCCTCCAATAATTCGCATTTCATAAGTAAACGCTTTCAACATTATAATACATCACGATTTAAAAAGTAAAATAGTGTAAAAGTTCGATTTTGCTCTAGTCATATGATTTGAATTTCCAATCTATCATATGAAAAATTTCTGAGATCAAATAGTTATTATTTTTGGTTTTATATAGACAGCACTTTGAAGTAATGAAATAATTTGGTTGTTTAGTCAAAGTTATTTGATAATGAGGAAAGAACTGGATCCTGTCTTTATACAAAAATGCTATAGCAGGCACTTTGGGCTGACAATCGACCGACACCCACTTCGAACTTGCCTACGTAATAAGGTTGTAATTGATATGATATCCATCATGTTTTCATACTTCATTTTGAACCACTTCAATGCGCACTCTCAAATTTTACACCTTTCTTTTGAACATTACCACTTTTATTTGCAATAAAATAGGGGCAAGACATAATGATGTCTCGCCCCACATACTTGTATGATAACTGATAAAATTGCCAACAATGAAAACCAACCAAAGACATTTCAAATCAAGATTGTATTATCAATGTCTATGCATGCGTAGTCGATATATTTAATTAACGATGTGTTGATTTTTTCATGTAACGATAGTTCATGAGCGCTTTCAACATGTCGATTTCTTTCTGCAATTCTACACCTTTGTTAGTATCGCGAATAAGCTTACGTTCTAACTCTTCATCCACGACACGTCGTATTGATAACTCATCTTCACCAGTTTCCAACATATTTTCTTTTGAGTTGAATTGCTGATGCGCCACCAACTGCATGCCAAATGAATTGTAGAGTAAAGTATAACCAGCAATTCCTGTTGTCGATTGATAGGCTTTTGAAAAGCCGCCATCGATGACGAGCATTTTACCATTGGCCTTGATAGGTGTCTCACCATCACGTTCTTTTACAGGTGTATGGCCATTAATAATTCGGCCTTGCTCTGGATCTAAATCAAACTCTTTTAACATTTTTTTGACGACAGCTTCATCTTCACGCAAATGATAATATGGGTTTTTCTTTTCTTTATGCGTTTTTTTATCTTGAATGAAATAACGTTCAAATGTTGTCATTGCACGCTTTCCAAAAAGTGAAGAATATTTACCTGTCCATAAATACCAAACTAAATCGGTAGAAAGGTCATCGTGTTCGTCTTTTTGTTCATATGCATAATGAACATGCTTTTCAAATTCATCCACTAATGCGCGACCTGATTCATATTGCCCATTAATGACCATACCTTCCATTTCACCTTGTTCGTCAATAGGAATACAACCGTGAATTAAAAGATTGCCATTATAACGCAAATAAAGGTTACCTTTTTTCATTAGAAAGTCAATATGACGACGCAATTTTTCAGATTCTTGGAAAGAGATTAACAGTTTATCAATCACTTCTTTTTCTTCCTCAAGAAGTGCACTTGGTTGTCTTGGATCGACGGTTCTAAAACATGTATTTTCAACAGGGTATACGACACCTTCTATTTCAACTGTTCTATCTTGATAATTAACACGATCCAATAGTAATCTTGACTCCATTTCGAATTCTGGACGGCGTTTAATAATTGGAGCCTCTAATTTAAATTGAATCATAGTAATAGCTTGATGAATTTTAGTGATTTGTAGTCTTTCAGATTCTGACGGTGTCTTTTCAGGATGCTTTTTAGGACGAAATGCTGGATTATCATCATAATATTTTTCAGCTAAAGTCAATAAAGGTCTCAAGTTAATGCCATATGCATCTTCAATGATGTCCAAATTATCATAACGGGCACAAATTCGTAAAAGGTTTGCTAAACATACTTTTGACCCCGAATAGGCGCCCATCCACAAAACATCATGATTTCCCCATTGAATATCAACGGAATGATAATCGATTAACGTATCAATGATTTTATCTGGATGAGGTCCCCGGTCATAAATATCACCAACTACATGTAAATGGTCCACCACGAGTCGTTGAATGGTATTGGCCAAACTCATAATAAGCTTTTCGGCTTGGTTTAACTTAATGATTTGGCGAATAATCGTTTCGTAATAATCTTTTTTGTTATTGTATTTATTACTTTTATATAAAAGCTCTTCAATAATAAAAACATACTCTGGTGACAAAGCTTTTCGTAATTTAGAGCGTGTATACTTTGAAGATGTATAAGTTATGACTTCTAATAAGCGTTGAATTGTTTTTTCATACCATTCATAACGTTCTGCTTTACTGTTAAACTGGCCTCTAATTCGCTTTATCTTTTCTTCTGGATAATAAACAAGTGCAATCAATTCGTTCATCGTTTTTTGATCAAGTCGATTGTCAAAAATATCGTGAACCTTCGCTTGTACGTTACCAGACCCGTTTCGTAATACGTGTTGAAAGGCGTGAAATTCACCGTGTAAATCACTGACAAAATGCTCAGTGCCTTTTGGAAGCTCTAAAATAGATTCGAGACTGATAATCTCGGTGGCTACTTTTTCTTCAGAATCATATTTCTCAGCAAGCAAATCGAGATATTGCTTTTTTAGCTCTTTTTCTGTATCAGATAACATAGTATTGACTCCTTTAATATTCATCGTATGTATACATGGGGATGAAGCCATTGGATTAAAAATGACGAGGTGAAGCGTCCTTTATCATCGCTTTTAAAACATGACCGGATCAATGCTTCCTAGTCCAATCGCCCCAATCCTTAATGAATGACACAATTATTTTATTTTAAGCGTTTTCAATTCTATTAAACCATATTCTTTTGTGAAGTTAAACGGACTTGTTTGAAGGTGAGGACTATACTTCATGTATGAACTGAATGTAAGATAAAGTGTTTAAACTAAATGCCTTATTATTTTTGAGAAGGCATTAAACAAGTCGTAGAAAGCACACAAATTGACTGAGTTTGCACTTTGATATGGCTTTTAGTCATTTCAAGAGGTTGATTTAACTCATCGAAAACGATATAATAGTCAGGTTATTAGTTAGCCTAGCTTACCATTTTAGAAGGGGGATTTTGAATGACTGCGGATAAGGGGAGTCAATTTCTTAAAAATTATATATTAAATTTTGTAGTCAATTTTCTTGTTTATTTAACAATGTATTTACTCATTGTGGTAATCGCACAGTATTCGATCAAACAATACCATGTGACTGCAGGTATGGCAGGACTTGTGTCAGGGATATTCATTGTAGGTGCACTCATTGGACGGTTTGTCGTAGGACGCTATATTCATGAGATTGGTCCACAAAAAATATTAATCGTGGGTCTCATTTCTTTCATTTTGACACAAGGTCTTTATTTTATTGAAGGGAGCTTGACCCTTTTATTAATCACTCGATTTTTAAATGGTCTTGCGCTTGCGGTTGCCACGACAGCAACGGGGACAATTGTTCCGCTCATTTCACCACCGGAACGTCGCGGTGTAGCTATTAGTTTGTTTAGTCTCAGTCTAGTGATAGGTGCAGCAGTAGGGCCCTTTTTAGGACTCTATTTAGCGCATTTCTATCCAACATTTGTTCTTTTTACATTTTGTCTTGTGATTGCGATAGCTGCATTTGTCATCGCGTTATTCTTGAAAGTCAAAGTTGAAATTGAGCCTAAACATGAAGTCCATCATAAAATCCATATTTCTCAGTTCATCTCGTTACCCGCGCTTCCTATTGCATTTGTTGTACTGATTTGTGGTTTAGGCTATGCCTCTGTTTTATCATTTTTACAATTATATGCAGAGCAAATCCATTTGACTGAAGTCGCAAGTTATTACTTTATTTGTTATGCCATCACTTCTATTTTGACGCGACCTATCGTCGGCCACATTTTAGATGAATATCATGAAAACTGGATTGCGTATCCTGCTTTGTTACTTTTTGGCTTAGGACTCTTGCTTTTAGCTTCAGCGCATGCGGGATGGGGTTTGTTAGTTTCTGGCGCTTTAGTCGGTATCGGATATGGAAGTATGACAGCTGTAGGTAACGTAGTCGCAGTGAAAATGTCAGATCCAGATAAAGTTGGCTTAGCGACATCAACTTTCTATATCGGATTGGATATCGGTATTGGCTTTGGCCCGGCATTAATCGGTATCATTGTGCCATCTATCGGTTACCGTACGATGTATTTAGGCACCGGTATATTAATGTTGATATGTATTTTATTATATAGTATTTTACATGGACAAAGACATCGTCATCGTAAAATAGAAGAAAACTAAATTTCGAAAAAGCAAGTGTTTGAAGTCTTACATCTATGACAACGGGCACTTGCGCTTTTTTATTACAAACCATATTCTGAATAAATCGAAAAATCTGAAAAATATGTTGTAACCGATTTCTTAACATGCTATATTCAGATAGTAATATGAAGGGATTAATATCTATCATGAGCATTATTCTATTCATAGATCAATTCTATTATGACAAAAGATGTCGGGAAGAATGAGTGGGATGCGTGCTTACTTTTGAAGACTGTTCATCTTTGTCGAAGGATGCATATCAACCTATTTTAAACGACAGACGTGCATCTTTATGAAAGCGGGGCAAAAATTATGAGTCAAAAGAAAACAAATATACGTTGGATGTTTGCAGGGATTTTCTTTCTAGTCGGTATCATTGCCTATATGGACCGGTCGAACATTTCTTATATTGCAGGTCCTATGATGAAAGATTTAGATTTAACGAAAGGGCAGTTTGCATTACTTGCATCATTTTTCTCACTTGGCTATGCGTTAATGCAAGTGCCAGCGGGATTTTTGGCTGAAAAATACGGGCCGAAAAAAATGTTAACGATTGCACTTGTATGGTGGAGTGCTTTCACAATTTTCACGGGCATTGTCAAACAACATGGCTTTTTATTTTTTATTCGATTTTTATTTGGTGTAGGTGAAGCACCAATGTTTCCATCTAACGCTGTCTTCAATACGTTTTGGTTTGGTAAAAATGAAAAAGGGCGTGCGTCTAGTGCGTTGTTAGCAGGATCTTATTTTGGACCGGTATTAGCGCCATTTATAACTGTAACCATCTATAATGCATTTGGTTGGCAAGCTGTTTTTTACATCTTTGGCGCAATTGGCTTCGTGATTGCTATTTTATGGGGCATTATCGCAAAAGATTTACCAGAACATCATCAAATGGTAAATGAAGCAGAAAAGCAATACATTCTACAAAATCGCGATATTATGAAAACGAAAAAATCATCTGCACCATGGGGAATGTTCTTTTCTCGTTTTAGTTTTTATGCTATTGCTGCACAATATTTTATTGTTCAATTTGTCATTACTTTATTTTTAATTTGGTTACCGACATATTTAATTGAGCAGTTTAAAATTGACGCAATGACGATGAGTAAGATTGCAGGTATTCCTTGGTTCTGTATGTTTATTTTAATTATGCTAGGTGGTACGATTTCTGACAAAATTTTGAGCGCAGGCAAGTCGCGTTTTACAGCACGTGCTTTAATTGCTATATTTGGCTTTATTGTGTTCGGTGTTTCTTTAAATTTTGCAATTTCATCTGTGACGCTTGTGGGCAATATCTTTTGGATGTCACTTTGTCTAAGTGGGGTCGGCTTATCGATGGTAATGAGCTGGGTTTCAGCTACGGATTTAGGGCGTAACTTTTCTGGTACAGTTTCTGGTTGGATGAACTTATGGGGCAACATCGGCGCGATGTTAGGGCCGTTATTAGCAGGATTTTTAGCGGACTATTTAGGCTGGGTAACGATATTACGTTCGATGACCTTACTTGTAATCATTGCTATTGCCCTTTGGTTTTTTGTGAAACCTGATGAACCATTAATTAAAGATCAAGTGGATGGATAATGCAAAGACTGTCATTAAGATTCAATGGACTCAAACCTAAATAAGAATAGGTGTGACAGGGTATGTTCAGCATTATGGCGCTTCTTTTATCTGTTCTGTTTTGTTTTCAATTTGAGCGTAAAAGTATATAATAAAATGACATAAATTATTTGTAAAAGAGGTTAAATGATGCAAAAATTGACACGATGGTTATTTCCGCTGATAGGTATTGCGCTGATTATCGGTGGTATTTATCTTGTATTTAAGCCGAAAATCGATGCCTATTTTACGAAGCAAGATAATGAAAAGAAGATTGAGCAGTATCAGGCAGAGCAAAAAAAAGCACCAGCTTCTGAAAAGAAGAAAACACCTCAAGTTCCGAAAGACCCATCAAAAATTGTTGGTGTTCTTGAAATTCCATCAGTAGACATTAAAGAACCTGTTTACCCGGGACCAGCAACACCTGAGCAACTCAACCGAGGTGTAAGTTTTGCAGAAGGCGATGAGTCATTAGATCAGCAAAATATTTCCATTGCAGGTCATACGGATTATACGTTGAATTATCAATTCACAAACTTGCATAAGGCTAAAAAAGGCGCAAAAGTGACTTTTAAGATTGGAGATGAAACGCGTCGCTATAAAATCACTTCAATTAAAGATGTCAAACCAGAGCAAGTCGAAGTTTTAGACGAAATGAAAAAGAAAAAAGATCAATTGACGTTAATTACTTGTGATGATTATGATGAAAATACAGGTCAATGGTTAACGCGTAAAATATATGTTGCAGAACAAGTAGCTTAATCATCGCGAGCTGTTTTAAATGAATAAATGTACGAGATGAAAAAGTGGCTTAGATTTCTAACAGAGATGTTCAGAGATTTAGGTCACTTTTTTAGTTATACATCATTTTGTTTTAAAGCTTGGACGGTGTAAAATGAATCTAACAAATGAGGGTGAACGGGAGAGGATAAAAATGCGTATTTTAATTGCACCGGATTCATTTAAAGAAAGCATGACTGCAATGGAAGCAGCGCATGCCATAGAAAAAGGGTGGCGGTCAGTGACTGGAGAACGTGACACGTTTAAAAAAATTCCAATGGCAGATGGTGGCGAGGGTACAACACAATCCTTACACGATGCGTTAGGTGGAAAGTTTGTGACAACTACAGTCACTGGGCCATTAGGCAGTCCAGTGGAAGCGACTTATAGTATTGCCGATGAAGGACGAACTGCAGTGATAGAAATGGCAGCTGCGTCTGGTTTAGATCTGGTTCCAAAAGCACAGCGTAATCCTTTAATCTCGACAACCTATGGGACAGGTGAGCTTTTACGTCATGCATTAGATCAAGGTGTCTCTCATATTATATTAGGTATAGGTGGAAGTGCAACAAACGATGGCGGTGCGGGTTTGCTACAAGCACTAGGTGTTCGTTTATATGATGCACAAGGAAACGATTTGCCGTTTGGTGGTGAAGCGTTGCAACATCTTGCTCGTATTGACAGAGAAGGACAAGATCCACGTTTTGATAATATTCTTTTTGAAGTGGCATGTGATGTAGATAATCCACTATTAGGTTATCGTGGTGCAACGGCGATATATAGCCAACAAAAAGGGGCAACCGCAGAAGATCAGGTTATTCTAGAATCTGCTTTGACACAATGGAACACTGTCATTGAAAAGATGCTCAATAAAAGGGTCAAAAACATACCTGGTGCCGGTGCAGCCGGTGGTTTAGGTGCTGGGTTATGTGCTTTCTTAAATGTGGAATTACGCCGAGGGATTGATATCGTTTTAGATGCGACACATTTTTATCATTATGCTTTAAATACTGATTTAGTCATTACTGGAGAAGGTGCTATTGATGGGCAAACGATATATGGTAAAACACCGATTGGTGTCGCAAAAGCTGCGAAAAAATATCATAAACCTGTTATTGCGGTAGCCGGTGTATTAGGGGAAGGATATGAAGCGGTTGAAATGCATGGTATCGATGCTGTATTTAGTTTGTCTACAGGTCCGAGGTCAGTAGAATCTGCTTTAAAAAGAGGGCCTGATGATTTGACCGAATGGGCCCGCAATATGGCTAAGTTCTCTATGATCCATCGTCAATAATCCCTATGATTAGATGATATTTCATTGGATTGAACAGATTGGCATCAAACGGATAGGTCTGTGTAAATATCTCAATTATAAAATGGAATTAAACCAATGAGAGGGCAGTTGACAATCAATTGATGCAAACTGCCCTCTCATTATCTTATTGTTAAATAGAAGTGGTGACCTAAAATTAAAGTAATTGTTCTACTTTAGGAAATAGCACATGATTTTCTAAGTGGACATGTGCATGTGTTTCTTTTTCTAAGTCTTCAATACGTTGATAAACTAAGCGCCAAGTCCCACAGGCTGAACTTGGAATTTCAAAGTCATCTGTTAGTTGACGCATCTCTTGTAATAATTCTCCTGCATTCAGATGTTCACTTGTCAGCGAATCTATTGTTGCCTCGAGGTCTTCAATTTGTTCTCCTTGATACGCGGCAACTAATTTTGGAAAAGCAATTTGTTCTTCTTCCTCAATATGCGCTAACATCTCGCCTTTAAAAGTATCATAGACCGACTTTAATTGAATTAAATGAGGGTTTTGAGGACCATGTACCTTTGCCAGCTTTGTTACATAAGGAGAGAGTTGTTTGAATTCTGCTCTTAAAGTGTCGTGATAACGTGATTGGATGTATTGAATCAGCGAGGGCACATCTAAATAACGTGTATCTATACCTTCACCTTGAATTTGACTTGCTTGCTCTAACTCACTGAGTAATACGTTTACATCGATACGTGGATGTTGTTCAACTGCTTCCAAGATTGAAACTTGTCCACCACAGCAAAAATCGATGCCATATTTACGGAAAACATCTGCTGTTTTAGGGTATTGCGTTACAATATCTGCGACCTTTTCTTGTGTTTGTATCATCATCATTCATCCTTTCTGTTTAAATCTTATAAGTCTAGTTTAAAGTCTTTGTGAAAAAATGAACATTAGGGATTTTACTTTATTTAGTTCAGAAAGTGGATAAGTTTATATCGTAAATTGACTAAGTGTAATTATTCATGCTTTTTCAATTAATAGTTCATTAATTATGTTAAAATAGTAATAGAGTTGAATTTGAAAAAATCGTAAAAACAGTTAAACAGGGAATATCGTTATCATTCAGCATGTGGCTGTTAATGAGACACCTATTACAGTATGCCATCGAAGCATCGAATCTAGAGGAGAGAAGTATATGTTGCGTATTCAGAATTTAACTAAAATCTATCCAGGTGGAAAGAAAGCCGTGGATAATTTAAGTCTTGATATTGAAGAAGGCTCATTTGTAGCGTTTATAGGGACAAGTGGAAGCGGAAAAACGACAGCATTGCGAATGATTAATCGTATGATTGAGGCCACAAGTGGCAAAATTTTAATTGGGGATCAAGATGTCCGTAAGATGAACCCGGTAGAATTACGCCGAAGTATTGGCTATGTTATACAACAAATTGGACTTATGCCACATATGACAATCAAAGAGAATATTGTTTTAGTACCCAAGTTATTAAAATGGTCAGAAGAAAAGAAAACGCAAAAAGCTAAAGAGCTCATCAAATTAGTGGATTTACCTGAGTCTTATTTAGATCAGTATCCTGCACAATTATCTGGAGGACAACAGCAACGTATTGGCGTTATTAGGGCTTTAGCAGCGGAACAAGACATTATTTTAATGGATGAGCCTTTTGGTGCGCTTGATCCTATCACACGAGATACACTGCAAGATTTGGTCAAATCATTACAGAAAAAGCTTGGCAAAACTTTTATTTTTGTAACACACGATATGGACGAAGCGATAAAATTGGCAGATCGCATTTGTATTATGTCGGAAGGGGAAGTCGTACAGTATGATACGCCAGATAATATTTTACGTCATCCAGCAAATGATTTTGTAAAAACGTTTATTGGTGATCACCGTTTGATACAAGAAAGACCGAATATACGTACAGTACAAGATGCGATGATTAAACCTATTACCGTTAATGCAGATGATTCGCTCAATCATACGGTCTCCCTTATGAGAGAAAAACGAATTGATACGATATTCATTGTGAACAAGCAAAATAAATTATTAGGTTATTTAGACATAGAGGATATAAACGAAGGATTACGGAAGCATGCAGAGTTAATTGATGTGATGCAACGTGACGTCTACCATGTACATGTAGACAGTAAGCTACAAGATTCTGTGCGAACGATTTTAAAACGAAACGTGCGTAACATTCCGGTCGTTGATAATGATGGCCGACTCGTCGGCTTGATTACACGTGCCAATTTAGTCGATATTGTTTATGACTCTATATGGGGTGAAGATGCTGAAGCGGAGCAAGTCAATATTGAAAACAATATAGGAGATGGGATCTAATGATTCAATTCTTACATGAATATAGCGGTGAACTCCTTAATAAAACCATTGAGCATTTTTATATATCGTTAATGGCGTTATTTATCGCTATTATTATTGCAGTACCTCTTGGTATTGTATTGGCGAAAACACGGAAAGTTGCCAATGTAGTCCTTACAGTAGCCGGTGTTTTACAAACTATCCCGACATTAGCAATTTTAGCATTGATGATTCCTATTTTTGGTGTAGGGAAAACACCAGCAATTATTGCATTATTTTTATATGTTCTTTTACCTATTTTAAGTAATACCGTGTTAGGTGTTCAAAATATTGACGAGAATATTAAGCAAGCCGGTTTAAGTATGGGGATGACACGTTTTCAACTCATGAAGAGTGTTGAACTTCCTCTAGCGCTCCCATTGATTATGGGGGGGATTCGTTTATCAAGCGTTTATGTCATTAGTTGGGCGACGCTAGCTAGTTACGTAGGCGCTGGCGGTTTGGGTGATTTTATTTTTAATGGATTGAATTTATATAATGCCAATATGATTATTGTAGCGGCAATTTTAGTAACAGCGCTCGCTTTGATTGCTGATATGTTGTTAGCGTTAGTTGAAAGATGGACGATACCTAAAGGGTTAAAAGTTGAGAAATAAGCGGAAGATAATGAATAAATAGGAGGTCAAACAATGTCAGGAAACTTAATCGAACAGTTATTCCAATACTATCAAAATAATATTGGCTACTTATGGGCATTATTTTTGAATCATTTATTAATGTCTGTGTATGGCGTATTATTCGCTTCTCTTATCGGTATTCCTTTAGGTATTTTATTATCACGTTACAACAAAATGGCTTGGTTTGTTATTACGGTAGCGAATGTCATACAGACAGTTCCAGTTATTGCGATGCTCGCTATTTTGATGTTACAAATGGGACTCGGAACAACGACCGTTGTTGTCGCTGTATTCCTCTATGCACTGTTACCGATTATTAAAAATACGTACACAGGCATTACGGGTGTCGATAGCAATATTAAAGACGCAGGGAAAGGTATGGGCATGACACAAAATCAAGTGCTCAGAATGATCGAACTCCCACTGGCATTATCAGTCATCATTGGTGGGGTACGAATTGCGCTGGTTGTCGCAGTAGGTGTGGTCGCTGTGGGTTCATTTATCGGTGCACCGACATTAGGAGATGTCGTTATCAGAGGGACAAACGCGACAGATGGTACAACTTTTATTTTAGCAGGCGCAATTCCTATTGCTTTAATCGCTGTAGGTATTGATGTGCTTTTACGTCTTGTAGAAAAAAGGTTAGATTCTGCAAAGCATGCTTAAATTTAAAATTATTTTCCTAGTTAAATAAGTAGTCAGCTATGAAAAAACGACCGACTTATGTTATGATATTCAAAGGTTGGAAACGCTTACATTCGACAACTTATATGTCTTCAATTGAAGTCTGTTGCTTGAGTGAAAGAACGGGTTAGAAAGTGCGAGTGATATTGCATTCTAAAAGGGGAAGACACATTTCGACTGTGTCCATGACTCACGTTTTCATCCACGGGAAATGAAATAACAGAGGAGGAATGGCAATGATTTTTGAAAAAATGGCACAAGCTGATTACGAGCAATTAGTTTTTTGTCATGATGAAACGACAGGATTGAAGGCGATTATTTGTATTCATGATACGACTTTAGGTCCTGCGTTAGGGGGATGTCGTTTTTGGAACTATGAAACGGAAGAAGAAGCAATCATTGATGTGATGAGACTTGCAAAAGGGATGACCTACAAAAATGCAGCAGCTGGTTTAAATCTAGGTGGCGCAAAAACAGTTGTCATTGGTGACCCTAAAAAAGATAAGTCCGAAGCGTTCTTTCGTGCGTTAGGTCGCTATATTCATAGCTTAGATGGACGTTATATCACTGCCGAAGATGTAGGTACAACGGTTGAAGATATGGATATGATTCACCTAGAAACACCACATGTCTGTGGAATTAGTGAATCTTATGGTTCAGGCGGCAATCCAAGCCCGATGACCGCATTGGGGGTTTATTACGCAATGAAGCGAACTGCGAAAGAAGCCTTCGGGTCAGACTCATTAAAAGGAAAAACAGTTGCCGTCCAAGGTGTGGGCAATGTTGCTTTTCATATGTGCCAATATTTGCATGATGAAGGAGCACATTTGATCGTCACTGATATTAACGAAGAAGCGGTTCAGAATGCAGTTGAAGCATTTGATGCGCAAGCAGTCGGCATTGATGAAATTTATAGTGTCGATGCAGATATTTTTGCACCATGTGCCTTAGGTGGCGTGTTGAACGATGAAACGATTCCTTCATTAAAAGCTAAAATGGTTTGTGGTAGCGCCAATAATCAGCTCTTAGAAGAAAATCGTCATGGTCAAATGTTAGAAAAACGCGGCATTATTTATGCACCGGATTTTGTTGTGAATAGTGGCGGCGTCATTAATGTGGCTGATGAACTGAATGGCTATCATCGTGAGCGGGCTGAGAAAAAAGTGAAAGCTGTCTATGATCAAATGGATAAAATATTTACAATTGCGAAAGAAACGCATGTTTTACCATTACAAGCGGCGGAGCATTTAGCTGAATCAAGAATCAATACAATGATGCGTGTGCACAGTAAATACTCATCCAAGCCTAACAATCAATTGCGTGATACACGTACCCATTGAAATGTTTAAACAGCCTGAAACATTAATTTTTGGTCGCATACCCTAACCTTTGAGCTGATTGAGGGATAACAACCACAGTCGACGAGATGTTTAAGACGTGTGTAGAAATCGAAAATTTGATGCTTATCTAGCTAAGTTCATACAGTTTTAAATATATAACAGCATAATAGGCGCCTTTCAAAGTGGACATTGTATAATGAAGACTTCGAAAGGCGTTTTAATATTTTTTGTTCAAAAGCATATTAACCGTGTTTAGTGCTTTAATAATAAGAAAATTCTAAAAATTATATTGAAAAATAAAAAAGGTTACGGTACGCTACAAGAGTATTCAAATGCAGCTAAAAAAAGGTGAATGTTAAAAAAAGGAAATGTGTCTGAAACCAGTGGTGTATCATATAGTACATGACGACGTACACTTATGTCTCCAATCAGATGGCATAATCCTTAATATTACTGTCCATTTCACAACTTAGCCATGTAATACATCTCATTAACTCATTTCAGGTGGTAGATAAAATGGAAGCAACAGAGAAAAGAATGAACTTTAAACAATTTATGTATAAGGTGTTGAATGGTTTAGCGATTTCAATAATTGCAGGACTGATTCCTAATGCTGTATTAGGTGGATTATTTAAGTATTTAAGCCAATATGCAGATATATTTAGCACATTACAATTTGTCGTACTAGGCATACAGTTTGCTTTACCTGTTATGGTCGGTGTACTTATTGCCTTACAATTCAAACTTGACCCTATGAGTACAGCTTTAGTAGGAGCGGCATCTTTTGTAGGTTCTGGTGCAGCTAAAGTGACTGAAGCCGGGTGGCAAATCGTAGGAATTGGAGATTTAATTAATACGATGATTACCGCTTCAATTGCGGTTCTACTTGTATTATGGATTGGTGATCGCTTAGGAAGCCTAAATGTAATTTTATTACCTATTTTAGTCGGAGGTGTACCGGGTCTTATCGGCGTTTTAACCTTACCTTATGTCAGTAAAATTACATTAGCAATCGGAAGTTTGGTGAATACTTTTACGACTTTACAGCCAGTTTTAATGGGCGTATTGATTGCGGTTTTATTTTCATTTATTATCATTTCACCTATTTCTACGATTGCAGTCGGTCTAGCGATAGGAATTTCTGGATTAGCTGCGGGTTCAGCTGCTATTGGGGTAGCCACAACAGCAATCGTGCTGTTTATTGGTACTTTACGTGTCAATAAAATTGGTGTGCCCATTGCGATCTTATTAGGGGGCATGAAGATGATGATTCCTAATACGATTCGCTACCCTATCATCTTTTTACCAGTGGGTGTTACTGCTGCGATTACAGGAGCTGTAGGCGCACTGCTCGGTATAACTGGAACAAAAGAAACGGCTGGGTTTGGAATTGTTGGACTTGTGGGCCCGATTAAAGCATTAGAATTAATGGAAGGTAATCATATAACATCGCTGATGATTGTGATTTTTGTATTTTTTATTATCCCACTTGTTGTAGGCTTTATAGTCAATTTTTTGCTTTCTAAAGTGTTTAAACTCTACACTTCTGAGATATACAAATTTACAGCGACTGAAAAATAACAAGTTGAGCTTTAGAATTAAAATACTTTATAAGCAGCATGACTTTGTCCACACGTGTTTGTACATACACTTTTAAAAATTGAATTTACAATCATATAAGGTGACATGTCTTACGCATGATCTGTAAATATAAAAGAGGGACATCAATCCCAAAATAAATAGCACTCAGATGATTTTAAATAGAAAATCGTCTGAGTGCTCTCTTTTTTATGATAAAACTTCGTATTGTGTGACTTCGCTTCTGATTCAATGAAGGCAAATTGAGTTGAGACTTGAGGCCCATAAGCATGTTTTTCACAGCATAGTTGTATGATTAAAAAATTAAAAATATAAGACTAGAATTGTGACGAAAATTTATACAAAATAAATCCAAAATATGACATATTTTAAAACGCTTACAATTTAAAGTGATTTCATCCACAAGTCCTGTTATACTGATTGTGAAATGATGAACAAAACCTAATTGGAGGTATGTAACCATGATTAAAGATACGAATACTCGAAGCAATGCTTGGGAAGGATTTAAAACTGGACGTTGGACTCGCAATGTAGATGTGCGTGAATTTATCCAATTGAACTTCACAGGTTATCAAGGTGACGATAGTTTCTTAGAAGGACCTACTGAAGCAACTGAAAAATTATGGGATCAAGTGATGGCTTTATCTAAAGAAGAACGTGACCGTGGCGGCATTTGGGATATGGATACAAAATTACCATCAACAATTTTATCGCACGATGCAGGTTATTTAGACAAATCGTTAGAACAAATTGTTGGTGTTCAAACTGACAAGCCATTCAAACGTTCAATGCAACCATTTGGTGGTATCAGAATGGCAAAAGCTGCTTGTGAAGCTTATGGTTATGAATTAGATAAAGAAACAGAACATATTTTCACAGAATATCGTAAAACACATAACCAAGGTGTATTCGATGCTTACTCAAAAGAAATGTTAGCGTGTCGTAAAGCAGGTATTATCACAGGTTTACCAGATGCATATGGACGCGGTCGTATTATTGGTGACTATCGTCGTGTCGCATTATATGGTATTGATTTCTTAATGGAAGAAAAACAAAGAGACTTCAATGAATTATCATCAACAATGACTGAAGATGTCATCCGTTTAAGAGAAGAAGTATCAGAACAATATCGTTCTTTACAAGAATTAAAACAACTCGGTGAACGTTACGGTTTCGACTTAAGTCGTCCAGCTGAAAACTTTAAAGAAGCTGTTCAATGGTTATACATGGCTTATCTTGCAGCAATTAAAGAACAAAACGGTGCAGCAATGAGTTTAGGTCGTACTTCAACTTTCCTTGATATTTATGCTGAACGTGACTTAGAAGCAGGTACAATTACTGAAAAAGAAGTACAAGAAATTATCGACCACTTTATCATGAAATTACGTCTTGTAAAATTTGCGCGTACACCTGATTACAACGCATTATTCTCTGGTGACCCAACTTGGGTAACAGAATCTATTGGTGGTGTGGGCATTGACGGTCGCCATATGGTAACTAAAAACTCATTCCGTTTCCTACATTCATTAGATAACTTAGGACCAGCACCAGAACCAAACTTAACTGTACTTTGGTCAACTCGTTTACCTGAAAACTTCAAACGTTACTGTACAAAAATGAGTATCAAAACAAGTTCAATTCAATATGAAAATGATGACTTGATGCGTGAAAGTTACGGCGATGACTATGGTATTGCATGTTGTGTATCTGCAATGCGTATTGGTAAACAAATGCAATTCTTCGGTGCACGTGCAAACTTAGCTAAAACATTATTATATGCGATTAATGGTGGTAAAGATGAAAAATCAGGTGCTCAAGTTGCACCAAACTTTGCGCCAATCGAATCAGAAGTTTTAGACTATGATGAAGTTTATCGTCAATTTGATGAAATGATGGAATGGCTTGCAGGCGTGTACATTAACTCATTGAATGTCATCCACTACATGCATGATAAATATAGTTATGAACGTATTGAAATGGCACTTCACGATACAGATGTACACCGTACAATGGCAACAGGTATTGCAGGTTTATCAGTTGCAGCTGACTCATTATCAGCAATTAAATATGCAGAAGTTCGTCCAGTACGCGATGAAAATGGCTTAGTAGTTGACTTTGAAACTAAAGGCGAATTCCCTAAATACGGTAACAACGATCCACGTGTAGATGATATTGCGGTACAACTTGTAGAAAGCTTCATGAGAAAATTACGCAAACATCACACTTACCGTGATTCAGAACATACAATGAGTGTATTAACAATTACTTCAAACGTTGTTTATGGTAAGAAAACAGGTAATACACCAGATGGACGTAAAGCTGGCGAACCATTCGCACCAGGTGCAAACCCAATGCACGGCCGTGATTCAAACGGTGCATTAGCATCATTATCATCAGTAGCTAAATTACCTTATGACTGCTGTAAAGACGGTATTTCTAATACATTTAGTATCGTTCCAAAATCATTAGGTAAAGAAGAATACACACAAGAACAAAACCTTGTAAGTATCCTTGATGGTTATGCTTTACAACATGGTCACCACTTAAACATCAACGTATTTAACCGTGAAACATTGATTGATGCGATGGAACACCCAGAAGAATATCCACAATTAACGGTTCGTGTATCTGGATATGCTGTAAACTTTATTAAATTAACACGCGAACAACAATTAGACGTTATATCTCGTACATTCCACGAAACAATGTAACGGCAAAGCAATAGGTGTCACAGTCGGAGTGACAGATTTTAAGAGAAGGTAAAATGGGGGAGTACAATGATTAGAGGACACATTCATTCAATTGAAAGTTTAGGAACAGTAGATGGACCAGGTCTACGCTATATCATCTTTACACAAGGTTGCTTATTGAGATGCTTATACTGCCATAATCCAGACACATGGAAGATTAATGAGCCGTCGCGATCAGCATCACCAGATGAACTTGTGGCTGAAATCACACCGTACCTCCCATATTTTGAAGCATCTGGAGGCGGCGTTACAGTTAGTGGTGGAGAACCGCTTCTACAGATGCCATTTATAACGGAGCTCTTTAAAAAGCTTCATGCGCACGGCATTCACACTTGTATTGACACATCTTTAGGCTGTGCAAACGATACTGAAGCGTTTAAAAAACATTTTGATCAACTACTCGAGTATACAGACTTGTTGATGGTTGACATAAAACATATTAACAATGAAACGCACAAAAGATTAACTGGAAAACCCAATACTCATATATTAAATTATATTCAATATTTAGCTGATAAAGGTCAACCGATATGGATTAGACATGTGCTTGTGCCAGGTCTTACTGATACCCCCGAAGACCTTGTAGCACTCGGCGCATTTATAAATAAACTTGGTAATGTCGAGAAGTTTGAGATTTTACCTTATCATCAGCTTGGTGTGCATAAATGGGAAGCACTTGGTGTTCCTTATGAACTTAATGATGTCGAGCCCCCGACAGATGAAGAAGTTGAAAAAGCATACCAATACGTTGACTTTAAAGGTGTAACCCCCTTAACACCTATCGGCTAGGTAAAACAATAAGACATGGATCTATTCACTCTTTTAGAATCATAATAACCCTTAAATAATGTTTTGAACCGTACACGCCCCTCACGTGTGCGGCTTTTTTTAATGATTAAAAAGGGAAGGGCATTAACGATAGGATGTATAAAAGCTCCTATTCGTTTCAGTGAGATGAAGGAAGGAATTTAATTGACACGTTTTGTAAACCAATATTATTTTACTTTATCCTCTTTTTCTTTTTTAACTATTTTCTCTAAATATTAAGTTATTCTTTCTTATGTATATTGTAGTTATCTTTTTTACATTGATTATGTAATACTTTTTAAATAGGGCGCATGATATTAGGAATAAAAACAAGTGGATGCTATTTTATTGTTTTTCCACTAGCTTTGATTTTATTATTTGCTTTCATGTTGCACATGCTAACTTAATTGTTTGAGAGAAGATGTGATAGATTGTAAGCACTATTTAATGAGCAGAATCAAAGGCGTGTGTATTAATTGTACTATCATGAAACGTGAGATGATTAGATAGAGGAGGAAACTTTATGATAAAGACGTTACTTTTAGGTGCCAATGGCGGTGTAGGTCAACATTTAGTGAGAATATTCCAATCCAACGACACGGGTTTTACAACGAGTGTACGTGACCATGCACAAAAATAAGCGTTAGAAACAAAAGGTATTGGCACCGTTTATATTAATATTGAAAAAGAATCTATCGAATCGTTAACATAGTTGTTTCAAGATTATAGTCAAGTCATTTTTTCAGTCGGTTCTGGAGGGCGTACAGGGGCAGAAAAACAATCATTGTTGATTTAGATGGTGCTGTCAAAGCGATTAAAACAAGCGAAGCGGCGAAAGTGGAAAACTTTATAATGGTTTCAACCTACGACTCTCGACGTGAAGCGTTTGATGCGAGTGGAGATTTAAAACCTTATACTATCGCAAAACATTATGACGATGACTATTTAAGACGAAGTGCACTAACAGCGACTATATCCAGATGCGTTAACAAATGATTCGGGTACAGGGGAAATCCGTGCTGCGCAATATTTTGATCAACCGAATGATCGAAAAATTCCACGAGAGGATGTTGCTGCGGTTTTATATGAAGTGGCTGCTCAAACCAAATATCACGGTAAAGAATTTCAAATTTTAACAGGGGATGTGTCGATTGTTGATGCGTTATCTACAATATAAATGACTATTTTACAGTTAAAATAGCATTACCCGTCTACTTTATAAATATACAAAGCATTCAGCTTTTAGAACAGTAATGTCTCTGTTGATGTTGAGATGTTATTATTCTATTTTTATATAAATGATCTACTCTTTATAAATTTATATTTGTTTCAAATGTTAAAATTTGTGTACATTATTATAAATAATAAAAGAATACAAATTATAAAAATACATATTGACAAAAAATTCAGAAAAATACAATAATAGTAAAGAAAAGATAATTCAATGATTATATTTAAGGGGGAACGCCAATGAAAAAGGCTTATCGTTATGTATTGTTTTTAGCATTGAGTGTAGTTTTAGTTTTGTCAGCTTGTGGAAAAAGTGGAGATACTGCTAAAAATGATAGTAGCAAAACTGAAAAAAGTGATGCTAAGGGAGGAACTTTGAATGTGGGGATTGCTGAACCGCCAGAAGGAAACTTCCAATCTATTTTTTCAAGTTCTACAGGTGATTCAGGTGTTATTGACTATTTTAATGATTCATTGATTGAATTGGATGACAATTTACAAATTAAACCTAAAATTTTGTCATGGGAAAAGCATAAAGATGATGATCTAACGTATACATTCAAATTGAAAAAAGGGATTAAGTGGCAAGACGGTAATCCGCTCACAATTAATGACTGGATTTTCACTTTAGAAACGATTGCAGATCCTGATTATGATGGACCAAGATATAGCGGTGTAGACGTTATTAAAGGGGCAGAGGAAAAGCATAAAGGCCAAGCGCAAAACATCAGTGGTATTAAAAAGATTGACGATTATACTGCAGAAGTTACGTTCAAAGCACATAAAGCGAACAACTTGTTAGAGTTATGGACATCTGCACCAATCAGTGAAAAAATCTTTAAAGATATTCCAGTGAAGGATATGGCGAAATCTGATGCTGTGCGTAAACATCCAATTGGTATTGGACCATTTAAAGTTAAAAATATTGTTGATGGGGAGTCAGTAGAGTTAGTTAAAAATAAAGATTACTGGCAAGGTGAACCGAAAATCGACAAGATCAATTTACGTGTTGTAGAACAGACATCTATGACACAAGCACTTGAAAAAGGGGATATTGATATGGCTTCAATTACGCCTCCTATTGCCAAAGAAATTAAAGACAGTGGTTCAGATAACTTGAAGTTGTTAGAAGCACCGTCAACATCATATACAATTATTGGTTTTGTTTTAAATGATTATGACAAGAAAAGTCGGAAAATTGGAAAAGAAAGACCGAAATATCAAAATAAACAATTGCGTCAAGCGATGGCGTACGCGATTAATCGTAAAGAATGGATTGACGCATTTTATTATGGATATGGTAAACCATTAAATGGTCTCATTCCATCAGCACATTGGAGTGGTGCTAAAAAAGATGATGTACACGAATACGATCACAACGTTAAGAAAGCGAAAAAATTATTAGATGACGCAGGTTATAAGGATAAAGACGGTGACGGCTGGCGTGAAGATCCAGATGGCAAGCCATTTGTAGTTAACTTAAAACATTATGCCGGCTCTAACCCTACATTTGAACCGCGTTCAGCAGCGATTAAAGGTTATTGGGAAAAGGTAGGACTTAAAACGAAAGTTGAAATGGAAGAGTTTGGTAAGTATGCAACAGATTTAGAAAATACTTCAAAAGATATGGAAGTTTACTTCCGAACATGGCAACAAGGTGCGGATCCAGATCCATCAGACTTATATAAATCAACAGCGTTATGGAATGAATCACGCTATAACAATCCAAAAGCGGATAAGCTGTTAAGTGAAGCGGTAGATTCAAAAGTCGTTGGAGATAGTAATAAAAAGCGTAAAGAAAAATATCTAGAATGGCAAAAAATTATGGCTGAAGATGTACCTGTTATTCCAATCGTTGAATTAAAAGATGTGACAGTTGTGAATAACAGAGTGAAAAACTTTGAAGTATCATTGAAGGGATCGAACCCTATTTACCAATGGGCAGTTGAAGATAAAAAATAAGAGTCAACTGTTAAGATGATGATTTAAAAGGGATGGGGTTGATGTATAACAACCCTGTCCTTTTCTTAATATAAAAATACGATTGTTATCATCAAAAAATTGGGCATATATTATTTTTAATTTTAAGACGTTTTATACGCGCATAGAGGGGTGGAAAAATGAATAATGGCAATTTGTTAGAAGTTAAAGGTTTATCAACAGCATTTTACATAGAAGGGCAACGACATAACGCAATATCAAATATCGATTTGGAAGTAAAAAAAGGTGAAATATTAGGCATTGTAGGAGAATCCGGTTCTGGAAAATCGGTATTAAGTTTATCCATTTTAAAATTGTTGCCTGAAAAAATCGCAACGATTGCATCTGGAGAAGTGATGTACAAAGACCAACGTATCGATAATCTTCAAGCCGAACAATTCAATCGTGTTCGGGGTAAAGAAGTTGCGATGATTTTCCAAGAGCCGATGACGTCTTTAAATCCAGTTTTTACCATTGGAAGCCAACTTATGGAAATGCTGATGCTACATTTAAAACTTTCAAAAAAAGAAGCGAAGTCAAAAGCCATTCAATTATTGAAAGATGTAGGGATTCCGCGTCCAGACAAGGTCGTCGACGAGTATCCACATCAATTATCAGGGGGGATGCGACAACGGGTCATGATTGCAATGGCCGTTTCATGCGCGCCTCAATTATTAATTGCTGACGAGCCTACAACAGCGCTAGATGTGACGGTTCAAGCGCAAATATTAGAACTTCTTAAACGCATTCAGCAAGATACACAAATGGGGATCATTTTTATTTCACATGATTTAGGAGTGATATCAGAAATTTGCGACCGTGTTGCTGTAATGTATGCAGGTAAAATTGTTGAGACGGCAACTGTTGAAGAAATATTTACCCATCCGAAACATCCTTATACCAAGTTACTTTTAAAAGCCATACCTCGATTGGATGTCCAACAAGATAAATTAGAAACGATTCAAGGTAGTGTACCGAGTTTAACAGAACTCCCTCAAGTGGGTTGCCGTTTTGCGAATAGGTGTCCGAATGCGATGCCTATTTGCTTAGAAAAAAATGTCAAAGCCATTTCGATTGCAGAAGAACATCAAGTTTTTTGTCACTTATATGAAGATGAGGCGCAATTCAAGAGGGGGAATAATCATGATGAATGAAAATATTTTAGAAGTAAAAAATCTCAAACAGTATTATCCAATTAAGGGGGGTGTGTTTCAACGAAAAGTGGGGGAAGTAAAAGCTGTCGATGACATTTCATTTTCTATAAAAAAAGGACAGACGGTAGGCTTGGTTGGAGAATCAGGTTGCGGTAAATCATCTGCAGGTCGAACGATTTTATGTTTACAAAAGGCGGATGCTGGTGAGATTCTATTTTGTGGTCAAGATTTAACAAAGCTTAAGGGGAAAGCGCTAAGAGAAGCGCGCAAAGGTTTTCAAATGGTGTTTCAAGATCCATATGCCTCGCTAAACCCAATGCAAATGGTAGGCGATATTGTTTGAGAACCAATCAGGAATTACTATAAGAAAAAGCAAAAGGATATAGAGGGTGAAGTGAAAAGCCTTCTTAGACGTGTGGGCTTGAATGAAGCTGATTATTATAAATATGCGCATGAGTTTTCAGGAGGACAACGTCAGCGTGTGGGCATTGCACGTGCACTTGCGCTCAAACCTAAGCTGATTATTGCAGATGAACCGGTCAGTGCCTTGGATGTGTCCGTCCAATCACAAGTATTGAACATCATGGACGAATTACAAGAAGAATTTGGTCTCAGTTATCTTTTTATTGCCCATGATTTAAGTGTCGTAAAACATGTCAGTGATTATATTTGTGTGATGTATTTAGGTCATATTTTAGAGCAAGGTCCGGCTGAACAAATATATCAAAATCCGTCACATCCTTATACACAGTCTCTCATCTCAGCGATTCCAGAAATTAATCCAAAAGCACGTAAGAAACGTATCATATTAGAAGGAGATTTACCTTCACCCAGTCATCCACCAAAAGGGTGCCCATTCCATACTAGATGCCCAGTTGCAGAACCGAGATGTGCTGAGATAAAGCCACCGTCTGTAGAAGTGAGTAAAGATCATTATGCGGCATGTATCTTATTAAATGATGGAGGGATGACAAAATGACAACTTTAATTACAAGAAGAATTTTACTTATGATACCGATGCTACTGCTTATGTCCATTGTCATTTTTACAATTGCTAAGTTACAGCCCGGGGATGCGTTTTCAGGTAACATAGATCCAAAAGCGGGTGCAAAATATTATGAAGAGGAACGTGAAAAGCTAGGTTTAAATGAACCGATTCCGGTTCAATATCTCAAGTGGGGAGAACGTGTATTACACGGAGATTTAGGAGATTCCATTCGCTACAAACGTCCAGTAATCGACTTAGTTAAAGAAAGAATGCCAAATACGATTTTACTTGGCGTAATCAGTCTCGTGATTACATATTTGATTGCTTTTCCTTTAGGGATTTTGTCAGGACGCAAACCCTATAGTTTATATGATTATAGTATTCAATTTTTAAATTATTTAATGCTGGCTATCCCTTTATTTGTTGCAGGTGTATTTGCTATTTACATTTTTGCTTTTCAATTAGGCCTTTTTCCATTTTCTGGTTCGGTAGAGATTGGTCTAGAACCAGGGACGATGCCTTATTATATCAGTAAAATTTATCACGCTATTCTACCGGGTACCGTTTTAGGATTGCTATCTACAGCCAGCTATGTACAATTTTTAAGAAACGATATTATCGAAAATTCCCGTAAAGATTATATTCGAACAGCACGTGCGAAAGGTTTATCAGAATCTAAAATATATAATAAGCATATTTTGAGAAATTCTATTATACCCATCGTAACGTTTTTTGGTGCAGATGTTTTATCTGTCTTCGGCGGTGCTGTCATTACAGAAACCATTTTCTCTTATCCTGGTATTGGTAAGCTACTCATTGATGCAATCAGTGGTAAAGATTATCCGTTAATGATGGCGCTACTATTATTCTTTTCGTTTTTAGGATTGCTTGCAAATTTAATATCGGATATCACATATAGCATTGTAGATCCGAGAATTAAGAGTAATTAGGGGGAGAAAGTATGGATAAGAAACAAAAAGCAAAAAGTAAATCACCATTAGCCATCGCGCGTAAAAAATTTCTAAAAAATAAACCTGCAATCATTGCATCTATTATATTAGGTCTTATTGTTGTGATTTCATTTTTAGCGCCATTACTTGCACCTTATGATCCTAACGAGCAAAATTTAGTTTTAATCAAAGGTGATATGTCACCAGAACATTGGTTAGGCACAGATTCAGGGGGAAGAGATATCTTAAGTCGCTTGCTCTATTCTGGACGTGTTTCATTGATGTTTGGATTGCTGACGTCCCTTGGTTTAATGACTTTAGGGATCATTATAGGGATGATATCAGGTTACTATGGTGGATGGGTAGATACATTATTAATGCGTTTTACAGAATTTGTGATGCTTTTCCCATTTATTCCATTCGCTGTTGTGTTAAATGCGACATTTAGCGGAAAAATCGAAAATCAATATGGCTCTGCTATTGTTTTAGGTGCCGTATTAATCGCTTTGTCGTGGGTAGGGGTTGCCCGAATCGTTCGTGGTAAAGTACTACAAGAAAAAGAAAATGAATACTTTTTAGCGGCTAAATCCATCGGGACTCCGGTTTATAAAATATTGCTTAAACATCTACTACCGAATATTCTAAGTGTGATTATAGTTCAAGCGACACTCGTATTTGCGGTACAAATTGTAGCTGAAGCGGGACTGAGTTTCCTTGGATTCGGTATTAGTAAAAGTGTCCCAACATGGGGGAATATGTTGACAGATGCACAAGAAGGAGACATTTTAAGGAGCAAACCATGGATATGGATGCCACCCGCAATTATCATTACAACAACCATTTTATGTATCAACTTTATCGGTGAAGGGCTCAAAGATGCACTGAATCCAAAATCTAATCGCTAATAGAATGCAATGGAAATATCGAATATTGTTTAAATCAATCAAGTAGTTAACGATTAAACACATACAAAACTTTTCTTAAAGTCATTTCACATATGGATTAAAACACGATACAATAAAGAAAATGATTTAAAAATAGTTTTCAGTTTATAGACTGAGCAAGTCATTTTAATCAATACTTCTATGCATATAACTATGGCTTGTTTTATTAGGATTTAATGTATAAACAAAGGGAGTGATGAAAGTGCTTAAAAAGCTAGTCATTCTATTTTTCGCGATGGTTATTACGACAACAATTAAAGAAACATATTTTGTGGCAGGAACTTGGCAGTATTTATTATTACAATCACTTTCATTAAGTTTAATTCTATTCTTTATTTATCACTTCATTGCATTTCAATTGAGGTCGAAACGTGATACCGCACATCATGAGCGACGTAACGCGGCGCAAGAGTGTGAAGAACGAGAACAAGTGACTCATCGTGCGATACGTAAGTAAGTGAAGACTTAGTAGGGGATGAAGTCCCATTGCTTTAATTATTATTTCTATACTTAGGCAGGACGACGAAATCTTATTGATTTCGCGGTCCTGCCTTTTTCTTATCGCGCAGTTTGAGCTATCTGACTTGGTTAGTGATAGTTGCTTTCTTTTATTTGATATTACATACAAACCCAAAGCGCTCACATAATTAATAAATTACTTAAAAGTTGTTTATTAATAATTATAAAAAATATTATACTATACTAAAAAATACAAAAGGAAGTGCTCGAATGGAAAAGTTTGTATGCTTGTCGCCCTTCTTTTAGCCATGGTTCCCGTTATTTTCTCGCATAGTGGTTTTACAGCAGTAGCAAATAGTGAAATCTATCTTATTAAAGATTCACAAAATGCCCCATATCATATTGTGGGTAGAATTGATTTTAATAATGGACGTTCTGGTACAGGATTTGTAATTGGTAATAACACAGTAGCTACGAACAGCCATGTTGGTATTAACTTTAAAGGTAAAGATAGTGGTGTCTTTAAGTTAGCTTATAATAAATACAACAAAGGCCCAAAAATCCTTGGAGAATATAGTGTGACGGATGTTAAATTTGCACCTCATAAAGACGATGATGTTGCCATTTTAACAGTTGTACCTAAAAATGGGGCTAAAAATGTTGGAGAAGTTGTCCAACAGGCTGCTATTATAGATGCCGGTTTTATAGATAAAAAGTGGCTTGAAACATCCGAAAATAATTTACATATTGCAGGTTATCCAAGTTTAGGAGATCGTAATATGATGTGGGGTTCAGACGGAAAGATTTTGGACTTTGCTTTTGGTAGTAATCACATTTATAAAGCGAATATATTAACATCTCCTGGTGGTTCTGGTTCCCCTTTATTCAACAATCAGCAACAGGTAATAGGAATTAATAGTAGTACTTACGGAGACGATCCAAAAGTCAGTGGTGGATTTTTATTTAAAGATGATTTATTGAAATTTATAATCGATAACAGATAGTATCCTTAAAAACAGCGAGAAATGAAAGACCATTGCCTCCGAAGAAGAGGATATGAAAAAAGCTCTAAGACGTTTTTTATTAAAAAGCACCTTAGAGCTCTTTTTTTTTAATTTTAAGTCTGAATTGCGATTCATTTTTGAATGATAGCGCAACACGTCAATAATTTACGAGAATATTTCTTTTTTCTGTGCATGTCCAAAGATTTTTTCTTTGATTGCTTGCCCAGTCGGAGTTCCAGCAAGACCACCGATACCAGTTTCACGCAATGAAGCAGGTAAATTTCGTCCTACTTTATCCATTGCCATTATAACTTCATCAACAGGGATACGGCTTTCAACGCCTGCTAAAGCTAAATCTGCAGAAATAAGTCCGTTGCCCGAACCAATCGCATTACGCATAACACAAGGGATTTCAACTAAGCCAGCAACCGGATCACAAACAAGTCCTAATAAGTTACTTAGGCTGATGGCAATCGCATGACCAGCTTGTTGAGGTGTGCCGCCAAAAACTTCGACTGCAGCAGCTGCAGCAATGGCTGAAGCTGTACCAACTTCAGCTTGGCATCCCCCTGTAGCCCCAGCTACCGAGGCATTGTTTGCAATAATCATACCGCACATCGAGGCAGCAAATAGAAATTGGAGCATTTGTTCATTGCTTAACTCATGAGAAGCTTCTAATTTGAAGAGCACACCCGGTATTGTTCCTGAAGAACCTGCTGTAGGGGTCGCACAAATAATACCCATTGCTGCATTGACTTCATTTGTAGCAATCGCACCTTTTACAGCTGTCATCATATCGTAACCTGATAATGCTTGATGATTTTGATTATATTCATGAACTTTAATGGCATCTTGTCCAGTATAGCCTGTAACACTTTTAACGCCTTTACCTGTTGTTCCTTTTTCAACAGCGTCCCGCATTGTATCTAAGTTTTGTTGCATCATATCAAGGACTTCTTCTCTAGACATGCCGCGTGTAGACATCTCCTGCGCAATCATAATTTCTGCAAAAGTTGTGTCGTGTTGCTCAGCATACGTGATTAATTCTTCCATAGTATCAAACATAGAAATCCCTCCGTTTTATTGTATATATGAGAAGTTTAAGCAAGGATAAGCCGTTTTTAATGAAGTTAACAATGCTTCATCAATGGGCTTATTTAAATGTAGTGCTAGAAGACAACGACCTTCGTTCATCGTTTTAATCTCTTCATTAATATCTACTTCTTTTTCAACAAGTTGATTAATTAAATGATTCACTTCAGAAATCGTACATTCGCCATCAATAACGAGAATATTCGGTGTGTGTGACATGAGAATACACATTTGATTGACGTGGATACTTTTCACTTTAAATGCGCCACCACCAATAGAAATTCCATTTAATTCGACGTGACGCGAGCCATGATCTAATTGAATCAATGCGCAATTCGGATGTTCGCCTAGACTGGTTCCTGGTTCTTCAATAAATTCAAAATCGATGCCTTGTTCTTTAGCGATTTTTGTAGAGGACTTAATACGTGGGTCAGATGTATTGAAATCAAGTAAGCCTCCGATGATAGCTAAATCAGTTCCATGCCCACGGTGTGTTTCTGCGAAAGATTCATAATAATGCACTTTAATTTTTTCAGGTGTATCACCTAGAATCGCGCGTGCAGCTTTTCCGATTTTAACGGCGCCTGCTGTATGTGAACTTGAAGGGCCCATCATTACTGGACCAATAATATCGAATGCACTTTGGTAATCTTTTGTACGAGCCATAATGCGTTCCACTCCTTAACTAGTTTGTTGTTTTAATTGAGGTGTATGCACATTGAATGTAAGTCGTTTTTTGCTAATAAATGTACTGATAATATAACTTAAAAGGATGCTAATGATTGCGACAACAACGATCGTAATGGCTGTACGCAATGCATCATTAAAGCCTAGAGCAACAATCGGACCTGCAATCGGTGTTGCCATACCTGGTTGGTTAACGACGATACCCATGTAAGTGATAAATAAGCCGTTGACCATGCCTACGATTGCGTTCGTACCATATAGCTGAATGGGATATTTTGCAATGATATCAATTTGTGTGAGCGGTTCAATGGCTACTGCAAAAGCTTTACCGGAGTTACCAATTTTTAATTTTTTAAACAGTACAAAGTTTGCAAACGAGCTACCCATACATCCTAGGGCACCGATTGCCATTGGAATACCTGTTAAACCAAGTAAACTTGTGAAAACCATCGAACTGAGCGGTGTCATACCTACAACAGGTACAATCGCACCTATAACAAGTGCAAGCGCATAAGGGTTATTATCACCAACAGCAGTTACCGCAGAACCAATTTGTTTAAGAACAGCAATCACACTTGGTGAAACAAGAGATGCAACCCCATAGGCTAAAGCAGGGGAGACTAAAATAACGACAATCAAATCTAAACCTTCAGGAACATATTTTTCTATAACTTTAATTCCAAAACCGACAATATAAGCTGCGATAAATGCAGGTAAAAGTTTAAAATCAAATAACACCAATCCGGTTAATACGGCAAAAACTGGGTTGATACCAAACTTTAAGCAAGTCAGAATACCTACTGCAACCCCGCTTAAGCTACCCGCAATTTCCCCTAATTTGATAAAGTATTCCGAGTGCAATACGCCACCAATGGCATATTTCAAAAACGCCTCAGGTAAAAAAGATGCACATGCTGCACCCGATAAGGCTTGTAAGCTGACTTTACCGTTTGGTGCAAATTTTAAGAATAATGTCATCGCCAATAAGACGACTAATAGTGTTCCAATTCCTAAAATAAAATCCATAACTTTTCCTTCTCTCTTAATTTGCTTTTTAAGTTTTGGATAGCTATCAAAACACCCTCATCATAAAGGCATTTCAGATGCTGTGCAAGCCCTTACATTATACTAAAAATGCAATATTTCATGTTGTTAACATAATTAATTATATATTTATATAGATTGTGAAAATGAATGTAGTGTTTAATTGTTCATAATACTAAAATTTATCTAAGTATTTCACATTAAAGTTTTAATGCGATAAATCAAATTGATTTAATATGACATATTTGTGAATTAATAAAAGTTTAAATATTATTAACTTTCAAACGTATAAAATTACTCAATTTGAATCAAAATACTGCAATAAGTAGTGAGTGATTAATTATGATAATTATGTGAATACAATCACAAAAACAATGAAATTAAGTTGAAGTAGGTGTATAATACAAATAGGGAAAGGAAAGCAATAATTAAAGGATGTGTTAAAAATGAGAAAAGCAATTTTAGAACTAATTCGTTCTAACCAAAGTTGTTACGAAATTTACATTCATACTGGTGTAAGCCAAGGTATTATTTCAGACATCCGCTCTGGCTATCGTACATTAGATGATATTAGTTTACGTGACGCTGAACGCCTTTACGATTATGCACAACTCGTTGCTGCATAATATTTAAAATATGAGAATACTAACCGAGAGAGAATAAGAGAATAGATGGAAAAGCATATACTCATAAAACCATAGACCTTTCAAACTGGTACGTTTCAAATGTTCCGTTTAGAAAGGTCTTTTAATTTTGTCTATATCGAATATAAGAAGATAAGGCGGTGAAAAAGCAAGATATTATACGTTTGTACTGGCATTCTGGGATAATAGTTATAAGGGGGAAGCATGATGAAAATCGGTACTTTATCAGATATTCATTTTGATCGCCATCAACAATTACGGATGGAAGATTATATTGAAGCGCTAGCGCAATTGACGCGTCAAAAGGAGTTAGACTTGTTGATCATTGCGGGTGATATTTCTAATCACTATAGCACTACATTGCGATTTATCAAGCAATTGACCGAAAATGTTGCGTGTGGTGTATATTTTATTCCGGGCAATCATGATATTTGGCGTCAAGCTGATGAAATCATCACCTCGGAAGAAATTTTAGCTTTATATACAGCCCATCCCCAGTGCCTCATCAATCAACCGATTGAATTAGGACAATTTGTTATCGTTGGCCATATGGGCTGGTATGATTATCACTTTGCAAGTAACAAATATACTTTGGAGAAATTGGAAAGAGGTAAGTATTACGGGGCGACATGGCAAGATAAAGTCCATACGAATTTTGAACAGTCTGATCAGATGCTATCCAAGCGTTTTGCAGAATCAGTGTTCCATCAATTAGAGCCTTATCTACATCATAAAGTTATTTTAGTCACACATGTTGTAACGCATCCAAAATTCGTTGTCCCTTTACCGCATCGAATTTTCGATTTTTTCAACGCTTTTATTGGGACACAAGATTTTGATTATGTTTATGAACATTATGACGTGGCGTATAGTGTGATGGGGCATGTTCATTTTAGAAAAAGATACACCGAAAATGGCACGACGTATCTTTGTTCTTGTCTTGGCTATCCGCGAGAATGGAGAGGTGACGATCTCTTCACAGAACTCAAAGATGCATTGCAAATGATTGAGCTTCCAGATAGTGATAATCAACACAATTTCAAGCATGTGTAATAAAAAATTAAGGTGTGTCAGTGGACTTGTTACACTATTTAAATCATAGTAATGAATAGAGTGCAAAAGCGTATGTAACATAAAGTGAATAACGATTAAAAACGACGGAATCAAGTGCACTACAAGATTCCGTCGTTCTATTTATTTTAGGAGAGCGTCATTAAATTATTTTTCACACAAGTTGTTTCAAGTTATTTAGTATAGACCTTTTGTTTCGTTGCTAATGTCTATATAAATATTTTTAACTTGTTGGTAGTTTGCAATGGCATCTTTATAAGTTTCACGACCAATACCTGATTTTTTGTAGCCTCCGAATGGCGCACCTTCAGGAACTTGGTTATACGTATTGACCCATACACGACCTGTACGGACATTTTTAGCTACATTTAATGCACGGTTAATATTTGTTGAGAAAACACCACCAGCTAAGCCGTATTCAGAGTCATTTGCGATTTGAATAGCTTCTTCATCGTCTTTCACTTTAATAATTGTTAATACGGGCCCAAAGATTTCTTCTTGCGCTAATTTATTTTTATTATCCTTTACTTCGATAAGCGTAGGTTCAAAGAAATGACCTTTATCTAATCCATTATCAGTTAAACGGTGACCGCCGACGAGAATATTGGCATCGTTTTCTTTCGCATAGTCGATATAACCTTGAATTTTATCGATTTGTGCTTGGCCAGTTTGAGAACCCATTTGTGTAGCGCTATCAAGTGGATCGCCAACTCTAATTTGTTTAAATGCTTCAACAAGTCGTGGTACAAGTGTGTCATAAATTTTTTCATGAACAAGTAAACGAGAACCTGCACTACATACTTCACCTTGGTTGAATAAGATACCGAGTTGGATGCCTTCTAAAGCTAAATCTAGGTTTGCATCATCTAAAATAATATTGGCACTTTTACCACCAAGTTCAAGTGTTGCTGGTACGATACGTTTTGCACCTGCTTCTGCAACTTGATAACCCACATCAGTAGAACCAGTGAATGATAATTTGTCGACACCTTCATGATTGAAAATGGCATTACCAGATTCTGAACCTTTACCTGTTACGACATTGACAACACCTGCTGGTAAAACTTCTTGGAAGATTTTAGCTAATTCAATTAAACTTAACGGTGTTGAAGAAGAAGGTTGGATAACGACTGTGTTACCTGCAGCTAAAGCTGGACCTAATTTCCATGAAGCAAGTAGCATTGGGAAGTTCCATGCAACGACAGCACCGACAACACCAATTGGTTCGTGTTGAATAATGCTCATAACATTGTCTTCAATATTGTTGAGAGATCCTTCATCCGTATCCACTACACTTGCGAAATATTGGTAATGGCGTGCTGCAGAAGGAATGTCGATATTTGCAGACTCACGAATTGCTTTACCTGTGTTCAATGTTTCAATTGTCGCAAAGTGATCTTTTTTCTCCATTAATTTATCATGAATTTGACGTAATAAATTAGAACGTTCTTGTTTTGATTTGCGGCTCCATTCTGGAAATGCGTCTTGAGCGGCTTTAACCGCTTTATCGACGTCTTGTTCATTGGCTTTAGCGACTTTTGCTAAAACTTCTCCTGTTGCTGGATTGTTGACATCTAAGTACTCACCAGATTCCGGCTTTACAAATTCACCGCCAATAAACAGTTCATATTGATCAGAAACATAATCCTTAACATTGATACCCATAATATTGCCTCCTTTTAGTTCAACATTATAAAAAGTAATATATTTTGATATTGTTAATTCATTGATGAACGACTTTTTAAAATGTTCTAAAACAAATCTTTCATAGTCTTATTCTAAATCGATATGTTTAAAAGGTAAATTAATCTGACTCATTAAGAAAAATGTTCCTTTCGATAAGTGGTACAGGGAGTGATGAGAAGTCCAAACCAATAAAAAACAAGCCTCCATAATAGGAGGCTTGCATACTGGGGAAAGAGAAGTTAAACCGTATCAACGGCTCATGCTTCTAAACATTGTAGTCATGAGTTTTTTTATGGAAGACTCATGTTAGAAAATGACTGACACCTTAGTTAGGTAATGAATTCAATTGTTTTATATGATTACTCTTGAGGAAAAATGAACAATCAAATTTACCTTTGACACTTCATCTTATCAGAGATGTGTGAGAAGTATCTGGATGCAATTATATCTAAGTTCCAAACTTTTGTAAATAGGAAACATTTCGATTTGTAAAAAATTATCATTCTCGAGTCTGAGAAAAAGTCCGTACTCTTGGCGGATGTGTCACTAAAAATCAAGGGGTATACTGTACATAGAACAGTAAATCAATATTCCCATTAGATAAACTGTTCACACTCATCTCAGTGTATGTATACTTGATCACCCCGATAAAAAAACAAGTATCCTAAACCTCCTTTAAAGATAAGATAAGTTAAGCCTTAGTTGGTGTAGAACCGATGTGTCCCCGCGCATCGGTTCTTTTTTAATGGCGTTTATTTTTCCAATCATCTCTTATGATAACACATTGCTGATGTTTCTATTATTTAATACGATTTTTTTGTATGATGTTAATATAAAAAAATTGTATGTTAACAAACTGAAGAAGAGAGTGTGAGAAAAGTGAAACAATTATTAAGGCGTTGGTTTATTGAAGGTTTGAGTTATATGACGCTAGGGCTGTTCAGCTCCTTAATTATTGGATTAATTATGCAAACGTTAGGTAAACAAACATTATTTCCTAATCTCCATTTAGGCTTTTTAGTCGAGATAGGAACAGTTGCACAAAGTTTAACTGGTGCTGCAATCGGCGCGGCCATTGCCTATGGGTTGAAAGCAAAGCCCCTCGTCATTTTTGCTAGTGTTATTGTGGGGATGCTCGGTTATGATACGTTTTCCGGTGGTGCAGTAGGGGCCTATTTTGCAACTTTGGTCGCTGTTGAAGTGAGTCGATTATATGCATCTAAAACAAAAATCGATATCATTGTCTCTCCATTTTTAACATTAGTGATAGGCGGCGTTGTGGCAAAGTTTTTAGGCCCTGTTTTAAATCAAATGATGCGTGCCCTTGGGAGAGTGATTGTTATCTCTACAGAACAGCAACCATTTTTAATGGGAATCTTAGTTGCGGTCATCTTTGGCTTGTGTCTGACTGCGCCGATTTCTAGCGCTGCGTTAGCCTTAATGCTTGATTTATCAGGTTTGGCGGCAGGTGCAGCAACAATCGGATGTGTGTGTCAGATGGTTGGCTTTGCTGTAACAGGCTATAAAGATAATGGCATTAGTGGCTTGATTTCAATTGGAATTGGAACGAGTATGTTGCAAGTCCCAAATATTTTATTAAAACCATTGATTCTTATCCCACCTACACTCGCAAGTGCAATTATTGCACCGGTTATGACAACATTGTTCCCAATGACTAATAATGCAGCAGGTGCAGGTATGGGCACGAGCGGATTTGTTGGTCAAATTATGACGATACATACGATGGGAAGTCAATTAGATACATGGATACGTATTGCTGTTTTCCACTTTGCTTTACCTATCGCAGTGACTTATGTGATTTATCATTTTATGCGTAAGCGTCAATGGATTCACGATGGGGATCAAAAGTTAAATGTGAGTGAGTAAAAAATCTTTAAAATTTTGTGAATGTTAAAACACGTATATCTTTTTAAAGCGCTTTCTTGTTACAATAAGGTTAAAGATCTCAACAAAGGGGGCGCCATGTATGGCAACATCTTCAAAGAAGAAAGAGGGAACAACATTTAAGCCTTTATGGTTTATCTTAAGTTTTGTAGCACTTTTCATAGTGCTCTTATTACCAACGTCAGACCAACTCCCAGTGATGGGAAAATGTGCGTTAGCTATTTTAGCGTTTGCAGTCATTTTATGGGTCACTGAAGCGGTCACTTACCCGGTATCAGCGACTATGATTGTCGGCTTGATTATTTTACTTCTTGGCTTTAGTCCAGTTCAACATCTAACTGAGTCGCTTGGGAACCCTAAAGTCGGTGGTCAAGTTTTAAAAGGGGCAGATGTATTTGGTACAGGAAATGCATTAAAATTAGCCTTCAGCGGTTTTTCATCTAGTGCAGTTGCGTTAGTTGCTGCCGCACTGTTTCTTGCAACTGCAATGCAAGTTACAAATTTACATAAACGACTTGCTTTATTAGTGTTATCTCTTGTAGGTAATAAAACGAAGCGTATCGTCATTGGGGCTATCTTAGTTTCGATTATTTTAGCCTTTTTCGTACCTTCTGCAACTGCACGTGCAGGCGCAGTTGTGCCAATTTTACTCGGTATGGTAGCTGCGTTTGGTGCTGCAAAAGAAAGTAAACTCGCAGCATTATTAATTATTACAGCGGTTCAAGCTGTTTCGATATGGAATGTAGGGATTAAAACTGCAGCAGCACAAAATATTGTGGCAGTTAACTTTATCAATGATCAGTTAGGTCATGATGTCTCATGGGGCGAGTGGTTTTTATATGCAGCGCCATGGTCTATCGTCATGTCGATTGTGCTCTACTTTGTCATGCTCAAAGTCGTACCACCAGAAAAAAATGAAATTGAAGGTGGCACAGAGCTCGTCAAACAACAACTCGCTGAACTCGGTCCTGTAAAACCTAAAGAGTGGCGTTTAATCATAATCTCTGTATTATTATTAGTTTTATGGTCAACAGAAAAAGTATTACATCCAATCGATTCATCATCAATCACACTGTTAGCTTTAGCTGTGATGTTGACGCCAAAAATTGGTGTTATGAGTTGGAAAGAAGCTGAACAGCGCATCCCTTGGGGAACAATTATTGTTTTTGGAGTAGGAATTTCATTAGGAAATGTATTGCTACAAACACATGCCGCGCAGTGGTTGAGTGATGCGACATTTGGATTGTTAGGCTTAAAAGGAATGCCAATCGTTGCGACGATCGCGTTAATTTCTTTATTCAATATTCTAATCCATCTTGGATTTGCAAGTGCGACAAGTTTAGCTTCAGCATTGATTCCAGTATTCATCTCATTAACTTCAACTTTAAGTTTAGGAGATCATGCGATTGGATTTGTACTTATCCAACAATTTGTGATTAGTTTTGGCTTCTTATTGCCTGTAAGTTCACCACAAAGTATGCTCGCATACGGCACTGAAACATTTACGGTTAAAGATTTCTTGAAAGCAGGCATTCCGATTACTGTGATTGGCTACTTGCTCGTTGTGTTATTCAGTATGACTTATTGGCAATGGCTTGGCCTATTATAAAGTCACCTTATTGTCACGGAAATATGAATGAACGAGGCATGTCGAATTTTTAATTAATCATATTTTCAATACATTGAACAAAAGGTGAATGGATATGCAGTTGCCTTAGCTTTATGATGAGGTGGTTGGGGCATCAACTCCAAAATAAATAGCGTTCAGATGATATTTTACAGAAAATCATCTGGGCGCTTCCTTTTTATGATTAAACTTCTTATTGTATGATTTCCCTCATAAGTCTCGTCATCGATACTTCGCTTTCATACGTCATCATTTACTATTATAGTTAAAAACAAGTCACTTTTGCCTCATTTTATTAATCACGACATAAACTAAAATAACGATGAATTGATTTGGCCTCAGCGCGTTTCTATTTCAATTAAGCCAAATTGAGTTGAGTCTTCAGCCCATAAGCAACTATATTCATGAAGGTAAGATTATCAAAAATTTGATTTCACTGACCTTTTTTACGACTTAACATAAAATATAAATGAGTTGTGGGTGCAGTTTCTTTTACTGATATTGTCAAAATATTAAAAATAAAACTTATGAATAAGTGATAAAATAAGAATGGGGCAAACAAAGTGGGGTTGATACCATGAATTTATATAGAAAGTTAAGACAGTTTGGTGTTGAAGATTTAAAAATATTAGAGAATGTGACCTTCCAAACCGTCACGAATTTAATGGAACTCAATAAAGAGGAAGCAGAGCAACTACAAGTCGACATGCAAATCGCTGGCTACACCTTTCAACCGCCCGTTGCTTTAGATGCCAACAACTTAGAATTACCCGTTCAGATTGAATGTGATTTAGACTGTGGAAACGCACCGAAAATGAAAAAATTGCGCGATTTCATTATTGGCTGCATCACTTATGATACTGACATGCTCGATCGTGTGATGACGTACACGCAGCTACAAATCGTCTTGAATGAAACACGTATTTTTGAAGACTTAACCCAATTTAAACTATTTTTATGGAACCATCGTGAAATGTTAAAGCATGTGCAAATTTCACATTTGCTGTCGCATGGACATAAGGGCGCGGCACGCGTAGATATTGAAGATGTGTATCATCAAAAATATGTTTTGGTGCTATTTGTGGAGTTTGACAGTCATAAAAAAGAGGCGGGGATTCGTCAAGTTAAAGCGAACTTATTATCTATTACATAGGAGGACGATGTCATGAATGAACGTTATTTGAAAGTTTTAGGTCTTTATTTTATCAGTGCAGCAATTCCTGCTTTACTTGATAAAGTCAATTCATCAAACTGCTTCTTTAAGTGGTTTACAAAAACAGTGATTGGCTACGGTATATTTGCGAGTGGCTTAAAAATAATGAAAAAGCATAAACATTCCTAATCAAATTGATTTGAAAAGTCACTAGAATGTGGCAGTCACGTTTTTTAAGGAAAGGGAAGCGATAGAGAGTAAAACTTGTATCACTCATTTTATTTTCTATCCCCTTTCCTTTTTTTAATTCACTGCTGGTGATGTACAACTTTGTAGAACGTCATGTAAAATGGAAATAGCAAGATTAAAACAAAACATCAACTTAAAAATTAAAATGGAGGCTTTGAAATGGGGATTCAAAAACCGTCAAAAACAATTGAGGATACCTATGCGTCGCGTCATACAATCAATGACATTATCCATGCGGTAGCGATGAAAGAGGTCATGCTTGATCGAGCAATGCCACGTTATATTGTTAAATCTATGATGTCTGGAATTTTGTTAGCGATTGTAACGGTCTTTATGTTAGCCATTAAAACACAAATGGCCGGTGCAATACCCGGTGTGGTCAACTTAATGGGGGCTATCGCATTCAGCATTGCCTTAGTCTTAATCGTCTTGACGCATTCTGAATTATTAACGAGTAACTTTATGTATATGACAGTAGGGATGTACTATCGAACGATTTCAATCACAAAGGCCATGTGGTTGTTTATCGTCTGCTTTATTGGCAATATTTTAGGTGCTTTTGTGTTATTTATTTTAATGTATTTTACAAAAGTAATGACGCCAGAGATGGTGCACGCATTAACTGCAACTGTGACAGCCAAAACGGTTAAACCAACGTGGCATGCGATACTCGTTAAAGCCGTTTTTGCAAACTTCTTTATTAATATTGGGATTTATGTATCTATGCAATTTAAAGAAGGTCTATCAAAAGCTTTCTTTATTGCAGTTGGCGTCATTATTTTCGTATTTATGGCTTATGAACACGTCGTATATAACGCAGGTTTATTTGTAGGTATGATTTTCTATAATTTTGATGGTCTTTCATGGTTAGGTGTATTAAAAAATATCGTCTTTGCTTTTGTTGGTAACTATATTGGTGGAGGCTTGATGGTCGGCTTGCTTTACGCTTATCTTAACGGCTCACGTCGAGTAGAATAAGGTCTCTGATTATTCTGAAAAGCGTTATAGTTACAGAGATCGTTCATTTTTTAATTGGATGGTCATATAATGACTCACGGTGAATACGCTTCGGTTGGAGCGTATTCTTTTCTATCCTGTTTTATATTTGATAATCTACTTATGAATCTTATGGGAAAAGGGGAGAGAAAATGTCTCAAATCAATATTCGGTTGGCGACATTGGAAGATGCTGAGAGATTGCAACAACTGATGTATCGTGCATTTACGCCATTAAGAGAAGTGGGCATCGACTGGCCGTCTGTGAATGCCGATTTAGAAATGATCGAAAAGAATATTAAGTACAATGCTGCGTATGTATTGGAGAAAGATGGAGAAGTGATTTCAACGTTAAGTATTCGCTTCCCATGGGAGCCTAAAAATCCAGTATCGAAATACCCGTTTGTTTGGTGGTTTGCAACGGATCCTGATTATAGTGGGCAAGGCTATGGGCATCAAATGATGTCTTATGTTGAAAATACGATATTGCGCGATACGCTTAAAGCGCCCGCCGTTGTGCTAGGGACATCTGCACGTAAAATGAGTTGGTTAAAAGATGTATATGAAAGACGTGGCTATGAAACATTTTTTACGCTTGAAGAACCTAGTGGTGATCAAGGTGCCATGATGGTTAAAGTATTAATACCCGAACGTTTTAATCGTTCATTATTAGCACCGCCACCATGGTTTGAAGGTGAGTCTTAAATATCGTGCTAGGATAACAAATATTGTATATAAAATATATCAATGAATTCTTTAATTTAAAAAGTCCTCAAAATTCTGGAAAGTGAATTTTGAGGACTTTTTAAACAAATCTCTTTCAAACTATTAAAAATTTCTTAATTTTTAAACAAATAATAGATGTTTTGTAATGATTATTTATATAATAATAAAGAAATAAAAATATGTTTGAAAGAGGTGTAGATTTATGAAAATAAAACTGCTTTCTATTTTAGGTATTGTATTTTTATCGTTTCTACCATTTAATAACGTTGAAGCAGCTCAGGATAATAGAGATTTAATAACTGAAGTCTTCAAGGAAAAAGGAAGTTTAATAACCGCGAAATATGAAGGCAAGGATACACACCACTGTACAGCAGTAATGTTAACTCCAACTCTGGGGTTAACTGCAGCGCACTGTAAGGATGGAGGATTTGAAGAGGGGACTATTGGAACGATATATCCTGGTGAGTCAGGACTTGCAACAGATGCTGGTAGTGGTACAGTAGGGACTTTTAATCCATACTCTGATAAAGATTTTGCTTTAATTAAAGTGAGCGACCCTTCAACCGCATTTTCACACTATTTAAAGAATGTTAATACAACTGTTAGAGGAGTTAATTTTTCGAATTTAGAAGGCAAGGAAGTATATTCTATAGGATATCCAATTGAGAAAGGCGGTTACAAGCAATATAGAACTGAGGGTGTAATTACTAGTGTAAATGGAGAAACATCGTTATATACAACTCTTCAATCATCAGAAGGACAATCAGGATCAGGAGTATTCCTCAAAGAGAACGATCAATTAATAGGAATTATTATCCAAGGTTATAACTTAGATACTACGATTGTAGTACCAATTACATCTCATATGGCAGATTGGATTAATAGAATTCGTAATTAGTTAAAAGAATTTGAAAGTTATTTTTCTCAAAAACAAGTAAAATATTGACTCTCAATATTAACCCGAGATTTTCGTAAAAAGTGCGATAATATCTCGGGTTTCGTCTTGTTTAAAGACGAGGTATAAATGAGATATGTTGAGATGAATAAGTCGTATTAAAGATACGAATGATCATATGGTCAAATAGGTTGTTGCAGTGGCAACTCAAACATTGTTAAAGTATATGAAATAAAGTCATGATTGAACTAGGGAATTCCCTCAAATTCAGTTGGAGGGGATTCCCTAGTTTTTATGTTTTCTGTGAATTTTATCACATAAATAAATAGATTTCGTCTACAATAAATGTGTGGGGGTGAAGTGATGGAAAAAGTCATATTAATTGTACACGGTATGAGAAAAGGTGAGCTCAACCAAAAATTAATTCAATTTGTTGACCAACTGTTTGAAGGTGACAAGTTAAATTATGATATTGCGTTTTTAGAGAGTGAAACGAAAGACTTGAATACGACGCTTACAAAGCATATTCGTCAAGGTGCCGACACTTTATATCTTGTGCCATTGTTACTTTTCTCAGCGTCTCATTATTATGAAGATATAGTCGTGGCTTTAGAGAAGTGGCAAGCTCAATATCCGAATATTGTCTTTCATTTAACGAAGCCACTCGGTACACATCCTAAGATGGAGACGTGGGCGCGTTATCGTATTGAAGCAATGGAACGAACATCGGGTCAAAATGTAGGGGTGGTGCTTCTTGCTCACGGTAGTGAAAGATTCAATGAACCAGCTTTGGCCTTAACGCGTATTGCCAATCAACTTTCGACTGCTCAGGAAACTTGCTATCCCAGCATGGTCTATGGAGCATTAGATTTTAAAACGCGGTTACTACAAATTGCACAACAACATGACACCTTATGTATTGTTCCGTTTTTCTTATTTGATGGTTTTTTAGTACAACGGACAAAGGCGCAAATTAGAATGATGCAGTTACCGTGTGAAGTTAAATTTACAAATGCCATCAACTTTCACCCGATATTAAAAGAAATCATCTTAAGTCGTTTATCTGAATGTCGAGGAGGTGTCCTGTGTATCCAATACAGTTAAATTTATCTAATAAAACGGTCGTCATCATTGGTGGTGGGAAAATCGCTTGGCGGAAATTTAAAAAGGTCATGCATGAAGCAAAGACGGTTAAAGTGGTCAGTCCTGAATTTAATCCGGCATTTTACACAAGGACGTGGGCACCCCATATCACTTTGGATAAAAAAGCTTATGATTCAAAAGATATTGCGGATGCCAATCTCATCATCATCGCAACGAATGATGTAAAGGTGAACCAGCAAGTGCATGATGATGCGCGTCCTGAACAGTGGGTGAACCACACTGGAGATCGACGACAATCTGATTTTTATAATTCATTCGATTTTGTACACAACGAAATGACAATTAGTGTGAGTTCTGAAGGGCAATCTATTCAACGCACACAAGCATACGGCGCAAAAATAA
Source organism: Staphylococcus coagulans (assembly GCF_022557135.1). Classification (NCBI taxonomy): domain Bacteria; kingdom Bacillati; phylum Bacillota; class Bacilli; order Caryophanales; family Staphylococcaceae; genus Staphylococcus; species Staphylococcus coagulans. The sequence continues at coordinate 590,148 of NZ_CP092966.1, forward strand.
AAGCGTATTTAGAAACGCTTGAGGAGGATTTCCATGAGTAAAACAAGATTATTAATGGTGGGTAACGGAATGGCAGGTGTCCGTACAATAGAAGAAATATTAGAGCGAGATCCTGAGCGCTTTGATATCACAATTATTGGTAAAGAACCGTATCCTAACTATAACCGAATCATGTTATCTAACATTTTACAAAATAAAATGACTGTCAAAGAAACCATAATGAATCCTTATGAATGGTATGAAGAAAATCATATTCAGCTTATTACAGGTGATAAGGTTGTTCAAATTGATCGCGAAAAACAACAAGTTGAAACAGAACAAGGTCAAATTGTGGGCTATGATCAAATGATTATCGCAACGGGCTCAGATTCTTTTATTTTACCGATTGATGGTTCACGTTTAGAAGGTGTTGTCGGTTTTAGAACCATTGATGACACAGAGAAAATGTTAGAGATCGCGAAAACGAAACAAAAAGCAATCGTCATTGGTGGGGGACTTTTAGGACTAGAATGTGCAAGAGGTCTCGTTGATCAAGGGATGGATGTTACAGTTGTTCATTTAGCTGAGTGGCTCATGGAGGTTCAGTTAGATCGCAAAGCTGGTGAACTTCTTAAAAAAGATTTAGAAAAACAAGGTATTAAATTTGAACTTCAAGCCAATACGCAAGAAATCTTAGGCGAGAAAAATGTAGAAGGCATCCGATTATCTGATGGTCGTGTATTAGATGCCGATATGGTTGTAATGGCTGTCGGCATTCGACCTGTCACAAAAGAAGCACGTGCAGCAGGCTTAGAAATTGGACGTGGTATCATTGTCGATGACTTTATGAAAACGAGTGATCCTAACATTTATGCGGTAGGTGAATGTGCTGAGCACCGCTCAAAAGTGTATGGTTTAGTTGCCCCATTGTATGAACAAGGCAAAATTTTAGCGGATCATATAACAGGTCGTCCAACTGAAGGCTATCAAGGTTCAACGACTTTCACTTCTTTAAAAGTTTCGGGTTGTGATCTTTTTAGTGCAGGTCAAATTACTGAAAACGATGAAGTCCATGGTATTGAGACGTTTAATGGTGTCGATAATATTTATAAAAAAGTCTTCGTTAAAGATAAAGCGATTGTCGGCGCAGTGCTTTATGGAGACACAGAAGAAGGTAATCGCTTCTACAATATGATGAAAAAAGGCGAAACCATTGATGATTATACATTAGTGTCCATCTTGCATAAAGCGGGTGAAGTTGACGCTATTAGTGTGGCAGAAATGGATGACGATGAGACAATTTGTGGTTGTAACGGGGTCTCTAAAGGTACAATTGTCAACGCAATTACAGAACAAGGTTTAACGTCAGTTGCCGATGTCACACGCGTGACAAAGGCCGGTAATTCTTGCGGTAAGTGTAAAGGACAAATTGCAGAATTACTTGAATATACACTTGGTGATGACTTTGAAGCAAGTGCACCAACTGGTATTTGTGGCTGTACAGATTTATCAAGAGATCAAATTGTGACACAAATTCGCGCAAAAGGATTAAAAACGTCAAAAGAAGTGCGTCATGTATTAGACTTTAAAGATAAAGGCGGTTGTCCAAAATGTCGACCTGCACTGAACTATTATTTAAACATGGTCTATCCGGAAAATCATGAAGATGAAATTGCATCACGCTTTGCCAATGAACGCTATCATGCCAATATTCAAAATGATGGTACATTCTCTGTGATTCCTCAAATGCGTGGCGGTGTGACAGATGCAGATCAATTGATTCGTCTCGGTGAAGTAGCAAAAAAATATGATGTACCTCTCGTTAAAGTGACAGGTTCACAACGGATTGGTTTATATGGTGTGAAAAAAGAAGAATTACCAAAAGTATGGGAAGATTTAGACATGCGCTCAGCTTCTGCATACGGTAAGAAAACACGTTCTGTTAAAAGTTGTGTAGGTAAAGAATTCTGTCGATTTGGCACACAATATACAACAAAATTAGGTATACGTTTAGAAAAAACATTCGAATATATTGATACACCACATAAATTTAAAATGGGTGTCTCTGGATGCCCAAGAAGTTGTGTAGAATCAGGCGTCAAAGATTTCGGTGTAATCGGTGTTGAAAATGGCTTCCAAATTTACGTAGGGGGTAATGGTGGTACAACTGTGGAAATCGCTGAACATTTAACTACGGTTGAAACAGAAGATGAAGTGATTAAACTTTGTGGCGCTTATATGCAGTATTATCGTGAAACAGCAATTTATGCTGAGCGTACAGCGCCATGGTTAAGACGTATAGGCTTTGATCAAGTCAAATCGGTTGTCTTGGATCCTGAAAAACAAGAAGCACTCTATGAACGTATTATGGAAGCAAAAGCGGCCGTTTCCAAAGAACCATGGAATGAGATTGTTCAAGATGAAATGAAACAGAAAATATTTGAAGTTGAGAAGGTGTGAGGCATATGTTAAAGGAAAAAGTTAAAGTTGCTAAAGTTTCAGAATTAGAGCCTTTAATTGGTAAAAAAGTCATTGTCGGAGATTTAGAGATAGGCTTGTTTCTAACTGAAGCGGGTGAAATTAAAGCTATTCATAACGTTTGTCCTCATAAACAAGGTCCTTTATCAGAAGGAACAGTGAGCGGAGACTATGTCTTTTGTCCATTACATGATCAGAAAATTGATTTGAATACCGGTGAAGTTCAAGCGCCTGATGAAGGATGTGTCGCGACCTATCCTGTTGAAATTGTAGATGGAGATATTTACGTATGTCTGCCTTAAACGCGTCTCAACCTAAAGTCTATCTTATTGGCGCAGGGCCAGGACATCCCTGTTTACTAACTAAAAAAGCAGAGCGTTGCCTCCAAAAAGCAGATGTCATTTTATATGATCAGTTAGTTCACCCATTTTTACTTCATTTGTCTTCACCAGAGACAGAATGGATTCACGTAGGTAAGACGCCTTATACGAAATATATTAAGCAAGAGCGTATTAATCAGTTACTCGTCGAAAAGGCACAAACTGCGCAAACCATTGTACGACTCAAAGGAGGCGATCCTGCTATATTTGGGCGGGTCGCTGAAGAAGTCGAAACGTTACGTGCGTACCATATTGATTATGAGATTGTTCCGGGGATTACGGCTGCGAGTGCTGCAGTGAGTCAACTAGGAAGAGGATTAACAGAACGAAATGTATCGACAAATATTACTTTTACGACGGGCCACTTTAAAAACAACGAAGAAAATGAAATTGATATGACGACTTTAGAACATGGTGGTACGTTAGCCATTTATATGGGGATTAAACGTTTACCTCGATTAATGCATGATATTAAAAATAAAATGGGAATCGATTTTCCAGTAGCGATTGTCTTTAATGCCACCCATCCTAACCAACGCGTGATAAGTGGAACGGTGAATACAATTGTAGAACAAGTTGAAATGTTGCCTGAACGCCTAGGACCAGGTGTTACCATTGTGGGGCAGGTCGTAAGGGATGTGCAAACAGTCATCGCGAACACCTCAAGAAACTACGAAACAGTGTTAATTAGAGGTGAACGAATGGAAGCGATAGAGCGCGCTTTTGATTACTTTGAAGCGGGACATCAAGTCGTGGTTGATGATCGTCACTATTCAGATTTACATGCTTCTCAAATTGGAAAAATTACCCAACTTATTCAAGATACGACTTTTACACAGGTCGTTGATTTATAAGAGATTTTAGCATTTCGTTAATTAAGTTGCGCTAAGATGATTTTTAATAAAAAATTGTCTCAGCGCTTCTTTTTTATGATAAAACTTCGCATTAATATGACTTTGCATGCGCTCAAAATCCAAATTACCTTCACCAAGTTTTTCTTGAATTCAGTCAAATTTAGTTGAGAATTTAACCGCTAAGCAAGCGATTTAGAACCACGTATTAGGTATGTAAAAGCATAGGGATTCCACTTGATGAAATAGGTAAATCCCTAATAGGATACGCTTGTGAATAAATGTACAATATGGGTAATGACTGAAGTCTATGTGTAAGAGGAGGATGACAATGGCTAGATTTGGACTGAATTTTTTTAAGCCTACTGAAAAATTTAACGGGAATTGGTCGGTATTAGAACACAAAAGTCGTGAATGGGAAAAAATGTATCGAGAAAGATGGAGTCATGACAAAGTAGTCCGTACAACGCATGGTGTGAATTGTACAGGTTCATGCTCATGGAAAGTCTTTGTGAAAAATGGTGTGATTACTTGGGAAAACCAACAAATTGACTATCCAAGTTGCGGACCAGATATGCCAGAATTTGAACCACGAGGTTGTCCACGCGGTGCTTCATTCTCCTGGTATGAATATAGTCCACTCCGTGTAAAGTATCCTTATGTTCGAGGAAAATTATGGGAATTATGGACAGAAGCGTTGGAAACATACCAAGATCCAATTAAAGCATGGGCTTCAATTGTAGAAGACGAAGAAAAAGCACGTCTATATAAGTCAGCACGTGGTAAAGGTGGACATGTCCGTGCGAACTGGAAAGACGTGGCGCAACTTATTTCAGCTCAATTGATTTATACAATCAAAAAAGATGGGCCTGACAGAATCGCAGGATTTACGCCAATTCCAGCGATGTCTATGATTAGTTACGCGGCAGGTGCACGTTTTATTTCGTTATTAGGTGGAGAAATGTTAAGTTTCTATGACTGGTATGCGGATTTACCTCCAGCATCACCGCAAATTTGGGGTGAACAGACAGATGTACCAGAGTCGAGCGACTGGTACAACGCGAGCTATATTTTGATGTGGGGTTCAAACGTGCCACTCACTCGGACACCAGATGCACACTTTATGACTGAAGTTCGATATAAAGGGGCTAAAGTAGTTTCTGTTGCGCCTGACTATGCTGAAAATGTAAAGTTTGCTGATAACTGGCTGGCTCCTAATCCGGGGACAGATGCAGCGCTAGCACAAGCAATGACGCATGTTATTTTACAAACTTACTATGAAGATGAACCTTCAGAAATGTTTATCAACTACGCCAAACAATATACAGATATGCCGTTTATGATTCGATTAGATCAAGATGATAAAGGTTACAAAGCGGGACGTTTCCTCCGTTCAAGTGACTTTGGCAGTCAGTCTGAGAATAGTGAATGGAAACCGGTTGTTTTAGATTGTTTGACAGACACGATTCAAGTTCCAAATGGGACTATGGGCCAACGTTGGGAAGATGGCAAACAATGGAACTTAAAATTAGAAAATGAAGCGGGCGCTAAAATTGATCCTGCAATGACAGTTGCAACGGGTGATTTTGAGCATGTCACAATTCAATTCCCATATTTTGATAACGCAGGCAATGGCGTATTTGAGCGTGTGATTCCAGTGCGCAAAGTGACGTTAGCGAACGGTGAAGAAACATACATTGCAACAGTTTATGATTTAATGGCAAGTCAATACGGTGTGAAACGTTTTAATCATGAACTAGAATCAAAAGGTTTTGATGATGCGGCTTCTTTCTATACACCTTCTTGGCAAGAGAAGATTACAGGTGTCAAAGCGAATGTTGTGACACAAGTGGCAAAGGAATTTGCACAAAATGCCATCGATACTGGTGGACGTTCTATGATTATTATGGGCGCAGGGATTAACCATTGGTTTAATTCAGACACCATTTATCGTTCTGTGTTAAACTTAGTCGTTTTATGTGGCTGTCAAGGTGTGAATGGCGGCGGATGGGCCCATTATGTTGGACAAGAAAAGTGTCGTCCGATTGAAGGTTGGAATACGATTGCTTTCGCTAAAGACTGGCAAGGGCCACCACGTTTACAAAATGGAACAAGTTGGTTTTACTTTGCGACAGACCAATGGAAATATGAAGAGTCAGGTGTTGATCGCTTAGCTTCACCACTTGCAGAGAATATCAAATTACAACATCCTGCTGATTATAATGTTTTAGCTGCACGTAATGGCTGGTTGCCTTCTTATCCACAATTTGACCGCAATAGTCTTTTATGGGGAGAAGAAGCACGCGATGCTGGTGAATTTAATAATGAAGCGATTTTAAAACGTGCCATTGAAGATGTGAAATCACGTAAAACAAAATTTGCAGTTGAAAATCCAGATTTACGTAAAAATCATCCGAAGACTTTATTTGTTTGGCGCTCGAATTTGATTTCAAGTTCTGCTAAAGGTCAAGAATACTTTATGAAACATTTACTAGGTGCAAAATCAGCACTAATGGCTGAGCCAAATGAAACGGATCGACCTGAAGAGATTGAGTGGGGAGAAGATACAGTAGGTAAACTTGATCTCCTTGTTTCTTTAGACTTCCGTATGACAGCAACACCTTTATATTCTGACATCGTTTTACCAGCGGCCACTTGGTATGAAAAACATGATATCTCTTCAACAGATATGCATCCTTTCATTCACCCATTCAATCCGGCAATCGATCCATTATGGGAATCACGTTCAGACTGGGATATTTTCAAAACGATTAGCCGAACATTTTCTGAAATGGCTCGCGTTCACCTCACTGGTACTTATAAAGATGTTGTAACATCACCGCTTGCACACGACTCTAAGCAAGAAATCTCACTGGCATACGGTAAAGTGCACGACTGGACAAAAGGTGAAATCGAACCAATTCCGGGTCAAACGATGCCAGGCTTTGCAGTGGTTGATCGTACTTATACTGACGTTTATGACAAATTTATTTCTGTGGGACCTTTACTAGAAAACGGTAAAGTTGGTGCCCATGGTGTGAGCTTTTCGGTCAAAGAACAATACGATGAACTTCGAAGCATGGTAGGGACATGGGAAGATGATTCGATTAAAAATAATAAACCGCGGATTGATACAGCGCGTAAAGTAGCTGATGTGATTTTAAATGTTTCATCTGCTTCAAATGGCCAAGTTTCACAGAAATCATACGAAGACTTAGAACGACAAACGGGTATGCCATTAAAAGATATCTCAGCAGAACGCGCATCTGAGAAAATTTCATTCTTAAATATTACATCACAACCACGTGAAGTGATTCCAACAGCGGTCTTTCCGGGTTCGAACAAACAAGGTAGACGTTATTCTCCATTTACAACAAATATTGAGCGACTAGTGCCATTTAGAACGTTAACAGGACGCCAAAGCTTTTATATTGATCATGAAGTTTTCCAACAATTTGGAGAAGCGTTACCTGTTTATAAACCAACATTACCACCAATGGTATTTGGAACGAAAGATAAGCCTGTCAAAGGTGGCGTCGATACACTCGTACTTCGATATTTAACACCACATGGTAAATGGAATATCCATTCAACATACCAAGATAACCAACATATGTTGACGTTGTTCCGTGGGGGGCCAACGGTATGGATTTCAAATGAAGACGCAGCACAACATGACATTAATGATAATGATTGGTTAGAAGTGTATAACCGTAATGGTGTAGTCACAGCGCGTGCAGTCGTGTCACATCGGATGCCTCGAGGCACAATGTATATGTATCATGCACAGGATAAACATATTGAAACACCGGGGTCTGAAATTTCGGGAACACGTGGTGGATCGCATAATGCACCAACGCGTATTCACTTAAAACCGACACAATTAATGGGGGGCTATGCCCAAATCAGTTATTCATTCAATTATTATGGTCCAATTGGGAACCAACGGGATGTATACGTGGCAGTGAGAAAGATGAAAGAGGTGGATTGGCTTGAAGATTAAGGCGCAAGTAGCAATGGTTCTGAACTTAGACAAATGTATCGGATGTCATACATGTAGTGTGACATGTAAAAGTACTTGGACAAATCGACCTGGTGCAGAATATATGTGGTTTAACAATGTAGAAACAAAACCGGGTATCGGCTATCCAAAACGATGGGAAGATCAAGAGCATTACAAAGGGGGATGGACATTAAACAAACAAGGTAAGCTGGAGTTAAAATCAGGAACGCGCTTGAACAAAATAGCACTTGGTAAAATTTTCTACAACCCAGATATGCCAGTGATTAAAGATTACTATGAACCTTGGACATATAACTATGAGCACTTAACAACAGCTAAACCTGCCCAACATTCTCCTGTCGCAAAAGCCCATTCATTAATGACAGGACAGCGTATGGACTTAGACTGGGGTCCTAACTGGGAAGACGACTTAGCAGGCGGACATATTACGGGCCCTCAAGATCCTAACATTCAAAAGATTGAAGAAGAAATTAAATTTAACTTTGATCAAACGTTTATGATGTATTTGCCTCGACTTTGTGAACATTGCTTAAACCCAAGCTGTGTCGCATCTTGTCCATCAGGGGCGATGTATAAACGTGATGAAGATGGTATCGTGTTAGTCGATCAAGAAGCGTGTCGTGGATGGCGTTACTGTATGACAGGTTGTCCTTATAAAAAAGTATACTTCAACTGGAAAACAAACAAAGCAGAAAAATGTACATTTTGTTTCCCTCGTGTAGAAGCAGGGATTCCGACAGTTTGTTCTGAAACATGTACAGGCCGTATGCGTTATTTAGGCGTGCTATTATATGATGCGGATCGCGTTCAAGAAGCGGCGTCTGCTGAAAACGAGCAAGACTTATATGAAAAACAGTTGGACTTATTTTTGAATCCTTATGACGAGGCAGTTATTGAACAAGCAGAGAAAGATGGTATTTCTCAAGAATGGATTGAAGCAGCTCAAAATTCACCGATTTATAAATTGGCAATTGAATACAAGTTAGCGTTTCCACTTCATCCAGAATATCGTACAATGCCGATGGTTTGGTACTGTCCACCTTTAAGTCCAATAATGAATTATTTTGAAGGACAAAATGCTGGAAACAATCCAGATGCTATCTTTCCAGCAATTGAAGAAATGCGTTTACCTGTACAATATTTGGCAGAGCTTTTCACAGCTGGGGATACAAAAGCTGTGAAAGGGTCACTTCAACGAATGGCTATGATGAGAAGTTATATGCGTGCACAAAATACAGGCCGTGAGTTTGACATGTCACGCTTAGATCGTGTGGGTCTCACAGAAAGACAAGCAAAAGACATGTACCGTTTGTTGGCGATTGCGAAACATGAAGATCGTTTTGTGATTCCAACGTCACATAAAGAGCAATACATGGACACTTATGCAGCGCAAGGAAGTCAAGGCTATGGTGGTGAACATTTCGGCGCGAACTGTGATGGTTGTGGTGTGCCTGTAGGTGCAGGTGGTAAAACAGGCCGTGAAATTTATAACGACAATTTCTATGGAGGGATTTTCCGTGATTAATCTTGATCGGCTGAACAGCTATAAAGAGACGCTCGGTTACATGAGCCAACAGTTAATTTTTCCAGAGAAGTTAACCTTCCACCCTAAAGTCTTTGAAGAAATTTTTCATGAAGCGCACCCCGCATATCCATATGTCAAACAATATCGTAAAGAAATGTATGAAAAGAGTTTATCTGAAATTCAAATGCTTTACACTGATACGTTTGATTTTAATAAAAAAGCGACACTCTACATGACATTTAATCAGTTTGATACCCAAAAAGAACGCGGGCAAATGTTAGCAAAATTAAAAGTGCTTTATGAAATGTTTGGCCTAGAGATGCCTTCATCTGAGCTTTCAGATTATTTACCATTGATGTTGGAGTTCTTATACGCTGCTCAATTTGACGGGGATGAAAGGGCACAAGAAAACACGCAATTATTAGTGATGATCATTGAAGATGGAACGTATCCGATGATGAAATATCTTGAAGAAAAAGGCAATCCTTATCGTCACTTAATTAAAGGTCTTAGAGAAACGTTAAAGCAATGCATTGTACAAGTCGAAGAGGTGAGACATCATGTTTAATCAATTTTTATGGGTGATTTTCCCGTACCTCTGTCTTGCAATCTTTGTGATTGGTCATATCGTTCGCTACCAATATGACCAGTTTTCATGGACTGCAAAATCGAGTGAATTTATTGAAAAGAAGCAACTTAAATGGGGGAGTCTCATGTTTCATTTAGGCATTATTCCCGTGTTTTTCGGTCATGTCGTTGGATTATTGATTCCGGCACATTGGTTAACGGCAATCGGTGTGAACGATCATATCTACCATATCGGAGCGGTGTATATCGGAAGTATTTTTGGTATAATAACGTTAATCGGTATGTTGTTGTTAACTGCTAGACGCGTGACTAAACAAAATGTGCGCCGTTTAAGCTCTGCATCAGATATTTTTGTCAATTTCTTATTGTTATTAATTGTTTTTATTGGATGTTATGCTACATTAGTGACAAATGCAACGACGCCTGACTTTGATTATCGACAAACGATTTCAATATGGTTTAGAGGTTTATTTACGTTGCGCCCTGATGCAAGTCTCATGGTGAGTGTTCCATTAACATTTAAATTGCATATTTTACTGGGTTTTACGATTATGGCATGTTGGCCTTTCACACGTCTTGTGCATGTGTGGAGTGTCCCTTTATCTTACGCGAGTCGCAGTTATATTATTTATCGTAAACACAAAATTTAAATTGGAGTGATGACCGTGAACCAGATTGATTTTTCTCAACATGATTATCAAGATGAAATAGATAGAATACGTCATGAATATGAGTTTGACTTTGCTGGTATCGCATTACCCTCAGAAGATCATGTTGGTACAAAGATCAAATGGCGTTACGTGTCAGGCAACTTAAATGAGCGTTATCAACGTATCGTCTTACGTCATGGTCATGGTGTGGCGGGTAATGTGATGAAGACAGGGAAGCCTATGGTGATTCCGGATACGACACATCATGAAATTCAAAGTTCACTTTTTAACTTTCCAATCTTAATGAGTGAACAGATTACCGCATTAATTGCTATACCTCTATGGCATAATCATCGTGTGAAAGGTGTGCTCTTATTAGGCCAACGTAATCAAAAACCGTTACCTCAGATTGCGAGTGATTTGTCGTTAATTAAAGGTATTAGTGGCTTAACGAGTGAAGATAAGGTGATGTTATGATGACAGAAAAGACACATGATTTATTGTCGTTTTTATTGTCGTATTACCATAAGACGTCAGAAATGATTATCTTTATTGACCGCAATGGTAAAGTGATTTATATGAATGAGGCAGCGAAACGTATCATCTCGCCAGATAATGATATGAGTGGTATTTCTAATACAATTTGTGGACGTTGTGAAGGATATACCAATGAACATGATTTGCGTACATGTCAAAACTGTTTTTTACATTCAGAAACGTTAGGTAATACGACTTTTCAAGTTTTTATGAAGACGACTGACAATAAAATTGAGCCTTTTACAGCCACATACCAAACGATTGATGAAGCCCAACAGATTAAGGCGTTTACTTTACAAAATGTCACAGCACAACTACAAAGACAAGAAGAACTTTATCAACGTAATATGATTCAAAAGACGATTGCAGCACAAGAAAATGAGCGGAAACGTATCTCTAGAGAACTACATGATGGTGTAGTTCAAGAGTTGATTAATGTGAATGTTGAAATGCGCTTGCTCAAATATCAGCAAGATATGGATTCTTTATTAGCAAACTCTAGAAATATTGAGGGCTTGATGACAAAATTAATTGATGACATTCGAAATTTATCATCAGAGTTGCGTCCTTCCTCCTTAGATGATTTAGGGTTAGATGCCGCTTTTAAGTCTTATTTTAAGCAACTTGAAAATAATTATGGATTAGTTGTGAATTATCACTTTGATATTGAACCAGAACGTTTTGATACTGAAATCGAAACCGTTGTCTATCGCATCGTTCAAGAAGCAGTTTTCAATGCGATGAAATATGCAGATGTTGATGATGTCGATGTCATCTTACGAAAAGACCAAAATTATCTCTATGCTGAGGTTTCAGATCAAGGTTTAGGTTTTGAACCGAGCGATTCGCCTAAAGGGTCTGGATTAGGCTTATATGGGATGTATGAACGTGCTGAGTTGGTCAACGGGCATTTGAATATTGAAACGCAGAAAGGTAAAGGCACCATCGTATCGCTCGAAGTACCAATTAGTCAAAAGTGAGGGGAATAAAGCATGAGAATCGTAATTGCTGATGACCACGCCGTCGTACGTACAGGCTTTTCTATGATACTTAACTTTCAAGAGGATATGGAAGTCGTAGGGACGGCTGCCGATGGCGTTGAGGCGTATCAAAAAGTGATGAAATATGAGCCGGACGTACTCATTATGGATCTCAGTATGCCACCGGGTGAATCAGGATTAATTGCGACGAGTAAAATCTTAGACAGTTTTCCGAATACTAAAATTCTGATATTAACGATGTACGATGATGAAGAATATTTATTCCACGTCTTGCGAAGCGGGGCAAGTGGCTATATTTTAAAGAATGCGCCAGATGAACAATTATTGTTAGCGATTCGCACAGTCTATCAAGGGCAAACTTATATTGATCCTAAAATGACTACGTCTTTAGTTAAAGAATTTGTTCAATCTTCACAGGATGAATCGTACTCAAATGATCCATTCAAGATTTTATCGAAACGTGAACTTGAAATTTTACCGTTAATTGCCAAAGGATATGGGAATAAAGATATTGCTGAAAAACTATTTGTCTCTGTTAAAACAGTAGAAGCACATAAAACACGTATTATGGATAAACTTAATTTAAAATCAAAACCAGAGCTCGTGGAGTATGCATTAAAGAAAAAGCTATTAGATTTCTAGTCGACGAAAATGAAGTGTTTTTTGAAGCATAAACAATTCCAATATACGGAGCGATTTTGAATAATCAAAAGGTGTGTGTAAAAAAGTTCGGCACATCAATTACAAAATAAATAGCGCTAAGATGATTTTTAATAGAAAATTGTCTTAGCGCTTTTTATATGATGAAACTTCGTATTATATGACTTCGCTTTCCGAGGGGACAGCCTCAGCCTGTAGTCTTCGGCTCGTCGTAAATACTTCGTTTCTGCAAGTTACCATTCACTATTATAATTTTAAAAAATAAGTCACTTTCGTATCATTTAATTAATAACGACAAAAAATCCACGATATTTATCCATATCATAAACGTTTAGAATTTAAAAGATATACATATCAAAATAAACGATATTTAATTGATAATACATTTACTTTGATACATCCCTCTAATTTTTACAGTTTTGACTTTCTAAAAAACTTTCATTGTCTCCTAAAATTGTCCTCTATACCTTCATGATTAAGTAATGATTGCCACAATGAACGAGACGCTTGAGGGAAGAGCTAAAGTCGAAAATCCAATTTGGCTTCATCAATTTTCAGCTTCAATTAAGCCAAATTTAGTTGAGACTTCAGCCCCTAAGCAAGCGAGTTCATGTAGGCAAGGTTATCAAAAATTTGAAATGTCGGCTCTTTTGTTATTTAAATGTGTCAGGTTTAAAGCCAAATTTTATTCGGTTGAAAGGCCAAACTCTTACGGTTACTTTACCTACAATCTGTTGTTCTGAAATCAGACCCACTTCAGGACGTCGACTATCAATACTATTTTGGCGATTATCCCCTAATACTAAGTAGCGATGTGCAGGGATTTTAGCCTCACCTTGCGCATTTTTTAAATCCTCCACATTAAAATCTTCGGTCAAAAAGTCCCCAATTTTGTACTTTTTATTAGAATCCAAATAGGGTTCTTTTATTTTTTTACCGTTAACGTAAAGTTGATCGTCTTTATATATCACAGTGTCTCCTGAACGACCAATCAATCGCTTAATAAAGTCTTTATGTTGATTCTCATGAAAGACAATGACATCACCTCGATTGAGATGGTTCAATGACTTTGAAATCTTGCTGACAATGACACGATCTTTATCGTGAAAAGTGGGAAACATAGATTGCCCTTTAACGGTATAGGGTGTTCCAATAAAAGTTCTAATCAATAACACAATCGCAATGGCACTGACAATTGCGATGAGCCACTCAACTGTTTTTTTCAATCAATGCACCTTCTTTTTAAAATATAATTGCATGTTGATTATTGAAGTCATTCTCTATTACAAATGAGTATAACATACTCCTACACACGTCCCTATTTGATATCCTTTATTTTATAAATTTTTTGTCTTTGCGAATTGATTTAGCTAGGTAAAAAAGCTATTTATGAGATGCCTGATTGTTAAACGTAAAGTGATGTCAATCTCGTCTTAATCCTGATTTTGTCTAATTTTCAACAATGCTTATACATCAATTTCAGGTTAGGGGATACCCCACACTGCGTATAGGGGAAGTCCTTATGTTATAAATTTCACAATAAAGTTAAACTATATTTGAGTTGGAAATGTTTAAATTATCATTTTATCAACGCGTAGAGAAAATTTAGTGAATTTGATTCGAAATGGAGTCAAACGAGAAAGGTGAATGATCAATGAATAAGTCAAAAGCGGGTTTACAATTAGGGCTTCAAACATTGAGTTTAGTGGCAGGGTTTATGGCATGGAGTATTATCGCACCATTGATTCCTTTTATTTCGCAGGATGTTCAAATCTCGAGTGGTCAACTTTCAATTATTTTAGCCATTCCAGTTATATTAGGCTCCGTCTTGCGTGTACCGTTTGGTTATTTAACGAATATCGTCGGTGCCAAATGGGTATTCTTTACAAGCTTTTTAGTATTACTCGTGCCTATATTCTTATTAAGCCAAGCGACATCTCCAGGGGCACTCATGTTTGCAGGCTTTTTCCTTGGTGTTGGTGGGGCAATCTTCTCAGTAGGGGTAACCTCATTACCTAAATATTTTTCCAAAGATAAAGTGGGGCTTGCGAATGGGATATATGGTATGGGTAACCTCGGTACTGCAGTATCTTCATTTTTAGCACCTCCTATTGCAGGTTTGATTGGTTGGCAAAATACAGTGCGTAGCTATTTAATTATTATGGCTGTATTTGCAGTCATCATGTTTTTCTTAGGTGATGGCAATGAACCAAAAGTCAAAGTGCCTTTAGTCGAACAATCAAGAAAGTTAATGCGTAATTACAAACTTTATTATTTAAGTTTTTGGTATTTTATTACATTTGGTGCATTCGTGGCTTTCGGTCTTTTCTTACCGAACTTCCTTGTTCAAAACTTTGGTATTGATAAAGTAGATGCAGGGATTCGTACCGGAGTTTTCATTGCATTAGCAACATGTTTACGACCACTTGGTGGTATTTTAGGTGATAAGTTTAACGCTGTCTCTATGCTGAAAGTATTCTTTTCAATTATGATTGTAGGTGCACTCATTTTAGGTATTTCCAGTCAAATTTTATTATTTACAATTGGATGCTTAACAGTGAGTATCTGTGTCGGTATCGGTAATGGTTTAGTGTTTAAGCTCGTTCCACTATATTTCACAACAGAAGCTGGCGTTGCGAATGGTATTGTCTCAATGATGGGCGGTCTTGGAGGCTTCTTCCCACCATTAGTGATTACAGCGGTAACGTCGCTCACAGGTTCAAGTCATCTCGCCTTTATATTCTTAAGTATTTTTGGGGTTGTGGCATTATTAACAATGTTTAATTTATCTAAACGCGAACAAGCAGTGTCAACAGTTGAATAATCTAACTTTTTAAATGATAATCGAATGATTTAAAACGTCTTTGAAACGGGTGACAGCTCGTCTTTAAAGACGTTTTTATATGTGAAGCATAGTGAAGCTTAAGTTTTATTTTATGATGGCTCATGGTGAAATCCCAATTTGGATGCCGATTGTATTATGACTTTTATGTGACGACAAATACTGAAAGTAATGTAAGAAAAAGATTTGTGATAAGATGTATAATAAGATTGTAATAAGGTGGAGGCACATGAAATGGCAAAGAAAATTTTAAAACTCGTTTTGGCTTTAGTGTTGTTATTTGTAATTGTCGCAGCTGGCTTTTTTGCATATAAGGGTTATCAAAAAAGTCAAAACTTAAAGCTAATCGATCAGTATTTAACTGAACATCATTTGAGCGATAAAGTTATTAAAGAGAAGTCTGAGTATGATCCAAGAAAAGGTGTGTTTTATAAAGAATTAACCTTAAAAGGTGACGAAAAAAATACATATATTGCGCAGCCTATTCATCTCAAGCGTGGCTTTTTCTTACAAGGCTTCGATTCAAAAACGAAAAAGCATGATAAAAAAGCGAAATACAATTATTTCAATGAAAATTATAAAATGAAATAATGGCAATTCAAGGTCGTTGATCAAGCAAAGCACTGAAATCAGTTCTGGATTTCAGTGCTTTTTAATGAAGACGTGAGTTAGAGCGGATATTTTAAATCTACTTTGCATGTAATTTGTACTTTAAGTGACAAAATGGTGCAGTTGAATCAATATTTTTAAAAAGAAAAGGCAGTTGATGACGTTATGCACGTAACCTTTAACAAAAGTTTAGCATCGTGTGTCATCTCTGCCTAAATAAATGAATTTCAAAGGGCAATCAGTGCTGTCTGAAAAGATTGCGAGACTTAATCTGTGACAGACGCAATTGTTGATTGAATATATTGAACAGCATGATCAAGTGCTTGTTTTTCTTCAACGTCTAGTGCGATTGGGAAGACGGTTTGATGACCCTCTTTATTAACAAGTGTCGGAAGGCTAAATGCGACATTTTGGTAATCATAAACGTGCTGATGCACTGTCGAAATAGGTAAAATACGATTTTCATCATAAAGAATGGCTTCTACAAGATCGATTGTTGCGCGAGATATGGCAGAATTCGTCCAACCTTTATTGCGCATCACGTCAAATGACACTTTGTCAATTTCATCGCGAATCTTTTGTTTCGAGATGGCTTGCGCATGGCTCAGTTGTTCATATTCATCAAGGGGCATCCCTGCAATACGGACACGGCTCCATACCGGCACGGTTGTTTTACCGTGTTCTCCAATAACGAAAGCTTCTACACTTTTCGGATCAACGTCGTAGTGGTCTGCAATCAATGTACGGAAACGAGACGATTCTAATAATGTGCCTGTTCCCATAATTTTTTCATGTGGATAATCATGTTGTATTTCTGCTAAATAAGTCATCGTATCTACAGGATTTGAAATCATAATAATATGTGGTGAGGTTGTTACCGCAGTAATGTCTGACATAATCTCTTGAATGATTGCTGCATTGCCGGATGTTAACTTTGTGCGATCCGCCATATCTGCTGTAGAAGGGACGCTCGCAGAGATGATGATCATATCAACATCATCTAAATCTGTGTAATTCCCTGCTTTTATTTTCGTATGATGTGTCCCACTGTAAGATTGGAAATGGCGATGATCCATTGCCTCTCCTTCCGCACGATTCAGATTGGTATCAATTAAGATGATTTCTTGAAATAGGCCTGTATATTGAATGTCCGTTAATACTTGGCTCCCTACACGACCAAGTCCAATTAAAGCGACTTTATGTGTCATGATTTGACCTCCTTATCGATGTATCATATTGATGATGCGCATGACGCATATGAAAGCGAAGATGTCATGAATAAGCAAAATTTTTAGTGTGTACCGTTTAAAATTTGACATCGTGTATATGCGATTGCACGCATGCTAAAAGCTAGTTAGACATGCCACTTATTGTTGAAAAAACGTTGGATTTCCATTGATGATTCTTTAATTGAAAATAATGATGATATCAACTGAATCCGATTCGCAAAAGGCATGTCAACAATTTGTCTTTTATTTCAGAAATTTCTAGATACCTCTAGTATATACTTTCAAAATTCTTCTATGCAATGAAAAACAAAAGTTGCGCAATGCTTAAATCATACTTTTGTCAGAAAAGTTTGTTAAAATTAAATAGAATTTAATCTGAAAGGGGTTTAATATAGATGAAAAATACAAAAGACTTATTAAAAAAATTAACAGATCTTAATGGAATCGCTGGACATGAACATCAGGTTAAAAAAGCGATGATTGAATTATTAGAACCCAATAGTGATGAAATGATCTATGATAATCTCGGTGGTGTCTTTGGTAAGAAAAAGAGCCAGTCTGGTCAACGTACAATTATGATAGCAGGACATCTTGATGAAATTGGTTTTATGGTGACTAAAATTGAAGCGCAGGGCTTTATTCGATTTACACCAATAGGAGGATGGTGGAACCAAGTGATGTTATCCCAAAAAGTGACAATCACAACGGATGAAGGACGCGAAATACGCGGCATCATAGGTTCTAAACCGCCACACGTTTTAGGTGCAGAAGAACGTAATAAACCTGTCGACATGAAGCATATGTTCATCGATGTCGGCGCAAAAGATAAAGAAGAAGTTGAAGCAGCAGGTATTGAGGTGGGTAACATGATTACGCCTTATTCAGAATTTGAAACGCTCTTAAATGAAGATTATGTAACTGCAAAAGCATTTGATAATCGCTTTGGATGTGCTCTGGCAGTCGATATATTAGACGAATTGAAAAATGAAGCACTCGATATTAACTTAGTTGCTGGTGCTAATGTCCAAGAAGAAGTGGGACTGCGCGGTGCTAAAGTAGCCGCGCATAAAGTGAAACCTGATTTAGCCATTGCGGTTGATGTCGGTGTCGCATATGATACGCCAGGGCTTGAAAGTGATGGCGATGTGAAAATAGGTCAAGGTCCAATTGTCTTAACATTAGATGCGACAAATATTGGTCATGTGGGGCTTATTCGCCATGTTAAAAAGGTCGCAAAAGCACACAATATTGAATTACAATGGGATTCAATGCCGGGTGGCGGAACAGATGCTGGGAATATGCATACCGCATTAGACGGTATTCCTTCTATTGCACTATCAATTCCGTTACGTTATATGCACTCAAATGTATCTGTAATTGACCAAAAAGATTATCAAAAAGCGGTTCAATTAGTGACAGAAATCATTCGTGCACTCAATGATGATGTTGTTGATGAACTCATTTGGTAATTAAATATAGATATTAAAGTAAAAAGCAATGAAGGAAATGGCTGAGAACATTTTCTTCATTGCTTATTATTGATGCGAAAAATATTAAATTAATGGTGATGCATATCCATGTTATGCATATCGTGAATTTTCATCATTAAGCCATGTGGAACATCATCATGTGATACGATTTGTTTTTTAACGAAATGATCAGGATCATCTTTTTTAGCTATTAATTTAACAAAGTCACCTTTTTTAGGTTGGAAATTATTATCCGTAGGGATTTTAACATTTTCTTTAACCGTCTTGTCAGATTCACTGATTACTTTTTCAGCTGTTGTGCTGTCTTTCATATAACCGTAATATATTTCTTTTTGACCGGAAAGCATCATCGCAACAACGACACCTAACGTCACAATTAGCATCGCAATAATGATGATAATACCAAGAGATTGTTTTTGCTTCATTATTTCTCGCTCCTTTATATAAAATGTATAGTCTAAATGTTGTATGAGGTGACTCGAAATTATCATTGTCAAATCTTTGTCACACTCTTATATTCCATTGTAGCGAATTCGTTTTAAGACAGAAAGTAAAAGTTAGAGTGAAATATGTCATTTTTGTGTCTTGCATTTATTTTGAAAAATTATATAATTAGGCTGTAAAAGATATATATTTGATTATACGTTCTAAAAGCGTACTATTCATTTTAACCTCAAAAAAGTAGAGGTGTTGTTATGAGTTTTTATGATTTTATGTTAGATTTTTTAGGCGATGATACACCTCTTGGGACGTTGGCTGCACATCTTGAAGAAGATCCCTCTTACCCTAGAGAGCTAATTCAGCCAGAAGATATTTTAGTTTACTTTAATCAACTTCATACTGTAGATAATGAATTGATTGAAACAGTGAAACGTGCAATTCAATTATATGGGGCAAAATAACTTTATATATGATTTAATAATGAAAGCATGTCAAAGCTGTGTCTACAGTCGAATATGACACGGAAAAGCCTGTTTAGGTTTTATCCGTGTTTTGTTTTACAATTAAAAGGCAGTCTTAATTTGAAGATGACATTGCATTTCATGTAAGGAGGAATAATATGTCAGAACAACTACTGAATCATAAAATTCAAAATCAATGGCTACGTGTTATCGGCATCGTGTTGATTGCCTCAACGCTACGTGCGCCGCTCACGTCTGTTGGACCCGTCATTGACCTAATAAAGCAAGATTTACATATTAATAACGGTATAGCAGGACTGATAACGACCATCCCGCTTATCATCTTCGGTATTGTGTCACCATTTGTGGCACGTATTCTTTCCCGTATTTCAATGTCAAGGCTCCTATTACTGACACTAATTTTGACAGTCATCTCATTAGTTGTGAGAGTTTCTGGTGGCGTGAACGCTTTTTTCATTGGGACGCTCTTTTTAGGAATTGCTATTGCTTTAGCGAATGTGACTTTACCCGCATACGCAAAAGCATCTTTTCCATTACAAATCGGCCTCATTACGGGAATTTATAGTGCAACAATGAATTTTACCGCTGGATTGGGAGGTGGGCTGAGTTTTCCACTTGCTTCTCTTTCGCCCTTGTCTTATCGCCTCTCACTCTCTTTTTGGATTATTTTTGCAATACTGGCAGTCATCGTTTGGCTTCCGCAACTCAAACGAAATCCGCATGTCTCTACGCAAACAAATCATGGATTAAAAAAGCCAATTTATCGCTCCAAAATGGCTTGGGCAGTCGCTTTGACGATGGCGTTTCAATCGATGATGTTTTACAGTATTGTCGCATGGTATCCTTCTATTTTAGTGAGTAAAGGGATTGCACCGGAGACGGCGGGCTACTTTCTGATGTTGAATCAATTTGCACAACTACCGATGACCTTTGTGTTTCCAATTATCGCTGCTAAAATGTCGACACAGAGAAGTCTCGTTATCATTATTACATGCCTGATGGGCTTAGGATTTAGTTTATTATTGAGTCAGCAAGTGGTGGTATTGCTCATTGCGATGATATTGACAGGGATGGGCATTGGCGCATGTTTTAGTTTATGTATGACACTCTTTTCAATTCGTTCGCGCACAACAGCTGGAAGTACGATGTTGTCAGGATTTGGGCAATCTATAGGCTATTGGGTCGCAGCTTTAGGCCCTTTTATTTTAGGCGTAGCGCATGATCACTTTCACGGTTGGACCATCGCGATTATATTATTTTTTGTGATGGTCGTCGGTGTCTTCGCTGCCGGGATGTATGCCACACAAAATGCATATATTGAAGATCTATGAAGAAAAAAGGAACGCCACTAAGAAATCTATCCATTGAAAGAAGATTTTATGTGCACGTTCCTTTTTATATACGATGAGAATTTCACAACATATCTGACTGGCGTGTTGCTTTATTTTTAATAATTTTAATGAGTTTCATGACCCCTTGTGGTAATGTCGTTTGGTATGACGTATGTTCAAAGTGATGTAATTGAATATGAAATAAAAGATGATTCGTCATATGAATAGAAGAGACAAAATGTCTTGGGACGTAATAATCTTGCGTTTGCACATGCATGATGTGGTCTAAGTTGCTATAAGTGGGGTGGTAAGTATATTCAACCACAAAATGACGATGCAATTGGTTTGTACCATATAAAACAAAAGAAACATTTTTGAGCGCTTGATCTGCATGAAATAACAAAATTTCATATGCATACGCTGTTTCATGGACGAGATAGGTAGATGTTCGAACACTAAACGTATGGCTAAAAGGTTGCAATAAATTAAAAACATGTTGAATGGCATTACGATGACCGAAACGATTATAAAAGCCATTATTTAGGCTGTCATTGGAAATCAGTGGTAAGCATAACGCATCTACATTCAGCCAAAGTTTAAGAAGTTGCTCTTCACGTGGCATGGCATGTTGTTTCGCGGTGAAGAGTTGTGGAACTGATTTGATGATCATTGGTGTCTGCGCAAGTTGATATTCTTGTCGCAATGTTTGTATCACTTGTGCAAATTTTGACTCGAATTGCGTATGTAAATCAAGGTGATACATATAAGTTTGGTTGAGTTGTAAAGCATCCAACATATAATAATCAAAAACGATACGTTGTTGAAGTAATAACTTTAATTGCGCTTTTTTACTTGGTGTTAAAGGTAGCGCAATATCAAGTGTGAACTGACTATCAGGATGTAAAGCTTTCACTTTTTCAATGATAGTTTGAATTTCATGAACAGATAGAGATTCATGGTCCAATATGATATTGAGCTTGAATTTGTACTGATTAAAATCATTAGGTTGCTGTTCTATGATACGCGTTAACGGATAATAGAATTGATTTTTAAATATTTCATAGGCTTGTAGCGAATGGATTCGATATGCCATTTTATAACCGTATTCACATAGCAATTGGCTGAGTAATTCAATATGATGTGTATGTTCAAAATGAAATGTTTCAAAATCTGATGGATTAAAGGACAGTTGAATGGCATGTGCATGATGATGAGCCTCTAATTGATTTTGACTACCAAATATTTGACTGATGTCGTCTAAGTTGACGATTTCAAGTAATACTTCTTTCTTTTCAATCCATTGAGGTGGTGTGAGTTGATCTAAAAATATGTCCACCTTGTGTGGTGAGGGAATCGTGCTGGATTTTCTCAAATGTGTATCAAAATATTGTATATCGAAAGGGACAACCGTAACTTGATAACTTCTTTTCTGACTTTGTTTTCGAAATTCTATCGGACTGATACCTACAAAACGCTTAAACTGTTTAGAATAATGGTTGTAGTTTGTAAAACTGTATTGTGTTGCAATTTGATTAATCGAATCATGCGATGTGGCTAAGTTGTACATAGACAGTGCGATTTTCATTGAAGCATAGTATTTTTTAAAATTATAATCTAAGTATTTGCCAAAAAGTATAGACACATAGGATTGAGAAACAAAGAAATGTTCACTTAACTCTTGTAACGATAGACGATATTTGGCGTGTTGATGAACATAATCAATCATATTATTAAATAAAATACTATTCACGTGTATATGCGGGATATAAATTCGACCCAATTCAATGAATGTTTCATTGTAGAGTAACTTAATTAAAGTATGAATATTTTCATAGTACATGTCACTATTTTCTTCAACGATGAGATGCTTTATGATTTCTTTAATTTTATTATGAGAAGAGAGTTTATTAAGATTAAAATAACCTAGGAAATAATCAGCATTAAATTCAGAAAAATATTGTAGAGGCACTGTCAATTTGACGATGGCTTGTGCTTGGGTCACTTTGACTAAGTCGTTGTGATTTACGATGGCAATTTGATGATGAAAGTGAGTCACTTTACCGTTGAGCTCGAGTGTCAGAACGCCTTCAAACGAAACAAATAATTCTACATGATTAAAAACACGATAAGCAGAAGACGTATATTGTTTCATTAGTTCAATATTAATGCCTTGCATAGTTGACCTCTTTCAAGTTTCTCAAGTTCTGAGAAACTAGTTGATAAATATACATCATTATAAAAATATCGATTCCTTTTCTACAATAATATTGTGCACATTGTATAAGGAATGACGCATATTAGAAAATAACGGCATAATCAATGTGTCATAAGTGTTAAAGAAATGGAATAAAGTTAAATTAAATGCTTAAGTAAGTTAAAAATTTTGCATATATTTGCAGAAAGTCATGTAAGTAGTGGTATATGAATCTTAAACAAGGTGTGGTAAAAAAGTCTTACTTTGTTTATATGGGGCTAAAAAATTAGTTGAAGTATGATGGTGCAGAGAAAAATGAGTTAAAGAATAAAGTGATAATCAAAGATGGGCTTGAGAAGATGTAGCAAAAGCATTTTCTCAAGCCCATCTTTGATACAGAGGATAGGTAAGTCCTATAAGGATAAATGGTTATGGAATTATGTCAGAGCTTGTCGTTGCGCCATAAAAATGTAAACATGACTACGACGAGAATAATTGAAATCACAATAATAATAATCCATGAAAGTGCACTTTCGGTATTAATAGGTAAAGGTACATTCATACCGAAAAAACTAAATACTAGCGTAGGTAAAGTGAGCAAAACGGTAAAAATAGTCAATGTTTTCATAGTAGTATTTAGTTGGTTTGACAACAAGGACGCATATGAATTAGACATACTTTCAACAATACGTAAATATAATTCAGTCGTTTCAACCGCTTGTTGGTGCTCATTTTGTAAGTCTTCTAACAATTCTTCATCATCGTCAAAGCGTTTAATGGCAGGTAAACGAAATAGAGTTCGAATCGTAGAAGAATTGGTTTTAAGTGATCCTAAAAAGTAAACTAAACTTTTTTCAATGTCACTTAATAAATAAAGACGCTGATTTGTTACCCGTTGTTGCAAGTTATATTCAACTTGGCGGAGCTCTTTATTTAATAAGCGCAAGCCTCTATTGTATTGCGCAGTCATATCGTACATTAATTTTAAAGCAAATTGGCTTTTGTATTTTAAGTTAATAGGTTTTTTGACGATGTGGTCAAAATAATGAAAAGGTTTCGCACAAACCGTAACAATAATGTTTTTACCGATGATAATCCCTAACGGTAATGTCATGAAACTTTTTAATTTATGCTTTCCAGTTTCAGTAATAGGTAAGTCGCTGATTATTAAAGAGTAGCCACTATCATCATCATATTCAATACGTGAACTTTCTTCACTATCTAATGCATCTTCCAAAAAATCTTGTGGAAAACCATATGTTTTAATGAGTTGTTGTAATTCATCTTGTGTCGGTTTGACAACATTTAGCCATTGCGCTTGTTGCCATTCTTCTGTTTCTAGGACATGCAAATTTGCATCATTGTAGTACGCTTTAATCATAGCGAATCACCTTCTTCGTTCTCTTATTTCAAATGCTGTATATCTTTGTAGCCTTGTCTATAAGACGCAAAACCTTCCATAATCGCATACCAATCATCACCTTGCTCGGCTTTGATTCGATTAAATAGGTCATTTTGTGCTTGGTTGAGTTCTTCTATGAGCGCTTTCCCTTCTTCAGTTGGAAACAAACATTTTAAACGGCGATCAGTCAAATTAGGGCGCTCAAAGATGAGACCCTTTTCTTTCAATAATTTTAAAGTGGCATGTGAGCCTTGTTTAGAAATTTCAAGATTTTCTAATAATTTTTTCGTTGTAATACCTGGAAGTTTATTAATAAAAAATAGAAATCGATGATGCTGTCGGCTCATACCATATTCAGCAATGATATCATCAGCCGTTTTTGTAAATGTTTGATAAGCATAATAAAACAGAAGTAAAGCGTAATCATTATTTTGTGTCATTTTCGGACTTCCTTTTCTAAAAACTCTTCTATATTATAGTAAAGATTTCGCCATCTGTCATCGTCATAGCGAATGAGTTAGGAGATAATTTTTAAATAATAAAATGATTGGCTTAACTATAAATTTTGAAGGGAAATGAATGAGATGAAAAAACTGTAATAGTCGTATTCATGTTCGGATTGAAATCTCATAAAGGATATAGTAAGATTTGAAGACTGTTGTTTGCGTGCGGAGGTGGAAAGCAACGATAGAGAGACAACTAAAATAGTAAAGAATATGTAGTCAATGTTAAGAAGATAATGTAACATAAATAAAGAAAAAAGTGGGTTATGTCTTGAAAAAAGTCGCAGAAATAGAAATGTTAAGGCAGAATTAATAAAACCTTAACATTAAATTTACAATTATAAGAGATAATCAAGATGAATCATACGACAATGATGTGTATATGAACAGAAATTTAATACTGAGGTGAAAGAATGGAAATGTCGGTAACTGAAGTCATCTTTTCTTTTTTAGGTGGCCTAGGTATTTTCCTTTATGGTTTAAAAGTAATGGGGGACGGTTTACAAGCAGCAGCAGGAGATCGATTGCGAAATATATTAAATAAATTTACCGCCAATCCAGTACTGGGTGTATTAGCCGGTATGATTGTTACGATCTTAATACAAAGTAGTTCTGGGACAACTGTCATAACAATAGGGCTTGTGACTGCGGGGTTCATGACTTTAAAACAAGCGATTGGTGTCATTATGGGCGCCAATATTGGAACCACTGTGACTGCTTTTATTATTGGGATTGATTTAGGAGAATATGCAATGCCAATCTTGGCGTTGGGGGCATTTCTTATTTTCTTCTTTAAGCGTTCCAATATTAATAATGTTGGACGAATATTATTTGGATTTGGCTCACTCTTTTTTGGCTTAGAGTTCATGGGAGATGCGGTTAAGCCACTTGCCCAATTAGAAGGGTTTAGACAAATCATTTTAGATATGTCATCGCATCCGGTGTACGGTATTTTAGCCGGCGTAGGTTTAACTGCGTTAGTCCAAAGTTCGAGTGCAACAATTGGGATACTGCAAGAATTTTACAGTCAAGGTTTAGTTGACTTGAAAGGTGCAATTCCAGTTTTACTAGGAGACAATATTGGAACAACGATTACTGCAGTGTTAGCAAGTTTAGCGGGTTCATTAGCAGCTAAGCGGGCGGCATTTGTGCATGTTATTTTTAATGTCATTGGTGTGATTATCTTCGCGCTATTTTTACCGGTTGTAACGCATTTGATAGGGATGTTACAAGAAGCATGGCACCTTAAACCAGCAATGGCCATTGCGTTTGCACACGGTGCATTTAATGTAACGAATACAGTTATTCAACTTCCATTTGTGGGTGCGCTCGCTTGGCTTGTGACTAAGATTGTACCAGGTAAAGACATTACAGAAGATTATAAACCTCAACATCTTAATAAAGATTTAGTTTACCATGCGCCTGGTGTCGCGTTACAAGAGACTCAAAAAGAACTACAAAACATTGGGCATATTGTTCAATCTATGTTAGACGATGTTCGTCATCCTGCGACGATGGATAAGAAAATGATTAAAACAGTACAACAGAAACATCAAGCAGTGATTACCATTAGCGACAGTATTCGAAATTACTTGGTGCGCATTTCTACAAAAAATATTAATAAAAGTGATGTTGAACGTCTTGCAGTGATGTTTGATGTCAATCGCTCGATTGTGAAAGTTTCTGAACTGACAGAATCATACATTGCGCAAATCGAAAGACAAAAAAGTAAAAATATTATTTTAACTGAAGATGCTGAACGAGGGATTGAAAAATTATTTAATTTTGTTGATGAGTCCTTCCACAAAGCAATTGATACTTTAAACGTCTATGATACGACTAAAAAAGATGAAGTGGTCGAGCGTAGTAGAGAAGCATTTAACATTGAACATAAATTAAGAAAAGGTCATATTAAAAGATTGAACAGAGGTGAATGTTCGACTGATGGTGGCTTGCTATATGTTGATATTATTGCGATTCTTGAACGAATTGGCTATAACTCTAGAAATATCACTGAAGCGATGGTGGGCTTGAACAATGATGTACCGACCGAAGAAGAAATCGCGACAGTTTAAGTCAATCATCTCACACTGAAAAGATTGATTATAAAAGTCGGAAAGGAACGATGTTATCTCGTTGCTTTTCGGCTTTTTACATTTCTAGTGGATTGATTAAATATAAATTGCATTAAAACGATTATCAAATACAGATGACGTCATTATTTTGACAAATCAGTGACAAAAATACGGTTCAAGTCTAAATACATTGTATTCATATATAAGTTTGATAAAATCTTATAGGATGAGCTATGGAGGCAAGAAAGTATTGGGTATTGGCTAAAAGTTGTCGTCATCCAAGCGATACAACTTGTTAATGCACTTCACAAATGAGGGAAGTGATGTGAAACCATGTCTTAAATTCTACATTTTATAATCACTTGAGGGGGTGTTAAATTGCGTACGTTTAATAAATTATGGGCAGCCACACTCATTGCTTTTATCATGATGATTTGTGTGAGTATACCATTCAATCAAGTCTCTGCACATGCGACTTTAGAAAAACAACAACCCGTAGAGAATGAAGTCGTACAATCGAAACCAGAAGCGATTCAACTTGAGTTCAACGAGCCTGTTCATACGCAATATACTAAAGTCAAAATTTATAATGACAAGGGCAAAGAAGTAGGTGTATTGAAACCTAAAGAGCAAGAGGATTCAAAAAAAGTGACTTTTGATACGTCAAAAGTTGAACATGGCACATATGCCGTTCACTGGGAGACAGTCTCATTAGATGGTCATGAGATAAGAGGACAGTATAATTTTTCTGTCGGGGAAAAAACAGCTAATACTATAGAAACAGCGAAACCTTTTTACACGGATGCTTTTTTCTGGTTAGGCTTAGTGCGATTTGTTTTACAAGCTGTGTTACTTATTTTTACGGGCTTATATATGATTAATGTTCTCATGAAACGTCAAGATGTACCTACGTATGATATTATTCCACGTCATCGCAGTGCGATTTTATTATTGATTATGGTTGCTTTTACAACGAGTATCGTTTATTTAATGACTTTACCGAAAGATGCCATTCATTCAATATTGACGCTTGATTTCCGCGTTTGGATGCAATTTCCATTTGTTTTATCAATGGTCAGTTTAATTATTGTGTTAATCCTATTTTCATTACGGCGAATGGAGTCTATATGGTATAAAGTTATGCCGCTCTTTTTGATGTTAAGTCTTGCAATTTCAGGTCATGCATGGGCGCAAGCGGTGCCATTTTATTCTATCATTTTACGGACGTTACACTTAATGGGAATTGCCATCTGGCTAGGCAGTTTTGCATATTTAATCGCCTACACGTCGGCTAAACACAAGCATTCTTACATTTTAATAATAAAAGATGTGTTGTTAAAAGCAAATGTGACTGCAGTAATTATCGTTATACTGACAGGCATTTTAATGTCTATTGATGCCACATCATTAAAAGCGATTGTTACCCAACCTACGTTATATAGTAGTTTATGGTTTATGAAAGTGGTATTCACCATCATTATGATGATTTTAGGTGGTTTACAAACATATAAAGCGATGCAAAAGCGACGTCGTGTGAATCGATCACTGTTATATCTTGAATTCGCCTTAGGTATTTGTTTGATTTTAGCGGGCGTCATCATGAGTCAAATCGAAATTCCATTATAATTGAAAGGATCAATATATATGAAAATTACAAAGTTTTTATTGAGTGCTGTGTCATTTCTTGTGTTATTAAGTATGACATCTGTAGCAGATGCTCACGTAACGCTTAATCCAAAAGTGAGTGAACCCGGTTCATACGAAGAATATCAAGTCAGAGTTCCAGTTGAACGTGATAAAAATACAGTAAAACTTGAAATAGAAGTTCCTGAAGGTGTAACTTTATCTACAGTAGAGCCTGTCCCTGGATTTAAACATGAATTTAAAGAAGACAAGTCTGGAAAAATTACTAAAATCACATGGAAAGCAACAGATAAAGGAATTGGCAAACACGAACATATGGACTTTCCAATTGTAGTCGCTAATCCAGAAAAAGAAGGTCAATTCAAATGGAAAGCCATTCAAACATATAAAGATGGTAAAACAGTGAAATGGACAAGTGATGATGAAAAAAGTGAAACGCCTGCACCTACAACAGAAGTGAAAAAAAGTGAACCTGTTAAAGCTGATCACCATGATGACACGAAATCATCACATACATCACCATTTGTATGGATTATTTCTATCTTAGCACTCATTATTTCAATTGTAGCGCTCTTTAAACGCAAAAACTTTACGAAATCTGACAACGAATAAGTATTGACATCGTCTTTCGAGGTTACGATAATCGAAAGTGTGAAGCTGAGTGAAGTGCGGTTGGTTATGGCCCTCATATGAAAATTTGAATAAGCTAGAAATGAAAAATTCAGCCGTGTTTAATGGCGTTACGGTGTGAAATAAGATGGAGTGTGAAAAGGATGAAACGTATATTATACGCATTTATGACCTATACAATGTTAGGATTGTTCAGTGGTTTTACATATAGAGAACTCACTGTGCATTATGGATTCACAGGTTCAACACAAATGAGTGTCATGCATACGCATTTGTTAACGTTAGGGATGTTTATGTTTTTAATGTTGATACCTATTGAAAAGCTTTTTAAACTTAGCAGCTATTATTTATTTAATTGGTATTTCATTATTTATAATATCGGCGTCATTGTGACAGTAACAATGCAATTTTTAAAAGGTTTTAAACAAATTGCACGCCAACCGATACCAGATTCGTTTGCTGGTTTTGCAGGTATTGGTCACGTGACGATTACAGTCGGCTTCATTTTGCTATTCTTTTTATTGAGACAGGCCATTATTACAGAGCCTAGAGAGGGAGAACCGTTAACACGAAAACATCGAAAACGCGCAAATCAAGAGCAAAATGAGAAATAAGTCATCAACTGAGGATGAACGACTGCGAGGTCATGAGTTAGCGCGAATTTTATAGCGCTACAATTTAATTCAAGTTTTCTTATATTCAAGTATCGTGATAGAGCGGTGGCGACATCTTTCATTAGATGTAGTGCCACCGCTTTTTTGATAGGGTGTCCTGTTTTATGATGTAATGGGAAAGTGTAAAAACATACCGCCAGAATGAGGTTCGGTTGATTTGAATCCAAACTGTTTGTAAAGTTCATCAGCCGGATAATCAGCGATAAGACTGACATAAGTCCCAGGTAAACGAACGGAATCAATATAATTCATAATATGTGTCATGACAGTTTTACCATATCCTTGTCCCTGATAGTCTGGATGGACAGCAATATCAATAATTTGGAAAGTTGTGCCACCATCACCGATAACACGACCTAAACCGATAAGTCGGTCAGCATCATAAAGCGTTACGGTAAAACAAGCCCCTTTTAAGCCCCGTTGTGCGGCACTTCTAGACTTTTCACTTAAACCGCAAACTTTTCTCAAATTACAATAATCATCCACTTTAGGAATTGTAAATTGAACATCAATTGTCATAATGCCCCTCCTTTCGTGCACATTAAAATACATATATTTCTAATCATACAGCACATTCCCTTTTTGTAACAAAAGGGAGCAGGACAGAAATCTATTTGATTTCGTTGTCCTGCCCCGGCAAAGATGAGTAGGGCTATTCGAGCTAGAAAAGCGAAGAAGAGACCAGTCATCGAATGTTGTGATTTTTCTAATGAACAAATAGGGAATCTACACTGTCTCTTTATCCATTATTTTTTTACATCCGCAACAGTTGCGTTTGTGCGTTGACGTAAATCTGCCTCTATTTGTTCTAAGCTACGTCCGCGTGTTTCTGGTAAAAATTTAACAACAAAGAAGAGTGCAATCACACCGATAACCGCAAAAATTAAAAATACTTCTTGAATTTCAAGTACTTCCGTTAGAAGTGGGAATAGCTGTGCTACGAGTAAGCTACCAATTGAAAGAACAAGCGCCGCAATACCTGTTGCTGCACCACGTGCACGCATTGGGAATAATTCTGGAAGCATAACCCATAAAATAGGTCCCCAAGAAATACCGAAGAAAATAATGAATGTAGTCAAACAAATCATCATAATCCATGCTGCACTGTTCACACCCATAATCCAAATAAGGATACTCATAATTAATAATGAAGCCACCATACCAATGTTACCGATAACGAGCAGTTTTTTACGATCGACTTTATCAATAATGAATATCGCAACAATCGTAACTAATACGTTGACAACACCAATACCAACTGTACTTAAAATTGCGGTAGAGTCACCCAATCCTGCTTTCGCAAAAATTTTAGGTGCATAGTAAATAATCGCATTAATACCAATCAATTGTTGTAACAATGCAAATACACTACCAATAATAATAGTAGATAACAGCCATGGAGATTTTAAAACAGTCCATGTACTGTCTGAGATAGCATTGATTTTTTTCATGTTTTCAATTTCACCGTCAATTTCAGAAGCGGGATATGTTAATTTCATTACATCTCTTGCTGCTTTTTCGCCACGTTTTTCTAATAACCAACGCGGACTTTCTGGCATGAAGATGACACCAATCATTAATATTAATGAAGGAACGACAGCAAGACCAAGCATCCAACGCCAACCTTCAATAGGTGCAAAAGCATAATTGACAAGATAAGAAGATAAAATACCAATAGTAATCATAAGTTGGTTTAAAGAACTTAAAGAACCCCGAGCTTCTGTTGGCGCGAGTTCAGAAAGATAAACAGGCACAATCGCTGTAGAACCCCCAACGGCAAATCCAATTACTAAACGTCCAATTACGAGCACTTCCATCGATGGTGCTGAAGCTAGGATGAGTGCACCAATAATAAAGACGATAGAAATAATAAAAACCAGACGACGACGTCCAAGCTTTTCTGAGAGTGGGCCACTAAAACCCGAACCAAATATTGCGCCAACAAGCATAGATGAAACTACTAATCCTTCAGTGAAAGGATTTAAATGAATATCATTCTTTAAATAAAGGAGTGCTCCAGAAATAACACCCATATCATAACCATATAAGAGTCCACCGAGTGCGCCGATGAAGAAAATAAGCTTTTTATTAATTTTCATTTTGTAACCTCCCGTACTTTTATGCAATACAAGTATACGCTTTCATAAGATATTAGTAAATTGTAAATATTGAATTTATGAGAATAAAATAATTTATATTAATTATCAACAATTGAAAATTTAGGAGAAGGCAACAAAATTTTTATGGGTCATTTTAAGTAGGGAATGATGATAAAAAGGGAAGTTTTGAGTTCGTTGGGGTATGGATTAAAACATTAATGGGTTGGAACAGAAATCAAATCGATTTCTTGGATCCAACCCATTAATGTAGCATCAAGCAATTGCTAATGTAGTTTGCTTTTTATTTTCATTACAACATTTTAGTTGTTTGCATCAGGACGTAGATCTACAACAATGCGCCCGATAAAATCATGATTTTGTACACAATCTAAACCGTCTTGGAGTTGTTCAAAAGGAATCACATTTTTTACATCATGCAAATAACGTGGTTTTAAATCTTTTGATAGACGACGCCATAAGTGTTGTCTACGTTTCATAGGGAATGAAACAGAATCAACACCGATGAGACGGATACCACGTAAAATAAATGGAAATACAGTACTTGAGAAAGTATTACCGCTAACGTTTCCGCTTAAAGCAACAGCACCATGTGGATGGATACGTTTTAAAACTTCAGATACAGTTTCGCCACCTACAGGGTCAATCGCTGCTTGCCATTGCGTGTGTGTCAGTGCTTTTTCAGTCACGTCTTCCACTCTAGAAATAACTTCTCTCGCACCTAATTCTAAAAGTTTTTCGTGGTAATCTTTGTGGCCAGAACTTGCAACGACCTTGTAACCAATTTCGTTCAACATCATTACAGCCATTGAGCCTACACCACCAGTTGCACCACGAACAAGTACTGGACCGTTAGTTGAAGTGATTTTGTTATCTTCTAACAACTGTATTGACAGTGCAGCTGTAAAACCGGCAGTCCCGATAATCATCGCTTCTTCAAGCGTTAAATCATCAGGGAGATGAACAAGCCAATCGCCACTCACACGTGCAACTTCACTAAATCCACCGTAATGAGAAACACCTAAGTCATAGCCAGTTGCAATAACTTTATCTCCTTCTTTAAATGATGGGTGTTCAGATTCCATCACTACACCAGCTAAATCAATACCCGGTATCATTGGGTATTTTCGTATGATTTTGTTGTGAGCACGTGTGGCTAACATATCTTTAAAATTGATACTTGAATAATGCACACGAATTGTCACATCACCGTCAGGTAAATGGTCTAGTGTTATTTCTTTAAAATCTCCTACGAATTGATCCTCGTGTTGATCAACAAGAAATGCTCTGAAAGCTTGAGCCATGGTTCTAATCCTCCTCAGTTTTTATCCGTACACACTTTACCAAAAAGTCAATCAAATAACAATAAAGTTGCTCTTTTTAAAATAATGATAACTTTATTATGTTTTATTAAAAATACGAACAAAAAATAAAGGAATATTCAGTACTATAAAAATAGATATCAAGAAACAATTGTAGAAATAATTTAGAAAAAATTTAACAAAAAAAGTGTTTGTCGTTTAAAATAATAGTGTATAAAAAAGTGATAGACGATTTTATACTATAGAATAGAATTTGGAGGGAAACATCATGAAAAAGGTACTTGCTAGTTTGTTTGCATTATCAATTGTTTTAGCCGCATGTTCAAATGATGAGGATAAAGAACCGAAGAAAGATGACCATGCTAAGCAAGAGCAGTCTACTAAACAGGACAAAAATGATCACAAAGAACAAGCATCATCCAAATCAAAAGATGAATCCACTTCATCTGATCAAGCTAAAACGTCAAAATCAGATGCCAATAATCAAAATAATGATCAGCAATCAGAAATGAACAACCAAAACACAGAAGGCAAGCAGCAACAAGGACAGCAAAATGATCAAAGCTCAGGTACACAAGCCAATGGACAAGCTTCAAATCAACAACAACAAGATAACAGCCAAAATGAACAAACATCTCAAACAAAATCGCAATATGTAGCTCCTTACCAAGGTGAAAATGTTGTACCAGTCGCTCAAAATATTGCGAGAGAAAAAGTCAATCGTCAACAAGCACTTCAAAACTTACCGAACTTCCAAGTCGCATTAGATTCAGCACGTCAAGAAGTCAGTCAATTGAATGGTCAACAGAATCCATATAATGACTATGCATTACAAGGTGCTGCTGGGCAATACAGTTACTTATTTAGTTTTATTAACCAATCACAGCCTGGCACATATGTCATTGTAACAGTGGATCATACAGGTGCTGCAAAAATTATTGACCCAGCATACCGTCAATAATAGGGCTATTTTGCAAACAATGTGATACTAATATTTAAAAGTTTAATAGCAAATTTAATGAAATCCTTACATTTAGCGATTATACCTCTTGGTGCATCGCATAAAAATTAAATGTAAGGATTTTTTGTCGATTGGAAAATACAGTTCGAATTTATAAGTTAATCGTGCGATTTAAACTCGTTCACGATGTCAAATACACTTGAAGTGCAAAGCTGGTATCGAAAATATACCATTGCAATTGTATAACACAACTTATATAATCTTAAATAAATCGTCATTTATATTACAAATTTCATTTTAAATTTTTAGCATGCAGTTCAAAACATCTGTTTTTGATTTTTAAGAATTTTCATATACATATTGAATTGCGGCCTTTAGAATGTTATATTTTATGTGAAAACAATCACATGTTTTGGCATGACGATTGCATATAAAAATAAATATTGAAGGTAGATGAAAAGAGATGTTAGTAGAGAGTTATGATCCATTTCACAATCTTGCAATTTCTGCATTAATTGCAAGTATCCCGATCATTTTATTCCTGTTATGTTTAACAGTCTTTAAAATGAAAGGAATCTACGCAGCTGTGACAACACTTGTTGTGACACTTGTGATCGCATTATTCATATTCAAATTGCCAGTGGGTGTTGCTTCTGGTGGTATCGTAGAAGGTTTTTACCAAGGTATCTTACCGATTGGCTTCATTGTTATTATGGCAGTTTGGCTTTATAAAGTTATTGTTGAAAGTGGACAATTTTCAGTTGTTCAAGACAGTATTACTACGGTTTCTGAAGACCAACGTATCCAATTATTACTCATCGGTTTTGCATTTAACGCATTTTTAGAAGGTGTTGCAGGATTCGGTGTACCTATCGCTATCTGTGCGGTATTGTTAATTCAATTAGGATTTAAGCCATTACAAGCGGCGATGCTTTGTTTAGTTGCAAACGGTGCAGCTGGTGCTTATGGTGCCATCGGTTTACCGGTTTCTGTTATTGATACACTAGCATTACATGGTCACATTTCTGCTTTACAAGTATCACAAGCATTAAATCTAAGCTTACCTATTTTAAGTATCATTGTTCCTTTTATGTTGATCTTTATTTTAGATGGTATGAAAGGTATCAAAGAAACATTACCAGCGATTATTGTTACTGTTGTTCCGTTCGTTGTGTTACAAATCATATTTAACCAATTTTTTGGACCAGAGTTAGTGGATATTATTCCACCACTTGCATCAATGGCAGCTTTAGCTTTATTTTCTAAGAAATTCCAACCGAAAAATATTTTCCGTTTGAATAAAGATGAACAAAAATTAGAAGTGCCACATCACTCAGCAAAAGAAATCATTTTTGCTTGGAGTCCATTTATTATCTTAACAGCATTAGTACTTGTTTGGAGTTCTAAATCATTCAAAGGTTTATTTGCTGAAGGTGGCGCATTGTCATTCTTCAACTTACAATTTGGCATTCCAGGTACTAACAATGACGTTTCAGGTCATCCAATAATGTTGACTTTCAACATTATCAACCAAACTGGAACAGCATTATTGTTAGCGGGTATCATTACAATCTTGCTTTCGAAAAAAGTCAATTTCAAACGTGCAGGTGCATTACTTGGCGAAGCGTTTAAAGAATTATGGTTACCTATTTTAACGATTTGTTTCATTCTTGCCATTGCTAAAATTACAACATACGGTGGTTTAACAAATGCAATGGGTGAAGGTATTTCAAAAACAGGTAAAGTCTTCCCATTCTTGTCACCAATTTTAGGTTGGATTGGCGTATTTATGACAGGATCAGTAACAAACAACAACGCATTGTTTGCACCTATCCAAGCTTCTGTAGCACCACAAGTTGGCACAAGCGGGGCATTACTCGTTGGTGCGAATACGGCAGGGGGTGCGATTGGTAAATTGATTTCACCACAATCAATCGCCATTGCAACAGCAGCAGTTAAACAAGTAGGTAAAGAATCTGAACTATTAAAAATGACTTTAAAATATAGTGTAGGATTATTAATATTCTGGTGTATCTGGACATTTATCCTATCTCTTTTATTAAGTTAAGTTTTAATCAATTCAGCGCTGAGATGAAAATCTCAGCGTTTTTTTTATACTTAGAAAAGGGGAGAATGAAAAGTTAAAATGTAAATGAATAATGTGAGCCATGCCTACAAGTCGTTATTATTAGACCTAATATACAAATATTGATTACTTGGGTGGGTTTATTAAAAATTTTTTAAACAAATATTAATGGAGATAATAGGGCTTTTTATGCACATGCACATATCGGTGTGGCAATGGAAAACGTTCATTTACTATAACAAAATATTAATTTAACAATAGTATTTGTATATAGGTAAAAAACAGATAAATAAAATAATAGAGCAAGCATCTCATGAAGTGAGGAAAATCACAACATGGGATGTTTTTAATTTTGGTGTTCAATGTCACTAATACAAGTATATTGTAGAAAACAATAATACATTATATTTTAGTATACATTTAAAATTAATTTAGATATTTCATCATGATTAATATAAAGATAACATAGGATTTTTTATGTCTAATAAGTACAAAGTGTCAAATAAGAGTAGAGCAATTTAAATATAACTAGACAAAATTGTCAATACAATATGTAATGACATTGTAAGTATTTACAAAAATAAAAAGGTTGTTCAATATTTGTTTTAATAGTAGGTTAAGAATAGAAATTTAATTTTCATTATCTTTAATTTAATAAGATAACCCTTATTAAATTGAGATAAATAATTAGGAGGTTTTAGTTCGATGAAAAAATCTAAGAAACTTGATTTTTTACCTAATATAAACAATAAGTATTCTATACGTAAGTTTACAGTAGGTACAGCTTCTATCTTATTAGGTGTCACATTGATATTTGGTGCTTCTAACGATGAAGCGAAAGCAGCTGAAAAAGAAGGCTCAATTGAAAACGTAGAAAGCAATCCCACATCTAATGAAGGCATAAATGACCAAAATTTAAATCGTGAGGAAACACCTGAGACTGTTAAGGAAGATAACGCTGATATTGAAGTTACAACTAAAAACACAAATGAAGATCAATCAAATTCAACTCAAGAGAAAAATGATACAAATGAAAACACTCCAGAATTAACATCAGAACCTACTACGAAACCAACAGACAATAAAAAAACAGAAACTGAAACAACTTCGAATGAAGCATTGGAAGAAAATTCTACTAGTGACAACCCATCAACATTAACAGAAGAGAATACAACAAACAAAGCAAATGAAGAAAATGTAGAGTCTACTGCAAAAACAGAGTCAGACAACAATGAGAAGACAGAAGCAACAACTTCATCAAATAAAGAGCAATTAGCACCTAAAGAAGAATCTTTAGAGCATAAAAATACTGAGAATTCAGAAGAAGTTGTATTACCTAATGATGTGACAGCTAAAGTGGATGGAGACGGAAAAGTAATTGAAGCTAAAGATGTTAACAATAATACTTCAACTTTATCTCCTGATATTAACCGTGTAACTAATAAAGAAACTGCAATCGATTACTATGCAAAGACAGCAAACATTTCGGCAACAGAAGCAGAAAAAGTAATTAGTGATTTAAACATAAATGCAAATGAATTAACAGCACAAGAATTACAATTCGCATTAATAAATGCATTAGCAAATCAACAAAATGCAAATTCACCAGTGGCAACGGCATTTCGTGCTGCGCCAACTGCAGCTAATAGACAAGCAACTAATTTAGCTGCAGCAACACCAACTGCATTATCAATAGGTTCTACAGAAATTATTGAAGCAGATGCAATTAAAAATGGTTATATTAATTCTTCTACAGATGCAACGAATGCTAAAAATACACTGTCAGGTAAAGCATGGATTGTTGATAAAGGTACACCTTCAACAACATCTAATGGGCTAACAGCTGTCCCTGAGGGTACAAAAGTGTATATGCAATGGATTGATAAAGATGGTTCTGTATCGCCAGCATATGTCGCAAGTACAACAAATAAACTTGATTCTTCTGAAGGATCACAAGTTGGTCCTGGTGCTTATGCTTTTGATTTGAGAGATGCATGGGTAGACGCAGCTGGTAAAGAACATAAGTATAGCGCAGTTTCGGGTCAATATTATCGATTATGGATTGAAGATTTCCAAACAGCAAATGGTAATACAGCTTCGATGATTCGTCAAGCTGGTGGATTTTTCCCTGGCGCTTATGTTAATTCTGTATCAAATTCAAATATAGGGCAGTTTCCACTAATTGGAACAAATATGCAACGTACTGGTGTTTTCATGGGAATACAACCAACTGGAGGTTATATAACAAAAGATCGAGCAGAATGGCAACATGATGATAAGGGACCATTAAATAATCCTTCAGTCTCTACAAATGCTAAAAATACTGTCTCAGGTAAAGTATGGCTTGAGACCGGATCTGGTGATTATGCAAACTCTGCTACTGGACCTAATGATAACGCTAATGATCCACAAGCAGAAGGCTATACAGTAGTAATGTCATCTTTAACAAGTGAAGGTGCACAAGCTTATAAAGCACAAGTTGAAAATTTGGCTGAAAGTGAAAGAGCTGAGGCAGCTAAAACTTTATTAACAGATCATCCAGAGTACATTTCTGCAACAGTTTATGGGGAAACGGATAAAGACGGTAGATATACATTAAGATTCCCTGAAACTACTTTAAATTCAGATTATCTATATGGTTATGTAACAGATAAAGAAGGGAATATTGTTAAGACGTATTCTTCATATACAAGTCCAGAATTTAGAAAACCAAATAGTAATTTGTCATGGGCGCCTCAGTCAGCACCAGCACAAAACCCGGTTCAAAATCCAATGTGGTACAATGTGAACTTTGCAGTAGTGCCAAATACAGATATTAATTTGAATATTATTGACTTCAATAATACTGATAAACCAGCTATTCCTGGTGACACAGTGAATATTGATTTAACAGGCGGACAATTATCACCTCTTCCAACACATATTGAATGGAAAGATAAAAACGGTAATATTGTACAAAAATCTGAAGATATTACTTCATTAACTGATGGAGAACAAAAGGGTGTATTTGTGGTTCCTGAAACTGCAGTAGATGGCGATGTCTATACTGCATACTTAGTAGCAGGTGGAAACAATGTTGCGGCAGATTCATTCATTGTTAAAATTACTGATGAACGTACTTATGAACCAGAAAGTAATGGTGTAACAAAAGACTACGGTACAGCTGTTACTACTGAGGATGTGATCGGCTCAGTAACAGTACCGAATTATCCAGAAGATAAAGGGGACTACACTGTAGCGGTAGACGACCCAACACAATTACCAGATGGAAGTCAGTCAGGAACAACTGACGTCGGCGTAACAGTGACGTACCCAGATGGAACAACGGATCACATTACAGTGCCAGTCACAATTGGAGAGCAAGCAGATAATGATGCGTATGAACCAGAAAGTAATGGTGTAACGAAAGATCACGGTACAGGTGTGACAGCAGAAGATGTAATTGGCTCAGTAACAGTGCCGAATTATCCAGAGGATAAAGGAGATTACACAGTTACAGTAGATAACCCAGATCAATTACCAGATGGAAGTCAAACAGGCAGAACAGATGTAGGCGTAACAGTGACATATCCAGATGGAACAACGGATCACATTACAGTACCAGTCACAATACTAGAAAAGGTTCACAGCCAGAATAAAGCAAGTGAAAATAAAGAACAAAATACGAATAAAGACAATCAAAAATCTTTACCTGATACAGGTGGAAATAATAGTAATGCTACATTATTTGGAACATTATTTGCAGGATTAGGATCTCTACTATTCGTTGGACGTAGAAAACGCAATAAAGATCAATAAGTAAAGTGATTGTTAAAAATTGAAGGGGCTTGCCCCCTTCAATTAACTTATAACTTCTGAAATAATTGTAACTTTGTAATTATAAAACAAAGCCATTCAAAGATTAAACAAATATCTTTGAATGGCTTTTATTATGAGTTTATATTGTGCGACTGAACGACGGTATCTATAGTATCTATAAATTGTTGATATATGGCTTCTGGTTGGTAGTTGTCTACAGTTTTATAACCATTTTGTATAATCGGTTTAAGGTATTTAGAGCTATCATATTCCATGATTTCTAATATTTGCATTGCCAATTGTGAAGGTTGGTGGTGTGGAACCAAAAACCCATTTCGACCGTGATTTATGATTGATTCGGGTCCGGTGTTGCCATCAAAACTAATCACGATACTCCCCTGATTCATCGCTTCCAAAATGGTCATGCCAAACCCTTCGTTGCGTGATGGTATGCAAGTGATCTTACTTTCAGCAATATAGGTACTTAAGTGTTGCGTTGTTGGACGTAAAAAGATTAAATCTTGTATACGTAAAAAATTGATTTGTTGTTGTAAGGCTTCTTTTTCACTACCATCACCAAAAATTGAAACAGTGTAACCAAAGTCTCTTAAGTCATCTTGAATTTCAAAAATGGCTTGTATTAATAGATCGAATCCTTTTTCATATTCAAATCGACCTGCGGCAATAATTTGTCGCTTTTTCATAATATGATGGCGCTTTTCATCAATCATATTAGTAACGACAAAAATTGGAATATCCAAGTATTCAGCATAGCGTTTTTTATCTTGAACCGTTAAAGTTGTCACTGCGCTGAGTTGTGGATAATAGGTCAGAATTTCATCTTTAAATTCAGGAGAATGGGCATCTAAGTTCATATGTTCCATTCCTATTGTTACTTGGTGAGGATTACCAAATCGAGCAATTAATATGTTATGGCTTGCACGCGTGCCGACAAAAATATCTGAATGATCATTTTGAATGGCATGGATGATTTTTTTCTCAATATAACTTGAATATTGACGATAACCGGGCTCGTATTTGGATAAATATTTTGGTTTTAATAACGGTGTAAATTTACGAATTCGGTTGGCAGCGAGTGGCATCAAGTGACGTATTCTGAGTTGATAATGGATGAGAGGCTTGACGATGACACGTGAGTCAAGATCGAAATAGGGTTTATCTTTAGATTTGAAAATAGAAATAATTGTCACTTGGTGTCCTTGACGAACGAGTTGATTCGCGAGGTTTGTAATTGTTTTTACTGTACCGCCAACTGCATAAATGTTATGCATTAAAAAAGTGATAGACTTCATGTCGCATCCCTCAATTGCTAGCTTTTTATATATTATATCATTCTTAAAATCATTAGTGTTAGAGAAGTGATAATTTTATTCGGAATATTTGAAAATTTATATATACATAAAAATGTTAATTTGTTTGAAACTAAAAATAGTAGTATTAAAAATTCACAATTTTAATCGCTAACGCTTTTTTCTTCTATGATTAAGGTATATAATTGAAGTAATAATCATCATGATGGGTGTACTTTTAGGCACATTTATCAAACAATTTTGAAAGATTGATGATGATTCATTTGAGTCAATGTGAGTTTGAGGATGACGCTGTCACCAAGTTACATCAATTTTTACATATTTCGCGGTGAGATGTCGCAATCCATTTGATTACGCACTCACGCTTAACAAAGGGCACAGCTGGGAATATGAACAATCGCACACTTAAGTGTGGTCGTTAGTTGATACGTAGTCAGTGACGCACTTCAATTGCTGCTTAAACTAAAGCAGTTAGAAGTTGAGCGCACCTCACGGGATAGGATGTGGCAATGGAGCCTGGGTTAAAATTGTCTATCCCACATGCAAACAAATGATTTAAAACGAAAAGGGGGACTGGATTGTTATGAACAATTTACATAACAAGACAGATGTCGTACTTATCGGCGGCGGAATTATGAGTGCAACTTTAGGCACATTACTAAAAGAGTTAGAACCAGATTGGGATATTAATGTTTTTGAACGCTTAGATGAATGTGCGCAAGAAAGTTCAAATGTATGGAATAATGCGGGGACAGGTCATTCTGCATTATGCGAATTAAACTATACAAGCGAAAAAGAAGACGGCACGATGGATATTTCTAAAGCGATTAAAATTAACGAGCAATTTCAAGTGTCTAAACAGTTTTGGTCATATCTCGTAAAAAAAGGGCAATTACAAAATCCTGAAGCATTTATTCGTACAGTACCTCATATGAGTTTTGTAACTGGGGAAGAAAATGTAAGATTTTTAGAAGCGCGTGTAAAAGCGCTCCGTGAAAATGTACTGTTCCAAGGCATGTCTCTAGCAGACGATTTTGAAACGTTAAAAGAATGGGTGCCTTTAATGATGGAAGGCCGTGAAGATAAAACGATACCGATTGCGGCAACGCGAGATGAATCGGGTACAGATGTCAATTTTGGGGCATTAACACGTAAGTTATTGTCACAAATTAAAGCCAAAGGGGGCGCACTGTATTACGAACATGAGGTGTTAGACTTAAAGCAACATAAAGATGGGACTTGGACTGTGAAGATTAAAGATTTAAAAGAAAATCGTGTTTTTACAGTGTCATCTAAATTTGTTTTCATTGGTGCAGGGGGCGCAAGTTTACCGTTATTACAAAAAACTGGTATCCCTGAATCCAAACATATCGGAGGCTTCCCGGTAAGTGGGCTGTTTTTAGTATGCAAAAATCCAGAAGTTGTGCAAAAACATAAAGCCAAAGTTTACGGTAAGGCTGAAGTAGGTGCACCGCCTATGTCGGTTCCACACTTGGATACACGTTTTATTGATGGTGAACGCGCATTATTATTTGGTCCTTTTGCAGGTTTTTCACCTAAATTTTTGAAAACAGGCTCATATTTTGATCTCATTAAATCAGTGAAGCCTAATAATGTCACAACCATGTTAGCAGCGGGTGCGAAAGAAATGGGATTAACGAAGTATCTGATCCAACAGCTGTTACTTTCAAATGATCAAAGAATGGCGGATTTAAAAGCCTTTGTACCAACCGCACAAAATGAAGACTGGGAAGTAGTTGTAGCTGGTCAACGTGTTCAAGTGATTAAGGATACTAAAGAAAAAGGTAAAGGTACGCTTCAATTTGGTACGGAAGTGATCACTTCTAAAGATGGTACACTTGCTGCACTTTTAGGCGCATCACCTGGTGCTTCTACAGCAGTTGCTGTTATGCTCGACATTTTACAACGTGCATTTCCAAGTCAATTCAAAGAATGGGATCCACGTGTAAAAGAAATGGTACCTTCATTCGGTAAGCGTCTTACAGATGAAATCGAACTTTTCAAATCTTTGAATCATGAAATTTCAAAACAATTAAAATTAGATGAGTCTGGTACATTATTAAGTTGACAGTGACTTATCTTTAAATATAGAAGTTATAAAGGCGTAACCAAAGCCTAATAAATGGGACAAAACTTTTGATTTTCAAGTTTTGTCCCATTTTTTAAAGACATAATGAAGTTGAACCTCATTTGTAAAATAACAGGCTAGGGAAATACAGGGTAGCTGAGGTGATTACTTTCTTATAGAAATGAAAGTCTTTTCTAAATTCAGATTGTTACACCCTTTTTGCGTTCTGCAAAAGGCTTTAGAAACTTTTTAAGAATGGCGTGGCAATATGATTGTGAATGTCGTGCCGTTACCTAGTTGACTGTTAACGTTAATTTCTCCATGATGGCGTTCTATAATAGTTTTTGTAATTGCTAGGCCTAATCCATTGCTATCAGCATATGATGATTTTTTATAAAAACGCTCAAAGATGTGATTTTGGACTGTTTCAGACATACCAGAGCCATCGTCTGTGACCATAAAGTAAATATTATTATCATTTGCTGTGAGTTGGATTTCGATTGTTCCATAAGTATCTGTATATTTAATCGCATTACGTATGATATTTTCAAATGCCTGGGTCAGCAAACGTTGGTTCCCTTTAATTGTAACTTCCGTTAAATCATATATTAAGACTTGATTCTTTTGATCAATCGCATAGTTTTCGTTTTTTAAGATAGCCAATACACATTGATGTACTCTGATGTCATCATCAAATTG
The DNA here is from genome assembly GCF_022557135.1 of Staphylococcus coagulans. Taxonomy (NCBI): domain Bacteria; kingdom Bacillati; phylum Bacillota; class Bacilli; order Caryophanales; family Staphylococcaceae; genus Staphylococcus; species Staphylococcus coagulans. The sequence continues at coordinate 634,770 of NZ_CP092966.1, forward strand.
AAGATGTACATCATTGTCCAGTTCAGATAACAATAGAAGCTGACGGGTCAATTGACTTAAGCGATGGGTTTCATCATAAATTTTAGCGATATAGTCCGATTGTTTAGGCGTTGTTTTTTCTTGTTGTAATTGTGTTAATAAATGATGAATATGTGTTAAAGGCGTTTTAATCTCATGGGAAACGTTTTGTACGAAGTGTTGGCGCATATCATCGAGTTGTTTTAATTCAAGGCGCATCGTATCAAAATGTTGTTGTAATGTTCCTAATTCATCACGACGTGTAATCGCAATTGGTGTTGTAAAATCACCAGACATCATACGTTCTGTTGCGTTTCTAAGTTGCTTGACAGGCTTCACTAAAGCATAAGTGGACCAAATAACAAGTAAAATAGATATGACAACGAGTAATACGAGTAAAACGAGCAGAAAAATTCTAAATTCTGCAAAGGTATGACCGATATCAGGCCGGATAAATACGGCATAACGACCGTGATCAGTTTTAAATTGAGTGCCGACTGTATTACGTGTTTCATTATCAAAAAAACCTGTAATAAAGGGGTGAAAAGGTCTTTGTGCGATACCGTGATAGTCATGACCGGATAAGACACGTGAAATCGTTGCGCGATTCAAATTATCTTTCCTAAAGGGTTCTCCGAAAGATCGAACTTCACCCTGCGCATTGTATGCAACCACTTGATAATTAAGATCTCCTAATAATGTTAAATAGCGTTTTAAATCTTGTTCTTGCTGCGCTTCTTTATATGCGTCTGCACGTTTTAAAGTAGCCATTATTTTCGCATCGTTTTTGTCTTTTAGTTCAAAATGATAATAAATATTAGAAATTTCAAAACTTAAAAGGGCGCTAATAATCATAACAGTCAGGGTATAAATAGCAAAGCGAGAATAAAGTGATTTAAGCATTTTCCATCACCTTATAGCCGATACCACGAACGGTTTCGATATGGATATTTGCTCCGAGCTTGGCCAATCGCGTGCGCAAGCGTTTAATGTGGACATCCACAGTTCTTTCATCCCCTTCATAATCCAAGCCCCATATTTTTTCAATAAGTGATTCACGTTCAAAAACTTGTCTAGGGTAAGCGACTAATAAACTAAGTAAGGCAAACTCTTTATTAGGTAATATCATGCCTTTAGACCCCACTTTTACTTCTAATTGACTTTGATCTATCGTTAAATTTCCCAATGTCAGTTGTGTGGCTGTTTCGACTTGATATCGTCTTAATACAGCTTTAATTCTAAAAACAAGTTCAGCTACTTCGAACGGTTTTGTGACATAATCATCTGTCCCAGCTAAAAAGGCACGTTCCTTATCGTTTAGGGCATCTCGGGCTGTTAACATAATAACGGGATATTCATAGTCATATTTTAAAGTTTGGCATAGCTCAAAACCGTCCATACCGTCCATCATAATATCTACAATTGCAATATCAATTGTGTGCTTTTCAAGGTAACTCAGTGCTGCTTCTCCACTTTTTAATGAAACGGCATGATAGCCTTCATGTTGGAGTCGTGTTTCGACATAGTTTAGTATTTCAGGGTCATCGTCTATGATTAAACACGTGACTGGCATGCTTCCACAACCTTTCTTTTATAAATGAGAGCGACGTTTCATAATTTGTTATCTATTGTATCATGTCTATTTTGAAACTGGGTAACCAAAGGAGATTGTTGCACAACGCTCCCTAAGCGTCTTTCACGAAAATATTTAATAAAAATGATGAAACCGTCTATTGTTCATATTCAGTTCATATTTCCGAAGTAAACTGTGAGAGAAATGAGAAAGAAAGGGAGTCGTGTTCATGTCTATTGCATTAAATGAACTGAAGTTTCATAAATTTAAATATTTGTTAATTACGTTTATTGTGATCTTACTCGCAAGTATGGTGCTCTTTATTACAGGATTAGCACAGGGCTTAGCAAGAGAAAACATTTCGCTTATTGATTCCTTTAAATCAGAACAATTTGTGATTCAAAAAGGTGTGGATCAACAACTTGAAAAATCGAATTTGTCAGATTCAGAGCAGCAAGCCGTTGAAAAATTCGTTACGCAGTCTCCTTTAAAATTAACCATGGCAACTGGAAAATTTAAAGGGGATACGATGGATATGTTATTTGCAACAATGCCGAAACAAGAATTACCTTCATTAAAAGCAGGCCAACTCCCACAACATGATGGGGAAGTCACTGTAAATAGTAAACTCGAAGGAGAAGGTTTACACATCGGTGATGTCATTCATATTAAAGGGAATGATACAAAATTGAAAGTTGTCGGCTTCTTCGATGATGCGATGTATGCACATACGAACGTGGCATTAGTCAATGAAGGCGGTCTTAAGAAAGTTGCCGATCATCAAAGCGCTACTGCTTTATACTTTTTGAACCATGTGAGTAAAAAAGATATTGACCATCTTAAACAGATAAAAGGTGTAGAAATCGTAAATAAAGACGATTTAACGGGTGCAATTCCAAGTTATCAAGCAGAACAAGCACCACTGAATATGATGATTGTCAGCTTATTTGTGATTACTGCCATTGTATTGACTGCATTTTTCTATGTGATGACGATTCAAAAAACGGCAGAAATCGGCATTTTGAAGGCAATCGGAATGAAGACAAGTCACTTATTATGGTCATTACTATTCCAAATTCTGTTTATTACAATCATTGGTGTCTTGATTGCATTGGGTGTCATTGTAGGTCTTTCCGCAGCATTGCCTGTTACAATGCCATTTCATATTAGCATGATGAACATGGTGCTAGTTGTGATTGTCTTTATCGTGGTCGCTGTGATTGGGGCACTGTTATCGTTGATTCGTGTCTTTAAAATAGACCCTATTGAAGCAATCGGAGGTGGAAATCAATGAGTTTAATTGTCAAAGATTTAGTCAAAACGTTTGGTAAGGGAGAAGCAGAGACCAAGGTCTTGAACAATATTAATTTTGAAGTCAATCCCGGTGAATTTGTCATTTTAAATGGTGCATCTGGATCAGGTAAATCAACATTATTATCTATTATTGGCGGGCTGCTTTCTCCTACAGAAGGTCAAGTTTTATTAAATGGAGAAGCGTTCAATCATTTAAATCAAAGTGAATTAACTGAAAAAAGATTAAAAGATATTGGCTTTATTTTTCAAGCTGCACATCTTGTTCCTTATTTAAAAGTCAGTGCGCAATTAGAATTGGTAGGAAAAGAAGCAGGAATGAGTAAAAAGGCGGCTCGTGAACGTGCGGTTGCGCTATTAAAACGTATCGGCTTGGCACATCGACTTGATGCGTATCCACATATGCTTTCTGGTGGGGAAAAGCAACGTGTTGCGATTATGCGTGCTTGGATGAATCAACCACAATTGTTGTTAGCGGATGAGCCTACCGCAAGCTTAGATGCGAAGCGCGCAACGGAAGTGGTAGAAATGATTAAAAATCAAGTGAAAGAAGAAGGTGCAATCGGTATTATGGTGACACATGATGAGCGATTATTCGATTATGCTGATTGCATGATTTACCTAAAAGATGGTCAATTATCTGATAAAACTTACGCGACAAAATAGCAGTACAATCATGAACTTGACATTGTTTTCAATCATATAAAAAGAAAGACTCGATTTTTGAAAATGTGTAGAAGCACACGTAAAAGTCGAGTCTTTTTATTGTGATGAAGCTGGCAAACAAATGGAACATGCACGTTTACATTAATAGCCAATAGATACCGATAAGAACTTGTACGATACCAAAAATCCACCAAGTAAAAGGATATTTGAAAAGCAAACCACTATAATCGTGAAGTAAAGAAATGCCGAGGCGTGGTGTAGGTGCACCCAAACCAGTCGCTTGAATCCCTTCGCGTTGCGCAATACGAAGTGCACGCATAATATGAAAGTCGCTTGTGACGATGACTAATTTTTTGATGTTTGATGCATCTAAGTAGGCTTTAGAAAATAAAATATTCTCTTGTGTATTTGTCGAAGCGTCTTCTAAAACGATATGTTTTGGTGAAATACCATGTTGTATTAAATAGCGTTGCATAGCTAATGCTTCTGGTATCGGTTCATCGGGACCTTGTCCACCACTCACAATGAATTTGAATTGAGATGAACCGCGCGGTATCAAAGTCATGGCAGCATCTAAGCGTGATTTTAATAAAGGTGTCACACGCTCTGTAAAAATACCTGCACCTAAAATGAGAATCGTTGGGTTTTGATACACTGATCGTGTTTGCTTAAATTGATAAGTCATCAAAAGGTAACATTGCCATGATGCGACAAACACAATCGTCAAGTTAATCAGTAAATCAAAAGGTATTGTTAAAATACTTGGAATTACGGCTTTCACGAAAAAACAGCCCAAAATTAAACTGATCAACATGCAATGATATAATAAAACGTACTTTATTGTGTAGTTGCGTTTAATCAAAAAACGAAAAGGCAATGTCCCAATTGCACATAAACCTAACCCTAAAAGTATGCACATCATAAGAAGCCGATTCTCGCCTAAAATAAAGGTATTGCTAACGATGAGCATATTGATTAGCATTAAAATATAAAACAATGAAATATTTAATATACGATGTGGCTTTATCTTTATAAATATTAAGATTATAATGTAGCTTGTTAATAAAAAATAAGTGAGTATATTCATTTAAATAAGTGTGTCCTTTAATTGTCATTTACAATCATCATACTAAATTCTCCAAGAAAATGATAAAAAAGACCGTTTCATTATAAAATAATTGTTGTTACGATAGTAAAGATCGTCGAATGTTGTGAAGGTGGTGATGAACGATGGCTGATTCTAAAACAATGAGTCAACATGTAACGTTTATGGGTGAGTTTATGACGAATATGAATGCGTTAACGACAGCGTTATTAAAAGATTTGCGTTCGAAATATGGGGTTTCTAACGAACAATCAAGTGTCCTTTTAATGCTATCAAGTCATAAATCATTAACTTTAACGGAAATTACTTTAAAGCAAGGTGTCAATAAAGCAGCTGTCAGCAGGCGGATAAAGAAACTCGTGGATCTGGGGCTGGTTCAGTGGATGACATTGAATCATGAATACGATAAACGATTAAAATATGTGGCACTTACAGAAGAAGGGGCAAATTATGTACGTGCATCGCGTGATTTGATAGCAAATCTTGCCAATAAAATGTTATCAGATATTCCGCTTAATCAAATTGAAGCTACGAGGGAAATGCTCGAAAAAATAGATGAACGTATCAAATCTCAGCTTAGTCGTTTATAATTGAGTCGAATAGATTGTTTTTATCCAATGATCCCAACTTAATGGGGCAGTCTAATAGTTTTGATAAAAGCATCGTTAAAATTTTAATTAGAAGAAATAGAGGTGAAAATATGAGCTGGTGTCCAGTTTGTGAAGAAGAAACGATAGATCAGAAAAATATATGTCGACATTGTGGCAGTCAAGTTTCTTATTCGAAAGAACCTACGCCATCATTGAGTCGACAAACTAAAGGAAACTCAACACCTCCTCATAAAAATCGTCTCCCATTAAAGACGGTCATACCTATTGCTATCGTTACGTTTATTCTAATTTTGTTAATGATTTTGTTTTTATTATTAAGAAATTTCAATTCTCCTGAAGCGCAAGCAAAAATATTAATTAATGCTGTGAATAACAATGACGTCGCAAAAGTATCGAATATTCTTAGTTCAAAGGACAACAAAGTAGGACGAAAAGAAGCGGCAACTTACATCAAATATATTAAAGATGAAATAGGAATGAAAAAATTTGAAAAAGGTGTTTTTCACACAGTGGATAGTTTAAATCATGAGACAGCCGTCGCTTCTTATATTAAAACGAAAAAAGGCCAAGATGTTTTACGAATTAGTAAAAATGGGCGACGCTATCTCATTTTTGATAATATCGGATTTAAAGCACCTACGAAACAAGCCGTCATAAAATCAAATGAAAAAGCAACTTTTGAATTTGAATCAGACGGTTTGAAGAAGAAAATCATTACAGAAAAAGACCAATCCGTCGCTTTAGGTAATTACATCCCTGGGCGGTACGCGGTTGATGCTGTTAAGACGACAGACCGAGGGACATATGAAGGACAACTGAAGTTTGATTTTGATCAAAGTAACAACGAGACGATACCTGTAACAGAGGATTTTGAAGAAGCGAAAATAAAAGTGAAACTTAAAAATACAGAAGGCTTGAATAAAAAAGACTTAATGATTGTCATTAATGGTGAAAAAATTAAGCCACGTTCAGATGAAACGTATAAATCCTTCCCACTTAACAAAGATATAGTGATCTACGCGGAAGGGCAGTCCTATGATCAGAAGTTTAAAACAAATGAAAAAGTAATCAAAAAGAGTGATATACAGTCTGAAAATGAAGTGGAATTGTCCTTTGATAAGGATGAAATTAAAAAGTTTAATGCATCCAAACAAAAGAATACTTTTGATAAAGTAAGTGAGTTTATAAAAAAATACACAGGTGCGCTTAATAAAGCCTATGAAAAATCAGATTTTGCTGAGATTTCAAGTTATCTATTAAAAGATACATCTAATTATGAAGTCATGAAAGAGAAAATTAATGGGCGTGCAAGATATCATTTTACAAATCCCAAAGTGACGAATGTGAGTAAAAATAATGATTTTTATTCAGTGTTAGTTGAAAAAGAAAATGAGCAAGGTCAAATCATTCAATCTCATTATTTAATTGATGGTGATTCCGATGGAGATCATCTAAAAATCGTCAATTATGAAGATTATTAAAAAATAAGCCATAAGTAAAGCGATAGATAGATTGCGTCTGATGAATCGTGTATTGTGCATTTGTATGATAATAGGTCACGCTGCTTTGCTCAAAAAGACAGGATCGTGAAACCAAAATTAATTTTTTGGATTCCTATCCTGTCTTTTTTGTTTTCAGTTATTCAGAAAAGGTGACAACTTGAAGCGAACTACATTCATATTAAACCATCTCATTAGCCCAGTATTTGTGCATTTAATCGTCACTTGAACGAATTCTTTTCTAATTAAATCTTTGTTCATCTCTTTTTATTTAATTAAATATGATACTTATATAAAAGATGTAGTAAAACAATATACATTTGATAATTATGTCGTTCCAAGAATTTTTGCATTGTAAATGAATTAAAAGTTAGTTTATAATAAACAAAATGTGTATAAAGAGACGCCATATTAAGGGGTAACACCTTTAAGCATGAAGAAAGGTGAAGGTGGGGATTATGAATGAAAAAGATATTCGTGTACAAAAGACAAATTTAAGATTGTCTCAAATATTTTTAGAGTTATTAGAAGAGCAGTTACTCACTAAAATTACAATTAATCATATTTGTCACAAAGCAAATGTGCATCGAACGACTTTTTATCAGCATTTTAAAGATAAATATGAGCTACTTTGGTATGTTTGTAGAGGTGTGATGAAACCTTACTTTAATTTACAATTTGAAGAGAGACTGTATTATCCTTTTAGCAGTCTGGAAAAAACGTTTGATCAACAAATTATAAAAATTTTACAAACTCAAAAAGAAGATCCTAAATTTTATCGATTAATTTTAAAACAATTTTCTAAGTACTTTGAAGGTGAGTTGAAATCACATGAGACGAAGCTGCCTTTTGAACCACATTTTCCAGTAGAAGTTTTCGGTTATGTGTATACGTCTACGATTCAATCTATGAATCAATGGCGTATTGATTGTAATATTGCATTCGATGCTTATTATATGGATAAACTCTATCAAAAATTAATTAGTTTTAAGCACGAATAACAAATATGAAATAGACTAACAGAACGTCATTCACCCAGTTTACAGATTTGATGGTAAATAAAAATTGAAATCAAATTTTATCTCTGTTCTTGAAGTTTTCGGTAATTTATGTGATGTTAAATAAAGAAACGATGAGAGGGGTATGCGGTTATGACATTTACAGATCGATTGTTTGAACGGGTAAAACCGATTTGGCAAAGTTATCTTGACCATCCATTTGTTAAGGGGATTGGTGACGGCTCACTTGATCAAGAAAAGTTTAAACATTGGTTAAAACAAGACTATATTTATTTAATCGATTATACGCGACTCTTTGCAATAGGTGTTACTAAAGCATCAGATTTAGAGATGATGACAACATTTGGTGAGTTAGTCGCAGGCACATTAAATACAGAAATGGCATTACATAGACAATATGCAGCACGATTTGGCATTACAGAACAAGAGTTAGAGGAAACAAAGCCAGCGAGTACGACTTTAGCGTATACGAGCTATATGTTAAATCTTGCGCAACGCGGAGATATTGAAAACGTGATTGCGGCTGTTTTAACGTGTACTTGGAGTTATCAATATATTGGGGAAGCACTGAGTCAAATTGAGGGTGCCATTGATCATCCATTCTATGGAGAATGGATTGAGATGTATAGTTCAGAAGCATTTACAACATTTAAAGACGATGTTGTACGGATAATGAACCAAGTCACGGACGGTATGTCTGAAGAGAAGCTACAAGCATTAGAAGATATTGTTGTTTATACGAGCTACTTTGAATATATGTTTTGGGATATGGCAGAAAACCTTGAAACATGGCCATTGCCTTATAAGTAAGCAGATATAAGATGTATCATTGAAACGAAATTGTCGTATAGTATATTAAAATCGAAGCCACCTTCAATCAAAAAGCAATGAATACAGAAGGTGGCTTCGATTTATTATTTGATTTTCGGACGGCGATTTCTAAAGAATAAGCTAATGAAATAGAGGAATGTCGCAATCCCCATGAAAATAATAGCATTATGTAACGCGTTGGCACCTGTTAATAAATTAGAAGCGTCGACTTGACCAACATAAGGCGCAAGTTGTTTCGCAAATTCATCAGCAACCTCATCAATGTAGTAAAGAAAACCAATTGGAATCAATGTAATGAAAACTGCAATGATGAAATTAAGTATTTTTAAAATCGTACGATTAAAAATGAGTGTTAATAAAGCTAAAACGATGTTAATGAGAGATAGAATAAAGAAAACATTCAATACTTTAATTAAAACGCTGAGCTTTTGTTCAACTGCAGAAATATCAATGAGTGTAATACTACTCAATTGCGTTGTGATGACTTTAAGCTTATCAAAAGTGACATTTTCATTAACGAAACCCATTTTAAACAGCGTATCTGAATACATGCTGTAGGCAGCTATCGTTACAAATACCGCTGCAATTAAAGTAAGAATAAAACTAACCCATGAGCGACGTTTTTTGCCATAACGTTTTCCACGATGAATTGTTTGATAGTCAAACTGTTGCTGGAAATGGGGCTGGGATTGAGATTTCTCTTTCATAAAGGACGCCTCCAAGAATAAGATTTGAGAATTTGAACGAATTATAATGACAATAATATAAGCATTATATTATACCTACACCTATATTAATAGTCGTAAGCAACAAATCTGAAAGGTTCTGCTCATTGTAATCCTTTTTTCTTGTCTTTAGGTGATGCTTTAAAAGAATTTTCTTGATAGATGCTACAATTAACGATATTTTCTCCGACCATGCAAGATAAATTTCCTATCAAGTGAAAGTTAAAAGCATCCATAGAAAAATGTTTGTATATCAATGTTATCATTTGTATGATAGCAAGGAGGTAGATGATGGAAAATTTAAAAAGTTTAGAGACCTACGAACAGTTTATACAGACGCATGAGATTGCAATTGTTCATATTTCGAGAGAAAATTGTTCAGTTTGTCATGCGATATTACCAAGAGTTGAATCACTTGTTGAACGATATGAAGGTGTTGCTTTAGGACATTTGAGTGCGGATGATGTGCCCGAAATTGCCGGGGCTTTATCCATTTTTACAGTTCCAGTTGATATTCTATTTTACGAAGGTAAAGAAATGCATCGAGAAGGTCGTTTTATTGATTTGGATCGTTTAGAATCACAATTATTTAAAATTTATAAGAGCATCAATTGATAAAACGTATTATAATGAAAAAGAATGCGAATGTTCTAATATGGAAGTCTAAATCTAAAATAGAAATAAACAGAACAAGAGGACAATGTAGACAAAAGTGAGGGATTGAATTGAAACGTAATGTCATGAGTAATTTAATGGGGAGATATTTATCGCATCAACGTCATATTAAATTTAAAACACAAGATGAGGTCGATGCCTATTTAGAAAAACGCCGCCAACTCAATAAAGAAAAACATAAACAACCTGAGCAAATCAATGTCAAATCGAACTTAGTGAAGGATATGTTTGATGACATGCAAGTTTTTCGCTTTAACTTTGGTCATCATATTAAAAATAAGATTTTATATATTTATGGTGGCACTTTTGTGTTACAACCCTCTGTTTTTCATTGGCGATTTATGGATAAATTAGCTTATGAAACGTTACATGAAGTGGTTTTGCCTATTTACCCAAAGGCACCGGAATACACGTATCGTGAAACCCATCAAGCCATTGAACAAGCGTATCGTCGTTTACTGAAAGAAACAGATGCAGATAATATTGTGATTATGGGGGATGCCTCTGGTGGAAATATGGCATTAAGCTTTATTCAAAAATTAATGGAGCAAGATGAGCTGCCATTGCCACGTCAGTTGTATTTAATTTCACCTTGGCTCGATCTCTCGCTCTCTAATCCAGATATTACAGAGCAAGTTCAAAAGAAAGACCCTATCCAAAATGTGTTTAGCTTACAATCTGTCGCTAAAGTTTGGGTCGACGATTTAGAGCGTAAAAATCCGCGTGTGTCACCGATGTATGGTTCAGTGCGAGGCTTACCACCCGTTTATATGTTTGGAGGTACAAGTGAAATCTTTTATCCAGATATGCGTAAGCTCGCTGATTATTTTGAGGTAGAGCAACAGCCGATTCATTTTTATGAATATAAAGATATGGTCACGGCTTTTCCGTTATATCCTATCGTTGAATCTAGAAAAGTTTTAAAACAAATCCGTAAAACAATCCATCCATAAAAAAGATGAAGTAAGACATGCAATGGCGTGCAGCTTCTGCGATAAATAAGCAGAATGGTCTCTGATGAAAAGCATATGCAAATGTGCTTTTTACAAGCGACCATTCTGTTTTTCTATATCGATATAGTTTATTTTCTAGGTATGAAAGAAAATGCAATAAGTCAAAACGTTTTGAAAAAATAATAGATATATCAAGATGAATGGTGAGTGTGTGTTCGTGTTATAAAGACAAAATTGAGGTGGATTATCGTATTCACACAATAATTTTGTTTTTATAAAGCTTTTTTTGGATTAAATATAGAATCAAATGAACGTCTGAGACAAACAAATTCTTAAATGAAGTAAAGCGCCGTGCAATTAAGTAAAATTTTTAGTAGAATTAACTATATGCAAAAATATCAATATTATAAAGTTATTCAGAAATTGATAAATATGTAAATTTAAGGGGCCTTTTCGAATAACAAGAGGGGGACATTATGGATTTATTAATCGGTACTGCTTTTTTAATTTTAGTACTTGTCATTTTCACGTTATTTACATATAAAGCGCCAAACGGCATGCGTGCCATGGGTGCACTAGCGAATGCAGCTATCGCGACGTTTTTGGTCGAAGCATTTAACAAATACGTTGGGGGACGTGTGTTTCATAATGCTTTTCTTGAACAAGTCGGCGCTGCAGCTGGAAATTTAGGCGGTGTAGCAGCAGCAGGTTTAACAGCATTAGCGATTGGTGTTTCACCCGTTTACGCTTTAGTCATTGCAGCTGCTTGTGGTGGCTTAGATTTATTACCTGGTTTCTTCGCAGGTTATTTAATTGGTTACTTAATGAAATATACCGAAAAATATGTGCCGGATGGTGTCGATTTGATTGTGGCCGTGTTAATTGTAGCGCCATTATCACGAGCTGTGGCATTATTGTTCACACCAGTCGTGAAAAATACATTAATTAAAATTGGCGATATCATCCAAAGCTCAACTGATACAAGTCCAATCATTATGGGAATTATCTTAGGTGGTATCATTACGGTAGTGGGTACGGCACCATTAAGCTCTATGGCACTGACGGCTTTGCTTGGTCTTACAGGTGTCCCAATGGCTATTGGTGCGATGGCAGCGTTCAGTTCAGCATTCATGAACGGAACTTTATTCCATCGTCTCAAATTAGGTGATCGCAAATCCACAATATCTGTAAGTATTGAACCATTATCACAAGCAGACATTGTCTCGGCAAATCCCATTCCTATTTATATTACGAACTTTTTCGGAGGCGCAACCGCGGGCTTAGTCATTGCCCTTTCTGGACTTGTGAATGATGCGACCGGAACTGCAACGCCAATTGCAGGTTTTATCGTAATGTTTGGTTTTAATCATTGGGGGACTGTCGTTATTTATGGTGTGATTATGGGAATTATTGGCTTAATATGGGGCTATATCGGCTCAATCGTATTCAAAAAATATCCTATTGTCACTAAAGCAGATATGATTCGCCGTGGTGCGACTGACGCTTAAATAATTCGTTAAATAATCAGGAATTTCATATGTAAAGAAGACATGACATGTTAAAAGACTGCGGACGCTTAATTTAAGATTGAGGCGCGCAGTCTTTTTATGTTTCTATAGAAAGTGCAGTACAATTTAAGGCTTTTCGTTATTAGTTTTTCCTTTTTTTAGGTATTTGAATACGGTGCCCCAATTGATTTGGCCAATCCGTTCTGTTTTGTGTATGGGCATAATGTTGGATTTGTGCAAATATATCTTCAGGATAAGGGGCTGCGCGGCGTGTCGACTTATCAATGCCCATCATCATCGTTTCTGCAGTTGCGACAACTTCATTCGTGTTGCGATTGATTAATTCTAGGAAGTAATGTGTTCGCTTTTCATCAAAATCGTAAATATTGACTTTAATGGCAATAGGCGTATGCAATGACAGTTCTTTGAGAAAACTGATGTGCGTTTCAAGGGTAAAAACAGTATAATTTCTTGCATTTCTTTCAGGATTGGACAAACCGATTTGATCGTGAAAGTGATCAATCGCTAAACTAAAGACACGTGCATATTCTGAGTCGTTCATATGTTGATTGCGATCAATCCAATCTTCTTGGACACTATTTTTATCATAAAATGGAAAGTTAATCATATTCATACCTCGTTTTGCATTTTGTCATATTATAACGTAGATTTTAAAGTTTTGTGATGTTAAATGATGGTAAAGATAACAGTAGAAATTTGTATTTAAAGGTTGAAAGGTGTTCATCATGCGATAGGTTATGATATAGTCAAAACAAGAAAAGATGATAAGGGGACGCTACTCAATGACTGAAAAAAGAGAACAACGAAAAAATGAACATGTTCTATTAGCGCTTGCACAAAGTGAAGCACAGCAATCTGATTTTGATCGATTCCAATTTGTCCATCATGCGATACCTACAATTGATGTCGCAGATGTTTCGTTAAAATCAAGATGCCAAGCATTAGAAATGGCACACGTACTTTATGTGAATGCGATGACAGGAGGCTCTGAATGGACAGCTGATATGAATACCAAGCTGGCCCAAGTTGCGGCAGCCACACATTTGCCGATTGCAGTTGGAAGTATGCATGCGGCTTTTAAAAATCCAGATGTGCGTCATTCATATGAAGTTGTACGTCAAAACCATCCAGAAGGACAGATTTGGGCAAATATTAGTGCAGAGGCTTCGGTTGCTCAAGCAAAAGAGGCTATCTCAATTGTAGATGCGAATGCGCTACAAATCCATGTAAATGCACCACAAGAGCTCGTCATGCCAGAGGGACAACGTGAATTTAAACATTGGATGACACAGATTAAAAAAATTGTAGAGGCCATTCAAATACCGGTTATTGTTAAAGAAGTCGGTTTTGGAATGAGTTATGATACGATACAAGATTTGATTGACCATGGTGTTAAATATGTCGATGTCAGTGGACGTGGCGGTACAAACTTTATCTCTATTGAAAATGAGCGTCGTGTCCTTAAAGATATGGAATATTTAAGTGATTGGGGACAATCTACAGTCGTTTCATTATTAGAGGCGCGTAATTTAAGTAACCGTGTGCATCTTTTAGCGAGTGGAGGGATCCGTCATCCACTCGATGCAGTGAAGGCCTTGCGTTTAGGCGCTGAAGCGGTGGGAATGTCTCGTCCTATTCTAAAACGCGTCCATGAAGCAGGTGTCGAAGAGACAGTTCAATATATAGAGAATTTTAAAACACAAATGGCGCATATTATGACCTTGCTTAATGCGCGAACGATTCAAGAGTTGAGACAGTCAGCGATTGTATTTGATCCTTATTTGAAAAGCTGGATACAACAACGACAACTTTAAATAAAGGTTGCCTCATGAAATGAAGAGATAGGTTTTCAGCATAGAGATCAATGTAACGAAAAATAGGATACTCACCCTCTAAAGTGAACATTTAAAAAATGGAAACTTGGAGGGTGTGCTTTTAATTTAGAGGACTTTTAAAACGTTGGATTGATGAATCTTAAACGGGCAAAAGAATTTATCATTGCGTTATTGTAAGGATATGTTATATACTGTAAAACGTAATTGTTACGATTTGTAGTAGAATAGAGGAGGGTTTATAATGGGTAAAATACCTGTTACCGTTTTAAGTGGCTATTTAGGCTCAGGAAAAACAACGTTACTCAACCATATTCTTAATAACAGAGAGGGTAAAAGAATAGCTGTTATTGTTAATGATATGAGTGAAGTCAATATAGATAAAGATCTTGTTGCCGATGGGGGCGGATTGTCTCGTACTGATGAAAAATTAGTAGAGTTATCAAACGGGTGTATCTGTTGTACGTTAAGAGAAGATTTATTGAAAGAAGTCGAACGTATTGTTCAACGTGGTGGTATTGATCAAATCGTGATCGAGTCAACAGGCATTTCTGAACCTGTACCTGTTGCACAAACATTTTCATATGTTGATGAAGAACTTGGTATCGACTTAACAGAAATTTGTAATCTTGATACGATGGTTACAGTTGTGGACGCTAACCGCTTTATTAAAGATTACCAATCAGGCGATATGTTATTAGATCGTGATCAAGCAGTTGGTGAAGAAGATGAACGAACTATCGCAGATTTGTTGATTGATCAAATCGAATTTTGTGATGTACTCGTATTAAACAAAGTCGACTTAGTTAGCGAAGAAGAAGCAAATCGATTAGAAGCGATGTTACGTAAGTTACAACCATCCGCAAAAATTATCCGTACAGTAAATTCAGTAGTTGATTTAGACGACGTATTAGAAACTGGACGTTTTGATTTTGATACTGCGAGTCAATCAGCAGGCTGGTTACAAGAACTTGAAGCAGGTGGTCATGCAACACATACGCCGGAAACAGAAGAATACGGTATCTCATCATTTGTTTACAAACGTCGTTTACCATTCCATGCAGCACGTTTTAATACGTGGTTGGAAAATATGTCAGAGTCAATTGTACGTGCAAAAGGGATTGCATGGTTAGC
Source organism: Staphylococcus coagulans (assembly GCF_022557135.1). Lineage (NCBI taxonomy): Bacteria > Bacillati > Bacillota > Bacilli > Caryophanales > Staphylococcaceae > Staphylococcus > Staphylococcus coagulans. The sequence goes on from NZ_CP092966.1 coordinate 650,251, forward strand.
ACAATACAACCAAGTTGCATGTCTTGTTTCTCAAGCTGGTACGGCTGTAGATATTCATCCTGTCACATTTTGGGTCGCAACAATGCCAAAAGCTGAAAAAGCTGCTATATTACAAGAAAGAGAAGATGTGCGCGCAGATTGGGATCCGGAATATGGAGACCGTCATACGCAACTCGTTATTATTGGTGTAGATTTAGATGAAGAAAAAATTACAGCAGAATTAGACGCTTGTCTATTAAATAGTGATGAAATCGATGCAGATTGGTCACAATTAGAAAATCCATATTACTGGGAAATTCGAAGACAAGAAGCATAAAAAATGAACTGGGACATCAAAATCCCAAAATAAAAAGCGCTAAGATGATTTTTAACAAAATCGTCCTAGCGCTTCTCTTTTATAATTAAAATTTTATTTAAAAATAAAACACGCTCGTATCCTTGAATTAATAAGGGTAAAAACTCAATTAACGAGGGAACTTATATATAAAGATTAAAGGTTCACTACATCGTAATGAACCTTTTTTAGCATCCGTTTTAAAATGTTAGCATAAGAAGTAAAAATAGCTCATTTTTTACTTCAATATCATAAATCCAATCCCTTACATAATATCCATTAAGGTTTAAAAATATTAATAAATGTTGTAATAATTGGTACACCGAGTAAATCTACGAGGAATGCGCCTACGATAGGTACAACGAGATAGGCACGTGGAGAATTCCCAAATTTTTTCGTAATCGCATCTAAATTGGCCATCGCATTAGGTGTTGCACCTAAGCCGTGTCCGATAAAACCACCAATCATGACGGCAGCATCATAGTCTTTGCCGAGACAACGGAAGACAACAAAGATGGAAAAGAGCGCTACGAAAATAACCTGACAAATGACAATAACGATAAGCGGTAGTGCAAGATGATAAACATCCGTGAGCTTAATGCTCATTAACGCGATGGATAAAAACACACTCAATGAAATATCGCCGATTTGATTTGTCAGTTTTAAATCAATTAAGTTTAAGTTCGTATACTCTGAAATGTTACGAATGATGACAGCGATAAACATAGACGCAACATATAATGGAATATTCAAGCCTGACCATTCACTAAATGCTTTGCCTAAAAATGTTCCTAATCCCATACAAAATAGGATAACTGTCATTTGAATGAAAAAGACTTCGTTAATAGAAAAGTTTTTATGTAAGCGACGATTAATGTCAATTTCTGAATAATCTTTTTGTGTTTCTTCTCTATGCGCAGGTGCTAAATTGTGTTTTTTAATAAGGTAACGCACAACGGGGCCACCCATTAAGCCCCCAGCAACAAGACCCAGTGTTGCTGCCGCCAATGCTGCCGTTACAGCTGAGTCAATACCATAACTTTGAATTGTTTGACCATATGCAGTGGCATTCCCATGTCCACCTTCCATTGACATGGCACCGGCAGTTAAACCGAGTAAAGGATCAATATGTAAAACTTTTGCCATTGAAACCCCAATGATATTTTGGAATGTGGCAAGCACACCACATAAAATCCAATAGACGATTAATACTTTTCCACCCAGTTTTAATAACTTGAATGAAGCGCCTAAACCAATTGTTGTAAAAAAGGCAAGCATAAAAAAGTCTCTGAAAAAGTCACCATCTAATTTAATATGAAGCACACCTGTTGAAGAAAGAATCGCAGATATAATCGCAAAAATCAGTCCACCAATCACGGGTGAAGGGATACTTAATCGATTAAAAAGTTCAACTTTATTGACGATTGCTTGACCAATAATAAGCAATAGACACGCAACAAACAACGTTGTAATACTGTTCAGCTCTATCACTGTTACGTTCCCCCTTTAAGTTAATGAAATAGAAAGGGCTTTCAACCCCATACTAAATAATTATACTTTTTTTAAGGACAAAAATCTATATAATTATAAAATTGGATGTAATCTCTCACCATATACTACTATTAAATATTTCAAATTAATCAGAAGGTTGTTGTGATTTTCTATATGCTGTTGCGCTCATGCCAAACTGCTTTTTGAAAGTTTTAGAAAAAAGGAGAGGGTCTTTATATCCAACACGATATGCAATTTCTTGGATTTGCAGGTTGGTTTCTTTAAAAAGTTTTGAAGCTTGATACATCCGAACATGGATTAAGTAATTTTGTGGGGATTGATCGATATGTTTTTTGAACATTTTATACAAGTAACTTCGGCTCACATTGACATGCTTTGCGACATCGATAATCGTGATGGCCTTCATATAGTTGTCGTTGATATAGCGTATCGCTTCACGCACATTTGAATAAATCTCAGTCTGAACAATAGCAAACGGTTTTGGGAAATGCAAATGTAACTGATAGAGCAATTCATACAAGTCACGCATATGCTGGATATCGTCTGATGCTTCAGTCGAATAGTGAACAGAGCGATGACACATGCGATAAATGATATGTTCAATCGCACCCGTGTTTTCATTTTGAATTACGAGACGATCTTTCAAAGTGGTTCGATTCAAATAGTCTAATGCAATTTTGCCACTAAAGCCGACCCAATAATAAGTCCACGGTTCATTTAGTTCTGATTCATAATGAACTTCCATCCCTTGTTGAAGCAGAAATAAATCCCCCGGTTTTAAAATATAAGTTTGATTTTGATAAATGAGTCTGCCAGTCCCTGCCATGACGATATGTAATACAGCCGGTTTTGACACGGTATATTGGTAACCGCCTTGAGGCGTCCCAACTTCGATGCCACACTCATCAACGTGTGCCTCGAATTGGTCTTTTTTAAACATTTTCCATAATATTTGCATGCCAACACCTTCTGCTTAAAGATATGGAAACATTTTACCATAATTTGTGATGATTGGTATATATTCTCATATCTTTTATAGTGTTAAATTAATTGTATAATAAGAAATAATATTCTATTTAGAGGTGTATGGAAAATGGAAAAATTAAGGAATATACCAATGCGACAGGTGAAGCCTCAGCCCCTTGCACATAGAATACGTTATATACCTTATATTAATCGACATGTTTTTAATTCGTATTCTATGGATTATATAAATCATACAATAACCGTTTTAGCTGGTGAATGGGAGTCAACAGTGAAACGTTTCGAGACTAACGATGAAGTTTCTGACGTATGGGAGAAGTCGGAACAGCATGATTCAGGCGCTGTCGAATTAAATTTAGAACAACCTGGGCGCATGAATCAATTAAGTTACCAACAATATTTTGATATCAAAGACTTCGATGACAGTAAAGATTATCATCTAAACATAGAAGGCATCAATCAACCTTTTCTCATTAAAGTGAATGACATGAGTTTGGAGATTGTCGATACAACGCAAACTATAATCGAATTTGATGTGACACCTATGATTAATGGACGAAATAATAAGATAGAGATAATAACTGATTTTCAGTCAATGGAGGTTGCAAACGATTCAGCTGAGATAGATTTGCAAATGGACTTATGCCAAAGTCTTTATATTTTAGAACGGGCTAATGATCGTATTCAGAATTTTGAAATAGACATCCAAGGGATCAATCAGCATGGTTTGACGCTACAATTACAGATTTTAGATATTGATGGTGCTCCGATTCCTTCTTTTATGATTGTTGATGCCGAAGCGCGTATCATATTGGAAGGTGATATTGATATAGACAGGGTGACATCAATTCATATTCCGTTTAGTCAAGAAGGACCTCCTCCTTTTATTTTATATATAGAAACTGAACACGAAACCATTGCACATCGTATTGAGGTCAATGGAAAACATGAACCAGTTATCCTAACGCATTAAAAATGAATATAAGCATCAAAACATAAAATACAGCCGTTCACAATTGAAGGGGTGTGTTTTATTTTTTAATCAGTACCTTGTAATGTTTAATAGCTTATGGTAAGTTTATTTTAGTATTATACATTAAACAGTACTGATTGATGTATAGTTGGAGGTTTTGCGATGAATATACAATTTAAAAAAGGTGCATTAGAAATGATTGTACTTTTGATTATTAAAGGAGAGGCGCAATATGGATACTCCCTTGTACAAAGCATTTCTAAGCGGATGATGATTGCGGAAGGTACCGTTTATCCCTTATTAAGACGTTTAGTAAAAGAAGGTTACCTTTCGACATATTATCAACCTTCAACAGAAGGACCAGCAAGAAAATATTATGAATTAACAGAGTTAGGTTTGGTGCGCTTGAATCAATTAAAATCGGAATGGCGTGCGTTTGTAGATATCGTACAACTATTTATAGAAGAGAGTGAGCAAGCATGACAAAGAATGAATATTTAGCCATACTTTATGAGCATTTAAAAAATATGTCTGAAACCGAGAAACAAGATATTGTCTCTGAATACGAAAATCATTTTATTGAAGGTTTAAATGATGGCAAAACTGAACAACAAATCGTCAAGATGCTAGGTCATCCTAAAGATATGGCGAAAGCAATTAATGCTGAAAGTGCAGTAGGTGAAGCAGAAAAGCATAAGGGCTTATCAAATACGGGACAAGCAATTATAACTGTTTTAGGGCTGAGCATTATTAATTTTATTTTGATTACAGGTCCGTTATTGATATACATTGGTTTGCTTATCAGTCTCGCATTCGTAGGACTCATTGGCTTGGCAGCACCTTTTTTAGTGTTCTATCAACAAAAGTTTACAACAGACCCTGTTTTAATATCAGATTGGTTTGCAGCGATAGGATGGCTTGGCTTAGGTATCATGCTCGCCGTTTTAACCATTGTTATTGTGAAATGGAGTTATTTGATGATCATTAAATATTTAAAATGGAACATTCAACTGATCAAGAGAGGTAATCAATCATGAAAAAGACACTAAAGATTTTATTTTTAATTGGCTTGCTCCTCTTTATCGTTGGTATTGTAGGTACTATCTATTACTCCTTTTTTAATCAACAGTCTAAAGTGCACTATGATGAAATAGAGAAGAAGTTTGATACATCTCAAATAAAGTCACTACATATCGAAGCTAAAGGTAAAGATGTGGAACTTACAACTGGGGATCAACTCAAAATTGAAGGTGTATTTACTGACAAGAAAAATGCGATTCAAACTAAGCAACATCAACAGCAATTAAATATTAACGTTAAAGGAAATGATGTAGTACAACCTCGGATTAATGTCAATCCTTTTAAAAATGTAAAACGACATAAAGTGCTAATCACGATTCCAAAATCGAAATTAGATGCGCTTTCATTAAAGTTAGGAAAAAGTGTCATGAATATTGAACAATTAAATATCAATAAGTTGAGTGTTGATACAGATTCTGGCTCTATCATAATCAATCATAGTCAAATCGGAACGTTGAATGCACAAATAGGTTCTGGTTATATAGAAAGCGAAACAACAGATTATAAAGAACTATTGATTCATAACCGTTTAGGTCATACAGATTTAAATGATGTACCGATAGATATTCCGATAACGATTGAAAATGAAAAAGGCGGCGTCGAAGTCACTTATAAAACAAAGCCTCATAATACAAGATTTGATATACAAAATCGCTATGGGAATGTCGATTTAGAAGATATTGAAGACTTAAAACATAAACAAGTTGGTGAAGGACAGCATCAGGTCGTTATTAAAAATAAGACGGGTTACGTTACTTTTTCAACTGATGATTAAGAAAACGACTACGAAAATCATCATTTGCCGTGAATGTACATAGTGAGCAAATGATCTTAAAACGAATATGCAGAAGCAATGAAGCAAGTGACTTGTCAAAGTCAAATAATGGTGTATAATCCTTATCGTGAAACTAAGGTATAAGGAGAAAGAGATGTCACAAGAATTAAGAAGTCAAAAACAGTATGGTGCACTCGCATTATTACCCCTTATCATTTTTCTCGTCTTATATATTGGGGTAGGTTTATATTTCACAGCGATAGGCGCTAAAGACCCATTCAGTCGATTGCCACGGCATGTTGCGATATTTATAGCCATAGTCATTGCTTGGGTTTGTTATGATCGAAAAACATCAGTTGCAAAAAAGATTAAGATCTTTACTGAAAACGCGGGTTCTTCAGGTATTGCTGAACTTGGATTAATTTTATTATTAGCAGGAGGATTCGCGAGCGCTGCTTCTGCGATGGGTGGACAAGAAGCAATGGTAAATATGGGGCTTTCAGTCATACCACCAAGTTTACTCATACCTGGTATCTTTGTGATGAGTGCTTTTGTAGCCACATCATTAGGGACATCAACAGGAACACAAGCGGCATTTATTCCAATTGGTGTTGCTGTAGCACAGTCTGCTGACTTAAATGTTGCAGCCGCTGCAGCTGCTGTCATTGCAGGAGCTTATTTCGGGGATAACTTGTCTATTATTTCAGATACAACAATTGCTGCAACAACAGGTGTCGGTGCTAAAATGAAAGACAAGTTTAGAGCGAATTTTTTAATCGCACTTCCAGCTGCGGTCATTACATTTATTATTTATGCCATTGTTGGTGGTACAGGACACATTGATAAAGATTTGAGTTATAACTTTATTGATTTACTCCCTTATTTATTTGTGTTGGCTGCTGCTATTTTAGGAATGAACGTCATGCTCGTCCTTATTTCGGGTATTTTACTCACAGGCGTGATTGGTGTAGCAAGAGGAAATATTGGCATTTTTGAATGGACTACTAAAATAGGGGAAGGTATGGAAGGGACCTTTATGATTTTCCTTATTGCTTTTTTAATTTCAGGACTTGTTGCGTTGATTCGATATTACGGGGGCATCGATTGGATTATTGAAACGATGAAAAAACGTGCAAAGGGACCGAAAAGTGCTGAATATGCGATGAGCTTTCTATCAGGTTTTTTATCCGCTGCATTAGTGCATAATGTGGTCGCAATTATTATATCAGCACCGATTGCTAAAGAAATTGGACAAATGTATAAAATTGCGCCAAAACGAATGGCAAGCTTATTAGATATCTTTGCAGCTAGTGCATTGATGGTGTTACCGCACGATAGTGGTATGTTAATGGCCGAACAATTTGGTCATGTCACATATTTGGAAGTATTGAAATATTCATTCTATCCAATTATTTTAGTTATTTGTACCATTATTTCGATTCATGTCGGCATGTTTCGTAAAAAAGAAACAATATAAAGAAAAAGCAATGTATTTCGAACAGTCTTTTATGTTCGAGATACATTGCTTTTTATTACGAAGATTTCCACGTTTCATGTGCGGGTAACCGATCTTTCGCGCGCATATGGGACACATAAGGGTTTCCTTTAACCGTAAAACGTAACGGTTCATCCGTCCACTGACCTTTATTCGGGATGCCAATTCGAGGGCCTGCTACAATCGCTCTTGGATATTTACGATGTTTTGTATCAATTTTTAATCGGCCTGTATTTAATTTGGAGCCATCTATTGCACGAGGAATTTGTAATGCTTGTGTTAATTTTCCCGGACCGTTCGTTAATTCAAAGCCTTTTTTGCCGCGATTGTATTCCATAATATCGATGCCTTGCTCTGGTTGAATGGCACGGATAAGGACGCCTTCAGGAACACCAGCTGTTTGGGTTACAAAATTAATTAATAATTGTCGGTGCATCGTATGAGCATAAATCGTGCCACCTTCTTGATAGAGAGATTCGACTTTCGGTGTGCGCTTCCCTTGAAAGCCATGTGCAGCTTGATCTTGATGGCCGAGATAAGCTTCAGTTTCAACAATATATCCTGTAAGCGTATGGTGTTCAGATTCATAAATCAATTGAACGCCTAATAAGTCTTGAGCAGTTTGAATCGTTGGACGATAAATAAAATCCATAATACGTGCCTCCATATATGATGATGATTCATATTGTAGCGAACTTGCGTGTCAAAACCAACTCATAGCCACATCGAAGGGAAGTTCATATTAAAGAGATGCATGGTGAAAAAGGGACCTGTTACATTCATTAAAGAGTATGGTACACTGAAGAAAAGAGAAAATACAAGGAGGATCAATCATGTACGTAACGCCGAAAGTTGGCTTTGTAGAGGCCTACAAATATTTTTGGTTAAATTACTTTAACTTCAAAGGGCGAAGTCGTCGAAGTGAATACTGGTGGGTAGCACTTTGGAATTTTTTGATTTATGTTGTCACATTTTTCCTTGCATTCTTATGTTTCTTTATCCCTGGAGTAGGCCCTATTTTGGGTGTGATTCTAATCATTGTTATACTCCTCTATGCGTTAGCAACCATTATTCCTAATTTAGCGTTACAGGTCAGAAGATTTCATGATGTGGGCTTTTCAATGTGGATTCCAATGATTAGTTTTATCGTTAGTATCATTTATAATGTTATCAGTGGCCTAAGCCCTGATGAAGATATTTCTGAAGGAAACATCAATGGGGTAGATACAAAAGTGACTGGAAACTTAAATTTTGATTTTATTCCAGATTGGTTAGGTTATACTGTACTTAGCCTCACAATCATTTTAAATATTGTGTGTTTAATTATTGCTTTGCTTGATAGTAAGGAACAAGTCAATAAATATGGACCTTCGCCTAAATATATTGAGGCCGGTCATGATAAGGGCTTCCCTAACGATGATCTAAAAGATGATGCTTCAAACGAGGAATCATTCACATCATACGAAACATCACAACAAAAACAAATAGAACAAGATCCATATAAATATTAAATCAAGTGTGCTCAAAGATGAGATGAAGTAAGTAAGCATTTCATTTTTGAGCATTTTTGTTTAATTCAGAGCGCATGATTAGAGCAACTGGATTAAGTGTATATAAATAAAAATCAGTTTATTTCGAAAATTTAAATAAAAGGGATGTTTTAATCATGAAAAACAAGCTGAAAAAACGTAAGATGCCACATACCTATGCTTTATTGATGATGGTGATTGTGGTGGCTGCACTATTGACTTATCTGATACCGGCGGGAACATTTGAACGAAAAAAGGTCAATGGCCAGACGGTTGTTGTGCCTGATTCTTATCATATTTTACCTTCACAGCCTGCAAGTTTATTGGATATCTTTCGTGCTATACCAGAAGGATTAATAAGTGGTGGAGAAATTGTTTTTTATATTTTTTTAGTAGGTGGCGCTTTTGGGATTGTACATAAGAGCGGTGCAATAGAAGCAGGGATTCGGCGATTGATGACGCAATTAGGGCAGTTTAAAGTGTTAATGATTCCGCTCACTATGTTAATGTTTTCAATTTTAGGTTTTTCAATTGGACTCGCGGAAGAAACGATTATTTTTGTGCCTATCGGGATTATAATTGCACGAACTTTAGGTTACGATGCATTGACGGGGGCGGCAATCGTTATTTTAGGTGCAGCGAGTGGCTTTATTGGAGGGATGCTCAATCCATTTACAGTCGGCGTTGCACAAAGCGTCGCCGAACTCCCCCTATTCTCAGGATGGGGATTGCGTTCTATCATTTATATTTTTATTTTGCTGGCCGCAATGGTGGCGGTCATGCGCTATGCAAGACGTGTGAAACGTTCGCCTGAACAGAGTATCGTATACAAATTAGAACAGGAAGAAGTGGATCGTCATCGACAAGAAGTGATACCGTCATTTTCGCGTAGACAATTCGTCAGCTTATTATTCATTGTTGGGGCTATTGGACTGAATGTTTTTGGGATTTTTAAATTCGGTTGGACATTTAATGAAATGAGTGCAAACTTTTTGTTAGCAGGACTGCTTGCTGGCTTTGTAGCTGGCCTAGGTTTCAATGGTACATTCGACGCTTTATTAGAAGGTATGAAAAATGTCTTGTTTGGTGCAATGATTGTTGGTTTTGCGAAAGGGATTATCGTTATTTTAGAAAACGGAAAGATTATCGATACAATTGTCTATTTCATGTCATCAATGTTAGAAGGATTACCGCCAGTTGTGACGATTATAGGGATGTTCATTTTTCAATTTTTCCTCAACTTTTTCATTCCTTCTGGATCAGGTCAAGCTTTAACTACAATGCCGTTGTTAGTGCCAATTTCAGATTTACTCGAGGTGAATCGACAAATTACTGTTTTAGCTTTTCAATATGGTGATGCAATCAGTAATAGTCTCTTTCCAACATCTGCTGTTCTAATGGGTGCTTTAGCAGTCGCAAATATAAGCTATACACAGTGGATTAAATTTGTATGGAAACTGATACTTGCATGGGTAGTGATATGTGCAGTGGCGATGTCTATTGCATATTTAGTAGGCTATTAAATAAATAATGAATAGACGTTTGTGTAGTTGAGATGAAAGCACTTTGCTGACACCTTCTAAGGAAGTGTTTCATCTTGGCTACACTTTTTTCTACAAATTGACATTAAGTAAGGTTAACTGTTTCAATTTGCGTTATGCTTTAAGTGTACTACAATGCAGTTAATGAAATATAAATAAGTCATTTTGACAAATATACTTGTCATTTTTATTGGATTCTTGTATATTCAAAGTAATCGTATAGCGAAAGGAGCTACATCAATGACGTTAAAAGTAGAACAGGTCACGAAAAAGTTCAAACAATTTGTGGCAGTAGATGACATTTCGTTTGAACTTCAAAAAGGTAAGATGTTGGGCTTTTTAGGACGAAATGGTGCGGGTAAGACGACGACATTTCGTATGATTTTAGGATTATCTGAACCGACTGAAGGCAAAATTACATACGAAGGCAAAAAGATAGATAAAACGATGTATGACATCATTGGCTATTTACCAGAAGAAAGAGGATTGCATCCTAAATTGACTGTAACAGAAGAACTCAAATATTTAGCAACTTTAAAAGGAATGAAAAATACGGATATCAAAAAAGCATTAGATTATTGGTTAGCGCGTTTTCAAATCACAGAAAACCGTCATAAAAAAATAGAAGCGCTATCTAAAGGGAACCAACAAAAAGTACAATTGCTCGCAAGTATGATTCATGAACCGTCACTATTGATTTTGGATGAGCCATTTAGTGGATTAGACCCAGTTAATGTAGAGTTGTTAAAAGATGCTGTCAAAGATCTTAATGCCAAAGGGACGACGATTATCTTTAGCTCACACCGTATGGAACATGTCGAAGAGCTCTGCGATAATATTTGTATATTAAATCGTGGACAGATGGTTGTACAAGGGGATATTCAACAAGTGAAACAACAAGCAGGCTATCAACGTCTTGTCGTCGATGCACCTTATGACTTATCAGAAGCGGCGCAACTTACAGGTGTATTACATTATGAAACTCATCGCTCAGAAAATTATTTTACAATTGAAAATGAAACTGTGGCAGAAGCGATATTTCAAATCGTTCAACAAAAAGGTTATGCGAAACGTTTTCAACTAATGGAACCAACGATTAATGAAATCTTTATAGAGAAGGTAGGTGACAAAAATACATAAATTTTTTGCGACTTTCCAAATCACATACCAAAAGAAGTTGAGATCTAGATCTTTTATCACTACGACGGTCATCATGATTTTGCTCATCATCGGTTTAGCGAATGTGGATAAAATCATTAAACTGTTTGACGGTGGAGAAGACCGTATTGCAATTGTAACGCAGGATAAAAATTTGTATCAACAAGTCAAAAAGCAATATTCGATTGTCAATGAAGACACGAAGTTTGAACATGTATCAGAAAAACAAGCAAAGCAAAAATTAAAAAAGGAAGATATTGATCAAGCTTTTATTATTGATGAGACGAAGACGCATGAACTCAATGGAACTATTTTAAGTCACGATACACCATCAGATAAAGATAAATCGACATTACAATCTGTTTTAACTCAACTACAAGTGCAAAAGGTGGCACAGGATCTAGGACTTCAAGGACAAGATTTACAAAAGTTACAAGCACAAAGTAACGTTAAAAGCCAAATTGTTCAAAAAGAAGGTCAAGCAGATCAAAATTTAAGTTCTGAAGAAGAAAGTTTTAGCAAAGTAATTGTAATGGCAGGAACATTTCTAATATTTTTTATTACATTTAACTATGCACAACAAATAGCGATGGAAGTCGCGACTGAAAAAACATCGCGCGTTTCCGAAATGATTATTACGAGTGTAAATCCTGTGCATCATATCTTAGCCAAGATTTTAGCCGTATTGGCAGTAGCGTTCACTCAAATCTTAGCGCTCTTTATCACTGTCGTCGCTTGTTATTTTATATTTGATTTAAAACATACTTTCGACTCGATATCTGTAGAATTTACACCTCATATCGTTCGCTTGATCATTTTCGGATTGCTATTCTTGATACTTGGCATCTTTAGTTATGTTATCTTAGCCGCTATTTTAGGTAACTTAACGTCTAGAATAGAAGATATGGCACAATCATTAATGCCAATGAATTTATTAATAATGGGTGCATTTTACTCAGGTTATTTTGGTGCGCTTAATCCAGACAATTTATTTATCAAAATTACAAGTTATGTACCGTTTTTCTCACCGTTTGTGACATTCTCTCGCTTATCCTTGTCCAATGTCTCAACGATAGAAGGTATTATTGCAGTAATTATTCATATTGTGCTCATTATTGTGTTGTTTATTGTTGCTGCAAAAACATATAAAAATTCGGTTCTTTCGTTTGAAAAAGGATGGGTCAATGTTTTAAAACGTGCTTTTCAACGCCAAAACCAATCTTAAAAAAGATATCAAAATGATGAATAAATATTAAGGTAACGGGTTTCGTAAACAGACACTACTGTTTTAGGAATTCAGTTACCTTTTTATCGGTGATGGCCACAAGTCATATTCACTTTGTGCAAGTGTGATTGCCTTATCATTTGTTTTTTGTAGTATACTGTTAGAATAGAGTAAAATATATGAGGTGAAGATGTGAGTTTTGTGTATTCCACAGTGATTTTTATCATAGCAGGATTATGTGAAATCGGTGGCGGTTATCTCATATGGCTATGGTTACGCGCAGAACGACCATTCATGTTTGGATTCATCGGTGGTGTCGTACTCATTTTATATGGCGTGATTGCGACATTTCAAACCTTTCCAACTTTTGGGCGTGTGTATGCAGCGTATGGGGGTGTCTTTATCGTTATGAGCCTTTTATGGTCATATTGGATTGATAAAGAAACGCCGGACAAGTTTGATTTGATTGGTGGTGCCATCTGTATCATAGGGGTGCTCATAATGGTATTGCCAACTAGGGGATAAACTTTGGGAGCAGTGTAAAGGAGTACAGTGTAAAAATGTTTATTAATATTGAACAACAATCTAATGGTATTGAACTCATCAAAATAGAAAATAACAAAAGTAAAATTGTATTCATGAATTACGGTGCACGTATTGTTAGTTGGAGAATTGGCGACAATAATATTGTTTTAGGGAACGAAGTTGAAGCTGATGAATTTTATCCTCATCATCCTTTTTATTTTGGTGCAACAGTTGGAAGAGTTGGCGGTCGCATAGCAAACGGTCAATTTGAATTAAAAGGCAAAACCTATACACTTGAACAAAATGATCCACCACATCATTTACATGGTGGACATCATGGTTTGTCAGATCGGCTGTTTGATTATCAAATCATTAAAGAGGATCTTTCAGAAAAGGTGCAAGTTGTTTTTACTACACAATTACGACAAGAAGAAGATCATTACCCGGGAAATATAGATGTAAAAGTAACTTTTACGTATGATACATCGGAAACATGGACGATTGAGTATGAAGCACAATCAGATGCAGATACATTATTTAATCCAATGAATCACGTGTATTTTAATTTAAATCGAGATAGCAATGTGGTGGATAATCATGTGATCGCAAGTGATCGATTAGCAATGTATCCTTTAGATGAAACAGGCATGCCTACGCTAACTCCGATTGATCTCGTTGAAGAAATGGGTTCGAATCAGATTCAGTTAGCACAACTTTTTAATACTACGCAGGATAGCATCCAGCAACAAGTGAATGCGAAGAGAGGTTTAGATCATCCTTTTGAAGTGGCGGAGGGTCAACTATCAATTTCAAATGATGATCTTGCTTTGCATGTTTCAACAGATGCGCCTCAAGTTGTACTTTATACGTTAAATGACTCTGAAAATTGGAAAAGTCATATGAATATTTTTAAGCCTCATTCAGGTATTACAGTCGAAACTCAAAGCTTGCCTAATGATATACAATTACTAGGTCCCAAGGCCTATTCGATTTTGAAAGCTAATACACCTTTTTATTCTAAAACAGCATTTCAAATCGAAAGAATATCCAATTGTTGAATACAATGTGAACTCAGGCAAGTGCGGGATAAGTTTAAGGAGGTTGGAAGAGAGGATATGACGTTTTCCACCTCCTATTTCTGTTTAAGAATCGTACAAAAGACAATTTATGTGTAAAAAAATACACTTATAGAAGTTTGCTTTTGTCTTTATTTCTGGCTTGTTAAAGGTGTAAAATGCATCTTATATCAAATTTATAGTTTCATCCCAATTTTACTTTTATTTGAGGAGATGATGCGATGCGCAATCGTTTGAAAGAATTACGTGCAAGAGACGGCTATAATCAAACACAATTAGCAGAAAAGGCGGGTATCTCTCGTCAAACCGTGTCGTTAATAGAGCGCAATGATTTTATGCCCTCTATTTTGACAGCGGTAAAGATTGCGCGTATTTTCAATGAGCCTGTTGAACAGGTCTTTATCTTTGAAGCCAAAGACTTCAATACTTAGATTCCTGTTTCAATGCTAATTAAAGTCGATATTATAGTAGGGTGACAATAGTCAGCCTGCTTTTTTTGCGTCCATAAAGCTAGAGGCGTGCAAGCATTTTTTCAAGTTTTTGTCTGCGCTTTTGTGTAAGGAATGGGTTTTGAATCGCGTATGCGAGGCGGTCTTTATTTTTTCTATCGTTATAATATATATCATTGAGTTCTTGAACAGAAAGTCTTGTTACTTTAGGCGCACTTTTTATAAGTTGCAAGTCATCATTCGGAGAAACATAGCCTTCTTGTAAGACACGGAAGTAACAGCCTGTTTTTCCAGAAGACGTCATATCTTTAACAAGATGAGGATAACCATATTTACTTTGGATTTTCCAACAAGGTTCACGTATTTCAGAGACTTCGATACGCGCTTCTCCAAGTTGGTATTGATCACCAAAAAATAATGACGTCTCATCAACATGATATACAGTAAGGTTTTCGCCAAATAAAGCATAGTCAGGTAAGGGGTGGATAACTTCTTTCCACATATCATAATGGGAATAACTGTATAAACAGAGTGCTTTATCAGGTCCGCCGTGGTCTTTATATTCTTGTTCGTCTGTGATTAAACCTGTTTGAGATAGCCATACTTTATCTTGAATGGGCTTTTTGTTAAGCGCACTTTTCATAGGTCGATCGTTTCGATATTGTAAAGATTCTATTTTTCCCGTTGAGATGGCATGGATTTGATATTTCATTTTGCTTCCTCCTCATATTTAAAGTTTATTTTAACGTAATTCGGTTGATTCGTCATGGCTTTTTCAGATGAATATTGTACAATAAAGACAGATACATAAGTCATAAAAAAAGGAGTGCGACAATGGGCATTAAGCAACTAAAACAAATGACACTAGATGAAGCGATAAGTCGTATTGAAGATGGCATGACGGTGGGCATTGGAACAGGAAGTACAATTGAATTGCTCGTTCCGAAAATTGCGCAACTCATCCATGAAAAGGGATACCAAATTAAAGGCGTATGTACTTCAGAGCGTACAGCACTACAAGCGAAGTCGTTAGATATTCCAATTGTTGATGTTAATGATGTGACACATATCGATATCGCCATTGATGGCGCAGATGAAATTGATCCTAACTTAAACTTAATTAAAGGTGGCGGTGGGGCACTGTTTCGAGAAAAGGTCATCGATACTTTTGCGGAACGATTTATCGTTATTGCGGATCAAACAAAGTTAGTTGATTATTTAGGACAAACGTTCAAGCTCCCTGTTGAAGTGGATGCTTTTAACTGGCGTCAGTTGATTCGTACCATTGAACAAGCATTTGACGTTAAAGTGACACGACGTATGATCGGTGATATCCCCTTTATTACAGATAATGGAAACTATATTTTAGATTGTACGTTAAATCAAAGTATTGATTCGTATGCATTTCATGAATATTTAATTCACCTTGTTGGCATATTAGAAACAGGCTATTTCTTAGACACAGTTGAAGAAGCCATCGTTGGAACGGATGAAGGCTTAAAAGTGATTCATCACTCCGAACAAATAAAAAAGTAGCACGGTCATTGACCGGCTACTTTTTATTTATAATATCAATCTGCTTTGTCCTCATGTTTTGACATTTTTGCCACGTCGTTTTCATCTGTCAGTGTTTGTGCAGATGATTGAACCTCATTATCCGTATTTTCAATATTTATTTTTTCTTCATCGGCTGTATGCGATGATGTCGCCTCACGCTCTTGAATAGATTGATTTGTTTCGTCCGTTTGTTTTTCTGCATCTTTGATTTGTTCTTTAGACGTTACTTCTTCGGCAACATTTGCGTCATTTTGTTGTTCTGGTTGCACGTTTGCATCTGGTGCATCAGAACTTTTTGTTGTCGGTTTTGGTTCCACTGCTGTTTCTGTTTCATAATGTTCTTCAAGTGGATTATCTTCTTCCTCTTGAGACGTATCGAACATCAATGGTGTATCGTCATCTTCATCTTTATGACGTGGTGTAAAGAGACGCATGATGAGACCTAATACAACGACTACGGCTGCAACACTTGCTGTAGAATAAGCAAGGACTTTCATAGAGAAGATATCTCCAATTTCCTCACTAAAGAAAAAGACTCTAGCAAAGGACATGGCAGCATGGAAAAGCGTAGCGATATAAATTGAACGCCCGCCTGTGCCTCTAACAAGTTCGCCTGCTATCATTGAAAATGAAAAGACATAGAGTGCACTGAATAAAGTATAAGTTGATCCAAATGCAGTGTTAACATCCCATACTAAATAAAGGACACTGACAACGATGTTCGCAAAGAAGTGTGGTAACTTTGCTTCGACAATATTTAATAGGTAAGAACGAAAACCAAACTCGATAAAGAATGCCATAAGAAGATGGCCAATTAAAATAGTCCAAATCGTCTCAGACAAGTCTTTAGACTGTAATAAGATAAAACTATCCGCATATGTATTAAAACTATACATACCGATGATAAAAATAATTAAAGGTAAAGTCAGTGCTAATAAAATTCTTTCAATAACTTTTAAATTAATCCCTAACTTTAATCCGCCAAGTTGTTCTTTTTTATTTTTAAATACAATGATACATAATACTGCGGCAATAAATGGACCTAAGCTATTTAATGCAAATACAAACGGTTTAAAACCAGATGCTTTCTGGAAATCTTGTAAAATCAAGGGGCTTGCATATGCAAAAATAAAAAACACAAAGATGGTCATTGCCCATTGGAAGCCTGAAATACGCGTTCGATTCATAAAAAATCCTCCATATTAAACGTAGCTAATGAGGTTCGTATGCATGAGGGTGTCCTATAAACACGTGTTGCAATTGAAATGCAACGCAAGAAAGGACGACGATCAAGTCATAGAATCTAACGTTCATTATAAACATATATTGTAAAGAAATAAATTATTAACAGTCAAATATCATTGAATTGTAATATAAGTTAAGAAAATTGTTACAGATTTTATCGTGTCACATAAACCCCAAATGATACGTTCAATCGTGTCTCTACCGACTTAAACATCAATAAGCTTGATTCAAGTTTATCAAAAAGCAATATCTTCATTAATTTCTGACTCTCCCCACTTGGTAACGTTTTCTTTGTATTTTCAAGGGTAAAAATAGTAGCATAGAATTGTAGAAAGTTAAGACGTAGGGATGCCTCATCTATCACAGCATGTCAAACGATTCAAGAATAGTCGCTACTTAATATGAAGTTGTATTTGTCGATAAGTATACTATTTCAATTTTTGCTAAGATGGGACAACCCAATTAAAGTCTCGTACGAAAGAGGGGGTTCTTATGTATCAAAAGCCAAATCATGAATTATGGACAGGTCGTTTAGATAGTGAAACGGATCAGCGCGCATTTCGTCAATTTCAAACAATCCAGTTAGCTCATATTGATGAGGTTGCACAACAACAAGCAGAAGTTGCTTTATTCGGTTATGCCATCGATGAAGGTGTCAGACTGAATCAAGGTCGTGTCGGTGCTAAAGACGGACCTGATGCGATTAAACGTGCATTTGCGGGATTGCCTGCATCGACGTCATTAAACATCGTAGATTATGGTAATTGGACCCATTCCGCTGATACATTATTCGCTTCACAACAAAAGTTTGGTCATTATGTACACCAATTACTGCAACAGCACCAAAGAACATTTTTATTAGGAGGCGGCCATGACATCGCATATGCTCAATATTTAGGTGTCCGTGCAGCTTATCCTGATCAATCCATAGGCGTCATTAACATTGATGCACATTTTGATAATCGCTATGAGGAACACTCAACCTCTGGTACAAGCTTTAGACAAATGTTGACTGAAGATGAAAACTTAGATTATTTTGTTTTAGGTATCCAACGCCCTGCAAATACACCATCGTTATTTGATTACGCGGAAGAGACGGATACAGCGTACGTTTTAGCTGAAGAGCTTGTCGATCAAATCGGGCCGCCCGTGAAAGATAAAATTGATCACTTTATTAACGCACATGATGTGATTTTATTTACGATTTGCATGGATGTCGTTGATAGTGCCTTTGCGCCCGGTGTCAGTGCTGCTGCAGTACTCGGATTGACACCTTATACGGTATTGGACTTAGCGAGACGTATTTTAGAATCACCTAAAGTGACCTCAGTGAGTATCGCAGAAACCAATCCAAAGTATGATGTCGATCAACGCACAGCTAAACTCGTTGCACATTTATTATCACATTTTATTCATTGTTCCGCTTCATAAAGGGATAGTGTAGGTTGAATGATGAGAAAACGATGTTAGCTAAACGATGTATGCGTGACTGATGTCCTTCGTGTTATCCCATATCCCAGTATTGACGACAAGACTGCACAAGATTTAATATATGTGGACTGTATTGACGTTTTTTTAAGTAATTTAAATATATCGTGCGTTCAATACTTGGGCGAATTCGAATTGCGCGTAAATCATTTGTAGAGTAGGACTGGTAGTACATGCGAGGTATCACTGCATATCCCATGTCTTGATGTACAAAATTGGTCGCTGCTTCAAAGCGGTCGACTTCCATAATAATATTAGGTCGTTCTTCAAGGCGCGTAAAATAATCATCAATATGTTTGCGAACTTGATATTTCTTATTAGGCACTATCAATGGTAATTTTTTAATTGAAATGGATTTTTGATGTGTAAATGCGTCTTTAGGCGCGAGCACGACGTAGTCTTCCTTGTAAAGTGGCAAAGAAATAATGTCATCATGTCGTATCTCATCGTTAGATAATCCGATATGGATATCAAAGTTAATTAACTTTTGTGTTAGTACGTGTGGATCTAATATTTCTGTGATTTGGTAATGTTGCTCGGGATGTATCGTTTGATGCTGCCGAATCACATTGGCGACCCAATGCGCAGCCGATTCAATAATGGCCATTTTAATTTTAGGGGTTTGGCTCATTTTTAAATCATACATTTTTTCTATCGTTTGATGATAGTGTTTGACGAGTTCAATGGCCTCATTATAAAACTGAATCCCTTTTTCGGTAATGGAGATTGATTTCGTTGTCCTTTTTAACAAGGAATAACCTAAGTCGTTCTCCATTTTTTTAATCGTCGCAGTTAGTGATGGCTGACTAATGTGTAAAATATGTGCGGCTTTAGTAAAACTATTTTGGTTTACAACTTCAATAAAATATTCCAATTGTACAATCTTCATATCGTTCCCTCTTATTTATAGTTTATGTTTATAGATAATTAGTTTATTTATATTAGTTATTGATAGCTTACCATATTACAATGAGAATAGTAAGAATTGAAAAAACATTGGCACACGCATATCACAATTGGAGATGATTTGAATGAAACAAAGAGAATAACATCACGATTTTAAAGGGGGAACTGTGATGGGAGAACAAAAACAAGTGCTAAAAGGCAAACAGCTGTGGCGCTTTTGGGTCTATAGCTTGATTGGTGTCGTTTGCTTTTTTGTCCCAATTCAATGGCATGGTGAGAAAACGATTATTGTCGACCATGTTCACCTTGTGATTCGATCGGGACTGCATCAATGGATGCCTTACATCGCATTGTTAATGATTATAATTGGGGCATTGTTACCTATTATAAGGAAAGAATACAAAAAATCAGTAACTGACTTTGTTATTGTATTGTTTAAAGTTTTAGGTGCAGTCATCGGTGTGATGTATGTCTTTAAAATAGGCCCAGCCTTATTGTTTCAAAAAGATTATGGACCATTTTTATTTGAAAAACTCATGTTGCCGCTCAGCGTCTTAATACCTGTCGGTGCAATTGCATTATCGCTATTAGTTGGCTACGGCTTGTTAGAGTTTATTGGCATTTTAATGCAACCAATTATGAGGCCGCTATTTAAAACGCCCGGTCAATCAGCAATTGATGCAGTGGCGTCCTTTGTAGGCAGCTATTCACTTGGACTATTAATTACAAATCGTGTGTATAAAAAAGGGGTATACAATTATCAAGAGGCTTTAATTATAGCGACAGGATTCTCTACTGTTTCAGCCACATTTATGATAATTGTGGCGCGTACGCTCGATTTGATTCCGCATTGGAACCTTTATTTTTGGAGTTGCTTAGTGATTACATTTGTCGTAACAGCAATTTCAGCACATTTACCACCGATTTCAAATGCTTCTACAGCGTATTACAACAATCAAGAAGGCTATCAAGAAGTCGTTGTTGAAGGAAGTCGTTGGAAAAGTGCATGGATGGAAGTTAAAAAACAATCACACGAGGCGCTTCCTCTTGTAAAAAATGTATGGCTAAATTTTAAAGATGGATTAGAAATGACGGTAGCGATTTTGCCTTCGATTTTATCGATTGGTTTTGTTGGTTTATTGCTCGCTAATTTCACACCCGTGATTGATATTTTAAGTTACATTTTTTATCCATTTATATATCTATTTCCTATTGCGGATCAAGCGTTACTAGCAAAAGCATCTGCAATCTCAATTATCGAAATGTTTTTACCTTCATTACTTGTCGTTAATGCCACTTTACAAGTGAAGTTTGTTGTAGGGATTACGAGTGTATCCGCTATCATTTTCTTTTCAGCGCTAGTGCCGTGTATTTTAGCGACAGAAATCAAAGTGCCAATTTGGCAACTTGTGTGTATATGGTTTATCCGTGTCACGCTCACATTGTTAATCACGATTCCATTAAGTTTAGTTCTATTTTAATCAAAGGAGAGATGCATTATGGCTAGAGAAGTTAAAGCGAAAAAAGGATTGGAAATCGAATGTAAAGGTTGGGAACAAGAGGCTGTCTTACGCATGCTCTATAATAATTTAGATCCGGAAGTTGCAGAACACCCCGACAAACTCGTCGTATATGGGGGCATCGGAAAAGCAGCAAGAAACTGGGAAAGTTTTGATGCGATTGTTAAAACGTTAAGACGATTAGAAAAAGATGAGACGATGCTCGTTCAATCAGGTAAACCAGTCGCAGTTTTTAAAACACATGAAGAAGCACCGCGCGTTTTAATTTCAAATTCTGTACTCGTACCGAAATGGGCCAATTGGGAACACTTCCATGAATTGGATCGTAAAGGCTTAATGATGTATGGCCAAATGACTGCGGGAAGTTGGATATATATCGGCTCACAAGGGATTGTTCAAGGGACATATGAAACGTTTGCAGAATTAGCAAAGCAGCATTTTAATGGCTCATTAAAAGGAACGATTACATTAACAGCTGGATTAGGGGGCATGGGTGGTGCACAACCACTCGCCGTGACGATGAATGAAGGGGTTGTGATTGGCGTAGACGTTGACCCCTCACGTATTCACAAACGGATTGATACAAAATACTGTGATATCATTACCGATTCTTTAGATGAAGCGCTAGAAAAGGCTGAAAAAGCCAAACAAAATGGTGAAGCATTAGCCATAGGACTCGTTGGAAATGCAGCTGAAGTTCATCATGAAATATTAAAACGAAACTTTAAAATTGATATTATTACGGACCAAACGTCAGCCCATGACCCGTTGAATGGTTATATTCCAGAAGGCTATTCTTTAGAAGAAGCGGAACAGTTGAGAGAAAGCGATCCTGAAGCCTATGTACAAAAATCACAACAGTCAATGAAAAAACACGTGGAAGCCATGTTGGCATTTCAAGAAAAAGGTGCCGTCGCTTTTGATTATGGCAATAACATCCGTCAAGTTGCTTATGACCAAGGGCTTGAAAATGCCTTCGATTTTCCTGGATTTGTACCAGCTTATATTCGACCTCTATTCTGTGAAGGAAAAGGGCCTTTCCGTTTTGCAGCATTGTCTGGTGATCCTAAAGATATTGAACGTGCAGACCAATTGATGCGCGAGCTTTTCCCTGAAGATGAAAAACTCATGCGCTGGTTAGATATGGCAACAGAGAAGATTGCCTTTCAAGGTTTACCGTCAAGAATTGCATGGTTAGGTTACGGTGAACGTGCGAAAATGGGGCTGGCATTAAATGAACTTGTGCGTAAAGGTGAAATTTCAGCACCAATTGTTATTGGACGTGACCATTTAGATTCTGGCTCAGTTGCCTCGCCAAATAGAGAAACAGAATCAATGAAAGACGGCTCGGATGCTGTCGGTGACTGGGCGATTTTAAATGCACTTATCAATACTGCAGCAGGTGGTTCATGGATTTCTGTGCATCATGGTGGCGGCGTAGGTATGGGTTATTCCTTACATGCAGGTATGGTCGTTGTCGCAGATGGAAGTGAACGTGCAGAAAGAAGATTAAAACGTGTATTGACTACGGATCCGGGTATGGGTGTAGTAAGACATGTAGATGCAGGCTATGACATTGCGATTGAAACAGCGCAAAGAAAAGGAATCGATATTCCAATGATGAAGAAGGAGGATGAAGCTTAATGGCATATGATTTAATCATTCAAAATATTAAAGAATTGATTTTGCCTAAATCTGTCGATCGACCTTTAAAAGGGAAAGAATTGGATGAATTAACAGTCATTCAAAATGGGACTGTTGTTGTTGATGACGGTAAAATTGTTTATTCAGGTCCATACACAGAAGACTATGAAGCTAAAGAAGTGATCGATGCCTCAAATCGTGTCGTTTCACCTGCCTTAGTGGATGCCCATACCCATCTTATTCATGGAGGCTCACGTGAACATGAAATGGCACTAAAAAGACAAGGTAAGTCATATTTAGAAATTTTAGAATCGGGTGGCGGTATTTTATCTACCGTTGAAGCGACACGTCAAGCAACGGAAGATGAGCTATTTGCCAAAGCAGAACACGCATTGTTAACGATGGTGCATCATGGCGTGTTAGCGGTAGAAAGTAAAAGTGGTTACGGCCTTGATAAAGAAAATGAATTAAAGCAGTTAAGAATATCTAATCGATTGGCAGAGAAATATGGTTTAACGATGCGACATACTTTTTTAGGGCCTCATGCTGTCCCTAAAGAAGCGACGTCTAATGCAGCCTTTTTACAAGAAATGATTGATTTACTACCCGAAGTGAAAGGATTAGCGGATTTTGCAGATATTTTCTGTGAGACAGGCGTTTTCACTATTGAAGAATCTCAACGATATATGGAAGCGGCTAAGGCACAAGGATTTAAAGTCAAAATTCATGCAGATGAAATTGATCCATTAGGGGGGTTAGGCCTTGCCATTGATGAAGAAGCGATTTCTGCAGATCATCTTGTTGCTTCAAGTGAAGAAGACAAAGCGAAGTTAAATCATTCGAACACAGTAGCGGTGCTCTTACCAGGGACAACATTTTATTTAGGGAAAGAAAGCTACGCCGATGCAAGAGGTATGTTAGATCATAATGGAGCGATTGCGATTGCTACGGATTACAACCCAGGAAGTTGTGTAACAAATAACTTACAAATGGTCATGGCGATTGCAGCTTTAAAATTAAAATTATCACCAAATGAAATATGGAATGCAGTTACAGTGAATGCAGCTAAGGCAATCGATGTGGATGCAGGTACAATTAATCCTGGTGATCAAGCGAATATTGTGATTTGGCATGCACCCAATCATGAATATGTTCCTTATCACTATGGGGTAAACCATGTAGAAAAAGTTATTCAAAAAGGACGTGTCATTGTAGACCGTCACTTGGGATTATTATAAGTTTAATTTTACCATTCATTATAAGCGTTCGGGGCATAAAATCTTTGATAGCCTACTTTCCTGAACGCGATTGCTTAAGGGCTGAAGTCTCAACTTATAAATATCATTAAGTTATTTTGGGTTGTTACTCATTAAATAAAACGTAATCGACTTATTTTTACTATCATAGTGAAAGATGACATACGGAAATGAAGTATTAATGACGAGACGCCTGAGGGAAGAGGATGAGCCGAAGACTACAGGCTGAGACTGTTCCCTCGGAAAACAAAGTCATATCATACGAAGTTTTATCATTTAAAAGGGGGGCGCTAAGATGATTTTAACAGAAAATCATCTTAGCGTTATTTATTTTGTAATGTATGTCACAGCCTCTTAATGATTAACGCAAAAAGCATATATGCGTAAAATGTATCGATATGTCAACTTAACTTTTTAAATTTGATACAATATATACAACTGTATACGAGACATGGGGGAATAGATATGAGGGGAGATGTATTGGCCTATTTAAATAGTTGGCGAGGCAGCGTCGCCCAAAATATCAGTGCAGGGATGCTCGTTGCGCTTGCGATGATACCGGGTGCCATTGCTTTTTCTTTTATCGCCGGTGTCAGTCCAACAATCGGGTTGTTGAGTTCTGCGTTGATGATGATGCTAATTAGTTTTCTTGGCGCGCGCCGCTTGATGGTATCAGCCCCGAGTAGTGGTGTGTCAATTGTTGCTGTATTGATTAATGAGCGTTACGGTATAGCAATGCTTATTGCGACGATGATCGTCATGGGGCTCTTTCAAATACTGTTTGCATTTTGTAATGTAGAAAAAATGATTTATAAAATTCCAGCACCAGTGGTCATTGGCTTTATGAATGCACTTGGCTATCTTCTACTCACTTCTCAGCTTAAGTATGTTGTAGGTCAGTCGGCTTTGACAAATATCATCACTTTAGGAAGTTTGTGTATGTTATTTTGGCTACCACACATTACTGAACGTGTTCCTGCCGCTTTGGTTACAATTCTATTTTTCTCACTTATTGCGGAATATTTCAACTTAGATTTAAAGTATGTGAAAGATTTAGCCAAGCTCCATTTTGAAATGCCATCAATCGGGTTTCCAGATGTACCGTTACAGTGGATGACCTTATTTGAAGTTGGGTTATTTGGATTAATGCTTGCTGTAGTTGCGACGATTCAAACAAGTTTGACTGTACAAATGATGGATAACTTCACCGATAATCAAAGTAGTATCAATAAGGAATCCTTTGGCCAAGGGTTAACGAATGCGCTTGTCGGTTTACTTGGTGGTATCGGGGGCAGTGCGCTTGTCGGACAGTCCAAGTATAATTACCAACTTGGCGCAACTTCCCGTTTATCGACTTTTACGACAGGCGTGATGTTATTGATATTTCTCATGTTTTTAGGACCGATTGTCGGCCGTATTCCACTTGTTGTTTTAGCAATCGTATTGATGCGTATTGCGATGGGGACGTTTGAAAAACAAACGTTGGATTATATAAGAGAAAAACGCTGGATCGAATTTGGTACCATTTGCATTACATTCTTATTGATTATAGGAACACATCAATTAGCATTAGGGGTATTGATAGGAACGCTTATATTTTACCTTGTAAAACGATTTAAAAATGATATGAAAGGACGTGGCAATGATGCCAGTTGAACTGAACCAACTCATTGAATGGCGAAGAGCCTTTCATCATAATCCAGAATTATCCAATCAAGAATACGAGACAACGCAGCGGATTCGTGAAATTTTAACACTTTATGATATACAAATATTAAATACGCCGCTTTCAACAGGGTTAGTTGCTGAAATCGGTCAAGGGGAAGAATTTATCGTCATTCGTTCTGACATTGATGCTTTACCTATTGAAGAACAAACCGCATTAAAATTTCGTTCTGAAAACAAAGGTGTGATGCACGCTTGTGGCCACGATATTCATATGGCTGCCATATTAGCTACAGCCATTCAATTGAAAGAACAGGAAGCGCAGTTGAAAAGCCGTGTCCGTGTAATTTTTCAAGCCGCAGAAGAAATTAGTAAAGGGGCTTTTGAAGTGGTCAAAACGGGCGTGCTAGATGGTGCGAAGGCAATTTTAGGGTTCCACAATGATCCAACATTAAAAGTGGGTGAATGGCGTGCTAAAACAGGATTTATGACTTCGAATGTGGATCGTTTCATTATTCGAATCCATGGCATAGGTGCACATGCCGCGATGCCACACAATGCGAAAGATCCACACGTGATATTGAGTCAGCTCATTTCGAGTTTGCAAACGATCGTCAGTCGAAACATTGCACCACATGATGAAGCGGTTGTAACTATCGGGCAAGTGCATAGCGGCCACACTTGGAATGTCATTCCACAAGACGCTATGATAGAGGGCACAATTCGAAGTTTTAAAAAGGATGTTAGAGACCAGGTTGAAGCTCGTATGACTCAAATTTGTGAAGGACTCGCGCTCCAATTTGATGCTCAAGTTGATTTAGATTACCAACGTTTAGCAGGTGCGGTATTTAATGATGATACTTTACAACAAATGGCATTAAAAAGTGCAGAACATGTAGGCTATCAAGCTAACGTTTTACCTCGTGCCTTAACGATTGGGGAAGATTTTTCAGGTTATCAAGATGTCGCGCCAGTTCACTTTGCGATGATAGGTTCTGAAAGTCCATATCCGCTTCACCATGCACAATACAATCCTAATGAAGCCATTTTAGAAAAAGTACCAGCTTATTTTGTGGCTTTAATTCAAGAGATTTGGGAGGCTTCAAGTTGACATTGACGTTAAATTAGATTTCATGTATTGTTTAACAGTAAAATTCAATTTTAAATCAATACGCATATAAAAAGTTGACTTTTAAGGTTATTTTTAAAGGGATGTTTAAAAGGACAGATAAACAATGAATGATTTTGATATAAGGAAAGTTTTATTCTGTTGATGAAATTGAAAAAAAGGGGACTATACTTTTTATAAATAAGGAGTTTCAAAATGTCTAAACAATATCGAGATCAAAATAATCCGTGGGCATTAACACCGCTCGTTGTATTTATAAGTATTTTTTTAGGCGCCGGTATCATTACGAAGGATTTTACCTTTATGCCGTTAAATGTTGCCGCAATTATTGGCGTCGTTGTTGCACTTATGATGAATCGTCAAGAGAAGTTCACCACTAAAGTTGAAGTGTTTGCTCAAAAAGCAGGTCATCCTAATATTATTTTAATGATGTTTATCTTTATACTTGCAGGTGCGTTTTCAAAGACAGCCCAAGCTATGGGTGGTGTGACCTCAATAGTGAATCTAGGTTTGTCATTAATTCCACAAAATTATTTGATAGTCGGTCTATTTATCATTTGTATGTTTATCTCTATTTCAATGGGGACATCTGTTGGGACAGTGGCTGCGATTGCGCCAGTCGGTTTTGGGATTAGCCAAGCTACCGAAATTCCAGCAGCGTTAGCAATGGCGACAGTTGTTGGCGGCGCGATGTTCGGAGATAACTTGTCTATGATTTCTGATACGACAATAGCTGCCGTTCGCACACAAAAAACGCAAATGAGTGATAAGTTTAAAGTGAACTTTAGAATTGTAGTGCCAGGTGCACTGATTACCATTGTATTACTCTGGTGGCTCACAATGGGCTACCAAATTGATCATACAAAAACATATGATTACGAATGGTTTAAAGTGATTCCTTATTTGCTTGTATTGATTCTTGCGATTATCGGTGTGAATGTCATATTAGTATTATTAGGTGGCGTTGCACTTGCAGGTGTCATAGGGCTTATTGATCATGCATTTAGTTTTTCAGGTTTATTAAAAGTGATATCGGAAGGAATTATAGGTATGCAAGATATTGCCATGATTGCCTTATTGATTGGTGGTATGATTGGCCTTGTTGAGCACCACGGAGGTATTACTTGGCTATTAAACTTTGTTAAAAGTCGTGTTAAGTCTAGACGTGGCGCCGAATTTGGTATTGCTGGATTAGTGAGTATTGCAGATATCTCAACTGCAAACAATACGATTTCCATTATTATGGCAGGTCCCCTAGCAAAAGATATAGCGGATGAGTATCAAATTGATGCACGTAAATCGGCAAGTATTTTGGATATTTTCGGCAGTGCGTTTCAAGGATTTGTACCGTACAGTCCACAGTTGATTGCGGCAGCGGGTGTCGCGAGTATATCGCCCGTCATGTTATTACCTTATTCTATTTATCCGATTATGCTTGCTTTATGTGGTGTGGTGGCTATCATTTTTAACCTTCCAAGACTAGAACGCAAAAAATAGTGACATCTCTCTTAATATAAATTTGAAAAAACGTTTAGGAATAGTCTAGCAAAATAGGTTGTGAGATGTTCAATTTATTCGGTATGTGTATGGATTTAAGTTACAATAAACATGATGGAGTTCATCGGGAAAAGTATGGAGAATGGAAGTGAAGCATATGCAAAATGAATGGGTTGAAATAAAACTTGTACGTCTCATGAAGACGACACCAACAAGCGCGTATCGTGCATGGTTGGAGCCAGAGCAATTGAAAGAATGGTTTATGACTTCACGTCGTACGAATCAAGAATTAGAAAATCATCCAATAGAGGGCGGCACTTATAGAATAGTTGATCAACGTCAAGGCAAACGCTTGGAGATTGAAGGCGTTTATCAAACATTAGTTGAAGATACCCATATCATTCAAACGATTCAAATGCCCGAGTTTAGCGATGAAGCGGATGAAATTGAAGTTTACTTTGAAGAAAGAAGTCCAGGTATTACGCAGATGACGTTTTATTATAAAGGCCTAGTACCTAAAGAAAGACGATTGACAAACTTAGAATACAAACAGAAGAAAAAAGCTTATCACGATCATACGGCACATGGTTTTGAATTAATGTTTGATACGTTACAACAAGAACTAGAAGCGCAGCAAGATGTAAATTAGAACGCGCGCCTATTTTATGGTTTGGGAGCTATGTTGCGTCATTAACAAAAGAAACTAAAATTAAGATAACTAAAAATGCTCGAAATATGCATCGGTCAACATTCCGAGGTGCACAATTCGAGCTAGTCTAAACGAGGCGGGGCGGAAATCAATTTTTGCCCCGCCTAAAATTATGAACAAATGTTTAATGTGCGTAGGTCTATATTGAGGACATAGAATTGTATCGCTCTATGAAATACGCGATTGACGATAACAACGAGCAGGCGCACTTGCTTGACAAATATCAATATGACGCGTTGCTAACGTAGCAATGAGTTGACATAGTATTTCTGGCGTTGTTGTGACTTTCAATTTGTCTTTTGCAAAACTATAGTGAATACGCTTGTTTTGAAAAACATTTAAAATATCTATGACTTTATCTTTAATAAAAGGATCATTCAATCCATCAATTTGTATTTCAAATCGATTTTCTTCACGAGGTCGGATTTGAAGTGGCTCCATTGATTCGAGTAATGACAAAGGCACGATTTGATAGATACGATAATGGTGAAAGCTGATAAAACTGATGACATAAGGAAGCGCACGCTTAGGAATTTGAATCTTAAGCATGTGCTTTTGTTGATGTTTAGTCCATTCAGCATGAATAACAACCTGGAGGTTAACTTGGCGTAATAATTTCAACAATTTATGTCGTGCCATACGATGGTTCATTTGATCTATATTTAAAATAAAAGTTTCTAGTTTATCAATTATCATTGCAATTCCTCATTTAAATTTTTCTTACATCTATTGTAGCATGATAAATTTTTGAAATCAGTAAGACTATAGATGTAAAAATAAAATGTGTGGGACGATATTGAATGGTTGTTTTAGTTGAATAAGTGTAAAAAAGAGGTTGTAGACCATCTATAATTATGCTAATATTCAGATTATTAAAACAATTAAGGAGTGAAGCCTATGTTACAACGTATTGGCCAATTTGCATCTCGAACTTTTTTATTTTGGATGTTACTGGCAAGTCTACTCGCATTTTTTGTTCCCAGTATTTTTATAGGTTTTGGAGGCATCATTCCTTATTTATTAGGTGTTGTTATGTTAGGGATGGGATTGACCGTTAGTCTGGATGACTTTAGGCTCATTTTAAAAGAGCCTAAGCCCGTGATTATCGGTGTTTTTTTACAATACACAATTATGCCATTTGCTGCATACGCCGTTGTAAAATTATTTCATCTACCCGCAGATATCGCCATCGGTGTGTTACTCGTCGGCTGTTGTCCGGGAGGAACATCGAGCAATGTTATCAGTTATCTTGCTAAAGGCAATGTGTCGTTATCCGTTACGATTACTTCAATCTCAACAATTTTAGCGGCTATTTTAACCCCTGTTCTTATGTTTCTACTTGCTCGAGAATGGATGAATGTTTCATTACTTGCAATGTTTCTTTCAGTTGTAAAAGTTGTCTTATTCCCATTGCTTTTAGGTATTCTTATTCAAAAATATATGAAGCGTGTTGCACACGTAGGGACTGACATTTTACCTCTTATTTCTGTTGTTGCGATCTCTATTATTTTAGGTGCGGTTGTTGCTTCTAGTAAAGCTCTGATTGTGGAAACAGGGCTACTTATTTTTGTTGTCGTCATCTTACATAATGTGCTCGGTTATACAATTGGTTATGTTTTAGCACATCTTTTTAAACTTAATTATAAAGATAAAAAGACTGTAGCAATAGAAGTCGGGATGCAAAATTCTGGATTAGCTGCCTCACTTGCAACGGTTCATTTTAATCCATTAGCTGCAGTACCAGGAGCGGTATTTAGTTTTATTCATTTAGTCACGGGCCCATTACTTGCACGTTATTGGGCGGCAAGAACAAAGGAAGATTTGGAGTTATAAATCGGGTTAAAGCCTTGTATCAACTATAAAAAAGATATCCAACAATTCAACGGATCAGAGCAAAACTTTTTTAGCTTAGCAATAACTTTAGTAAAGTATATTTTACTTTTTTGTTAGGTTGTGCGAAAATATGATTTGAATATATCGAAAAGTAGTGCTAGGAAAGGTTGTGAAACGATGGTCAAAGTCCTTCAAAATTATTTTATAACGCTCACTGTATTATTAATGATGTTGTTATTATCTGTTGGGTTTATTGCTCAGTTTCAAAATGGCTTCGTGTTGGTCTTATCAATGACAGTGACATTAACAGTGATCAATTTTGCGATTGAGTCATGGTTGCTTAGAGCAGCTTTACCACCAGCAAAAGTACATTTGATTCAGTCTCTTGTGTTTCCTTTGTCCATCGTTATCATGGGAATCATTTCCTTTATCGTTTTACCTGCCGTCTCTTAAGAAAATAAGGGCGGCTCGTTTTTTAGTTAAACGATATAGGCTAAGAAACAATAGCATGGTAAGATAAGAACGCACATTGATATCGTGCTAAAACGATAGCGATACAGGAGTGTAAAGTATGAGTTTAGAGGGAATTTTGTTTTTTATAGTTGGACCACTCATTATTTTAGTAGGTAACTTGGTACTTGCACCACGTTTTCAAAAGCATATTCCGATGCGTATTCATGTGCTTTCAGGCATCGTCGGTCTTATTATTTATGCTGTATTTGCCGCTGTAATCTACTATTTCTTTTTACAAGGGAAAATTTAATAATGATTTTAAAACAATCTGAGTCAAATGGCTCAGTTATATGTGAACCCGAGCCTTTCATGATTTGATGAAAAGCTCGGGTTTAATAATATGCGATGATATTAAAATTATTGTTGTTGTCATTTTATTTTCTGTTTTGAAGCGTTTCAAACAGTGTTCAACTGAAGCGTTAAGTCAATAAAATGATAGCTGTAATAATTAATACTAATAGTATAGCGTCCACACCGACCATTAATTGGTAACGTGTATTTGGATTACCTTCTTTAGATGTTTTGTAAAGCATGTATACATTTGGTACAAAGCTCAATAGCAAAATGCCAATAATAATAAATCCAATCGTTTGTGTCGACATCTCAATCTCTCCTTTGCATACGATAACGAATCCATCCAACCGCAATACCCAACACAATACCTGTCAAACAGCCAATGAGCGGCTGATTAAAAAGAATGCCTGCTAAGAGTCCAATAATGAGCCCAATCAGTAAAGGAGGACCAAAAAGTTGTTTTCGTTCATCTGAACTTAAAATACTGAATGTCAAAATATATAAGACTGCGAATACGACAGCAACCATGATAGATTTAGTTGCTAATGCTATGGGCGAAACGCCATATTGATTTACATTGATGACAAAGAAAAAAACGCCTAAAAGTAAAGCGATAATCAGTCCCTTGATGATGCGTGCTTTGTTCATAATCTAACTCCTTGTGCAATGAATTGATACCATTATAACACGAAAAGTTTTGAACGTCGGCTCGCTTGAAGGCCATTCAGTATTGTTCGAGTCAAGGGGGTGACTCACGTTTTAAGAGATAAAATCAATATCACTGATATGTTACAGGACACGAATGGATTAAAGTATTGAAACCAGTTGTGAGACTAGGCTTATAGCTTCCTTTATTTGATATTGTCATTCACTTGTTGATTTTTAATCACTTTAAATTGGCCATGATCATTTAAATAGGCATAGAATAGTCCAATAATCAAACCACCGCCGATATAATTACCGATAAAGGCAGCAACTAAGTTTTTTAATACATGAAAAATATGAAATGCCTCTGTTTGATAAATAAAGCTAGCAACGAAAAGACACGCATTGTAAACAACGTGTTCGTAACCCATAAAAGCGAAAATCGTTACACCAAACATCATGACAAACATTTTAGCCATAACATCTTCAATTTGCATTGCAATGACAAGTGATATATTAATAAAAAAGTTGGCGAAAATAGCACGAACCAAAATGTTTTGAAAACTGTATTGAATGGATTTAACTTGAACCGTATGATTGAGCATTTCAAGCATTTCAACTGTCATGACATCTGTCAGTGAAATTAAGCCAAATAACACAATCGCTCCTAAAATATTTCCTAGGAAACAAAGGAAAAAGATTTTTAACACACGCGAAGGTCGAATAAGACGGTAATACAGACCAACTGTAAAATACATAAAATTACTCGTTAATAACTCAGAATTTGTAAATAGAATTAAAACAAGGGCGAAACTAAAGGTAATGGCACCTGCCATATTGACTACACCAGGTGCGACATCGGGTGCAAAAGTTGTTTTTACCATTAAAACGAATACTGCAATAATACTAATAATAAATCCTGCCATCATAGCTCTTAATAAATAGCGCCTCAGATAAAAGCTTTGTAAAATATCTTTCTTTTGAATCGTGTCAATGATGTTTGACACCCACTTGCGACCGTAGAAGATTGTATCCCATTTTATGTTTGTTTCTTTCATGTGTTAGAAATTCCTTTCTTCAATTTTCTACCATAGTATAAACATTTCACAACAAAATGTGAATGCATTCACAATTAGGGGTTGTGTCAATATTTCAACAACTTTTACAATTCAAAAATATGCGAACATATATGTTTGTAAATTGAGTTATATTTCAAACTTCAATTTGTTGAAATATTTTTTAAAGTAATATATTTCTTCAAAACAAAGATAAATGGGGTGATAATTTTTTCTCCACAGCAATCTCAAGTGTAGTATAATAGCGACATGCACGGTGCAACATCATTTTATGAGTAGGGGTTAAAAGGAGATGGAAGCAATGGAAGAAAACCAGTTACACAGAGGTCTGAGTTCACGACAGATTCAAATGATTGCGCTAGGTGGTACAATTGGCGTCGGATTATTTATGGGTGCTTCGAGCACAATTGCTTGGACGGGGCCATCTGTTATTTTTGCATATTTACTTGCGGGATTATTTTTATTTTTAATTATGCGTGCAATGGGTGAGATGGTCTATTTAGATCCATCTACCGGATCATTTGCCAATTATGCAACAGATTACATACATCCAGTTGCAGGTTACGTCACTGCATGGGCGAATATCTTTCAATGGATAGTAGTTGGTATGTCTGAAGTAATTGCGGTCGGTGAATATATGAAGTTTTGGTGGCCGGAATTACCATCATGGATTCCAGGTATCATTGTAATTGTTATTTTAACTTTAGCGAATGCTATATCTGTAAAAGCATTTGGCGAGTTTGAATTTTGGTTTGCTATGATTAAAATCGTCACAATTATATTAATGATTATTGCCGGATTTGGATTGATTTTCTTCGGATTAGGGAACGGAGGACATCCAATCGGTTTAAGTAATTTAACTGCACACGGTGGCTTTATGCCAAATGGTTGGTTAGGTTTCTTCTTTGCATTATCAATTGTTATCGGTTCTTATCAAGGGGTTGAATTAATCGGTATTACAGCAGGAGAAACGAAAGATCCACAAAAGAATATTAAAAAGGCTGTCAACGGCGTCATTTGGCGTATTTTAATTTTCTATATCGGTGCTATTTTTGTGATTGTCACTGTGTATCCTTGGAACGAGTTACATGATATTGGTAGTCCATTTGTCGCAACATTTGCAAAAGTAGGGATTACAATTGCAGCAGGGTTAATCAACTTTGTCGTTATCACGGCTGCGATGTCAGGATGTAATTCAGGTATTTTTAGCTCAAGTCGAATGATTTTTACACTTGCACAACATCGACAACTACCAGCGATTTTTACAAAAGTTATGAGAAATGGTGTGCCTTTCTACACGGTATTAGCCGTTTCTACGGGGATACTCATCGGTGTCATTTTAAATGTTGTATTGCCTATGATTATTGAAGGATCAGAAAGTATTTTTGTATATGTTTATAGTGCTTCAATCTTACCGGGTATGATTCCATGGTTTATGATTTTATTGAGCCATATACAATTTAGAAAGAAATATCCAGAAAAAATCGAAAATCATCCTTTTAAAATGCCGTTCGCACCTGTAAGTAACTATTTGACAATCGCATTCTTATTAATGGTATTAGTAGGTATGGTAATTAATGATGAAACACGTGTATCTGTGATTATCGGTTTCTTGTTCTTAGGATTTATGGCTGTATTTTTCTTTTTACGCGGTCATCATAAACGCGATAAAGAAGAATTAAAATTGTAAGAGTGAGATAGATATTATAATCAAATGTTCAACTTGGTATCCATACTGAGTTCTTGTATAGAAGTGAGTTCCTTTAAAAAGGTCTCGCTTCTTTTTTTAATGGGGTTAGTAATCACAATGTGAGATATTAAAATGGGCTGCGGCTTGATTAATCACGTGGAGGTAACCGTTATTAACGCGTCTTTGACTGCCAAAATCGATAAGAACGAGTGGATTATGATAGAGATTGTGTAAACATGCATAATATATCTCATAACTATATGTTGTCGGTAAGATGATATCATCAGGATGAGGGAGGCTTTCAAATAAGCGTGTTACTTTATTTTGAAGAGTTGTTAATAAGACGTTAGCTTCGTCTAAATCTTTTTGATAGACAAGGTCAAAATTTAAAACTATTTTTTGCAATGCTACAAGATTTTTAAACGCTTGCATACTATTTGGTATATCCTTTTGAATCATAGTTGCCTTCCTTTCATTAAATATTATATAGTATAACATAACGCTAATGATTTTATTATGACTTTTATAAAAATGTAATTTTAAAAATGCAATTGTCATATGAGTAAAGCAAAAATTAAAATGATTGCGGTAGAAAGGATTCAAAATGTCAAATTATAGTTGGAAAGCCATCGCATGGCGAGATTTATGGTTGATCCCTATTTTATTTGTGACAACACTCTTTTTTGGGTTCACAGTTTCATTGGCGGTGATATTGCTTTTTGGAATAAATAAAGAAGAATTTTTCAATGATATCTATGTAGATGTATCGGAAGTGATTTCTTCAATACTTGCATACCTTACAGTAATCATGAGTTTTTATTTATTACATCGAAAAGAGACGAAACAGCGATTCAGAAGAAGTATTCAAGGTGTCAAACAGTACGGATTATGGATAGTGGGCACATATATTGTGACTTTGGTATTATTATACGTCTACAGTTATGTATTTCGTTTTATACCCGAACGTTATCAATATGGTACGACACAAAATGAACTAGCATTAGATGCATTAATGGATATTCCAGCACTTTTGCCCTTTAACTTTTTGTTGATTGTAATAGTAGGGCCTATATTTGAAGAAATATTCTTTAGACATCTTTTAATTGGTGAGTTAGGTAAGAAGCTTAATTTTAATGTGATGGCGGTTGTTTCAGTGATTCTATTTGCAGCAAGTCACGTGACTGGTGCAGCTTCTCCTTTTGAAATTGTGGATTACCTTATTATTTCAATCCCGCTTGTCTTTTTATATATGAAGAGTGGTCGTAATTTGGGTGTCTCTATCGCATTTCACATGTTAAATAATTTGATTAGCTTTTTCTAATAGAGGTAGCTTTACTGTGAATTGATATTCGTAAATAAAGGGGGACACATTGAGGCATCTCATGTCTCAATGAAAATCAGTTATCGCCGACATAAAAAGTGAACTACTCATAGGATGACGACATCTTGTAAATTTGTAAAAAACCAATGTTTCCAGTTTAGAAACATTGGTTTTTATTGTACGTTGTTTTTATTTAAATATTGATCATAATTTTTGAGTGTAATATCGTTTGTTTTAATTGATTTATGGAATGAATAAGAAATATCTTCAATCGTTGATAAATCAATATAACGTGTGTAGCCGCCACCAATATGATACACCACAGCTTGCCAGCGATGGCGTTGCGCGATTAAACCAATAAAGATGACATTCTCAAAATGATGTTGACCACATGTGTCGACTTTATAATCAACCCCCATTACTTTACGTTCTTGACAATAAATTAGAATGTCATCAAAGTGGGGCGGATTTTTATCTATTGGAGGAGATTCATATAAAATATATTCATCAAGTTGGCGTAATGAACGTCGAATTGTTGTATTAGGTTGACGTAAAATCTTTTGGATGAGTGCTGATGTTTCTTTTGAATAAGGCAACATAGATTGTGACTGGCTTTCTCTTAAAATCATATAAAGCGCATGAAGTTCATGATCATTAATTTCTAAGTGATGTTGTTGTTGTTTAGATTGTAATTGGTAGCCGCCGTGTTTACCTGCACGTGCTAAAATTTGAACCCCATTTTTTTCGAGTTCATGCATATCACGTAGAATCGTACGTTTTGAAACATTTAGTGCTTTTGCGAGTTCTTGTGCAGTCATGTGTTGCTGTTGCTGTATTAATGCTATTAGTTTATTTTGTCGTGTTTCTTTATTCATAAAAAATCACTCCAATCAACCTACCATAGTTATTAATATTATATCATAATTATAAGATAAATATAGCGCAACGTATATTTTGAGCAATACGACTACAAAAGTGATATTTGTAAATAAAAATAATAAAAAACTTGTAGAAAACGCTTACATTTTGTTTGTGGATATGTTATATTGTATTTAGCTACAGGGGGATGGTACACAGCATATTCAAAAGGGGTAGCTATCGTGATTGATAGTAAAGTTTGAAAATGATAGGTTGTACTTATTCTAGTTTAACATCTTCAATATTTATTACTTACTTTCCTTTCTATGCCGGTTGGTTAAATCCAACCGGTTTTCTTTTCGTATTTAACTGTTTCATTAAAGCGACATTATGTATAATGAAGATGACTTTGAAAAGGAGTGATTCATCATGTCGACGATAAAGACACTGCGAGAAATAGATCAGCAAGTACAGATATGGATTTCTGAAATGCGGCGTGAACTTCCACAACTGATACAACATATGAAAACGGATACGAAATCCAACCGTTTTGATTTAGTTACGAATGTAGATTGCACAATCGAATCACGTTTCGAACAGTTTTTGAAATCTCAATTTCCGGACCATCAATTATATGGTGAAGAAGCCCACCATCAAACTGAACGATTAAAAGAAGGACATACGTGGTTGATTGACCCCATTGATGGAACGGCCAACTTAGTCAAGCAACAAGATGATTTTTGTATGATTATAGGTTATTTTGTCGATGGTATACCACAATTATCTTATATATATGATTACCCTAGAGAAAAGCTCTATCGTGCTATCAAAGGGGAGGGTGCCTATTTAAATGAAGAAAAAATTGAGCTACCTACGTCAATGGCTATCAAAGACACCATCCTTTCATTTAATAACAAGGTTTTAAATGAACCTACGATTCAGCAACTATTAAATGAATCATTTGGTTATCGTCTCATTGGTTCTTGTGGTTTAGATTCAGCCCGGGTCATTATGGGACAATTCGGCGCCCATATACATACAAATGCCAAACCATGGGATATTGGTGCACAGTTTTTGTTTGCTGAAGTGTTAGGACTGAAAATGACAGATTTTAATCGTCAGCCGATTGATTTTACAACAGGTGGTCCATATATTATTAGTAATCCTGGATGCTACGATGCGGTTTTAAATATTTTGAATAGTGACGGCGGTTACAAAAAATCATAGTTGCGTCTAAAGCCCGATTGATAGTCACTCGATTTGAGATACAATGCTATATGATATTACTAAATTTAAAGCAGAATTGACCATTATAAACGAGAAAGAAGTGATTATTTGGAATATAGACGAGCTAAAAAACGCATGAACCCAATTATGAAGGGGGTGCTTTGGTTTGTTGGAATTCTCTTCGTATTAGCCATCATAGCCATTGCCTATCTTGCGTTTAAAATATTTGCAGTAGGTGGCGCCATTCACAATCCATTAGATAGAAATCATTCAGAGTTACGTTCA
This sequence comes from Staphylococcus coagulans, assembly GCF_022557135.1. Lineage (NCBI taxonomy): Bacteria > Bacillati > Bacillota > Bacilli > Caryophanales > Staphylococcaceae > Staphylococcus > Staphylococcus coagulans. The sequence continues at coordinate 689,265 of NZ_CP092966.1, forward strand.
GGTAAAGTAGATTTAAGTAAGGGAGAGCCTTTCTCTATCGCATTATTTGGTGTAGACTCAGATGCTAAACGTGAAACCGAGGGAATTGGTAAAAGAAGCGATACGATTATGTTACTTTCTGTAAATCCAAGTAAGAAAACAACGCAATTGATTAGTATTCCTCGTGATACGCAAGCTGAAATTGTAGGAAGAGGAACCACTGAAAAGATTAATCACGCATACGCTTATGGTGGTCCCAATATGGCGGTTAAGTCTTTAGAAAAACTTATGAATGTGCCGATTGACCATTATGCGACAGTAGACATGGACGGCTTGAAAGATATGATAGATACACTTGATGGCATTAATGTCGTAAGCAATGCCACTTTCACAGCAGAAGGCCATTCTTTTACAAAAGGTCAGAAAGTTCATTTAAATGGAGAAACTGCGATGGCTTTCATAAGAAGCCGTAAAGAAGAAGGTGCTGGTGGAGATTTCGGTCGACAAGAGCGCCAACAACTTGTTTTACAAGGTATTGCGGATAAACTGACAAGTGTTTCATCTATCACTAATTTTAATTCATTGATGGATCAAATAAGTAAAAATGTTAAAACAGATTTAACGATTGGAGAATTAAATCAAATTCGAAGTCAATATAGCGATGCCAATGACCATGTGAAACGTCATCAACTCGATGGTTCAGGTGGTATCCAAAGTGATGGACTTTATTACTTCGTGCCTGATGATGGTCAAAAACAATCATTAGCACAAATGTACAAAGAAAATCTAGGTTTATAGTTAAATATGGAAAGGTGGGAAAACGATTCAATGTCGTTCTCCCGCCTTTTTTATTGTGCATTTGTCTTAATGAACTATGAAAAAAGATAATGAGGAAAAATTGGACCGTGTATTGACCCTCATGAATCGAAATGAAGATTTGTTCACTGTTTACAAGGCGGGCATTTGATTTCGCTGAATATATGTCTATGTCGATTTTTTAGTTTGAACAATAATATCGACAATTTTAAGGAGAGTATCGTTTCTAACAGAACGTTCATTGAAATAAAAAGGGGGCACGGAGTAAAATAAAAGATATATGCAAGAAAAATTTGATTTGAAGCCATGCGATTCTTTCTTTATTGGGTTGACTGTTATTTAAAAATAAACAGTGAACGACCTGTGTTACTACAACGAAAGAAATGTGCATTATCGGCTTTATTGAAGGAGGTTTATTATGGAATGGCTTAAACTTATTGGTATTATCATTATCGTATTAGGATTTTATTTTAAGTGGGATACAATTGGAACAGTGTTAATTGCTGCTGTTGCAACAGGTCTCGTCTCGAATATGGGCTTGATTGAAATCCTGGATACATTAGGAAAAGCATTCGTAGATAATCGTATGGTGTCGCTATTTATTCTTACTTTACCGATGGTGGGGATGGTAGAACGATTTGGTTTAAAGACACAAGCGACGCGACTCATTAATAAAGTACAAGGGGTGACCTCTGGCAGAATTATGTCCATCTATTTATTGATTCGAGAAATAGCAGGTCTGGCATCTATTCGTATTGGGGGTCATCCTCAATTTGTACGGCCACTGATGAATCCAATGGTACAGGCTGCAGCAAAAGCGAAATATCAGCGAGATTTAGAACCAGAAGATGAGGAAAAATTGAAAGCCCATATTTCTGCAATGGAAAATTATGGTAACTTTTTCGGTCAAAACCTATTCGTTGGTGCATCGGGTGTGCTTTTAATTGTAGCGACGTTTAAGTCTCTTGATATGCACGTGACAGCAATTCAAATTGCTTTATATTCCGCGCCAATTGCGATAGCCACTTTAATTATAGGTGTCATTCAAAATAAGTTGTTTGATCGTAAATTGGAACGTAAATATGGTGTGAAAGGAGAGACACGTCATGAGTCAACACACGATTAATCAAATTTTAGAAATTTTTTATATTTTAATTGGACTACAGTTTATTTACACAGCGTGGCGTGTATACCGCAATCCACTCAATCAAAAACGTATGGGAACAGCTTTATTTTGGTGTCTATTAGGTGCATTATTTATGGTAGGGCCATACATACCCAACTGGCTAAATGGGAGTCTCGTTTTATTTATGGGATTGTTGACGATAACGAAAAATGTTCGTGTCGGTCAAGTTGTAGAAGTCGAACATCGAGAAGAATCTGAAGGTGCGACGCGCTTTGGTAATCGCTTATTTATCCCTGCACTTGTATTGGCGGTCGTTGCGATTGTAATATCTACTTGGACGCCGTTGGGTGGTGCCATTGGCATTGGGGCTTCCTCAGTGATTGCGATTATTGTTGCTTATCTGGTATTACGGCCAAAAGCAAAAATTGGTTTATATGACAGTGATCGACTCGTACAACAAATCGGAACCGTTGGGATTTTACCACAATTTCTTGCAGCGTTAGGCATACTATTTACTGTCAGTGGGGTGGGCACAACGATTTCTAAAGGAATTTCTAGCTTTTTACCTGAAGGGAATCCATTGATTGGTGTGACAGCTTATATATTCGGGATGGTCTTGTTTACCATGTTAATGGGGAATGCGTTTGCGGCATTCACGGTGATTACTGCAAGTATAGGTGTACCTTTCGTCATGGCAATTGGTGGAGATCCTGCAGTTGCGGGTGCGCTGGCAATGACAGGCGGCTTTTGTGGTACTTTACTTACACCGATGGCGGCGAATTTCAATACGTTACCGGTCGCATTATTAGAAATGAAAGATGAGCTTGCAGTGATCAAAGCCCAAATACCGATGGCGCTCATCTTAATTTTAGTTCATATCATTTTTATGTATACATTCGCATTTTAAAATAGGAGGTTTTATCAATGAACGTTTTAGTTACTGCATTCGATCCATTTGGCGGCGAATCAATCAATCCAGCATTACAAGCGGTTCAAAAATTACCTGATACAATAGAAGGCCATCAAGTTGATAAGTTGGAAATTCCAACTGTTTTTCATAAAAGTATGGCTGTCGTTAAAGAAAAGTTAGAACAAACACATTATGATGTTGTTATTGCAGTCGGTCAAGCAGGAGGACGCTTTGAAATTACGCCTGAACGTGTTGCGATTAATGTGGATGATGCGCGAATAGCGGATAATGAAGGGCAACAACCGATTGATCAGCCTATTCAAGAAGACGGTGCACCTGCTTATTTTGCGACACTTCCTGTCAAACGAATAGTGGAAGCAATTCGCGCTGAAGGTATTCCGTCAAGCTTATCAAATAGTGCAGGTACATTTGTTTGTAACCACATTATGTATCAATTGGCTTATGCGGCAGAGCGTGATTATCCAGGCTTAAAGACAGGTTTCATTCATGTTCCTTTCACACCTAAGCAAGTCATTAATAAGCCAGGACAACCGTCTATGTCTGTTGACTTAATGGTTCAAGGATTAGAAGCGGCAATTAAAGTGTGCCTTAAATATGATTCAGATATCCAAACTGTACACGGAGCAACACACTAAAATATAACATTAAAGATAGGTCATACGATGACAAGTAAGGATTATTTTAAAATTGTCAGTCGTTTTACCTATCTTTTTTATTTGTTGTAAAAATTGATGATAAAGATACATATTTAAACACATAAAATTTTTTTAGTGACATTTTCATAAATAGTTAACATTTTCTTATGAAGGGTATAAAATAAAAGTAACTAAGTATGTGGGGGCATCTTAGGAAAGATAAAAATATAATGGAGGGGATATTATGCAAGAGCATCTGGTAGTCACTTTAGATGGTAAAGATTATCTTGTAGAACCGGGCAAAAACTTACTTGAGCTGATTAAAGAACAAGATACGTTTGTACCTTCGATTTGTTATAATCCATCGTTAGGCCCTATACAAACGTGCGACACATGTGCTGTTGAAATTGATGGTGAAATTGTACGTGCATGTGGGACAACGATTAATCGCTCAATGGTCGTTAATACAACGAATCAACGTGTTCAAGACAGCCAAAAAGAAGCATTAGATCGTATTTTAGAGAAACACCAATTATACTGTACGGTATGTGATTATAATAATGGAAATTGTGAAATTCACAATACAATGGACGAATGGGGATTGGAGCATCAATCTTACGAATATAAGTCGAAACCGTACGAGGTCGATTTCGGTCCTTTTTATAGATATGACCCAAACCAATGTATACTATGTGGTCGATGCGTAGAGGTCTGTCAAGACGTGCAAGTGAATGAAACCCTTTCCATCGATTGGGAACGTGAACAACCTCGTGTTATTTGGGATAATGATGTCTCTATTAATGATTCATCATGTGTAGGTTGTGGTCAATGTGCCACTGTTTGTCCTTGTAATGCGATGATGGAAAATAACATGGTGGGTAATGCTGGTTATATGACAGACATTGAACCAGGCACTTTGGCATCCATGATTGATTTAACTAAAAAAGCCGAGACTGGTTACGGTCCATTATTCGCTGTATCCGACTCGGAAGCGGCAATGCGTGAAGAACGGATTAAAAAGACAAAAACTGTTTGTACATATTGTGGTGTAGGATGTAGTTTTGAAGTGTGGACAAAAGACCGCGAAATCTTAAAAGTACAACCGTCTCACGATTCACCTGCGAATAAAATTTCATCATGTGTAAAAGGAAAGTTCGGTTGGGATTATGTGAATTCTGAAGAGCGATTAACAAAACCATTGATTCGCCGTAACGATCAATTTGAAGAAGTAGAGTGGGACGAAGCCATTGCATACGTTGCTAAACGCATGCAAGAAGTTAAAGACAACTATGGTCCAGATGCACTCACATTTATTTCTTCTTCAAAAGCCACTAATGAAGAATCTTATTTAATGCAAAAATTAGCGCGTCAAGTCATTGGCACGAATAATATAGATAATTGTTCAAGATACTGCCAAGCACCTGCAACGAAAGGGTTATTCCGTACAGTAGGGCACGGCGGTGACTCAGGTTCAATAGAAGATATTGGTAATGCAGAAATGGTAATTACTGTCGGTACAAATACAGCTGAAGCTCACCCTGTCATTGCGTCACGCATTAAGCGTTCGCATAAACTGTTTGGTCAAAAATTGCACGTTTTCGATATTCGTAAACATGAAATGGCCCAACGTGCGGATGAATTTTACCAACCTCATCCGGGTACAGATTTAGTTTGGCTTTCTGCGGTAACGAAATATATTATTGATCAAAATTGGCATGATAAAGCTTTCATCACACAATGGGTAGATCATTTTGATGATTATTATCAATCACTTGAGCCTTATACAATGGAATTTGCTGAAGAGACGACTGGTATTGCGAAAGAACGTTTAATTCAGCTTGCGAAAGAGATTGTAAGTGTCAATACTGTAGCGATTTGTTGGGCTATGGGTGTAACGCAACAGGAAACAGGTTCTGATACGAGTACTGCCATTTCTAATTTGTTACTTGCAACAGGTAATTATATGAAGCCAGGCGCAGGTTCTTATCCTTTAAGAGGACACAATAACGTGCAAGGTTGTTCTGACTTTGGTAGTATGCCGGATAAACTGCCAGGTTATGAAGGTGTAAAAGACGATGCAGCGCGACGCCGTTATGAAGCGCGATGGGGTGTCACTTTGCCAAGTAAACCGGGTTATGACAACCACCAAATGATGGATCACATTCATGCAGGTGACGTGCATAGCATGTTTATTTTAGGAGAAGATACAGGGATTGTGGATTCCAACATCAACTATGTTCAAGCTGCATTAGAAAAAGTGGATTTCCTAGTTGTACAAGATGAGTTTTTAACATTTACAGCTGAATACGCAGATGTTGTTTTACCGGCGAGTCCATCTTTAGAAAAAGAAGGTACATTTACTAATACAGAGCGACGTTTCCAGCGTTTATACCAAGTACTTGAACCATTAGGTGACTCGAAACCAGACTGGCAAATTACGCAACTGATTGCGAAAGAAATGGGATTTGATTGGGGTTACCAACACCCTTCAGAAATTATGGACGAGGCGTCTGATTTAGCACCTATGTTTGCAGGTGTGAAATACCATCGCTTAGAAGGCTATAACAGTTTACAATGGCCAGTTGAAGCAGATGGTAAAGATTCACCGTTATTATTTACTGAACGCTTTAATTTTGATAATGGTAAAGCTAAATTATATCCACTTGATTTCAATAATTTCTATAAAACTAATGAACTTTATGATTTACATGTCAATAATGGTCGTTTGTTAGAACACTTCCATGAAGGGAATATGACTTATAAAGTTCCAGGCTTACAATACAAAATGCCTACAACATTTGTTGAAATTTCACCTCAGTTAGCAGAAGAAAGAGACATTCATGAAGGTGCTGCGGTTAAATTGATTTCTGAAACAGGTGAAGCAACAGTCCACGTCCATGTGACCGATCGCGTGAAAGGTAAGCAAATTTATCTACCATTAAACGATAATAGTCAAGGTGCGATAAATTACTTAACGAGTAGTGTGACGGATCCTGAAACACATACACCTGCATATAAATCAACATGTTGTCGTATGGAAGTATTAAGTCAGCGTGGTAAATCACCACTTAATCCAACGAACTTCCGAAACCAAACACGTCATCCACAATATAGTGTCCGTGTTGATAAAAAATGGGCAAGACCTGACTATGTCTTCCCAGGGGATCAGGTGATGAAGTAATGGCTGAAAGAATATCTAAAATTAAACGTATACAAAAAAGTGAAGCAGAAATCAAAGCAGAGCGTCTCACTGAAGTGACGGATGCCATTGCAGAAAATAAAGACAGTATTTTAAAAGCGATTGAGTTAGTCCGCGCATTAGATGATGCAAAGATTTTAGATGCGGCAAAAGGTGCTGTTAAACAACGTGGTGTCATTGCTGAGAAATTGACAAATGAGTTAAACAAAGATCAATACAGCGGTGTCATTCATAATATGGGGCAAATGGTGCTTATGTTGGGCGCGTTAGATCCTGAAGCATTGCGTGTCTTATTAAATAAAGTGAATAAAGGCTTACATGTTGCCAATCAAGCAAGTCCGAATGCTCGAACTTCTATTGCAGGATTTATGCGCGTGTTAAAAGATGACGAAATGAATCAAAGTTTAACATACTTTTTAAATATGCTAAAAGGGATGTCACGCTAAGTCGCGTATCTCGTATTGCGTGCCTTGAAAAGTCTCTATTCTATGTAGACTTAAGTCAATAGTATAACGTATTATGCATTAATGATGATATATTCGGGTTATATGGGTTGAGATGTAATGATGTCTCAACTCATTTTCTCTATTATCATCAATATTGCGTAATAAAATTTGAGCTTGTCTTAAAGTGATAAGTCGCGATGAAGGAGGTTTCATGATAAAATAAAGCGGTGCGAAGAGGTGAAGAGATGGATACAAGAAATATAAAAATACTAGGCATTATTTCAAATGTTTTACTCGTGCTTGGCGTTTTAATGTTGTTATTTGTAAGTGCTTGGCTGGCTTTAATTTGTTTTATTGTTTCTTTAGGGTTAAGCCTTGTATTATTTAATATGCTATTTCATGGAAATCGAACACTTAAAATTGTAGTCAATGCCTCCTATTTTATCGTGCTCGTTATCGTGATATGCGTTATTTTTGTGACGAGATAGTGTCAATACAAAAAGGAGTCTTTCAAAAATATGAAGCGGTTCATTAAAGAAAAACCATCACGTGCATTGCTGATTTTAATATTAACCATTTTTGCGATTTTACTACTGATTAATGAGACCTCACTATTTAAAAATGACAAAACACATACATTTTCAGAAGCCTATGACAAGCAAGTAAAAGGTGAGGCGTTACATACAAAATCAGAAAGCCATCAATTTGTTAAAGCGTCTCATCAAGACGTTAAAAACGCAATGGAAATTAAACGGAAAGACTCAGATTTGATGTATATGGATTTATCAGAAGCTGTTCAAATGTCTGAAAAAGAAGTCAATCAAATGCTAAAAGGAAAAGGCATTCTTGAAGGACAAGGAAAAGCGTTTCTAGATGCGCAAAATAAGTATGATGTGAATGTCATTTATTTGATTAGTCATGCTCAACTGGAGACTGGAGAAGGCAAATCTGAACTTGCACAAGGCGTTAAGTCAGGAAAGAAAAAATATTTTAATTTCTTTGGTATTGGCGCTTTTGATAGCGACGCAGTTAAAACAGGTTCGAGTTACGCGCAAAAAGCAAATTGGACATCACCCCGTCAGGCGATTATGGGTGGGGCTAAGTTTGTGAGGCAAAACTATTTTGAGAACGGCCAATTGAATTTGTATCAAATGCGTTGGAATCCCAAACAGCCTGCAACAAACCAATATGCGAGTGATATCGACTGGGCGCGGAAAATTGCAGAGCGCATGTCTATTTATTATGAGCAATATGGGATTAAAAAGGATGATATTCGAAAAGACTTTTACCAAAAAGGATAAAATAGAGTTGAACAAATACAAGTGTTTCTTTATCGATTAAGCGTGAGATGTGCGATTTGATAGAAAACGCTATGTATTTGTTCTTTTTTATTTCATCTATTCTATATATTGAGATACAGTACCGACACATAAGCTTTGGAGAAAAGTGAACAGAGATGCAAATATTAAAAATTAAACAAAGTGAGATAGGTGTCTGTGGCATTTTGTGATACACTGATATTTGACTGTAAAGAACGAGGTGAATCATTATGAAGATTGGGATTATAGGTGCAGGCATTGGAGGCTTAACGGCAGCAGTATTGTTAAAAGAGCAAGGCCATGACGTTCACCTATTTGAAAAAGAAGACGCATTAAGAGAAATAGGTGCAGGCATTGGTATCGGTGATAACGTCCTTGTCAAATTAGGCCATCATGATTTAGCGAAAGGTCTGAAAAATACCGGACAAGTACTCCAACAAATGCGCATTTTAGATACAAAAGGGACAGTTTTAAGTCAAGTGACTTTGTCTCAACAATCAACGAATATCACATTATTACGACAAGATTTAATGGATTTAATCACATCCTATGTCGATAAAAAAATACTTCATCTTAATCATTATGTCACTACGGTTGAACGTGTAGCGGAAGGTGTGCGTATTCAATTCGAAAACCATGAAGCAGTCACGGTCGATTTATGTATTGGGGCAGATGGCATACATTCAAAAGTGAGAGACGCAGTACAGCCTAATGTGAAAATCAATTATCAAGGTTATACGTGTTTCCGTGGCGTTGTAGAGGATATGTCTCAATTCGATCATATTGCGGAAGAATACTGGGATAAAAAAGGACGCTTCGGTATCGTACCATTATTAAATGGGCGTGCGTATTGGTTTGCGACTATTAACGCCAAAGAAAATGATGTAGCATACAAACATTTTAACAAGCCTTATTTACAAGCTTATTTTAATCACTTTCCAAACGCTGTTCGGCAAGTGCTCGATCATCAACCAGAGACGGAGATATTACACCACGATATTTATGATTTGAAACCACTCTCAACTTTCGTTTATCAAGAACGTGTAGTATTACTTGGAGATGCTGCACATGCGACGACACCGAATATGGGACAAGGTGCAGGTCAAGCGATGGAAGATGCGATTGTCTTGACTAATGTATTAAAACGTTTTTCAACATTAAGTGAGGCGCTTAAGCGTTATGATCGTTTGCGTGTCAAACATACTAAAAAGGTGATTAAGCAGTCACGTCGAATTGGGCGTATTGCACAATATCAAAATAGTGGGCTTATAGCATTGAGAAATCGTTGTATGAAAATGACTCCGGATCGATTTGTCACTGCACAAACACGGTTTTTATACAAAGCAAAAAGTGAATAACAAAATAAAAGAGCAACCGTAAGACACATTTTAAGTGATCCTTACGGTTGCTTTTATATAGAGCAGGAGAGAAAGCGTATTTATTTCTGTCCCGCTCAGTTATCTTCTACCATTGTATCGTTTGGCATCGTTTTAATCACATGTGTATTAATTTGTTTGAAACACGTCCCCTTTATCAACATGCCTAATATCATGTAAAAGGGTAAAACAATCATAGGATGTTATTTATTCGTTAACGATGTAATCAGGTTTTTCCCCTTTTGCTTTCTTTATCAAGTTATTCGCAACAATTTCAGCCATCATATCTCTTGCTTCGTATGTGGCGTTACCAATATGAGGCGTAATCACGACATTATCTAACGATTTGAGCCCCTCCGTAATTTCAGGTTCAAATTCATAAACGTCTAAAGCAGCCCCTTCGATAGTCTTATTCTGCAAAGCTTCAAGTAAAGCTTGTTCATGCACAATTGGGCCCCGTGACGCATTAATTAAATAACTTGTTGGCTTCATCAATTCTAGCTGTGCTTTATCGATCATATGACGCATTGAAGGATTGTACGCCGCATTGATTGTGACAAAGTCAGCTGTTTTGAGTAAAGTTTCTAAGTCAACATATTGTGCGCCTAATTCTTTCTCTTTTTCAGGTTTTTGATGTGGCCCTGTATATAGAATTTCCATATCAAATCCTTTTGCACGCTGTGCTACGGCTGAACCAATTTCACCTAAGCCAATGATACCGATTTTTTTACCACTAACTTCGCGACCACGGAAAAAGAGGGGAGCCCAGCCGCCAAATCCTTCGTGGCGCATTAATTGATCGCCTTCTGGAATACGACGCGCTACAGCAAGTAAAATACCAAATGTTAATTCAGCAGTTGAGCGTGTAGAAGCTTTGGGTGTATTTGAAACCCCGATGTTTTTAGAACGTGCATAATCGACATCAACATTATTAAAACCTGCACCGTAGTTGGCAATAAATTCTAATTCTGATCCACTATCGATGACCTCTTGATCCACTTCTGTTGAAAGCAGACTCACAAGACCAAAGGCGTCTTTAACGCCCGCTTTAAGTGTTTCTTTATCTATAATACCTTCACCTTCGTACATCTCTACGTCAAAATATGATTTGAGTAATTTTAGTCCTTCTTCTGGAATCGGACCCGCAATAAATACTTTTTTCATGAAATACTCCCACCTTTCACTTCTAGTATATGAAACCCCTTTCTATAATACAAGGATAGCCGTTTAGGTCAGCATACGTAAGCCAATTGCAGAAACAATAATCAAAGTAATAAAACATATTCTTAAAGCGTCTTTAGATTCATGATAAATCCACATGCCTAAAATTGTGCCACCTGCAGTGCCTATGCCAGTCCATATCGCATATGCAGTGCCCATCGGTATCGTTGTCATTGCTAAAGATAAACTAAATAAACTTAATGCAAATGTAACGGCAAGTAATAAGACATAGCGTTTTTGATGTGTTTGGGCGAATTGATTTAACCATAGCACACCTAAAACTTCAAGTAATCCTGCAAATATTAAAGCAATCCAACTCATGCTTGTTCGTTCTCCTTATCTGAGGTTAACTTTAGACCAATGACGCCAGTTAAAAGCAATGTTATCAATAAGATTTTAACAAAACTGATCGTCTCATCGAAAAAGAGCATCCCTACTGTGACCGTTCCCACTGTACCGAGTCCTACAAACACAGCATAAACGCTGCCCACTGGAAGGTGGTTTGAAGCAGAAACCATCATCCAAAAACTTAAGCCTATTAAAGCAATCGTCAAGACCCATTGATAAAAGTGGTGAGAATGATTTAATCCAATCACCCATACCACTTCCAACAGGCCGGCAATAACAACTTTTGCCCATTGCATCTCAAACAACCTCCCTTTTTGCATATAGCACTATGATATAAGAAGTGCAAACAAACGACAACCTCAAAAAATCAGTATGATGATTTTATTAGCGCTAGCAGATGTTCCTTCATTGTTTAAGGGGAAAGGGATAGGACTTAGAGAGGTTAATACATTTAAAGCATTGATATCACTTTAAATATTTTAGTCATTAACACGATGTATTCGTACTTTAATAGAATAACTTTATTTCTATAACGCAGCTCAGTTATGTTGTAGAAAGGTCTAGAAAACATAAAAACCATTGTGGACGCTTGAAGTCGACAATGGTTTTTATCAATTTTATTATTAGATGTGGATATAGTTGTAAGATGCTGCTTCTGAAGCTGAGATTGTACGTGAGCTGACACTGAATGGTCCACCATTATAGTTCATTTCAGAAACAGTTACTGAACCGTCGTTATTGACAGATTCAACGTAAGCAACATGGCCAAAAGGTCCATCATTGGATTGTAAAATAGCGCCTTTTTCTGGGTTATGATCTACTTTGAATCCTGCAGCTGATGCTGAGCTTGCCCAGTTATTAGCATTGCCCCATGTTGAACCAATTTTTCCACCAACTTTGTCATATACATACCAAGTACATTGACCTGCTGTATAAAGATTGCCTGCACTTGTCACACCAGTAGCATGTGTTGAAGTAGAAGTTGTAGTTGTGTTTTGGCCGTATGATGAAGTTTGGTTACTACTTGATTGATAATCATAATTTGTACCATCTGTATTGTAATTATAATTGTAAGAAAAACTGTAATTGTTTTCTGCAGCATCTGCTTGATTGTGTTGAATTCCGACTAAAGCAGCACCCAAGCCTGCCGTTAATGTAGTTGTTGTAGCGATTTTTTTTAACATAATAAAAAGTCCTCCTCAATATTTCTCGTCTATTTGAATTGGTAAAGTTAATTAAGTTTTAAGTTGTTATAAAGAATTAATCGTTCATTCAACGACAATGAACACTTTATCAGAAAATATAGGGTCTGTGTGGAATGTTACAATTTTGTAATTGAATTAAAAAGGCTTTGGGAAAATATGTAATCTTGTCATTTTAAATGAAATATCTTATAAAAACTGTCACTGTCAGTGATACAGACCTCAAAGTATAAATATCAAGTGTAGGACTATTACAGAACTTGTAATATTAAAAATGATTTTGTGATGATCATCTATCATAATTCAACTAGAGAAGCAAATTGTTGGCAGGAGCTTCATTTGAATGCTTCAATTTGCATGGATGGGATGTAACTTAAATAAAGAAGCCTAATCAATTGTAAATCTAAACGTTCCATTAAAGGTAAGACGATTTCTATTGGGATAATATACGCTAAACCATTGATAATAAAGGAATTATAACCAATAAGGAGGAGAATCGATTTGAAATTTTAAACATAATAATGGGGAAGAGAGGGTATGAAGAATAAAGTAGGTAGAAAATAGTGAAATCATTGATAAAACTGTTTTCTTTTTATCGTGGTTCTGTTACGATGCTTGATGAGTCACAAATATGTTGCTCAGTGCTATGGAAGTAAAAAACAGTCGAGAAAGAAGGGTAAACATATGAAAATAGCGGTAGTAGGTTCAGGAAATGGTGCGGTTACAGCAGCTGTTGATATGGTCGATCAAGGACACGAAGTCAAACTTTATTGTCGTAACCAATCTATTAATAAATTTGATAAAGCGATAGAACAAGGCGGCTTTAATTTTTATAATGAAGGTAAAGAAAGTTTTGTAAACTTTACAAATATCAGTGATGACATGGCGTATGTTATAGAGGACGCTGAAATTGTAATGCTATGTATTCCGTCTTCATTTATTGAGTATTATGCTGAATTGATGGCACCGTATATTAAAGATGACCAAATTGTCTTCTTTAATATGGCGGCTGCAATGGGTTCAGCGCGCTTTATGAAAGTATTAGAAGAATATCATTTAGATGTATCGCCAGTATTTGCAGAAGCGAATACGTTAACGTATGGGACACGTGTTGACTTTTCAACAGCGAGTGTCGATTTATCTTTAAATGTACGTAAAGTTTATTTCTCTACTTTTGATAAAGATGATTTAGTTGAGACATTTAAAAAAGTGGAACAAATTTATCCATATATTGTTAAAGAAGAAAGTTTGTGGCGTACAAACTTAGAAAATGGGAATCCAGAAGTACATCCAGGCCCTACATTATTAAATGTTGGACGTATTGACTATAGTGGTGATTTCGCACTTTATAAAGAAGGTATCACAAATCACACTGTACGCTTGCTTCATGCAGTTGAAGTCGAAAGATTAACGCTTGGTCGTAAGCTGGGCTTTGAATTAGAAACAGCTAAAGAAGCACGTATAGAACGGGGTTACTTAGAGCGAGAAATGGAAGATGAGCCACTTAACAAGCTCTTTAACCACAGTCCTGTTTTTTCACGAATCCCAGGACCTAATAAAGTCAATAATCGTTATTTAACAGAAGATATCGCATATGGATTGGTGCTTTGGTCAAGTTTAGGCCGTGAAATCGGTGTCCCAACGCCGAACATAGACGCCATTATTGTGATTGCTTCTACCATTTTAGAACGTGATTTCTTTAATGAAGGGCTAACAATTGAATATTTAGGGAGAGAGAAAGTCGGTCTGATTTCTTACTAAGCGAACAAAGGGGAGCGTGTTGTGTATGAAAAGAAAACCAACTTTAATTGAGTCACTATCAACTATCGTCGTAATGATGATTGTCGTCTGTGTCGGTTTTATTGTGTTTAAAATACCTGTACAGCCTTTACTGATTATTTCAGCTGCGTACGCCTCTTGGATTGCATGGCGTGTTGGTTTACGTTGGAAAGATCTTGAAGAAGGCATTACAGATCGTTTATCTACAGCGATGCCCGCAATTTTTATCATTCTATCCGTAGGGATTATTGTAGGGACGTGGATGTATTCTGGAACGGTGCCTGCATTAATATACTATGGTTTGAAATTTTTAAGTCCGAGTTACTTTTTAGTCTCAGCATTTTTAATTTCAGCGATTTGTTCAGTTGCAACAGGGACAGCATGGGGTTCTGCATCTACAGCTGGTATTGCATTAATGGCAATTGCTTTAAACATGGATATTCCAGCTGGTATGGCAGCAGGTGCAATTATTTCAGGTGCTGTGTTCGGTGATAAAATGTCACCACTCTCAGATACAACAAATCTGGCTGCTTTAGTTACACGTGTTAACATATTCAGTCATATCAAGCATATGATATGGACCACGGTACCAGCTTCAATTATCGGCTTGATTGTCTGGCATATTGCGTCGAGTGGCTTTGCTGTTCAAGCTAAGGAAAGTCAAGTCAATGGTCTGCTTAAAGATATCGAAGCGATGTACCATATTAATTTCTTCATCTGGTTACCTTTAATCGCAATTATCATTTGTTTAGTGGCTAAAATTTCAACTGTACCATCGATGCTCATTTCAAGTGTTGTTGCGATATTGGTAGGTTGGCTTGATCACGGATTTAAATTGCAAAATGGTTTTATCGCAACTTTTAATGGTTTTAGTAAAGATATGTTAGTCACACAATCTGATTTATCTAAAAAGGCGATTAGCTTAATTGAACAAGGTGGCATGATGAGCATGACACAAATCATCGTCACGATATTTTGTGGTTATGCCTTTGCGGGTATTGTTGAAAAAACAGGTTGTTTAGATGTCTTACTACATCGTATTTCAAAAAATGTCAATACAGTGGGTCAGTTGATTCTTGTCACGGTCATCGGTGGATTAATGATGGTATTAGCAGCCGGTGTTGCATCAGTTGTTATTATTATGGTTGGTGTACTGATGATGCAACTTTATGACAAGATGGGGCTAGATCGTGTTAACTTGTCTCGAACACTGGAAGATTCAGGTACGATGATTATTCCACTTATCCCTTGGGGCACATCAGGTATTTATTATACACAACAGTTAGGTGTTGGTGTCGGTGAGTTCTTTGTTTGGGCAGTCCCTTGTTATTTATGTGTCATGATTGCTGTATTTTATGGCTTTACAGGGATTGGCATTAAAAAGAAAGCGCAAGCTTAAAGGCTTTGATTTTAATGAAATCTTGCTATGATATAACATAAAAATAAAACATAACAGTTAGAATTTATTCGAGGAGTGAAACAATGAAATCATAACGATGACATTGTCGCTCCTTGTTTTTTGTAAAGGGGACATTGAAAAGAATGTGGTGCCTTTTTATAAAATATAGTGCATATGTTATAAAAATGAGCATGAAATATGTTTTAACTCTTGCAAAAAAGGAAATATATTAAATATAAATGAGGTGATTCCATGTTTTACTTAATAGTTCTTGTAGCGATGTCACTATTATGGTTTGGGATTCACCGATACATCAACCATGATGAACAACAATTAAAAAGTCCTTCAATATTATTTTGGGTTATCAGCCTTATATTGTATTTTGTAGCGATTGTACTTTATAAGGCAGGTACCCTTAATTTGTATGAACGTATCCATGAAGCCATATTAATCACGCTATTTGGCTTGATTGTGGCTTGGACGTATTCACATTTGTATCGGTCGATTGACACAATCGTATATACCATTATGATCGTCGTTTTGACGCTACTAATGGCATTTTCACGTATCCCAAGCCTTTTTGTCACTGGCTCCATATCAATAATGCTCATTGTTCGATTGTTATTAACAGCGGTGTTTGTAGGCATTGGTATTCATGTCGTTTACAAACAAATCAAAGCTAAAAACATGGAAAACTTTCCGCTGTTATATTTATTCGCATTTGGATATTGGATTACGATTGCATATTGGTTTTAAAAAAAGGTTTGGGCGATTGCACCCAAACCTTTTTTTAAATGATATTGTAATTAGTGAATGAAGTTATAACCAGCAGCTTGGCTTGCTGAAATTGTACGTGAAGTTACAACACCAGGTCCGTGACCGTAGTTCATTTCTGAAACTGTAACTGAACCATTGCTGTTTACTGATTCAACGTATGCAACGTGACCAAATGCACCTGAAGTTGATTGCATAATAGCACCAGCTGATGGACGATTATTTACAGTGTAACCAGCGGCAGCAGCAGCGCTTGCCCAGTTATTTGCGTTGCCCCATGTAGAACCGATTTTACCACCTACGCGATCAAATACGTAGTAAGTACATTGACCAGCAGTGTATAAGTTTGTACCAGCTGAACCGTTTGAGATTGAACGCGTTGATGTGCTTGTTGTTTGGTAAGAACGTGAAGCATTGTTTGCTGTTTGGTAAGAACGTGTTGTTGATTCTGAGTAGTTATATGATGCTCTAGGTGCACTGTATGTTTGACGTGGCGCAGCATAAGTTGCACCAGTGTAGTGATGATTTGTATTATCTTCTGCTGTGTAGTAGTTTGCAGATGCGTTTCCACCGTTGAATTGAGCTGGTGACCAGTTACCTTCCCATTGGAAGTGGTAGTTACCTTGTTGGTCGATTGTGTAGCTGTAGCTATATGAAGTTGGGTCGTTCGGGTTGTATCCACCATTGTATTCTGCAGCGTCTGCATCTTGACCGTGTGCTAAAGTGAAAGCAGCGACACCTGCTGTAGCGATTGTAGTCGTAGCGATTAATTTTTTCATGTTAAAAAATCCTCCTGAAAAATGTTTAAGATTATAAGTTAAATTCACTAAGTGTGAAGTGTAAGTTTAATAATTTGTAAATCCCATTGGCGTTTGCTTAACAACGATATTTACTGTAACAGAAAATAAAACGCTTGTGTAGCGCTTATTTAATTTGTAATGTTTAAGAAAACATGAGAATCTGATTGTAATAAAGACAAACGCCAAGAACCTTGTCACTAAAGGGTTTTGGATACCCTTAACAAATACTTAACAAATTTCATAAAGGTTCTGTCATAAAACTGTAATATGATTACAAAAGTATTGCGATATAAACGTTTTTTAAGTAGTGAACAAGGATAATATTTAGTAAAAATCTACACATTTGAAATTTGAGCCTATATTTAGATCGATGAATTAAAAAAAGGAACGCTAATGACAGTGTAAATATCATTTTAAAAAGTGCACACATAAAAATTGAAAATAAGCAGTTAGAAAACCGACATGAAAAAAATTGAATTTAAAAATTTAACAAAATATCCAAAAACTTCCTATTATATTGTTTGTATTAAAATGAATTGTTAACTTATTACTCATTTATCTCATTATCACGTTAGCGAGGTACACACCAACCGAAATAATTGCCTCTGTAAGTTCCTATATAGATAGTGAATTAATCAGCATACGTTATTTAACTTTTGTGCTTATTTTGAGACCTTTGATAAGGTTTAAAGGAAGAGAAAATCATAGTTGTTGACAATAATAAAAGACTAAGCTATGATACTAGTATAAATTTTATATTTGAAAGGTGGTGCCTGTATTGAAAATAGAATTAGGATTAACGTCATTTGCTGATAACCAAGAAATGCATACAGAAAATGGTGTCATTCCGGCAATTTCAAATGCAGAGCGTATACGAAATATTGTCGAAGAAATCAAATTGGCAGATGAGGTAGGCTTGGATGTATATGGTCTAGGAGAACATCATCGACCTGATTATGCGGTATCAAGTCCAACAACAGTTTTGGCTGCCGCTGCACCGCTTACGAAAAAAATCAAACTAGCTTCCGCTGTGACAGTCTTATCGTCAGATGATCCTGTAAGAGTATATCAACAATTTGCGACACTTGATGGATTATCTAATGGACGTGCTGAAATCATGGCCGGTCGAGGTTCATTTATTGAATCTTTCCCATTATTTGGTTACGACCTTAAAGACTATGAAGCATTGTTTGATGAAAAATTAGATTTATTGCTCAACATTAATCGTAATGAAATTGTGCATTGGGAAGGCCATCTAAGACCAAGTATTGAAGGTTTAGGCGTCTATCCACGTGCGGTTCAAAAAGAATTACCTATTTGGTTAGCAACAGGAGGCACACCTGAATCATCACTTAAAGCGGGTGCTTTAGGTTTACCTATTACGTATGCGATAATTGGTGGTAGTCCGAGACGATTCAGACGTAATATTGCGATGTATAAAGCCATCGCTGAATCAAAAGGTTTTCCAGCATATCAACTTCAAATCTCAACACACTCATGGGGTTATGTTGCTGATACGGATGAACAGGCACAACGTGAATTTTATCCTGCTGTAGAAGCACATCATAATGTGTTAGCGAAAGAGCGGGGTTGGCCAGCATTTTCAAATGAACACTTTTTATCTGAAATTGGTCCGGATGGTGCGATGTATGTTGGAAGCCCAGAAACTGTCGCACAAAAAATTATTGATACTGTAGAGTCATTAGAATTAACAAGATTCATGTTGCATCTGCCTATAGGTTCTATGCCACATGAAAGAACGATGCATGCAATTCGACTTTTTGGGGAAAAGGTAAAACCTATCGTCGATGCATATTTTGAAAACAAATAAGGAGGAATTTGAAATGATCTTAAGATATGTTACAAATTTAAAAGCTGCGAAATCTTTATTCGATGCGGCACAACCCAAATTAAAAGGTGACGAAGGTATGAAAGAAGCGTTCAAAACGTTCAAATTACCTGAAGGAATGGTAAAAGTAATCGGAACTATAGAACTAATAGCTTCTGGTTTATTCGTCGCAAGTCTTTTCCATAAACGTATTTCACAAGCTGCGTCTTTATTATCAATCGGTGTTTTAGTAGGTGCTATTTATAAACACTTTGAAGCAGGTCAAGGAAAAGAAGGCGCGCAACATGCGATTGATGTAGCTACATTAGCTGGCTTGAGTCTTGTTGATACATTGACTTCTAAAAAGTAAGCATTTGTGTATCTGATAGTAAAGTATTATTAAAAAAATAATGTTATAAATCATTTCTGATTAGTTAATAACGTATTGTCTCAAATATTTATTTACTATTTATTTAACCTACAAAGTATTTTACTTTGTAGGTTATTATTTTTCTTATATTTACGTTTATTTATTTTTGACGAGTAATAAGACATTTGCACAAAACTCAAATGCTAATTATTTAAACTAGATCATTAAAAATAATTTTTTGGGAATCTATAAATCGGTCGCAATAGGCTTTTTATATCTACTTTTATTTGGTAAAGAAAATATATCAAAATTTTTTTCAGAAAGCTAACTCATAAAGTAATTGAAAAATTTACTGATTCGGTTTAAAATATAAATGTTAAAATATTAAATTTCCAAGTTAATATAGTTGTGAGTAGAATTAGACATTGTACCTATACATCTTGGATTGCATCTATAGGGGGTAAGCGAATGGAAAAATACCGTATCAAAAATATGAAAGAACTTATGGCAATTAGTTTTACGACGAAAGGAATCTATGCACAAATTAAAAAGAAGTATGCGCTAACATACGAAGAATTATTTATTCTGACGTTTATATTAGAAAATAAGCATTCTATTTATAATGTAAAAGACATTATTAAAGCTTCAAAGTTCAAACCATACTACATTACAAAGGCTATGCAAAAATTGAAAGATTATGGTTTTCTAACTAAGAAACGTAATGAGCATGATGAACGTACTGTGATCATTGAAGTGTCTGAAGAGCAGTATACAAAAATTGAAGCATTATTTAATGAAATTGAAGCATTGTTGTAAATGTAAGTTCTTTATAAATGAATCATTTTGAATGGAAGCAAAAACTTGTGGAAGTGAAAGAGAGATATTAACTTGAGAATTTGAATATTTTAAACCATTTAAAATACGAAATTTCAGAGCAATATTCACGGCATCTTACTTTTAAGAGATGACGTTTGAGATGGGCGCTTCAAACTTTTTAGTAATATGTATGATTTGTGTGGATTAACATGAAAGGGACTGGAACCATAGTCAACGACAGGAAGCAAATTTAAATATTTGTTTCCTGTCGTTTTTTATATTTATACGATGTGCGATACAGAGGGATAGGCAACGAACTGGATTTATACTATAATGTTGAGTGAGTAGCTAAGAAATAAAAAGATTGAGAGGTTTTGGTTATGAAATCTGTGTTAATTCAGTCTGAAATTCAAAAAGAATGGGTAGCTAAATTAGAAGCACATCGAGAGCAATTAGAAGAGAATGCACATCGTAATGATATCGAAAGCCGCTTTCCATATGAAAATGTTCAATGGCTCGTTGATGAAGGTTATAGTCAATTGACTTTACCAGTCGCTTATGGCGGTAGAGGGGCAACATTAGAGGATATGACCGTCATTCAAACTGTTTTGGGTTCAATTGATGGCGCTACAGCTTTATCAATCGGATGGCATGTCGGCTTAATCGGAGAACTGTATGAAGGACGTCTATGGGACGATGCGATACTCGAACTTTTGGCAGAAGCGGTCAAACAAGGTGCGCTCGTTAACCGTGCAGTCAGCGAAGCAGAAACAGGGAGTCCTACTAGAGGGGGCCGTCCTGCAACATTTGCACAATTTGATGGGACTCACTATGTTTTAAATGGTGTGAAGACATTCACGTCTATGAGTCGAGCACTCAGTCATGTCGTCGTTGCCGCTTATATACCTGACCGAGAAAAAGTTGGATTTTTCTTAATAAAAAAAGATGCAGAAGGACTAGAAGTTGCAGATAATTGGAATATGGTCGGCATGCGCGCAACTGAAAGCCATGATTTAATCTTAAACGATGTAAAAGTAGAATCTAAATTTTTAGTTGAGATTAAAGGAGAAGGCCCTAAATTTCAAAACGGATGGTTGCTCCATATTCCAGCTACATATCTTGGGATTGCGCAAGCAGCGCGTGATGAAGCATTAAAATTTGCTTTAACCCACCAGCCTAATAGTATCGAAACGCCAATTTCTGAATTGCCTGTCGTTCAACAAAATATTGGGAAAATGGAAACAAAATTGTTGAGTGCGAGACACTTGTTATGGAGTACAGCAAAAGCATACACAGACTTAAGTGAGAAAGATGAAATCAGTAACGAAACCGCTGCGAGCAAAGTTGTAGTGATGAATGAAGGTTTAGAGGTCGTTGATCTTGCTATGCGGATTATAGGTGCTAAAAGTTTGGAGATGGATCGTCCGATTCAACGTTATTATCGCGATATGCGTGCAGGTTTACACAACCCGCCAATGGAAGATCTTGCTTACACTCAAATTGCTAAAAAAGCATTAAGCTTATTTCAAAGCGACTGACACTTCACATTGAATTCTAAAATATTTGAAGTTCTAGTTTTGTCGCGTTATGCCTAGAGTAATAGCTAAAAATGAATGCAGCGTGCAGACAGCGTGATACAGAGTTTAGAGACTCAGATGTTTGATGATTGAACATTCAAAGTTATGGAATGCAATTTTGATTAAACTTTAAAAAATTATGTTATAGTTTATGTTGTAATTTATTCAAACAACTACAACGGAGGTTTACAAAATGGCAGATGAAAGTAAATTTGATCAAGCAAAAGGAAACATCAAAGAAACAGTAGGAAATATCTCTGGCAATAAAGAATTAGAACAAGAAGGTAAAGAAGATAAAGCGGCTGGAAAAATTAAAGAAGTCGCTGAAAATGCGAAAGATAAAGTGAACGATCTTGTAGATAAATTTAAAAAATAAGCCACTTAGTGATAAGTCAATTGAGCCATTTCAATGAAGTTGGCTAAAATATGAATGAAAAATATATTTTTTTTGAGAGTAAGATGGATCATCTATCGTTTTTAGATGACGTCTTACTCTTTTTAAATAGTTTTAAAAGGATATGTGACATCTGAAAGTAGCGTCAAAATTTAAAAGTTAGTGTATCACACTTTAATTGTCTATTGATACTTTTGTGAATACTTTATATAATATGAGGACATCAAATGGACAGAGGAGAATGCTAATATGCGATATCTTTTAGTGGGCATAGGGGGTATCTTTACATTACTTGGGTTTGCAGGGGCCGTGTTACCATTGTTACCTACAACACCTTTTTTATTAGTGGCTGTACTCTGTTTCGCAAAGAGCTCGGACCGTTTTCATGATTGGCTCATCCAAACGACTATTTATAAAGCGTATATCGAGGATTTTCGTCGCTATCGTGGCTACACAATGAAAAAGAAAATTCAATTGTTAGTGAGTTTATATATTGTCGTCGGTTTTTCAATATGGACGATGGATATGCCAATGATTCGGTTGGGGTTAATGGTGATGGTCATTCTTCAAACAATCGTACTTTTTACTTTTGTTAAGACATTGCCAAAGCAGCATGAAGTAGAGCGTAATCGTACGCTTAACGTAAATGAGATAGATTAATATGAATATGTCAAAAATAGAGTGAGTTAGAAATCTTGTGAGGCAAAGTGAGATTTTTAGCTTACTCTTTTTATTGATGTGGTTATTATATAGTGCGCACGCTTTTTAGAAACTTTACATTTTCAAATCGGTAATTTTTATTAAGTTAAAAAATATTTTAAAAAAAGATTGCCTTAAAAATGTATCCACTATATAATAATGATAATCGTTATCAATTGGAGGGCGAATAAATGAAAAAATTATGGTTACCATTATTGGCAATCTTGCTTGTTTTATCTGCTTGTGGCCAAAATGGAGGACAAAATAGCAAAAATGATACAAAATCTTTTGCATTAAAAACAGCAAAAGGTGAAGATAAAGTGGATATTCCTAAAAATCCAAAACGCATCGTTGTACTTGCGCCGACTTATGCAGGCGGTTTGAAGTATTTGGGAGGAAAGATTGTAGGGGTTTCTGATCAAATAACACAAAGTCCTGTGCTGTCAAAAGAATTCAAAGATGTGGACAAAGTAGGCGCGGAAGATGTGGAAAAAGTTGCGACTTTGAAACCTGATTTAATCATCACATACAACACTGATAAAAATACAGACAAGTTGAAAAAGATTGCACCAACACTTGCTTTTGATTACGGGCAATACGATTATTTAGAGCAACAAAAAGCAATGGGTGAAATTTTAGGTAAATCAGCTGAAGCGGAAAAATGGATTAAAGATTGGAAAGCTCAAACTGAAAAAGATGGTAAAGAAATTAAAAAACAATTAGGTGACAACACATCAGTTTCTATTGTCGAAGATTTTGATAAAAAACTTTATGCATATGGTAAAAACTGGGGAAGAGGCAGTGAAGTAATTTATCAAGCATTTGGTTTGAAAATGCCTGAGGCTTTAGAAAAAGCAACTGAAAAAGAAGGTTGGAAAGAGATTTCTAAAGAAGAAATTGACAAATACGCCGGTGACTATGTGATTACTGCAAAAGTAAAAGATGCTGCAAAACCAGAATTCCAAAATACGTCAATTTGGAATAACTTGCCAGCAGTTAAACAACATCATGCATTCGATGTAGATTCACAAGTCTATTGGTATAATGATCCTTATTCATTAGATGTAATTCGAAAAGACTTAAAGAAACAATTATTAGCACATCAATAGAGCGAAGTTAAACTTAGAGCGTTAAAAGACGATGAAATTCATCATAAAATAATAAGCACTAAGATGATTGGAAGAACAATAATCATCTTAGTGCTTTTTCATATTTTGAGCATTTATCACCGTATTAAATCATTATTTTACTTTTCTTTCGTATGTGATTGCACCATTTTTATCGAAAATCGTAAGACCAGAAATGTCTTTATTTGGCGCAGGAATTATAAGACTGGCGATATAAGCAGTCACAAAGGCTGTAATAAAAGCAATAATCGATACATAAAATGGGGAACCTGCACCGCCAACACCTTGTAAGAAGTAGCTGACAATGACAGCGATGATGATGCCAATAATTACACCAACGCCATGTGTACGTTTAGTGAAAATACCTACGGCAAAAATACCAGCAATCGGTACCCCGAAGAGACCAGTAATCAATAAGAATAAATCCCATACATCATTAGAGTTTGCGGCAATAAGGTATAAAGAAATCAACATGCCAAGCAGACCGACTACAATAGTGGCAAGTCGTGCAAAACGTACTTCTGCTTCCTCGCTTTTTTTACCAAAGAACCGTTGTTTAATATCGACTGATAAACAAGCAGCCATAGAATTTAAGCTCGATGAAATCGTTGATTGTGCAGCAGCGAAGATAGCAGCAATCATTAATCCAGCTACAAAAGGTGGCATTTCAGTTAAGATAAAATAAGGCACGATAGAAGAGGTATTAAAATCTTTTGGGAGCGTCGTATGATGCGTATAAAAAACAAATAAGACAGTCCCCATGCCATAAAATAACGGTGCTGAGATCATAGCTAGAAGGCCATTTGTCCATAAAGAATGTGAAGTTTCTTTAAGTGATTCAGAGGCCTGATAACGTTGTACCACGTCTTGACTTGCTGTATATTGTTGTAAATTATTAAAAATACTTCCTAAAAAGATGATTGGAATGGCTGCTGATGCGGCGGTGAATTTCCAATTGTCTGCGCTGATGAGTTTTTGTTTGTCAACAGCCTCATTGACTACAGTGCCCCAGCCACCATCGATATGAACGATACCAATAATGATAATGACCAGTGCACCGCCTAGTAAAATTACACCTTGAATAAAGTCACTCCAAACGACGCCTTCAAAACCACCTAAAAATGTATAAACAATACAAAGCACGCCGACTAAACTCGCAACGAGATATGGATTAATATCGGATACAGCTGTAATTGCGAGTGTTGGCAAATAGATAACGATTGCGACACGTCCTAAATGGAAAAGTACAAATAATAAAGAACCTAAAACACGAACCGCTGGATTAAAACGTGCTTCTAAATATTCATAAGCAGATGTAATCTTTAACTTTTTGAAAAAAGGAATATAAAAATAGATTAACAATGGAATAATTGCAACGATTGCAACATTACCTGCAATATAAGACCAATCAGTTAAATAAGATTTTTCGGGTGTAGACATAAAAGTAATGGCACTTAGTGTTGTCGCATAAATAGAGAACCCTACGACCCAAGAAGGCAGTCGACCACTTGCGGTAAAAAAGCTATTTGTATCTTTACCCGCTCGCTTAGTAAAGAATGCTCCAATACCTAACATTAACAATAAATAACAAAGTAATGCTACCCAATTCCAAAATCCAAATCCGATTGTATGCATATTAATGACACCTCTCATTTTGTTTTAAAATAAATTAAATAATTAGTAAGCGCTTACAAATAAGTGTAAAAAAGAGAGTGAGTATGTAACATACATAGAGACACGACATGACTCACTCCGGTTTTTCATACATAGGGTACATTACCTATGAATTAAAGTTGATAACGTTGAATCAATTGTTGTAGTGTTTCACGATTTGTTTCATTAAATGGATGGAAAGGTGCTTTAGGTACACCCGTATCCAAGCCTTTCTCAGCTAAAATGGCTTTAAGTGTTGGATAAAGACCTAATTTTAATACAGTTTCGATAATGTCATTCGTTTCATGTTGAATTCGATAGGCACTTTCGATCCGCCCTTGTTGTGCATTTTCAAAAATTTGACGTGTACGTATGCCATTGACATTGAAAGTCGAACCAATTGCCCCATCTACCCCTGAAATGGCCGCTTGGACCAGCATTTCATCAAAACCAGAATAGATCAATTTATCTGGAAATGCTTTTCTTAAACGTTCAAGTAAGAAAAAGTCAGGTGCAGTATATTTCACGCCAATGATATGGTCGTTTTGGAATAATTCTTCAAATTGTTGTATTGATATATTGACACCAGTAAGACCTGGAATAGAGTAAACAATCATTTTGTTGCCTGTTGCTTCAATGATTTTGAAGTAATAATCTCGAATTTCTTCGAATGTAAAAGGGTAGTAAAAAGGCGTAACTGCGGATAATGCATCATAACCAAGTTCTGTCGCATATTGCCCTAATTCAATGGCTTCGTTTAAATCAAGTGCACCGACTTGTGCGATTAGCCGAATGGCATCTTTTGCTTCATCTTTAGCAATACGAAAAACTTCTTTCTTTTGAGCTGTGTTCATCAAGAAATTTTCTCCTGAGCTACCATTGACATACAAACCATCAAGTTTTTGCGTATCAATCGCATTTCGTACAATCTGACGTAAACCCGCTTCTTTGATTTCGCCTTTTTCATTAAATGGAACAAGTAAAGCTGCGTATAAGCCTTTGAGATGATCCTCCATCTTTTTAAAACCTCCCAAAACAGATTTGTAATATTGGTCAGACCAATTTATAATTCAATTGTAAGCGTTATTATAAATGGGGTCAATATTAATTTTTATTTGAGAATGTTCAGATTGTGGTAAAATATAACAAATTAATAACAAGGAGATTGCTGTTGGATGGGCAAAGAAGTAGGACAATCAGGCACCAATTTAAAACAAATTGTAGTAAAAAAAATAAAAGATTATATTTTAGCTGAATCACTTCAAGCGGGAGATAAACTTCCGACAGAACGCAAGCTCGCTGAAACGTATCAAGTGAGTCGTTCTGTTGTACGTGAAGCATTGAGTTATTTGGAAAATACAGGGGTGACTGAGAGTGTTCAAGGTCGTGGGACTTTAGTGAAAGCACAAGATATTACCCCATTAATAGAGGGGTTTTTATTTAGTTTTCAAGTTTCACAAGGGAATTTAAAAGACTTGATGATGTTGAGATTGACATTTGAACTCGCTGCGATTGATATCATTGAACGAAAAAATGTGCCACTCACGGCAATCAAGGAAGCATTAGTTGATAATGTAGAGGATTTCAATGTTGAGGCAGACCAAGCTTTTCATGAAAGTTTATTAGCTGCTGTAGATTCATCATTATTTAAGCAAATGAGTGCAGTCGTACAGGCGTATTTTTATCAAATGGCGATTGAAACAACACAAACTGAAAATGAACGGAGTTTGTCGGAACATCGAAAAATATACGAAGCTTTAATGAATGAAAATTATATATTGGCAAAAGAACTTTTGACGCAACATCTGATGAGAGGGGCGGAGTTTTATGAATAAATTTGCTTTTGATATTGGGGGCACCTATATCAAATCAGCTGTTATCACTGAAGAGAATCAATTGATAGATTATGAAAAAGTTAAAACACCCATCAATGAAAATGAAGCGATTCTAAATGTTGTGGCGCAACGCCTAAAACAATATATTGAACGTTATCGTACTTCAAAAGTATTGGTAGGGATTTCTACAGCAGGGGCGGTCAATCGTGAAACAGCGTCTATTGCTTATGCAAATCCTAATATTAAAGATTACACAGGCACACAATTTGGGAAAAGGCTGGCACCATTTGTAAATGATCTGTGTATTTATAACGATGTTGATGCCGCTTTGTTAGGGGAGCTGAGTTTTAGAAATGAGACTTATCACAGCGCATTTTGCCTAACGTTAGGGACAGGAATAGGCGGTAGTTATTATCATCATGATATGGGGTTACTGACTGGACAACGGCATCGTCCAAATCAAATCGGTCACCTGCTTTATGATCCAGTCACACAAACCAATTATGAACAACGCGGTTCAACTCAAGCACTAAAAAAACAAATTCAAGCCACATACCCTGAGTGTAATGTTCGACAATTATTTGAAGATGCTCAAGGTGGCGATGTCATAGCAAGACAATATCTTCAAAAATGGGCTTATGAAATCGCACGAGGGATAGCTGAAATCCAAGTGATTTATGATCCAGAAATTATCATTATCGGTGGCGGTGTGTCAGCGCAAGGTGAACAGCTGTTGCAATATATACAACCGCAGATCACGCAATTTCTTCCTGAAGGCTATGGGCATGCACGAATTGAAGTTGCCGTGTTGCAAAATAATGCCGCGCTTATCGGGGCGGTTTCTGAATTGTAAACTGATATAGAATTTTCGTTTACATTAATGCTATAATACTGTAATGAAGTGGTCATACTTCGAGTGACTTCAGTATTGAGGAGGAAATGAAGTGAATACAAAATTTCTAGTTTATACAGCGTTAATGACAGCGATTATCGCGATTATGGGATTTGTTCCTGCGATTCCATTACCGTTTTTCCCGGTGCCGATTGTTTTACAAAATGTAGGTATCTTTTTAGCAGGAATCTTGTTAGGACGTAAATATGGTGCATTAAGTGTCATCGTGTTTTTATTACTCGTATTACTAGGTGCGCCATTATTATCTGGCGGACGTGGGGGATATGGTGTTTTCTTTGGACCGAGCGCAGGATTTCTTATTATGTATCCGGTAGTTGCCTTTTTAATCGGTTGGGCAAGAGACCGTCAATTTGAGCAACTCGACTTTAAACGTATTTTTCTTATATTATTGTTGATTGGTGTTATTTTATTAGATGTTGTCGGTGCGATTGTAATGGGCTTGATTATACATATGCCTATTCCTAAAGCATTATGGTTGTCACTATCATTTGTACCGGGTGATTTGATAAAAGCGATTGTTGCTACACTCATTGCGGTAGCATTGTTAAAAAATCCAATCGTTTCCCGTGTGATGCGCCAAATGGCACGTTAAAAATTTGTCCAAGGGGTTGAGGAAGACGATGGAAATTCAAATGAAAAGTATTTATACAGAAGGTGAAATCATTGAATCAAATGAGCGATATACGATTTATGCTAAGCCTTCGCGTCCGCTCGCTTATGACGCAAATAAATGGGTTTACCATCAAATGCCTGATCAACTTACATTGAAAGGGGATATGTTGCAACAGCAAGTGATGCATCAAAAAATAGGGGCAGCTCACTTACAGTTTGAGTTTCCTGAGAATGTAAAACCAAAGCCTTCAATGATGCAGTTTCTTCGTGCGCAAGGTTTTCAATTAGGATGTTTGGAACTCTATGTGATTGAAGCAAATATGTTGCGACAATTAAAAGAGAAACCAATTCGAATGATACGTGTTACAACGAATTATGTGGAAGATTTTCTGCAAGTGGCTACACCGTTAAACCTTCCTTATGGAGATGATTATGCTGCAGAGTTTAGTGATGCTGTAAGAAAGCATGTTGAATTAGGAGAGCGCACATTGGATTATTACGTTGCTTATTTGGATGACCGACCCGTTGGTATTTTGAACCTGATTGAGAAAGAAAGTACGGTTGAAATTGATGGGTTTGCTATTGTAGAGAAGTATCGCGGTCAAGGGATAGGTTCGAGTATGCAAGCTAAAGTAGGTAAAATTGCAGGAAAACGACCTGTTATTTTAGTTGCGGACGCAGAGGATACAGCGAAAGAGATGTATATCAAGCAAGGATACACTTATGTAAGTTTTCAATACAGTGCGCTCAAAGAACACATTGACACGCATCCATCCGAATCTGCCAGTCTACATATTTAGTCTAAAGATAGCGTTAAATTATTTGGTCAAGCTATTTTGGAAAGTGGTATGGAGTAAAGATTGAAGGTTGTATACCTATAAAAAAGCAATTGCATATCAAATGAATCGAGCGCTAAGCTGATAGTTATTAAACATCAACTTAGCGCTTTTTATTATGGTTTTTCATTTAAAGATTTTGAATGCGCTCTGGATGACTATATATGTTAAAGTGACCGTCTCGAACAAAGCCAATGGCCGTGATATTCAAGTCTTCAGCGAGTTGAACCGCAAGTGTCGTAGGGGCAGATTTAGAAATAATCATACCTACACCTATTTTAGCTGCTTTAATTAAGATTTCGGATGAGATACGACCGCTAAAAATAAGAATTTTATCTCGCACACTAATATGGCGTTCGATACAATAACCATAAAGCTTGTCCAATGCATTATGCCGTCCGATATCCTGACGGTGAATGTAAAATTGAGCGCCATCGCTAATAGCAGCATTATGTAGCCCACCAGTAGCGTGGAAGACTTCACTTTGTTCTTGTAGCTCAGCCATCATCGTTAACACTTGTTCGGGTGTGACTTGGATGGTTGTCATTGCTGTTTTAGCAATAGCAGCATCGTTTTGAAAATAAAATTCGCGGCTTTTACCACAACACGAAGCGACTAAACGTTTAGTTGATAGTTGGATTCGGTAATGAAGCGGGACTGTCGTTTCGACATGTGCATAACCCCTTTGATCATCAATGTCTATAGATTTAAGTTCATCTCTTTTAAGTATCACGCCTTCAGATGCAAGAAAGCCTAATACCAATTCTTCGATATAGTTTGGACTACATATGACGGTCGCAAACTCTTCTTGATTCACCATTATCGTGAGTGGGAATTCCGTGACGTAATCATCTGTCGTTGCATATAATTTCCCATTCTCATAACGTATAATGGACTGATTTAAACGAATATCTGAGTCCAATCGTCTGTCGCCCCTTTCAATGTGAAAATTGTTAAATTTGTTTGACACAGAATTGACAAATTATATAGTTTTTATTTTAAGTGTTAATGCTGTCTTTTAAAAGTAATATTACTAGTATGGTGATTGAAAACAGTATTTAAAATTAGTAAAATGTAGTAAACAAACTAAGGAAGTGTGAATTACGATGGCAAGTATAAGAGAAATAGCGAAAGAGGCGGGCGTAAGTCCGGGAACGGTTTCTCGTGTTTTGAACGAAGACCCTTCATTATCCGTTGCAACCGCAACGAGGGAACGCATTGTTGAAATTGCAAATAGATTACGTTACACAAAGCAAAAACGGTTGACACGGAAAATCCAAATTGTGACACATGCATCAAAGGAAAAGGAAATGATCGATCCTTATTATAGAGAGCTTCGTTTGGCAATCGAAAAGGAAGTTCAACATTTAAACCTTACTTTGAAAAAGACGATACGCACACATGAAATAACGCATCATAAAATGCTTGAGCGTATTCAAAAGGCAGGTTCAGTCATCGTCATTGGTCCTTTTAAGCAATCTTTTATCGAACAGCTTTATCAATATAATGAGCGGCTCATTTTAATCAATCAGCTTGATGCTCCAGGTGATATTGATGCCATTTCTTCTGATTTGTATCAAAGTATGAAAGTGTTGTTAAGTGATATTCAAAAACGTCAAATGGAATCGATTGTTTATGTGGGCGGCGAAACTAAGATAAGAGGCATAGGTTCAGATTATAGCCTTCAATTGGATGCAAGACAACGTGCCTATTTGGATTGGTGCGACTTAAATCAGAAGGCGCCTGTTGTTTACCCGTCTGGCTGGGATCGGGAAAGTGGCTTAGAAATAGGACAGAAAATAGCGCAGCAGTCGACATTACCTGAATTGATTATTACTGGTAATGATATGCTTGCGGTGGGTGTCATCCAAGGATTACAACAGTATGGCGTTCATATTCCAAAGGATACACAAATTGTGAGTTTTAATGATTCAGAAATTAGCCAATATACCGTACCTATGATATCAAGTGTTCATATTCCGATAGAGGAATTTGGGCGTCAGGCTGTGCGTTTGGCTCAAGATTTAATGAAAGGACAACGTGAAGTCGCCATTCATATGCAGCTTAATACAGAATTGCAATACCGAAGTAGTTTTCCTAAGCACTAACCTCTATTGACAGCCCTTTCGCTAAACAGTAAAATGTAGTTGATGTTTACTATAAATTTAACTTTGAGGTGTGACCTATGCAAAAACTAACGCAAAAATTTACTGATATTTTTCATGAAGCACCCACATTGACAGCTTTTGCACCAGGACGGATTAATTTAATTGGTGAGCATACGGATTATAATGGGGGATTTGTTTTCCCAGCCGCAATTGAATTAGGCACGTATGGTGCGATTTCTAAGAGATCCGACAGACTAATTCAACTATACTCTACAAATTTTGAAGAAGTAGGTGTGATTTCATTTGATTTAGACCATTTGCAATACAAGCCTTCAGACCAATGGGGCAATTACCCTAAAGGCATCATTCACTTTCTTGTTGAACGATATCCTCAAATTGAAACAGGCTTCAATATCATTTATGAAGGTAATATTCCGAACGGAGCGAGTTTATCTTCATCTGCTTCAATTGAGTTGCTTACTGGCCATTTAATTACGTCTTTATTTCACATTAACATGGATCGACTAGAGCTCGTTAAAATGGGGCAGCGCGTTGAAAATGATTTTATTGGTGTGAATTCTGGAATTATGGATCAATTTATTATTGGGTTTGGTAAAAAGGATCATGCAATATTGTTAGATACAAACACTTTGGAATACCATTATGTCCCTACGGAATTTGGCACGTACAAAATTTCAATTATGAATACAAATAAGCGACGCGAATTGGCAGAGTCTAAATATAATGAGCGTCGCGCTGAATGTGAACAAGCGCTAGCACAATTACAGCAACATCTTGATGTACAGTCGCTTGGAGAAATAACGATGGCGCAATTTGAAGATTATGCACATGTCATTAGAGATGAAAAATTGCGTCGCCGCGCCAAACATGCCATTTCTGAAAATGAGCGTACGAAGCAAGCCTATGAAGCATTAAAGGCACATGACTTTGATACGTTTGGACAGTTATTAAATGCTTCTCATGCTTCATTGAAAGATGATTATGAAGTGACAGGGATTGAGTTGGATACATTAGCGGAATGCGCACAAAAAGTAGAGGGTGTGTTAGGTGCGCGAATGACGGGGGCTGGCTTTGCAGGTTGTGCCATTGCGCTTGTTCACCAAGATAAGATTAAAGATTTAGAGCGCATTGTGACAGAAGAATATACACGCACAGTCGGTTATGCACCATCGTTTTATCATGTTGATATTGCCAATGGCGTACGTACTTTAGAGGAAGATTAAAGGAGTGGATAAAACATGTCATTACTTGTCTTAGGAGGCGCCGGTTATATAGGAAGTCACTGTGTTAATCAGTTAGTGGAAGCGGGACATGAAGTTGTCGTTGTTGATAATTTAGTGAAAGGGCATCGCCAAGCTGTACATGAAACAGCAAAATTTTATGAAGGAGACATACGTGACGCAGCTTTTCTCAATCAAGTATTTGAGCAAGAACAAATAGAGGGCGTTTTTCACTTTTGTGCCTTTTCGTTAGTTGGGGAATCTGTAACCATGCCACTCGAATACTTTAATAACAATGTGTACGGCTTACAAGTGCTACTCGAAGTGATGCGTGCACACGATGTACAATATATTATCTTTAGTTCGACAGCAGCGGTATACGGTGAACCAGAAGTTATTCCAATCGAAGAAACTGCTAAAAAAGTGCCTACGAGTCCTTATGGTGAAAGTAAGTTAATGATGGAGAAAATGATGCGATGGTGTCACGAGGCGTACGGTATCCGTTATGCTGCTTTACGTTACTTTAATGTGGCAGGTGCAAAAGCGGATGGTTCCATTGGCGAAGACCATCATCCAGAAACGCATTTGATTCCTGTTGTTCTTCAAGTGGCTTTAGGTCAACGAGATGCTTTAAAGGTGTTTGGCGATGATTATGATACACCAGATGGAACACCGATTAGAGACTATTTACATGTGACGGATTTGATTGCTGCACACATACTTGCTTTCAATTATTTAAAAGAAGGTGGGGAGAGTGGTGCGTTTAACTTAGGAACAAACCACGGCTACTCCGTTAAAGAAATTTTAAATGCTGCACGTGAAGTGACAGGTTGTGAAATTCCAGCAGTTGTTGCACCGAGACGCGCAGGTGATCCGAGTAAACTGGTTGCTTCTAGTGAGAAAGCAATGCAGCGATTAGGTTGGACACCTCAACATGACGATATTCATGAAATTATCGCAACGGCATGGCAGTGGCATCAAAGTCATCCGAATGGTTATGAAAACGTTTAGAGGAGGCGCATTATGGCAAATGCATCACATGTTTATCAATTCGCGGATGCTGTTATTAAACAAGGCGATTTTGAAATAGAAGACCGAATTTATGTTGTGAACCAAATTTTAGCGCGTCTGAAAGCAAACGATGTTGCGCTACTGGATAATCAATTTGATGTGCAACCTCAGACACCGATTGACATTGTAAATGTTCTTATTGAAGATACGATTCAGCGTGGTGTATGCGATGATATTTTGGCTGAACGCGAACAGTTAGAAGCGAGTTTAATGGATTTGCTTACCCCAAAACCCTCTACTGTGAATCGAATGTTCTACCAAAAATACCAACAATCACCCCAAGCGGCTACAGATTACTTTTATGAATTAAGCCATCTTAATCACTACATTAAGCAAGAAGCAGTCGCCAAAAACATTGTGTATGATGTATCGACTGAATATGGCAAACTCGAGATTACAATTAATTTATCGAAACCTGAAAAAGATGCACGTCAGATTGAGAAAGAAAAGCTTGCACCTGCGTCAAAATATCCGCAGTGCGCGATTTGTATAGAGAACGAAGGGTTCTATGGCAGTATGACCCAAGCCGCGCGTTCAAATCACAGAATAGTCCGGTTGAACATTAATGGGGAAACTTGGGGATTCCAATACTCGCCTTATGTTTATTTTAATGAACACAGCATTTTATTATCTGAAACCCATACACCAATGATAATTAACCAACGCACATTTGAAAACTTGCTCGATTTTGTAAGGCAGTTTCCACATTATACAATTGGTTCTAATGCGGACATTCCAGTCGTAGGGGGCTCCATATTATCCCACAACCATTATCAAGCAGGACGACATGAATTTCCAATGGCGCTCGCTAAAGTAGAACGGACCTTTACTTTACAGTCATATCCAGAAGTGACAGCAGGTGTCGTTCAATGGCCAATGAGTGTGATTCGTCTCATTTCAAAAGATACCAAACAACTGATTGCAGCAAGTGAATGGATCAGAAAAAGATGGGAAGACTATAGTGATCCTACAGTGCAAATTAAGGCTAGAAGTAACTCTGGAGAACGGCATCATACGGTAACACCGATTGCGAGGTATCGAAATCAATGTTATGAAATGGACTTGGTCTTACGTGATAATCAACGGACCGAAGCCTATCCAGATGGCCTATTTCATCCACATCAAGATGTCCAACATATCAAAAAGGAAAATATAGGTTTAATCGAAGTCATGGGCACCGCCATTTTACCCGGACGGTTAAAAGATGAGCTCCAAAATGTGATTGCCTATTTAGAAGGCGACAAAAATGTTTCATTAGGTGTACACGAAAAATGGGCACATGAGATGAAACGTCAATATGATTTTCAGCAATTAGATGCTTCTAAAATTGTCCGAAAAGAAGTAGGTTATAAATTTGAAAGAGTGTTACATGATGCAGGCGTGTTTAAAAGAAACCCAAAAGGTCAAACTGCTTTTAATCGCTTTATCATCACATTAAATGAATCGTGACACATCAAAACGTTCGAAATTTGATATACTGATTTCGAACGTTTTTTATTATAGATAGCATTGACAAAAAGGAGCGGTTTAGGTGAAAAAGTTATTTGGATTACTTGTATTAAGTTGCTTATTGTTAATGTCAGCCTGCGGACAGTCTTCATCCAATTCAAAAGAAGACCAGTCGAAAACGTTAACTGTGTCAGCGGCTGCAAGTTTGACAGATGTGACAAAAGATTTGGAGCAAGCTTTTCATAAAGAACATCCTAATGTTAAGGTGAACTTCAACTACGGAGGATCAGGCGCTTTACGTCAACAAATTGATAAAGGGGCACCTGCAGATGTATTGATGTCGGCAAATACGAAAGATGTAGATTTACTCAATCAAAAAGGAAAAGTTAAAGAGACGTATGATTATGCACGCAATACACTCGTATTAATTCACAAAAAAGGAAGCCCTATCAAAAGCGTGAATCAATTAGTCGATGAAGATCATCTTGCAATGGGTGAAGTTGAATCTGTACCGGCTGGAAAATATGCGAAAACTTATCTCGAAAGCCAAAAATTGTGGTCAAAAGTAGAACCTCAAGTCGTTTATGCAAAAGATGTGCGTGAAGTATTAAATTATGTTGATAAAGGGAACGCGCAATTAGGATTTGTTTATAACACAGATTTATACGTCGGAAAGCAACAACGTAACGGTGTCGAAAAAGTAGCTGAAGCGCCACTTAAAAAACCTATTGTTTATCGTATGGGTAGAGTTACAGATACAAAAGAAGCAAAAGCTTGGTACAACTTTATGAAGAGTCACAAAGCACAACGAATTATGAAAGATTATCATTTTAAGAATTAGGTGAGTTGATATGCACGATTTAACGCCGCTTTGGATTTCAATACGTGTAGCAGTGGTAAGCACCATCATCGTTTTTATTTTGAGTATTTTACTCGCAAAGTCGATGTATCATCGAAAACAAAAGTGGACGCATATGATCGAAAGCATTGTATTACTTCCTATTGTTTTACCTCCAACAGTTCTTGGTTTTTTGTTACTGATGCTCTTTTCAGTGAATGGAGGTTTCGGTCATTTTTTAACGGATGTACTTGGTGTTAAAGTAGTTTTTACATGGATAGGGGCAACGGTTGCTTCAGTGATTGTGAGCTTTCCGTTAATGTATCAACACGTCGTCCAAGGATTTAGAAATATTAATCCTAAAATGTTAAATACCGCACGTACGATGGGGGCATCTGAGCTGAAAATCTTTTTTAAAATTATTTTGCCGTTATCTAAGCGGGCGTTAATCACCGGAACGATGTTAGCTTTTGCACGTGCCATTGGTGAATTTGGCGCAACATTGATGGTGGCAGGCTATATTCCGGGGAAAACGAATACATTGCCTTTAGAGATTTACTTTTTAGTCCAACAAGGTCGAGAGAGCCAAGCTTGGCTATGGGTACTTGTACTCGTCGCTTTTGCCATATCGGTCATCGGTACAATGAACATGTTAAACCGTGATCGTTATCAGGAGGTGGAGTAATTGTTCGAGATAAATATTCAAACAGAGATTAACCATCGCATGATTCATATTCATATTCAAAATGATCAGCCACGTATCTATGCGATACAAGGTAATTCTGGTATTGGTAAAACGACATTACTAAATATGATTGCTGGCATTCGTATACCAGATAAAGGATTTATTCGCATACATCATCGGACATTGACTGATACGTCACAACGTGTACATATACCCATTCAACATAGACGTATAGGCTATCTGTTTCAAGATTATCAGTTATTTCCACACATGACAGTATTTAAAAATATTACCTTTATGGCACAAAATAATGCGCACATTGAACGTTTAATTGACCAATTAAACATAAAGCACTTATTATCGTCATATCCAGAGCGTTGTTCTGGTGGAGAAAAACAGCGTATTGCGTTAGCGCGTGCATTAAGTATGAAACCAGATTTAATACTGTTAGATGAACCATTTTCAAGTTTAGACGATGAGACAAAGCAACAAGGGATTGATTTAATCAAAGAAATATATCAACAATGGCAAATACCTATTATTTTTGTTACGCACTCGAAATGGGAAGCCAATGCATTAGCGGATGAAACTATCGTGCTTCAATGAAGACATCTATGAGTTTTAAAGTACCTATTCATCTTAATAGTGTAATGAGTGAGGCTATTATTGAGCTTCAAACGTGTCATTAAAATGTAGGGAATCTACTGAGAGAATAATACGGTTTTACCTAATTGTGAAAAAATTAGAATTAAGTTTTAATCAATTGAGTAGATAAAATAGAGGCCGTATAATAAATAAAAAGAATCAATGGAAAGGCGTTTTAATATGGCAAAGGATCGCTATTCTAGACAAATACGATATAAAGGCATCGGTGAAAGTGGCCAAGAAAAAATAAATCAAAAGACAGTGTTGATTGTAGGGATGGGTGCGCTTGGGACCCACGTTGCTGAAGGCTTAGTGCGTGCAGGTATCCGAAAACTAATGATTGTCGACCGAGATTATATTGAACATTCAAATTTGCAAAGACAAACATTGTTTACAGAGCAAGATGCTGATGAAAGTGTACCTAAAGTGATTGCAGCGCAACAAATGTTGCATGCGATACGACGTGATGTAGAAATCGAAACGTTTATCGAACATGTCGACAGTCCTTTTTTAGACCGAATTGTACCAGAAGCAGACTTAATTATGGATGCAACAGATAACTTTGAAACACGTCTACTGATTAACGATGCCGCTTATTTATATCACACACCATGGATTTATGGGGGTGTGGTACAAAGTACTTATGTGGAAGCGCCATTTATTCCGGGTGAAACGCCTTGCTTTCAATGTCTCGTGCCACAAATTCCATCAATGAATTTGACGTGTGACACAGTGGGGGTGATTCAGCCTGCTGTGAC
This sequence comes from Staphylococcus coagulans, assembly GCF_022557135.1. Lineage (NCBI taxonomy): Bacteria > Bacillati > Bacillota > Bacilli > Caryophanales > Staphylococcaceae > Staphylococcus > Staphylococcus coagulans. The sequence continues at coordinate 728,070 of NZ_CP092966.1, forward strand.
GATGACCACAAGTCTACAATTAGCTGATGCTTTGAAAATTTTGACTGAAACGCCAATAGAAGCAAAACTCACATACGGTGACATTTGGGAGGGGACACATTATCGATTTGGCATGCAACGCCTATATCGTTCAGATTGTCCAACATGTGGGACAGCACCGACTTACCCTTATATGAATACACATGCGACACACTTTGCGGCATTGTGCGGAAGGGATACTGTACAATATCAACATCCTTCGTTGACACATGAAGCGCTCATTATATTTTTACAAGAACGTCATATCCCTTATCAATCGAATGGTTATTTAATTCGCTTCAACTTTGAAACTTATCGTATTGTGGCTTTTCAAGATGGCCGCTTACTCATACATGGGTTAAAAGATTTACATCAAGCACAAGTTTTAGTACATAAATTGTTTGGTTAGTCATAAAAGGAGGTTATTCAATGCATACGAATGTAAAGCTCAATCGTGAAATACGTTGTGCTGTACTTACAGTTTCTGATACAAGAACTGTTGATACAGATAAAGGGGGGCAACTCGTTCAAACGTTGTTACAAACAACGAATTGTGTGGTTCAGCCCGAACACTATCAAATTGTTAAAGATGACCGCTCTGCAATTGAATCACAACTTAAGCGATGGTTAACAGAGCCGCTCGATGTCATTATAACGACAGGTGGGACAGGAATTGCACCTAGGGATGTCACTATCGAAGCGGTACGACCGTTACTGACGAAAGAAATCGAAGGCTTTGGTGAACTCTTCCGTTATTTAAGCTTTGTAGAAGACGTCGGTACACGGGCTTTATTATCAAGAGCTATAGGCGGTACGGCAGGTCAAACATTAATTTTTAGTTTGCCGGGTTCGACAGGCGCAGTTAAGTTGGGAATGAATCGATTGATCTTACCTGAAATCAATCATCTCGTTCATGAAATGAATCGTTAGCATTAACGGAGAGTAAAAAGAAGAGTGTTTTGAAGAGAAAATGTGGTTTTCAGACAGTTTAGTGATTTACTGTGCACATATTGCAATTTAATCAAGCGGGCAACGCATAAAGTAAGAAATAGGAATGACTTGAGTGGCCCACTTGATTGAATAAGACCATTATCTACATTTGGTAATAGAGCTAGTGACGACTAAAATCTGATTTTCCGCCTGTTTTTTTGATTAAGTAAGTTTCGCCAATAATCATCCCTTTGTCGACAGCTTTACACATGTCGTAAATCGTTAGTGCTGCGACAGAGGCGGCAGTCAGTGCTTCCATTTCAACACCTGTTTTTCCAGTCGTTGAAACAGTGGCGTCGATATGAAGTCGGTATTCAGCGTCCTTCATTTCCCAGTCAAAAGCAATATCAATACCAGTCAGTGCGAGTGGATGACACATAGGAATAATGTTTGACGTGTTTTTAGCTGCCATGATTCCTGCAATTTGTGCAGTATTCAAGACATTTCCTTTTTTATTAGAATTATGAATGATTTGTTCATAAATTGTCGCATTTACTTGGATGCTTGCGTGAGCAATGGCAGTACGTTGGGTCGTATTTTTATCAGAAACATCGACCATTTTGGCGTTACCTTGTTCGTTTAGATGTGTAAATTCAGACATGCTATTCCTCCTTAATGATGCAAGGTTAGTATAGCATGAATCTTTTAATTTGTTAGGAGTGTATGCGGAATGCCAATAGAAAAGAGACACCCCATTCCAGTGATGGAGGCTATTGAACGTGTTGTGAAACAAAATATTTTGTTGTCTGCCAAAAAGGTCAACATATATGAAAGTGAAGGCTATATTTTAGCAGAAGATATTGTTGCCACTTATGCAATTCCACGCTTTGATAAATCGCCCTATGATGGATTTGCATTGCGCAGTGAAGATACACAAGGTGCGAGTCATGACCATCGCAAAGCATTTAAAGTGGTTGATCATATCGGCGCAGGTGCGGTCTCAACTCAAAAATTACAAAAAGGGGAAGCTGTCCGTATTATGACTGGTGCAGAAATTCCACAAGGTGCCGATGCGGTCGTTATGCTAGAACAAACTGTTGAAAGTGAATCAGGTTTTACTATTCGTAAACCTTTCAATAAAAATGAGAATATCTCCATGATGGGTGAAGAGACACGTGAAGGGGATGTTGTACTGACAAAAGGTCACCGCATTAATGCTGGTGTGGTGGCCGTATTAGCTACATTCGGTTATGTCGACGTTCCTGTCTTTCAAAAGCCAAGTGTCGCTATCATCGCCACTGGCAGTGAGCTGCTCGATATTGACGCACCGTTAGAGCCTGGAAAGATTAGAAATTCGAATGGACCTATGATTCATGCACTGTTGCGTAAAGAAGGAATTGAAGGCACGTTATATCGGATTCAAGAAGATGATTTTGACAGCAGTTTAGCTGTTGTCAAAGAAGCGCATCAGAAACATGACATCGTGATAACTACTGGGGGCGTCTCGGTCGGTGATTATGATTATTTACCTGACATCTATCGCGCTTTAAACGCAGAGGTCCTGTTTAATAAGGTTGCAATGAGACCTGGAAGTGTAACAACTGTCGCTGTTGCGAACGAAAAATATTTGTTCGGCTTATCGGGCAATCCATCTGCATGTTATTCAGGGTTTGAGCTTTTCGTTAAACCAGCCATTTATCATATGATGCATGCACAACGCTATTATCCAGCAGTCATCCGTGCTACATTAATGGAAGACTTTAAAAAGGCCAACCCATTTACAAGATTTGTACGTGCTAATGTTGTTTTGACAGGGCGTGAAGCCACTGTTTCACCATCAGGTTTTAACAAATCTGGTGCCGTAGTATCTATTGCGCATAGTAATGCGATGATGGTATTGCCTGGCGGAACAAGAGGGTTCCAGAAGGGGCATCAAGTAAGTGTCGTGCTCACATCATCTGAAGCCTATCAACAGGAACTGTTTTTATGATTTTACAAGTGGTCGGCTATAAAGATGTAGGTAAAACAACAATTGTATCTCGAATCGTAAAACATTTTAAAAGATTAGGCTATCCTGTCGTTACGATTAAGCATCATGGCCATGCACATGAAGAGATTACACTACCACATGAGCATGTAGATCACATGCGACATTTTAATGCGGGCGCAGATCAAAGTATTGTTCAAGGTCATCAATATATAGAATCAATACAACGCTATGATGAAATGAGTTTACAGACTTTGATCGGTGAATGTGTTACCATTGATGACAGTATTATTCTAGTTGAAGGGTATAAGGATGCTGATTATGATAAAGTGGTTTTATATCGTAATCAAGCGGAATTTGAACAGTTAAATAGATTGAGTAATGTAAAATATGCACTGCATAGAGATAAAGTTGTCGATGAATTTGGTCAATTTGAAAGATGGCTTGATACGTGGGTGCAAAATAATAAAGGATGAAGAGATTGAAACAGTTTGAAGTTACAACGGAACCACTCAATCCTGAACAATATCGCATGTACACTTTGAATGAAAAGCAAGGGGCGATTGTTGTCTTTACAGGACATGTACGTGAGTGGACCAAAGGCATACGGACACAATATCTTGAATACGAAGCTTATGTTCCGATGGCTGAAAATAAATTGAAGCAAATTGGTGATGAGATTGCTGAGCGTTGGCCAGGCACAATAACTGCAATTGGTCACCGTATTGGTGCGTTAGAAATCTCGGACATTGCGGTTTGTATTAGTGTGTCATCGCCGCATCGAAAAGATGCATACCAAGCGAATGAGTACGCGATAGAACGTATAAAAGAAATGGTTCCAATATGGAAAAAAGAAATATGGGAAGATGGTGCTGAATGGCAAGGACACCAAAAAGGGTACCATGAAGATGCAATTCAAAAGGGAGGACAGCAGTCGTGAAAGTATTATACTTTGCCGAAATCAAAGAATTATTAGGTCAATCTGAAGAAACATTCCACTTTGATCATCCGATTGCGGTCACAGCTTTGAAACAACATTTATATCAAAATTATCCTGCCATTCAAGGGAAAAAATTCCAAGTGGCAATCAACGAAGATTTTGCTCAAGTGGATGATGTGATACAGCCGAACGATGTGGTTGCGCTCATACCACCAGTCAGTGGAGGTTAAAAACAAATCATGAAAGCTATCATCTTAGCAGGTGGTCACTCCGAAAGGTTTGGTTCACCCAAAGCATTTGCAGAAATTAAAGGCACACCCTTTTATCATAAGTTAATCGATACGCTACAAGAAACAAATATGTTCAGTGATATTATTATTAGTACGAATGAAAGTTTGGCTATGCAATTCGAAGCGCAAAAAGCACAAGTGGTCATTGATGATGCAAATCATCGCGGTAAGGGACCTCTTGCAGGTATTTATAGTGCGATGGTTCAAGATGAAATGGAAGATGTTTACTTCGTTATTTCGGTGGATACGCCGATGGTTACTAAAAAAGCGATTAGCCAGCTTTATCAATTTATGGTCTCTAATCTTATAGAAGAACATTTAGATATTGCAGGGTTTGCAAATGAAGGGGCACCAATACCTACGATTGCCTTTTATCATAAACGTGTATTTCCGGTTATTGAACAAGTGCTTCAATCGGATGATTTAAGTATGAAGCATGTTTATGAACAAGTTTCTACCGATTGGTTGGATGCAGATTCAATTAACGGCCCAAGTTATTGGTTTAAAAATATTAACTACCAAGATGATTTGGCAACTTTAGAAGCAGAAATGATAGAGTAATGGAAAAAAAGGGGGGCGCAAAATGGCTGAACAAATATTAGATAAGTTGGGAAGACCCATTCGTGATTTGCGCATTTCCGTCACAGATCGATGTAATTTTCGATGCGATTACTGTATGCCAAAAGAAATTTTCGGGGATGATTATGTCTTTTTACCTAAAGATCAATTATTGAGTTTTGAAGAGATTACGAGAATTACACGACTTTATGCACAATTAGGTGTGAAAAAGGTAAGAATCACCGGTGGAGAACCATTACTGCGCCGTGATTTGCATCGATTAATCGCTCAAATTAATGCGATAGAAGGAATAGAAGATATCGGCGTGACAACCAATGGCTTGTTACTTAAAAAGCATGGACAAAAGTTGTATGATGCTGGATTAAGAAGAATCAATGTCAGTTTAGATGCTATTGAAGATCCGGTATTTCAGTCGATTAACAATCGTGGTATTAAAGCTTCAACAATACTTGAACAAATTGATTATGCAGTCGCTATTGGTTTACAAGTTAAAGTCAATGTCGTTATCCAAAAAGGGATTAATGATAATCAAATTATTCCAATGCTCCATTATTTTAAAGATAAAGATGTTACAATACGTTTTATTGAATTTATGGATGTAGGTAATGATAACGGATGGGATTTTAGTAAAGTTGTGACAAAAGATGAAATGTTAGAAATGATTCATAAGGAATTTGAGGTAGAAGCAGAGCCACCTAAATACTTTGGAGAAGTTGCAAAGTATTATCGATACGTAGGCGCTCAGTCCAAATTCGGCTTGATTACAAGCGTTTCTGACTCATTTTGTTCAACGTGTACACGTGCACGACTCTCATCCGATGGTAAATTTTATGGCTGTCTGTTTAGCAGTGTCAATGGATTCGATGTGCGACAACTTTTAAGAAGCCAGATGACAGATGAGGAGATCATAGCACAACTTAAACAGTTATGGCATGTCCGTGATGACCGTTACTCTGATGAACGTACAGCACAAACTGTTGCGCGTCGCCGTAAGAATAAAATAAATATGAACTATATCGGGGGTTAATCGACAGCGCAGATAGACTGAGATGTCAAGATTGCCTCATAATCAAATAAAACCCTTCAAGGTCTCATCTTTCATGTGACTTTTGAAGGGTTTTTAAAGTTGTAGCATTATTTTTTATGTTGCTTCTTAATATATTTTGATAAGTCGATTTGCGCAAGTAATGGGTCATGGTCACTCGCACGGCCAGACATTTCAGTGAAATCACTATTAACATGAATCATATCAAGACGTGTTTGGGGTGCCAAATGTTTAGACACTAAAACATGGTCTAATGTTTGTGTATTACCTTGATATACGTAAGAATATCTTGCTTTCTTAGGCACTGTATTGACCATATTTTTAAGGCCATAACTTTCAAATGTTTTCAACGAAGGTGTCCATTGAAAATCGTTATAATCTCCAACAGAAATCACATGCGCTTGAGGATTTTGTTGTTGAACTTGTGCGACAAATGCACCTACACGTTTTGCAATTTCAATACGTTGAGGTTCAGTGCGAACGTTGACAGGTTGGTGACGTCCGAATAAACCATCATCACCGCGTTTAGATTTCCAATGGTTTGCGATGGCAATGACTTGTTGGCCTTTGAATTCAAATTGTGCAGCTAAAGATTTTCGAACCTCTTTGAAGGCTGGATCCTGTGGTGAAATACGTCCAGGGTTATGTGTTAGTTGGTTATTTCGATATGCGACGGCTGTATCAGCATCACCAGGTTTGATTTGATCATCAAATTTAACACGATCTGGATTGTATAGGAAGCCGACGCGAATATTAGCGTCCGGTTGACCACCATCTACATTCATTTTAGGATCAATGTTCACGTAGCGATAGGTTGGACCACCAGCCGCTTCTATTGCTTTAATGAGACGCTCATATGAAGCTTGGGCTTCGGGGCCGCCTTTGCCAGGTCCATCGTTATCTTGCACTTCTGTAACACCGATAATATCAGGTTTTTTCATATCGGTAACAATGCCTCTAGCTAATTTTTGAGCTTTATCTTGACTTGACGTTTTCACATCATTTGAAAAGTTTTCAAGATTGTATGATGCAACAGACAATTTATTTTCAGAAGGTTTAAGGTAAGTGCCTTGTTGTTGTGCTTTACCCTTTCGGTATGCGACTTCCATCTCTTTTGAGTCAATATTGATTTTATAGTTTTGGAAACTATAATTGACATAACCGATGAGAGGCCCTTTGAAGTAGTCCCCCGTATTGACATTAAATTGATGAGCACGATTTTTGCTATTATTCATTTTAAAAGCGATACGTTGCCCATTTTGATTGTCTTCTTTTAATAACACGCCACCATTTTTAGTTTCTTGGCGATTGCGATTTAAAACAGTAAAAACTTCTCCGTGAGATTGTGGGCCTACACTTCGAACATTTCCTATTTGCACACGCATACCTTCTAACGATTCCCAATAATCTATCGCGTATTTTTTAGGATTATATACTGAGAAATGTTGATCAGATGCGATGGTTTTAGGTATTTTTTTTATTTTAATCGGTTTTGGTAAAGGTTGATCATGTTTTAATGTTTTAATATTTCCATTTTTAGAAGTACGTGCATCAATTTCTGTGATCGGCAGATCCGTTTGTTGCTTTGTATCATAACCTTCGATTGCATACTCATCAACCATACCTGAAACTTGCACAAGGTCACCTACCTTGACGGACGGTGCAGAGTGGCCTGCATAAACTATAATCCCCTCTGACGTATTAGGGTCTTTGTCTTTATATTTGTCAGGTGTTTGTAAATGGAAATAATGATTCCCCTTTACTTGATATTGGTATGTAACGATGCCTTCAACATTGTGAACATGTTGTCCTTTCAAAGGTGAGAAGTGTCCTGCACCTTGAATATCATGAATTTGAATAGAATGTGTTGATTGTGCTTGTCCTTGTGCATTAGCGAACGTATTTTGCGCGTGAAAAACAGGGGGCGCCAGCAATAAGCTTAAAACAACAGTTTTACCAATTAACTTCTTTTTCAATAGATTGCCTCCTAAAATATATATTTCATATTTAGTATATCAAAAGAGGAATATAAAGAATGTAAAAATTGAGTAAAATATAGAGATGAAGTAGGGTAATTTCTCACTACAAATAAGTTGATGATGCTAAAAGCGTTAAATTGCTATATTTGTGAAGAGATATCGTCTATATGAGTCTCGTTTTGTGACTCGTATGACTTTAAGTTATTATTTTTTATTTTCTTCATTGTGTTCTAAATGTTTAAGGAGGATATGGTAAATTTGATCAATCAGTTTGGTTGCTGCTAAAACTTCTTGATCTGATAAATAAAGTTCGTTTAAGAGTGACATTTGTAGCTCAGTAATGCGCTGCGCTAAAGTATCGTGTAATAATCGACCTGATGAAGAGAGATTTAACAATTTTTCTCTTTTGTCTTCGCCAGTTTGGATAGTCAACCAGTTCTTTTCATTGAGTACTTTCAATATTTTTCGTGTCGTCGGCTTCTCAATTGAACGACGCTTTGAAATTTGGACGAGTGTTGTGTTGGGATGGGCAGCGATATCTTTTAATACAAGCCATTGTGCAGAGTGTAAATCATATTCATTCAATAAAGGTTGGACATATTTAATATATGGACGATGAAGTTTCATCAAATCATCAAACAATACTGAAGGTTTCATAAGGATTTCCTTTCTGTTGCGTAATAGCTTGATTATATCACGTCATCTAAATAGACGAAAAAGCAGAGCGTTTACGATATCTTTATATATGAATCGTATCTATTTGATTTAACATAGATAGTTCAAGCATAGTTTCAAAGATTTTAAATGGATGCATGATGAATGGGGTAGCAATATAATAGGTATCAAACGTATCGTGCTAAATTAAGTGTATATCGAGATTTCATGAATGATATTTGTTAAAATGAAGCAAAGGCTTGCGAAGTGGGAGGTAAGTAAATGATAGATATAGAATTGGATCATATCATTCATTATATACATGGTTTAAAGCGTTTTGAATTTCCTGGGAAATATTTAGAAATTCAATATGGCGGCCAACATGAATCGCTAGGAACATTCAATCGCTTAGTTCAGATTGATTTATCCTATATTGAGTTGTTAGATATTTATAATCAAGGGAAAATGAAGCAACAATCAAAAACGCAAAATGGTAAATATTCATTTGCGAAGGCCATTATGGAAAGTGATTATAAGCAAGGTTTTAAAAAGCTCTGCTTTAGAACGCATGATATTGTCAAACTTAAGAAAGCGTTCGAAGCGCGTGGATTGGAAACAGTGGGTCCTATTACAATGACACGTGAAAATAAAAAGGGGCATTCGGTTCAATGGCAACTTTTATACGTCAATAACCATCATTTTGATATGATGATGCCATTTTTTATCCAGTGGCAAAAAACAGATGAAGAAAGAGAAGCTGAATTGGAAGAAAACTTTCAAACTAACTTTAAAATCGACATGGTTACGTTCTTGTCTCATCAACGCCAAACAATGGTAGAAAACTGGAAGCAATGGTTTGATATGGAAACGGTAGAAACTGCTGATCGCTATACAATATTACATAGTCCAGCAAAAAAGGTGAAATTTAAAATTGTAGAGGGTAAAGATGATGCAATCGATACGGTACAGTTTGTCGATCAAACCATTGATTCTCCAGTCTCAATTCGGACACGGGGTGCAAATTATCAATTCGTACCACCTCAAGAATAAATCGCCTGAAACACGATACGTATGATAAGCAATATATGAATAAGCGAGATGAAAACGGCTATAAGCGCAATAATAAGTTGCTTCGATGTTCGATAAAGTAAAATCATATAGACACTCGTAACTAATGAAAAAGCAACAAAAATAATGCGCAAACTTAAGTAATCTATTCCGGTATTAAAGCTAAGTGTGATTTCTATAATGATTAAGTTTACAATAGATAAAAAAATAAGTATGATATTGCGCATTTAAGTACCTCCAGTGATTGTATTAGATGATTGCTTGTTACTTGCAATCCCTTTTAAATGAGAGAAAGTGTGTCATAACAATTTTGAACTTGAATCTGCTCCGTTTGGATGACAAGTAGGCTTCCTCATTTTAAAATTGAAATGTCTATCTCATTGATAATTCAATGATACGTATGATTGATTATACTAAAAAATAAATAAAGACCATAATTTAAAGGAGTATTAATGTCAAAATGAAATTAATGAATATTACTGATCAAGCACATGACGCCTTTGTTAAAAGTCATCCGAATGGCGATTTATTACAATTGACAAAATGGGGAGAAACTAAAAAGCTGACAGGTTGGTATGCGAAGCGAATTGCAGTCGGAGAAAATGGTGAAATTAAAGGGGTTGCCCAATTACTATTTAAAAAAATACCGAAACTTCCGTATACACTATGCTACGCTTCACGAGGCTTTGTCGTTGATTATTCAGATCAACGGGCACTCAAGACTTTACTGGTCGAGGCTATCAAAGTCGCGAAAGATGAAAAAGCTTACACAATTAAAATTGATCCCGATGTTGAAGTTGAGCAAGGGATGACTGTAGTGCAAGATTTATTAGATTTAGGATTTAAGCATAAAGGGTTTAAAGAAGGCCTCGCAAAAGACTATATTCAACCGCGAATGACCATGGTGACGCCTATCGATAAAAGTGATGATGCGCTTATCCAAAGCTTTGAGAACCGCAATCGTTCAAAAGTAAGACTTGCACTTAAACGCGGAACGAAAGTAGAACGCAAAGGACGCAAAGATTTAAAAATATTTGCTAATTTAATGAAAGAAACGGGTGAAAGAGATGGTTTCTTAACACGTGATGTTTCATATTTTGAAACGATTTATGATGCGCTACATCCAGATGGTGACGCAGAACTTTTCTTAGTTAAACTTGAGCCTAAGCCTGTATTAAAAGACTTGCGTGATGAGCAAGAAAAATTAGAACAAGAGATTCAGGGGCTATCGGAAAAAGATCAAGCCAATAAAAAAGTGCGTAATAAATTAAAAGATGCACAACAAAAGCGTGATAAGAATAGTGCATTGATTAAAGACATGGAATCGCTAGAACGTACGCATCCTGATGGAATATACCTTTCAGGCGCGCTATTGATGTTTGCCGGTCAGAAATCTTATTACTTATATGGTGCATCTTCTAATCATTATCGTGATTTTTTACCAAATCACCATATGCAGTTTAGAATGATGCGATATGCACGTGAAAAAGGTGCAACGACTTATGATTTTGGTGGTACAGACAATCAACCCGATAAAGATTCAAGTCACTATGGCTTGTGGGCATTTAAAAAAGCATGGGGTACACACTTAAGTGAAAAAATAGGGGAGTTTGATTATGTGTTAAACCCAATCGTTTATAAAGCGGTTGAGCAATTTAAACCACAACTCACACATTTAAAAATCAAACTGGTTCGCCGGATTAAAGCGCTTCGAAATAAAGAAAACTAAATTAAAGCAAGACACTATTCACTTTAACAATGATAATACGCCGTACGGTTATCATTGCTTATGTTTGAGCAGTATTTTTGCGTTACATAAGACAATTGCGAAATAAACTTTTAAAAAAATGATGGATAAACGCTACTTAAGAATGAATGCGGGAGAAAGGGCGCGTTAAACTTGGTCAAAAAATTGATAGATTTTTCATTGTCAAATAAATTTGCAATCATGTTAATGGTGATACTCATCGTATTGGGTGGGGCCTATGCGAGTTTTAAAATGAAGTTAGAACTTTTACCAGATACTGAACCTCCAACAATGACGTTAACTACAACAATGCCAGGTGCAACACCAGAAACGGTTATGAAAGAAGTCAGTAACCCTATTGACGAAGAAATACGTGGCATGGCAGGTGTGACAAGTGTAAAAACGGAATCACTCTCCAATGCTTCAATGGTAACTGTAAATTTTGATGAAAAAACGAATCTTGATAAAGCAGAACAAGATATCGAAAAAGCTTTGAAGAAAATCGATTTTCCAGATGGTGTGCAAGAACCAGAAATCCGAAGAAGTACAGTTAATGCTTTTCCTGTTGTCGCATACTCTATTTTGCATGATCACGATGTTAAAGTGAGCACGAAAGAAGTAGAATCGCAATTAATTCCTAAGCTTCAAACAATTGATGGCGTGCAACGAGCAACTGTCAACGGACAAACGGAACGTAAAGTGACTGTTAAATTTGATGAACAAAAGTTACAAAAGGCAGGGCTTAATGCACAACAAGTTTCAGATTATATTGAAGGAGCGACCAAAAAATCACCTTTAGGATTATTTCAATTTGGTGATACAGAAAAATCGATTGTCATTGACGGTCAATATACCTCTGTCGATGCACTGAAAAATATGGAGATTCCTTTAGCCATCGCTTCTCAATCATCAAGTCGTCCTGAACAGCAAGGTGATGATAAAAAAGAGAATCAGGCATTGCAGTCAACACAATCGTCGTCAGCACAGCCTGCGTCAGGACAATCTGCAAATGCAGCGGACGCAACTCAATCTGTGCCGTTAAAAAAACTCGCAGATGTGAAACTTGCAGACGAAAGAGAGTCAATTTCAAGAACGAATGGTAAAGATGCTGTCGATGTACAAATTATTAAAGCACAAGATGCAAACACTGTAGCTGTCGCAAATGAAGTTGAAAAAACGGTGAAGGATTTTATTAAACAGCACAAAGATTTAAAATCCGTACAAATTATGGATACTGCAAAACCGATTAAAGACGCTTTAAATACCATGATTGAAAAAGCATTACTCGGCGCAATTGTGGCTATCATCGTTATTTTACTGTTCCTTAGAAATGTAAGAATGACGGCTATATCTGTAGTTTCGATTCCATTGTCAATTCTCATTGCTATAGTGGCATTAAAACTGACTGACGTCTCTTTAAATATTTTGACGCTAGGTGCTTTAACTGTTGCAGTGGGTCGTGTCATTGATGACTCAATTGTTGTTATTGAAAATATTTACCGGAGACTCACAAGGAAAGAGGAGTCGTTTTCTGGTGATCATTTAATTATTTCTGCAACGAAAGAGGTCTTTATTCCGATTATGTCTTCAACGCTTGTAACGATTGTCGTTTTTGCACCTTTAGCTTTCGTTACAGGCTCTGTTGGACAAATGTTTAGACCGTTTGCCTATGCTGTCACATTTAGTTTACTTGCGTCCTTATTAGTTTCTATTACGATTGTTCCAGTACTGGGATCTGTATTCTTTAAGAATGGGATTAAGCGTCAACCGAAGTCAGAGCTCGGTGTCATCAGTCGCTACTATAAAAAGGTATTAAGCTGGAGCTTAGATCATAAATGGATTGTCATTATTTTAAGCACACTGTTATTGGTGGGAAGTGTGGTCTTAGGTACGATGAAAGTAGGAACAAGTTTCATATCTACTGGGGAAGATAAATTTATGGCACTGACATATTCACCAAAACCAGGTGAAACGGAGCAAGGTGTTTTACATCATGCCGAACAAGTCGAAAAATATTTGTCTAAGCAGAAACATGTTCAACATGTACAATATTCAGTTGGAGGCGCGTCGCCAATCGATCCAACAGGTTCAACGAATAGTATGGCAATGATGGTGAAATATGATACACATACGCCTAATTTTAAAGAGGAGCCTGACCGTGTCTTGAATCATATTAAGACCTATCATCACCCGGGAGATTGGAAAAACCTTGATATGGGCACAGGAGGCAAATCCAATACTTTAGAAGTCCAAGTTACAGGTCCTTCTACAGAAGAAATTGAAGGCACTGTCAAAGCGGTCGAAAAGAAAATGGACAAAGTATCTGGTTTAACGAATGTCAAATCAGATTTAACAGAAACATATGACCAATATGAAGTTCAAGTCGATCCGAATAAAGCAGGTAAAACAGGTATCACATCAGCGCAACTCGCAATGATGCTCAATCAAAATATTCCTGACATGACCATTTCAAAAGTGAAAGAGAAAAATCATACGTACAATGTTGTCGTTAAACGTGATAAACAAACGAATTGGACAAAAGATAAATTAGAACAAACGCCATTACCATCCCCAACAGGTGAGAACTTGAAATTGAGTGATGTTGCAACGTTAAAAACATCATCAACACCGAATAAACTCGTTAAAGAAGGCGGAGATTACACAAGTACCGTTTCTGCTACGATTTCTGGGAAAGATGTCGGTTCTATTGCACAAGAGGTTAACAAACAAGTGAACAAAGTTAAAACACCAAGTGATGTGCATACTTCTGTAGGTGGTACAAATAAAGACATCGAAGAAGCATTTTCACAACTCGCATTTGCGATGCTTGCTGCCATTATTATTGTTTATTTAGTGCTTGTCCTTACATTTAAAGGCGGGCTCGCACCATTTACAATTTTGTTTGCGCTACCATATACCGTGATTGGTGTTGTCCTTGCGCTTATCTTAACTGGAGAAACACTTTCTGTACCTAGTATGATCGGTTTATTGATGTTAATTGGTATTGTTGTGACAAATGCAATTGTACTAATTGATAGAGTGATTAATAATGAAAAGTCAGGTATGTCGATGAAAGAGTCGTTACTTGAAGCGGGGGGCACAAGGATTCGTCCGATTTTGATGACTGCGATAGCTACGATTGGTGCACTTATTCCATTATTGTTTGGTCAAGACAATTCAATTTTGATTTCAAAAGGACTTGCTGCCACAGTAATCGGTGGACTTTTATCATCAACAATATTGACACTTGTTGTGGTCCCTGTTATTTATGAAATCTTATTCACTCTTAGAAATAAATTAATGCGACGTCAGCATCGTTCATAAGTCGTTGACGTTCAGTAAGAGCTTTTGTAATATAGAATCATTATCAATTCTCTAAACATTGGATAGAGTCATCATGTTGAAGCCTGAAATGACGGCGAGTGATGAAGAGCATTCCGAATTGAAGTCGCTACAAGTATTGAGCATTTCAATTCGGTTATCTCTACTTAGACGTTTAAAAAGAACTAAGCGTAATTTCGATTAGCCATAACAATAAGGGGGACGATAGGATGGCGTACACGACAATACTCAGTGGGATTCCAGATAGTTATTTTGGTAAAACAATGGGAAAGAAGGTTGAACACGGCCCCTTACCCTTAATTAATTTAGCAGTAGGAATACCTGATGCTGATACACCAGATGTGATTATTAAAGCTTTACAAGAGGCTATTGTGAAGCCGGAAAATCAGAAATATTTAGCATTCCAAGGTAAAGCGACCTTTAAGCAAGCTATTGTTGATTTTTATCAACGTCAGTTTAGTGTCACTTTAGACCCAGAAAAGGAAGTTTGTCTGTTCTATGGTACGAAGAACGGTTTAGTGGCCTTGCCGACATGTGTTATTGAACCAGGGGATGAAGTGCTATTGCCAGATCCCGGGTATACGGATTACCTTGCGGGTGTGTTATTAGCAAAAGGACAGCCTAAACCATTGAAACTGTCTAGAGCACGTCATTACTTACCCGATTGGAATGTGGTAGACACGACAAATACACGCCTTATTTATTTGACGTATCCAAATAATCCAACAGGTTCGGTAGCTACAAAAGCCTTTTTCCAAGACACAATTGATCGTTTTAAAGAAACGAAGACGAAAATTGTTCATGATTTTGCGTATCAAGCCTTTGGATTTGACCAACCCAATCCGAGTATTCTACAGGCTGAAGGTGCAAAGTCTTGTGCTGTTGAAGTGTTTTCTTTTTCTAAAGGCTATAATATGTCTGGCTATCGCGTTGGATTCGCCGTCGGAAACGCTGAAATGATTGAAAATTTACAAAAATATCATACCCATACACAAGCCGGTATGTATGGTGCATTACAAGATGCTTGTACAGTGGCATTAAACGAATGCGATGATGTATTAAATGAGCAGAGTCGTGTGTTTGGCCATCGTCGTGATTTAATCGAAAAAACATTAAATGAAGCAGAGATTCCACATGAACCTATCAAAGGGGGCATTTTCCTCTGGTTACAATGTCCAAATGGATTTACTAGCGATGCGTTCATAGACTATTTGTTACAAGAAAAGTCAATACTTGCGGCGCCTGGTCACCCTTTTGGTGAAGAAGGGGAGGGCTACGTTCGAATTTCTTTTGCTATCGACGAAGCGCAATTAAATACCGCATTAGAAAGATTAGTTTCTTTGAAAGCTTTATATCAAAACGATTCTGCAAAATAAGAGGTTAAATTGATCGTTTTTTGACGAATAAAAAGAATGGCGCGTTACAGAAACCGGAACTTACGAAAAAGTTTGAAATAAATAAAGTGTTTTATCATAAAAAGAAGCGCTAAGACGATTTTCTATTAAAGATCATCTTAGCGCTATTTATTTTGGGATTGAAGTCCCAGCCTCTTTCTGAATACTTGTAATAAAAGCTAAAATAGGTTGAGATGTGGTCATATCTCAACATAGACGTGCTGTGCTTATTGGTTTGATGGTTAGACGTTATATCATCTAATGATAATTATGCATGGATTTATACAAAAATAAAAGCGACGATGATATAAATAACGAGTATAAAAAGGGTCATCATATTTAAAATTTGAACCCCTTTTTCGTCTCCTTTAGAATGTTTGAAGGCTGTTATTTCAACATTACCAATCAGTAGTAAGAGTACGACAAATAACCACCAAGTTTGTGCAGGGTAGTAAATGAGAGAAGTCGCAACAACGATAATTAATAAAATTCCCATAATCGCGCGTAATATTTTAGGCATCGCGATTTGTAATTTAAAGATACTGATATATCCTACGATTAAGTACATCAGTGGAAGTAAGATAAGATAAGCTAACATGAAGTACATCCTTTCTGTATCGTCCTATTAAGGCATTGTGGGACATTACTGCTGTTGTAGTTCAGCGCGAATGTCAGCAATTTGATGTTCGATGTGCTCAAGTTGTCTAACGAGTGGATCTACTTGCTGTGAAGTTGATTCGCGTTTCTCTATATCTCCTTGTATACGAATGTAATCCAGCTTAAGTTCTTGTAACTGATTTTCTAAATCCATAAATTTCCTCCTTGAATGAATCTCTACTATTATAGCATGTTCACATTGCTTTATTAAAACGTTTTACAGTAACATAGAATTAAGTAATTTTTGAAAGGTATTTTCTAGGGGGTGTAGCATGACAGAGAATTTCTTAATGATTTTACTTCTCATTGCTGTAGGCTACGTACTTAAGCGAATCGGGTTTATTCAGGGACATGAGAGTCACGTTCTTTCTGTACTTGTTTTAAATGTGACACTTCCCGCAGTGGTCATTGTAAACTTAAATCATGTGACTTTAAATCCGTCACTCACCATACTTCCAATCATGATGTTGGTATACGGTATCATCACTAAAATACTTATCGTTATTCTCTTTATTAAATATAATAACGAAATCAGAGGTACGGTAGCAATGATGATGGCGGCTTTAAATATTGGTATTTTTGCCTATCCACTCGTTCAGCAAATTTGGCCAGAAAAGGGCTTGCTTTATTTTGGTATGGCAGATATTGGTGGAGCCATTGTCATGTTTGGTTTGACTTATTTTGCAGCGAGTTATTTTAAGCAAGTGGGTGGCGGATTTAATCCTAAACAAGTCGGACTCAATATGCTCAAGTCAGTCCCATTAATGACGTATATCTTGATGTTGACGCTTAATCTTTTGCAATTACACTTACCGAGTTTTGCAATTCACTTTTTCGAGATTTTAGGATACGCAAATTTACCATTGTCAATGATTTTATTAGGTGTTTTAATGGACTTTAAAATCGAACGTCAATTTTTACCATTGACTCTAAAATATCTCGTCATACATTATGGTTTCGGTATTTTGTTTGGTACGCTTGTGTATTATTTTCTACCTGTCCAAGATGAGATGGTTAAAACGACATTACAATTGACTTGGTTATTGCCTGTAGGTGTTGCAGCACTTTCGTATGCGGTTCAATTTAAATATAAAACGTTACCCGTCATTGCTATGGCCAGTAATGTAACCATTGTAATAAGTATTGTTATTTTGTACGTCTATCAATATCTGTTTGTCTGATTGGGGAAGGATAAGTTAAGCTCGAACATTAATTAAAAACGCGAGATTGAATAGGTATATAAAAGAAGCGTTGGCAAGTCAAGTTGCCTACGCTTCTTTTATAAATGCTTGCAAGTCGATCGAATCGTGTAAGATGGGCTATTTACACTTTTATTGATATATCTTGAACTTTTGATATTCTGAAGTAATATTAAAGCCGAGTTCATGAAAACGAGTAACTAAGCGATGATTTTTACTGCGTATTTTAAAATACACACGGTCTATTTGAGGACGAGATAAAGCACGATGTATTGCATGTTGGATTAAATCAAAAGCGATGCCTTTTAAACGATAGTCTGAATGACTAGAAAAATATTTAATTTCAGCATGGTGTTGTTCTTCGTCATAGATTAAATATAAGTAACCTTTTAAAAGGCCCTCTGCCATATAAAGGACGAGTTCATGTTGATCATCTAGTGATGCGATAATTTCTTTTGCTGTCATCGCATGATGTGTAAACGTATCTTCATGTAATTTTTGGAAATAGCGATGATACGCTTTAGCATATGGAACAATGTGACGTAAGTTGTCGGTTTCGCCCAAATCTTGACTCGTTTCTAAATGATAATCTGTAAACGTATAAGATGCGCCAATGTTTTTCATGTAGTCTTTGATTAATTCATGATGAACTGAAAATGCAAAATAATAGGTAGAAGGTTGCGTATGTTGTGCTGTCATTTGATCAAATAACTGCTTAAATACTTCTCCAGAAGATGTATAATCTTTCTGTTTAATAGGACCGATTACTTTATAACGGTTTTCCGCGTAGCTCATGCACAGTAAAACCATTTTAATGTCTGAGGCTTCTTCAACGACAAATATACTGATTTCACCATCAGCTGTTTCTAAAAAATGTTCTAAAGCATCAATATGATTAAGTGGCAGTTTATTTGTATACGATTGTTTTTCAGTGGCATAATTTTGTATAAATGACGCAATTTCTCGACTGGGAGTGACTTGACTAATCTTCATCGTGCGCCTCCTTAGTATGATACTTTATCTTATTATAAGTTTTTTCGATTTGAAATGAAAGGCGTATGTCCACTGAAATAAACGTGTAAGAAGAATAGACTTCGATATGTTTGTAGGTGATGAATTCAGTGATTCAGTGCTTAACACGTGAGTATCGAGGTTTAATAGTTATGAAGGATGAATGTGAGACATTTGAAACGAGCTCAACCTTTTCTATAAATTTTGATAGGGCGTGTTACAATAAAAATGAAGAAGTGTTTTTGATGGAGGAATGAACAATTAATGAAGTCACTCATTTTAGCAGAAAAGCCCTCAGTAGGGCGCGACATTGCACAAGCGCTAGGTGTTAACTCAAAGAAAGAAGGTTACTTTGAAAATCAACGTTATATTGTGACCTGGGCATTAGGTCACCTTGTGACAAATGCAACACCAGAGCAATATGATAAAAAATATGAACGCTGGCAATTGAATGATTTACCTATTATACCGAAGCATATGAAAACTGTTGTCATTGGTAAAACGAGAAAACAATTCAACACGGTTCAACATTTGATGAAAAGAAATGATGTCAATGAAATAATTATTGCCACAGATGCTGGACGCGAAGGGGAGTTAGTTGCACGCTTAATTATTGAAAAAGCTCATGTTAAAAAACCAATCAAGCGTTTATGGATCAGTTCAGTAACAACCAAAGCAATCAAAGAAGGCTTTAAAAAATTGAAAGATGGTCGAGCATACAGTGACCTTTATCAAGCGGCATTAGCAAGAAGTGAAGCTGACTGGATTGTCGGAATTAATGCAACACGTGCATTAACAACGAAGTATGATGCCCAACTCTCACTAGGCCGTGTTCAGACGCCTACTATTCAGTTAGTAGCAATGAGACAAGAAGAGATAAAGCATTTTAAGTCGCAACATTATTATACGCTTGAAATCAATGTGAAAGGGGCAACGTTTGTCTATCAGCATGAGAAGCGGATATATGAACGTGCACAATTAGAAAAACTAGCTCAAAAAGTGAATCATGCGCAAGCGCTCGTGAAAAAAGTCGTGACGAAAGAGAAGAAAACATATCCGGCGCCGTTGTTTAATTTAACAGATTTACAACAAGCCGCTTATCAACGCTATCGTTTAGGCGCAAAACAGACATTGAACACACTACAACAACTTTATGAACGGCATAAACTTGTCACATATCCGCGTACAGATTCAAGTTACTTAACAACAGACATGGTAGATACTTTAAAAGAGCGTATTCAGGCGACAATGGGAACAGAATATCAACCGCATGCACGCGGACTGATGAATCAACGTTACACGAAACAATCGTCTTTTGTAAATAATCAAAAAGTATCTGATCACCACGCCATTATACCTACAGAAGTACGCGCAAACATGGCAGATTTATCAACACAAGAAAAGAAAATTTATCTATTGATTGTTCAGCGCTTTTTGGAAGCTTTATCTGCTCCTTATCGCTATAGAGAAACACAAGTCGAAATAGAACTCATGGGCAAAATGTTTCTGTATAAATCCAAAGAAACGATAGACATGGGCTTTAAGGCTTTACAAGAAAATGTAGATACGAGCCATCCGCTAATTCAGTTTGAGCAAGGTGAACAGTTAACCGTGAATGAATATGTTATTAAAACGCATGAAACATCAGCGCCACCTTATTTTAATGAAGGCTCTCTATTAAAAGCGATGGAACGACCAGATAAATACTTTGATTTAAAAGATAAAAAATCAGCACAAACACTTAAAGTGACTGGCGGTATCGGTACAGTGGCAACACGTGCGGATATTATAGATAAACTTTTTCATATGAACGCAATTGAAAGTCAAGACGGAAAAATTAAGGTCACGTCTAAAGGAAAGCAAATATTAGATTTAGCGCCTGAATCACTTACATCGCCACGCTTAACGGCGCAATGGGAAGATAAACTGCTTCAAATTGAAAAGGGGCAGTATCAACGCAAACAGTTTATTCAAGAAATGAAAGCTTTTACAAATGAAATCATTCATACGATTAAATCGAGTGAACAAAAATATAAGCATGATAATTTAACATCTGCAGAATGTCCGACATGTGGAAAGTTTATGTTAAAAGTAAAAACGAAAAACGGCTCAATGCTCGTCTGTCAAGATCCATCATGTAAAACTAAAAAAGATGTTAAAACTCAAACCAAAGCGCGTTGCCCGCAATGTAAAAAACGTTTGACTAAATTTGGTACAGGTAAACAAGCAACGTATCGTTGTTCGTGTGGCTATACTGAATCGCAAGTGCAAATGGATAAAAGATTTAAAAATAAAGGCAAAGATAAAGTAAATAGAAAAGATATGAAAAAGTATATGAAAGAGGATACGTTGGAAAACAATCCATTCAAAGATGCATTGAAAGGTTTAAACTTATAAGTAAGCTAAAAATCGAACAAAAATCTAATTTTATCAATTAAAGTTCGTTTCTCATATTGAAATTCGTGAGTAATCGTATTAAAATGTTAAAGTATTTCATTAAAAGGAGAAATTTAAAGTGAGAAATTATTTCCGTTTTGACGAGAATCAAACGAATTATAAACGAGAGATTCTAGGTGGCTTGACGACTTTCTTATCAATGGCATACATCTTAGCTGTTAATCCACAAGTTTTAAGTTTAGCAGGGGTGGATGGTGTTCCAGCTGATCAAAAAATGGATCAAGGTGCGGTATTTGTTGCGACTGCATTAGCAGCATTTGTAGGCTGTTTATTTATGGGACTCATTGCAAAATATCCTATTGCACTTGCCCCGGGCATGGGATTGAACGCCTTTTTTGCCTTTACTGTCGTGTTAACAATGGGGATTCCATGGCAAACAGGTTTAACAGGTGTGTTCTTCTCTGGATTTATTTTTGCGATTCTAACAGCAACTGGATTGCGAGAAACCATTATTAATGCCATCCCATATGAAATGAAGATGGCAGTGTCAGCAGGGATTGGTCTTTTTATTACCTTTGTAGGATTACAAAGTTCAGGAATTATTAAAAATCAAGATGCGACACTTGTAACACTAGGAAAAATCACTGACCCTAACGTTTTACTTGCTATCGTGGGGATTATCGTTACCGTTGTACTTTATGCAAAGAAAGTACCAGGCGCAATATTTATTGGTATGGTAGTCACAGCGATTGCTGGTTTAGTGACACAACAAATCGCACCACCACATGCGGTCTTAGGTAAGGTACCTAGCATTGCGCCTACATTTGGTGCTGCTTTTGAATCATTTCAAGATCCATCACAATTATTTACAATCCAGTTTTTAATTGTCATCCTAACATTTTTATTTATTGATTTCTTTGATACTGCGGGAACGATTGTTGCCGTCGCTTCACAAGCAGGTATCATGAAAGA
The DNA here is from genome assembly GCF_022557135.1 of Staphylococcus coagulans. Classification (NCBI taxonomy): domain Bacteria; kingdom Bacillati; phylum Bacillota; class Bacilli; order Caryophanales; family Staphylococcaceae; genus Staphylococcus; species Staphylococcus coagulans. Next base: position 750,279 of record NZ_CP092966.1, read on the forward strand.
TAACAAGTTACCTCGTGCAGGGAGAGCGTTGTTTTCAGACTCACTTGCGACGATGACAGGTGCTATTTTTGGTACAACAACGACGACTTCTTATATTGAATCGACATCAGGCGTAGCAGTAGGGGCTCGAACAGGTTTTGCAAGTATTGTTACAGGCTTTTGTTTCCTTCTTGCGTTGTTCTTTAATCCGCTAATGGCTGTAGTCACACCAGCAGTAACGACACCTGCACTCGTTGTTGTAGGGGTATTGATGGCTTCTAGTCTAGCGGAAATTAGTTGGAAACGATTTGAAGTTGCAGTGCCAGCTTTCGTCACAATTATTATGATGCCTTTATCTTATTCTATTGCGACAGGGATTGCGTGTGGCTTCATTTTCTATCCTATTACAATGTTATTAACGAAACGTCATAAAGAAGTCCATCCTATTATGTACGGTTTATTGGTTATCTTTATTCTATATTTTGTATTTGTTCACGGATAAACTCATTAGATTGATATATAAGTATATATAAAAAAGAAGTTAGAACGAACAGGCTTGACTTGTTCATGTATCTAACTTCTTTTTTTAGGTTTTAAATTTAAAGTATATATCTAATCATTGACAATTATAAGTATGCTTACATACTTCAAATAATGACTTAGATTACTTATTGTGTTGTGTTTTATTTTGATCTTCATCTGTGTAAATCACAGTAGCTTTAGCGTTACGAATATACACTGGAGAGACTAATACGATCATAAAGAAAAAGATAAGCAAAATTAACATAATCCAGTGTAAAACCATGCCGATGACAGGGATAATAGCGATACCATTCGCTACGATACCAAATGCTGGAATTAAAAGCATAGGACGTATCGTATTTTGTTGACCAAAGATAAAGATTAAAACCATCACCAAATAAATAAAAGCATTAAAAGCTAATGGCTGCCATCCTAAAGCTAATACATACCAGCCTCCAAAAAATGGGAAACCAGCAATAAATTCAGAAACTAAGGCAATTAGCGCAAGAATAATTAAGGCTGTTTTAGAATTTTTAGTCACTCGATTCACCTCCTATCTTTAAAAAGAAGTGACAAATCTGGCTCACTCATTAAATAAAAAACTTTAAGTTTAAGCATTTTACATACACCGCACGAGTGATTCACCAGAAATAATAACTACACTTAAAAATGATGATCTATCAGTGAAGATCATTTTCTTCTATTATAGACTGTAATCCAATGACTCACAAAAACTATCTCTATGATAACGAAAAAAATTCTTTGAAACTATTGAACTTAAGCCGTATTTCAAGTAAAATAACATGGTATGTGAATTAGACATAAAAAACTTTAGGGAAATGGTTGCCAAGTCAACGGTTTTCATGTATCATGTCTAATGTTGGACTTTAAATGCGATGAAGCGAAAGGTTACTGACACACCCGGCCGCTTTGCCATGGCGTTGTGTGAGATAGTTTTCGTGGAGAAGTCTATCACTTTAATGAAGACGTATAAGGAGGGTAAATTATGGCAAAACAAAAAATCAGAATTAGATTAAAAGCTTATGATCACCGTGTGATTGATCAATCAGCTGAGAAAATTGTTGAAACTGCAAAACGTTCTGGAGCGGATGTTTCTGGTCCAATTCCATTACCAACAGAAAAATCAGTTTACACAATTATTCGTGCGGTTCATAAGTATAAAGATTCTCGTGAACAATTCGAACAACGTACACATAAACGTTTAATCGATATTGTTAATCCTACGCCAAAAACAGTTGACGCGCTTATGGGCTTAAACTTACCATCAGGTGTAGACATCGAAATTAAATTATAATAGAAAATTTTAGGAGGTGGACTTTCGATGACCAAAGGAATCTTAGGAAGAAAAATTGGGATGACTCAAGTATTCGGTGAAAACGGCGACTTAATCCCAGTAACTGTAGTAGAAGCAAAAGAAAATGTAGTATTACAAAAGAAAACGGTTGAGGTTGACGGTTACAACGCAATCCAAATCGGTTTTGAAAACAAAGAAGCATACAAAAAAGATAGAAAAACAAACAAATATGCGAATAAACCAGCTGAAGGTCACGCTAAAAAAGCTGACACAGCACCTAAGCGCTTCATTCGTGAATTCAGAAACGTTAATGTTGACGAATACGAAGTAGGTCAAGAAGTCTCAGTAGATACATTTGAAGTTGGAGACATCATTGATGTAACAGGAACTTCAAAAGGTAAAGGTTTCCAAGGTGCAATCAAACGCCATAATCAAGCTCGCGGACCAATGTCTCACGGTTCACACTTCCATAGAGCGCCAGGTTCTATCGGTATGGCTTCAGACGCATCACGTGTATTTAAAGGGCAAAAATTACCAGGCCGCATGGGTGGTAATACAGTAACTGTTCAAAACTTAGAAGTTGTTCAAGTCGATACGGAAAACAACGTAATTTTAGTTAAAGGTAACGTACCTGGTCCTAAAAAAGGTTTTGTTCAAATCCAATCAGCAATTAAAGCTAACAAATAAATCGTAGCGAAAGGAGGAAATGCATAATGGCAAATTATGATGTATTCAAAGTTGATGGTTCAAAAGCAGGTTCAGTAGAACTTAGCGATGCAGTATTTGCAATCGAACCTAATAATGAAGTTTTATTTGAAGCAATTAACTTACAACGTGCTTCATTACGTCAAGGTACACATGCGGTAAAAAACCGTTCAGCAGTACGTGGCGGTGGACGTAAACCATGGAGACAAAAAGGTACAGGACGTGCGCGTCAAGGTACAATTCGTGCTCCTCAATGGCGTGGTGGTGGTGTCGTATTCGGTCCAACACCAAGAAGCTACGCATACAAAATGCCTAAGAAAATGCGTCGTTTAGCATTACGTTCTGCAATTTCTTACAAAGTTAAAGAAAATGAATTCAAAATTGTGGACAGCTTTAACTTAGAAGCACCAAAAACAAAAGAATTCAAAACAACTTTAACAAATTTAGAGCTACCTAAAAAAGTGTTGGTTGTAACAGTTGGAGAAGATGTAAATGTTGAATTATCAGCACGTAACATTCCTGGCGTACAAATCACAACACCAGAAGGTTTAAATGTTTTAGATTTAACACACGCTGATAGCGTATTAATCACTCAAGAAGCAGCTAAAAAAGTTGAGGAGGTGCTCGGATAATGGAAGCTAGAGATATTCTAAAGCGCCCCGTAATCACTGAGAAATCATCTGCAGCAATGGCTGAAGATAAATATACTTTTGATGTAGATGTTCGTGCGAACAAAACTCAAGTTAAAAAAGCAGTAGAAGAAATCTTTGAAGTTAAAGTTGCAAATGTTAACATCATCAACTATAAACCAAAGAAAAAACGTATGGGCCGTTACCAAGGCTATACAAACAAACGCCGTAAAGCGATTGTGACACTTAAAGAAGGTCAAATCGATTTATTCAACTAAAAACATACCAATAAGGAGGTAAGCGACAATGGCTCTTAAACATTATAAGCCAATTACTAATGGTCGTCGTAATATGACTACATTAGATTTTGCTGAGATCACAAAATCTGAACCTGAAAAGTCATTATTACAACCGCTACCGAAAAAAGCGGGTCGTAACAACCAAGGTAAATTGACAGTACGTCACCATGGTGGCGGTCACAAACGTCAATACCGTGTTATTGATTTCAAACGTAACAAAGATGGAATCCCAGGTAAAGTGGATTCAATCCAATATGATCCAAACAGATCAGCAAACATTGCTTTAATCGTCTATGCAGATGGTGAAAAACGCTACATTATCGCACCTAAAGGCTTAGAAGTAGGTCAAGTCATTGAAAGTGGTTCAGAAGCTGACATCAAAGTTGGTAACGCACTTCAATTAAAAGACATTCCAGTCGGTACAGTAATTCATAACATCGAATTAAAACCAGGACGTGGCGGTCAACTTGCTCGTTCAGCAGGTGCAAGCGCACAAGTACTTGGTAAAGAAGGTAAATATGTACTTGTAAGACTTCGCTCTGGTGAAGTACGTATGATTCTTTCAACTTGCCGTGCAACAATCGGTCAAGTTGGTAACTTACAACACGAACTTGTTAACGTTGGTAAAGCTGGTAAATCTAGATGGTTAGGTAAACGCCCAACAGTTCGTGGTTCTGTAATGAACCCTAACGATCACCCACACGGTGGTGGTGAAGGTCGCGCACCAATCGGTCGTCCATCACCAATGTCACCATGGGGTAAACCTACGCTTGGTAAGAAAACTCGTCGTGGTAAAAAACGTTCTGATAAACTTATCGTACGTGGACGTAAGAGAAAATAAAAATAGCTTATTTGGGTGTGCGGCGTAATCGCTGCACGCACATAATAAGAAAGGAGGCGCCACTATGGCTCGTAGTATTAAAAAGGGACCTTTCGTCGATGATCACTTAATGAAAAAAGTGGAAGCTCAAGGCGATAGCGAGAAAAAGCAAGTAATTAAAACATGGTCACGTCGTTCAACAATTTTCCCAAACTTTATTGGGCACACATTTGCTGTATACGATGGACGTAAACATGTACCTGTATATGTAACTGAAGATATGGTTGGACACAAATTAGGTGAATTTGCTCCAACACGTACATTCAAAGGACATGCTGCAGACGATAAGAAAACAAGAAGATAAACAATCTTTAATCAGTAGAGGAGGAAAAACGAATGGAAGCAAAAGCGGTTGCTAGAACGATCAGAATCGCACCTCGTAAAGTAAGATTAGTATTAGACCTAATCCGAGGAAAAGATGTTAGAGAAGCAGTAGCGATTTTAAAATTAACAAACAAAGCTTCTTCTCCAGTAGTAGAAAAATTATTAATGTCCGCTTTAGCTAATGCAGAGCACAACTATGGCATGAACACAGATGAATTAGTTGTTAAAGAAGCATATGCTAACGAAGGACCAACATTAAAACGTTTCCGTCCACGTGCGCAAGGACGTGCAAGCGCAATTAACAAAAGAACAAGCCACATCACAATCGTAGTGAGTGATGGTAAAGAGGAAGCTCAAGAAGCTTAATCAAATATTAAGGAGGGAATACCGTGGGTCAAAAAATTAATCCAATCGGTCTTCGTGTTGGTATTATCCGTGACTGGGAAGCGAAATGGTTCGCAGAGAAAGATTTCGCATCACTTTTACATGAAGATTTAAAAATTCGTAAATTTATTGATAACGCATTAAAAGACGCTTCAGTATCTCACGTTGAGATTGAGCGTGCTGCTAACCGCATCAACATTGCAATTCATACTGGTAAACCAGGTATGGTTATCGGTAAAGGCGGTTCTGAAATCGAAAAACTTCGTAACAAATTAAATCAATTAACTGATAAAAAAGTTCACATCAATGTTATTGAAATCAAGAAAGTTGATCTTGATGCACGTTTAGTTGCTGAAAACATTGCACGTCAATTAGAAAACCGTGCTTCATTCCGTCGTGTTCAAAAACAAGCTATCGGAAGAGCAATGAAATTAGGTGCTAAAGGTATCAAAACTCAAGTTTCAGGTCGTTTAGGCGGTGCAGACATCGCACGTGCTGAACAATACTCAGAAGGAACTGTACCACTTCATACTTTACGTGCAGACATCGATTATGCACATGCAGAGGCTGACACAACTTATGGTAAGTTAGGTGTTAAAGTATGGATTTATCGTGGTGAAGTTCTTCCTACTAAGAAAAATAGTGAAGGAGGAAAATAATTATGTTACTACCAAAGCGTGTAAAATATCGTCGTCAACATCGTCCTGACACTAAGGGTCGTTCAAAAGGCGGTAACTTTGTAACATTCGGTGAGTTTGGTCTTCAAGCAACAACAACTTCATGGATCACATCTCGTCAAATCGAATCAGCTCGTATTGCTATGACACGTTACATGAAACGTGGCGGGAAAGTTTGGATTAAAATCTTCCCTCACACTCCATATACACAAAAACCTTTAGAAGTACGTATGGGTGCTGGTAAAGGTGCGGTTGAAGGCTGGATTGCAGTAGTAAAACCAGGTAGAATTTTATTTGAAGTTGCAGGCGTATCTGAAGAAGTTGCGCGTGAAGCATTACGTTTAGCGAGTCACAAACTTCCAGTTAAAACGAAGTTTGTAAAACGTGAAGAATTGGGTGGTGAAACAAATGAAAGCTAAGGAAATTAGAGACTTAACCACTTCAGAAATCGAAGAGCAAATCAAATCTTCAAAAGAAGAGCTTTTTAACCTACGCTTTCAATTAGCTACAGGTCAATTAGAAGAGACGGCACGCATTAAAACAGTAAGAAAAACAATTGCACGTCTAAAAACTGTTGCACGTGAAAGAGAATTAGAACAAGGTAAAGCAATCCAATAATGATTGAAAGAGGAGGTTACTAAAGTGAGCGAAAGAAATGATCGTAAAGTTTACGTTGGTAAAGTTGTTTCAGATAAAATGGACAAAACAATCACTGTTTTAGTTGAAACATATAAAACACACAAACTATATGGTAAACGTGTAAAATACTCTAAAAAATATAAAACACATGACGAAAACAATACAGCTAAAATCGGAGATATCGTTAGAATCCAAGAAACTCGTCCTTTATCAGCGACAAAACGTTTCCGTTTAGTAGAAATCGTCGAAGAATCAGTAATTATTTAATGACTATTTAAAAGATAAGGGAGGTTTAATCATGATACAACAAGAAACACGCTTAAAAGTAGCAGACAACTCTGGTGCTCGTGAAGTACTTACAATCAAAGTATTAGGTGGATCTGGCCGTAAAACTGCTAACATCGGTGACGTTATTGTAGCTACTGTTAAAAATGCTACACCTGGAGGCGTTGTTAAGAAAGGCGATGTTGTTAAAGCTGTTGTCGTACGTACTAAATCAGGTGTACGTCGTAAAGACGGTTCATACATCAAATTTGATGAAAATGCATGTGTTGTAATTCGTGATGACAAAGGACCACGTGGTACACGTATCTTTGGTCCAGTAGCACGTGAATTACGTGAAGGAAACTTTATGAAAATCGTTTCCCTTGCACCAGAAGTACTATAATTAATCGTAAATAATAATCATAAATCTTAAGGAGGTGCCCACATGCATATCAAAAAAGGTGACAACGTAATCGTTATCGCAGGTAAAGACAAAGGTAAAACTGGTAAAGTTGTAGCAACTGAACCTAAAAAAGACCGTGTCGTTGTGGAAGGTGTAAACATCGTTAAAAAACACCAAAAACCAACTCAATTTAATCCTGAAGGTGGAATCTTAGAAACTGAAGCAGCAATTCACGTTTCTAATGTACAAATATTAGACCCTAAAACAAACGAACCAACTCGTGTTGGATACAAATTTGTCGATGGTAAAAAAGTAAGAATCGCTAAAAAATCTGGCGAAGAAATCAAGTCTAATTCATAATAGTTGAAAGGAGGATCCACTTTGAACCGTTTAAAAGAAAAATTTAACTCAGAAGTTACTGAAAACTTAGTTAAGAAATTTAACTACAGTTCAGTAATGGAAGTACCAAAAATCGAAAAGATCGTTGTGAACATGGGTGTTGGTGACGCAGTACAAAACTCAAAAGTTTTAGATAACGCTGTTGAGGAATTAACTGCAATCACTGGTCAAAAACCATTAATCACTAAAGCGAAAAAATCAGTTGCAACATTCCGTTTACGTGAAGGTATGCCAATCGGTGCAAAAGTAACTTTACGTGGCGAAAGAATGTATGAATTCCTAGATAAATTAATCTCAGTATCACTTCCACGTGTACGTGACTTCCGTGGTGTTTCTAAAAACGCATTTGACGGTCGCGGTAACTACACTTTAGGTGTTAAAGAACAATTAATCTTCCCTGAGATTGTCTACGATAAAGTATCAAAAGTACGTGGTATGGATATCGTTATTGTTACTACTGCTAATACAGACGAAGAAGCGCGCGAATTATTAACTCAATTCGGTATGCCGTTTCAAAAATAATTTCTGAAGGAGGCGAATTAAATGGCTAAAAAATCAATGGTTGCTAAACAACAACGTGAACAAAAGTTCCAAGTTCGTGAATATACACGTTGTGAACAATGTGGTCGCCCACATTCTGTATTTCGTAAATTTAAACTTTGCCGTATTTGTTTCCGTGAATTAGCTTACAAAGGTCAAATTCCTGGCGTACGTAAAGCTAGCTGGTAAAAATTTAACTCTTGAAAGGAGGCAACAAACTATGACATTGTCAGATCCAATTGCAGATATGCTTACTCGTGTAAGAAACGCAAACATGGTGCGTCACGAAAAATTAGAATTACCTGCATCAAATATTAAAAAAGAAATTGCTGAAATCCTTAAAAACGAAGGTTTCATCAAAAATGTAGAATATATCGAAGATGATAAACAAGGTGTTATCCGTTTATTCTTAAAATATGGTTCAAACAACGAGCGTGTTATTACAGGCTTAAAACGTATTTCTAAACCTGGTTTACGTGTATATGCGAAAGCAAACGAAGTACCTAAAGTATTAAATGGTTTAGGTATCGCATTAGTTTCTACTTCTGAAGGTGTAATCACTGATAAAGAAGCAAGAAAACGTAATGTTGGTGGAGAAGTATTAGCATACATTTGGTAAGATATAATAAATAAGGAGGTGCCATAGCATGAGCCGTGTTGGTAAAAAAATTATCGAAATCCCTAGCGACGTTACTGTAACTATCGAAGGTAATACAGTTTCAGTTAAAGGGCCTAAAGGTGAATTATCACGAACTTTAAATGAAGAAATGACTTACAAACAAGAAGAAAACACACTTGAAGTTGTTAGACCATCAGATTCTAAAGAACACAGAACTGTTCATGGTACAACTCGTGCGTTAATCAATAACATGGTACAAGGTGTATCTAAAGGATACGAAAAATCACTTGAACTTATCGGTGTAGGTTACCGTGCTCAAGTACAAGGTAAAAATCTTGTATTAAACGTTGGTTACTCTCACCCAGTTGAAATCGAAGCTGCTGAAGGCATTACTTTCTCAGTAGATAAAAATACAACTGTTAAGGTTGAAGGTATCGATAAAGAATTAGTAGGTGCAACAGCATCTAAAATTCGTGACGTTCGTCCACCAGAACCTTATAAAGGTAAAGGTATTCGTTACCAAGGCGAATATGTTCGTCGTAAAGAAGGTAAAACTGGTAAATAATAAATAAACTCTACAGAAAGGAGTATTGACATGATCAGCAAAATTGATAAAAACAAAGTACGTTTAAAAAGACATGCACGCGTTCGTACGAAATTGTCAGGTACTAGCGAAAAGCCACGTCTAAACGTATATCGTTCAAACAAACACATCTATGCACAAATCATTGATGATACTAAAGGCGTAACTCTAGCACAAGCTTCTACTAAAGACGTTGATGCAGACGCTTCAGCTACAAAAGTTGAATTAGCATCTAAAGTCGGTGAAGCAATTGCTAAAAAAGCAAGCGAAAAAGGAATCGAAGCAGTTGTATTTGATCGTGGAGGATACTTATTCCACGGCCGTGTGAAAGCATTAGCAGATGCAGCTCGTGAAAATGGACTTCAATTTTAATTTAAAAGGAGGGACAATATATAATGGCTCGTAGAGAAGAAGAAGTTAAAGAATTTGAAGAACGCGTAGTTACGATTAACCGTGTTGCTAAAGTAGTAAAAGGTGGTCGTCGTTTCCGTTTTACTGCACTTGTAGTAGTAGGTGACAAAAATGGTCGCGTTGGATTCGGTACTGGTAAAGCACAAGAGGTACCTGAAGCAATCAAAAAAGCAGTTGAAGCAGCGAAGAAAAATCTTATCACTGTAACACGTGTTGATGGTACAACACCACACACAATTACTGGACGTTTTGGTTCAGGAAGTGTTTTAATGAAACCAGCAGCACCTGGTACTGGTGTTATCGCAGGTGGCCCAGTTCGTGCCGTATTAGAACTTGCAGGTATTACTGACATTTTAAGTAAATCTTTAGGTTCAAACACACCAATCAACATGGTGCGCGCAACAATTGATGGTTTACAAAACTTAAAAAATGCTGAAGATGTTGCCCGTTTACGTGGTAAATCAGTAGAAGAACTTTATAATTAAGGAGGGAAACATTTAAATGGCTAAAATACAAATCACCCTCACTCGAAGCGTTATCGGGCGTCCAGAAACACAACGTAAAACAGTTAAAGCTTTAGGTCTTAACAAGATCCATTCTTCTGTTATCGTTGAGGACAACCCAGCAATTCGTGGACAAATCAACAAAGTAAGTCACTTAGTATCAGTAGAAGAAAAATAATTAAGGAGGTGCCAAAATGAAATTACATGAATTAAAACCATCAGAAGGCTCACGTAAAGTACGTAACCGTGTAGGTCGTGGTGCGGCTACAGGTAACGGTAAAACTAGTGGTCGTGGTCAAAAAGGTCAAAAAGCACGTTCAGGTGGTGGCGTAAGACCAGGTTTCGAAGGTGGTCAATTACCATTATTCCGTCGTATTCCTAAACGTGGTTTCACAAACATTAATCGTAAAGAATATGCTATCGTTAACTTAGACCAACTTAACAAATTTGAAGATGGTACTGAGGTAACACCTGAATTATTAATCGAAACAGGCGTAGTTAAAAGTGAAAAATCTGGCATTAAAGTTTTAGGTAATGGTTCATTAGAAAAGAAATTATCTGTCAAAGCGCATAAATTCTCAGCATCAGCTAAGGACGCTATTGAAGCGAAAGGCGGAGCACACGAGGTGATCTAATGTTTCACACGCTTGTGAACTTTTTCAAAACAAAAGAAGTTCGTAACAAGATACTTTTTACTCTTGCAATGTTAGTCATTTTCAAAATAGGTACGTACATCCCAGCACCTGGTGTTAATCCAGAAGCTTTTGATAATCGACAAGGTTCTCAAGGCGTCACTGACTTGTTAAACACTTTTGGTGGCGGAGCCTTGAAGAACTTTTCCATTTTCGCAATGGGAATCATGCCCTACATCACTGCTTCTATCGTAGTACAATTGTTGCAGATGGACATTGTACCGAAATTTACTGAATGGGCAAAACAAGGTGAAACAGGACGTAAGAAGTTAACTAACTTTACGCGTTATTTTACAATTGTTTTAGCATTTATTCAGTCCATTGGTATGGCGTTTCAGTTCAATAACTATTTGAACGGAACTCTTATTAAAGAGCAAAGTGTAATGTCTTATTTGCTTATTGCAGTAGTGCTTACAGCAGGAACTGCGTTTTTAATGTGGTTGGGTGAACAAATCACACAATATGGTGTGGGTAATGGTATTTCTATCATTATCTTTGCAGGTATTTTATCTACACTTCCATCTGCCTTGATCCAATTCTATCAACAAGAATTTATCGGTCAAGATGATGTGACACTTGCTTGGTTAAAAGTAGGCGGTCTCGTATTAGGTATGATTTTACTTACTGTTGGGGCTGTATATGTTTTACAAGCCATTCGTAAAATACCGATTCAATATGCAAAAAAACAATCCAACATGCGACTTGGTTCACAAGCAACGTACTTACCGTTAAAAGTGAACTCTGCAGGGGTTATTCCAGTTATCTTTTCTATGGCATTCTTCTTATTGCCAAGAACGTTAACATTGATTTTCCCAAAAGCAGATTGGGCACAAAAAGTGGGGAACTATGCAGACCCATCTAATAATATGGGTATGGTTGTCTATGTGATCTTGATCATTGCATTTACTTATTTTTATGCATTTGTCCAAGTTAACCCAGAAAAAATGGCAGAAAATCTTAAGAAGCAAGGCAGTTATGTTCCAGGAATTCGTCCTGGTGAACAAACTAAAAAATATATTACGAAAGTCCTTTATCGCTTAACTTTTGTAGGTTCAATTTTCTTAGCAGTCATTGCAATCTTGCCAATTATTGCGACTAAAGTAATGAACTTACCTCAAGCCATTCAGTTAGGTGGGACAAGCTTACTCATCGTTATCGGTGTAGCGATTGAGACAATGAAAAGCTTAGAAGCACAAGTGAATGAAAAAGAATATAAAGGCTTTGGTAGACGATAATATGTAGGAGGGCACTCATGAACATTATCTTAATGGGATTACCTGGTGCTGGTAAAGGGACTCAAGCGACTGAGATTACCAAAAAGTACCCTATTCCTCATATTTCAACGGGGGATATGTTTAGAAAAGCGATTAAAGATGAAACTGAGCTTGGTAAAGAGGCAAAATCATTTATGGATCGTGGGGAACTCGTACCAGATGAAGTAACAGTAGGTATTGTCAAAGAACGTATCTCTGAAGACGATGCGAAAAAAGGTTTCTTATTAGATGGATTTCCTCGTACGATTGAGCAAGCAGAAGCTTTAAATTCTATTCTAGAAGAACTTGGTAGAACAATTGATGCAGTTGTGAATATCGAAGTGCCAGAAGAGGAATTAATGAATCGTCTTACAGGTCGTCGTATTTGCGAGATTTGTGGCACAACGTATCATCTTGTTTTCAACCCTCCAAAAGTTGAAGGTGTTTGTGATCTTGATGGTGGTAAGCTTTATCAACGTGAAGATGACAACCCAGAAACTGTTGCTAATCGTTTGAAAGTAAACGTAAAACAATCTAAACCTATTTTAGATTTTTACAGCAAACAAGGTGTTCTGAAAAATATTGACGGTTCTAGAAATATTGATGAAGTTACAGCAGACGTCATAAATATTTTGGAATCATTAAAATAATAGCGACTTGGTTATCACTTCTTAAGTCGTTATCTTTAGTATCATAAATGTATTTGATTGTGATAAGGCTTTATAACGATATTTTGAAAGTGAAACGAGCCAAGCGATTATTGAGTTAATATTCAACATCCTTACAACAAAAAGGAGGCGTTATTCCAATGGCAAAACAAGACGTTATCGAACTTGAAGGTACAGTATTAGATACTTTACCAAACGCAATGTTTAAAGTAGAATTAGAAAATGGTCATGAAATTCTAGCACATGTGAGTGGTAAAATTCGAATGAACTATATTCGTATTCTACCTGGCGATAAAGTAACAGTAGAAATGTCTCCGTATGATTTGACACGCGGAAGAATCACATATCGTTATAAATAATTGTCACTCCAACATTGAAGGAGGTTTAAAAATGAAAGTAAGACCATCAGTAAAACCAATTTGCGAAAAATGTAAAGTCATTAAACGTAAAGGTAAAGTAATGGTAATTTGTGAAAATCCTAAGCATAAACAAAAACAAGGTTAATTAAAAGAGAGGTGTAAAATATAATGGCACGTATTGCAGGAATTGATATCCCACGTGATAAACGCGTAGTAATCTCATTAACTTATATCTACGGTATCGGTAAAACTTCAGCACAAAAGATCCTTTCAGAAGCAAACGTTTCAGAAGATACACGTGTTAAAGACTTAACTGATGATGAATTAGGTCGTATCCGTGAAGTTGTTGACGGCTATAAAGTTGAAGGTGACTTACGTCGTGAAACAAACTTAAACATCAAACGTTTGATGGAAATCTCATCATACCGTGGTATCCGCCACCGTCGTGGTTTACCAGTAAATGGTCAAAAAACTAAAAACAATGCGCGTACGCGTAAAGGCCCAGTTAAAACTGTAGCTAACAAGAAAAAATAATAGGTAAAGGAGGCAAATTATACTATGGCACGTAAACAAGTATCACGTAAACGTAGAGTGAAAAAGAATATTGAAAACGGTGTGGCACACATCCGCTCAACATTCAACAATACAATTGTAACTATTACAGATGAATTCGGTAATGCTTTATCATGGTCATCTGCAGGTGCGCTTGGTTTCAAAGGTTCTAAAAAATCTACTCCATTCGCAGCACAAATGGCATCTGAAACAGCTTCAAAAGCAGCAATGGAACATGGTTTAAAATCAGTAGAAGTAACTGTAAAAGGCCCTGGTCCAGGTCGTGAATCAGCGATCCGTGCATTACAATCAGCAGGTTTAGAAGTAACAGCGATTAAAGACGTTACTCCAGTACCACATAATGGTTGCCGTCCACCAAAACGTCGTCGCGTATAATTAAATTTTTGTTTTGTCACAAATCACTTGAATTTAAAGTTTATGCAAGTCGACGTACTTAAGGAGGATATGTAAATGATTGAAATTGAGAAACCTAGAATTGAGACAATTGAAGTTAGTGATGATGCTAAATTCGGTAAGTTCGTTGTTGAACCACTAGAACGTGGTTACGGTACTACACTAGGAAACTCCTTACGTCGTATCCTACTATCATCATTACCAGGTGCGGCTGTTAAATATATCGAAATTGAAGGTGTTTTACACGAATTCTCAGCAATTGATCATGTCGTTGAAGACGTATCAACAATTGTTATGAATATTAAAAAGTTAGCACTTAAAATATATTCAGAAGAAGATAAAACACTTGAAATCGATGTTAAAGAAGAAGGCGAAGTCACTGCAAAAGATATCACACATGACAGTGATGTTGAAATCTTAAACCCAGATCTTAAAATTGCAACAGTAGCGCAAGGTGGTCACCTTAAATTACGTTTAGTTGCAAGTACAGGGCGTGGGTATGCATTAGCTGATCAAAACAACTCAAGTGATCTACCAATCGGTGTTATTCCAGTTGATTCATTGTACTCACCAGTAGAACGTGTGAATTACACAGTGGAAAATACCCGTGTGGGTCAAAGTTCTGACTTTGATAAATTAACATTAGACGTATGGACTGATGGTTCAATCACACCACAAGAGTCTGTTTCATTAGCAGCGAAAATCATGACTGAGCATTTAAATATCTTTGTTGGTTTAACTGATGAAGCACAAAATGCTGAAATTATGATTGAAAAAGAAGAAGATCAAAAAGAAAAAGTATTAGAAATGTCTATCGAAGAATTAGACTTATCTGTACGTTCTTACAACTGTCTTAAACGTGCAGGCATCAACTCTGTACAAGAACTCGCTGATAAATCAGAGGCTGATATGATGAAAGTTCGTAACTTAGGTCGCAAGTCTCTTGAAGAAGTAAAATATAAATTAGAAGACTTAGGTTTAGGTCTAAGAAAAGAAGATTGATAAAGGAGGTTAACTCATGGGTTACAGAAAATTAGGTCGTACTTCAGATCAACGTAAAGCAATGTTACGTGATTTAGCTACATCATTAATCGTAAGTGAGCGCATCGAAACGACTGAAGCACGTGCGAAAGAACTTCGTAGCGTAGTTGAAAAACTAATCACTTTAGGTAAAAAAGGTGACTTGGCTTCTCGTCGTCAAGCAGCAAAAACTTTACGTAATGTTGAAATCTTAAACGAAGATGAAACAACACAAACAGCACTTCAAAAATTATTCGGTGAAATCGCTGAACGTTATGAAGAACGTCAAGGTGGTTACACTCGTATTCTTAAAGTTGCTCCACGTCACGGCGATGGCGCATTAAAAGTAATTATCGAATTAGTTTAATTAATACACTACTACTACATTAAAGCAAATGAGTGCAACGATAATGTTTGCCACATACAAATATTGTCTAGCTCAGAGTACCCCATCCAACTAAATATTGACGACAAAGCGTGAACTCAATGAGGATGGGGTGCGCGCTTTTTTAGTGTAATCGGTCGTAAATCAAGATGACATCGCCAAATCTTATTGAATCACATCCAGCTTCTTTACACGTATGTGTCGCTGAATGGTGCACTCATAATACTTAGCGATTCATTTTAACATCGAATAAACCAAGCAGAAGTTGTTCATGCTTGGTTTATAACTGCGCCATGTACTATCAACGATAAAAATGAGTAAACGATGCTTTATGCATGTGAACTCAATTTTTTATAAAAACGCATCATCTCTGCGAAGGGCGGAACTACGAAATCCATTCGATTTCTGTTCCGCTCTTTATTTATATGGCTTGATACATATACAAATCATGTCTTTTTTTGTAAAATAAGCGTATTAGTACAAATGGAGGGACGCTGAATGAAAGACGAAAACCTGATTGAATTTGAACATGTATCATTTCAATACGACGAACAACAACCGCGTGTTTTGAATGATGTTCAATTTAAAGTTAAAAAAGGTGATTGGGTTTCGATTGTCGGTCACAATGGCTCAGGAAAATCTACTTTAGCGAAACTTCTAACAGGCATCGAGCAAGATTTTACTGGAGATATAAAGGTCAATGGCATATCGATTAAAGGCAAAGATCGGCCAGCTTTTCACCATCATATTGGAATCGTATTTCAAAATCCTGAAAATCAGTTTGTTGGCTCAACTGTGAAATATGACGTTGCTTTCGGCTTAGAAAATAAAAATGTTTCTTATGATAAGATGCATCAAATTGTGCCAGCTGTTTTGAAAGACGTCGATATGTATGACAAGCAAAATCATGAGCCGACCGCATTGTCAGGGGGACAAAAACAACGTGTTGCGATTGCGGGTGTCCTTGCATTAGAGCCACAATTAATTATTTTAGATGAGGCGACAGCCATGTTGGATCCAGAAGGAAAGCGTGACATACTTGCCATGGTCAAACACTTGAACGAAACAAAAGGGGTGACAGTGATTGCGATTACGCATGACCTTTCTGAAGTTGTCAGCTCAGATCAAGTAATCGTGATGAACCAAGGTGAAGTTTATTTAAATGGTTCAGTAGATTCGATATTTAAACACGGGCAGTCATTAGTGACACTTGGCTTAGACTTGCCATTTGAAATGCGTGTCGCGAATCTATTAAATATGGAACCAGGTTTTATGACTTATGAAGGATTATTGGAGCGTTTAATATGATTAAATTTGAAGAAGTTTCATACACGTATCAGAAAAAGACGCCGTATGAATATCAAGCACTCAATCAAATATCAACTGAATTTTCACCTGGGCGTTATTATGCCATTATTGGAAAAACAGGCTCAGGGAAATCAACTTTAATTCAACATTTCAATGGGCTCTTAAAACCTACACAAGGCCATATGCAAGTATTAGACGTCGCCATCAATCCAAAGACAAAAGATAAAAAATTAAAGTCAATTAGAAAACGAATTGGGATGGTGTTTCAATTTCCTGAGTCACAACTTTTTGAAGAGACAGTCGAAAAGGAAGTACTATTTGGTCCTCAAAACTACGGACTGGATATTGAAGCAGCGCGTGCCAAAGCGATGCGCTTATTAACAGAGTTAGGTTTTGATGCAGAAGCCACAATGAAGCAATCTCCTTTCTTACTGTCAGGCGGTCAAATGAGAAAAGTCGCACTCACTGCAATTCTCACGATGGATCCTGATATTTTAATTTTAGATGAACCTACAGCAGGATTAGATCCACGCAGTCGAGAACAGGTTATGCAGTTATTTAAAAAATTGCAACTGGAACAGCATAAAACGGTCATTTTAGTGACACATGATATGAATGATGTGGCACGATTTGCTGACGAAGTTAAAATAATGCAAAAAGGGAGCCTTATTGAATCGACGACACCACAACAATTTTTTTCACGTACTGGAGACGTTCAAGCTTTGCACCTTTGTTTGCCTGATATCGTGCGTTTACAAAGAGATATTGAAGCGCGCTTAGGGATTCAATTTGAACAGCTTGCAATGACAGAAGAGGCGTTTGCTACGATGTTCAAAGAATGGAGGCAACGTCATGAAAGATAAATTGATTATTGGACGTTACTTACCATTAGACACTTTCGTTCATCGCTTAGACCCACGTGGTAAATTCATCTTTGTATTTTTATTTATTATTGTTATTTTTTTGAGTCACCATCCGTATAGTTATTTGTGGCTTGCTTTCATATTGTTAATGATTTTAAAAGCCGCACGTATTCCACTGGGGTTTCTTTTAAAAGGGTTACTTCCAATTTTTATCTTTTTACTATTAACACTAGTGATGCATCTGTTTTTAACGAAAGGCGGAACACGATTATTTGAATGGGGCATTCTGTCTATTGATTCTAATGGAATTAGAGAAGGGATTTTAATTGTACTGCGCCTTGCTTACATTATGATTATTTCAACACTACTTACTTTGACGACAAGTCCTCTAAACCTTACAGAAGCTTTTGATCGTTTATTTAAACCGTTGAAATATATCAAAGTCCCTGTAGCTGCGTTAAGTATGATGATGTCTATTGCACTACGATTTATTCCTACTTTGATGGAAGAATTAGATAAAATTGTGTTATCACAAAAATCTCGGGGCTCAGATATTAGTTCTGGCTCCATTGTGGCACGTATTAAGGCGTTTATCCCTTTAATGATTCCATTGTTTATTTCTGCCTTTCAACGTGCAGAAGAATTGGCTATCGCTATGGAAGTGAGAGGCTATGATGCAAATCAGCAGAGAACAAGTTATCGTGTACTAGAATGGCACGTTAAAGATACGCTTGCCTTACTAAGTATCATTCCAATTGCAGTCATTTCGATATGGTTAGGCCATCATTTTTAGATTGAGAAAAGGAGAATTTTATGCAACGTGTGTTAGTGAAAATCAGTTATAATGGGGCACAATTTTTAGGCTTTCAAATTCAAAACCAAGGTCGTACAGTGCAAGGCTATTTTGAAAAAATATTGAAACGCATGCATCAAAAGCCTGTTCGAATTCATCCTACAAGTCGCACAGATCGTGGTGTTCATGCAAAAGAACAGTATTTCCATTTCGATACGGATTTGAATATTACGCCTAATAAGTGGCAACATGCCATGAATAGTGCGTTACCAGATGATATTTATGTTCATGAAGTCTCTTTAATCGATTCAGATTTTCACTGTCGTTATGATTGTGTAGGTAAACGCTATCGATACGCTATTTATCAAGATGCACATCGCAATCCATTTCTCGCGCATTTAAAAACGCTCGAGGCCCATGCACTTAATATTGAAGCGATGCAAGCAGCTGCACGTCATTTTATTGGAACGCATGATTTTACTAGTTTCTGTTCTCAAAAGACTGAAGTTGAAAGTAAAACACGTACGATTTATGAAAGTCGCATTGAAGTCACTGAAGATGGCTTAGATTTTATTATTACAGGGTCAGGTTTTTTATATAATATGGTACGTGTCATTATGGCTTACTTACTTGAAGTCGGAAAAGGTAAGCGACAAGGTGAGGATATTCCACATATTCTTAAAAT
The DNA here is from genome assembly GCF_022557135.1 of Staphylococcus coagulans. Taxonomy (NCBI): domain Bacteria; kingdom Bacillati; phylum Bacillota; class Bacilli; order Caryophanales; family Staphylococcaceae; genus Staphylococcus; species Staphylococcus coagulans. Next base: position 769,346 of record NZ_CP092966.1, read on the forward strand.
GAAAGATCGAACGCTTGTACCACATACAGCACCGGCAGAAGGTCTCTATTTAGAAAAGGTATATTTATCGCCAGAACAGCTCAAAATAGACTTTGGTGAAACAATTAATATTCATACGAAAAAATCGTCACAAATTTAATGAAATACATTGACATTAAGGCGTAAAACTTATAAGATAGTTAACGGTATTGTTTTATATCACCCCACGATAAGCCCCGGAAACTTATTGTGTTACAAAGATATATAAGCAGGAAAGAACAACAGTTAACGGAATAAATATCTCGCTCTAGGTTGTGCTGTCACAACCAGCTGAAAGACAAATAGGAAAGATTTATTCACTAGGAGGACAATATTATGCGTCAAACATTTATGGCAAATGAATCAAACATTGAGCGCAAATGGTATGTTGTTGATGCTGAAGGACAAACTTTAGGACGTTTAGCTTCAGAAGTCGCAGCTATCTTACGCGGTAAAAATAAAGTCACTTACACACCACACGTTGACAGTGGTGATTACGTTATCATCATTAACGCTTCAAAAATCGAATTTACTGGTAAAAAAGAAAGCGATAAAATTTACTACCGTCACTCAAATCACCCAGGTGGTTTAAAATCAATCACTGCTGGTGAATTAAGACGTACAAACCCAGAACGTTTATTAGAAAACGCAATTAAAGGGATGTTACCAAGTTCACGTTTAGGTGAAAAACAAGGTAAAAAATTATTCGTTTATGGTGGCGCTGAACATCCACACGCTGCACAACAACCAGAAAACTACGAGTTACGTGGTTAATTAGAAGGAGGAAATTACATTGGCACAAGTTGAATATAAAGGCACAGGCCGTCGTAAAAACTCAGTAGCACGTGTACGTTTAGTACCAGGTGAAGGTAACATCAAAGTGAACGATCGCGATGTACGCGACTACTTACCATTCGAATCATTAATCTTAGACTTAAACCAACCATTTGATGTAACAGAAACTAAAGGTAACTATGACGTTTTAGTTAATGTACACGGTGGCGGTTTCACTGGTCAAGCACAAGCAATCCGTCACGGTATTGCACGTGCATTATTAGAAGCAGATCCTGAATACAGAGGTTCTTTAAAACGTGCTGGATTACTTACTCGTGACCCACGTATGAAAGAACGTAAAAAACCAGGTCTTAAAAAAGCACGTCGTTCACCACAATTCTCAAAACGTTAATATCGTTGTTATATCAACATTTACAGCACTTCTCGAAAATACTCGAGAGGTGCTTTTTATATGATTTGTGCATGAATAATACCCCGTTAATACCTCTGGACTTAATAAGTTCATATTATATATTAAAAAAATCAATGAATTAATTTTTATTTTATGTGTCTAAAATGAGGGGTTCAGTTCAAAAAATATACAACCAAAAATTATAAAATTATACAAAATTTTTCGGGTATTAATGAGCTAGAGGGGTATTCTGAACTAACAGACTACTTTTTTGAGGAATATAATAATTATTTAGTTCCTCTTGAAGAAGTGTTGAAAGACGAGGGTTTTATAGATTTATGTTGTAATGTAAGATACGAATATAATTGTGAAAACGAGTTATTTGAATATTTAAACTATCTTGCTCAAAGAAACAATAATAAAGAAGAAATTAACCTATCATTAAAAGAAATACCAACTTGTAAAAATGATATAGGATCTGTAGATATTCACTTAAATGTATTGGATAACAAGTATAACTTGGATAACTTAAGAACAGTCAAAAATATAGGTAGTACAAATATAGCAATAAAACAAAACTTATTAGGAATGAATTTAAGTACGGAAGATAAAGACTTAGCTAAGTTTATGCCTCCTGTGAAATCTAACAACTTAAATATTAATATTTACAGTAGAAGTGGATATAATATTTCTGATTTATATGTTGGATACGATAAGAATAAAAAAATTTTAAGCATATATAATGCAGAAAAGAAACTGATTAATATAAGAAAGCTAACTAATTTATCTATGCTGCATTATACACCACAATTAAGAGCGTTACTTTTACTAGGAGATATAAATAATTTAGATAAAAATATTATTCATCCTAAACTTTATGACGTCTTGATATATATACCTAGAGTGGTTATAGATAATAAGTATATCATTATTCGAAGAACATGGATTATTGGAAATGTATTTGGAAGTAGAGCTAGTTTAAAAGATTATATTGATAGTCTGTTACACCTTGGTAAGATAGAAATGTATGTCGTCTATATCAAAGAAGACCAGGAATTAATCCTGAATCTCAAAGAAGATTTTGATTATTTATTTAAAGAGTATCGATTATATAATAAAATAATTTTAAAGGAATTATTGTCATCACAGTTAAATTTCTCGGTAGATAAAAATATACATAACAATGAATTGATATATTCTGTTGTAGACAATGAATCGAACTCGAATAGTATAAGTAATGAAATTATAAAAAAATATGAATTAGATAATAATGATGAATTATCATTAAGAAAGTGGAAATATTATAAAGTATATTTATATGAATATAATATGGATGTAGTTGAATTTTTGATTAATTTAAGAACGGTTTTTCAACGGTTTTTTTATGTTAATTACAAAGACAATAATAAAGAGTATCTAAGAATAAGATTTTATAAAGAAGATGCTTTAAGTATTGAAAGTTATTTTAATCAAAGCGAATTGGTTGATTATTATATCTTAGAACCATATTTTCGAGAAAATCTAAGGTATAAAGATATTGGAATTGAAAACTTTGAACAAATGTCATTAAAAGATACGAATAGAATCCTCTCTTTTTATAATAAATCTGCAACTGATTTTTTTAGTCTAAAAGAAATAAATACTGAGATTTATTATGTAACACATTGACATTAATTGAAGAATTTAAATTAAGCAATGAACAAGTATTAAAAGCTTTCAAACGATATAAAGTTGGAAATTGTGATCGAGAAAGATTGAAGTACATTACAGGTGTTATAAGAGATAGACGTATCGATTTTGATGAGAAAATTATTCAAAGTAATTACGATATATCTAATATAGAAGAAGTATTATCAATTATTCATATGAGTAATAATAGAATAATGGGCGTAGACATTGAAAAAGAAAGAGAAATATACAAATATATATATTGAGAAATTATATTGGAGGCGGAAAAATGAGTGAAATTAAAGAAAGATTTATGAAAAATAATAAAATTCATACAATACCTAGAAAAGAAAAAGATAAAAGAGAGTTAATGAAAATATTGGCTATGGAGTTTGAAGAAAATAGAACTTATAAAGAAAAAGAAATAAATTTAATACTACGTTCTTTTTATGATGATTATGTGTTATTGAGACGATATTTGGTTGATTACTCGCTATTATCTCGAGATAAGGAAGGACAAGAGTATAAATTAACAACTAGGGGAAAAGAGATTAGCTAAAATGAATGAGTATAAATTAACCCAATTATTTATTGGATTCAATACATCAATTTTATCAGGGATTGCACTCTTTTCGCCAGTTATCTATATTTTTTTAATTAACTTGGGATATAGCTTTACTGAAGCTGGACTATACTTGTCTATTTTCTGGGGTGCGGCAGCCATCAGTGAATTACCTACTGGAATTTTAGCTGATACTATAGGCCAGAAAAGAGTGGTTATATACAGCTGTTTAATGAGAGCGTGTGGATTAATTCTTCTAGTTAGTGAAAATTTCTTTTTACTAATTGTCTCGGGGCTTATAACAGGTGTAGCGGAATCCATGTTATCTGGAAGTTTAGGAAGTTGGTACATGAACCAACTGACTGACAAAAAAGCTATGAATTTAGAGCGTGTATTTTCTAAAGTGGCATTATTTGGTTCTTTATTTTCTTTGGTTGTAGGATTCATTAGTGCTGAGTATTTATTTAAAATAAACATTAACCTTCCTATAATATTAAGTGCTTTATATTTTATTGTACTATCATACTTGATATACATTTTATTACCGGAAAGAAAAGGTAACTCAGATGTTGAAAATCTCAATGCTGGAGTACTACAAATAAAATCAATATGGTTCACAAATTTCAAAAAACTTATATCAATATTTAGAGGAGACAAATCTTTAGTTTTGATATTAATAATGCTAGTAGTACCTACTATTCTTGACATTGGTCCATCAAACCAATGGCAAGTAGCTTTTAAAAGCAACATAGCATATTTATGGGTAGGAATATCATTGATTGGAATGCTAACAAATTTAATTATTCCAAAAATCCCTAAAATTTTTGATGGTCTGAAAGAAATTATGGTATATATATTCATTGATATAATAATTATATTTATCATGACACATAGTGAATATTCTACCATATTTTTTATGGTACATATAATTATATTCACTATTATTAGTGTTAAGACAAGTGTATATATGCATAGAGATTTAGTTAAGAATGACAGCATAAGATCTTCTTTTATATCTACGTTTTATACTATAGAATCTATTGTAACGATGTCTTTATTACCATTCAATGGGTATGTTTCAGAGCGAAGAGATGTCTTTTATGCTTGGGAAACGTTCGTATACATTAGTTTATTTTTAATAATAATAAATTTTATAATACTAAAAACCAGATATAAGAAACATTAAAAATAATTTTTTGAAGTCATTTAATGATAAGGGTTGATACAGTAGCTATTATTGATAGTTTAATGGAATATTTTATAGTATTTAAAATTACTGACGAATCATAGGGATTGAAATAACATAAAATATAATAAGCACTTAACGTAGCCAATTTTTTACTTAGAAGGAAAGTACAGTAGATATAATAAAAGATAAGTAACGATATACCCATAAAGTTGTATGATGCAAATATAATAAGAGACCGTTAATTATACAATCCAGGAATTTAAATGGCTTTATATAAATCGGACTGGTGATTCTATCAATCACCAGTCCGATTTTTGACAGAGAGCCTATTTTGTTTAGTAAAATATGCGAAGTTCAACCTAATGTAACTATATCAATTGATATTTTTTACTCTATAATTTATTCATAAAGATGGTATAGCTGCAAATGTTAATCGATTGATATTTGATTGAATGATATAATGAAATCAATAATATGCATGATTGAGAGGTTTAAATATGACTATTAGTAATTATCTACATTTCTTACAAACTGAGGTTGAGGGGCAACTGTTAGATAGAAAGAGAGCATCAATAAGCCCTAAAGATGTTGCTCAGCATATCTGTGCGTTTGCGAATGCGGAAGGTGGCAAATTAGTGATTGGTATTGAGGACAATGGAGAGATCTCAGGTTTTAATCATGCAAAAGCAAAAAAGAAAGAATTATATATAGAAGCACCATTTGAACATTTATACAGAATACCTAAATATACATATGAATTAATAGACGTGAAAAAACTTGATGGAACCCTAGATCAAATTTTGGTTTTTGATATTGAACCTAGTTATGATGCTATTATCACTTTAAAGGATGATTCAGTTTATTTAAGAATTAACGATAAGAGTAGAAAACTTACACATAACCAAATTACAAATTTAGAGTACGATCGTGGTGCACGTCGCTTTGAAGAAGAATTAGTGGAGTACTCGAGTTTTGAAGATGTGGATGAAAATCTAGTAAATGAATTTAAACAATTACTTAATACAAATGTAGAAAACGAAAAACTATTAAAAGCTAGGGGCTTCATGCGTGAAGGTAAATTGACAGTAGCTGGTTTGTTATTATTTAGTAATAATATCAATGTTTACTTACCCAGTGCTAGAATTCGATTTATGAGATATGAAGGTACTAAAGAAGAGACAGGTGCTCGACTTAATGTAGTTAAAGATATTACTTTTGAAAAAGCCTTACCGATAGCAATCAGAGAAGCAAGAGCTTTTATCAATACTCAATTACGAGAATACACCTTTCTAGGAAAAGAAGGCAAATTTGTCACGCTACCTGAATATCCTGAATTTGCGTGGTTTGAGGGGATGATTAATGCGATTATACATCGCAGATATGATAATCAAGGTGATCATATTAGAATAAAAATGTTTGATGATAGATTAGAAATTAGTAGTCCAGGTGCACTTCCTGCTTCTGTTACTTTAGAAAATATTAAAGAAGAAAGGTATTCACGAAATCCTAAATTAGCCGCTGCATTAACTCAATATAAGTGGGTTAGAGAATCAAATGAAGGTGTTGGACGTATATTTGATGAAATGAAAGACTATTTTCTAGATGATCCTGTTTATTCAGAGCCCAATAATAGTTCAGTTCAGCTGACTTTGAAGAATAATATTGTTGCTAGGAAAGAAAGAGAAACAGGTCGAGTAAGCAATATAATCACGCCTGAGTTATTTGATAGCTTAAATGAGCAACAAGAATTAATTGTGAGACATTTATATAACCAAGGAGAATTAACAGCATCGAAAATTGCTGCGATAATTCAAAGATCTGTTCCTACAGCAAGAAAAAGGTTAAAAGAATTAGAAGAAATGAATGTCATATCTACGCATGGATCAAGTAAAAATGATCCGAAAAGAACGTATTACTTATTAGATTGATAAATAATTTGTAAACTTTCGAGTAACTCAAAAGGAAAGGTACTGAGCTATATAGAAAGTCCAATAACATCAAGGTGTTCGAAGGGTTTCGAGTAAAATAAAAAACTTTCGAGTAGCTCAAAAGGTAGAGTGCTGAGCTATATAGAAAATCCAATAATATCAAGGTGTTCGAAGAGTTTCGAGTAAAATAAAAAACTTTCGAGTACTGTAACGCTACAAAGGAAGAGTATGCTAAAAATTTTTTATTTGAATTGGTTGTTGAGCCTGATCATATTGACTTAGGTGATATTTGGATACTATAGAAGTAATTTAAAGATAACTTAAACTGTTCAGTTTATGCAATCATGTGACTATTGATCTAATTACTAGATAATGTAATAAAGGAGATTACTTATGCGCGATGCTCGTGATATATTGAAACTAATTCTCGATATAGCTAAACAAGATGAACGTATTGTATCCGTCTTACTAAATGGGTCAAGAGCTAATCCCTATAGTGGGAATGATCGACTTCAAGATTAAGATATTATTTTTGCAACTGAATATGTAAATGAATTTGTTAAAGATAAAGAATGGCACAAGCAGTTTGGTCCTATATTAGGCCCTCTGTCAAATAGGACTAATGAGCATACTATAGAGGTTAAGTAGCATCGTGTTGCTTAATCTTTTTTGCTTGAGGCCCTAAAAGAAACCCTAACAATATATGTATGATGAATGTATATACCTAATTATCCATACGGGCTAGATAAAGAAATTGCTTTATGTTATTATAATTAAAATTATATAAGCAAACTTTGCACAAGAAGAGTAATTGTATATTTTTTTATAGCGAGCTATTGAGGGTGGGAGAATAGCAAAAATTATATTGATGAAGCGCGTCTTGTGGGTAACGTATTGAACTTAAGTAGGTACGTTCGGTGGTCACATCGTTAACAATGAGAGTGTATGTTTTTAGGCATAAATATGAGTGGTACCGTGGATGTAAAGTTCACCTCTATGATAGGGGGTGGACTTTTTTTATTTTAATAGGGAGTGATTTTTAATGAAGCAATTGTTAGCTAATATATTATCTGAACATATCTCGTTCTTAACAGTACAAGAGATTTTAAAACTAATAGAGCGACCTAAATATCAAGAACAAGGCGATTTTTCATTTCCTTGTTTTGCTTTAAGTAAACATTTAAAAAAGAATCCTAGAGTTATTGCAGAAGAACTAAAGGACAATATTGAAAGGAAAGAAATTAAGTCAATCCAAGCTATCAACGGCTATTTAAATGTGTTTTTTGCTCCAAACTATGTAGGATTGGATGTCATTAATGATGTTTTACAAAAAGGTAAATCTGTTGGCGAGCAGGATATAGGTCAACAACAAGTCGTGACGATGGATATTTCTTCACCTAATATTGCTAAACCATTTTCGATGGGACATTTGAGATCAACTGTAATTGGGAATGCAATGGCACTTATTATGGAGAAACTGAATTATCAGCCTGTTAAGATCAATCATCTAGGGGATTGGGGGACGCAGTTTGGAAAATTAATTGTAGCTTATCAGAAATGGGGAGATAAGGATGCTGTTACTGCAGACCCTATTACTGAATTATTCAAACTCTATGTAAAATTTCATGAAGCGGCTGAGCATGATGAAAAGCTTAACGAAGAAGGGCGCCATGCATTTTTAATGCTCGAGCAGAATCATCAAGCGTATACTGAGTTGTGGCAGTGGTTTAGAGAAGTCTCATTAAATGCTTTTAATCAGTTATATCAGCGCTTGAACATCACTTTTGATTCATATAATGGAGAAGCTTTTTATAATGATAAAATGGAGAGCGTTGTAGAATTATTGAAGAAAAAACACTTATTAGTCCTAGATCAAGGTGCAGAAGTTGTAAAGCTTTCTGATATGCCTCCAGCTTTAATAAAGAAAAATAATGGTTCTACCCTTTATATAACGAGAGATTTAGCCACAGCCATTTATAGAAAGGAAACGTATGATTTTTCTTATTCATATTACTTTGTTGGTAATGAGCAATCGCTTCATTTTAAACAGCTGATAGAAGTATTGAAACTTATGGGGTATCAATGGGCAAACCATATGAAACATATTTCCTTTGGTATGATTTTAAAAGATGGCAAGAAAATGTCGACACGTAAAGGTAAAGTGATTTTTCTCGAAGATGTATTGAATGAGGCAGTCGCATTAGCAAAGTATAATATTAAAGAAAAATCAACAAAACTGAAAAATATTGATGAAGTGAGTGAACAAGTAGGCATAGGTGCTGTTATATTTAATGACTTGAAGCATGATCGTCAGAATGATATCGAATTTAATTTAGAAGAAATGTTAAAGCCAGAAGGTAATACGTGTCTATATCTTCAGTATACCAACGCCAGAATCCACGCTATTATTCGTAAAGCAAATGTAGAAAGTGAGAAATTAAAAATAAAAAATTTAGATAAAGAAGCGTGGGATATTGTTAAAACTATAGATTTATTTGATGAAGTATTAATATCAGCAATGGAAAGAAAGTCGCCAGCTGAACTTGCTAAATATTTATTGCAGTTAGCACGTCGCTTCAATACTTACTATGCAAAAGTGAGAATATTAGATGATCAAGAGATGCTTAACGATAGAATCGGCGTTTTATTATCAGTATCTACAGTTATCGAAGAAGGTTTGAGATTATTAGGTATTAAATCACCACGCGAATTGTAAAGTTAACAATATTTTCTGTCCTGCATGAAATGATTGCGTTAAACCCAAGAAAGCTCAAATGCTGTCTGGCTAAGCATGAATCAATACTCTTTTTTTACACATGATATTTCTATATTGCTAAACAAATATAGTTGAAGAATAATATCCTTATCAAAAAAAGAAGTGACTAAGTAAAAAATATTTACTTACTCGCTTCTTTTTTTATACGCGTTTTCAAAAAAATAAAGCTCCCATATATAATCATGAATAACCTCAAACATAAATATAAAAGAACTTTATAAATATAAAAAAATAACGTTGAAAGTCTTGCGCGTCACGTTACGTCATCCATTATATTGAGGTTAAGGAGGGATAACAATGCCACCCATTCATATCATAAAATCTGATAAAATTTATTTGAAATTATTGGAATTAGATCGCGCACAGAGAGACGCTTATTTTCGAGAAAATTTATTAAAGCATTTTCGAGAAAAATTTGAAATTCAACAGATACCCTTTGAACCAACAGCATCAGGTTTTGATGCCTTAATGCTGATGAATCAAACCCATGTTTCGCCTGCAGAATTTAATTCGAGTTATAAAAAACAAATGGATATGCTTGATGATGATTTTTGGGATAATTGTATAAGTGCGATTGAAGATGTACTGAAGCGTTTTGAAAAGAAGGGGATGCATTCAAAGGTTAGTTAGTATACATTTACGGTCTTATTAGGAGATGAAAAAAAGCCAACGATGTTCCTTAATCAAAACTATGGAGGAGAAGGCGGAATACCGGGATATGTATGGCTTTCATTAGTTCCAAATGCGTATACTTTGAAGCGAACAAAAAGTGCCATTGCACATGAGTTCAATCATAACTTGAGATACCAATACATTCAATGGGACGGTGGCTCTCTTGCAGAATTAATTATTTCTGAAGGTTTAGCTGAGAATTTTGTTGAGGCCATGTATGGGAAGTCATATTTAGGACCTTGGGTAACGGCGATAGATTGGAATCAATCACAAGCATTAATAAAAAATATCATAGGAAAACATCTAGACATTGATAACATGTTTGAAGCAATGCCTTATTTATACGGGGATGAGATTGCTCAATTATATAGTGGCAATCAAGTAGGGTTACCTCACTCAGCAGGTTATACTTGCGGTTATTATCTTGTTAAAACTTATTTAGACAAGACAAACTGCGGGATTGAAGAAGCAACTATGAGGTCAGCACAAGAAATTTTAAACGAGGTGGAATCATTTTGGAATACGAATATCGTATAAAAGACATCATCAAAATCACTGGCGTAACGAAGCGGACTTTACATTATTATGATGAAATTGGTTTATTATCACCCCAAAAAAATGAAAATCATCACAGAGTCTATACGCAACGTCATTTAATGCAATTACAAAAAATTTTATTACTGAGATCGATGGATGTAAGTATTAAAAGAATCATTAAAATAATGGCAATGGACGAAACAAATTTAATGGCATCATTAAAAGATGAAATGGTCATTTTGAATGAAAAAATTGAACGATTAGAAAAAGCGAAAAAAGCAGTGTCCAAATGGATAGAGGGCATGCCGGTTCTAGAAATTGATGAGTTGAACAATAACTTACAAGCTCAATATCAAGAAGAAGCTAAAATAAAATATGGTAATACACCCGCTTATCGTAGTTTTATTGAACATAATGAGGACCATCAATTAAATAGTGTTGAGTCTAAAGATAAAATGATGACAATATTTAAAGCTTTTGTACATGTATCAGAGCGGGATATCAACGATACGGAAGTTTATCATGTTGTAATAGAATGGAAAAATCTCATGCGCACTTTTGCTGACTTTGATGATGAGACACTCTGCTGTATTGCAACAACTTATCATCAAGATGAACGATTTAAAGATTATTTTAAGCAATTTGATCATCCAAAGTTGACTCACTTTATCGTTGAAGCGGTTCATTATCACTTGGCACAATCATGTATTAAAAATAACAACTGAGATATAAAATGTGAGTCTTCAAAGCACTTTAAATCTCTAAATTGCAATAGATGAAGGGGCTGTTCAACGCTAAAGCAAGTGTGTACAGCCCCAGTCAACTTTGTTGGGATTTATAGGTTTATTTACTCATGTTGGCTTAAAAATTGATTAGTCGATTGAATTTCTGCGAAGTTACTTAAACTGGAGATAAAGGCATTTTGGACGTCTTCAGGTGCGACAGTTTGATCATTTAGTGATAATGCACGTGTTGCAGTCGCATCATGGATTAATGTGGATGGATAACCGAGTTCTTTAGCAGCACGTGTGGTTGAGTCTACACATAAATGTGTCATCATTCCTGTAATGACTATGTCAGTGACACCATAATCAGCTAATTGATTGGCAAGATTTGTTTGAAAGAAACTGTTAGGCGCTTGCTTCGTAATCACCGGGTCTTGTTCATTACGCTTAAGTTGAGGGTGTAATTGAACGCCTTCTGTGTCATGTACGAAAAATGCAGCGTCGTCATTAGGAAATATATGTTGGATGTAAAATACTGGAAAATCATGCTCATGGAACCATGTTTCAAGTAAGTTAATGTGAGCTAATGCCTCATCAGGATTATGGAGAGGCATTTTGCCGTTTTCAAAGTAATCATTCTGAACATCTATAATAAGTAAACCTTGTTTTGTCATTTTCGTATACGCTCCTTCTTAATAAGAATAATAAATCACTTTCATCGTGTACCGAGACATCAAACATTCCAGCTTAAATATTATTTTTAGTTTTTTAGAAATTGGGCATAATCGTAAAATACAGATTCTGAAAGAGAATGAATTTCTACGTCAAATCTCATTCAGAAATCAAATCATTCAATAGTTTGAAAGTATGATACGAAGTTCAACTTAAGTAGAGAATTGGAAATCATGTCTCAACACCGCTTATTCATCATAATAGCAATAAAATAAGGTTGGGGCTAAAATTCTGTTTGAGTTAAAATAGGTATAAGCGATTTGAAACACAAGTGAAACTAGAATATAATTAGATATATCATTATATGAACGGAGGTGTCAGTATGTTTTTAGAAGATGTGAAGCGTGTAAGATTTGTCCTTATTATACGTGGGAAATTTGCGTTTTTTGTTAAAAATTGGTGGAGTCTGTCTAATTTTAAACAAATACATCTTCTAGAGGAATACTGACACAAATTCCTCTAGCGATATGGAGGAATAAAAAATGAATATCGTCAATGTGAGTCAACTCACGAAATCATATGCCGGAGATAAAGTCTTTGATCATATTAAATTTGAAGTGAATAAAAATGATCGAATTGGTTTAATAGGTCGAAATGGTGAAGGGAAAACGACTTTATTTAAATTATTAGCTAAAAAAGAGCAAGCAGATGAAGGCTTTATTAGTATTGCTAAGGATGTCAAAGTAGGACTCCTAGCACAAATTCCAAATCTACCAGCCGATGCTATTGTAATAAACCAGCTTTATCAAGCCTTCGACACTTTGAATGGTATCGAACAACGAATGAGACAGCTGGAAGCTAAGATGGTTGAAGGAATGGATGACATCGATCAGATTTTAAAGCAATATGACCGATTGCAAAATGAATTTGAGACTTTAGGGGGTTACGAGAGAGATTACAAAATTGATTTTGTGCTCAACGGTTTAAAAATTGCATACCTTAAAACGAAAAAATGGTCCGATCTATCTGGAGGGGAGCAGACAAAAGTAGGTTTAGCGATGTTGTTACTCCAATCACCAGAATTGTTACTGCTTGATGAACCTACGAATCATTTAGACATAGAAAGTATAGAATGGCTAACAAAGTTTATCCAACAATATAAAGGTGCCGTGATGGTAATTTCACATGATCGTTACTTTCTAGATGAAACGGTCACTCAAATATTAGAAATTGATCAACATCAGTTATATGTATATCCCGGTCATTATTCAAATTTCGTCATTGAAAAAGAGAAACGTATTTTAAGCGAATTTAAAGCATATCAAACCCAGCAAAAGAAAATTCAAAAAATGAAAGCCCAAATTAAGCAATTAAAAATTTGGGCGAACCAAGCGAAGCCACCCAATGCGTCGATGCATCGTCGTGCAAAAAGCATGGAAAAAGCTCTAGCGCGGATTGAAGTCAAACCTAAGCCTCGATTAGAGCATAACAAAATGAAATTAGATATCGCCCAAACAGAAAGTGCTTCAAAAGATATCTTTGTCTTAAAAGATGTTGCTAAAATGTATGATGATATCTTATTTGAAGGGGTAAATATGAAAATTAGACGCCATGATAGGGTGGCCATTGTAGGTGCAAATGGAACAGGTAAAAGCACGCTGTTAAAATTGTTGTTAAAAGAAGTTGTGCCTGACGAAGGTCATGTTCAAATTGCTGAAACACACCGCATTGGTTATTTGTCCCAACATCAATTTAATACTGGAGAGATGTCAGTACTTGAGGCTTTTAGACAATATGCACATGTGTCTGTAGGAGAAGCGAGAAACCATCTGGCAAAATATCTTTTTTATGGGTACGATGTCTATAAAAAAGTAAAAGATTTAAGTGGTGGTGAAAAGATGCGTTTAAGATGGGCGCAAATGATTTCTCAACAATTCAATGTGCTCATACTTGATGAGCCGACAAATCACTTAGATATTGATGCCAAAGAAGCATTGGAAGAAGCTTTAGAGGAGTTTGACGGCACTGTTATTGCTGTTTCACATGATCGATATTTTCTGGATAATCATTTTTCAAAAACGTACTGGATTGACAATAAACAACTTCATTATTATCCGGGTCATTACAGTTATGCAAAACAAAAAAGAAATTCAGAAGTAAGACAAAAATCTAATCGATGACACTGTTCTGACTCAATATTCCCAAGTTAGTACGTATTTGATAATTAAAATAGATCACAACGGAAATCAACAGATCACTAAGAAATGAAAAAAGGTAATGTGTTCATTAGCGATAAAAGCTTATCGTTATGAGCAGCATTACCTTTTTATTGATGTGTTATACATGCTTTGCAATGAGTGCTAAACAATGTTTTCTATTCTCCTCACCATAAAGTTGAGGAAATAATAAAAGTTCATCAGCATCAAATGTACGTTGCAATTCGTGGAGTTCTTGCGCTACGATTTCCCCATCCCCGCTAATGATACGTGGTTCGTTTTCGGCGCGTTTTTCAAGTTCACGTTCACTCCAATTTTTCTGTTGTATCGTTTCTAGACTTAATAGCGTTTTCGGCTGTTTTAAATAATGAATACGTTGCAACCAGTAATGCAGACTGTCTTCTAATTGTGCACGGATTTGACTATCCTCATGTGCTAAGACGAAAGTAGAGACGATGACATAAGGTTGACCTGCAGGATGATAGTGTTGAAATTGTTTTCGATAATGTTGAACAATACGTTGTTTTTCTGCAGTTCTTTGCCCGAATGTCCCAAATACAAAAATAGCTCCTAATTGTGCGGCTCGTTCTGCACTGTTTTCGCTCGTACCTAAGATGCAAAATTGCGGTTGCGTTTCAATGATAGGCATTGCTTTTAAATGCTGAAAACGATGTGGGGACGAGGTGTCATTGTTAAAATACTTTTTTAAATCTATCAATTGCTGATCAAAGTCTGTTAAAGTTTGTTTGCCTTCATTCAATGCTTGAGACACATTTTGAAAACTAGGTGATTTTCCAAGTGCTATATCAACACGTCCAGGGTGGCGTGCTTCTAGCATTTTAAAAGTTTCTGCTACTTTATATGGACTGTAGTGTGGCAACATAATGCCCCCGGCGCCAACATGGATACGTGATGTTTGTTCTAAAATCATCGTTGCTAAAATTTCAGGCGCTGTTGATGCGACGGAGTGCACTTGATGGTGCTCAGCTAGCCAATAGCGGTGAAAGTTCAATTTTTCAGCATAACGCGCGAGATTCACACTATGATTGAGTGCTTCTTGCGGTGTGCGTCCTTCAAAAATAGGACTATAATCTAGAATGCTGAGTTGCATATAAGACTTCCTTTCCAAGCGTGTTATACTACAATTATCAAGCAAAATAAGCATAAACACGAGTACAATGCTTAAAAATAAAAAGAAAGTAGGGAATGAAATGGAAGCCATTATCGCAAAGAAAGCTTTTTCTTTATCAGAAGGAAATTGTTTTGAAAAGGTAACACGTGAACGTCCAGAACCGACAGGACATGATATTTTAATTAAAGTGTACGCAACAGGGGTCAATCCTGTTGATACGAAAATACGTCAAACGCCATTGAATCAATCGGAGCGTGTATTAGGTTTTGATGCAGCAGGTGTTGTAGAACAAGTAGGATCAGCGGTGGAAGGTTTTAAACCGGGAGATCAAGTTTTCTATTCGGGTTCAAATCAACGTGAAGGCTCAAATCAGACCTATCAATTAATGAATGAACAATATGTTGCGCATATGCCTAAAAACCTCTCCTACGAGGCTGCAGCGGCACTACCGCTCACAGCGATTACCGCATATGAAACGATATTTGATGTATTTGGAATTTCCACAGATACTGAAAAAAACAAAGGTCAAACGTTGTTAATTATTAATGGCGCAGGGGGCGTGGGTAGTATTGCAACGCAAATTGCAAAAGCTTATGGACTAAACGTGATTACAACAGCTTCACGCGAGGAAACAATCGAATGGTCTCAAAAAATGGGCGCCGATGTTGTTTTAAATCATAAAAGTGATTTGAAAGCTCAGTTTAAGGCGCAACAACTTAAGCAGCCAAATTATATTTTCTGTACATATGATACAGATGGTTACTACGACACAATGATTGACCTTATTCAACCTAGGGGGCATATTGCGACAATAGTTGCTTTTCAAAATAAGCAAGATTTAAATGCGTTAAAAGCTAAAAGTATTACTTTGACACATGAATTTATGTTTACAAGAGCAGTACATGGTGTGGAAGAACAGATGTATCAAACTTATCTAAAAGATGTCGCAGAAAAGATTGAACAGGGTGTCTATCAGTCTACACTAAATGATGTTTTAGAAGGTTTAACAGTCGATAATATATTTAAAGCGCATCAGCAGATGGAATCACAAGCACATATCGGTAAGTTAGTTATAAAAATAGCTGATTAAATTAATTGAAAGAGGGAATGTGACTGTAAATCATTAGTTTAAGGGGAAAGTCTATATGTTAAAGCAACAAAATCAAAAGGTGAGTTTAGTTTTTTGGATTGCTGTTGTATTGTGTAGTTTATTTGTTCTAATTGGGGCGATATTCCCAGAACAAATGGAACAACAAACGCAAGCAATCACACAATGGATTGGTTACCATTTTAGTTGGTACTATTTATTACTCGTACTTATATTTTTTTTAGTTTGCATTTATTTACTCTTTTCTAGATACAGTCACATTACACTTGGTAAAGAAGGTGAGGAACCAGAGTTCTCATTAAAATCTTGGTTCGCAATGTTATTTAGTGCTGGCATGGGAATCGGATTAGTTTTCTGGACGACAGCTGAACCAATTTCTCATGCATTTAAAGCCTCACCGATACATAAAACTGGAACACAGGCAGCAATCAATGACAGTTTGCAGTTTTCGTTTTTCCATTGGGGCATTCATGCTTGGGCAGTCTATGCGATTGTCGCATTATCTTTTGCGTATTTCAATTTCCATAAAGGGTATCCTGGTTTAGTCAGTGCAACGTTAACACCTTTATTTGGTGCGAAACGTATGCAAGGACCTCTAGGACAGATGTTGGATGTGCTTGCGATTATTGCGACAGTCACGGGTGTCGCTGCCACATTAGGTTTTGGTGCATTACAGATTAGCGAAGGATTAAAGTTTTTATTTGGTATACCAGCCACATTTACAACACAAATTATTATTGTCGTTATCGCAACGGTTTTGTTTACATGGTCGACATGGTCAGGCATTAGTAAAGGAATAAAAATGTTAAGCAATATTAATATGTCTTTAGCTTTTGCTGTGCTTCTTGTTGTTTTTATTATAGGGCCAACGCTTTATATTTTAAATATGTTTACAAATAGTCTAGGCAACTATATCGCTCACTTTTTTGATATGAGTTTACGTTTATCCATTGATAATCCTTCAAGAACGAAATGGATTCAAAATTGGACTATTTTTTATTGGGCATGGTGGATATCATGGGCGCCTTTTGTTGGAATCTTTATTGCACGTGTTTCACGAGGGCGAACGATTAAAGAATTTATCATAGGTGTTCTTTTTGTTCCGTCATTCATTTGTTTTATTTTCTTTGCAGTCTTTGGTGCTTCTGCGATTTATTTACAGAATCGTGGGATAGCAGATATTGCATCAGAAGCTATGGAAACTGCGACTTTTGCGACGCTTGAACATTTTCCATTCGGTTATGTGATCAGTATTGTCACACTCGTTGTCATTATGATATTTTTTGTCACTTCTGCAGACTCTGCAACCTATGTTTTAGGTATGTTAAGTACAAAAGGTGATAATCATCCTAAAAATTGGGTAAAAGTCACTTGGGGCATTATGTTAGCTCTGTTTGCGCTCATCATGTTATTCACTGGGGGCACACAAGCGATTCAAAACATACTCATTATTGCTGCTTTACCTTTCTCATTTGTCATCATTTTAATGGTATGGGCGTTATTTAAAGCATTATCAGCTGAACACCCACGTTTAAAGAAAAATATAACAAAATATCAAAAGAGATAATTACAAAAATATTAAATTTTTTTGAACAATATGACATGATTTTAGTTTTTATTACAAAATTAAGGGTAAATAGTTGATGTAACAAATTGAATAGGAGGTGGCATTCGTAATGACACGGATCAAAAATTTTATTCTTGGCCTATTGATTGTCATAATTGTAGGTTTTCTATTGTTTATGTATATCGATTATAAACCGATCAAAAGTTACCAAGACTATTTTTATCAGTTTAACTGGTTCTATCCATTACTGATAGGTTTAGCAGCGTTCTTAATCTTAATCGGTTTAATTCTATTCTTTAGAGCATTTAAACCTACATATCGTAAACCAGGATTGTATAAAGACTATAATGATGGTCATATTTACATTTCACGTAAATCAATTGAAAATACGGTTTACGATACAATTGCGAAATATGATGCCATTCGTCAACCTAATGTTGTATCAAAACTATATAATAAGAAAAATAATAGTTTCATTGATATCACAGCGGATTTTCTGGTGCCATCAGAAGCGACGAATGTCCAATCGTTAGTTGAACAATTACGCTTAGATATTAAAGAAAGCGTTGAACGTTTTTCTGAATTACAAGTTAAAACAGTAAAAGTCAATGTGCGTGACCAAAAACGAGACAACGGTCCACGCGTTGTGTAAAGGAGGGGTCCTATGTCTAACCAAAACCAAAATGGTCAAGGTAAACGAGATGCAGTTGAGCAGTTTGCAACACTTTTGCAAAATTATAAATGGCGAATCATTGGGTTCTTCTTTTTCCTCATCATTGCTATCTTGTTTTTAACACTTGGCTTCTGGAAGACTGTTCTTATCATCGTGTTATGTTTAATCGGAGTTGGTGTAGGGTATATTAAAGATTGTACGCAAGATTTCTTGAATTTCCTAAATCGGTTAAGTTAATACATGCAAATGACAAGCATTTAAAATATTTCGATTTAAAATAAACAATAAAGGAGTTTTTAATTATGGCTGTAGAAAATAACAAAGCAAAAGAAACTTACAATAAAGAAACTGGTGTAAACGAAAGAGAAAGACAACAATCACAAGAAAATCAAGGACCACAATTTTCTAATAGCTTAACATTCTCTGATGAAGTTGTTGAAAAAATTGCAGGTATTGCTGCACGTGAAGTTCGCGGAATCTTAGACATGAAAGGCGGCTTTGTAGATAGCATTAGTGGTTCATTCAACGGTGGAAACAACGTAACACAAGGTGTATCTGCTGAAGTAGGTGAAAAACAAGCCGCTATCGATCTTAAAGTGATTTTAGAATACGGTGAATCAGCACCTAAAATTTTCCGTAAAGTAACTGAATTAATCAAAGAGCAAGTGAAACACATCACTGGCTTAGATGTTGTGGAAGTAAATATGCAAGTTGATGATGTGATGACACGTAAAGAATGGCAACAAAAAAATGAAAAAAATAGAGACCAAAACGAAAACAAAGGTTTACAATAAGGTTTAACCATTGAAGCGACAGGTTTCAATGTAATTAAAAATCAGGTAAACTGACGTAAAAAAAGCGGCTGGGATAAGATTATTGTCCCAGCCGCTTCTTTTTATTGCATTATTGCTTGCTTTCCTTTGAGCGATAAAATAATGATAAAACCTATAAACCCTATGCCAGCTGCAAAATAGATTGTTGCATGGAGGTGAATGTGTGAAACGATTAAACCTCCAAGCATGGCGCCAAATCCAATTCCTGCATTTAAAGCTGACATATTCCAACTCATCACTTGACTATGATCACCCTCAACTTGATCAATCAAGCCCGATTGTACAGCAGGGTTTGTACTCCATTGAATGATATGCCAAACAAATAATCCAATTAAAAGTAAAATCGTCGTTTGCCACAAAGCGTTTAATAATAGCATAACAACTACAAAAGCTGAACCACTCACTGTGAGCCATGTTTTGAATGAGAATTTATCTGTAAAAAATCCGCCTAACGATGTGCCACACATTCCCGCAACACCGATAATCAGTAATGCTAAAGAAACGAATTTAATGTCATGACCACCAGATAAAATTAATGGGTTAATGTAAATATAAGCTACAGAATTTGCTGTTAAAATAATAAAAGTGACTGATAACAATTTGCTCACTTCTAATTTGCTTCGAATTCGAGTTGGATAGGTGTTTTCCGTCGCATAGGTCATTTTTAAATGTGTGGGTAAGTAGAGCGTGAGCAATAGACCAGCAAGTAATCCCGCGACAATAATTAATCCAAAAGTATAGCGCCATCCTATCCAATCACCAATTAATGTTCCAATAGGGACACCGAAAACATTTGCCGCACTAAAACCTGTATAAACGAGACCCAACATTTTACCCCGGTTTTCAGGTTTTGCGAGCACAACTGTTATGGCTAATATTTTAACAACTATTAGGGCAGCAGCGGCAGATGAAAGGATACGCCCAATAATTAATATCGTAAAATTAGGAGATAGTGCAATCATCAAATTACCTAATACGAAGAAAGCAATTGAATATAACAATACATACTTTGGTGAATATTTTTCAGTAAGTTTGACTAAAATAGGACCTGTAATCGCAAAAGTAAAAGCATAAATCGTAACAAGCTGACCGATCCATGCTTCAGAAATATTTAAATCAGTACTCATAAGATTCATAATTCCCGCGACGACCATTTCAACCATACCTACAATGAAAATACTTAACATAAAAGTTAAGGTTCTCATGATAGTCATAGCAATACTCCTTAATCGTATATTCAGTTCTGTTTTTCATTTTAATACAATTGGTTACAATAAGAAATACTTACGCCTTTATCTGTATGAGAGAGAAGTAAGTTGATTATAATTTTAGTCATAAAAATTTGTCATTGAGAAGTGACATTGTACGTATAAAAGAAGTCGTAGTATACGAAGTTTTATAATAAATAGCGCTAAGATGTTTTCTATTAAAATCATCCTAGCGCTATATATATTTATGGAATTAATGTCTCAGTCTGATCCTAGAGCTATGGGGAGGGGGCATATAGTCCTTATTATAATGACATACATTTCCAAAAGCGCAATTGTCATCTTAATGTGCCTCTATTTCCACAGCCGTTTGATATTCCATATATTTATTCTGATGTCATGTGAAGCGGATTGTCTACTTTAATATAGGTGTAATGATGTGCTTCATCT
The DNA here is from genome assembly GCF_022557135.1 of Staphylococcus coagulans. Lineage (NCBI taxonomy): Bacteria > Bacillati > Bacillota > Bacilli > Caryophanales > Staphylococcaceae > Staphylococcus > Staphylococcus coagulans. The sequence continues at coordinate 790,466 of NZ_CP092966.1, forward strand.
ATGAGGCGCATCGTCGTCACACATTTATAGTCAATAACTGGGTTGAAAAATGTGTGGTAAATACTGTTGATTCGATCTTGATTCATTTGCGTTTGTTTGATTCGCTCAAAGCATTGTTGGATTTGTGTTTGTACAATTTGCCACAATTTGTTTTCTAACTGTTCATCTTTGTAGTAATGTGCAATGGCTGCGACGATTTCACCTAGATGGTTTTGAATCGTAGAATAAAAAGCTTTATTAAAAACTGAAGTCTGGCTCTCAGTTAATATTCTAGATTTCTCGTGAAAATCAGATGTGTCATAGCCCATAGATGAAAGTTGATGCTGGTCAATTCTCAAACCTTCGAAATCACGTATAAGCATTTGTTGGAATGCACCTGTTCTATCATCGAACACTGCAATCGTATTCTGTAGATGCGCTTCTAATGCAATTCCATACTTCACAAGTAAAGGTACAACATAATCAATCAGTGCACGTGCATAAGGTGAAAACCAGTCTTGACACAGTGGTGACATGTCGACAGAACGTCCTTGATGTGCGGCAAAACGCTCGATAAGTTCGATGACTAATGTACGATGTTCGCTAGGTTTATTGACAACAAAGCTTGATGGAATTAGCGGTAGTGCATTATCATCGAGTAAATCATATATATTTTCTCGATAAAGTGTACCCAATTGTTCACTTCGTTGCTCTTGATATGCGGGATTTTTATCATTTGGATTATAAAAATGCGCACCTGCAAGTTCCGGAACCGCTTGTGTGGCGACATCTTTAAATAATGGATCATTGTGTGCGATATGCGTTAAAATATTTGTCATTAAAGGACCATTATGTGTTGTTTGCTCTGACAATGTACGAATTTACCCTGTAATATGGACATTCGTCGAAAGTTTTATATGAGGTGTCTGCTCAGGTTTTTCAGGCATTAACGTACGGAATGACAGACCGGCATAATAGTTTTGTTGATACGATAAAGGAACAATGATTTGTTGACTTATAGCATCTTGATATTCTTCAGTAATGATATGTGCGTATTGCCAAGGGTGTACAATCAAAGGCACATAGTTATTCAATGACTGCGATGATCCTTCCAACTGATTTTGAGCTGCTTCTTTTAATCCTTCAAATGCATCATAAACGACCTCAGCATAATTTGAATGCGCAGACATCGTTCTTGCGTAATCTCGATGTATTAAAATAAATTGCATTGGAATGCCGTGCTGATACTCTGACGAGTAACATATGCTTTCTTTGGCAGTCATCCCTTTTCGAAGTTTTGCGCCAGGATGAACGGGATGCCCCTCAATGACGAGTTGCTCTGAAGTTAGATAGCGATCATTTTGAGCTTCAATGTAATCAAGAAGCGTCGGAAAGACATTTAATGAATGCTGCGCTTGATAGCTCAATGCTAAAGCCATATGAGCAGCACTGTTTTCTAAATCATCTCGAAATTGCTTCGCCGCTTCTCCGTCATATTGTGTATCTTCTTGAATGATAACATCCAAAATCTCATTTGGATGTAAAACGCGTTCATCTTCGCTACTTTCATGATACCAATAAAAAGGGCCTTCTAAGTCGATACGGTTGAATGCATGTTGTCCTTTGATTTTTGCGAATAATGTTCGTCCAGTATATGTAAAATGAATGCATAATAATTGGCCAGCAGGAATGGCACAATTTTGAAAATGTTGTGCCTCTTTGATTTCACAATGATCAAAGCCGCCAACTAAGTTTTCACGATAAATCGATGCCATTAAACGAGCAGTTATTTTATCGCGGCTGGATAATATGTTTTCTTTAAATAATTGCGCCCAGTTCGAATCGATTTCGACGAGCGTTTGAAAGCATTCTTGTTCATCTTTTGTCAAAAGAATGTCAGTTTTTTGCTGATTTCTCTCTTTATTCATGAGTACACCTCATTCATTTTATTTTACAAATAGTAAGATGATTCGTATAATCCATAATATCGGAAATGAGAACCGTTATCAATTAAAGAAGGTGAAGATTTTGGCAAAGTGGTTTTTTTCGAGTACCTTTTTTACTATTTCTGGGTAACTGGATTGGGCAAATTGCACTTAACTGGTACGCTTATCAATTAAATCATAATGCGATGGATCTTGCATTAATCAACTTTTTTCGATTAGCCCCTATCTTCTTATTAAGCTTATGGGCGGGCGCCATAGCAGATCGTTATCGACGAAGCACTTTGATTAAATTGACACTAACGAGTTCATTCCTTATTACGGGTACGCTCACAATTTTTGTCTTAACAATGGGTGAATTACCAATGACATTTTTATACATCTATTCATGTTTACGTGGATGTATGAGTGCCATTGAAACACCGGTCAGACAAGCAGTCCTACCTGATATCTCTGAACGGTTATCCATCTCAAAAGTCGTTTCTTATCATTCTTTTATATTAAATGTATGTCGCTCCATCGGCCCAGCAATATCGGGCTTTATTATTGCAATTTGGGATATTTCTATTGCATTTGTCATCCAAACGGCTTGTTACCTTTTAGCATTATCTCTAAGTTTACCACTACAATTGATGGTAAAAAAACAAAACAAGGCACCCAAATTTTCTTTACCTATCGCATGGAACTACTTTAAATTAAACGTTGTGAGTCGAAGAATATTTACGACATCGTTATTAATTATGGCGATGGGGTATTCCTATACTACTATGTTACCCATTTTGACCAATGAGTTATTTCCTAAAAAAGCATCTATCTTCGGCACGGCAATGACTTTTAGTGCAATAGGTGGAATACTTGCTACTTTGATTATTCCATATATTTTAAAAACAGTGTCGACAGATAAATTTTATTTCTTGAGTTCGGTCTTATTCGGTCTCGCTTTAATGTTACTCTACCCATTTGGAACGACAGGCTTATTTATCGCTATATTCTGTGTGGGGTTATTTGGTCAATTTGCACGTACAACAAATCGAATATATTTTCAAAATGATGTAGAAGAAGAAAACAGGGGAAAAATTTTAAGTATTGTCATGATGGACAGAGGTATGATTCCATTAGGCGCAGTGGTATTGAGTTATTTTACGGAACGCATTGGGATTACAACTACTTTTTTAGTAATGGGAGTGGCAACGACACTTATCGCAATATTGGGGTATGCAATGAATCTTAAAATAAACGGAGGAAAGACAATCCATGACAACCATTCATCATCTAAATGCTGATCAAAATATACAATATCGTATTCTCGTTGCATGTATCAAAGAGCGGCTATTCCCTGAACAAACAGCAGTTCAATACGAAAAAGATAAACTTGTGATTCAGTTGCACCAACACATTTTACATGTTGCGTGTGTCGCGAAAAGTATGCTTTTTCAATTTGAATTAGAGGGACCGATTTATGAGAAAGTGAATCATGAAGACATAGAAGTTCAAACGGTTGAGGAATTGTTAGCAATACTTGAAGGCAAATTTGGTATTGAATTTCATGAACAGTTAGTAAAGGAATTATTACATAGTCGTCTTGGACTTGAATTGAGTTATCAACAGCTAAGACAACGCCAAAGTATGATGCGTCATTCTTTGAAATTTTCACGAATGCCAGAGTCACTTAATTTTATTGCATGGCTAAACCATATTAATGATGACTCTGATTTTTCAGCTTTAGGTTATACAGAGGGGATGGTTTGGGACGGCCATCCTTCACATCCTTTAACGAAAACAAAATTACCACTTACTGTTGATGAAATTCAAAAGTATGCGCCTGAGTTTATGAAAGTCATTCCTTTAAAAATTGTACTTGTCCATCAAAGTATTTTAAAATTTACGTCAATGACAGATCAAGAAGATTTTGTATTAAGTGAAATTATTCCAGATATGGAAAGTCAATTGAGACAATGGATGCAAATGTATCAGTCATCTTTAGATGAATATCGGGTGATGTTTGTACATCCGTGGCAATATGAAAATGTGATTACTGAAGAGTTTGGTCAATGGATTGCTGAACATCTCGTTATCCCAACCCCTTTTACTGTAGATTCAAAAGCGACGTTGTCATTTCGAACAATGAGATTGCTCAAATATCCGTTTCATATTAAATTGCCTATGAATGTTCAAGCGACAAGTGCTGTCCGTACGGTATCAACAGTGACAACAGTAGATGGTCCAAAATTGAGTTATCAACTTCAAGAAATGTTGGACATTTATCCAACTTTAACAATTGCTGCTGAACCTTATGGTGCACACTTAGATGTTGAAGCGGATCTTGCACGCCAATTTGCGATGATTGTGAGATACGCAATAGAGGATAAAAAACAAAATCATACACAGATTGTTACAGCGGCTTTGACACAAATCAATCCCGTTGATGGTCAAATCGTGATCGATAGTTTGATTGAATACGTATACGGAGAAATCAGCCAAGATACAATCGTACAGTTTATGACACAATATATGCAGGCATTAATCCCGCCTCTTATCGGCTATATTCAAAAATACGGCATTGCTTTAGAAGCGCATCAACAAAATACGGTATTACAAATCGATAAAGATACACATGCATTGTCATTTATTGTGCGTGATTTAGGAGGTTCTCGTATTGAACCTCAAACATTAAAACAGACGGTGCCAGAGTTGACTGTATCAAATCAAAGTTTAATCACTGAAAACATAGATGAAGTCATTGCTAAATTTCAGCATGCAGTCATTCAAAATCAACTTGGCACGGTAATCCATCACTTTCATCATCGACACGGAATCAATGAGAAGGTACTTTACAACGTTGCCGGTGAAATCATTGAAAATGCAATAACGTCGAATTTAAATCATGCGGAAGCGCTAAAAAGATTATTATTTGGTAAGAAAATGACGGTTAAGGCGTTGCTAAATATGAGAATGGAACAAAAAGTGAAGCAATATGTGCAAATAGAAATTGATAATCCGCTAGAAAGAGAGATGTAGCCTATGCCACAACTTCATGTTAATTTAAGTAAAATCAAATATAATGCAATGGCATTACAACATATGCTTTCAGCACAAGGTGTTCGAATGATTCCTGTAACGAAGTGTGTAGGTGGAGATATCAAGGTTAGAGAAATGTTACGTGACATCGGCTTTAGCACACTTGCTGAGTCTCGACTTTCCAAGATGACACATCATCAAAAACAACCTACGCAACAAGATATGATGATTAAAGGTACTTTGCCAAATGAGATTGAAGATGTGGTCTTGAAGAGTCAAGTGAGTATTCAAACAGAATTTTCAACGATTCAAGCATTGAATGATATGGCTGTCCAAAAAGGGGTTAAGCACGCAATTTATTTAATGGTTGATTGGAAAGACGGCAGAGAAGGTGCATTGACATATGAAGTCGTGCATCTTGTTAAAAAAATTATCAAACTCAAAGGTATATATCTGAAAGGCTTAGCATTTAATTTTATGTGTTTTCGTCCAATCCAACCGACAGAAGAAGATATCGTTTATATGAATTATTTTATAGAATCGGTTGAACGTGATACAGGCGTGCGTTTTAACTCTATTTCAGGAGGTAATTCAAGTCTGTTGACTTTAGCGATGTACACTGACTTAGGCAGGATTAATGAACTTAGAATTGGTGAGGCGCTATTTAGAGGATATGAGACTTCCTACAACATGCGTTTACCATACTTGTATGACGATGCAATTTTGTTGAGTGGACGGATTTTAGAAATTAAACCGCGCTTAGATATTGAAAAGCGACAAGCTTATATGCAGGCTATTGTCGATGTTGGACAACTTGATACAGTCATTGATGGTATCCAACCTATCGAATCCCATTTGAAAATTGTTGGAAGCTCAAGTGATGCTTTAATGATTGATCTAGGTCACTCGGATTATTATCAAATAGGTGATGAAATTACTTTCCAATTAAACTATTCATCTTTAGCTCAGAGTATGCATATGCCACATATACCGAAAAATTATATTGAAGATAAAGGTATTGAACAACTCATTAATGGATTTGTAGAAATAAAAAAGAATAATTTTATAAAACAGAGTTGACATTGAGAATCGTTATCAACTATTATAGAATTATGTAAATAAAACAACATCATTAAAGGAGTGGCAATGCAGTGAAGATGAAGAAATGGATGGGGTTTTTAGCAATCGTGGCAATCATGCTTCTTGTTGCAGCATGTGGGAATGTCAGTGATTCTGGCAAGTCAGATTCTAAAAATGACACACAATCAACTGGGAAAAGTGTAGAAATTAAACATGCGGGTGGCACAACTAAAATTGATAAAAAACCTAAAAAAGTGGTTGCTTTAGAATATTCATTTGTTGATGCGCTTGTTGCATTAGGTGTTAAACCTGTAGGTATTGCGGACGATGGTAAGAAGAAAAATATCATCGAACCTATTCGTGATAAAGTAGGCGACTATAAATCAGTAGGTTCACGTAAACAACCGAACTTAGAAGTAATTAGTGAGTTGAAACCGGACTTAATTATTGCAGATAGTAACAGACATAAAAATAACTATGAACAATTGAGCAAAATTGCACCGACAATTTTATTACCAAGTTTAGACTCAAACTATAAAGATAACATCGAAGCGTTTAAAACAATCGGTAAAGCTTTATCAGAAAAAGACAAAGCAGATCAACGTTTAAAAGAGCATGAAGAAAAAATTGAGAAATACAAAAAAGAAATTACAATGGATAAAAGTAAAAAAGTTTTACCAGCTGTTATTTCTCAATCAGGTTTCTTAGCACATTCTGACCAATCATACGTAGGTCAATTTTTACATGACTTAGGTTTTAAAGAAGCTTTAACAAAAGAAGTGGCTGATCAATTACCTGAATACTTAAATGCACCATACTTAAATATGAACTCGGAACAGCTTTCTGATGTTAACCCACAACGTATGTTTATTATGGTTAATGGTGAAAACGATCCGCACTTAGCTAAAATGAAAAAGGATCCAGTATGGAACGAAATCGATGCTGTTAAAAATGATCGCGTTCACGTTGTAGATCGTCAAACATGGGCTAAGTTTAGAGGTCTCATTTCTTCTGAAGAAATTGCCAAAGAATTAGTAGAAATTTCGGAAAAAGAGAAAAAATAAGTTGCTTTTGAATGAAAGGGAAGGGATGATGCATCATCATGTGTTCAAGTGAACGACTTTTTCCTTTCCCTTACAATGCAATATAAAAGGTGATTTCATATGTCAAAATTCAATCAAAAAATTTATGATGGACATCACCAGAGAAGACGCACTACGCTTACTTTTATCGTAAGCGTGTGCTTTCTTATTTTTGCAATTTATTTAAATCTTGCAATTGGTTCATCAAAAATTTCATTTCAATCACTTATCGACTATTTCTTTCATCTTAAGTCAACGAAAGAAACATTTTTAATACATAGTGTTCGTATGCCGCGATTAATTGCAGGTATTTTAATTGGTGCTGCACTTGGTGTAGCAGGTGTTTTAATGCAAGCAATCACAAGAAACCCATTAGCATCACCTCAAATTTTTGGTGTTAATGCGGGTGCATCATTTACTGTTGTATTAATTACGGTTTTAGTCCCTAGTTTAGCTAGCAACACGATAGTATTTGCATTTGTTGGGGCTTTTATTGGTGGTTTAGCGGTATATACCTTAGCGGATACAACTAAAGGGATGACACCGATAAAACTGGCCCTCGCGGGGATGACTATTCATTTATTTTTCACAAGTCTGACGCAAGGTATCATTTTATTAAATGAAGATGCGACGACGACAGTAATGTTTTGGCTTGTTGGTGCACTGCATACGATTAAATGGCCACAAATATTTCAAATCTTGCCTTGGATTATAAGTGGTTTAATTGCTGCATTACTGCTCGCACGCCAGTTGGCGATTATGGATTTAGGAGATCAATTGGCGACGGGCCTTGGACAAAATACGAAATTAATTCGTGCTTTATCTGGATTAATCGTCATTGTTCTTGCAGGTGCTAGTGTATCCATTGCAGGACCTATTGGCTTTGTGGGTTTAATTGTCCCTCACATCGTGAAGCACTATCTAAATCGCAATTATTTCTTGATCATTACATTATCTATGATTATGGGAGCGAACTTGCTTCTGATTTCGGATGTAATCAGTCGACTTATCACTTTCCCATTTGAATCTCCAGTCGGTATTGTGACATCCTTTGTTGGTGCATTGTACTTCTTATGGATCACAATGAGAGGGGTGAAAGCGCGATGAAGATTAACTATACAAAACGTTACGTTATTGTCACGCTACTTCTGATTGTGTGTGCGATTTTAAGTTTGAGCGCTGGAGCAGTTTGGATTTCGCCAATCACTGTGCTTAAAGAGGTTTGGACGGGCAAGCAATTTATTTTGACAGAATATCGCGTACCAAGAATGTTGCTTGGTATTTTAGTCGGTTTTGCCTTAGCCGTTTCAGGTGCAGTCATTCAGGGTGTGATTCGAAACCCACTTGCATCTCCAGACGTGATTGGGATTACTAAAGGAGCAAGTTTGGCTGCGGTTATTGTTATTATCGTGTTTCCAACTGCACCTTTATTTGTCTTACCACTTGCTTCATTTGTAGGGGCACTTGTCATTAGTTTGATTTTATCGCTTTTAATCAGTTTAAAAGGCATTAAAGGTTCGCAACTTGCGCTTATTGGGATGGCCATCGGTGCTGTCGCAATGGCGTTAGTTCAATACTTATTGATTCGAAGCCCAATGGAAGCGAATATTGCATTAGTTTGGTTAACGGGAAGTCTTTTTGGGCGTTCAATGGATCATGTATTAACCATTTTACCTTGGATGATAGTCTCGTTACCGGTGATTTTCTTCTACGCTAAAAAGTTAGACATTCTTCATTTAGGAGAAGAAGTTGCGACTGCCTTAGGTACACCTGTGAAAAGAACGAAAATGATTTTGCTATTTGCAGCCGTTATGTTAGCAGGTTCTGCGATTTCAGTTGTGGGTGGTTTGAGTTTTCTTGGACTAATCGCACCCCATATAGCAAGAAGTATTGTAGGACATAGACACGGTCATATTATAGCGATGTCAGGTTTAGTAGGTGCTTTATTAATGGTGATTGGCGATGGGTTAGCACGTGTCATTGCACCACCTATTGATATTCCTGTCGGTGTATTAATTGCTGTGATTGGTGCACCATACTTTTTATATGTTTTACGTAAAATGTAATGCCAAAATATGCATTTAAACGTATGAATATTCAAATAAACATTGCATAACGTCTCCAATATCGGTATAATAAATACCAACTATTGGAGACGTTTTTTATTTTAATGGGGGACATATTTGAAAAAGAGAAAGGCGTTAATTATGGAAAAATATACTAAGAAACAGTGGACAATTGGAAAATTAAAGTTTACCTTACTTTCGATTATGGGTGTGATTTTATTTTTAATTCCTATACCTGTTGTAGAAGATGGTAAGCATACTTCAACATTACCGATTGCTTATTTAGCCAAGCAGTTTCAAGCACTTTTTGGGGGTTTAATGCCATGGGTTATCGTTGGGATTATTACGATTTCTGGTATTTTAACGTTATTATATAGCACCGTATTAAAATCAAAAGTAAAAAAAGATAGTTTTAGAGCAAATGCATTTATCGTGACATGGCCTTGGTTGGTGATTCGACTCTTATCAATCATTTTTGTATGGATTACATTTTTAAAAATCGGATTGCCATGGGTCTATTCAGAAGATACAGGTGGGCTTATTTTTACAGGATTGTTACCTACGTTAGTTGCGGTGTTTTTCTTTGCGGCAATCTTTTTGCCATTATTGCTTGAATACGGGCTCCTTGAATTTTTAGGTCCGATTTTTAGACCTGTCATGCGACCATTGTTTACGTTGCCAGGGCGTTCTACAATTGATAACTTGGCGTCTTTCATTGGAGATGGTACTGTGGGTGTCATGATTACAAGTAAGCAATATGAGCAAGGATTTTATACACGCCGTGAAGCGACAGTTATTGCTACAACGTTTAGTGTTGTTTCATTAACATTTGCTATTGTTATTGCTGAAACAATTGGTCTCATTGATCACTTTGCGTTATTTTATAGTACTGTGATCATAGCCTGTTTAGTAGCGGCGTTCATTATGCCACGAATATGGCCGTTACGTTCAGTAGAGGACCATTACGTTGATGGTGTTTCAGCAAAAGAAAGACCTGAAAAACAATATGATTATAAAGAAGCACTTAAAAAAGGTTATGAAGATGCTGTTATCACAGGCTATAAAGCGCCTGGATTAAAATTATATATGGTGACCGCTTTTAAAACGGTAATGGATATGTGGCTTGTGGTCATTCCTGTTGTTATGACGATTGGGACATTAGCTACAATTCTTGCGACATATACGCCTATATTCACTTGGATAGGTATTCCTTTTGTTCCAATTTTAGAATTTCTTCATGTTCCAGAAGCACATGCTGCATCTGAAACAATGATTATTGGGTTCGCAGACATGTTCTTACCTTCAATATTAATCGAGGGCGTTCACAGTGACCTTACACGTTTTGTTGTCGGTGTGTTAAGTGTATGTCAATTGATTTATTTATCTGAAGTCGGTGGCGTTATTTTAGGGTCTAAAATACCAGTAAGTATTGGAAAACTATTTATGATCTTTTTGATTCGTACTATCATTACGTTACCTATTATCGTGCTTATCGCGCATTTATTTTTCTAATTGTTTATGCATTAAGTTTTATCAAATTTTACTTCGTATCTAGTGTAGCTGAAATATCATTTTCTATTATTACAATAATGAATGATTATATGCATTACCGGAGTCATATCGTATGAAGTTTAATATTAAAAAGGAAGCGCTAAGATGATTTCTATTGAGAATCATCTTAGCGCTTTTTATTTTGGGATTAATGACCCGGAATCTTTATATTGTAAATTAGTTAACTGGGAATCCTAAATAATCTTAGTTTACTTCGTGACTTCGTTATATACTTTTTTATCATTAAATGTATAAATAATGTATTGTTGGTCGTCAGTGTCGATGATGACACGATTTGTTTTACCAAAAGTAGAGCCAATGCGTGATACTCTTTTAGAATCTGTTTCAGGAACTGCGTGGATATCTTGATCCTCTGTTACATTACGAATTTGGTCATTCGGAATTCGAATATCTGCAACTCTCCATTGAATATGGACTTCATTTTCATTTTTTTTAACTGTCATAGCCATTTCACTGACACATCCTTTTTCAAATTTTGTACAGTTATTGTATCTTATTGAAAACGTTTTTGCAACCATTATGTGATACTTTTTGATTAATTATGACATACTAATTAAAAAGATGATGAAAGAGCGAAAATATGTTCGTATGAGAGAATAGATTATGTTATAATCCTTTCATAATAGTGAGGTGATGAACATGACTGGTAAAACACACTCTGCTGCAGGTATTTTAGTGGGTGCAGCAGTTGCCACACATTATCAACTTGATATTTTTGAAATGACTACAAGTATTGTTTTATCAGCTTTAGCGAGCATCTTTCCCGATATTTGCCACACAAAGAGCAAAATTGGCCAAAAACTTCCTTTGCTTAGCTTTATTATCAAACATTTGTTTGGTCATCGGACATTAACCCATTCGTTGGTTTTTGTTTTAAGTATATATTTTGTCTTACATATGATAGAAACACCGATTTACTATATGATTAGCATCATTTGTGGTATGCTTTCACATATAATATTAGATATGTTAACACCTAGAGGCGTACATTTATTATTTCCAATACCGATTCGAGTACGTTTCCCAATTTATTTCAAAACAGGTGGTTTGATGGATTTATCTTTGGCAACAACTTTCAGTCTTGTGACGATATATGTCTTATTTGAATCGAGTGTAAAGCATCTTATTTTAAATGGATTATAACTGTTGTTGTATTGATTTTAGGCACAGAATACAAACAAACCAACTTAGCGTCAAATCACAGCTTTATTAAAGGAGCGTATAATTGATATGTTAGATAAGAATAAACTTGAAAAGTATGGACAGGGTCATCTGAATGAGTATGAAAAACTGATGAGTACGAATGAAAAAGAACGACTTAACCAAAAAATTGATACTTTAGACTTAGAGGCAATTCATTCACTATATGAACAGGTTTACGTTAATCGTCAAACCATTAAAGATGTTTCTTCAGTTCAAGAGGTAAACTATGAAGTCAAAGCTCAATTGCAAGAAGAGACAATTGAACAATACAAATCAAAAGGTATCGATGCGATTCGTGAAGGACAATTTGCGGTCTTGCTTTTAGCGGGGGGACAAGGGACACGTCTTGGTTATCAAGGACCAAAAGGTTCATTTCAAATAGAAGGAATCAGCCTATTTGAATTACAAGCGAGGCAGTTACTGCAATTGAAAAGTGAAACTGGGCGTTTTGTAGATTGGTATATTATGACTAGTGATGTCAACGATGGAGAGACGAGAGCATTCTTTCTTGAACATGATTATTTTGGCTATCATCCAGAGCATGTATACTTTTTCAAACAAGATAATATCGTCGCTTTAACGAAAAATGGTCAATTAGTTCTTGATAAAGATGCTTTAATTATGGAAACACCAAATGGGAACGGAGGCGTTTTTAAATCTCTTAAAGCATCTGGTTTATTAGACCAAATGGCTGAACGCGGTAATGAATATATTTTTATGAATAATATAGATAATGTACTCGTTAAAGTTTTAGATCCTGTATTTGCAGGCTTTACCGTACATCATCATAAAGATGTAACATCTAAGTCCATCGAACCTAAGTTAGGTGAAAGTGTCGGTCGATTAGTTGTTCAAGATGGGAAAGATACTGTTTTAGAGTATTCTGAATTTGATAAAGATGAAATTGCTGACCAATTTAAAAACGCGAATATAGGGATTCATGCTTTTAGACGTTCCTTTATCGAAGCCGCTGTTGATAAAGCATTACCTTATCATTTAGCAATTAAAAATTTAGAGCAATTAGATGAAGATTTTGGGGTTGTAAAAAAAGAAACGCTAAAATTCGAACTTTTTTATTTTGATATTTTTCAATATGCAACTTCATTTATGACGCTACAAGTGCCTAGAGCGGAAGAATTTAGTCCGCTCAAAAACAAAGAAGGTCGAGATAGTGTAGAAACTGCGACAGCTGACCTTAAACGTATGAATATTATTGAATAGGGGTGGCCATATGCCAACTGTGACGAGTGCCACAAAGAAAAAGAAGAAAACAACTTTAGAAACATTTAAAGAAATGAATCCCTTATCTTTCGGCGAAGAAATAGGGAATGCAGTTTCACATGGCGTTGCTGCGTTTTTGATGTTAATTGCACTACCATATGCAGCTGTCCATAGTTATGCACATTCCGGCGTGTTAATGTCGGTGAGTGTATCTGTTTTTGTAATCAGTTTATTTTTGATGTTTATATCGTCTACTGTTTATCACTCAATGCAACAAGCTTCGCCTCATAAATACGTCATGCGTATCATTGATCATAGTATGATTTACGTAGCGATTACTGGGACATATACGCCTGTATCACTAGTACTTGTAGGGGGATGGCTTGGTTGGAGCATCATGATTTTGTTATGGGGGACGACGCTTTGGGGCATTTTATACAAAGCGATTGCCACTCAAGTCAATGCTAAATTAAGTCTCATCATCTATCTCATTATGGGATGGGTAGGTGTCATCTATTTGCCTATTATTATAAATAAGGGCGCGTGGCTCTTCTTTATTTTTATTTTGTTAGGTGGATTAGCTTATACGATCGGCGCTTGGTTTTATGCGCAAAAAAATAGACCCTATTTTCACATGATATGGCATATTTTTATCTTTATTGCATCAATCTTTCACTTTATAGGTATTTTATACTTTATGTAGGCAGGTGTTAGCATGCAATCAAATTATAAATTGTTAATGTTTGCACTAAGTGTATTAATCCTCTTTCAAATGTTTTTTGGCTATTATTATTTGTTAGGGGATGGAGCAGTTACATCTTCTCCGTACCTTGGTGTAGTGTCATTATTTTTAGGTGTTATCCTAATGATGATTATGGCTTCTATTTATCGTTATCATCAAAAAAATAAATAATACAGATAAAAAAGACTGTTATAGGCGCTCTTTATCATCATCAATTGATAAGTGAGGGGACTTTGGCAGTCTTTTATAACATGTTTACACATATTTTGAAACTATAGATCATTTTAATCATTAGAACATCGCGTCTGATTAAATCACTTTATCTAAAATTGAAGATGGATGCGTGGGTCAGATATCGCGCTATTTGAGCAGAATCGAATACGTATCCATTTTGTAACGTGTATAATGTACATGTTTTAATAGAACGTTTTAAAAAGTAAAGTAACGAAGTAGAGAGTGATTTAGAAGTGGTGGTTTAACAATTAACCTCTTCTTAATAGGGGGTAAATTGAATCCAAAGCGGGTTTTCATTTTTACAATTTACTTTGATGATTAATTGTACTTTTAAAACAAAATGAATGAGATATACTTTAATTTATTAAATCACTTAAAAATAAACAATGGCTCAGTAGATGTCTGGGATGGATAAAGACTTTTCAAGCTTTCCGCATCCGTCGACATTGTCATTAAAGAAAGGTCGATAACTATGAAATTAAAACAAGTTAGTATTATTTGCTCGCTTGTCCTGATTATGTTTATGGCAGCTATAGAAACATCCATTGTGTCTTTAGCATTGCCAACTATGCGTGATGATCTTAACGCGACACAACCGATTTCTTTAGTATTTACGGTTTACTTTATAGGTATTGTATTAGCCATTCCAATTTTAAGTGAATTGATGTCACGTATTAAAATTATTTATGTGACGATAATTGGCTTATTATTATTTATTATCGGGAGTCTTATGTCTGGAATGAGCACACACTTTGAGATGCTTATCTTTGCAAGATTACTACAAGGAATAGGTGCTGGTGTGAATATGTCTTTAGCTCAAATCGTACCTAAGTTAGCTTTTGAAATTCCGTTTCGATACAAAGTAATGGGGATAGTCGGAAGTGTCTGGGGCATTTCGAGTATACTTGGTCCTTTTTTAGGGGGCTTTATTTTAGAAGTTTCATCTTGGCATTGGCTATTTTATATCAATATTCCAATTGGGATTCTTGTCATGGGGATTGTACTTGCTTCTTATCGTTTTGAAGCGGAAACAACATCCAATCATCAAGTTGATGTGATGGGTATGGTTTTATTCTATATTTTATTAGCGCTTTTAATGATAACTGTCTTAGTTTCAGGACATGTGTGGATCAATATTTTAGCGTTTTGTTCATTTCTCCTTGTTTTTTGGTACATCATCCGTAGAGGCAAGACAGCTAAAATTTCATTTTTACCAATTAAGGAATTTAAGTCCACTGTGCGTTTAGCCTTTTTTACAGATTTTTTCATTGCTATGGCACTGATTGGATTTAATGTTTTTATACCATCGTATTTACAAGATCATCTTCATTTAAGTCCACTACAAAGTGGTTTGGTCATTTTTCCGCTTTCAATTGGTTGGCTACTTGTGAACTTTACGCTTGAAAAAATCGAAGCAAATCGGTCTATTAGAGGTTTATATTTAATCGCAATAGGTATTTTAGTTGTAGGAAGTATTCTTATTATTATCAGTGCATATCATCCGATTATTATTGCGATTGCTTTAATTTTCATAGGAATGAGTTTTGGTACAGCGTATACAAAAGATAGCGTAATGGTTCAAGAAAAAACCTCACCTGAGAGTATGAAAAAAATGATGTCGCTCTTTACATTGACACGTAATATGGGGAATTCAGTAGGATCAGCAGTGATTGGTTATATTTATGCGATGCAACACACACTATTTCATAATTCAATACAAAATGTAATGATATTTTGTATGATTGTATTGATAGGACTAGGTTTTGTATGGTTCGTGCAAAAAGATAAAACTTTACGTTCAATTTCAGAAGCGTGATATAGTATAAAAAAAGGAGGGTTTGAGCATGAAAGGTAAGTTTAATTTATTTAACTTAGTCACTTTAATGATCATACTCTCCATTTTTATTATTTCAGGGGCTATCTTTTTAACACTATTAGGTTTTGGTTTGTTTGGATTGAGTCGTTTGTTGATTTATTTTCATTTAGGGTCTTTTACTTACAACAAAGGCTTTTATGATAATTTAGTTTATTACGGTAGTTATATCATCTTAGGATATTTTGTGATTTACTGTGTTGAATATTTAATGGATTGGCTCAGAAAAAAATTATATCCAAATCCTTATTTAGAAGGCTTTACATTTCATTTGATAGCGTACTCGATAATTATGACAATGTTTTTCTTTGTAATTCATATTCATTATCAATATATACGCATTGACTATTGGGTACTTATGTTGATTATTGCGCTTTTATATATTTGTAAAGAGATATTTTATCCTGAATCAGAAGATCTAAATCAGAATAAACGTCACTAGCACAGAATGAAAACGGAATGAAAGCAAATACTTTGCTAAGCTAACTGATTAGACATAAAATAAGTCAATGCTAAAGATTTATGAAGGAGGAAAGTGTATGCACGAGGGTATTCAAATTGATAAAAAACAACGTAACTTTATCGTCGCCGTCATTTTGGCCAGTGCATTCATAGCAATACTGAATCAAACGCTATTGAATACCGCACTTCCTAGTATTATGAGAGGGCTAAACATTGATGAAAGTACATCACAATGGTTAGTCACTGGTTTTATGCTTGTTAACGGGATCATGATTCCATTAACTGCTTATTTAATGGATAGAGTCCCTACGCGTTACTTGTATCTTGCAGCGATGGGGACTTTTCTATTAGGCTCTGTGATAGCTGTTTTTGCACCTACCTTTCTAGTACTTATGTTGGCACGAGTCATTCAAGCAATGGGTGCTGGAGTCATTATGCCACTAAGTCAATTCACGCTTTTTACGCTATTTCCTAAAAGTCAGCGTGGATTTGCGATGGGATTATCAGGCTTAGTGATACAATTTGCTCCAGCTATAGGACCTACACTTTCAGGGCTTCTCGTTGATCATTATACTTGGCGTGCGCCTTTAATGGTGGTGGTCGTTGTAGCAACATTTGGCTTTATTTTTGGTTGGCTGTCAATGCGAAACTTTAGTGATACGAAAGAAGTTGTACTCGATAAAACATCAGTCTTACTCTCTACATTCGGTTTTGGTCTGATGTTATATGGCTTTAGTATCGCAGGTACACAAGGTTTTCATAATCCGCTAGTTATTATCAGTTTGATTGCTGGACTGGTGATTGTCGGTATCTTTATTCACAGACAATTAAAAATAGATAACCCAATTCTTAATTTACATGTCTTTCAATCGAGAACCTTTACACTTACGTCAGTTGCATCTATGATCGCATTTACGTCTATGGTTGGCCCGGCATTATTAATTCCTGTATATATCCAAAATGCATTAGGTTTATCTGCTTTATTATCTGGTTTAGTTGTGCTTCCGGGTGCTGTAATCAACGGTGTGATGTCTGTTGTCAATGGTCGCCTCTATGATAAAGTGGGAGCAAGGGTTTTAGTCATTCCTGGCTTTATCTTATTACTGATTACCACTTTAATGATGGCGCAACTGACAGCGCATACTTCTTATTTATATGTCATTAGTATTTTTACAATCCGACTCTTTTCTATATCATTATTGACAATGCCTTTAAATACGGCAGGTATCAATTCATTATCTAATGATATGGTTTCCCACGGAACAGCGATTATGAATACTTTACGGACAATATCTGGTTCTATGGGGACAGCCTTGATGGTGACCCTTATGAGTATAGGAGCGCGCTGGTATCATCCGGATCATTCTGTAGCACAAGGAATGATTCATAGAGAAGCCATTGCTTTTGGTGTAGATTTAGCTTTTTATGTGACTTCTGGATTTCTATTAATAGGCCTCATCATTAGCTTTTTTATTTATGATCGTGGTAAAGAGAAAAAGGCAAGAAAGCAAAATTATGTGCGTCAACCCAATCGATAAGTAAGTGTATGAGAATAACAAAATGAAACGAGATGGCAAACTGAGTTAGAGCACTGAGTGAGCTATCTCATTTTTTATGTATGAAAATAAAGTTTTTATAGTTTTTTACCTTATGAAAGTTGAGAGAGTTTTGTTAAACTAAGATTAAAGCGTATTCAAAAGGAGATGTCGGAAGTGTTAACAGAAGAAAAGGTAAGCGCACTTGTAGGAGAAATTAAAGACCCAATTATTAATGTACCTTTAAAAGAAACGCAAGGTATCATTGATATTTCTATAAAAGAAGAAAAAGCACATGTTAGTGTCAAAGTTGCGATGGCACAGTTAGGGGGACAGCCACAACTTGAATTGCAAATGGCTATCGTTGAGAAATTGAAAGAAAACGGTGCTAAAACAGTTGGTATTCGTTTTGAAAGCTTGCCAGAAGAAACGGTTGCAAAATACAAAGGGAATCAAAAAGCAAAAAAACAGACAATAGAAGAATTTTTATCAAAAGACAATCCGCTAGAGTTTATTGCGATTGCATCCGGTAAAGGGGGCGTTGGTAAATCAACCGTAGCCGTCAATTTGGCTGTATCACTTGCGCGAGAAGGAAAACGTGTCGGTCTCATTGATGCTGATATTTATGGTTTTAGTGTACCTGATATGATGGGTATCGATGAAAAGCCGGGCATAGAAGGTAAAACGATTATTCCAGTAGAACGTCACGGTGTTAAAGTGATTTCGATGGCTTTCTTTGTAGAAGAAAATGCGCCAGTAATTTGGCGTGGTCCTATGTTAGGTAAAATGCTTACGAACTTTTTCACAGAGGTAAAGTGGGGAGATTTAGACTATTTAATTCTTGATTTACCACCGGGTACTGGAGATGTCGCATTAGATGTACATACGATGTTACCTTCTAGTAAAGAAATAATTGTCACAACACCGCATCCAACTGCGGCATTTGTTGCAGCAAGAGCTGGTGCTATGGCTAAACATACAGAGCACTCTATTCTCGGTATTATTGAAAACATGTCTTACTTTGAGAGTAAGGAAACTGGCAATAAAGAATATGTGTTTGGACAAGGCGGCGGCCAAAAGTTAGCTGATGAATTAAGTACAGAGTTACTTGGTCAATTGCCGTTAGAACAACCTTCATGGAAACCAGTGGATTTCTCACCTTCTATTTATCAACCAGAAGATCGTTTAGGGCAAATTTATCGAGACATTGCACTCAAAATTATTGATAAAACAAAATAAGTAAAGTTGTTTCATAGATGTTATGAAGCGGGAAAAGTTAAACAGGTGATATGGTCTGTAATGGCATGGATGATTAGGATTGCGTAAAGTAATAGATAATTGCACGCGCGATCCAAACATCTAATGCCATTTATTAAATTCTGACTGCTTTAATAGACGTGTTTATGAAATTTGTATAATCTGTATTAGAGTGATTGATAAGGGGAGAATACCATCAGAATCAGCAGTTTTTGGACTATTAAAATAAATTTTAAAAAATTGAAATTTAGACTTGCTTTTTTATATCAATCTGTATAGAATATATTCTTGTGAGCGAAACAAATCACTAATTCAACAATAAAATAAATTATTAATTTATTGTTGACACATCGTTGAGACGATGATAAGATATAAAAGTCGCTAAAAGCGACAAAAAAGAATTTTATTCAAAAATATTTGAATGGTGTAAAATTTACTATTGCAAATATGTGAGAATAAATATAAAATGTTAAAAGTGTTGTTAATTAAGTTGATTTATAGTAAACTTAGTTAATGATGTTAACAACAGAATGAAATGAACATTGAAAACTGAATGACAATATGTCAACGTTAATTCCGATAATTTGAGTACTTT
>NZ_CP092966.1:810427-815319 GCF_022557135.1 Staphylococcus coagulans
TTTAAGTTTTAGAAATGTTTGGTGCTACACCACTAAATAGCCTTCTAACCTGAATGTGTTCGGAACATATAATATTTGATAGCCTTATCTTCATAAGCTCGCTTGCTTAGGGGCTGAATTCTCAACTTAATTTGGGTTAATTTAAGCATAAGCTCGAGGATGTCAAAATGTTTTTTTGTGTAATATAAGTTTTATCTTAAAAAGAGGGACGCTAAGACGATTTACTGTTGAAATCATCTTAGTGCTATTTATTTTAGGATTTATGTCCCAGTCTCATTTTTAAAACAAAAAGAGCGCAGTTCTCCCTATAATTAAAAGCCTCCTTAACCCAAGAGGACCTTTATTTAATGTATAATCTGTCCAAAGTGCATCACTGAAGTACATTTTATTTATACATGAAAGCTTGTATTCAGATTAAGAAACAATTATTCTGTTTATGTATGCGGGCTATATTAAAATAAGCGGATATAAGTTTATTTAATCATCAAGATAAGAAAAGGGGAGTTGTCATATGACAAAGATAATTGAATTAATAGGTGCACCTACAACTTTTGGACAAAAGAAGCTCGGTGTTGATTTAGGACCAGATGCAATACGTTATGCGGGTGTGTTGCCACGCTTAAAAGCGATTGGCCATCATGTTATTGATAGCGGAAATGTAGAAGCACCAAAGCTAGATATAGAAAAATTCAAGTCGTCACAACAAGGACTTCAAAATTATGATGAAATCCTTTCTTTCTCGAAAGCATTGCATGACCGTGTAGCTACAAGTATTAAAAATGATCACTTTCCTGTTATTTTAGGAGGTGACCACTCGTTGGCGATTGGCTCTATATCAGGTGTCGCACAGCATTATTCTCGTCTTGGTGTTATTTGGTATGATGCACATGGCGATTTGAATATTCCAGAAGAGTCTCCATCAGGCAATGTACATGGGATGCCATTACGTATACTCGCTGGCGAAGGAGATCAGCAATTAGTCGAAATCGGTGGTTTTGCGCCAAAAGTGAAGCCTGAAAATATTGTGTTAATAGGAATGAGAGATTTGGATTATGGTGAACGGGAGTATATCAAAAAGCACCAAATCAGGACTTATACGATGGCAGATATCGATGAGAGAGGGATTCAAGCTATCGTAAAAGAAAGTATTACATATTTACAATCTAAAACAGATGGTATACATCTATCGCTCGACGTTGATGCTTTAGATCCAAGTGAAGTGCCTGGGACGGGCACGAAAGTTCCAGGAGGTTTGACCTATCGAGAAAGCCATCTCGCTTTAGAATTACTTTATCAATCTGGTTTGATTACTTCTCTTGATATTGTAGAGGTGAACCCATTATTAGATATAGAAAATCGTACAGCTGAACAAGCAGTTGCGTTGTTAGGCTCTTTTTTTGGGGAGACACTATTGTAAATTGTTAAAACCGTCAATGCAAACTAAAATTTGTGTATGATTGTTCATACTATTTTTAATACAAGGTTTGAGTGGGGCTCACTCAAGCCTTGTTTCATTTTATGAGAAATGATACAGTGATAAGACACTTCACGCATTGATTCATGATAGAATGTTTTTGACACGATATGACAAATAAGCATAAACATTGGTATAATATTTGTTATGGGAATAGATTACCGGAGGAGATACTATGCAGATTTCTAACCTCTTAGAAAATTTAAGCACACTTGAGGTCATAACAGGTATTCTAGATTTATTAATTGTATGGTATGTCATTTATCTACTGATTACAGTCTTTAAAGGGACTAAAGCAATTCAATTATTAAAAGGAATATTATTTATACTTGTTGGAAAAGCAATTAGTGAATATTTACAGTTAACGACGACTTCAAAATTGTTTGATTTAGTAATGCAATGGGGATTTTTAGCCATCATTGTTATTTTTCAGCCGGAGATTAGACGCGCGCTTGAACAACTTGGGAGAGGGAGTTTATTTAAGCGCTATTCGACGACATCTTCGGTAGAAGTACCCAAACTTGTTGATTCTGTGTCTAAAGCCGTACAGTACATGGCAAAACGTCGCATCGGTGCATTAATTGTGTTTGAAAAAGAAACAGGTTTACAAGATTACATAGAGACGGGTATTCCAATGCACTCAGAGATTTCTCAAGAACTATTGACCAATGTTTTTATTCCTAATACACCATTGCATGATGGCGCAATGATTATACAAGGTGATAAAATCGCTACAGCTGCAAGCTATTTGCCTTTATCGGATAGTCCGAAGATTTCAAAGAGTTTAGGCACACGACATCGTGCAGCGGTGGGTATTTCTGAAGTGTCAGATGCATTTACTGTCGTTGTTTCAGAAGAGACTGGATCTATTTCTGTAACATTTGATGGAAAATTGCGTAAAGATATTTCAGTAGAAGTTTTTGAAGAGTTACTCTCTGAACATTGGTTCGGTGTACACTTTGCAAAGAAAGGTGTGAATTAAATGTTTGAATCTAAATGGGGTTTACGTTTCTTTGCATTTATACTCGCTTTATTATTGTTTTTATCGGTGAATAATGTTTTTGGTACATCTTTCAGTACTGATAATATTTCGAATAACGGGAATAAAACAATTAAAAACGCACACGTAGAGGTCATCAATAATGATAAAAATCTATACGTCTCTGGGGCACCTGACACCGTTGATGTTGAGTTAACAGGTCCACAATCTAAAGTTTTACAAGCTCAAAAAACTGGAGATATTAAAGTGGTATTAGATGCATCTGATATCCAACCAGGAGAGCATACGTTAGAATTCCAAGTGCGTGGATTAGATAAAGATATTAACTATCACGTTTATCCGAAAGAGGCGACATTGTCTGTCGAAAAGAAAGAAACAAAAACGTATGCGGTTGAACCGAATGTGAGTCCTTATGTGATAGATTCAAATTTCAAACTTAAGGATGCTTCTGTAACACCACACACTGTCAAAGTGATTGGTGGTAAAGAACAATTGGACCGTATTGCTTTCGTTAAGGCAAGTTTCCGCAATGAAAATGATATTAAAGAAAAAACGACAGGCGACGCTAATGTAGCCGTATTTGATAAAAATATGAATAAGCTCGATGTTCAAATTGAGCCATCAACGGTTGAACTTACGGCAGATGTCGAATCTTATTCAAAAAAAGTGAAGCTTGATGTATCGACAAAAGGAAATCCAACCAATGGATTAAAAGTTGCTGACGTTTCATTAGATACAAAAGAAATTGAGATTTTTGGTAATCGAGAAGCTTTACAAGATATATCTGAAGTTTCTGGTGAAATTGATGTCAATGGCATTACAAGTGACACAGAAAAAGAAGTTAAATTAACACTACCTGAAAATGTGACAAAGCTAGAACCAGATAAGGTTAAAGCAAAAATTAAAGTACAGTGATGAATGAGAGTAAAAGGAGATATGATTTATGGGTAAATACTTTGGCACTGATGGTGTAAGGGGAATAGCAAACCAAGAATTAACACCAGAATTGGCATTTAAATTAGGACGTTATGGTGGCTATGTTTTAGCGCACAATGAGCACACGGAGCATCCACGCGTACTTGTTGGAAAAGATACGCGTGTATCTGGAGAAATGTTAGAGCATGCGTTAATCGCCGGCTTAGTTTCTATCGGTGCAGAGGTGATGCGCTTAGGTGTGATTTCCACACCAGGTGTCGCATATTTAACGAGAGATATGGGCGCAGAATTAGGTGTGATGATTTCTGCCTCACATAATCCTGTAGAAGATAACGGTATTAAGTTTTTTGGTTCAGATGGATTCAAACTTTCTGATGAACAAGAACTTGAAATTGAAGCATTGTTAGATGAATCTAACCCTGATTTACCACGTCCAACAGGCACGGCGATTGTTCATACATCCGACTACTTTGAAGGTGCACAAAAATATTTAAGTTATTTAAAATCAACTGTCGAAGTTAATTTAGAAGGTCTTAAAATTGTATTAGACGGTGCACACGGATCAACTGCTGGATTGGCGCCATTCCTTTTTGGTGATCTCGAAGCGGACACCGTGACAATTGGCTGTAACCCTGATGGTTATAATATTAACGATCAAGTAGGTTCAACACATCCTGAAACATTGGCTAAAACCGTTGTTGAAACAGGCAGTGACTTTGGACTTGCATTTGATGGTGATGGTGACCGTTTAATTGCAGTTGACGAACAAGGACAAGTCGTGGATGGTGACCAAATTATGTTTATTCTTGGACAAGAAATGTCTAAAAACCAAGAATTAAATGAGAATATGATTGTTTCTACTGTGATGAGTAATTTAGGCTTTTATAAAGCATTAGAAGCAGAAGGTATCCAATCCAATAAAACAAAAGTAGGCGATCGCTACGTTGTCGAAGAAATGCGTCGTGGTCACTACAATTTAGGTGGAGAACAATCAGGTCATATCGTTTTAATGGACTACAATACAACAGGTGACGGACTCTTAACAGGTGTTCAACTTGCTGCAGTTGTTAAACGTTCTGGTAAAAAGTTGAGTCAACTTGCAAATCAAATGACAAAATATCCGCAACGCCTCGTGAATGTTCGTGTGACAGATAAACACGCTGTTGAACAAAATGAAGATGTTAAAGCCATTATTGAACAAGTTAAAACTGAAATGAACGGTGAAGGCCGTATATTGGTTCGTCCGTCAGGTACTGAATCGCTTGTGCGTGTGATGGTCGAGGCTAAAACAGATGAAGATGCGTATAACTATGCACAACGCATCGCTGATGTTGTAGAAGAGAAAATGGGATTATCGTAACAGCACTGTGAATTAAAAAGCATGAATCTCATGAGTATATTCGTCCCAATCAGCGCGGGTCACAAATATACTGATAGGATATTATGGGTAGAGATGAGAAAATCTCTACCCATTTTTTGTAG
>NZ_CP092966.1:815419-838132 GCF_022557135.1 Staphylococcus coagulans
GCTTACGCAAGATATTGAAGCGCCGAGTACGGAACCGTACGCTCGGTGGTGTGAGAGGACGAATAGTCAATTAATGGCTATTCTCCTACTCGATTTTTGCAATTACATCATCAAACTATACACAAAATACCATCGAGAGACTGGCCGATTTAAGTGAAAATTAACGACATTTTAGATGATGAATACTTTAAATTTTGGATATTGAGTCTAAAAAAGGATTGTTATTTTAATATAGCAATACAAAAGATTATAATTAAAATAACTTATAAATATTTTAGTGATAAACGTTAAAAACATAGATAAAACTTAGGCATTATTGCTTTTATAGCATTTATACTTTTATTTGCAATAAAAGTTTCACTCATTGTACAATAGACTATATTGCAAGAAGGAGGGTAGAGGTTGAAACAGTTTATAAAGCGCCAGCGCAAATTGAAAGCATGTATTGTCGACCGATATGCTAAAGCAGAGCATCTCATAGATACATGCTGGAGATTTGTGGACGAGGAGGATAGTGATCGAATATGATCGGCGGATGCTATCCCGGATGTGGCTCATTCGTTAGCTTATTAATTAAATCATTAGGGTAACCTATTGGAC
Source organism: Staphylococcus coagulans (assembly GCF_022557135.1). Lineage (NCBI taxonomy): Bacteria > Bacillati > Bacillota > Bacilli > Caryophanales > Staphylococcaceae > Staphylococcus > Staphylococcus coagulans. Next base: position 816,020 of record NZ_CP092966.1, read on the forward strand.
AAAGTTAGTAAGATCGCTAAACCAATTCAATAAAATAGAATGCGATGCTGGAGTCATTTGTTCACATTTTGTTGCATTATAGCAGAATGCAAAAAGTGTAAAAAATGATGCGCAGCACCGTTATTTCAGTGTGGAGGAATTTATTTATGTGTGGAATTGTTGGCTATATTGGCTATCAAAATGCGAAAGAAATTTTATTAAAAGGGTTAGAGAAACTCGAATACCGTGGATATGACTCAGCAGGTATTGCAATTCGTGATGAAAACGAAGTCACTGTAACAAAAGCACAAGGCCGAATTGCTGAGTTACGTAAAGAAGCAGACAATGATCATGATGGATCTACGGGAATTGGTCATACAAGATGGGCAACACATGGGGTGCCAAGTTATGAAAATTCTCACCCACATCAATCTACAAGTGGTAGATACACACTCGTACACAATGGTGTGATTGAAAATTATGAAGAACTTAGAGAAGAATATATTCCTAATGTTCAATTTGTTTCAGAAACAGATACTGAAGTTATTGTTCAATTGATTGAACATTTTGCTGAAACAGGTTTATCTACTGAAGACGCATTTACAAAAGTGGTTTCTCTATTACACGGTTCATATGCACTAGGTTTATTAGATTCTGAAGATGGTGAGACAATCTATGTTGCTAAAAACAAATCACCGTTACTTGTTGGAATTGGCGAAGACTTTAACGTGATAGCATCTGATTCACTTGCAATGATTCAAGTAACAAGTGAATACAAAGAATTAAAAGACCAAGAGATTGTAATCGTTAAACGTGAAGAAGTTGTCATTAAAAATTTAGAGGGTCAAGTTATCGATCGTGAAAGTTACATTGCTGAAATTGATGCCTCTGATGCTGAGAAAGGTGTATACGACCACTACATGTTGAAAGAAATTCATGAGCAACCTGCAGTTATGCGTCGTATTATCCAAGAATATCAAGACGAACAAGGTAATTTAAACATTGATCCTGAAATCGTTGAAGATGTTAAAGCAGCAGATCGTATTTATATCATTGCTGCAGGTACAAGTTATCATGCAGGATTAGTAGGTAAAGTATTTATTGAAAAATGGGCAGGTATTCCTACTGAAGTTCATGTTGCTTCAGAATTTGTTTACAATATTCCATTATTGTCAGAAAATCCATTATTTATTTATATATCTCAATCAGGTGAAACAGCTGATAGTCGTGCTGTATTAGTTGAAACAACAAAACTTGGTCATCGTTCATTAACAATAACAAACGTAGCTGGCTCCACACTTTCTCGTGAAGCAGATCATACATTATTACTTCATGCGGGGCCTGAGATTGCCGTTGCTTCTACTAAAGCATATACAGCACAAATTGCAGTTTTATCAATTATGTCACACGTCGTTGCACAAGCACGCGGCATCGATCCGAATATCGATTTATTGCGTGAATTAGCGAAAGTCACTACTGCAATCGAAACAGTGGTCGATGATGCGCCACAAATGGAACAAATTGCAAAAGATTTCTTAGAAACAACACGTAATGCATTCTTTATTGGACGTACAATTGATTACAATGTAAGTTTAGAAGGTGCTTTAAAACTAAAAGAAATCTCATATATTCAAGCAGAAGGTTTTGCAGGTGGAGAGTTGAAACATGGTACAATTGCACTCATCGAAGACGGTACACCAGTCTTTGCACTTGCTACACAAGAAGGTGTAAATCTCTCAATCCGTGGTAACGTGAAAGAAGTTGTCGCTCGTGGTGCACATCCATGTATTATTTCTATGGAAGGACTTGAAAAAGACGGAGACACATATGTGATTCCTCATGTCCACGAGTTGTTAACACCACTCGTTTCAGTTGTTTCTCTACAATTGATTTCTTATTACGCTGCATTACATCGTGATTTAGATGTTGATAAACCACGTAATTTAGCGAAATCTGTGACTGTGGAGTAATATTCTCAGTTTGTTCATAAATAGCGTAAGGTACAAGCAAATAGGCTTCGTATCTTACGCATTTTTTAGTTTAACTTCATTTTGTCATAAAAGGTTACAGTTTGTAAGAAAATAAGTGTGTATCGTGTTGCGTAAGTGTTCATTTGATGACACAATAAAGGAATAATCAATGAATGAAAGGAAATGCGATCATGCAAAATATAAAAGCGATATTTTTAGATATGGATGGTACAATTCTTCATCAAAATAACAGAGCGTCTGAAAAGACAGCTTCAGTCATTGGTCGTCTTAGAACTGAAGGATATAAGGTGTTTTTAGCGACAGGACGAGCTTACGAAGAGATTCATTTACTTATACCAGAAAATCTTCAGTTTGATGGTATCATCTCATCTAATGGAACATTAGGACATATTGATGAACACGTATTATTTGAACACGATCTTAGTCTTGAAGCGGTACGTCAAATTGTGACGGAAGCGCAACAAGATGGAATCTATTATGAGGTCTTTCCATTTGATGAGCCGCGATTTGCCCTGAATGAAGATCAAAGTTGGATGTTAAGCTTAGTTAAAGGTGACAAGCCTGCCACTGTAAATGAAAGTGAATGGTTATCAAGACACGAAGCAATAAGAGAGAAGTTAACTTGGCGTGATACGATACCGACGCAACTTGGTTTTTCAAAAATATATTTATTTCATTCTGATCTAAACAAAATTAAAAGTTTTAGAGAAAAAATGGTCGCACAGCAGTCAAAATTAAACATTGAAGTTTCTAATTCAACACCTAACAATGTAGAAACAATGGCATACCATATTAATAAAGGGACAGGAATAGAAGAGATGTGTCGTCATTTTAATATTCAACTTTCTGAAACACTTGTTATTGGAGATAGTGATAATGATCGTGCGATGTTTAAAGTTGGTGGTGTAACGGTTGCGATGAAAAATGCCAGCACGGAGATTAAAGCATTGACGCAATATGAAACTGAGTTCGACCATAATCATGATGGCGCGGCGCAATTTTTAGAAACACAACTATTAAAATAAATAAAAGCCAGTCTGAGGTGGAAGATTTTCCTAACAGACTGGCTTTTAGCTTATTTCACTTCTTTTTGTCCTCTACGTACAAAATATTGAATAATTGTACCGATAATGAGTAAGTAAATGAGATATCGAATAATTAAAAAGATAATATTGAATATAATCATTAAATAATAAGCGATATCTTGTGAAATATGTGCGAGATTTTGTTGAATCAAGTAATTAATAGGTTGATTAATAATAATAAATATCAAATTAAGTAATAAAATGCCAATGAAGAAACGTAAAAATGTTTTATGACCATTTTTAATACCGTACCATGCTTCTTTTAGATGTACTTTAACACTTCTTGAAGCATCTTCAGTTAAGGATGTAGCAAGGTTTGTAACGTATACCACCGTGAACCAAACGAAGATACTTAAAATAAATGAAGATAATACAATTAAGATACTAATGATGAATTGTAACCAGCCTTGACTGATGTCATTAGCACTAATGGCATTAAAGAGTTGTTGTACAAGATATGAAACACCTGCATTAACGAGACCATAGATGACCACTGTCAGTATAATGAATAAAATACTCATTAGACCTAGAATCACACTTTTACCCCAAATGCCTTTTTTAAATGAGCGCACTAAATCTTTCCATTGCATTTGCGCTGAATCTAAAACAGAGTGGCGTATGACACGTACAAGTCCTGTATAGATTGGGAAGAGTACCATCGAGAAAATACAGATTGTCAGAATGATGGCACCAATCATCATGAAAATTAATTTTGTCATACTTTGTTGACCCGTTAAAATAGATATCTGCCAAGCTTGAAGTAATAAATTAAACGGTGACATTACGAGAATAGCCAACAATAACAATATTGCAAAACCAATAAATGATGTGGCAAATAGTTTTAGTTTTTGATTTTTTGTATTATGCCAAAACAGCTTTGTGAATTTTACCAATAGTGAGCACTCCTTTCACATATAATCCACATTATCAAAATCTTTCTTATTTGAAAATAAAAATGGTCTTAATTTAAACGATTTTATCAGTAAATAAAAATTAACATAAAAATAGTTGTTTTTAATACAGAGATGACAGCTAAAGTTTGATAAGATATGAGATGAGGGCGAGGGGAAAAGCTATGAAAATCACGAATCAAAAGAAATATGAGCAAATTGCAGATGTATTGATTCAGCAAATTGAAGAAGGAACTTTAGAAGTTGGGCAACGATTGCCTTCAATACAAAAGCTTGCTGAAGCCTATGGTGTGAGTAACGCTTCGATGCGTGAGGCACTGAATGCACTCAGAATGATAGGACTCGTAGATATTAAGCATGGTTATGGGACGTTCGTAAAACAAAAACAGCCACAGTTATTTGATTTTCTTTCCCATACACTTACAAAAGCGCGCGTACGCGACATATTAGAATTGCGTGAATCGGTAGAAGTTGCGACAGCACAATATGCCGCATTACGGCACACAGATGAAGATATACAAGCAATGGAAGCTGCATTAGAAGAAATGGTCAATGCGATACAATGTCATCAATCAGGTGAGGAAGCTGATTTAAAATTTCATCTTGCTATTGCTAAAGCCTCTCATAATGCATTGTTGTATGAGTTGCTAAATAATATATCGGATCTCATTCAGCAGACGATGAAAGGCACACGTCATATTTATATTTATAGCCGCCAAAAAACGATGGAGAAATTATTGGAAGAACATAGTGTCATCTTAGAAGCAATCAAAAAGCGACAAGAAAAAAAGGCGGCTAAATTAATGACCCATCACTTAGTCGAAATCCGTCAAACATTAGTTGAAAATTATATAGTAGAAACAAATTAGGTCATTATAGCAGTTTAAAAGATGCAAAGTGGCTCAGGTATCCATGAAGTGAGATGGTTTGATTTTCTAATTACTAAAGCACATTTATAGGAGATATGATACAATTATGTAAGATTATTGTGCCATTTCACTGAGTTACGATGGTACAGAGGAAATCTAACATACATATAAAAAGAGCATAATATGAAAGATTGAGAGGTGGTTCCCAGTGCCATTATTACTTGAACCTGTTTTTCAGGAAAGAATTTGGGGTGGAACAAATCTCGCACAATTTGGTTATGATTTACCGAGTGACCATACTGGTGAGGTATGGGGAATCTCAGCTCATCCACATGGTGCGAATCGGATATTAAACGGTCCATTTAAAGGACAAACATTAGATGAAGTATGGGAAAATCAACCTAAACTGTTTGGGGAATTTCCTACAAAAAAGTTTCCGCTATTAACTAAGATTTTGGATGCTGAACAGAAATTATCAGTTCAAGTTCATCCTGATGATACGTATGCTTATGAGCATGAAAACGGAGAATACGGCAAAACAGAATGCTGGTATATATTAGATGCAAAACCAGGCGCAGAAATTATATATGGTACAAATGCGCAATCTCATGAAGAACTCAATGAAATGATAAATCAACATGATTTTGAACATTTGTTCAGACGAGTTCCTGTCCACAAAGGTGACTTTTTCTTTGTGCCGGCTGGTACTGTCCATGGCATAGGTGCAGGTATTATGATTTTAGAAACACAACAGTCTTCTGATACGACTTATCGAATCTATGATTATGACAGACAAGATAAAAACGGTAATAAAAGACCTTTACATCTTGAAAAAAGTAAAGATGTCATTCAAATTAGTGAAGAAAGTCCTAATGTAATACCACAAACTGAAGTGATTGAAAATCATAAGTGCACAACGTTTGTGCAAAATTCATTTTTTACTGTGACACATTGGCAAATACAAGGCACATTGAACTATATGAAGCCGAGAGAATTTGTTTTGGTCTCTGTACTGGAAGGACAAGGGCAGCTCATTACAGATGGTGAAATTTACGATATAAAAAAGGGGAACCATTTTATATTGACTGCAGAAGATTTGGATAACGTGTTTGAAGGTGAATTTTCACTAATTATTAGTTATGTATAAGAAGAGGAGAATGACATGAAATGGGGTTTATATATCGCTTTAGTTTGCGGTATTTTATCTGGAGCGACTATATTTTTTCAAGTGCCTATCTTTCCTTCCATTGTATTTCCAGTGTTAATCGGAATAATCGGTATCATCGCCACACTTTGGACTTTGCCTAATCGTGCAATCAGTCCAATGTTAAAGGTTGGCGGGGTACTCATTAATTTACTTCCAGTTGCAGTCGGTCTAATGCAATGGATGAACACTCAATGAAAAGTAATATAATAAATACAAAACATTGCTGGATTAAAGGATAAGATATAATTTTTTTAAAAGGAGATACAATGATACTATGGCTGCAGAGATTAATTATTTTTGGCTGAATTGCGGATACAATAGATGGAATCATAATGAGCCATTAGTTGGACAAAAAACAGTATTTGAGTCAGGGGCACAATTTAATCCAACACAAGGGTTTCGTGCGTTCAAACAAGCACAAGTCGGTGACCGTGTGATTTTTTACCAAGTACAAACAGATGCAGGATTACTTGGATGGGGTGAAATTACTCGGGTTAAGACAGGTGCACAAAACAAAACACATGTAGAGTTCAAATTTAACGAACCTTTCAAGCGACTCACATCAGATTATCTTAAAAGAAGTGAATCATTAGAATTTCGAATGAATAATATGAAAGAAATTCTTTTTAATAAGATTTCATACGATGAATTCGAATTAATCAAAGGACTAGGGACTGGCGAGATTTCTATTCCTAGATTTTTCTTTATGTCTGAAACAGAGGCGTTTGAGCCAGATGAAACCTACACAATTTATACGCATACACGTAACGGTATAAAAAGAAATGGTTATCATCATTATACGCAATTAGAAATAGGCGACCAAATCATCATTTATAATCGCAATTCTAACCAATCTGTCATTGGACGTGCTGAAGTGGCACACCATATTCATACACGCCCACCAGAGCAAGGTCGGACGAATAGTACAGCGATTGAAATTCGATATATTGAAGATATCAATCCAGTTAGTTTGATGACGTTAAATAAACACCAAAAACTTAAGAACTTGTACTTTTTACAAGAAAATTCTAAGCAAGCGATTGCGAGTTTAACGCCGACACAGTTTAATGCCATTATGGAAATGAGTGAAAATGATGGCTTAAAAGGGCAATTTGAAGCGGTTTCTGGGCATCAAGATACTGAAAATCAAGAATTAAAGCCATTTATTTTATTACTTGCAGAACAAAAGGAAGAAGGGTTGAATGCTGCGAAATTACTCGTTGAGAAAGCCAATGCGACATCAGTCATCACAGTTGGCCACCCTGATTTCTCTGAAGAAATGTTGTATGGGCGCTACTTACCAAATGAAGCGGGCGCATTATATTATAGAGAAGGGTTTATTACAGAATTGATGCCTAAGACGGATCGTCAATTTTTAGTAATTGACCAATTTGAACGTATTGACGCTGACATTTTCCAAACCTATATTAACGTGTTAGAAGGTCATGAAGTCACGCTTCCACGCTATAATAAGAATGGTAATATGGTTAAATGGAGTACTGAAAATACGTCATTCTATCGTTTTAATCCGAATTGGCATATCATTGGGGTGACTTATATGACACCGCAAGAAGTAAAAAATACATATACTTCTCAATTTTTGAAGTATGCACGTATTATTCAAGTTAAACAATAAATGCATAACAGTGCATCGCTTTATGTTATGGTGCATCTATGTTTAATATTGTAGAGATAAAAGGTGATTGAATTTGACAATAGGGTCAATGATATCACCTTTTTTCTGATTCGAATGGAAATGTATTTAAAACTTTGAATATGAGCCTTTTTTATTATTTGATATGAAAATATAAAAGTGGGTATATTTAAGACAAGAGGTGATTATATGCCAATTATTTATTACGATGATCATTGTGTTTATTGTTACAATTATGCAATTTGGCTCATTCGAAATGGTTTGCCTAGAAATTATCAGTTCGTTCCACTAAAAAGTAAAGCAGGAGAAGCATTACAAAAATCACGTCCTGAAGTGCTTGAGTATAACAGCGTTGTTTTGCAAGAGGGCGATGATTTGACATTTCAATCGACAGCAATAGCCAAACTCATCTATACACTCGATCGTTATAAGTGGTTAGCTATTCTATTATGGCTTGTCCCCAAACCTTTACGCAATTTAGGTTATCAATTGTTTGCGAACAACCGTGATAAAATGTGGAAAACACACTGGGCAAAAGCAAATGAATATGAGCAATCTTTTTTTATAGCTAAAAACAAATAAAATGGTCTCGTTGATTGAGATGATATTAAATAAACAGACTGGGACAATTGAGTTTCAGTATACAAATAAAGCACCTCAAAAATCAGTTAAACGATTTTTGAAGTGCTTTATTATTGTGTTTTTGCTTTAATTAAGCCAAATTGAGTTGAGACTTCAGCACCTAAGCAAGCAGTTCACGAAGGCAAGGTCTTCAAATTTTTCTGCCCCAACTTCTCATTTATTAAATCAAATTATTCAGCGATTTCTAAAGCAACTTCCATCATTTGTGTAAATGAATTTTGACGCTCTTCGGCAGTTGTTGCTTCATCACGTAATAAATGGTCACTCACTGTAAATACACCCAGAGCTTTTTTACCCGCTTTTGTTGCATTTAAATAGAGACCTGCTGATTCCATTTCTACACCGAGAATACCCATTTCAATCCATTTTTGATTGAAATCTGGATTTGCGTTATAAAATGTATCAGATGAAAGGATATTACCTACGTGTGCACGCGCACCAAGAGCATCTGCTTTTTCTTTAGCTTTCACAACGAGATCAAAATCAGCTAACGGTGCAAAATGTCCTGGAATTTGGAACTGATCAACATAATTAGAGTTTGTTGAAGCACCTTGTGCAATAATGATGTCGTACAAGTGAATATCTTCTTGCATTGCACCACAAGAACCAATACGAATAATCGTGTCTACATCGAAGAAATTGTAAAGTTCATAAGAATAAATACCGATACTTGGGATACCCATTCCTGAGCCCATTACAGAAATTTCTTTTCCTTTATATGTACCTGTATAGCCAAACATATTACGTACTTCATTGAATTGTTCAACATTTTCTAAGTAGTTTTCTGCAATGAATTTAGCACGTAATGGATCACCAGGCATAAGTACAGTTTTTGCAATTTTAGTACCATTAGGTTGAATGTGTGGTGTGCCTTGTTGTGTCATTTAAAACATCTCCTTAATATCTTATATCATTTTAAAGATAACAGAACTATAATGAAAAGTCGATAAAACATATTAACAAAGAGAAGTGTAATAGGTACATCAACGATTGGACCGCATGTTGTCGCTTCTTTGATAAGTCTATTTAAGTCCGTATCTCTATAATGATTTGGTTTTACCAATAGATAGATTTTGGTTTATAATAAAGGTGAATTCAAACATATTGTAAAAAATAAAAATCCATATAGAAATGAGGAATGACCATGAGAATGGTAGATATTATTGCAAAGAAACGCGATGGACATGTGCTTACAAAGGAAGAAATACAATTTTTTGTAAACGGTTACACAAATGGGGAGATTCCTGATTATCAAATGTCGAGTTTAGCGATGGCGATTTTCTTTCAAGATATGACGGATGAAGAGCGTGCGGATTTAACGATGGCAATGGTCGCATCTGGAGATCAAATTGATCTTTCAAATATAAAAGGAGTCAAAGTGGACAAGCATTCAACTGGAGGGGTAGGTGATACAACGACACTTGTATTGGCACCGTTAGTTGCTGCGTTAGATGTCCCTGTAGCTAAGATGAGTGGACGTGGTTTAGGTCATACAGGCGGTACGATAGATAAATTAGAATCGGTTAAAGGATTCCATGTTGAAATATCGGAAGAAGAATTTGTACGACTCGTGAATGAAGATCATGTCGCTGTAATAGGTCAAACAGGTAATCTGACACCAGCTGATAAAAAAATCTATGCTTTACGTGACGTTACAGGTACAGTGAACTCAATTCCTTTAATTGCATCTTCAATTATGAGTAAGAAGATTGCTGCGGGTGCGGATGCGATTGTACTTGATGTTAAAACAGGTAATGGTGCCTTTATGAAAACAGTGGAAGATGCAGAAGCTTTAGCACATGCGATGGTTAAAATTGGAAATCAGGTGGGACGCCAAACAATGGCAATCATTTCTGATATGAGTCAACCTCTAGGTTTTGCAATCGGGAATGCTTTAGAATTAAAAGAAGCGATTGATACGTTAAAAGGTGAAGGGCCAGAAGATTTAACTGAACTTGTTTTGACACTCGGTTCACAAATGGTCGTATTAGCTCAAAAAGCGAACAATTTAGAAGAAGCACGTGAAATGTTAAAAGAAGTCATTGAAAACGGTAAAGCGTTAGAGAAATTCAAAACGTTTTTAAGTAATCAAGGTGGCGATGCAAGTATCGTTGATGATCCATCACAATTGCCAACAGCACAATATCAATTCGAATTACCTGCGAAACAAGCTGGTGTTGTTGCAGAAATGATTGCAAATGAAATCGGTATCGCATCCATGATGTTAGGGGCAGGACGCCAAACGAAAGAGGATGAGATTGATCTTGCTGTAGGTCTCGTTTTGAATAAAAAAATAGGTGATTATGTTGAAGAAGGAGAATCTCTATTAACGATTCATGCGAATACACAAGATGTTGAAGCAGTAAAAGAAAAATTGTATGATAATATTACAATCTTAGAGCAAGCATCACAGCCGAAATTAATCCATACAATCATTACTGAATAAAGGGTGTTGAGATGAAAAAAGTAGGTCGCATATTAATAGGTATTGGATTTTTGATTATTGGCGTTTTACATTTTACGAGAGAGCGTCGATTCAGAAATATCGTACCTCATTATTTACCATTCAGAAAGGCTGCTGTACTAGTCACAGGCGTATGCGAAATATGGATAGGTATAAAGCTACTTTTGGCGCGTCCATCTGACGCATTAAAACGTTGGATTAACTTTTTCTTATTATCAGTTTTTCCAGCAAATATTTATATGGCACGGCGTCGATTGCCACTTGGTAATAGAGAATTATCAGATACGGCAAGATATGGTAGACTACCGCTTCAATTCATTTTCATGTATCTCATTAAAAAATTATAATTGTAAACTTTAAAAAGGCATTTCAAGTTGTGAATCACACACAATTTGAAATGCCTTTTGTTCAGTCAAAGTGACTTATCATTATTTTTACATCGTCATCCTATTTTAAAAGTTTACATTATATTTAAACGTGTGCACCTGTTCCAAAAACATCATGCCATTGTTCACGTTTATCTAAAAATGATTGTGCAATTGCTTGAGCGCCCTCTAAAGAATGTGAAGCAGCCCAGCCACATTGTAATTCATTGCAAGCAGGAACTTCTTTCGCATCAAGTACATCTTGTATTGTTTTTTCAATAATATTTAATACATCGTCATAATCATCATGATTGATAAAAGAAACATAAAAACCAGTTTGGCAACCCATAGGACTTAAATCAACCACTTTATCTGTATGGTTTCTAATATTCTCGGCCATCAAATGCTCTAGAGAATGCAATCCAGGCATGTCCATGTGCGCTTTATTCGGCTGCTTAAAACGAATGTCATATTTATAAATTTCATCTCCGTTAATCCCTTTCATTTTACCAGCCAAGCGAATATAAGGCGCAACCACTTTAGTGTGATCCAAGTTAAAACTTTCAACGTTCATTTTTGGCATTTGTACAAACCTCCTTCATGTGTAATTTCATTTTAACACAATTTAGTATGATTGAAAGTAAAAAACTGAGCTGATTACTCAGTTATACAAAAAATAAGATAGAAATTTTTGATTTATCTGTAAAAAACACATGACAAATTGTCCTAAATCCGATAAAATAAGTACAAATTTAATAAATATTTATCAAGAGTGGTGGAGGGAATTGGCCCTACGAAGCCCTGCAACCTCATCGTAAAGCGATAAAGGTGCTAAATCCAACAGCCTATAATGGACTGAAAGATAAAAACGACAAAGATGTTATCACCGGCGTACATCAACCACACTTGAAAACATATGTGTTGATAGTATAGGATGATAACTTTTTTTGTTTTGGAAGGAGTTTTAATTTGGTGTCAGTGAGACAACGGATTTTAGATTATATAGATAACAACAGATTGAAATACATTGATATGAGTCATCAAATTCATGAAAGACCTGAGATTGGAAATGAAGAGTTATTCGCTTCGAGATTGCTCATTGATCATTTAATTGAGTGCGGTTTCGAAGTCGAACGCGACATCGCTGGTCATTCAACAGGATTTATAGCGACATATGAATCCTCAAAAGAAGGGCCTACAATCAGCTATCTTGCTGAATATGATGCACTTCCGGGATTAGGTCATGCCTGTGGCCATAATATTATCGGTACAACGAGTGTCTTAGCAGGTACAGCACTCAAGCAGGTCGTCGATGAAATTGGAGGGAAAGTCGTCATCTTCGGTTGTCCAGCTGAAGAAGGTGGTGAAAATGGAAGTGCCAAAGCGAGTTATGTTAAAGAAGGCATATTTGACGATGTAGATGTTGCGTTAATGGTACATCCAGGCAATGAAACATACCCAACCAATCACACCCTTGCGGTAGATGTACTAGATATTAAATTTTATGGTAAAAGTGCGCATGCTTCAGAGAATGCTTATGAGGCACGAAATGCTTTAGATGCAATGATTAGTTTTTTTAATGGTGTCGCTCAAATTCGTCAACATATTAAAAAGACTGAACGCGTCCATGGTGTAATATTAGATGGTGGCAAGGCCGCGAATATTATTCCAGATTTCACACATGCACGTTTTTATACGCGTGCGACCACACGAAAGGAACTGGATGTGCTAACTGGACGTGTTCATGATATTGCAAAAGGGGCAGCGATACAAACGGGTTGTGATTTCGAGTTTGAGCCTATTCAAAATGGCGTCAATGAGTTTGTGAAATCACCAAAACTCGATCTGTTATTTGAACAATATGCAACAGAACTAGGGGAAGAGGTAAGTCATGATGATTTTGGGTATGGTTCAACAGACACGGGGAATGTCAGCCATGTTGTACCAACGATACACCCACATGTCAAAATTGGACCAAGAAGCTTGGTGGGGCATACCCATCGATTTAGAGAAGCTGCTGCAAGTCCAATGGGAGATAAGGCGCTGATTAGAGGTGCAAAGATCATTGCATTAATGGGGGCTACATTAATTCAAGATAGAAATCTCTTAGATACAATTCAAAAGGAGCATCAAATTAAAAGGGAGAAGTTATAAATGACGGTACAAAATAAACACGCACCCCGCTTAACAATGGGTGATATCTATGAAACAAATGTGGTCTATACTTCTAGACCTTCTTATGTTTCCAATCCTTGGTTAGAACCAGATGAACATCAATCCAACTTTTTAACTGGGAGAGAGTTGTTGATTGCCAATTTACCAGTCATCGTTCATGAGGCTAGTGTCACGCATAAATTAACACAGCTTTTTCAAATGATTGGACGATCCATACCGGACAATGTCATCACATTTAGAGACCAAGAGAGTTATGAAGGTGCACTTAAACGTTTGGCAACTATCGAAGAACGTCAGATTTATTTTCAATATGTTCATGACGACTCGATTGTTGATGCAGCACACTATGCTATGGATAAAAAGTTATTTGTTGAGTTGAATAATAAGTCCTTAATTCCAAAATGGACTCAGAATCAGTTTTTACCCAAACGCGAAATCGTAACATATGAAAATTTTAAGACAGCCATTCAGTCTTGGTCACTTCCAGTTGTAATAAAGCCTGGGGATGATTTGCCTACTGCTGGAGGGTATGGTGTGATGATATGTTATAACGAGCAAGAATTAAACGAAGCGATTGCGCGTGTGGAAAAAGCACAAGAAGCGACGAAAACGCTGATCATTGAGCAATGTATTGAAGCTGTGGATAACTATTGTGTGCAGTACGCTTGGCATCCTGTTGAGGGCATTATATACGTCGGTGCAGCAAAACAATTAACAAATGAATATGGTTTTTACAATGGAAATGTGAATGCTTTAGAGGTACCTGAAAAAGTAATTGAAGCAGGCCGGAAAATAATGGAAAATGGTGTTTCTCAAGGATTTATCGGTATTGCAGGATTCGATATTCTTGTTGATGCTGAAGGCGATGTCTATGCAATAGATTTAAACTTCCGACAAAATGGTTCAACAAGTATGCTCTTACTAGAACCACAATTAACAGGAAAGCATCACAAATTTTATAGTTACTTTGCAAATGGAGATAATGAACGGTTCTTTAATGCCATTTATTCCTTTGTAGAGCAAGGTGTTTTATATCCTTTATCCTATTACGATGGAGATTGGTATGAAGATCAGCATGTCAATTCAAGATTTGCATGTATTTGGCATGCTGATAGTGAAGCAGACATTCAAGCATATGAGCAACAATTTATAGAAATGGCTGGGCTATAAACAATTCTACTTTGATGTATGATATATTGGTTATATAGAGAAATCAAATCAAGTTTGATGACCGGATAGAAGTGCGAGACTTGTATTCGAGTTACATTTTGAGTTGAGAAAAAGGAGCAGAGTCATGTCTTACAAAAACGAACGCTTTTATAAAGATATATTAACCAATGAACAGTTTTTCATCGCTGTTAAAGATAAAAAGATTATTAAGCATAGTCATAATGGGAAGCCATTATTTTGTTTTTGGACACGTGAATCTTTAGCGAAAACCTACTTAGAAACATCCGATGTGGTCTATGACAAAATTAAAGCGATGGATATTGATCAGTTTGCGACTTATGAACTTGATGATATGTTTGATGAAGAAGATGAAGCACTCGTCAATGTGACAGACCGTGCGCAAGGCCATGAGATTCGAATTATCGAAGTGGTCAGTGACTTGATGACTGATTTAGATAACATTCGTATCCGTGAATTTGTACAAGATGTTGCTAAAAGTGACACGGTGTACGGCTTAAGTCAAAAAGACAACAAACAATTTATGATTGTATACGATGAGAACGATAATTTTGATCAATCGCACTTTATGCCAGTATGGAGTTTAAATAAACGTGCGGAAAAAGTCGCAGAAGAAGATTTTGAGACCTTTGAATTGATTGATGTAGAAGGAGAAGTTTTTGCGGAATGGTTAGATGAGCTACGTGATGATAATCGATATGTAGCCATTGATGTCAAACCAGGAGTAGTAGGTACGATTGTTTCGGCGCAGAAACTTGCGAATGAATTAACTTTTTAAAGGCATAGATCATTATCATTTTTGACCTATTAATCAACAAACGCAGATTAGAAGCCATGTATCACGGTGGTTTTCTAATCTGCGTTTTTTAAATGAATTAATGAGATAAGTATAATGTGCCTAATGCGCCAGAAAAGGCACCATTTTTTAAATAGTGAGGGTTGAAACCTCTCAATACTGTATAATCAGTGACCACTTGTTGTAAGAGTGGATTATCATGAAATGATGAACCAATATAGACCACATCTTTCACTTGATGTTCTCTTGCGACATGAATGGCTACAGTTGTAATACTTTCACCAACGACACCGATAACGGAAGCAAGTTTATCGGCATCTGTGAAGTTTTGATCGATATTTAATAAGACATGACCAAAATTAGCAGCAGTGAGTTCTCCAGAAATAGGAGGGGTATCATTTTTATAAATATGCTTCACTTTCAAGTCGATAATGTCACGATTCCCTTTTAATGCGAGATTCGTTAGTGTAGCATATTCAGTAATACCAGTGAGGAGGTAACCCAACCCTTGGATCATGCCACCTCCTGTACCTATGCCACCTACGCGTTCCTGTTCTAAGCCATCTGTTAAATGAAGTGATGTGCCAGTCCCTACATTTGTGAAAATGTATCGATCAATATGAATATCTTGTTCTTCTAAGAAAATCTGAACCCCTCGAGCCGCAGCGTCAAATTCGATATATGTTTGCGCATTACATGTTAAACGCTCACTTAATGTTTTCGCGTTTCCTCCTGTAATATGTATATCCTGGCAAGGTTGTTGATTCAACCATTCAGCAACGGTTTCTAGTTCTGTTGTCTGATAGACCTTAAATGATCGTTCGCCCTCATTTTCTATTGCAATTTTTATCAAAGTACCGCCAGCATCTATGCCAATACGCATGATTTGTCACCTCGAATTATTGTTTATCACCAATATATACTATACGATAATGACAAAATTACAAGCGTTAATTCAAAGTTTAATTTTAAAACAAATTAGAGTGCAAGCAATAAAAAGGACGAAGTTGGGAGCATATTCCCAACATCGTCCGGTAGTGTCGCATGCACAAATGAAATTGGCTTCATTAAAGTAAATTTTGATTACATTTCATGATCGCGTTCCCGATCTTCTATTGTTCTTGAAAAATCTTTATCATCATCAATGTGTGTCATTTTGAAATATTTAGTTGGTTCACGACGTAATGCATTCATCAATGAAAAAATCATGAGAAACAAAATAATCGAAAAAGGTAATCCTGTAACAACTGATGCAGTTTGTAGACTTGTTAAGCCGCCTGCAACGGTTAGAGAAACAGAGATTGCACCGATTAAAATGCCCCAGACCAATTTATGTTTACGTTTAGGATTTTCTACACCGCCTGTTGCCATTCCTGATACGATATGTGTTGTCGAGTCGGCACTCGTAACAATAAATGTAAAAATAAGAATGATAGCCAATGCGCTTGTCACCTCATGTAAAGGAAACTTACTCAATAATTCAAATAACGCGACTGTATAATCTTTATCTACTATTTTTTCAATACCATCATTGTGGTGGAGTGCCCAGTTAATTGCCGTGCCTCCAAATCCTGAAATCCATGCGAATGAAATACAAGGTGGAATGATAAGTACACCGATAACAAATTCTCGAATTGTACGTCCTCTTGATACACGTGCGACGAAGCCGCCAATAAAAGGAGACCAAGATATAACCCATGCCCAGTAGAAAACTGTCCATTTCTGAATCCAAGTATTATCCCCAGAATACGGGTCCATTCTTAAGCTATATTGCACAAAGTGAGAGATATAATCCCCAATTGAAACCGTAAAAGTTTCGACAATAAAGCGTAAATCACCAAAAATAAAAATAAACAAGAGCAAGATTGCACCAACAATAATATTTAGATTACTTAACCACTTCACACCACGATTGATGCCTGTCAAAGCTGAACCAAGAAAAATAATCGACATCAATAATGTAATTAAAATTAAAGTTAATGATGTATTAGGTACTTTGAAAACGTGATTAAGGCCACCTGCAATTTGTAGTATACCCAGTCCAATGGATGTTGCAATCCCCATTACGGTCGCAATAATCGCTAAAATATCAATAATATTTCGGAAAGGGCGTCGGTACGTCTCACCGAAAACAGGTTCCATTGCAGTAGAAATTAAGCCATCTCGACTTTTACGAAATTGGAAATAAGCAACAATTAAACCGCTCATCGCAAAGATAGACCATTGTGAGATGCCCCAGTGGAAGAAGGTATACCCCATGGCCAGTCGAGCTGATTCAACAGTCTGACCTTTAACTGCTTTTGGAAATGGAGAGTGCAAATAATGCGTTAATGGTTCTGCTACACCCCAAAAGACGATACCTACACCTAAACCTGCTGAGAACAACATACCAATCCATGAAATAAATGAAAATTCAGGTTCTTCATCATCGCGACCTAATTTAAATCGGCCATATCTTGAAATAGCTAAAAAGATTAAAAACACATCTAAAACAAATACGATAATTAGAAATAGCCAACCAAAATTAAGTGCCAATATATCATATGTATGCTGTGCATATGCACCAAATATCTTTGGAAAGATGGCTGCAAGTAATGTGAGAATCAAAATAATTGTGAAAGAAACAATATACACAATATTCCGATTTTTTTCTTTAGTACTTTTATGATTTCCCATAATATCCCCTTTCAAATTTTGCGAACGTGAAACCAAGCGTTGACAGATTGCTTCACCTTTTACATAGAAAATCTTTATTGAGAGAAGTTAGATTTAAACCCAATAAAACAGCAGTTATCCTTGTAATCTTGTCATTTTAATGCCCTATCAACATTTAAACGAAATAACGTTCCAACAGCGGTAAATCTATCCAAAGTAACACACTGGCTTTCGTTATTTTTAAATCACATTCTCTCTAAAAACTTGTTTGAACGTTACTAATTGTGTCAACATAAGTATTAGGAAAATGTAAAGGGATGGTAAAAAATGACCAAAAAAAGTAAGCGCTTTGATGATATTACTATACAATTATATGAAGAGCAATACCGAGATGCACTCTACCATTTTCAATTAAGTGAACGTCAACGAATCTATTCTTCTTTACCCAAAGAAGTTTTAGATGATGCATTAGAAGATAAAAATAGAGAAGCAAATATCGTCTTAAATGATCAAAATGAAGTGATTGGTTTCTTTGTATTACACCAACGTTATCAGCATGAAGGCTACGATACACCTAAAGAAGTCATTTATGTGCGTTCATTATCTATCAATGAAGCATATCAAGGCCATGGTTATGGTACTAAAATGATGATGACGTTGCCAGAATATGTCCAATCCATTTTTCCAGATTTCAACCATTTATATTTAGTGGTTGATGCAGAGAATGAGGCGGCTTGGAATGTTTATGAACGTGCAGGTTTTATCCATACGGCTACGAAAGAAGAGGGACCTATTGGTAAAGAACGTCTGTACTATTTAGATTTAGACTCTAAATATGTATCATCGTTAAATCTAAAACAGAGCGTATCATCTGAAGAAGGCACAATCGAGGTGGTTGATCTTATTCTTGATCATCAAAAAGTAGGTTTTATTGCGATTGAACAGTTTGATCAAAGATTAATCATACGTGCACTATACGTAAATGATGCATATCGAGACACAGGTATTGCGCAAAGTGCATTACGTCAATTAGCGACATATGTTCGTAAACAAAATCAAAAGATTAAGGTTATCGAAATCACATTATTTGGTCCAAATCATCAATTAAAAACTTTGTTTGAGAAAAGTAATTTTGTTGAAACGCTATCAACAGAAGATTATACTACGTTAGAAAAGTATATTAACTATTAATATTTAAGCGCTGTGAATTAACGCCATGTTCATGAATTAAAAGTATACGATTCGCTGTTGAAAATTCATACTTCAAGTCTTAATGATGACTGTTTTCTAGTTGCGTAAAATGACAATAAAGAAGATATAAGAATGAAGTCATGGAAAATATGATTGAACATATTGCGAAATGACGTTGAGTGATTTATAATTTACTTTTGTTAATGTCAGTGTTAAAACACCAATGTTGCAATGAATGTGCAACTGTTTTGACACTAAGGAGTTAAAAGGGAGAACGGCAACGATACGCGATTTCCTTTAAAGATGAAAGAAAGTGTTTGAGTCATTGAATAATTAGAAATGCGAACCTTTGAAAGGAAGATATGCTGATGAAATTACAAGATTATACACAAGAGATGGTGGATGAAAAATCATTTATTGATATGGCCTATACGTTTTTGAGTGAACAAAATCAAACAATGAATTTGTATGATATTATTGATGAATTTAAACGTATCGGACATTACGAAGACGATCAGATTGAAGATCGTATCGTTCAATTTTATACTGATTTGAATACAGACGGTCGTTTTTTAAGCGTCGGTGATAATATTTGGGGCCTACGTGACTGGTATTCAGTAGATGACATTGAAGAAAAAATTGCGCCAACAATTCAAAAATTCGATATTCTTGATGAAGATGATGAAGAAGATAAAAACCTTACATTATTGGGTGAAGACGATCCTGAAGGTGATATTAATATTCCAAATCATACTGATGATCAAGAAGGTCTTGCTGACCCTGAAGATGAACGTGTAGAAGATGAGATTGAAGACTCTGATTTAGTTGTTGAAGATGACGAAGATGAAATCGATGAAACATACGATGATGAGGATGAAGAAGAAGAGGACGAAGAAGAATTTTAATTCACTCATTTTTGCAAGAAAGATGATTGACTTTTTATGTCAAAGTGATAAAATTTTATTCGGGCTCCTTTAATTAGGACAGATAAATAAATGAGACGTTAATGTCTAAAACTTAAGTATTAAGTTGGGCATTTAATATAAGTAAACGTTGAGGTTCCCCTTACAATAATACCATTGTGAGTGGGAACTTTTTTTAATTTCATATGAATGATTAGGGTTAAGATGTTTTTAATCAAACTAAACATTTTATATTCAGATCCATCCCCTAATATTTGGAAAGCATTTCTGATGATCAATGAGGAGGAAATAAAAAAATGACAAAATTTATATTTGTGACTGGCGGTGTAGTTTCTTCGTTAGGTAAAGGGATTACAGCAGCTTCACTGGGTCGATTACTTAAAGATAGAGGATTAAAAGTAACGATACAAAAATTTGACCCTTATTTAAACGTGGATCCGGGTACGATGAGCCCTTATCAGCATGGTGAAGTATTCGTAACAGATGATGGGGCTGAAACGGATTTAGATTTAGGCCATTATGAACGTTTTATTGATATTAATTTAAATCAATATTCTAACGTCACAGCAGGAAAAGTGTATTCACATGTCTTACAAAAAGAGCGTCGTGGTGATTATCTTGGTGGAACCGTGCAAGTGATTCCGCATATTACAAATGAAATTAAGTCACGTTTGCTGCTTGCTGGTGAAAGTACAAATGCAGACGTTGTCATTACAGAGATTGGTGGGACAACAGGGGACATTGAGTCACTGCCATTCATTGAGGCGATTCGTCAAATCAAAAGTGATTTAGGGCGCGAAAATGTGATGTATGTACACTGTACATTACTTCCATACATTAAAGCGGCTGGTGAGATGAAAACGAAACCGACACAACATAGTGTTAAAGAATTACGTGGTTTAGGTATCCAACCTGATCTTATTGTTGTACGTACTGAGTATGAAATGGGACAAGAGTTAAAAGATAAAATCGCTTTGTTCTGTGATATTGATAAAGAAAGTGTCATTGAATGTCGAGATGCTGAATCCCTTTATGAAATTCCATTGCAGTTAAGCCATCAAAATATGGATGATCTTGTGATTGAACGTTTAGGATTAGAGGCGCAACGTGATACACAATTAGATGAATGGAATCACCTCATTCAAGTTGTTAATCATTTAGAAGGAAAAGTAACAATTGCTTTAGTAGGGAAATATGTGGCATTACAAGATGCTTATTTATCTGTTGTTGAATCTCTCAAACATGCAGGTTATCCGTTTATGAAAGATATTGATATTCGCTGGATTGACTCTAGTGAAGTCACTGATGAAAATGCGGCTGACTACTTAAGTGATGTTGACGGTATTCTTGTACCAGGTGGCTTTGGCTTCCGTGCAAGTGAAGGTAAAATTTCAGCGATTAAATACGCGCGCGAACAACAAATTCCATTCTTCGGCATTTGTTTAGGGATGCAACTCGCAACAGTTGAGTACGCACGTCATGTTGTCGGCTTAAAAGATGCGCATTCAACAGAACTTGACCCGAATACGCCTTATCCGGTAATTGACTTATTACCTGAACAAAAAGATATTGAGGATTTAGGCGGAACATTGCGCTTAGGTTTATACCCTTGTAGCATCAAAGAAGGGTCATTAGCGAATGAGATTTACGGACAAACATCCGTAGAAGAACGCCATCGTCATCGCTATGAATTTAATAATGAATTTAGAGCACAACTTGAAGAAGCGGGTATGATATTTTCTGGAACAAGCCCAGATGGTCGTTTAGTTGAAATGGTAGAGCTTGAAAATCATCCATTTTTTATTGCTTGCCAATTCCACCCAGAATTTTTATCAAGACCTAATCGTCCGCAACCAATTTTCAAATCATTTATTGAGGCGGCAATTCAACAACAAAATCGTGAGCAATAAAGGCATTGGCTGCTGATAGTGGTTAACATTGGCGATTTATAGATAATATGAGCCATACGTTAGAATAGAACTTGTAAAAGGTGTGGGACAGAAATCGATTTGATTTTA
>NZ_CP092966.1:838232-866129 GCF_022557135.1 Staphylococcus coagulans
TGATTTTAATGTCCTACACTTTTTTTATAGGGGTTAAAGCGCATGGATGGAAAGCGATTACAATATTGTCACATCATGCAAAAATAGGTTTGACAAAAGTTATGTTTGTTAATAAAATTAACAAAATATTAATAAAATCAAGGGGGTTCGGTTATGTTTCGATTTCTAAAGCCACCTGCACACGTCAAACCGATTGCTAGTGATCAGCAGGATGATACATATCGTAAAATGAGACGGCAAGTTTTTTTAGGGATATTTATCGGTTATGCAGGCTATTATTTATTACGTAAAAACTTTTCTATTGCGATGCCTTATTTATCTGAAATGGGGTTTACAAAAGCAGAGTTAGGGTTTGCTTTGTCTGCTATCTCTATTGCATATGGGATTAGTAAATTTGTTATGGGAACTGTCAGTGATCGTAGTAACGCACGTACATTTTTAACATTAGGATTATTATTGACTGCTATTGTTAACTTATTGATGGGTTTTATTCCTGCTTTGACCTCTAGTGTCACTATGATGTTTTTGATGTTATTTTTAAATGGTTGGTTTCAAGGTATGGGTTGGCCACCATCAGGACGTGTGCTTGTCCACTGGTTTAGTGTGAGCGAAAGGGGAAGTAAGACCGCCATATGGAATGTCGCGCACAATGTGGGTGGTGGATTGATGGCGCCAATCGCCTTGCTGGGTATATATTTAACCGGAACGTTGAGTTTTGGTTATTTAAAAGGCTTTGAAGGTGCCTTTATTTATCCAGCTATATTAGCCATTATCATTGCGTTGATAGCTTATTTACTTATTCGAGATACACCACAATCTGTAGGTCTGCCACCGATAGAAGCGTATCGAGATGACTATCCTACACATCAAAAAGAGACTTTTGAAACAGAACTCACGACAAAAGAAATTTTGTTTAAATATGTCTTAAATAATAAGTGGGTTTGGATTATTGCAGTTGCGAATATCTTTGTCTACTTTGTCCGTTATGGCGTGTTAGACTGGGCGCCTTTATATTTAAGTGAAGTGAAGCACTTCGATATGAAAGGGTCAGGATGGGCTTATTTCTTATATGAATGGGCAGGTATTCCGGGGACTTTAATTTGTGGATGGCTTTCAGATAAAGTGTTTAAAGGGCGTCGAGGTCCAGCAGGTTTTATCTTTATGATTGGTGTCACTATCGCTGTGGTTGTATATTGGTTAAACCCACCTGGGAATCCGCTTGTTGACAACTTGGCACTTGTCACGATTGGATTTCTTATATACGGCCCTGTCATGTTAATTGGTTTACAAGCGTTAGATTATGTACCGAAAAAAGCAGCTGGAACTGCAGCAGGTCTGACAGGCTTATTTGGCTATTTAGGCGGTGCGGTAATGGCTAATATTGTGATGGGGGCTGTTGTTGATCATCTTGGTTGGAGCGCAGGCTTTATTTTACTCACAATCATCAGTATTCTAGCGATGATTAGCTTTATATTTACATGGAATAAGCGTGGTCAAGAAGTCGTACATTAATCGACTTCATTAAAAAATGAGATGCACAGTTTATTGACAAAGGAATTATCATACAACTTTGTTCAATCGCTGTCATCTCATTTTTATTTAAGCTAAGTCTAAATCACGAATCATCTCAATCATTTGTGTATATATTTCATAATATACATAGTTAAGTGCCATAAGGTGAGGTGTTACGACTTTATCATAATCTTCCGTATATACGATCGGGCGTGGTGTAGAAAGATTGATAAAGTGCATCATTTGATCTGGTAAATCTTGATTTTTAGGTTTATTGGTGATGACAACAACGTCGCGGTCATTTTTCAATAATCGAGCTAAGTCACTTGCCATTTCTTCACTATATTCTGCACCAAAGAGTAAGACGCGATCTGTTGAATCAAGCTGGTCAAAAGTGGCATCGTCTTCTAATGGTAAACTTGAATGTAACTTTTCAAAACTGTTTAATATGTATGTCTCGAAACATTTCAAATCGCCATACCCCTTAATGTAAACATGTCCTTCACCGCCAATAGCTTGAATAAGACTTTGAGCCGCCATTTGAATATCAAGTGCTTGGTCATCTAAACGGTTAAAAACACCAGTTAATTGTGTTGTCAGCATTTTTGACATTATGATAGTCCTCCTTAGTGGATATATCTTGCGTGTGCATTTTAGTGCAAATCTTTATTATACATTTTCATTTAATAAAATCATTTGCCCATTTCATAATATTTTCATCTGCCTTTTCATTTTATAATAATCCGTTGTTGTCGTTCAAATATCTTTGCCGCGTATAAGAGGTGAATGTTTATGTTGAATTTTTATGGTCGGGAGGTACCTCAAATCAAGTGATGATAATGGATGCGTTTACATTTGAAATTACGATATTTTTCACAAATTTAACCTGATTTGACGATGCATTCAAGGTTGGGTTTTGCTATACTGTAGTTATAAATAAACGTGCGAATTGCACGCAAGGAGGAACTTTCATGCCTTTAGTTTCAATGAAAGAAATGTTAATCGATGCAAAAGAAAATGGTTATGCAGTTGGGCAATATAACCTTAACAACTTGGAATTTACACAAGCTATCTTACAAGCTTCACAAGAAGAAAATGCACCTGTTATTCTTGGTGTTTCAGAAGGTGCAGCAAGATATATGGGTGGTTTTTACACAGTTGTCAAAATGGTTGAGGGACTATTACATGACTACCAAATCACAATTCCAGTGGCTATTCACTTAGACCATGGTTCAAGTTTTGATAAATGTAAAGAAGCCATTGATGCTGGTTTTACTTCAGTTATGATTGATGCTTCTCATGAATCATATGAAGATAACGTAGCAATCACTTCTAAAGTAGTTGAATATGCACATGAACGTGGAGTTTCTGTTGAAGCTGAATTAGGTACTGTAGGTGGCCAAGAAGATGACGTTGTAGCTGATGGCGTGATTTATGCAGATCCGATCGAATGTCAAAACTTAGTAAAAGCGACTGGTATTGACGCATTAGCACCTGCATTAGGCTCAGTTCACGGACCTTACAAAGGTGAACCTAACTTAGGCTTTAAAGAAATGGAAGAAATTGGTGTATCTACCGGTTTACCGTTAGTTTTACATGGAGGTACGGGTATTCCTACACATGATATTAAAAAGGCGATTTCATTTGGAACAGCTAAAATTAATGTGAATACTGAAAACCAAATTGCTTCAGCGAAACGTGTTCGCGAAGTATTAGATCAAGATAAAGAAGTGTACGATCCACGTAAATACTTAGGACCTGCACGTGAAGCAATTAAAGAAACAGTTATTGGTAAAATTAGAGAATTTGGTACTTCAAACAAAGCAGAGAACATTAAAGGGTAATTCATTGTAAATGTCCTTTTATGAGTAGAATTAGAGTGACTATTTGAGGTAAGGCTGAGGCCGCCCCTCGAAATACGAAGTCGTACCATACGAAGTTTTATCATAAAATCGAAGCGCTAAGGTGATTTTCATGAAATATCATCTTAGCGCTATTTATTTTGGGATTTATCCTCCAACCTCGTCTTTTTAGTTTGTATTTTATCAATTTTCTTTTCAGCGTTCGAAAAAAGGTGAAAAATTGATACTTCATTTTGCAAATTGAAAAAATTTACATTATAATGCTTTTGATGCAATTTTTATCGATAAATAGAGTAAGGGAAAAGGAGTTCAATGACATGGCACAAGAGGTAATTAAAATAAGAGGTGGTCAAACTTTAAAGGGGCGTGTAGAAATTAATGGTGCAAAAAATAGCGCTGTAGCGATTATTCCTGCAACAATTATGGCTGAAGCACCTGTAACACTAGAAGGTTTGCCAAAAATCTCTGACGTAGAAACTTTAGTGAGTTTATTGGAAGATTTGAATATTAAAACAGAACTTAATGGTACAACGTTGTCAGTCGATCCTACTCAAATTCAAAATGCACCTTTGCCAAATAACAAAGTGGAATCTTTACGCGCTTCCTACTATATGATGGGCGCTTTGTTAGGACGCTTTAAAAAGTGTGTCATTGGCTTACCGGGTGGCTGTCCATTAGGGCCTAGACCTATCGATCAACATATTAAAGGTTTTAAAGCATTGGGTGCGACAATTGATGAGTCGAGCTTGACGTCTATGAAAATCGAAGCAGATCGTCTTGTAGGTGCTAATATATATCTAGATATTGTCAGTGTAGGCGCAACAATTAATATCATGCTCGCTGCTACACGTGCTGAAGGACAAACAATCATTGAAAATGCAGCAAAAGAACCAGAAGTCGTTGATGTGGCTAATTTCTTAAACAGTTTAGGTGCTAAAATTTCAGGCGCTGGTACAAGTACCATTAAAATTTTAGGCGTTCCGCATTTACATGGAAGTCGACATTCTATCATCCCTGATCGAATCGAAGCCGGTACATATATGTGTATTGCTGCTGCTTGTGGCGAAGAGGTCATGATTGATAATATCATTCCAAAACATATGGAGCCTTTAACTGTTAAGTTAAAAGAATTAGGTGTTAAAATAGAAACAGGAGATGATTATGTCATTGTAAAATCGTCTCAACCTTACCAAAGTGTCGACATTAAAACGCTGGTATACCCAGGGTTTGCCACTGATTTACAACAACCGATTACACCGCTTCTGTTTTTAGCGAACGGACCAAGTTTTGTAACGGAAACAATATACCCAGAACGTTTTAAACATGTAAAAGAATTACAAAAAATGAATGGATTGATAACAGCTGATCGAGGTACAGCAACGATAAAACCGTCGCAATTAACAGGTGCAGAAGTTTATGCTAGTGATTTACGTGCAGGCGCATGTCTTATTGTGGCCGGTTTATTTGCAAATGATGTAACAACGATTTATAATGTTACTCACATTTACCGCGGATATACAGATATTGTCAAAACACTTAAAAATTTAGGTGCCGATATTTGGACTGAGCAAATAGAAGCTTAACTGAGCGTGAAATGTTATCACAAATTCAAAGATTCGAGGTGATAGCTATGGAAGTATGTCCATATTTAGAAGAGACGTTTAAAATATTGGGGCGTAGTTGGAATGGATTAATTTTGCATTACCTATCTACCTGCGATGAGCATAAAGCACACTTTTCCGAAATGAAGCGAGATTTAAGCCCAATTACGAATAGGGCATTATCTTTGAAAATGGCAGAGTTGTGTCAAGCACAACTTATATATAAAGATGTGATTTCAGAAACACCACCATCAGTTTGTTATCATTTAACTGAAAAAGGTGCAGCACTGGCTCAAGCGTTAGAACCCCTTGAAACGTGGGCGCATGACTATATAGAACTGAATGAAAGTGCACAATAAAACAACTTAAATAATATAAAAGAATGAGACAAAATGGATGCAATTCTATAATGTCTTGTTCTTTTGTGTTTTTTAAGTATGTTTAAATAATGTAATTCGTGGAAATACAACAGATATGATAATGATAAGGAGTGTTTGTTCATGAGAGATCAAACGAAACAATATATAAACGGTGAATGGGTTGAAAGTCATAGTGGTGAAACTATAGATGTGATTAACCCAGCAACTGAAGAAGTGTTTGGACGTATTGCGAAAGGTGACAAAGAAGATGTTGATCGCGCTGTCCAAGCTGCACATGATGTATATTTATCATTCCGTCATACTTCAGTAAAAGAACGTCAAGAATTATTAGCACGTATCGTGGAAGAATATAAAAATAGAAAAGAAGATATAATTGAAGCCATTACTTTAGAATTGGGTTCACCAGTATCAAAATCTGATAAAGTGCACTATGAAGCAGGATTAAATCACTTCCAAGCTGCACATGATGCTTTAAATGATTTCCAATTTGAAGAACGCCGTGGCGATGATTTAGTTGTTAAAGAAGCCATTGGTGTTGCAGGACTAGTAACCCCTTGGAACTTCCCAACAAACCAAACATCACTTAAACTTGCTGCTGCATTTGCTGCGGGTAGCCCAGTGGTGTTAAAACCTTCTGAATTAACACCATTCGCTGCTATTATTTTAGCAGAAATTTTTGATAAAGCTGGCGTACCTAAAGGCGTATTCAACCTTGTTAACGGTGATGGAGAAGGTGTAGGAACTCCGTTGAGTCAGCACCCTGATGTACGTATGATGTCATTTACAGGTTCTGGTGGTACAGGTTCTAAAATTATGGAACAAGCAAGTAAAGACTTTAAAAAAGTTTCACTTGAACTTGGAGGTAAATCACCCTATATTATTTTAGATAATGCAGATATTAAAGAAGCTGCACAAGCTGCTGTGAAAAAGGTCGTTAATAATACGGGACAAGTATGTACTGCAGGTACACGTACAATTATACCTGAAAGCATAAAAGATCAATTTTTAGCACAAGTTAAAGAAGAAATTGCAAAAGTTAAAGTTGGCGACCCACAAAATGTTGACACTGAAGTGGGGCCAATTGTAAGTGAAAAACAATACAATCAAGTTCAAGACTATATTCAAAAAGGGATTGATGAAGGTGCCGAACTATTATATGGTGGCACTGGCAAACCTGAAGGATTAGATCAAGGTTATTTTGCAAAACCAACTATATTTGCAAATGTTGATAACAAAATGACAATTGCCCAAGAAGAAATTTTTGGTCCAGTTATGTCTGTAATCACTTATAAAGATTTAGACGATGCGATTAAAATTGCAAATGACACAAAATATGGTCTTGCAGGCTATGTTTTTGGTAAAGACAAAGATAAATTAAAACAAGTTGCACGTTCTATTGAAGCGGGTACTGTTGAAATTAATGAATCTGGACGTAAACCAAACCTACCATTTGGTGGCTATAAACAATCAGGTTTAGGTCGTGAATGGGGAGACTATGGTGTTGAAGAATTTTTAGAAGTTAAAGCGATTGCAGGTTATTATAAAGGCGAATAACCCACTTAAATGTAGTTTGTCACTGTTCTGCTGAAAACAGATCAAAGTGGCAAACTACTTTTTCTTATTAAGATAATCAGCGAAACCCTTTTGAATAGTCGAAAATTGAAATTTTGTATTAGGTTTTTGTTGATATTTTGTCATAATGAATAATATTTGATATAGTATTTCTTGATCGTATGCACATGCGGTTAAAGAATTTAATATGAAATGAGTGTTTAACATGTCAAGGGAAAGAACATCTCCACAATATGAATCTTTTCATGAATTATATAAGAATAATACAACGAAAGCCCTCACAGAAAAGGCGAAATCTCTTAAACTTGTTAACTATAGTAAATTAAACAAAAAAGAACTTGTACTTGCTATAATGGAAGCCCAAATGGAGCAAGATGGCAATTATTATATGGAAGGAATCCTTGACGATATACAGCAGGATGGCTATGGATTCTTAAGAACAGTCAACTTTTCGAAAGGCGAAAAGGATATCTATATATCTGCTAGTCAAATCAGGCGCTTCGAAATCAAGTTAGGCGATAAAGTAACAGGAAAAGTTCGAAAGCCAAAAGAAAATGAAAAATATTATGGATTACTTCAAGTAGACTTCGTTAATGACCACAATGCAGAAGAAGTCAAAAAACGTCCTCACTTCCAAGCACTTACACCTTTATACCCAGATGAACGAATTCGATTAGAAACTGAACCTCAAAATTATTCAACACGCGTGATGGATTTAATCACACCTATTGGTTTAGGTCAACGCGGCTTGATTGTTGCGCCACCTAAAGCCGGGAAAACCTCTTTACTTAAAGAAATCGCAAACGCGATTGTTACAAATAAACCCAACGCTAAATTATTTATTTTACTCATAGGGGAACGTCCTGAAGAAGTGACAGATATAGAACGCTCTGTTGATGAAGCGGAAGTTGTTCATTCTACTTTTGATGAACACCCAAAACATCATGTCAAAGTAGCAGAACTTTTATTAGAACGTGCTAAACGTCTAGTAGAAATTGGAGAAGACGTTATTATATTAATGGATTCTATTACAAGATTAGCGCGTGCTTATAACCTTGTTGTGCCACCGAGCGGCAGAACTTTATCTGGCGGTCTAGATCCTGCTTCCTTACATGGTCCAAAAACATTTTTCGGTGCAGCGAGAAATATTGAAGCTGGGGGTAGCTTAACAATTTTAGCGACTGCACTGATTGATACAGGCTCACGCATGGATGATATGATTTACGAAGAATTTAAAGGAACAGGTAATATGGAATTGCACTTAGACAGAAAACTATCTG
This sequence comes from Staphylococcus coagulans, assembly GCF_022557135.1. Lineage (NCBI taxonomy): Bacteria > Bacillati > Bacillota > Bacilli > Caryophanales > Staphylococcaceae > Staphylococcus > Staphylococcus coagulans. Next base: position 846,440 of record NZ_CP092966.1, read on the forward strand.
AGCGACGTATTTTTCCTGCGATTGATATTTCAAGAAGTTCTACTCGAAAAGAAGAATTATTACTCCCTAAAAGTGAATTAGATAGCTTATGGCAATTGAGAAATATGTTCTCAAGTGCACCTGACTTTACAGAGCGCTTTATTCGAAAATTGAAGCGGACAAAAACGAACGAAGAATTTTTTGAAGTGCTACAAAAAAGTGCAGCTGAAAGTACAAAAACGGGTAAGCCTATTATTTAAGTCGAATAATTAAAAAGTAGGGTTGCATTTTCGTGATACGCCATTTATAATGTTTAAGTATTGGGTAAAAACTCACAAATAACTCTGTTCCAGATGGTTCAGGGCAAAGGAGCTGAAAATTATGAAACAAGGCATTCATCCAGAATACCGTAAAGTCATCTTTTTAGATACAACAACTGATTACAAGTTTTTAAGCGGTTCTACTAAATTTTCAAATGAAACAATGAAATGGGAAGATGGAAATGAATACCCAGTTATTCGTTTAGACATTTCATCTGATTCACATCCTTTCTACACAGGACGCCAAAAGTTTGCTGCTGCAGACGGTCGTGTGGAACGTTTCAACAAAAAATTTGGTCTCAAATCAAACAACTAATGCAATATTCAAGCATTCTCTTAGACGAGAATGCTTTTTTATTCGTTAAGGTTTCTTTGTGACACCATTTTGATACATAATGATGAGCATGTGCGAACAATTGTAGCAGTGATACATAAAAATTTTTAAAGTTCGATTAATACGGGATGAAAAGGTCACCTATTATATTTTTAGGTTTTTAATTTATAAATACATAGCTGTAGCACTTATGGTTTAACTTGTTCAGTCACTTAAATTTAAGTACAGAATCGATTACAATTTAAGCAAACGGATATTTCATTTTATGATATAATGAAGTGATTTTGTTTTGGAAAAGGTGGAAAGAACGATGTATGAAGCGTACCATTCAGGTTGGATAGAATGTATTACCGGAAGTATGTTTAGTGGTAAGTCGGAAGAACTGATAAGACGATTACGCAGAGGTGTTTACGCCAAGCAAAAAGTTATCGTTTTTAAACCGGCCATTGACGACCGCTATCATAAAGAAAAAGTGGTATCACATAATGGTAATGAGATAGAAGCGATTAATATTTCTAAAGCAAATGAAATATGGCATTATAATTTAAAAGATGTAGACATCATCGGTATTGATGAAATTCAATTTTTTGATCAAGAAATTGTAGAGATTGCAGAAAAACTTGCAGAAAAAGGTTATAGAGTAATTACAGCAGGACTTGATATGGATTTTAGAGGTGAGCCATTTCATCCTGTTCCTGAAATGCTTGCTGTAAGTGAACATATTACAAAATTACAAGCAGTATGTGCCGTATGTGGCGCTTCATCAAGTCGGACACAGCGATTAATTGATGGTAAGCCTGCAAAAGTGGACGATCCGATTATTTTGGTTGGCGCAGACGAACGTTACGAACCGCGTTGTCGTGCGCATCATGTTGTATTACCGAGCGAAGATACTAAGGAGGGACAAGAATAATGTTTGATCAATTAGATATCGTTGAAGAACGTTATGAGCAACTGAACGAATTGCTAAGTGACCCAGAAGTGGTCAGCGATTCAGATTTATTGCGCAAATATTCAAAGGAACAATCAGAACTACATAAAACTGTAGAAGTCTACCGTCATTACAAACAAGTGAAGGAAGATATTCAAGAAATTGAATTGATGCTTTCAGAAACAGACGATAGTGATGAAGTGGCTATGTTAAAAGAAGAAGCTGCAGACTTAAAAGCAGAAGTCCCAGAACTTGAAGAAAAACTCAAATTTTTATTAATTCCGAAAGATCCTAATGACGAGAAAGATGTTATTGTCGAAGTACGTGCGGCGGCTGGTGGCGATGAAGCAGCCATCTTTGCAGGTGACTTATTCCGGATGTACTCTAAATTTGCTGAAGCGCACAATTTTAAAACAGAAATTGTGGAAGCAACTGAAAGTGATCACGGTGGATACAAAGAGATAAGTTTTTCCGTTTCTGGTGATGGCGCCTACAGTAAATTGAAATATGAAAATGGTGCGCACCGTGTTCAACGTGTTCCTGAAACAGAATCAGGCGGACGAATTCATACATCAACAGCAACCGTTGCTGTACTGCCAGAAGTAGAAGATGTAGAAATAGAAATACGCAATGAAGATTTGAAAATCGATACGTATCGTTCAAGTGGTGCAGGTGGACAACACGTCAATACTACTGACTCAGCCGTACGTATTACACACTTACCAACGGGTGTAATTGCGACATCTTCTGAAAAATCACAAATTCAAAACCGTGAAAAAGCTATGAAAGTTTTAAAAGCACGTCTCTATGATATGAAAGTTCAAGAGGAACAGCAGAAATACGCAGCGCAAAGAAAGTCAGCTGTTGGGACAGGGGACCGTTCTGAGCGTATTCGAACATATAATTATCCTCAAAGCCGTGTGACAGACCATCGAATTGGTTTAACGTTACAAAAGTTAGATCAAATCATGGAAGGGAAATTAGACGAAGTTGTCGATGCATTAACAATGCATGAACAAACAGAAAAGTTGAAAGAGCTTAATTCTGGTGAACTATAATCAGTGGATAAAAAACGCTAAACAGAAAATGTCAGCACAAGGCTATGAAGAAAATGCTGTCGAATGGCTCGTGATGGACATGTGTCAATGGTCTCGGACTCAAATGATTTTGAATGAGAAAGACGTTTTATCGCAAGATAGATTGAAGCAACTTGAGCAAGGTTTGTCATTATTATTAAAAGGAATGCCTGTTCAATATGTTGTGGAGCAAGCGCATTTTTATGGACGTATTTTTAAAGTCAATCCTAATGTATTAATTCCAAGACCTGAAACAGAAGAAGTAGTGCATTACTTTTTGAATCAAATTAGACCGACCATGACGGTTGCCGATGTGGGTGTAGGTAGTGGTATTATTGCAGTGACTTTAAAAGCAGAAATAAATGATTTAACTGTCTATGGTAGTGATATTTCCAAGTCTGCCTTATCTGTTGCTCAAAACAATGCGAAAAAGCATAACTGTGAGATTCATTTTATGGAAGGCGATGCACTTAAACCGTACATTGAACAAGGTATTCAATTGGAAGGTTTAATTTCAAATCCACCTTATATTAGTAAAGAAGAAGTGAATGTGATGGGAAAAGATGTACTAGAATTTGAACCTCATTTAGCACTTTTTGCTGAGGAACAAGGCTATCAAGTTTATAAAGCACTGATTCGCGATTTACCTGCTGTCATGTGTGACGGTGCACCTGTTGTGTTTGAAATCGGATATCAACAAGGGGAATTTCTAACCCAACTGATGCAAACGTGGTTTCCTCACATTAAAACGCAAGTGATTGACGACATTAACGGTCAACCACGTATCTTTACATTTAACTGGCATAAGATTTAAAATTTTATATTTCATCTAAATAAAAGGGGTGAGGCATAGAAATCCATCATCGAGGTATGGATTTCAGTCTTACACCTTTTTTAATTTGTAGTAAAATATGAGGAAAGGAGAGGTGGCTTTCAATGATGGAAACCAAAATATGGGATGTCCGTAACTATACAACGTGTTTAAACACATATCCCGAGTTAGATGCAATTATTGAGACTTATCGACGAGGAGGGCTTGTTGTTTTACCAACTGAAACTGTTTATGGTTTAGGCGGAAATGCAAGAGACGATGAAGCTGTTCGTAAAATATATGAAGCAAAGGGGCGCCCATCTGATAATCCATTAATCGTGCATATCTATGATACGGATCAACTTGATGATTTTGTATCGTCTATATCTGATGCTACAAAAAGGTTAATGGAAGCGTTTTGGCCAGGTCCTATTACTTTTATTTTGCCTTTGAAAAAAGGTTATTTATGTAAACGTGTGACGGGAGGCTTGGATTCTGTAGCTGTTCGCATGCCGAGTCATCCAGTAGCAAGGGCGCTGTTGGAAGCTGTTGACTTACCTATCGCTGCACCAAGTGCAAATCTTAGTGGTCGTCCGTCACCGACAACGTTTGAACATGCATATGAAGACTTGAATCACCGGGTTGATGGTATCATTCAATCCACTCAGAGTGACGCCGGATTAGAAAGTACGGTACTGGATTGTACTTCTTTTCCATTTCGTATTGCGCGTCCTGGAACGATTACGAGAAGCATGTTGAATGAAGTCATGCCTTTAGCGATTGATGAACATCAAATAACAGCAACAGAGAAACCAATTGCGCCGGGGATGAAATACAAGCATTACGCGCCGAATACACCGCTGAAGATCATCCAGCAAATTAATGCACCGATTAGAAAAGAAGCGCACGAAGATTGGTCAAAAATTGCTTTTATAGTACCTAAAAATAAAATTCCTTTTTTACCAAAAGAAGCAAAAGTTTTAGTCATCAGTGAAGATGAAAATGATATAAAAGGTGCGAACCACCATCTTTATAGTATTTTACATCAATTAGATCAAATGCCATCCATTGAACTTGCTTATATTTTTGGTTATGAAGATAATTTTGAAACGGAAGCATTAAGAAATCGTATGTTAAAAGCAGCAAATCAACAAGTGATAAAGGATGAAACACTATGAAAATTGTTTTTGTTTGTACAGGTAATACGTGCAGAAGTCCAATGGCAGAGGGAATCGCTAAAAAGCTAATGCCAGAAGTAGAGGTTGTTTCTAGAGGATTGATGGCGCAACAAGGTGCTCCGATAGCTCAGCATAGTCAACAACTCATAGAACGTCACGGATTTGATGTTCATGGTGAAGCAAAGCGCTTTACCGACGAAGATACAAAAGCAGATTTAATTTTAACGATGACACCAGAACATGAAAGCATCATTCGCTCAATGTATGGGAGTCACGTTAACGTGGCGACATTGAGTGAATATGTAGGAGAAAATCAAGCCGTTGATGATCCTTTTAGTTCAGGCTATGAAACTTATGAAAAAACCTTTGATCAGCTTTGGGATCTCATACAAAAGTTAAAAGATAAATTAATGGCAGAATAATTAAGTAATCAGTATAAGTTGAAGAAAAAATAAGTTATAATAAGGGGCGTATAGCATGTTTTTACAGTTCTTTAATTATTGTTTTTTCGCTCATACGTATACTTTAAGGGGGTTACAATATGAAGGCATTAAATCAATTATTAGAAGAACTTCAGGCCCAATCGTTTTTTAAAAAAGGTGAAGTTTGTGTCATCGGTTGTTCAACATCAGAGGTTCAAGGTGATCGGATTGGGACGACAGGTTCTTTAGAAGTTGCTGAGACCATTTTTAATTCTCTTGTTAAAGTTCAGCAAGAAACAGGTGTCGCTTTTGCATTTCAGGGTTGTGAACATATTAATCGTGCAATCACAATTGAAAAAAAGGACTTTGATCCTTACCTGATGACTGAAGTTTCTGTCGTACCGGACACGCATGCAGGGGGCTCGTTGTCCACATATGCTTATCGTCATATGGATGAACCGATTGTCGTTGAATATATTAAAGCAGATTCAGGCATTGATATTGGTCAAACTTTAATCGGAATGCATCTTAAACACGTGGCAGTCCCTGTTCGTACATCAGTGAAGCAAATTGGTGAAGCTATCGTGACCGTGGCTAAAACAAGACCCAAAAAAATCGGAGGCGAACGTGCTAAATATCAACTATAAAAGAAAAGAGGGAATTGTCTATGTCATTTATTGCAAAACAAGATAAGTCTGTATTTGAGATTATTCAAAAAGAGTTTAATCGTCAAAACAGTAATATTGAATTAATTGCATCAGAAAACTTTGTATCTGAAGCAGTAATGGAAGCTCAAGGTTCAGTCATGACGAACAAATATGCTGAGGGGTATCCTGGACGTCGTTATTATGGTGGCTGTGTTTTTGTTGACCAAACTGAACAACTTGCTATTGATAGAGCGAAAGCGCTTTTCAATGCTGAACATGTTAATGTACAACCGCATTCAGGTTCACAAGCGAACATGGCAGTCTATCTTGTCGCACTAGAGCACGGAGATACAGTGCTAGGTATGAATTTAAGTCATGGTGGACATTTAACACATGGCGCACCTGTTAATTTTAGTGGTAAATTTTACAATTTCGTAGAGTACGGTGTCACTAAAGATGAAGAACATATCGATTATGAAGAAGTGCGCAAATTGGCAAAAGAACATCAACCTAAGCTGATTGTAGCAGGTGCTTCAGCATATTCACGTGCAATTGATTTCAAAAAGTTTAAAGAAATTGCGGATGAAGTCGGTGCCAAACTAATGGTAGATATGGCGCATATCGCAGGACTTGTAGCTGCTGGCTTACACCAAAACCCTGTTGAATATGCAGACTTCGTAACGACAACAACACATAAAACATTGCGTGGCCCTCGTGGTGGTATGATTTTATGTAAAGAAGAATATAAAAAAGATATTGATAAAACAATTTTCCCTGGTATCCAAGGTGGACCATTAGAGCACGTCATTGCAGGTAAAGCTGTTGCATTTGGTGAAGCGTTACAACCAGAATTTAAAACGTACCAAAAACAAGTCATTAAAAATGCACAAACACTTGCACAAACATTACAAGATAACGGCTTTAGAATTGTATCTGGTGGCACTGACAATCATTTAATCTCTGTAGACGTTAAAGGTTCAGTTGGTATCACAGGTAAAGTTGCAGAAGAAGCACTTGATGAAATCGGTATTACTTGTAATAAAAACACAATCCCGTTTGATCAAGAAAAACCATTTGTTACTAGCGGTATCCGTTTAGGTACACCAGCAGCAACAACACGTGGTTTTGATGAAAAAGCATTTGAAGAAGTTGGACTTATTATTAGTGATGTGCTTAAAAATCATGAAAATCAAAAAGTTTTAGAAGAAGCAAAAAAACGCGTAAAAACTTTGACAGAGCAATTCCCTTTATATCAATAAACAGATTAATTTATAACAAACGGAGGCAATAAAATGGGTAAAGTACATGTTTTTGATCACCCTTTAATTCAACATAAACTGAGCTATATCCGCGATGTGAATACAGGTACCAAAGCATTTCGAGAATTAGTTGATGAAGTTGGTATGCTGATGGCATATGAGGTAACACGTGATTTGGAACTTCAAGAAGTTGAAATCGAAACGCCTGTAACTACTGCAGTTGCTAAGCGTTTATCAGGAAAAAAACTTGCATTTGTTCCAATTTTGCGCGCAGGATTAGGTATGACGACTGGTATTTTAAATTTAGTGCCGGCTGCTCGTATTGGGCATGTGGGACTTTATAGAGATCCTGAAACACTCAAAGCTGTCGAATACTTTGTGAAATTGCCACAGGATATTGAAGAGCGAGAAATTATCGTTGTTGACCCAATGCTTGCAACAGGTGCTTCAGCAATCGAAGCAATTAATTCATTGAAAAAGCGTGGTGCAAAGCACATTCGTTTCATGTGTCTTATTGCTGCCCCTGAAGGCGTTGAAAAACTCCAAGCAGCACATGAAGATGTGGATATCTTTATTGCCGCACTCGATGAAAAACTAGATGAAAATGCATATATCATTCCAGGTCTCGGTGATGCAGGAGACCGCCTATTCGGTACAAAATAATTCATAATAAGGAGCTTTTGTAATGAAAAGGATTATGACGATTTTTGGTACTAGGCCAGAAGCCATCAAAATGGCACCTCTTGTTTTGCAGCTTAAAAAAGATGAACAACTCGAACCGATAGTCGTTGTCACAGCCCAACATCGTGAAATGCTAGATTCTGTGTTGGATACTTTTGGCATCGAACCAGATTACGATTTAAATGTCATGAAGCAAGGGCAAACATTATCAGAAGTGACGTCACGTGTACTTACAGGTTTAGAAAGTGTCATTAAGCAAGCCAAACCGGATATGATTTTGGTTCATGGTGATACGACGACAACGTTTGCGGGCAGTCTCGCTGCTTTTTATAACGAAATCAGTATTGGCCATGTTGAAGCGGGATTACGAACTTGGAATAAGTACTCTCCATTTCCTGAAGAGATGAATCGTCAAATGACAGGCGTCATGGCAGATATTCATTTTGCACCTACTGAACAAGCAGCGCAAAATCTTTTGAATGAAAAGAAAGATCCCAATAAAGTTGTTGTTACTGGGAATACGGCAATTGATGCTATGCATACAACAGTTGACGATCAATATCATTCTGAAATCATTCAACGGCACCAAGGTAAACGCATCATACTGCTAACAGCACATCGTCGAGAAAACATAGGGACACCTATGGAAAATACCTTTAAGGCAGTTAGACGAATCGTGGAAGAAGTAGAAGATGCAGTTATCGTCTATCCAATGCATAAAAACCCAAAAGTTCGTGAAATCGCTTATCGACATTTAAATGATCACGAGCGTATTGAATTAATTGAGCCGCTTGAAGTGGTAGATTTTCATAATTTCGCGCATCAAGCACATTTTATTTTAACGGATTCCGGTGGTGTTCAAGAGGAAGCACCGTCATTAGGAAAACCTGTACTCGTTTTAAGAGACACGACTGAACGACCTGAAGGGGTTGAAGCGGGGACACTTAAACTTGTAGGTACCGAAGAAAATGATGTGTATGAAGCAACAAGAGCATTATTAACAGATGAATCACTTTATCAAGCAATGAGTATCGCTCAAAATCCATATGGTGACGGTCAAGCCTCAAAACGTATTTGTGAGAACATTAAATATATGTATGGCTTGATCGAAGAAAAACCAGAAGGCTTTAAAGTGAAGTGATCAAATATGGGGGTCAAATGTGTCAAAATTGTGACAATTTAGAGTACAAAATCGAAGCCTTTTCACTGTGCAATTGACACGCTTTTCCCCCTATATTATCATGAAAGTTGTATGTGTGGAACGGTTTTCAAAATTGTGTCTTTAGGCAGAAATGAGGCTCAATATGAATCGTTTTTCTAAAATGTTTCAGCCGTTTTTAACATATTACTCTACGATTTTAGTAGGGCTTCTAATCCTATATGTTTTCAAGATCCAACCACCAATTGTACTTGGGCTCATCGTAGGAATAATTGCATCCTTTGCGAATACATGTATTTTTGAATACTATTTAGAGCGATCAAAGAAAACCAATGTTGGTCACATTTCAACTGGAAGTGGTTGGCGATTTTTAATCGCAATTTTAGCATGTACTGGATGGGTATTCTTTCAAGCACAAATACATATTCTTGGCGTCTTGATAGGGTTGATGGTTTCATATGTGTTAATGGTTTTTCGTCCTTTTATTAAGAGCGAAAAAGACGAATTATAATTTGAAAAGAGGTGAAATCAAGAATGGATCATAAACAACCCGTGGTGACATGGAATTTTCTCGGAGTGGACATTAATTTCAACTTATCTACAATTATGATGTTGATTATTACAGCAGTCATAGTGTTTATTATTGCAGTCTTATGTACACGCAATCTCCAGAAGAGACCTAAAGGTGCGCAAAACTTCATTGAATGGGTTTTTGATTTTGTTCGAGGAATTATCGAAAGTAATATGGCTTGGTCGAAAGGTGGACAATTTCACTTCTTAGCAGTCACTTTAATACTATTTATTTTTGTGGCGAACATGCTAGGGCTTCCATTGCAGTTTATAAATAACCATTATTTATGGTGGAAGTCACCTACAGCAGATCCGCATGTCACTTTAACACTCGCAACGATGATGGTTCTGTTAACGCATTACTATGGTGTTAAAATGCGTGGTACAAAAAATTATCTAAAAGGTTATGGTCAACCATACCTTGCATTGTTACCAATCAATGTTTTCGAAGAGTTTGCATCAACACTAACACTCGGTCTTCGTTTATACGGTAACATATATGCGGGTGAAATATTATTAGGTTTGCTTGCAAAAGCGACGACAGGAGTTGCTTTTGGCTTCTTAATAGGTATTCCTGGTTTAATTGTTTGGCAAGGTTTCTCAATCTTTGTAGGCTCAATCCAAGCCTATATCTTTTTAATGTTAGCAATGGTTTATATGTCACACAAAGTGCTTGACGACCATTAAAATAAAATCAATTTAAATTTAAATTTTAAAACACTTTTAGGAGGATTTATATAATGAATTTAATCGCAGCAGCAATCGCAATTGGTTTATCAGCATTAGGTGCAGGTATCGGTAACGGTTTAATCGTTTCTAGAACAGTCGAAGGTGTAGCACGTCAACCAGAAGCACGTACACAATTAATGTCAATCATGTTCATTGGTATTGGTTTAGTTGAGGCACTTCCTATCATCGGGGTTGTTATTACATTCATCGTTTTATTCATTTAATAACAGCGCAAATTAGACGCACGACATTTTCAAAACATGTGTGTTGCCCTACAATACATGCGTAACATGTGTCATAGGCGAGGTCTAGTATTGATTAGACTTTCGCCGTTCGTTTTTATTGTTTAATAGATGAAATGGTTGAAAGGAGTGTACATCATAGTGACTGCTAATTTATTTACCTTTGCAGCTGCAACTGGCGTAAATATTGGTGATATTATCGTTACAGTGGTAACGTTTATTATCTTGCTTGCGCTATTGAAAAAGTTTGCTTGGGGACCACTTAAAAAAGTCATGGACGATCGTGAGCGTTCGATTAATCAAGATATTGATGATGCAGAACGTGCAAAAATGAATGCTCAACGTTTAGAAGAAGAAAATAGACAAAAATTAAAAGAAACACAAGACGAAGTGCATAAAATTCTTGAAGATGCTAAAGTTCAAGCTCAACGTCAGCAAGAAGAGATTATTCACGAGGCTAACCAACGTGCTAACGGTATGATTGAAACAGCCCAAAGCGAAATTAAGAGTGAAAAAGAACGTGCATTGGCAGAAATTAACAATCAAGTTTCTGAACTTTCAGTACTGATTGCATCGAAAGTATTGCGTAAAGAAATCTCTGAACAAGATCAAAAAGCTTTAATAGAGAAGTATGTTAAAGAGGTAGGGGATAAGTAATGGCTGACGTTGCTCAAAAATATGCCCAAGCACTTTTTGATGTTGCGATCGATCAAAATGTGTTAACAGAAGTTTACGATGAATTTACGGAAATTAATACGGCGATCCAAAGTCAAATTGATTATTTAAAAGGTATCGATTACGAGCCTAAAATTACAATTGCAGATCGATATCATATCGTAGAGAACGTGTTTAAAGGTGTACATCCATACTTATTGAATACATTAAAAATCATTGGATCACACCGAAACTTACATTTGCTTATTGCAATATTTAAAGCATTTGAAGCGCAGTATTATAACTTCCATGGTTTAGCAGATGCATATGTGGAATCAGCAACATCTTTAACAGATGATGAATTGATGCAAGTTAAAAATGCATTGTTAAATCGTACAGGACTTAAAGATTTAATCATTCATGCTGATATCAATGAATCCCTCATTGGTGGCGTGCGCGTTAAAATTGGGACTAAGGTCTACGATGGCAGTGTACAAAATGATTTAAATCAACTTATTAAAAAGTTTAACAGAGCACATTAATTAGATTAAATGGAGGAGTGACATAGATGGCCATAAAAGCTGAAGAAATTAGTGCATTACTTCGCTCACAAATTGAAAACTATGAGTCAGAAATGTCTGTAACAGATGTAGGTACAGTTATTCAAATTGGTGACGGTATTGCATTAGTTCACGGATTAAACGACGTTATGGCTGGTGAATTATTAGAATTCCATAACGGCGTACTTGGACTGGCACAAAACTTAGAAGAAACAAACGTGGGTGTCGTAATTTTAGGTCCTTATGATGAAATTAAAGAAGGCGACGAAGTAAAACGTACTGGACGAATTATGGAGGTTCCAGTAGGTGAAGAATTAATCGGTCGTGTCGTAAACTCATTAGGACAACCTATCGACGGACAAGGTCCAATAAATTCGACAAAAACACGCCCTATCGAGAAAAAAGCAACAGGTGTTATGGCACGTAAATCTGTTGACGAACCATTACAAACAGGTATCAAAGCAATTGACGCGCTTGTTCCAATTGGTCGTGGTCAACGTGAATTGATTATTGGTGACCGTCAAACTGGTAAAACTACAGTTGCCATTGATACGATTTTGAACCAAAAAGATCAAGACATGATTTGTGTCTATGTTGCGATTGGTCAAAAAGAATCAACAGTACGTGCAGCCGTTGAAAAATTACGTCAAGCTGGAGCTTTAGATTACACAATTGTTGTTTCTGCTTCTGCAGCTCAACCAGCTCCAATGTTATACATCGCACCGTATGCAGGTGTATCTATGGCTGAAGAATTCATGTTTAACGGTAAACATGTTTTAATCGTATATGATGATTTAACAAAACAAGCAGCTGCATACCGTGAGTTATCATTATTATTACGTCGTCCACCAGGTCGTGAAGCTTATCCAGGTGATGTGTTCTACTTACACAGTCGTTTATTAGAACGTGCGGCGAAATTAAATGATGATTTAGGTGGCGGTTCAATCACTGCCTTACCATTCGTTGAAACACAAGCAGGTGACATTTCTGCTTATGTCCCAACAAACGTTATTTCGATCACAGATGGTCAAATTTTCTTACAATCAGACTTGTTCTTCTCAGGTATTCGACCAGCGATTAATGCAGGTCTTTCAGTATCACGTGTAGGGGGTTCTGCACAAATTAAAGCAATGAAAAAAGTTGCTGGTACATTACGTTTAGACTTGGCTTCTTATCGTGAATTAGAGTCATTCGCTCAGTTTGGATCTGACCTTGATGAAGCAACAGCCCGTAAATTAGAGCGTGGTAAGCGTACAGTTGAAGTACTTAAACAAGATCAAAACAAGCCATTACCAGTTGAACATCAAGTGTTAATCATTTACGCATTAACACGTGGCTATTTAGACGATATTCCAGTTGTTGATATTACACGCTTTGAAAGTGAAATAATTGAATGGACAAAATCAAATGCCAATGATATCTTCACTGAAATTCGTGAAACTGGCGGATTGCCTGCAGATGATAAATTTGAAGCAGCAATTACGGAATTCAAAAAAGGATTCAAAGTTTCAGAAGAATAATCGATCATTAAAATAGATAAGGTGGTGAGATAGTGGCTTCATTAAAAGAAATTGATTCTCGTATAAAATCAACGAAAAAGACGAAGCAAATTACAAACGCGATGAACATGGTTTCTAGTTCGAAATTGCGTAAAGCTGAAAAAAATGCAAAAACATTTCGACCTTATATGGAAAAAATGGAAGATGCGATTACAGCGATTGCGGGTGCGAATACGAATAACACCCATCCTATGCTTGTTGAACGTGAAGTGAAACGTGTTGGTTATATGGTTATTACAAGTGACCGAGGCCTTGCAGGTGCATACAGTGCCAACGTTTTAAAACATATGATTCGTGATATTGAAAAACGACATCAAAGTTCTGACGAATACAGTATTATTGTGCTAGGACAAATCGGTGCTTCATTTTTAAAAAATAGAGGATACGAGATTGAAAATACATTAACTGATATTCCAGATCAGCCTTCATTTAAAGCCATTCAAGCTATAGCTAAACGCGCTGTTGACTTATACGCAGAAGAACGTATTGATGAATTACATGTCTACTATAGCCATTACATGAGTGTAATTGAAAATAAACCAAGAAGTAAAAAATTATTACCATTATCTCCTGAGGATTCGAGCTTAGGGCATGGCGCGTTATCATCATATGAATTTGAGCCAGATAAAGAAGCGATATTAAAAGTCTTATTACCTCAATATATTGAGAGCTTAATATATGGCACGATTCTTGATGCTAAGGCGAGTGAACATGCATCACGTATGAATGCGATGAAGAATGCCTCTGATAATGCAGCAGAAATGATTGATGATTTATCATTACAATTTAACCGTGCGCGACAAGCAGCCATTACACAACAAATCACTGAAATTGTTGGTGGTTCAGCAGCGTTAGAATAATTTGATTTTAAGGAGGAAGAAACATGGGATTAGGCCGTGTAACTCAGGTCATGGGGCCAGTTATTGACGTGCGTTTTGAACATAATGAAATTCCAAATATTAACAACGCACTTATCATCGAAGTGGCAAGAGATGGTGAAACTGAGAGTTTAACTTTAGAGGTCGCTCTTCATTTAGGTGACGATGTTGTACGTACAATCGCAATGGACTCTACAGATGGTGTTCAACGTGGTTCAGAAGTAAAAGATACTGGCGCACCAATTAGCGTACCAGTAGGAGATGCAACACTTGGACGTGTCTTCAATGTTTTAGGTGAACATATTGACTTAGAAAGTGAAGTTGACGCTTCAGTACGTCGTGACCCGATTCACCGTTCAGCACCTCAATTTGATGAACTTTCTACAGAAGTAGAAATTTTAGAAACTGGAATTAAAGTTGTAGATTTACTAGCACCTTACATAAAAGGTGGTAAAATTGGATTATTTGGTGGTGCCGGTGTAGGTAAAACCGTATTAATTCAAGAATTAATTAACAATATCGCTCAAGAGCACGGTGGTATTTCAGTATTTGCCGGTGTTGGTGAACGTACACGTGAAGGTAATGACTTATACTATGAAATGAAAGATAGTGGTGTTATTGCTAAAACAGCGATGGTATTCGGACAAATGAACGAGCCACCTGGTGCACGTATGCGTGTTGCATTATCAGGTTTAACTATGGCTGAATATTTCCGTGATGAACAAGGACAAGACGTATTATTGTTTATCGACAATATTTTCCGTTTTACACAAGCAGGTTCAGAAGTATCAGCATTATTAGGCCGGATGCCTTCAGCAGTAGGTTATCAACCAACGTTAGCGACTGAGATGGGTCAATTACAAGAACGTATTACATCTACAAATAAAGGGTCTGTTACATCAATTCAAGCGGTATTCGTACCAGCCGATGACTATACTGACCCAGCGCCAGCTACAGCTTTCGCGCACTTAGATGCAACAACAAACTTGGAACGTAAACTTAGTGAAATGGGTATCTACCCAGCTGTGGACCCATTAGCTTCAACGTCACGTGCGCTTGAACCGACTGTAGTTGGACAAGAACACTATGATGTTGCACGACAAGTTCAATCTACTTTACAAAAATACCGTGAATTACAAGACATCATTGCTATTTTAGGTATGGATGAATTGTCAGATGAAGATAAGAAAACTGTTGAACGTGCGCGTCGTATCCAATTCTTCTTATCACAAAACTTCCATGTTGCTGAACAATTTACAGGTCAAAAAGGATCTTACGTCCCTGTTAAACAAACTGTACAAGACTTCAAAGCAATTTTAGATGGTAAGTATGACCATATTCCTGAAGATGCATTCCGCTTAGTGGGTGGCATTGATGACGTGATTGCGAAAGCAAAAGATATGGGTGTAGAAGTTTAATACAAATTAGGAGGCTTGGATAATGAATACATTAACCTTAGATATCGTCACTCCTAATGGTTCTGTTTATAAAGAAGAGAACGTAGAAATCGTTGTCTTACAAACAACAGCAGGCGAGATGGGTGTGATGTACGGTCACATTCCGACGGTTACACCATTAAGAATCGGTCATATCAAAGTGACTAAAGATGGTAAAGCAGATTATATCGCTGTAACAGAAGGGTTTGCTGAGATTAGACATGAAAAAGTAAATATTTTAGCACAAGCTGCTGAATCAGCAGAAGATATTGACTTAGAGCGTGCAAAATCAGCAAAGCAACGTGCAACTTTTTATCTTGAAGGAGATCAATCAGATACGGATTTAAAACGTGCAGAACGTGCATTGCAACGTGCTGATAACCGTATCGAAGTTGCTAAATACAAGTAGTTGGCTTTTACGAGCTAACAATAAAAAGCTCGATGTGTATCTATCCACACATCGAGCTTTTTATAATGGTATCAATGCTGCAATCTAGCAATCATAAGTCTCTAAAACTATTATTGTCCATTATATTTCATTTCAATGCTATTATAGAAAAAGTGTGTTTGTATAAGGCGCTAATAGTATGAATTGTACTATAAATCATGTAGAATTAATGAAGAGAATGAAATTGTGAAGGAGCAAAGTAACAATATGGATTATATGGGTCAATTTGCTATCGCACATATTTTAACGCACGTGCTGTGTATTTGTATTGCTTATTGGGGCTTAAATGCAATTAGGCTAGATCAGTTTTTTAAAAAAGGATATCCTATGCAAGTTCAAGTCATTATGATTTTTGCAGCAATTTTATTAGGCACAAGCGTAAGTAATTTTATTATTGATTTACTACATTTTTCTACGCAAATCAGATATTTATTTTAAAAATTCAAATCATGATGTTTAAAATAAAATAAATAAGTTAAATAGCTAATAACAGGTGTATTTGCTCAAGTAGTGACCAATTAAAAAATAGAACAGAGTTGTAAACTAGTGGAGGATTAATGAAGATGGATAGAATTATTGTTAAAGGCGGTCAAACGCTTAAAGGTGAAGTAACGGTAGAGGGGGCTAAAAATGCAGTCCTACCGATTATTACAGCTTCATTATTAGCAAGCAAAGGGAAAAGTGAATTACTTAACGTACCTGCTTTAAGTGATGTCGAAACAATTAACAACGTACTTAGTGTTTTAAATGCTAAAGTGAAATATCACGAAAAAAAGCAATCAGTAACAGTTGATGCTTCTAAAGATTTAAATGAAGAAGCCCCTTATGAATATGTTAGTAAAATGAGAGCTAGCATCCTTGTTATGGGACCTTTATTAGCAAGATTAGGACGTGCAAAAGTAGCATTACCTGGAGGGTGTGCAATCGGTTCGCGTCCGATAGAGCAACACTTAAAAGGACTTGAAGCATTAGGTGCCAAAATATATCAAGAAGCAGGTTATATTTATGCTGAAGCGCCTCAAGGTTTAGTTGGAAATGAGATCCATTTTGATTTTCCAAGTGTAGGCGCAACACAAAATGTAATTATGGCAGCAACCTTGGCAAAAGGACGTACAGTCATTGAAAATGTTGCAAGAGAACCTGAAATTGTCGACCTCGCAAATTACATTAATGAAATGGGCGGGGATGTTAAAGGTGCAGGCACAGATACTATTATTATTAACGGTGTTGAATCATTAAAAGGGGTCCAACATTCAATTATCCCTGATCGTATTGAAGCGGGAACACTGATGATTGCTGCTGCTATTACGAGAGGCGATGTATTGGTTAAAGGTGCAATTAAAGAGCACATGACAAGTTTAGTCTATAAATTGGAAGAAATGGGTGTAAACCTCGAATATCAAGAGGATGGTATTCGTGTAACTGCACCAGAACAATTACAGCCAGTTGATGTTAAAACACTCCCTCACCCAGGTTTCCCGACAGACATGCAATCACAAATGATGGCACTGCTTTTAACAGCTGAAGGCCATAAAGTCATTACTGAAACGGTGTTTGAAAACCGTTTTATGCATGTGGGTGAATTTAAGCGTATGAATGCTAAAATATCAGTTGAAGGCCGTAGTGCAAAAATAGAAGGCAAAAGTGAGTTGCAAGGTGCGCAGGTCAAAGCAACCGATTTACGTGCAGCCGCAGCTTTAATTTTAGCTGGCCTTGTGGCAGATGGAGAAACAACAGTAACTGAGCTGAAACACCTTGATCGTGGTTATGTGAATTTTCATGGAAAGCTTAAATCATTAGGTGCACAAATTGAAAGAGTTAATGATTAAGCGAAATAACTGGTTACAAGTCCTGAAGCATTCACTCAGTGCTAAATTGATTCTTTTTGTAATTGTTGCTGTGATTTTATTTTTTGTGGGAATCATGACAGGCTTTATCATTAACCATGACAACGTCATTAAAATGTTTGATTTGAGTTTTTGGCATCATATATTTGAAACAATTGGAGGAGAAGATTAATGGAAACCATCTTTGATTATAATGAAATAAAAAATATTATACCGCACCGTCAACCCTTTTTGTTGATAGATAAAGTTGTTGAATATGAGCCGGGTGAACGTTGTGTGGGAATTAAACAAGTTTCAGGTAATGAACCATTTTTCCAAGGCCATTTTCCAGAATATGCAGTTATGCCAGGTGTCTTGATTACAGAAGCTTTAGCACAAACAGGTGCTGTCGCTATGCTTAATAGTGAGGAGAATAAAGGGAAGTTAGCCCTATTTGCTGGTATAGATAAATGTCGTTTTAAAAAGCAAGTGGTCCCTGGAGATACGCTACGATTAGAAGTAGAAATCACAAAAATTAAAGGGCCGATAGGAAAAGGAACTGCTAAAGCAACAGTTGATGGCCAAATTGCATGTAGTTGTGAATTGACATTCGCATTGCAAGATCCTAATGCTTAATTAAAAATTAAATATAATGACATGAGGAATGTCCAATATAAAAAAAGTAGATGTCTGGGTGATGAACAGCTTGAATCAAGTGTAACCTAGACATCTACTTTTATTTGAAGAAATGACGATATTCTTCTTGTTCAAATAAATTTGAGATGTTTTATTCATTTTATTATTTCTGCTATGTTTAATTTTTACGAAAAGTCATTGTCGAAAATGATAAATCTTGCACTATTGCCGTTCGTCTTTTAAACGTGGTTTTGATTGCATCATACGGTTAAATGTTGTGATTAATTCATCACCTTCAAGACCTTCATTCACTAATTGCTCAAGTAAACTTTCCGCGTAAACTTGTCGCAATGTATAGATGTGACATTCAAATACGACAGAGATATACTCTTTTAAAGGTGTAATATGTTTGATAGTTGCATCAAATAACGCAGGATCATTGGATGGGCGTGTAATGACGACACGAATGTCTAATAACTTTTCTTCTGCCATATATTGTTCCATTTGTTCCTGATGCACATCGGAAATGACAATTTCCAATAACCAACCAGTTCCACTATTTTCTTTATTAATAATAACGCCATCTATCAGTTCATATTCTGTCACAGTACTGTTTTCAGAAACGATTTGGAAGCGGACAGCCTTAAATGTTTTCATTCAACCAACCCCTTAAAAGATTAAAGAACTTTTCGAAAAAATGGATTCATCGCTTATTATAACTCAAAAAGTAAAAAAATTCTTTACCTGCTTGAACTTTTAAATGGGATTGCACGGTTGTTTTTAATTTATTGAACATTGTTTTATTATAATAAACCGACTATATTACGGATATAGGAGGTGAGCTCAATTAACCAATTTCAAGCAATCGGTTGTATAAATCGTCCGCCCCAGCATTATGAAAAAGAAGACAGTCACTTTATAACTTTTTCAGTCAAAGTTACACGTAATTATTTAAGTCGCAACCAACGACCTATGTATGACTTTTTAAACTGCAAAGCTTATGGAGAAGTGGCAATTCAAATTAAAGAAGTTTTTAAAGAAGACATCATCGTAGCAATCAGCGGACAAATTCAAACAAGACGTTTTTTTCATAATGATGAAAAACGTTATGCTACGGAACTCCTCGTTACACAATTTTATCCCTTAATTCCCACTCAAATGAAATCAACATGTGAAAACCTAACAAGCCCAACACAAATTTAAATATCTATGATTTATCACCCACTATGCTTTCAAAATCAACCTTCTCAAATTATATTTCCCCTTACAAAATATAATCGAATTTACCTCACACAATCATTTAACTGATCTTATTCATTTACCTTCAAAGACATTCCCAAATATTATTTTTGAAT
>NZ_CP092966.1:866229-872410 GCF_022557135.1 Staphylococcus coagulans
CCCAGCAAAGATGACTAGGGTTGCGCCGAGCAAAAAAGCGAAAAGCGCAACCCAGACATCAACTGCGAAGAATACATAAGTAACGGTATCAAATAGTAGAACAACAGGTTCATGCTGATAATTGGTTAATCAAACTATTAAAATAGAATATTCAGAATAAAAGTCGACTCTAATTGAAATTAAACAGTCTTTTTGATACATTAAGTATAAATAAATAAGACTACTAGGGGCGCCTTAAGGCTGAGATGAATGGCAATTCAGACCCTTCGAACCTGATTTGGTTGATACCAACGTAGGGAAGTAGCGGTATAACATCATTCACCGTGGTATGTTATCAAGGCTGCTTTTCTTAGTGGTCTTTTTTCATATCAAAGGAGAATAAAAAATGACTTTTTCTGAACAGTTAATGCAAGAGGCAGAGCCAATTATTGAGTATATTTATAATGATGATTTTATCCAAGGGCTAATTACAGGACAAATTCATAAAGCAGCAGTTAAGCATTATTTACGTGCAGACGCCCGCTATTTAAATGAGTTTGCGAAAATATACGCGTTGTTAATACCTAAAGTCAATTCAAAAGAAGAAATACAGTTTTTGACTGAACAAATTCAATTTGCAAGCTCAGGAGAAGTGGAACCGCATCATATTTTAGCTGATTTTGTAGGTGAAGATTATCAATCGATAATCGCTGAGGGGGAATGGTACCCCTCTGCTGATCATTACATTAAACATATGTATTACAATGCTTTTGCATTTGATAATGTAGCATATACGATTGCCGCTATGGCACCATGTCCATATGTTTATCAACAACTTGGCAAACGTGCAATGGCACAGTACGATTTTTCAAATTCAAACCCATTGAAATCATGGTTTGCATTTTATGCACAAGAAATGGACACTTTAATGTCATACATTCAACGATGGTTAGATGAATATGCAGAAACGAGTTCTACTCAAGTTCAAAAAACTTTACGACAAAATTTTCTACAAAGTACGACTCATGAACGCCGTTTCTTTAATATGTCATATCAATTAGAACAATGGGAATTTGGAGGGTAAAAAATGGAAAAACCAAAAATAGCTTTAACAATTGCAGGTACGGATCCTAGTGGTGGCGCAGGTGCAATGGCAGATTTGAAATCTTTTCATTCCTGTGGCGTTTATGGCATGGCAGCAATCACAAGTATTGTAGCGCAAAATTCTTTAGGTGTTCAGCATATCCATAATTTAGATGCTGCATGGCTGGAAGAACAATTAGAAAGTGTATTTAATGATGAAAAGCCACATGCATTAAAAACGGGTATGATACCTACACCGGAAATGATGGAAGTAATCGAAATTTATTTGAAAAAGATTGATATTCCTTATGTCATAGATCCCGTGATGGTCGCCAAAAGTGGGGATTCATTAATGGACCAAAGTGTACGTCAGAGTTTAAAAGAATCATTATTACCCTATGCAGA
The DNA here is from genome assembly GCF_022557135.1 of Staphylococcus coagulans. Classification (NCBI taxonomy): domain Bacteria; kingdom Bacillati; phylum Bacillota; class Bacilli; order Caryophanales; family Staphylococcaceae; genus Staphylococcus; species Staphylococcus coagulans. The sequence continues at coordinate 867,697 of NZ_CP092966.1, forward strand.
TGTTGCAACACCTAATCTTCCTGAAGCTGAAGAAATTGTTCAAATGACAATTGATAGTGAAGAAAAAATTCTTCGTGCAGGTCAATATTTTATCCAAGAAATTGGTTCTAAAGGTGTCATTATTAAAGGTGGCCATTTAGAAGGTGATGCTATTGACCATTTATTTACTAAAGAGGGTCACTATGAATTTAAAAGTGAACGTTTCCCAACACAACACACACATGGGACAGGTTGTACTTTTTCGGCAGTCATTACAGCAGAATTAGCAAAAGGAAAGTCGGTTTTCGAGGCTGTAGCTAAAGCGAAAAAATATATTTCGTTGGCAATTAAACATACGCCTGAGATAGGAAAAGGGCGTGGCCCGGTGAACCATTTTGCATATGAAAAAATCAATGGGTGGGATTAATATGAATTTTTTATCAAAGTTAAGAGCACAACATCCTTTAGTTGTTTGTTACACAAATGATGTTGTTAAAAACTTTACGGCTAACGGTTTGATTAGTGTCGGTGCAAGCCCTGCAATGAGTGAAGCACCGGAAGAAGCAGATGATTTTTTTAATGTAGCGCAAGCGTTATTAATTAATATTGGGACATTGACAAAGCAACGCGGTGAAGACATGTTAAAAATCGCAAAAACAGCCAATAAGAAGGGCGTGCCTATAGTGTTCGATCCGGTTGCAGTGGGCGCATCTCAATTTAGAAAAGATTTTTGTCAACGCTTCTTAGAGGAAATAGATGTATCGGTTATTAAAGGTAATGCATCTGAAATAATGACTTTAGTCGATACGACAACAACGATGAAAGGTACGGATAGTGCGCATGATATCGATGTTGTAACAATCGCACAAGAAGCGTATAAAAAGTATCAAACTGCCATCGTTATTTCTGGCCAAGTCGATGTTATTATTCAAAAAGAGGGTATTGTTATGTTATCTAATGGTACGCCGCTCCTTACTAAAATCACAGGAGCTGGATGTTTACTTGGAGGTGTGATTGCAAGCTTTTTATTAGGAGAAGAAACACCTTCAATTGAACAGTTGACACAAGCAGTATCTTTCTATAATATTGCTGCAGAACAGGCTGAGCTTAGAGAAGGCGCAGATTTACCAGGGACTTTTCTTGTCGCCTTTATTGATGCATTGAATCAAACATCTGCTGAATCTTACCAATTAGAGATCAAAAAGAGAGAAGTGATTTAAAATGGGTTTTGATCGTAAGCAATTACGTATTTATTTTATTGCCGGAACACAAGATGTGAAAGAGGGCAGTCTTGAGTCGATACTTAAAGAAGCGTTAGAGGCGGGTATTACAATGTTCCAATTTCGTGAAAAGGGACCCTCTTCTCTATCAGGCAATGAGAAAAAGTTGAAGGCTATAGAGTTGCAAAGGTTATGTCGTGCCTATAAAGTGCCTTTCATCGTCAATGATGATATTAATTTGGCGATAGAAATTGATGCTGATGGTGTCCATGTAGGACAAGATGATGAAAAAATAGCCTCATTCTATTCTAAGCTCAAAAACAAAATTATAGGATTGAGTGTAGGTAACTTTGAAGAGTATGATCAATCTGATTTAACACATGTTGATTATATTGGTGTCGGTCCTGTCTATGAAACGAGTTCAAAAAGCGATGCCAAAAAACCTGGCGGTGTTGAAATGATTCGTCGGATGAGAGAATATGATGAAAATATTCCTATCGTGGCTATAGGTGGGATAACTGAAGAAAATGTGTCGTCTATTATTAAAAATGGTGCCGATGGTATCGCAACAATTTCGTCAATCACACACAGTACAAATATTGAAAACTCTGTGAATCGTTATATGCAATATTTCAAATAAAATCATTTTTATGTTTGAATATATTTCCACCATTCCAATTTCTATGATAAAATATCATTTATGTGAATATTACTTTAGAGGTGGAAAAATGAAGAACAAAGCTTTACTGACAACGCTTCTAGGCGTAGTCTTATTTTTAGCTGGATGTGATTATAGTAAGCCTGAAAACCGAGACGGTTTCTTTTTTAATACCTTTGTCCAACCTATGGATAAACTTATACACTGGTTAGGTCATACATTAGGTGATAATTATGGCTTAGCTATCATTATTATTGTATTAGCGGTGCGTGTTGTACTCTTACCTTTTATGTTGTCTAATTACAAAAACATGCATATGATGCGTGAGAAAATGAAAATAGCTAAGCCGGAAATTACAGAAGCGCAAGAAAAAGTAAAACGTGCACGTACACAAGAAGATAAATTGGCTGCCAACCAAGAAATGATGCAAGTTTATAAAAAATACAATATGAATCCAATGGCCAGTATGTTGGGATGTTTGCCTCTTATTTTACAAATGCCGATTATTATGGCACTGTTCTTTGTATTAAAATATCCATCTGGTGGCGGCATAACTAAGTATTCGGATTTTCTATGGTTCCATTTAGACAAACCTGATATTTGGATTACCATTATTGCCGGTGTTCTTTACTTTATTCAAGCTTATGTTTCAAGTTTTAATATGCCACCTGAACAACGACAAATGGGATACATGATGATGATTATATCTCCAATCATGATTGTTTGGATTTCGTTAAGTTCTGCTGCGGCATTAGGTTTGTATTGGTCAGTTTCTGCCGCATTCTTAGTGGTTCAAACACACGTAGCGAATGTTGTATATGGGAAAAAAGCAAAAGCAGAAGTTGCACCATTGATTAAAAAGTTTGAACAAGAAAAAAAGCCAAAATCAGCTAAAAACACACAAGTTGTGAAGAAAAAGAAAAAATAAGTTCGGTCCTTAAATATAAAAAAGCACAGTGCCATGACTTTTAACATAGAGTCAAGGCCCTGTGCTTTTTTTATATGGGATGGAAGAAAACACGCGATACTATTAAAATAATAAAATTGTAAATAAAATAACACAATTGTAAGTCTTTTACAATCTTTTAAAAAAATAATATTGACTATCAAAATTCAATTGACTATAATTAATCGTAATCATTACGATTAAAGGAGATAAATCATGAAGAAAACTATTGTTACATCCATGCTTGTTTCAAGCGGCATTTTATTATCATCCCATTCTGCATATGCTGATAGTGTAGAAAACAGTGGAGAATCCTCTAGTGGCCCGAATTCAGCAGAAATTGAGCAAAATGTTGATAGCCCTCAATCAGTAAATACAGTACAACCATCGGCGCAACAAAAGTCTCAAAATGTAGCAATGCAACCCAAATCTAGCATAGATACGAAAGTGCAAAATGAAAATAACGTATCCACAGAGACGGAAGCACATCACGGTGCTACCGAAGTAACACCCCATAATGATGCACATGTAAATCCTCAAACTGAAACAGTAAGCCCTCAAGTTGAACATGATACACATGAACATGTTGGCCATGCACACGATGGTCATCATCATGAAGAGATTCACCAACATCATCCTATTGAAGAAGAACGTGAAGCACACCCCGAGCAAGAAAAAGTTCAAAATATCGGTCCTGTTGACCATATCACACGAAATGAAAAGGATTTAAAAGATAATAAACAGGTTGTTGATCCTAACAATTTTAGCGCTATTAGTTTTGAATTATATGATCCTTTTAAATCAAACGCACAATTAATTATGCCAGAAGGACAGAAAACGTCTTCGTTTGGTTATTATGTTTTAAAACAAACAAATTGGAAAGACATACCATTCCAACTACCACAAGTAAGTATTCCCGAAGGTTACTATCTTAAATATTGGTCTTACGATTTACCCAAAGAAGGGCAAGTAACGCGAGATCGCGCATTTAGAGCACATATCGGTTTAGAAAAATACAGAAACACGCCTCCAGTCATAGGACCATTCACAAATGCAACTTCTGTTGAAGTAACTGAGCGCTTAAAACAAGTCGATCGCGATGATTACGCGCCTGTTTTCTTCAAAGCGTTAAACAACGGACATTTTATTGTTGGTAGTCAAGTATCTAATAATATTGTTTATTATTTAAAACATGGCCAAACATGGCAACAATTAAAAGAAAGTGGATTGATTATTCCTACACCTGTAGCGAATGATGACAATACAGAATTTATAGAATGGCGTAATGCGCTACCTCAAGATAATGAATATCCGACAGTTAATTTTTATCTCGGTGCATTCGGTACAAAAGATTTATTAATTGGTTCATATGTACCTAGTGACGTAAATCATCCGTTAGATGATAATGATCCAGCTCGACCGCATCCTAGAGATATTACGCGTTCATATGATAAAAATCATTACACACCAATCGCATTTGTAGCAGATGGACCAGGTCATTTAGATGACTATACTTCTGTAGAAAAAGCATTAGTTTATCTTGTAAGAAATAATCCGACATGGAAAGATTCCGCTTTTGGTGCACCTACACCGATTCCTGATGAAGGTAGTGTGTTTGTAGGATGGGATAGTCCTATTTCTGATTCAGGTGATAATAAAGTAGAGCGAAAAGTATTTAAAGCCATATTTAAATCAAAAGAAGAATTAGCTGCAAAAGATTGGGATACACCAAACGCACAAGAAGGTAAAGCAACAGAAGATGCACATGCAGAAGCATGGGAAAAAGAAGCAGAAACAAAAGATTGGGATACACCAAACGCACAAGAAGGTAAAGCAACAGAAGATGCACATGCAGAAGCATGGGAAAAAGAAGCAGAAACAAAAGATTGGGATACACCAAACGCGCAAGAA
>NZ_CP092966.1:872510-896902 GCF_022557135.1 Staphylococcus coagulans
GGTAAAGCAACAGAAGATGCACATGCAGAAGCATGGGAAAAAGAAGCAGAAACAAAAGATTGGGATACACCAAACGCGCAAGAAGGTAAAGCAACAGAAGATGCACATGCAGAAGCATGGGAAAAAGAAGCAGAAAAACATCAAGCTGACTTTCCAAATGAAAATCATCAAAATCAACCAGACATGTCACCACATGATAAGCAAGCAATGGATCAAAAATCATCTTCCAATGCCATTTCTAAAGATAAAATGCAATCACAGCAAGTAGCGCACGAAAAAAATATGGATCAACCTCAAACTGAACACAAGTCAATGCAATCCACTGTACAAGCTCAAATGATGAATACTAGGCCATCAAAAATACAGAATGTGAATATGATGAGCAGTGCAGGAAGTCACGACGATGCTCAATATCCATCTCCTTCCATTTTAAATGCACTGCCAAGCGAACCTCATGGCGTGAATATAATGACAACTGAGATGCAAACTGTGAAACAAAGCCATTTAATCGATAATTTACACAAAAATGATATGGTAACTGCTTCTCAACAACATGAGGAGAAGATGTTACCAGAAACAGGCCAAAATGGTCGAAGTTTCCCAATGTTGTTATCACTTTTATTTACAAGTATGGGCGCATTCATTTTAAGAAAAACAAAATAATGATGACTTATTTACAAACATTTGAATCAATAATTCATAAATTGTTTAACTTAAAGCTCCAAAGGTTATTGACACCTTTGGAGTTTTTATGTATATTATTTAAAATAAAATAATTATCAAATAGATAAAAATAAAATTTAAGGAGACAGTATGAAAGAAACAATTAGGCAAATTTTTCATGAAGACAACCGTGTGAATAATGATGCATTAACTTTACGATTGATTAAAGGTATTATATTCATGCTCATTTTTGTAATTTACATTGGTGAGTCATCTGTTTTAGAGACCCTTTCTCTAAAAGCATGGATTTACTTTATAGTGCTTGCATTTCTTATATATATGTTAAAGTACTTCAAAATTAATTTATTTAGTTTTAAAAAGTTAACAGCTAAGGATATTTCGATTATTGTGATTGTTATAATTGTTGTGAAATTACTTGATTATTTATTTTCTTATCTTTACGCTGGATCAACATTAAATCAGGAAAATATAGAAAGCAGTATTCAAGGTATTTCAATATTAAATTTTGCAATATTTTTTGCATTACTTCCAGCGCTCTTGGAAGAAATTGTTTTTAGAGGAATTATCTTACGTGTATTATTTAAAGGACATTTGTTTATAGGGTTAATTGTCAGCAGTGTTCTTTTTGGTTTTGTCCATGAATATAGTAATTGGATAGAATTTTTACCTTATTTTTATTCAGGTCTTTTCTATGGCCTTGCATACTTAATAACAAGAAGAATCGAAGTGGTGATATTAATCCATTTTCTGGGGAATTTTAGTGCTTTTTGGATATAACAATAATGTACATATAAAAATGATTTTTGAGGCTATTGGGATGACTGTAGCTGTTTGATTGGAATGCGTCACTTACTTGAAAAGGTGACTTAAATTGAGAAAAGCTTTATTTAAAGCAAAAAACTCAATTTAAGTCACCTTTATTGATTCTTGTTGCTTTCATGAGCTCAGTCATATGATTGAGTGAGCCCAATTATAGAAGTGAAAGTATATATCGTTATTATTTTAAGAGAAATAGAGAAGTAATGAATTAGTGATGTATATCAGAAAGCCATTCAGCCATAAACTGTGTCAAAAAGAGTTCTAAAAAAGCATGGCGCTTCTCAGCCATTTGTCGTGCAGTTTGAGTATTCATCAAATCTTTTAACTTTAATAATTTTTCATAAAAATGCTTAATGGCAGAGGGGGGAAGGTGACTAACATCTTCTAATTCGTTTAATTGTTTTAAAGTATATTCACCTGTCCACATAGGTTCATTGAAATGACCGGCAAATTGAAAAGTTCGTGCAATACCGATGGCACCCATCGCATCTAAACGATCAGCATCTTGTACAATTTGAGCTTCTATTGTGTTGAGTGTACCTACAGAATTTGATTTTCTAAAACTCATATGATCGATAATGTAGAAAATGGCTTGTTGGTCATCAGAAGGAACTTTATGTAAATGTAAAAACTGCTCTAATTCTTGGTGCGCAGTAATGCTATCCACTAATTTATCATCGACTGTGTCATGTAGAAGTGCTGCCATTTCAATGATGAAACAATTTGCTAAAGGATAGTGTTGCGCAATTTCTAAAGCAAGATGTCGCACACGTAAGACATGTGCAACATCATGACCACTACGATCTCCCTCATGTTTAGACTTCATATAGTTTAATGCGGCTGTGATTGCATCTTTCATCTTTATTTCAACTTCCTTTTTATAGAATAGGGGCAAGTAATTGGCTGATAGCCTCTTTAAATTTTATCCATATACTTCTCTCGTCATAGCGTTCTTTTGTAAGTTCAGAACAAACTTTTAGATCGGTTTCAAAACTTTTTCTGACTTCTTTAGCTAATTTTTCATTATATACGAAAGCATTGACTTCAAAGTTCAAAGTGAAACTTCGATTATCCATGTTCGTAGTACCGACGCTTGTAATTTCATCATCAATAGTGAGTGTTTTGGCGTGTAAAAAGCCATTATCGTATAAGTAAACACGTGCGCCGGCTTCAATCAAGCTCGCCACATTTTTAAATGTTGCCCAGTAAACAAATGGATGATCTGGTTTACTTGGGATCATAATATTGACATTGACCCCACCCAGTGCTGCGATTTTTAATGCATCCATAAAAGCTTCATCTGGAACGAAATAAGGGGTTTGAATATAAATATCTTTTTTAGCCATAGAGATCATTTTAAGGTACCCATATTTTACTTGTTCCCACAATTCATCTGGGCCACTAGATGCAATTTGAACGCCCATACTGCCTTGTTTTGACCCTGTGTGTTTAGGAAAATACTTTTCATTATAAACCATATTGTCACGACTTGCTTGCGAATTCCAATCCAAAATATATCGTAGCTGTAATGCATGAACAGCTTCTCCTTGTATTCGAAGATGTGTATCACGCCAATATCCAAACTTTTTGGATAAACCTAGATATTCATTACCTACATTAAAACCGCCTACATAACCTATTTGACCATCAATAACAACAATTTTACGATGATTACGATTGTTCATACGCAAGTTAATCAGAGGCAACTTTGAAGGAAAGAATGATTCAACATGCCCGCCTTTTTCTTTGAATTTCTTAAAATCTCTCAACGTTAAGCCCCTTGAACCCATATCATCATATAACATTTTAACTTCGACGCCCTGTTCTAATTTTTCCTCTAATAAAGCCATAATACTTTTACCGAGTGTGTCGTGGCGGAAGATGTAATATTGGATATGTATGTAAGATTGTGCTTGACGTATATCTTCTTTTAAGTGTTCGAATTTTTGATAGCCATCTGTTAACAATTCAATTTCATTATTTTTTGTATAAAAGGCAGCGTTATTATAGAGGAGCATTTGTATCATACGACTGTAATTTTGTATATGAGGATTGTGTGGCTCAAATTTGTTATTTTTAATGGCCTTTAATTGTTGGTTAACGATGTATTCAAGGCCAATTCGATCCCTTTGATCTAACTTAAAGATAGATTCACGTTGAATTTGTCTACCGAATAGCAAGTAAATAACAAATCCTATCAATGGAAACAAGCCGAGTACAAATATCCACGCCCATATGGATCCTGCACTTCTTCTTTCCATAAAGATAATTGTAAAGATAAAGGTTAAATTTAATAAAAAAGCCCCTATCAACAGATAATTGATAATCACATTATCATTAAAAAAGAATGTATAGAAAATTTCAGGCATAACTTCTATCTCCTTTTATATGAAGTTTTTATCATTGTAACATAGAATATAATGTTCGATACAGAAACATTGACATATACCTATATAGGGTATATGATACACAATGTAAGAGAAGTTAAGCAGATTTGAGGGATGTGAAATGATAGAACAAGCACACCATTCAGATGAAATTAAACGTAACTTAAAATCACGTTTAAACCGCATCGAAGGTCAGGTCAAAGCAATAAATCGTATGATTGATGAAGATGTCTATTGTGATGACGTACTTACACAAATTAGAGCAACACGTTCAGCTTTAAATAGCGTTGCGACACGTCTCCTTGATCACCATATGAAAAGTTGTATTATGAATAAAATTGATTCCGGACACCAAAGTGAGGCAATGGAAGAATTACTTGTGACTTTTCAAAAATTAATGAAAGACTAAGAATGATGATGGGGTGAAAATATGGAAACAGGTCATGTTAATGTTTCTAACTTAACAACGCTTGAGGAAAAAGAGAAACTGACACAACGATTACTGGATATGATTGGGGTTGAAGCGGTTAATATCGATCTTGATACTCAACGCATTATACTCACTTATCAAACACCAGCTAATCTTAATACTTTAGAGAAAGAAATTTATGATGCAGGTTTTCCTGTTATCCAATCACATAAAGGAGTGTATGAAAATGAGTAAACATGTTATTCAAGTTGAAGGGATGAGTTGCGCCCATTGTAAAGCAGCAGTTGAAGGTGCCGTAAAAGATAATCCAGATGTTGTCCATGTAGAAGCGTTTCCAGCTGATAATAAAGTTGAAGTGGATGTCAAAAAAGATGGGGCCCTCGATGATATTAAGCAACGTATTTATGATCAAGGCTATGACGTTGTTTCGTAAAAGTTAGGGGAAATACGTAGGGGTTATTTTTCATAGAAAGACGAAAAATGACCCCTCATTTTAAATGAAGAATATACCCTGTATAGGTATAGGAGATGAAAATATGGCACAAGAAACTTTTAAAATTTCAGGAATGACCTGTGCGGCTTGTTCTTCGAGGATTGAACGTGTGTTAGATCGTGAGGAAGGTATCGATCAAGTAAGCGTCAATCTGGTTATGGAGAAAGGGACAGTCACATTTGATCCTAATCAAATTTCAATAGAAGAAATCTATGAACGTGTCGCGAAAATTGGTTATCAAGCATTTCCAATGGAGACTAAAAAAGAAGCGGATCAACGTAAACATGATGAGCTTAAACGTCAGAAATATAAATTTATTGTCTCGCTCGTTTTGGCTTTACCGTTACTTTATACGATGTTTGCGCATTTTTCATTTTTAAGCTTTATTCCAGTACCAGAATTATTACTTAATCCTTGGTTTCAATTGATACTTGCGACACCAATTCAGTTTGTTTTAGGTTGGCAATTTTATGTAGGTGCATATAAATCATTAATAAATAAAAGTGCAAATATGGATGTTCTTGTAGCGATGGGTACTTCAGCTGCTTATTTTTATAGTATTTATTTGATGTTCACAACACCACATCATCATGGGCATAGCCATACACCACTTTATTTTGAAACAAGTGCGATTTTAATTACATTAATTTTATTAGGTAAATATTTTGAAAAACGAGCAAAAGGGCATGCTAGTGATGCAATTAGTAAGCTCGCAGCTCTACAAGTTAGAGATGCAGAAGTTGAACGTCACGGTGAAACTGAAATGCTACCCATTGAAGATATTAGAGTAGGAGATATTGTCCGAGTGAGAACAGGACAACAAATTCCACTTGATGGCGAAATTATTGAAGGTGAAACGACGATCAATGAATCTATGTTAACGGGTGAGAGTATTCCGGTAGAAAAAACAGTAGGCGATCAAGTGATTGGTAGTACAATCAACCAGACGAACTTCATTAAGTTAAAAGTGACACATGTGGGTGAAGATTTGATTTTAAATCAAATTATTAAAGTCGTTGAAGATGCACAAAATGATAAACCACAAATTCAAAGATTAGCGGATAAAATTTCTAATATTTTTGTGCCATCAGTTATCGCAATTGCGCTCGTCACATTTTTAATTTGGTATTTAGTGATTACACCATTTCAACTCACTGAATCTCTTGAAATTTTTATTGCTGTAATCGTCATTGCTTGTCCGTGTGCATTAGGTTTAGCTACACCAACTTCTATTATGGTAGGTTCAGGTCGAGCAGCAGAAGCGGGTATTTTATTTAAAACAGCGGAATCATTAGAACAGACGAAGCATGTTGATACAATTGTATTTGATAAAACTGGAACGCTAACACACGGTGAGCCAGAAGTCGTTCATGTGATAGCTTATATGCAAGATGAATCATTAGGTGCTTACATTAAAAGTATGGAAGTACAATCAGAGCATCCGCTTTCTAAAGCGTTAGTCCAACATTTTAAAGATGCACAAACTTTGGATGTGCAACAGTATCAAACACATGCAGGAAATGGTATTTCCGGTGTGATACAAAATCAACACATTCGTATTGGTTCAGTTCGTTTTATATCAGAAAACGTTAAGTTGATGGAATCTGAATATACACAAGTGCGTGACCTTGAGCAACAAGGGACTACAGTTGTAGGTATGACAATTGATAATCAACTTGCAATGTTGATGGCGTTGCGAGATGAACCGAAAGAAGACGCACAAACAGTATTAAGTCAATTAAGTGAAAATCATACGCTCATTATGTTGAGTGGTGATAGCGAACAAACTGCACGTGCTATTGGTCATGAGCTTGGCATCGATCATATCATTTCAGAAGTCAAACCCGATGAAAAATCCAAAGTCATACGCGATCTTCAAAGCCAAGGGAAACGTGTAATGATGGTGGGTGATGGAATTAATGATGCACCTGCACTCATGACAAGTGATATCGGTGTTGCTATGGGTTCAGGTTCAGATATTGCACTTGAATCAGCAGATATAGCGTTAGTTAAAAATAAATTAGCTTCTATTGCAGAAGCATTAAAATTGAGTCACCTCACTATAAAAAATATTAAACAAAACCTCTTTTTTGCATTTTGTTATAACTTAATCGGCATTCCGATTGCAGCTGCAGGTTTCTTAGCACCATGGGTTGCAGGCGCAGCGATGGCATTTAGTTCTGTTTCTGTTGTTATTAATGCACTTCGGTTAAAAAATATAAAAAAATAATTTTTGTAAATTTAAATTTTGGTGTAGTAATATGTCGAAATTTGGGGTAATATAAAGGTAGTAGATAAGCAAAGTACGGGGTGATTTCATGGCAAAAAAGAATGACAAGCTTCAAAATGTAGTTCAAATGTTGTCTTCAATCGGTGTCAAGGTTAAGAAAACCAAATCCCGATTTGATATTATGCGTACGCTACCTAATCCCAAACCTGCAACTGAAAATATTAATCGTATTAAATAAAAAAACGCTTAGATGTACAAGCTTGATGACATCTAAGTGTTTTTTTATACATGTTTACGATTTGTGTATCAATTGTGGGTAGGGCTCGCAGTTTTTGTTGTGTTGAGATTTTCATCATATTTTTTAGGCGTATGATAATGAATGCTTAAAATCACGCCTACCCCTGTCATTAAACTCCACAACGAACTTCCTCCATAACTTATAAATGGTAACGGTATACCCGTAATGGGTAATAATTGAATCGTCATGCCTATGTTTTGAACGATATGGAATAGTAATAAACTTGCATAACCAACAATAAAAGATTTATTAAATAAATCATCGGCATTCGTCGCCATGCGTAGTAAATGAATCAACAATAGTAAAAAGATACCTAATAAAACGACAGCCCCGATAAAGCCAAACTCCTCACCAATAACTGAAAAAATAAAGTCTGTATGATTTTCTGGAATGTAGACTTCTCCGTTGTTCAAACCTTTTCCTATTAATTGACCTGAGCCAATGGCTTTTAAAGATTCCGTTAAGTGAAACCCGTCCCCCGAACTGTATGAATAGGGATCCAACCATGAATTAATACGGCCTAATTGATATGTTTTAATGCCAGCCACATTTTCAATTAAATTCGGCTTATAAATAATGGATAAAATTAAGGCGGATCCAATTATAATGACTGTACCAAATAGAGGTGCTAAAATTTTCCAAGTCACACCGCTTACAATCACAATACCAGCGATAATTGCAAGTATCACGAGTGTTGTTCCTAAATCGTTTTGTAACAGAATAAGGGCCATTGGAATGATGCTCACAAAAGCGATCTTAAATATTAACATTAAGTCCGTTTCGAAAGATTTATTGAAAGTGAAGCGATTGTGTTGGGCAACAACTTTTGAGATGGCTAAAATCAATACGATTTTCATGAATTCTGAAGGTTGAATGCTAATAGGGCCGAAACGATACCAACTCTTAGCACCGTTAATCACAGGTGTTATTGCAGATTCAGGCATAATGATTAACCCTAATAACAGAATAATAAATATAAAGTAAATGATATAAGTATATTTGCGTATTTTTTTAGGTGAAAATAACATAATTATAAAAGCAATGATTGCACCAAGTATGTAATAAAAAATTTGCCTTAAACCAAAATCTAAGCTATATTGGCCGCCTCCCATTGCCGAATGAATTGTCATAATACTAATTACAAAAAGGACAGTAATAAGCGTAATTAACTGCCAGTCTAACCGTCGCAAAAATGACTTTTGCGTTTGTTGTCGAGAAGATACCATGTCAATCTCCTTTACACATTATTTCTTTTATTTTCATTATATACCGATTTTACATAAGTTGTAATCAAATTGCTAATAATGCCGAAAAATAAATGCAATAGAAATGTTTGTCGTGGTAAGATGTAGATTAGATGAAATATATGGAGGCGGGTTTATGTCAAAGGAAGCTTTATGTATCATTTATGGTGGTAAAAGTGCTGAACATGATGTGTCTATTTTAACAGCTCAAAACGTATTAAATGCGATAGATAAAGAACGTTACCACATTGATATTATTTATATTACTAATGAAGGTAAATGGAAGAAAACAGAAAACATTACCGAAGAAATTACAAGTACGAATGAATTAGAAATCACAGATAACGTAGAAGGTGATATTTCTACGTTGTTAACAGAAAGTAGCCAAGGCGGCCGTTATGACGCTGTATTTCCGCTCTTACATGGGCCTAATGGTGAAGATGGCACTATTCAAGGGTTATTTGAAGTATTAGATCTTCCATATGTAGGCAATGGTGTATTGGCTGCGTCTAGTTCAATGGATAAACTTGTTATGAAACAATTATTTGCCCATCGCGGTTTACCACAACTCCCATATGTAAGTTTTTTACGTAGTGAATACGAAAAGTACCGTAAAAATATTCTTAAGTTAGTCCATGATAAATTAGAGTTCCCTGTATTTGTTAAACCAGCAAATTTAGGTTCAAGTGTCGGAATTAGTAAATGTGAAGATGAAGCAGCTTTAATTCAAGGGATAGAGGAAGCATTTCAATTTGACCGTAAACTAGTAATCGAACAAGGTGTGAATGCGCGTGAGATTGAAGTCGCAGTGCTCGGAAATGACTATCCAGAGACAACATGGCCAGGTGAAGTCGTGAAAGATGTTGCATTTTATGATTACAAGTCAAAATATAAAGACGGAAAAGTGAAGTTAGCGATTCCTGCAGAGTTAGACCCAGAAGTACAAATGACTTTACGCAATATGGCGGTGGAAGCTTTTAAAGCGACTGATTGTTCTGGATTGTTACGCGCTGATTTTTTTGTTACAGAAGATAATCAGATATTTATTAATGAAACGAATGCGATGCCTGGTTTTACGGCTTATAGTATGTATCCAAAATTGTGGGAAAACATGGGTGTTTCTTATTCAGAATTAATTACTAAGTTGATAGATTTAGCAAAAGAACGATATGCAGATAAACAAAAAAATAAACATCGCATTGACTAGGAGTTTTGAACAATGATTAATATCACGTTAAAACAAATTGCTGAATGGATAGATTGTAAAATTGATTCACAATATTTAGATGTAGAAATTAAAGGCGTCACTATTGATTCTAGAAAAATTGAAAAAGGTCAGCTCTTTATTCCTTTCAAAGGTGAAAATGTTGATGGTCATCAATATGCTGAACGAGCATTACGCGACGGGGCTGGCGCGACTTTTTTTGAAGCACAAAGTTCAGTTAAATTCCCAAAAGCGGGTCCGGTGATTGTAGTTTCAGATACGCTAGTGGCGTTACAACAATTAGCAAAAGCTTATCTTCAATACGTATCTCCAACTGTTATTGCTGTTACAGGTTCTAACGGTAAAACGACAACGAAAGATATGATTGAAAATGTCTTAGCCGGACATTACCGTGTACAAAAGACACAGGGCAATTACAATAATGAAATCGGTATGCCGTTAACGATTCTAAATCTAAATAAAGATACAGAAATTTCGATTTTAGAAATGGGAATGTCTGGTTTTCACGAAATTGAATTATTATCTACAATTGCACAACCGGATTTTGCGATTATAACGAACATTGGTGAGTCACATTTGCAAGATTTGGGTTCACGTGAAGGTATTGCAAAAGCTAAGTTTGAAATCGTTAAAGGTTTAAAACCAGGAGGCTACTTCATATATGATGGGGACGAGCCTTTATTGCAACCTCATGTTGACACTTTAGAATCAGCTAAAGTCATCAGCATCGGCCGAAATGCTTCCAATGATGTACAATGTGAAATTGTTTCGCATCATGATGAAGGGATTGTATTTAAATTAAATGGTAATGAACAATACTCAATTCCAGTGTTAGGCGAGCACAATATGCGAAATGCAGCGATTGCGATTACGGTTGCACGTGCTTTAAATATTCAACATGATGAAATTCAACAGCAACTCAATCAATTGCAGTTGACTGACATGCGTATGCAAAAATTTAAAGCTAAAAATGGTGCGCTAATAATCAATGACGCGTATAACGCAAGTCCTACAAGTATGAAAGCTGCAATTGAAACATTGACACTTTTAGAAGGTAATAAAATATTAATCTTAGGTGATGTTTTAGAGCTAGGGGCGCAATCTAAAATCATGCACGCAAGTGTCGGCCAATATTTGGAGGGTAAAGGGATTAATGGTCTGTATACGTTTGGTGAGGCAGCAATGGAAATTCATGAAAAAGGAAAACATCATGTGGACGAAGCGATTCATTTTGATACAAAAGACAAGATGATTCGTTATTTGACTTCTATTGTAGATCAAGGTGACGTTGTTCTTGTTAAAGCATCAAGGGGCATGCGTTTAGAAGAAGTGGTAGAAGCGCTTGTAAAGGCGTAATCTAAAAAGTTTGATATCAGTCCCATTTTAGTTGTTGGCAATATCATTTAAATCCTTAGAAAATATATAAGAATTTAAATGATATTGATTTTTCGTTTATTGCGGTATTGTGGCTAAGATGGTAATATGTAGAAGTTAGATTAAACTTATTTGACAAAAATATATGAGAATTATGATTCAAAAAAGGAGAATTACTTTGCAAAATTTTACAAATTTAGGTGTTTCAGAACGTACAGCTGAAACCCTCGAGGCAATGGGTTTTACAGAGCCGACACCCATCCAAAAAGATAGTATCCCATATGCACTCGAAAACATCGATATATTAGGACAAGCGCAAACTGGAACAGGGAAAACAGGTGCGTTTGGTATTCCACTTATTGAAAAAGTAATTGGAAAAGAAGGTGTGCGTGCTTTGATCTTAGCACCTACACGTGAATTAGCGATGCAAGTGGCTGAACAATTAAGAGAATTTAGTCGTGGGCAAAAAGTTCAAGTCGTCACTGTTTTTGGCGGTATGCCAATTGATCGTCAAATCAAATCTTTAAAGCGCGGACCACAAATCGTTGTAGGTACACCTGGGCGTGTGATTGATCACCTTAATCGTCGTACTTTAAAAACGCAATCTATCGAAACATTAATTTTGGACGAAGCAGATGAAATGATGAATATGGGCTTCATCGATGATATGCGTTATATTATGGATAAATTACCGTCTGAAAACCGTCAAACAATGTTGTTCTCAGCAACAATGCCAAAGGCAATACAAGAATTGGTTCAAAAATTCATGAAATCACCAAGAATTATTAAAACGATGAACAATGAAATTTCTGATCCACAAATTGACGAGTATTATACAATTGTGAAAGAGTTAGAGAAATTTGATACGTTTACGAACTTCTTAGACGTTCATCAACCTGAATTGGCTATTGTATTTGGACGTACAAAACGTCGTGTAGATGAATTAACAAGTGCATTATTATCTAAAGGTTATAAAGCAGAAGGTTTACACGGTGATATTACTCAGGCGAAACGTCTTGAAGTTTTGAAAAAATTTAAAAATGATCAAATTGATATTTTAGTAGCTACAGATGTGGCAGCGAGAGGACTTGATATTTCAGGTGTAAGCCACGTATATAACTTTGATATCCCTCAAGATACTGAAAGCTATACACACCGTATTGGCCGTACAGGACGTGCAGGTAAACATGGTATCGCTGTTACTTTTGTTAACCCAATTGAAATGGATTATATCCGTCAAATCGAGCAAACGAATCGCCGTCAAATGCGCGCATTAAGACCGCCACATCGTAAAGAAGTTTTAAAAGCACGCGAAGATGAAATAAAAAGTAAGGTTCAAAATTGGATGGAAGCTGATAAAGAACCACGTGTAGAAAATATTGCGAAACAGTTATTAGAAACTTATGATCAAACTGAACTTGTCACAGCATTATTGCAAGAACTTGTTGAATCAAATGATGAGGTTGAAGTACAACTTACATTTGAAAAACCTTTAGCACGTAAAAATCGTTCGCCAAAAGGAAATCGAAAAGTAGGCAATAATAAGCGTCACTCTAAATCAAATCGCAATTTTAAACAAAACAATAACAACAAAAAAGGTAACTTCAAACATAAAAGAGAAGCAAAAGTGAAGAAGGGCCGCACTTTTGCAGATCATCAAAAATAGGTAACTTTATTATAAACAATACGTACAACACGACTATTAGTTAAAGTGTTTATGTCATTGTGTTGTGATGATGACCATCAATTTTAAAGAGGTTAGACAATCAGGTATACAGAAGCGTTCAAACAGACACTAATGAGTAGTGACTATAACGCATCTGTCAGGTATTGTTTGGCCTCTTTTAATCATGTTCAATAAAGCAAAATGCTCTTGAAAAGGCATTGAAACGCATTCAGCCTACATAAAGATTTATGATATAATGATGCTAAATTTATTGAGGAGTGTTAAATCATTATGGAATTTGAATTTCTTCACCCCCCTAAGGTGGCATTGACATATATGAAAATATTATGTGTCATACAATGTAGCATCGTAATCGTCTTGATTGGCGTTGCAAGTTGGCTATGGTTGTATTTTGACTTATGGATGATTATGATATACGTTTTTGCCATAATAGCAGTCATGGCGCTCATCTTTTTTATAGCGAACCCTTTTATTTATGATCGCTATTATACATATCGCATAACAGCGCATCATATTGAAATTCAAAAACGATGGTGGTTTAGAAAATATGAAGTCATTCAAATAGAGCGGATTCAAAGTATTTCGCGTGAAAATGGACCGTTACAAAGGCATTATCAATTACAACAGTTGCATTGTACTACCGCGGGTCATAGTATCCAACTTCCTCTTGTTCTGGATGAAGACGCGAAACGTATTGAAGCCTATTGTATGAACCAACTTAAAGGTGGTGATGCAGATGTATAGTCCACAAAAATTGCATCCGATTTCATATATATTATCATTGATTACAGCGATTAAAGATAATTTTATGTTTATTATTATCTTTCTTATATTTCAAATAGATTCATTTGATTTTTCAGATCTTAAAAACTATGTGTGGCCCGGAATTCTTATAATTTTGTTTGTAATGAGTTTTTTAAGACGCTCTGTTGAAATTTTTCGTACTCGTTATTGGATAGAAAATGAATATTTTGTACTTACAAGTGGTCTTTTTAATTTAGAACGTAAAGAATTAAATATTAAACGTATTCAATCTGTTGATATCACTCAAAATATTGTTCATCAACTTGTAGGTGGCGTAAAACTTACAATTAAAACACCTAGCGATGGCATTAACTTAAACATGGTCACAAAGCAACAAAGCGTTTGGATTCAACAAGAAATAGAAAAAACGAAGCGTCAAATTGAAGAAACTGAAACAGTTGAAACAGTGGATGAACATACTCACTTTGAAGATGCGAATTCTAATAGTGTACAACATGAAGATATACACGTTTATCAATTGTCATTGAAAAACTTATTGCTCATGAGTATGACGAGTGGGGCACTTTTTGTCACATTACTTACGATATTACCGATACTATCAGCACTCTCTGATGTGATTCCTTGGGACAAAATCTTTTCTCAAGTCAACGGTTTTGTAGCACATATTACTATTGCCTCGGTTATCGTCATTTTTGCGATTTTGTTCATTGCCTATATTGCCGGTGTGCTGATGAATATGATTCGATTTTATCAATTCACCCTTATACGTAATGGCGATTTCTTAAAAGTTAAATATGGTTTGTTTAATGTAAAAACCATGACCCTCCCAATTTCAAGGATACAAGCGATTGAAGAGGAAAAGTCATTTATTAGACACATGCTTGGTTATACTAAATATGCGTTTATGATTACAAGTGATATGGATTTGGACACAGAAGACGATACAATCACTGGTCGTATAACGGTGTTACCATTTATCAAACAAAAAGAAGCACAAACGTTAATTTCGTCATTGGTTCCGAACATGGCTTTTCATCAAGTCGAAAAAGGGATGCCGTGGCGTGGGTTTCATAGACGTTTTTGGATACTTTCACTCATTCTCATAAGTATTATATGGGCGTTTAATGATTATTTATGGACATGGATTTGGATCCCGACTGTCATCATCATTGCTTATCTCGTATTACACAGCTGGGTTACGACACTTTATTCCGGCGCATACTTCAGTAAAGATGAGGCGGCAATATGTAAAGTAACAGGATTCGGGTTTAGAACGACTTACTTTAAAAAAGACAAGGTTTTAGGTTATCAAGAAAGTGCGCATCCTTTTATGAGACGAGCAAACCTTACACATTTTCGATTTATTTTAGCAAGTGGATCAATCAATAAAGAAGTTGGATTAAATTTTGAAGATAAAAATAAAGCGAAGGCATATAATCATTGGTATCTAGGAGGTGCAACAGTGTATCATGGAAAAAATGAGTGAGCAGGGTCCTAAAGCAATGCGAGTTGTAGCGGTGATTGTTGCAGCAATCATCTTGATAGTACTCATTGCGAGTCTTGTGGCAGCTTTTTATTTAGAGTGGAATAAATGGATGCTTGTTTTAAGTGGTTTGATTGCTGTAATATGGCTGTTGTACCTTATTATATATGCATGGATAAACCCTATTTATCAATATCGAATATTTGGATATCACTATACAAAAGATCTAATTACAGTGAGAGAAGGGTTTATATTTATCAGGCAAGATACGATTCCTCTCTTTAGAATTCAAAATGTGGATTTAAATGAAGGATGGATTATGAGGAAATACCATCTCGCAACATTAACACTTTCTACTGCAGGTGGAAATCACCAAGTATCTTATATTGATAAGCAAGTTGCATTAAAAATAATGAAATTTATTAAACGGGAAAGTCAAAATGACCTTGAACTTCCTCAGAATGCGACGTCGAATCAGATGAATGATGGAGATGAAGAGATTTCATGATATTTGGAATAGGAATAGATTTAGTTGAAATGTCACGAATGCGTAAAATACTAAGTCGCCAAAGTCGCTTTCCAGAGAGAGTTTTAACATCTGGTGAGCGAGAAACTTTCAACAATATCCAATCGGAAAGAAGACGACTTGAGTTTTTAGCTGGACGTTTTGCTGTAAAAGAAGCTTTTAGCAAAGCATTAGGCACAGGTATAGGGGAAAGCGTGTCATTTCAGGATATTCATTGTGAAAATGATGAAATGGGGAAACCTACGATACAGTATGAAGGGTTTAAAGTCCATGTATCCATTACGCACACAGAACAGTATGCCGTGAGTCAAGTGATTTTAGAAAAAGATGAATAGGAACATAGCGGAATGCGCTTTAATAATTGAGGAAGGTGACTTGAATGTCAGAAAAGTATTATCGTACCACCACATTGAAAATAGATTTAGATGCAATTACAGAAAATTATTATGCATTAACAAAATTGCAACCGAATAAAACATTGATGCCTGTTGTTAAAGCAAATGCTTATGGTTTAGGGAGTATACAAATTGCTCAACATCTTAGTCAATTAGGGGCAGAGTTCTTTTGTGTAGCAACGTTAGACGAGGCAATAGAGCTACGAATGCATGGTATTAAAGAGAAGATTTTAATTTTATCAAGCATACCACCTGATGCAATTAACAAAGCGATTCAACATCGTGTTGCGGTAGCCGTTCCTTCAAAATCATGGTTAGAAGCGGCAATTTCACATATCGATAGTGATACAGATAAATCTTTATGGATGCACATTAAATTGGATACTGGAATGAACCGATTAGGGATTAAAGATATAGAAATGTATCATGAAGTGAAAGCAATGATAGAAGCACATGATTTATTGGTGTTTGAAGGTACTTTTTCACATTTTCATTCAGCAGATGAGGATGATGATTCAGCGCAACAACAATATACACGTTTTGAAGAAATGATTGAAAGCACAGACCATCCACCGTATATTCATATTCAAAACTCTGCTGGCGCATTACGTTTTGATCCTGCATTATGTAATGCCTTTAGAGCAGGTATCGCGTTGTACGGTTATTATCCATCAACTTTTATAGAAGAAAAGGCAACAGCTAAGTTAAAGCCTTCAGCTAAGTTAGTGTCACAAGTGATGCAAGTTAAACACGTTCGTAAAGGTGAGGGTATCGGTTATGGCCATACATTCAAAGCCCTAGAAGATATGCACGTGGCTTTACTTCCTATTGGGTATGCAGATGGTTATTTACGTTCAATGCAACATGCACATGTGCGTTTAGGCGCTTTCCAATGTGAAGTGGTTGGGCGTGTAAGTATGGATCAAACAGCAATTCGTGTGCCGGGACATACGCAGCTCGGTGACGAAGTGATTTTGATTGATAACCAGGCGCACACATCACAATCTGTTGAAGCCTTAGCGGCCCAACAGCAAACGATTAATTATGAAGTCCTTTGTAATTTAGGTAGACGTATCGCGCGTCAATATGTGACAAAAGAAATGTCCGAAATCTCGAACGAATTGTTAAAATAGTATGGTACTTCCGACTGATTTTTGATATTATAATCAGTAATCAGAGAATTTTTTAATGTGTTGTATTGATATGGAGGTCCTATTTATGTCAGCATTCAATCAAACAAGATTTAAAAATTTAGAACAATCTTTAAAAGAAGGCTATGTTCAAATGGCAGATTTGAATCTCTCCCTAGCAACTGAAGCATATTCAGTTGAATGTGAAGCCTGTGATTGTAATGAATCACACTTGTTATCAGATTATAAGGATGACTAAATGAAGCGCGGGGACGTTTACTTAGCAGATTTATCACCAGTACAGGGCTCTGAACAGGGGGGAGTAAGGCCCGTAGTTATTATTCAGAATGACACTGGAAATAAATACAGTCCAACTGTTATTGTCGCAGCAATTACTGGTCGGATTAATAAAGCTAAAATACCAACGCATGTAGAAATAGAAAAAAATAAATATAAGCTCGACAAAGATTCTGTCATCTTATTAGAACAAATTCGAACGGTCGATAAGAAGAGACTTAAAGAGAAATTAACATTTTTATCTGAAGAAAAGATGAAAGAAGTTAATTACGCACTTGGTATTAGTTTAGGACTGAACATGAATCATCATAAATAGGCTTTAGGACAACTCTCCTAAAGCCTTTTAGCTGTTATAAAGTAAAGGGGGACGTCTAATGTCGGAAGATAGCAAATTGCGCTATTTTGAGCTCGTGCGTCAATTTTTAAAGCATGATAATAGAGAAAAAGTATTAAAGCAAGCGCAATCGTTTTCGAAGGATTTATCAGACGATGCATTACTACCTGAAGATTTTGTGTGTATACATAAGCAATTTTTTAAAAATAATTCATTGAATCAATCAGAGATGATTGAGAGCCTAGACGTTCTAAAGACAGTCGTTGAAAGCTTCGGCTATGATTATCAAGATTATAAAAATTTAGTTAACAAAGTTGAAGTTCATGACAAAGAGTTGGATGTTGCTTCAAGATTACAGCAAACGATGTTAAAAACAAATATCCCTCAATTTGATAGCATTCAAATTGGTGTCATTTCAGTTGCAGCACAGCATGTGAGCGGCGACTATTTTAACTTAATTGATCATAAAGACGGCACGATGAGTTTTGCTGTTGCAGATGTCATAGGTAAAGGTATCCCAGCAGCGTTGGCAATGAGTATGATTAAATTTGGCATGGATTCTTATGGTCATTCTCAATTACCTAATGATGGCTTAAAACGTCTAAATCGTGTAGTTGAAAAAAATATTAATCAGAATATGTTTGTTACAATGTTTTATGGTTTATATGAAGATTTAAATCATGTTCTTTACTGTAGCTCTGCTGGACACGAGCCAGGGTATATTTTTAGAGCTAAAACCAATGAATTTGAAGAAATTACAGTTCGAGGACGCGTTTTAGGCGTGAGTCCTCATGTCCGTTATCAACAACAAGAGATAGCGATTGAAATTGATGATATGATTATTATTTTCACAGACGGTGTGACTGAAATACGCAAAGAGGATGGACATTTTATCAATACACAAAATATCCTTGATTTTATCCTTAAATATAAATCATTGCATCCACAAGATATTGTACAACTTTTATACGAAGAGCTTTTAAGAGTACAAAAGTCTGGTAAACGTGATGATCTTACAATACTTATTATTAAGCGTGTACATTAAATAAGATAGTGAGATTACAAATGATTAGAAATGGGTAAGAAAGTTAAGTAGAGAATAAACGTAGGAGTGTAATCAATAATGAACCTTAATATAGAAACGCAAGAACACAAGACACATTACGATATTTCAGTAGCTGGTGAACTTGACGTTGCAACTGTGCCAGAGTTAGAAAAAGTGTTGGTACCCATTCGACAAGCAGGGACACACGATATTTACGTAAATTTAGAAAATTTGACCTATATGGATTCAACTGGACTGGGTTTATTTGTCGGGACTTTAAAAGCTTTAAACCAACATGAAAAAGAATTATATATTTTAGGCGTGAATGATAGAATTAAACGATTATTTGAAATTACAGGTCTTGATGATTTAATGCATGTCAACGAAGGAACGGAGGTCGAATAAAATGACACATGCAAATGACTTCATTGAAATGAGACTTCCTGCTTCAGCTGAATATGTGAGTTTGATTCGTTTAACACTTTCTGGTGTTTTTACACGTGCAGGTGCGACTTATGATGATATTGAAGATGCTAAGATTGCTGTAAGTGAAGCTGTGACGAACGCAGTGAAACATGCTTACAAAGGCAAAGAAGAAAAAGGCTACATCAATGTCGGTTTTGAACTTGAACCAGATCGTATTAAAATCATTGTTTCTGACCAAGGTGATAGCTTTAATTACCAAGAGACTAAACAAAATCTAGGCCCTTATCAAGAAAATGAAAATATTGACTTCTTAAGAGAAGGTGGCTTAGGTTTATTCTTAATCGAATCGTTGATGGATGAAGTCACAGTTGATAAAGAAACTGGTGTTACGATTAGTATGATTAAGTATATTAGAAAAGAGCAGGTGCGAAATAATGGCGAAAGAGTCGAAATCAGCTAACGCTGTTTCACCTGAACAAATCAACCAATGGATTCAAGCACATCAAGAGCATCACGACGAAGAGGCCCAAGAAAAGCTCGTTAAACACTACGAAAAGCTAATTGAATCCTTAGCCTATAAATACTCAAAAGGCCAATCCCATCATGAAGATTTAGTGCAAGTTGGTATGGTTGGACTTATAGGCGCGATTAATCGATTTGATTTATCTTTTGATAGAAAATTCGAAGCTTTCTTGGTTCCGACTGTTATAGGTGAAATTAAGCGATATTTACGTGATAAAACATGGAGTGTTCATGTCCCACGTAGAATTAAAGAAATAGGACCGAGGATTAAAAAGGTCAGCGATGAATTAACGAACGAATTAGAACGATCACCTTCAATCAGTGAAATAGCTGACAGACTTGAAGTTTCAGAAGAGGACGTTCTTGAAGCGATGGAAATGGGTCAGAGCTATAATGCACTGAGTGTGGATCATTCCATCGAAGCGGATAAAGATGGTTCAACGGTTACATTATTAGATATTATGGGACAACAAGATGAAAATTTCGACTTAACTGAAAAGCGTATGATACTTGAACGGATTTTACCTATTTTATCTGATCGTGAGCGAGAAATTATCCAGTGTACTTTTATAGATGGATTGAGCCAAAAAGAAACTGGAGAGCGTATCGGTTTAAGCCAAATGCATGTATCACGTTTACAAAGAACCGCTATAAAAAAGTTGCAAGAAGCAGCCAAAAAATAAAATCCAATAGATTAACATTGAAGTGGCTATAAAAATAATGATAGGAATTGAAGCATTTCATTTATAAAGAGTTTAGAACATAAACTATTTAAAGCGTTGATTAACTCGACTCGCTTGGTTATGGAGGTTGAAGTTTCGCTTATTATGCGATCATGCAACTACAGAGGTGGATCAAAGTGAATGTAGCTTCAATTAAATATCGTTCATTTCGCTTTTGTCATGATTAATTAAAAAATACGGAAGTGGTTTATTTTTAACTTTAATAGTGAATGATGACGTGCATAAACGAAACCACATTATACGAAGTTTTATCATAAAAAATAAGCGCTAAGACGATTTCTATTAAAAATCAACTTAGCGCTATTTATTTTGGGGTTAATGTCCTAGTCTTTTTTTTACATTTATAAAAAAGTAGAAATGGCAATTGGTACTTATAAAAAACACCTATTTTGAGTGCATTGGATTAAACTATTAACTTTCAAATGTGAATGTTACAATAATAAAGAACGAGAAACGAGAAAGTGGGGATTTAACTTGACCAATCATTTTGTTCAAGACATACATAATAAATATCAATTTCCAGTCAAACATATTAATGCTGTATTGCAGTTGTTAGAGGAGAAAAATACAGTACCTTTTATCGCACGTTACCGAAAGGAAGTAACCGGTGGATTGGATGAAGTTGAAATCAAACAAATAGCTGATGAATATCAATATATGGAAAATCTTCAAAAAAGAAAAGATGAAGTCATCCATAATATAGAGCAACAGGGCTTATTAACAGTTGAGCTAAAAAATGAAATTCAAAAGCAAACTAAATTACAGCGTGTCGAAGATTTATATCGTCCTTTTAAACAAAAGAAAAAGACACGTGCTACAGAAGCTAAAAGAAAAGGGCTAGAACCTTTAGCAGAGTGGCTATATCTACAACAACAAAATGCAAATATCGAGGAAAAAGCATCTGAATTTATCAATGAAGAAGTACCTTCAGTTGAACATGCATTGCAAGGGGCAAAAGATATTATCGCCGAGAAAATAGCAGATCATCCGCAATATCGGAAACAAATTTTAAGTCAAACGTTAAAAACAGCGAATATTACTTCGCAGAAAAAGAAAAATGCGGAAGATGAAAAAGCAACATTTGAAATGTATTACGATTATCAAGAGCCACTGCGCAAAGTTGCAAATCATCGTATATTAGCAATGAATCGTGGTGAATCCGAAAAAGTTTTACAAATTAAAATTGAAGCTAACCTAATAGAGCTCACGCAAAATATTAAAAAGTTAGAACTTAAAGCGCAAAATGATTTAACGACTTACGTTGAAAGCGCAATTGATGACGCAATGAAGCGTTTAATATTCCCTTCAATTGAAAGAGAAATTCGAGGCGATTTAACTGAGCGTGCCGAAACACAAGCGATTCACTTATTTAGTGAAAATCTAAAAAGTCTGTTACTACAACCGCCATTAAAAAATAAACAAATTTTAGGGGTAGACCCAGCTTTCAGAACGGGTTGTAAATTAGCAGTAGTAAATCCTTATGGCACTTTCATAGAAAAATCGGTGATATATCCACATCCTCCAGTTTCGAAAATCAAAGAAGCAGAACGTACATTCTTAGAAATAGTGAAAGCATTCAATATTGACTTGGTGGCAATAGGTAATGGTACGGCTAGCAGAGAAACAGAACAATTTGTTGCGAGCATGATTCAAGAAAATCAACTTGACTTGAAGTATATTATCGTCAATGAAGCGGGGGCTTCTGTTTATTCTGCATCAGACATTGCAAGAGCGGAATTTCCGGACTTTCAAGTAGAAGAAAGAAGTGCTGTGTCGATTGCGAGACGTGTTCAAGATCCTTTAAGTGAGCTTGTAAAAATTGATCCAAAATCCATTGGCGTTGGACAATATCAGCATGATGTAAATCAAAAAGCATTAGGTGGCGCTTTAGATTTTGTTGTTGAAACCGCCGTAAACCAAGTCGGTGTTGATGTTAATACAGCCTCAAGTACGTTGCTACAGCACGTGTCTGGTTTGTCTCGACAAATTGCTGAGAATATTGTTGCATATAGAGAAGAGAACGGTGCAATAACACATCATAAACAATTGAATAAAGTAAAACGTTTAGGCACCAAAACATTTGAACAAAGTATCGGCTTTTTGAGAATTGTCGAAGGCAAAGAACCGCTTGATAATACAGCAATTCATCCTGAAAGTTACCCTGCAACCTACCAGTTGTTAGAAACGGTAGGTTTAGAAATATCAGAAATTGGCAGTGGCAAAGCGCTAGAACAATTAAAGCAGCTTGACATTGCGACGCAAGCGAATGCTTTAAATATTGGTGTTCCAACCTTAGAAGATATTATTAAATCATTAATTGCGCCACATCGTGATCCAAGGGATGATTTTGAGACACCAGAACTCAAATCGGACGTTTTATCTATTGAAGACTTATCCAAAGGGATGAAACTGAATGGGACAGTCCGAAATGTTGTCGATTTTGGCGCTTTTGTAGATATTGGTGTGAAACAAGATGGGCTAGTCCATATTTCGAAACTAGCCAAAAAGTTTGTAAAACACCCAATGGACATCGTTAGTGTAGGAGATATTGTTGAAGTTTGGATAGAACAAATTGATCGACAAAAAGGAAAAGTTGCATTGACTATGATTAATCCTAATGAATAATCAAGAGCTACAAAAATTAACAGAAAGTATTGCGATTAATGAATTTAATCAGCCATTTCAACATCAAGCGTTCTTTAATAATCGATTAAGAACAACTGGTGGCAGATATATGTTAGAGTCGCATCATATTGAAATTAATCCGAAGCAATATGAAACATATGGTAAGCAAGCGTTAATAGATATTATCAAACATGAATTATGCCATTATTTTTTGCACATTGAAGGAAAAGGCTATCAACACAAAGATCAAGATTTTAAATTATTGGCTGAAAAGGTAAAGGCACCCCGTTTTTGTCAACCAATAAAAAGTTATCAATCTAGAGTTAAGTATGAATATCAGTGTCTTTCATGTCAGACCACATTTCAACGAATAAGAAGTGTAAATATCGAAAAAATGCGATGTGGAAAATGTGGGGGTCGTTTAAAATTATTACGTCAACTCAGATAGTATATAAATAGAGAGTAAAGGCAATTTATGTATTCTGTATTGTCATAGGATTAAGATTTATGAGATTTGAGATTTAAATTGCACACGCATTCAATCATTTCAAACTTTTTATTAACAGTACTTACGTTGATAATCACAATGATTGAATGCTAATTTTGTTTTTTATAAAAATTTTATTGACAAAAATGGACCACCTTATTATAATTATAAAAGTCGTCAGAACAAGAAGTTCTTTAAATTTATTAAAAGAAAAAATTATTTGACATAGAACGAGTTGTGTAGTATTCTAAAATACGTCGCAAATTTAATGTGTTAAAACAAGATGACAAACATTAAATTAATGTTAAAAAAGTGTTGACACTTCTAAAAGCGTATTATATAATGAATAACGTTCTGAAAAAAACCTATCGTTTGATTCCAAGCGGTCGTGGCGGAATGGCAGACGCGCTAGGTTGAGGGCCTAGTGGGAGAAATCCCGTGGAGGTTCAAGTCCTCTCGGCCGCATCAACCAATTTAATTTAATAAGCGGGTGTAGTTTAATGGCAAAACCTCAGCCTTCCAAGCTGATGTTGTGGGTTCGATTCCCATCACCCGCTCCATTTAATCAATAATGAAATGAACATTGAAAACTGAATGACAATATGTCAACGTTAATTCCGATAATTTGAGTACTTTAACGTACTTTGAAGAGTGATTGACTTAAACAATCAACGAGCTATATCAAGCTTACTTCTTTTATGGAGAGTTTGATCCTGGCTCAGGATGAACGCTGGCGGCGTGCT
>NZ_CP092966.1:897002-966084 GCF_022557135.1 Staphylococcus coagulans
CTAAAGAGACATCGTGTATGTCTCTTTTTTTATTTAATTAATCAGGCAAATGGATGGTCTATTAAATGCAGACAGTCATAACGGATTTTAGGAAAAGGCTAAGGCATTAATCCCAAAATAAATAGCGCTAAGATGGTTTTTACTAGAAAATCGTCTTAGCGCTTCCTTTTTATGTTAAAACTTTGTATGAGATGACTTCGTTTTCCAAGTGGCAAGCCTTAGTCTATAGTCTTTGGCTCGTCCTGTTCTCTCAGATGTCTCGCCATTAATAGGAAGAAAGTATTTTCCACACACATCAAACAAAAATCGGCAATGTGGAATCGAATCATTCATTGCACATTACAGATTAATCATAGTTTCACGCATTGGTTGATGTATGATTGAAAAAAATACATTTCAGTCATCTCTCATTAATATTCGATAAGTTTTATACGGAAACATTTTCACTGGATCTTTATTAATCTGAGAAGTGACACTAAATTAATAATGAGTAGAGCATTTTATTTTCGTTAATATAAATATTCTTCGGATCAAACTGATTCACGTGCTGCTTGAGCTGTTCTAAATCCGTATGTCTCTGCAGTTGAATGCCTATAACCACAGTTCCCGTATTTTGGGAAGACTTTTTTAAATACTCAAACTTTGTAATATCATCATTGGGTCCTAATACATCATTAACAAATTCCCTTAATGCACCGGGACGTTGGGGGAAATTGAGGATAAAGTAATGTTTCATCTCTTCATAAAGAAGAGAGCGCTCTTCAATTTCTTTCATCCGATTGATATCATTATTTCCTCCAGAAACAATACATACGACATTTTTACCTTTTATTTTCTCTTTGTATTGTTCCAATGCGCTTACACTTAGCGCACCAGCAGGTTCAGCTACAATCGCTTGTTTAGAGTACATGTCTAATATCGTAGAACACACTGCACCCTCATCAACTTGGATGTAATCATCTAAAGTCTCACGACAAATATCAAATGTAATGTCTCCCACTCGGGCTACAGAGGCGCCATCTACAAACTTATCAATGTTTTCAAGGGTTACAACATGACCTTGTTTAATCGACTGATACATACTACTTGCGCCTAAAGGTTCTACACCAATCATCTGTGTCTGTGGTGAATAGGATTTAAAATAAGTAGACACACCCGACATCAGTCCGCCGCCCCCGATTGCTCCGAAAACGTAGTCGATTCTAAGTTTATTTTTTTCAGATTGTTCAATCATTTCTTTAGCTAAAGTGCCTTGTCCGGCAATCGTGTGTACATTATTAAATGGATCGATAAAAGTCATACCTTGTGATGTGGTGTATGCAAGAGCGGCCTTTAAGCAATCGTCAAATGTATCACCAATGAGTTTAATTTCGACATTGTCATCACCAAAAAATTGAACTTGATTAACTTTTTGTTTTGGCGTTGTCACTGGCATAAAAATAACGGCGTGAAGATTCAATTGTTTTGCAGTATATGCGACACCTTGCGCATGGTTCCCTGCGCTTGCACAAGTGATACCACGAAGCTTTTGTTCATTGGGTAATACTGCAATGGCATTATAGGCGCCTCGCAACTTAAATGAACGGACCCACTGCAAATCCTCACGTTTTAAATAGACATTACATTGATATTTGAGCGATAAGTAATGATCTTTTTCTAAAGGTGTTTCTTTTACGATGTTTTTAAGACGTAAATGTGCATCTTCCACATCTAGTGCATGTATAGTTGTTCGAAGATTAGACATCTCTTTCACTCCTTAAGTATATTTAAGTTCATAATCTTTTATTTCTTTTTCATATTTTAATGTGATTGCGATGTCATCAAGACCATTCACTAGTTTTTCTTTCCATGTCGAATCAATTTCGAAATGAAAAGTTTGTTCTGGTGATTGTACAGTTTGTCGGGGTAAATCGACGGTAATGGTTTTAAATTGAGCTAAATGTTTTCGTGCATTCTGGTCTAATTTGATGGGTAAAAGCGCATTTTTTGTACAGTTCATATAAAAAATATCACTAAAACTTTCAGCTATTATCACTTGAAAACCAAAATCTTTAAGCGCCCATGCGGCATGTTCTCGACTCGAACCACAACCAAAGTTATCACCCGTAATTAAAATGGTTGCATCTTTATAATTTTCATCATTTAATATAAAGTCTGGATTGTCTGAACCATCAGAGAGGTAACGCCATTCATCAAATAAAAAGGGACCATAACCCGTTTTAGAAATACTTTTTAAATGAACTTTCGGAATAATTTGGTCTGTATCAATATTGTCATAAAATAAAGGAACAACTTTACCAGTATATTGAGTGATAGGTTTGATTTCCATTACGCTTCAATCTCCTTTCTTACATCTACAAAGTGACCTTGGATGGCTGCCGCTGCTGCCATAGCAGGGGATACAAGATGAGTTCTCGCACCTTTTCCTTGTCGGCCTTCAAAATTACGGTTACTTGTTAAAGCACAATGGACACCAGCAGGGACTTGATCTGGATTCATTCCTAAGCACATACTACATCCAGGTTCACGCCACTCAAACCCTGCGTCCTTAAAGATGACGTCAAGCCCTAGTGCTTCTGCCTCTTTTTTTACTTGACGAGAACCTGGAACGACAATCGCTGTAATATTTGGGTGAACTTTCTTTCCTTTTACGAAATGACTAGCTTCAATTAAATCAGAGAGCCTTGCATTCGTACAAGAACCTAAAAACACGTAGCCTAAAGGAATATCTTTAGCGAACTGGCCGGGTTTTAAATCCATATAGCGGTAAGCACGTTCGTCATTACTATCTTTCGACTCTGGAAAAGGTGTAGTAAACGAAACACCCATTTCAGGACTTGTTCCCCAAGTCACTTGAGGTTCTAAATCTGAAACGTCTAACTGAATCACTTTATCAAAATGTGCGTCCTCATCACTATACAACTTTTGCCACTGTGGCATTTTTAAATCCATATCTTGAGCATAACGACGTCCTTTAAGATAGTCATAAGTTGTTTGGTCTGGTTGGATTAAGCCATATTTTGCACCTGCTTCAATAGCCATATTACATATTGTCATACGCCCTTCCATTGAAAGTGATTGAATGGTTTCACCAGTAAATTCAAGTGCATAACCTGTTCCAAAATCAACACCATACTGATTAATTAAATATAAGATAATGTCCTTAGCATATACGCCTTTTGGAAGTACGCCATTGACTTCAATTTTTAAGTTTTTAGGCTTTGTTTGCCAGAGCGTTTGTGTTGCAAAAACATGTTCAACTTCGCTCGTTCCAATACCAAAGGCAATCGCACCAAAAGCACCATGTGTCGCTGTATGTGAATCTCCACATACAACTGTTTTACCGGGCTGAGTGAGTCCTGTTTCTGGTCCTACCATATGTACGATACCTTGTTCGTCAGCACCCATGTCAAAAAGTTGAACGCCAAAATCTTTGCAGTTTTTTTGTAAAGCTTGTATTTGCTTACTTGCAATTTCATCTTGAATATTAAAAATGTCGACAGTCGGGACGTTGTGATCTAATGTTCCAAAAGTTAAATCAGGTCGTCGTAATTGACGGTTTTGTAATCTTAATCCTTCAAATGCTTGTGGAGACGTCACCTCATGAATAAGATGTAAATCGATGTATAAGAGTTGTGGCGCACCATCTTGCCCCGTAATGATATGCTGATCCCAAATTTTATCAAAAAGTGTCTTACTCATTTGTTAAGCCTCCTTTAATTCCTGTATAAAGTGATGGAACACCGCATCAGTCCCATAATGACCTCCTAAATCAGACGTTGTAATGCCATTTTTAAGTAAGTGGTCGACGGTTTGTTCTAAAAGCTGTGCCATTTTTTCTTGTTGTGCGGATTGGCGTAAACACATGGCGAGTGACAAAATCATGCCGAAAGGATTGGCTTTATTTTGTCCAGCAATGTCAGGTGCAGAACCATGTATCGGTTCGTAGAGTAAAGTACCATTTGTACTAAAGCTTGCAGAAGGGGAAAGTCCTAACGAACCAGGTAACATTGAGGCTTCATCGCTTAAAATGTCTCCGAATAAATTTTCTGTTACAATGACGTCAAAATCAGACGGTCGTTTAATAAGATGCATACTACAAGCATCAACAAGCAAATGTTCAACTTCGACGTCTGGATAGTGCTGTGCGACTTCATTAATCGTTTTACGCCAAAGTTTGCTGCTTGATAACACGTTTTCTTTATCGACAGAAGTTAGTTTTCCTCGACGAGATTGTGCAAGTTTAAAAGCAGTATGTGCAATTCTCATTATTTCCTCTTTACTATATGTCAGTGTATCTACCGCTTCATTTGCATTAAAATAACGTGGTTCGCCAAAATAAAGACCTCCCGTGAGTTCCCTCACAATGATTAAATCGGTTTGATTAACAATCTCACTCTTAATAGGTGACAAGTTCACTGTATAAGGTGTTACACGAGTGGGGCGTATATTTGCATATAAATTTAATGCTTTTCTAAGCTGAAGTAATCCGTGCTCCGGACGACAATCGGGATTTTCCCATTTAGGACCACCGATGGCACCTAACAAAATAGCATCCGCATTTTGACAAGCTTGTAATGTTTCTTTAGGCAAAGGTGTGCCATAGTGATCTATGGCACAACCGCCTATTTTATAATTATCGACATGACAGTCAAAATGGAATTTTGTGGCAAGCACGTCAAGAATTTCTAACGTGCCAGCCATTATTTCTGGTCCAATACCATCGCCTGGAAGTGCAACAAGGTTGAATGTCATTCTGTCGCACCTACCTTGATCACAGGCGTTGTCGATTTAGCTACAGCTTCTACGTAGGCTTTACATGAGGCATAGATAATATCATGGTCAAAGCCAACCCCTGTATATTCTTGTCCATTGACTTCTATACGGACATGAACTTCAGCTTGTGCATCAGAACCTTCAGTTACAGCATCAATGCGATAATCCAATAAGGCAGTTTCAACTTTAAAAATGCGGTCTACTGCATTATAAATAGCTAAAATAGAACCTGTGCCTATACTTGAATCTTGATAAACTTGACCATCGTTATCTTTGATGACGACGACTGCACTTTGTAAACCATTTGAAACGAATTGAAGTTGTAATGCATCAAGATGATACTGGGCATGCTTATCATGTTCACTATCTTGAATTAACGCATGAATGTCTTGATCTGTGACATGCTTTTTCTTATCCGCAATATCTTTAAATGATTTAAACAACGTCTTTTGTTCCTCTACATCGATGTTGTAACCTAAAGCTTTTAATTTTTCTTGGAATGCATGTTTACCCGATAGTTTACCAAGAGGTAATTCTGTATTTCTCACACCGACTAATTGAGGTGTCATAATCTCATAGGTTTCAGGATTTTTAAGAAAGCCATCTTGGTGAATACCAGACTCATGGCTAAAAGCATTTTTGCCTACAATCGCTTTATTACGAGGAACCCTCAAGCCAGCATAGCGTGCTACTAAATCAGAAGTTTGCTTTGTCAGTTCAAGATTGATTCGACTTTGAATTTGGTAGTGATCTTGTCGGACATATAAGCCCAGTGCAACTTCTTCGAGTGCAGTATTGCCAGCACGTTCGCCAATACCATTGACGGCACCTTCAATACGTGTTGCGCCATTTTCAATTGCGGCCATGCTATTGGCAACTGCTAAACCAAGGTCGTCATGACAGTGTGCACTATAAGTAATAGGTTGCGTAGTCTTTACTTTTTCGATTAATGTTTTGAAAATGTAGCCATATTCAGTTGGAAATGTATAACCGACAGTATCAGGTATATTAATTACAGTAGCACCTGCATCAACAGCGGCTTGTACACTTTGAATTAAGAAAGGTAACGGTGTTCTTGTAGCATCTTCAGGTGAAAATTGGACAACTTCAAAACGTTCTTTTGCATAAGTGACATATTTCGTAATCGCAGCTAATACTTCATCTTCCGTCATTTTTAATTTGTACTTCAAATGGATTGGACTTGTCGCAATAAATACATGTATAGAAGGGGAGACAGCGTCTTTAGTCGCTTCGTATACAGCATCGATATCAGCTTCACGACATCGGGCTAATCCTGTCACAGTTGTCTTTTTTAATGTTTGTGCAATTGCTTTTACAGAATCAAAACTACCTTGACTTGAAGCGGGAAAGCCTGCTTCAATCACATCGACACCCCATTTTTCAAGTTGTTCTGCTATTTTTAACCGTTCTTCAAATGAAAAACTGACGCCAGGTGTTTGTTCTCCATCTCTAAGTGTTGTATCAAAAATTTGAATATGACTAGACATTTTCAATCACTCCTAACAATTATTTCTGAATGCTTTTCGATTTAATAAACGGCATCATTTCACGCAATGATTGTCCCACCTGTGTGATTTGATGATCCTGTTGTGCTTGTCGCATTGATTTAAAGTCTTTAAATCCGTTATGATTATCATCAATGAAACTTTGGCTGAAATGACCATCTTGAATATCTTTAAGTACAGCTTTCATGTTGGCTTTCGTATCCTCTGTGATGACACGTGGTCCAGATACATAATCCCCAAATTCTGCAGTATTCGAAATAGAATAGCGCATATTTTCAAGTCCGCCTTCATACATAAGGTCAACTATTAATTTCATTTCATGTAAAACTTCAAAATAAGCAATTTCAGGTTGGTAACCAGCTTCAACTAAAACTTCGAAACCACTTTGAATGAGGCGTGTCACTCCACCACATAAAACTGCTTGCTCACCGAATAAATCTGTCTCTGTTTCCTCTTTATAGGAGGTTTCTAACACACCTGCACGTGTTGCGCCAATGCCTTTAGCATAACTTAAGGCCAAATCTCGAGCTTGCCCTGAAGCATCTTGGTGAACAGCAAAGAGTGCAGGAACTGCTGAGCCTTCAACAAATGTGCGTCGAACTAAATGACCCGGTCCTTTTGGTGCAACTAAAAACACATCGACATCACTTGGTGGATTAATCACATTGAAATGAATATTAAAACCATGTGCAAATGCGAGCGCATTACCCGCTTCTAAATGAGGTTCAATTTCATTTTTATAGACATCACCTTGGATTTCGTCAGGTAATAGAACCATAACGACATCGGATTGTTGAACGGCTTCACCAACTGGGGATACATCAAATCCATCTTCTTTTGCTTGATCAAAAGATTTACCCGGTCTAATTCCAATGACAACGTCGTAACCATTATCTTTTAAGTTTTGTGCATGAGCGTGGCCTTGAGAACCATAACCAATAATTGCGATTTTTTTTCCTTGTAATGCATCGTTTTCAACTGAATTGTCATAATATACTTTTGCCATATTAAACGACCTCCATATGTACATATTTTTAAATAATTGCTGCTGTGCCTGTGCGTGCGACTTGTTCAATTTGAAATGATGATAGATCGTCAAGAAGTTGATTTAACGTATATTGAGGGCCTGTCGCTTGAATAAACGTATATTGCCCATCTTCTTTTAATACAGAAACTAGCGCATCATAAGGTTCGATAACTTGCATCAAGATGGATTGTTGATAAGGTTTTTTTAACTTAATTAAAAGTAATTCTCTGTTAAAACTGTTGGTACTTGTTATATCTTGAACAAGAAGGGTATTGACTTGCTTTTCTAATTGTTGAATGATAGTTCTCTGTTTTTCATCATCTGGAACTTCCGCGATAAAAGTGATTTCTGAAATACCTTCCTCCAAAGTAGGGGTAGCTGTAATGCTTACGATATTAATTTGGCGTCTAACAAACAGACTGGTTAATCGGTTCAACGTTCCTGCTTTGTCAAAGACACGTAACTTAAACGTTCGCTTCATAGTAAACCCTCCATTTCATGATTTGCTTTACCACTTGGAACCATTGGCAATACAGGTTCCGTTGGTGAAATTCTAACTTCAATTAATGCTGGACCATCATGAAGAAAGGCTGCATCGATTTGCGATTCTAGTTTCTGATTGTCATCGATTAAAAAGCTTTTAACCCCATAGGCTTCGCTTAATTTTCTAAAATCAGGTTGATCATTGAATACAGAATGAGAAAAGCGTTGATTAAAGAATTTGTCTTGCCACTGCTTAACCATACCGAGTGTGCCGTTATTAATGAGGACAATTTTGATTTTTAAATTAAATTCATTGAGTAAGGCCATTTCCTGATTCGTCATTTGAAAGCCACC
Organism: Staphylococcus coagulans; assembly: GCF_022557135.1. Lineage (NCBI taxonomy): Bacteria > Bacillati > Bacillota > Bacilli > Caryophanales > Staphylococcaceae > Staphylococcus > Staphylococcus coagulans. The sequence continues at coordinate 905,169 of NZ_CP092966.1, forward strand.
ATCACCAACAAAAACAACGACCGTGTCAGAAGGTTTCGCAAATTGAGCGCCTATTGCTGCTGGAATACCAAAGCCCATCGTTCCTAAGCCACCACTTGTAATAAGTTGACCATAAGTTTCAAATGGATAAAATTGAGCAACCCACATTTGATGTTGACCGACATCGGTTGCGACATAAGCTTTCCCTTTTGTAATCTCACCAATATATTCAATAACGCGTTGTGGTCGGCTGAATTCGCGTTGTTCAGATGGAAGATATTTGAATGGGTGTTTTGATTTATTGGCATTAACAGTATCGAGCCAATCTTCATGATCGGGAACTTCAATATGATACTTCGATAATGCAACTAATACGGCACCTACATCAGCAACGATACCTAAATCAGTTCTAATAATTTTGTTGATTTCAGATGGATCAATATCAACATGGACAATTTTGGCATGCGGTGCGAATGATTCTGGTTGGCTTGCAAGACGGTCATCAAAGCGAGAACCAAAGTTAATGAGTAAATCGCAATCCGTTAGTGCCATATTGCTTGCATAGGAACCATGCATGCCGCCCATTCCAAGAAATAAGGGATGGGAAAAAGGAATAGCACCTAAGCCATGTAAAGTAGTCACTACAGGAATTTGATATTTTTCAACAAATTGTAGGAGGGCTTCATTTGATTTTGAAAAGTTCACACCGGCACCCGCTAAAACAATAGGTTGCTTGGCTGATTTTAATAATGCAGTTAATTTTTGAATTTCATCAATTTCAGGTTTGTGGTTCACATAATAACCAGGCGTATTAACTGTCTCGTCGTTTGTCGTTTCAGTAGAGAGGACACCCATATCTTTAGGAAAGTCAATAACAACAGGTCCTTTTCTACCAGAATTGGCAATATGGAATGCTTCTTTTACAATTCTAGGAATATCCTTTACATCATGAACTTGGTAGTTATGTTTCGTAATTGGTGTCGTCATTGATAAAATATCTGCTTCTTGAAAAGCGTCTTTGCCGATACCGGGTGTTGCAACTTGACCCGTGATGACAACTAAAGGTAAAGAATCACTATAAGCATCTGCAATACCTGTCATCGCATTTGTCGCACCTGGACCACTTGTTACTACGACAACGCCGGGTTTACCACTCACACGCGCATAACCTTCTGCAGCATGTGTGGCGCCTTGCTCATGACGGTAAAGGATATGCTTAATTTGTCCGTTATAAAAAGTATCATAGAGTGGTAGAACGGCACCGCCAGGGTAACCAAAAATATACTCAACTTCTTCTTCTAAAAATGCTTCTACTAATAATTCTGCACCAGTTTTCAACGCGTGTGTCTGTGGTTGTAAAGTTGAAGTCAACTGCTCTGTCTGTCCATAATCCGTTGCTTTTTCAGTGTTTGTCATCTTGAATCCCTCCATCTTTTTAAAGTAACTCATCTGGTACTTTCATGATGCCACCTGTGTTAGCACTCGTAACAAGCGCGGTATACCTGGCTAAATAACCTGTTTTCACTTTTGCTTTAAAGGGTTGTTGTTGGGCATCTCGTTTTTCAAGTTCTTCATACGATACATTTAAGGATAAAGTGCGGTGCGTAAGGTCGATTGTAATTTCATCGCCATCTTCAATTAAGCGGATAGGACCACCTGAAGCGGCTTCTGGTGAAATATGACCCACAGCAATACCACGTGTTGCTCCTGAAAAACGACCATCTGTAATTAATGCCACGTCTTTGCCTAAACCTCGCCCTACAATCGATGAAGTAGGTGCTAGCATTTCAGGCATGCCTGGACCGCCTTTAGGACCTTCATAACGAATGACAACGACATGTCCTGCACGCACCGTATGATTATCAATAGCTGAGACCGCTTCGTCATGACTATCAAAACAAATCGCTTTTCCTGTAAAGGTTTTGATGGATGGATCTACTCCGCCAACTTTTATGACTGCGCCATCTGGAGCGATATTGCCATATAAAATAGATAGACCGCCTTGTTGATCATAAGGTGTATCTAAGTGTCGAATGACTTGATTATTAGTAATCTCTTTGTCTTGATTGTTTTCTCGAAGTGTTCGTCCTGTGACAGTTATCCGATCAGGATGTAAGACACCGTCTTTTTTCATTAATTCATTGATAATTGCTGGTACGCCGCCCGCTTGATGGACATCTTCCATTGAATATGCTGAACTAGGTGCGATTTTAGATAAATACGGTGTTTTTTTAGCGATATCATTAATCCGTTGAAGGTCGTAATCAATGCCTGCTTCATTGGCGATAGCTAACGTATGTAATACAGTATTTGTAGATCCACCCATTGCCATATCAAGTGCAAATGCATCATCAATTGCTTCTTTCGTGATAATATCTTTAGGCTTTAAATCATTGTTGACATTTTCTACCAACTGTTTTGCGGCTGCTTTTATCATCTCTCTTCTTTGATCACTCACTGCTAATGCTGTGCCGTTATATGGTAATGCCAGTCCTAAAATCTCCATTAGACAATTCATTGAATTTGCAGTGAACATTCCTGCACATGAGCCACAAGTCGGACATGCGTTTTGTTCCATTTCTAAAAAGTCTTCTTTACTCATTGAACCTTCTTTAAATGCACCAACTGCTTCAAACATAGATGAGAGAGTCAATGCTTTACCTTGAGAAGATAACCCCGCTTTCATAGGACCTCCAGAACAAAATATAGCTGGGACATTCGTTCTCACTGCTGCTAGTAACATTCCAGGTGTGATTTTGTCACAGTTTGGAATGTAGAAGACACCATCGAACCAATGGGCATTGATAACTGTTTCAGCTGCATCTGCGATAATTTCTCGGCTTGGTAATGAATAGCGCATCCCAATATGGCCCATCGCAATGCCATCATCGACACCAATCGTATTAAATTCAAATGGAATGCCTCCCGCTTCTCTAATCGCTTCTTTGGCGATATCAGCTAATTCTCTTAAATGCACATGACCAGGAACAATATCGATATATGAATTACAAATAGCGATAAAAGGTTTGTTCATGTCAGTAGGGGATTTAATTTGTCCCGTCGCATGTAATAAACTTCTGGCCGGTGCTTGTTGGTCTCCTTTTTTAATCATGTCACTTCTCATCTGTATGGCCTCCCTTGATTTTTGAAAATAAAAAAAGATACGCCCCAATTGGTGTTGGGACGCATCTTTAAGTCCCATTCAATTAGAAATAGGACTTAAGCGATTAGTAAAATTTCTACTAATGCTCCAGTCCTGAGCGTAAAATTAAAATGACAATATTATTTTGTTGTGTATGTGTCATGCATGGATATGTTTTCATTGTCTAACGCTCCCTTCAAAATGAATGTGATGTATGTTAAATTAAATTGGTTTCATCAATTACGAGAATGAGAAAAATTTAGAATTTAGAGAATTGTCTAAAAATTACGTGTTATAAATTTAACCCATCTTTTCTTCTAAGTCAACAGTAAATGTAAAATTTTCTGAAAATAATCTTAAAATACAGTCAATAAAGCGTCATTCTTATTTCAAAGTAAATGTCAAGAATCAGATAAGGTCAAATAGAAAAAAATTTGTTACAATAGATAGGAAAATTAAGTCAGGAGTGCGGAAAGTATGAGAATAAAAAATATAGCAGAAATGCAGAGGTTCGCTAATTTACTGACACCACTTCTAAAAGCGCAAGATGTGTTGTTATTAGATGGTGATCTTGGCGCTGGTAAAACAACTTTAAGTCAATTTATCGGAAAAGCATTAGGGGTTAAACGTCACATCAGTTCACCGACCTTTAATATTATTAAGTCATATAAAGGAGACACCTTAAAATTTCATCATATGGATTGCTACCGACTTGAGAACTTCGATGAAGATTTAGGGTTTGATGAATTTTTTAATGACTACGCAGTTACAGTCGTTGAATGGAGTACGTTTATTAAAGATTATTTACCGGATGCGTTTTTAAAAATTAACATTAAAGTAATCAATGAAGATGAACGAGAAATCGAACTCGAGGCAAAAGGTCAACATTTTGAAGAAATCAAGGAGCAAATAATACATGTATAGTTTACTTATAAATAGCGCGAATCAACCTTTATCAGTTGCTGTTTTACAAGATGGCAAAGTTTTAGTAACACATACAACGACGGTTAAACGCAATCATTCTATACAATTAATGCCATTAATCGAGTTTTTACTTGTACAATGTGAACTTAAAGCAAAAGATTTAGATGAAATTATTGTGGCAGAAGGGCCAGGCTCTTATACAGGATTGCGTATTGGTGTCACTACAGCTAAAACATTAGCGTACACTTTAGGCATTCAGTTATATGGTGTCTCTTCATTAAAGGCAATTGCAGCGAATATTGAATACTCAGATGCCTATATTATCCCAATCATTGATGCCCGAAGAGGGAACGTCTTTGCTGGGGTTTATCAATGGCAAGGTCAACAGTTAGTCGCTGTCATGGAAGATCAACATATTGCCTTATCTCAATTAATTACACAATGGTCTAACAAAGAGAATGTTATCTTTATAGGTGATGATGTCACACATTTCACAAATGAACTTGAAGGATACCAATGTAACGCAGAACCGCCTAGAGCAGATAAAATGTATCGATATAAAGGTGAACCACGTGAGATTCATACGTTTGTACCGCAATATTTAAAGTTATCGGAGGCAGAACAAAATTGGATGGATCAACAGAAATAAAAGAGAAACTTCAAATAAGACATATGATGCTTGAAGATGTTCCAGCTGTTTTTGATCTTGAACAGATAAGCTTTAAAAAGAGTTCGTGGACGATTGATGCGTTTTATTATGAATTGGAGCAAAATCATTTTGCCCATTATTTTGTTGTAGAGTTCGAAGATAAAATAATCGGTTACCTAGGCTTATGGATTGTTGTTGACCAAGCCCAAATTACAACAGTTGCTATTGATCCGGACTATAGAGATTACGGATTAGGTCAATTATTATTAAAATATGTTATTAATTTTGCGTCTTCAATCGCAACGGTAATGAGTTTGGAAGTGCGTGAAGATAATCATGTCGCGCAGCATGTTTATCAAAAACTTGGTTTTGAATATGGCGGTAAAAGAAAAAATTATTACGGTGATGGAGAGGATGCGTTAGTCATGTGGGTGAGTTTAAATGACTGAGAATACAACGATTTTGGCACTTGAGACAAGTTGTGATGAAACAAGTGTCAGTGTAATAGAAAACGGAACAAAAATTTTAAGTAATAGTGTGTTAAGTCAAATTGACAGTCATAAACGATTTGGCGGTGTTGTCCCTGAGGTCGCAAGTCGTCATCATGTTGAAAATATAACATTAATCATTGAAGATGCATTGCAACAAGCAGACAAATCAATGGACCAGATTGATGCAGTGGCTGTAACGCAAGGCCCAGGTCTTATTGGTGCGTTACTTGTGGGTGTCAATGCTGCTAAGTCACTAGCTTTTGCTAATGATAAACCACTTATACCTGTCCATCATATTGCGGGGCACGTGTATGCGAACCAACTTGGAACAGGATTGAAATTCCCATTAATTGCATTAATTGTTTCGGGTGGACATACGGAGCTTGTCTATATGAAAGATCATTTACAATTTGAGATTATTGGTGAAACACGAGATGATGCAGTAGGCGAAGCTTATGATAAAGTCGCACGAACAATTGGTTTACCTTATCCCGGAGGCCCAGCGGTTGATCGATTAGCAACGCAAGGTGAGGACACATATCAATTTCCTCGTGTATGGTTGGAGCCTGAGAGTTATGATTTTAGCTTTAGTGGTTTGAAAAGTGCAGTGATTAATAAATTGCACAATCTAAAGCAAAAAGGTGAGCAAGTGATTCCTGAAAATGTTGCGACAAGTTTTCAAAACAGCGTAGTGGAAGTGCTCGTTGGAAAAGCAATGCGTGCTTGTGAAGATTACAATGTTAAACAGTTGATAGTAGCTGGAGGTGTAGCAAGTAACAAAGGGCTTCGTAAAGCTTTAGAACAAGCTACGCGTGAAATAGGCATAGAACTCGCTATTCCAGAACCACGTCTATGTACGGATAATGCCGCAATGATTGGAGCAGCAGCTCATTATATTTATGAAAAAGGAATTCGGGGCGACATGGCTTTAAATGGTAAAAGCAGTATGGATATTGAAATGTATTTAGATCATGAATAATGAATGTTGCACGTTTTTAAACAGCAACCTTATTTTGAGGGTGAGACAACGAAATCAAACGATTTCTGTCTCTCCTTTTTATGTCAAAAGAAAAGTGATATATTCTAATCACCATTAAAATTTAGATGCTTGTCTATATAGATGTATAACTATAAACAACTTAAATCTTCACATTTTAAGCTCACTTTTCTGATTGAGCAAAAGTCAATAGAGAACATGCGTACTTATGCACAAGTTGTTAAGAACCTGTGCATAACATTGGCGTAAAATCGGGGATAAGTTGTATATAATTGTGCATAAGGATAGAATATTCTAGCTTTTAACTTGTGGATAATGTGGATAACTTTGTGGATAGTTGGTGTTATGCTATTTCATATGTGGACGAAATGTAAACAGTAGGTGATTAAAAAAATAAACCGAGTAGAAAATTTTACTCGGTTTACTTCATTTAATCTTCATATTCAGTTAACAAAAGTTGTAATTCTTCCCAGTTTGTCATCACTTGTTCTAATGCTTGTTCGATTTTTTGACGTTCTTCAGCTAGAGATTGTGTTTTTTCGAAATCATTAATGACAGCTTCATCTGTCATTTGTAAATCAATCGCTGCAATCTTGTCTTCTAACTCAGAAATTTGGCTTTCGTCACTTTCAATCTGGCGCTCTATTTTACGCTTTTCACGACGAAGCGTCTTTTGATCTTGATAAGTCGTTGGCTGAGTACTTGAATCTACTTCTAACGTCGCTTGATTTTGTTGGTTATCATATGCAGCAAGTGCTTGTTGTTGCTCTAACTTTTCCAAATAGTATTGATAATCCCCTAAATAAAGCGTGCCACCTTTTTCGTTTAAATCAAAAATTCGATTCGCCAATTGGTTGATAAAATAGCGGTCATGCGAAACAAAAATGAGTGTCCCTTGGAAATGTTTTAAAGCTTGCTCTAACATCTCTTTAGAATCAATGTCTAAGTGGTTTGTCGGTTCGTCTAATATGAGCACATTGTTACGTTCTAACATGAGTAATGCCAATTGCAAGCGTGCTTTTTCACCGCCTGATAAATCATTGATGACTTTTAATACGTCATCTTGCGTAAATAAAAAGCGTCCTAAAACGGCACGCACATCTTTTTCAGGCATTTGACGATATTGGTCCCACACAAAATTCAAAATAGTTTTGTTTGAACGAAATTCTGCTTGTTTTTGATCATAGTAGCCAATTTTAAGATTTGCACCATCAATCACTTGCCCCGATAAAGGTGGAAGGCGTTTGGCTAAAGTTTTAATTAAAGTAGATTTACCTATCCCATTAGGACCGATAATACCGATATGATCCCCTTTGTTGATTTCAAATTGTATGGGTTGCGTAATAGGGGAGACATATCCAATCGTTAAATCTTGAATGTGCATGACATCATTTCCAGTATTGCGATCAAAATCAAATTGAATGTTCGCACTTCTAGCGTCTAACATCGGCTTTTCAAGGCGTTCCATTTTTTCTAAAACTTTTCTACGGCTTTTAGCCATACCACTCGTGGAAGCACGTGTAATGTTTTTTTCCACAAAAGTTTCAAGACGTTTAATTTCATTTTGTTGTCTTTCATATTCAGCTAAACGCTTTTGATAATATTGATCTCTTAATTCGATAAATTTAGCGTAATTTCCGACATAATGTTTAACTTCACCTAATGAAACATCGTAAATTTGAGTTACGATTTTATCTAAAAAGAATCGGTCGTGTGAAATAATAACGATAGCGCCTTTGAAATATTTTAAATAATCTTCTAGCCATTCTGTTGTGGCCATATCTAAATGGTTCGTCGGCTCATCTAAAAGAAGGAGATCAGGTTCGCTTAATAACATTTGTGCTAATGACAGACGTGTTTTTTGTCCGCCGCTAAAATCATTAATCGGACGATGATAATCTGCTTCACTAAAATCCAGTCCATTTAAAACAGTTTTAATTTTACTTTCATATTGATAGCCTTCAAGCTGTTCAAATTCATTTGAGAGCTTTTCATATTGATCAATATGCGTTTTATATTCTACTGACTCATACATATCCGCATGAGCTGCAAGCCAATCGGTTTCAACTTTCATACGCTCTGAGATGGATTGAACATGCGCAAACGGTTTGGCCATTTCTTCGAAGACTGTGTTTTGGGTATTTAATGTCATTTGTTGTGTCAAATAGCCTAATTTCAAGCCTTTGATTTTAGAGATATGGCCGGAATCATAGTTTTCAACACCAGCGATGATTTTCATCAATGTTGATTTACCCGCACCGTTACGTCCTACAATGCCAATTCGTTCGCCGGTTTTTACTTCAAAGTTGACGTCTTCAAAAATCTCTTCACCATCAAACGATTTGGTGACGTGACTTAATTGCATTAAAATCATATGGCATGCTCCTTTCATTCTTAATTATTGTACAATAAACGCAATATGTATCAAGCACTTAATGTTTTCATAACCATAAAATTAAGTTATAATTATTATCACATACTATGTATATGAGTGCACGCATAAGAAAGACTACGGAGGACTTTAAAATGGGAAAAGAAAGCAATAAAATTCCTAGAGCGACCTTAAAACGTCTCCCTTTATATTACCGATTTGTCAATATTTTAAAGGCTAAAGGTGAAGATCGTGTGAATTCAAAAGCGATAAGTGAAGGCTTAAATATAGATTCTGCAACAATTCGCCGAGATTTTTCATATTTTGGAGAGCTTGGGAAAAAAGGTTATGGTTACAATATTGATAGTCTATTGGAATTCTTCAAATCTGAGTTAAGCGATTCTGATGAAATCAAAATAGGCATTGTTGGCGTAGGGAATTTAGGTAAGGCACTAATCACTTATAACTTTTCAATTCACGATGATATGACCATTACTGAAGCCTTTGATATCAGTGAGGAAATCATTGGTACACAAGTGGGTGATGTGACGGTAAAATCAATGGACGAGATAAAAAGTACCGTTGAAGCTGAAGCGTTAGAAGTCATTATTATTGCTACACCAGGAAGAGTAGCACAAGAAGTGGCCGATGCACTTGTAGATGCAGGTGTGAAAGGAATACTTAATTTTACACCGAAACGTGTGCACGTACCTCAATCTGTACAAGTACATCAAATTGATTTAGGTGTGGAATTACAATCATTATTATTCTTTATGAAAAATTATAATGGTTAACCTTTTATGAAAATTATCCATACATACAAAAAGATTTGTTTGGATGAACTGTAAATTAAAACATAGCACTATGAAGAGAGTATAAAAGTCTAATGATAATATTAGATTTTATACTCTTTTTTTATTGCGCATAGGTCAGTTCTAAAGCATGTATGTTTAAATATACAAATGTATTCAAATGAACTTGAGAAAAAATATATGTTTTTATATTTATTTTTAAAATGTACTTGAAAAATAAGGTCTTATTTTTTATAATACCTATAATGTTAATCGGATATAGGGGGTAGGAATATTGATTTGGACCGTGATAAGTGGATTGATTGTGGGAAGTTTACTTGGTTTCGTAATGCAACGTACGCGTTTTTGTTTGACGGGTGGCTTTAGAGATATGTATGTTCAAAAAAATAATAAGATGTTTTATGCGTTGCTTATTGCGATTAATATCCAAGCTATTGGCTTATATATATTAACTTCATTGGGTGTTATCACGATAGATAATGGGACATTTCCAATTGTAGGAACGATTGTTGGATCATTTATTTTTGGTATTGGGATTGTACTCGCAGGAGGTTGTGCCACTGGGACATGGTATCGTGCAGGGGAAGGTTTAATTGGCAGTTGGATTGCACTTTTCATGTATGCACTATTTGCAGCAATCTCTAAATATGGCGTTCTGTTACCACTGAAAGATACAATTAATCAACAAACCGTTTATGAAGCGGATATGGCGACATCTACAGGGGTACCAAGTTGGATATGGTTAATCTTATTAACTGGTGTTACGCTATTTTTGGTTATGACCACGTTGAAAAAGCCAAAATCAAAAATCGCTATACCAAAATTAAAACCACGCTATACTGGGGTACGTCACTTTTTATTTGAAAAGCGATTTCATCCTTTTGTTGCAGCGATTGCGATAGGTTTCATTGCACTTATCGCTTGGCCAATGAGTATTTCAACAGGAAGAGAAGGTGGGCTAGGCATTACGACACCATCTGCGAACTTAATCGCCTTTTTAACAACAGGAAATGTTTCTTTCATTGACTGGGGTGTTTTCCTCGTTTTAGGTATTTTTGTAGGATCGTATATTGCAGCACGTGGTTCAAGAGAATTTAAATGGCGTTTACCAGATATTAAAACAATACGTAATAGTGTTATTGGTGGTGCATGTATGGGATTTGGTGCAGCGCTCGCAGGTGGATGCTCAATAGGTAATGGTTTAGTTGCAACTGCTGCATTGTCATGGCAAGGTTGGATAGCTTTAGTGGCTATGATTTTAGGGACATGGTTTATGAGCCATTTCTTATTTGTGAAACCTTTAAAAGCAGCGCGTCAACAACAAACGCATACATCACCACAATCTGTTAATATTTAAAAATGAAACGAAAGGAGCTTCACAATGTTATATGAACTCGGTACAGTGGGCATGGTTTGTCCATTTCCTTTAATTGAAGCACAGAAAAAGATGGAGGAATTAGCACTAGGCGATGAACTGAAAATTGACTTTGACTGTACACAAGCCACAGAGGCTATTCCCAATTGGGCAGCAGAGCAAAACTATCCAGTGACTGAATTTGAACAAATAGATTATGCGTCTTGGACGATTACGGTTCAAAAGGCGTAAATGATAGCACGTTCAATAATAATTGAATAATTTATATGGTATAAAGCAGTTGAGGTATATCTCAGCTGCTTTTTGTACGATATCATATTTTAAAATATTAAGATAAAGCAATATAAAAGAGTCTAAGGTCTTAATTTTAGGACATGCTTAAACATTTTTATGATAAAATAGCTACTGAGATCATATGGAGGAGCTAAGATGGGGACAGCTTACTTTTCCAATGCAAATTAAAATCATGATGCTCAAACGTAGCGTCTTTTTTATTTTTACATAACTCTAACGTGTTTAACGCGTCGTATCATAGTAACAGCAAATCATCAAAATAAGCGCAAGGTTTGGTTTATATGTAACAACAGGTGGCATATATGATCAGCAGTATGAGATAAGGAGGATACATATGGAACAATGGAGTCGCGAAATGCGATATCGTAAATATGAGGAAGTAGATGAAAAGGAAATTTTAGCATTACATGAAAAAGTAAAGTCTTCTCCATATCGTCAAATTTTTCATATTCAACCACCTACAGGATTACTCAGTCATCCGAGTGGTTTAATTTTTTTTAATGGCCAATATTATATCGCACATCAGTGGTTTCCTTTAGGGCCAGTAGATGGCTTAAAATATTGGAGACAACTAACAAGTGATAACTTAGTGACTTTCAAAGATAAAGGTGTGGTTTTACGTCCTGACCAGACATATGACAGTCATGGCATACATAGCGGCAGTGCATTTTCTTATCAGTCGTCGCTTTATTATATGTATACTGCAAGCCATAGAGATGAGAATTGGGAGCTTAAAAGTAGCCAAGTTATTGCTAAGGTACAAGACGATGGAGCAGTAGAAAAATTATCTCCGCCGGCAATTAGTACGCCACCTGAAGGCTATACACAGCAGTTTGGAGATCCGAAAGTATTTAAAAAAGGGGAACAATTATATGCTGTGATTGGTGCACAGCGTGAAGATTTAACAGGTTGTCTTCTCATGTATGTCGCAGATCAACCAGAAGGACCTTGGCATTTTAAAGGTGAAATAAAAACGCAATTACAGAGTTTTGGACATATGTGGACTTCACCAGACTATTTTCAAATTCATGGAAAAGATATTTTCCTATTCTGCTCTGAAGGTGTGGAATCTGATCAATATCAAAATACGTATTTAAGTGGCTATATCGTAGGGACATTAGATTTTGAAACACTCGTATTCGAACATGGTGAATTTCAAGAATTAGATGCAGGTTTTGATTTTTATGCACCGCAAACGATAGAGGATGAAGCGGGGAGACGCGTTTTAATAGGATGGATGGGTATACCTGATGTAGAGTACCCAACAGATGCCGATGGTTGGACACACTGTCTAACACTTCCTCGAACATTGACTATTGAAAATCAAATATTGAAACAAAAACCACATATGCATTTGAGAAAGTTGCGCAGTAACGAAGAATCAGCGCTAGGCTACGCTAATAAATTTATTAAACAGCTCCATCCCTATGAAGGGGTCCAGTATGAACTAGTCGTTGATATTTTAGAAAACGAATCTTCTGCTTTTGAATTACAGTTACGTGCTTCTAGTCATGAATCGACTGTCATTCGTTATGAGACAGCAACGAAAGAAGTCATACTTGAGCGTTTTGATAGTGGCGCACTGCCATTTCCGGTAGAAGGGACATCAAGAAGTACACGTTTAAACTCAGAGTTAAAACAATTGCGTATTTTTGTAGATACATCGAGTATCGAAATCTTTTGCAACGAAGGCGAACGTGTGTTAACTTCACGTATTTTCCCGAAAACAACATCGAATAAAATTAAGGTCGTTACGGATTCGGGGCAAGTCTATTTAAAAATGACTAAATATGATATTGCGACAGAAATGACAGAAGAATAATCTAAAAATAAATACAATCCAATAAAAAAACAAGCAGGTGATTCTTTTCCTGCTTGTTTATATTTTCTTTAAATTACGTACTGAAACATAACAAAACTCTTCATTTTTAAAATATGCAATGCGTTCTTTAGAATCCACACTACTTATGTTATGTCTGTTGAGTACAAAACTGTTATGACATCTAAAAAAGCGATCATCAATTTGCGCTAACTCTTTGAGATTGCCATAAAATTCGATTTGGCGATTATCTAAATGTGCAATCAAACGATGTGATTTAGGTGATGATTCAAAAAACATCACATCATCATATTGAACATAAACAGAATTGCTGCCGCGTTTCAGTTCTAATGTTTCAACAGTTTTATCTTTCGTTAATAAATCTAAACGTTTTAATGCAGTTTCTAAACAATCAACAATTCGTGTACGTAATTCTTCAGGATCGTCTTTAAAAATAAAATCCATCGCTGCAACTTTGTAAACAAATGTCAAATAAGTCAATTCAGTATGGCTTGTTACAAAAATGATATTACCAACAGGGTCATGCTTACGAATCTCACTTCCAAGTTTAATCCCGTTAATATCAGATTCTAATTGAATATCTAGAAAATAACAGCCAATATCACTCATGTTTTTAGAAGCTTCTAACACTTCATATGGATTATCTGTGGCAATTTCGATTTCCATAGGTTTTTCTTCAATCATAATATAGTTTTCAATAATGGATACCATGCGTTCACGTTGTTTTGGATCGTCTTCACAAATCAATACTTTCATAGTTACGCACATCCTTAATCATCATCATTCATGACTTCAATTTTTTGTATAAAATATTGGTTTTCAATCGTTGTATCAAGCAAAACATTTTCTGTTTTATCTGTAATTTCTTTCAAAGTCGATAAACCGATACCACGATTTTTCCCTTTCGTTGAAAAGCCTTCTTGGAAGAGGGTATGTAATTTTGGCATATTTTTTGGTGCTTTATTCATGATAATAATTAAAACAGAAGTCTCTGTTTTAATGAATGCAATTTGAATCATTGGGTCTTCAACCGTCAATGAAGCTTCGATCGCATTGTCCATGATAATACCTAAAACACGACTCAAATCAATAATTTCCATATTAATAGATGAAATCTCATCAGCAACTTCAACACTAATTTCGATATTATTTTCTTGAGCTGATAAAATTTTAGTAGTGATAACGCCTTTAATTTCGCGTACTTTTAACTTCTCAATCCCATTTAATTTTAAAGAATTTGTTTCAAAATGCCCTTTTAGGGGGTTAATATTATTATGATAATACGTTTTCAGACCTTCTAGATCATCTTCACGCAAGTACTCAGACATTGTTGCTAAAATATTAATGTAATCATGACGGAACTTACGCATTCGATTATTAACTTTTTCCATTTCTAATGTGTATTTATAATAATCTTCTGCCTCTTGTTTTTTGTGTCTATAACTAATTTCGCGTGCTATCGTAATTGTTGTCATAACAATTAAAAATGCAAAAATTAAGAATGATATAAAGTATAAAATACCTACTGTTTTTACCTCATTGAAAGAAGTTACAGATTTAGGGATAATAAAAAAGAAAATATAAAAAACGGCAGTTGAGAATAAAATCAATACAGAAATATAAAGATTATTTAAATGCAACCAGGATAATTTAAATTTATTAAATAAAAACATTAAAACTACTGTAAATATATAACAACAAATAACGAATAGTAAAGCGTATAAAGCATTAGCACTATAAAAATCTATATTGTGATTAATAAGATACGCATAGGCCCAGGAACTAATAAAGTCGCTTAAAATCAATACTATAACTGTTATTAATACTGTTAGCACTCCGATTATTTTAAGGCGCTTATAATAAAAAATGAAGAATGCTAATATTAAGTAAAGCAAACTGTTTCTTCCAAATATAAAATATAGAATGACTGAAGGGATTACTATTCCAATTAAAATAAGAACGTAATCCCTTTTTGTATATTTATATTTTTGGATAATACTTGTAACAGATGCGAAGGCAAAGGCTTGAAATAAAGTAATTAGAATTACACCGAGTATATCCAATTTATACACACTTTCTATCTCTTTTTATTCGTCTAAATCAAGTAATTCTTTAGGGATTTCTGGCTCATCAAAGAATGCACGGCATAACGGAATATCCGCAAAACTACCTACTGATTTAAAAAAACTCGTAATAAAAATGAAAAGTTTATCTAAATAATTCATTGTATATCCTCCTTAGGAAAAAAGATAGGTAATAGCGATAATGACTGAACTGTAATCGCATAAGTAATTAGTTGTTGAAATGGACTTGGAATAAACAATGAAATTCCTATTAATAGGGTCATAACAACAACTGATTTAATTTTAAGCTCTTTCTTGCGTGAGGATTTAATTGGTAATTTACGAGTTGCAGCTGGTGCATACTTAACAACTATCAACCATCCTAATAAACTTAATAATAACATGAATGCGTATGGAATTTCATATTTCACTATTAACCACGGCACAGCAATAAAAAACAAGATATTTTGTACGTGACAAAGCAAAGAATTTTTAGCATGAGCTCCGTACGAAACTTGTTTTAAAAGGACAAAGCTTAAATGTGCAATTAGCGTGTATAAAAATGTATTGACAAGTAGAGCAAGACCATACGTAACGATAGCTTTAGATAAGTTCATAACTACAAGCTGAATGCCTAGACGCACACGCAAAAAGTCGAGGTGGTCCAGATTCTGCTTTTCTTGCAGTTTACGAGCAAATTTATTAATGCTGTTATCTATTATTTGCAATGGTTTTCCTCCTTAAACTTATTATAAATCACATTTAATGTACAAATACATTTTTTGCCTAACTGTTCATTTTATATTCCTAACTGTAGTTTTTATAAAATATATATGTATATTACCATAAATATTAAACAGTTAAGAAGTAAAAATGATAACTTAGGCAATAATTAACACAATTTTATAAAGCCATGTTCTAATATATATAGAATCACAACAGTGATTTGGTAAAGTCATTTTGTTTTAATCATTTTAATTGTGGATTTTAAAGTGATTTAAACAAATTGTACCGAATTAAGTTTAAGTCAGAACATCTTAGTTTATGTATTCTTCGCTCAGCTTACATAACTAAGGCTGCAACAATCTATTAAAGTCTTTGGAATTTATTTATAACTAAGGAGGTGTACTACAATGGCAGGAGATATCATTAGTACTATCGTAGATTTCATTAAACTTATTGCAGAAACGATTAAAAAATTCACTAAATAATAGTATTGTTAAGTGCTATTATTATCTTTTTCCTTACTTAGGCTGAAGTAAAAAGTAAAAGTTAGGTTTCTATTTAAGAAGCCATTGTAGCAATATTAATAATCGGTAAATTCACTAAATTTTTTCATAATTAATAACATCCCCAATTAATTGAATAGAATAACTGTAAATTAAACATTCCCTTAATATGGATAAAACAGGCGAGTCCCTCCCAAACTCGCCTGTTTTGTTATGTTTTATTTTATTCACTTCGCGTTGCGTATTTGTAAATGCTTGGTCTTATGTTGTCGAATACTGGGATAGCTTTTCTTTGTTCTATTACAAGATTCAGATCTAACTCAACTGTTAAAACCGCTTCTTGTGCATCTGCCTCTTCTATAATTTGTCCATTTGGATCAATAACCATCGAATGTCCGGCATACGTAGTTTTACCATCATTTCCTGAACCATTGACCGCAACGACATACATATCATTTTCAACTGCTCTAGCTTGCAGTAACTGTCTCCAATGTGAGAGTCGAACATCTGGCCATTGGGCGACATAAAAAATAATATTTGCACCTGTTGCAGCAGGATAGCGACTTAATTCTGGAAATCTTAAGTCATAACAAATAATTTGAGAAACTTTTGTACCGTCTGTTAAAGTATAAACGTAAGGTACGTCTTGGCCGTCAGTTAAGTAATCAGGTTCATCTAACATAGGTACGAGATGGATTTTGTCATATTCATAAATCTTATCGCCCGCTTGATTTACAGCAAATGCTGTGTTAAAGACAGCGTCATTCTTTTTGTTTGAGACAGAACCGGCAATAATATCGACTTGATACTGTTGCGCTAATTTTTTTATAAATGGGTAACTTTGTGTTAATTCGTTATCTGCTTTTGTTTGCAATTCTGAGAGTGCATAACCGTTGTTCCACATTTCTGGTAGTACAACGACATCTGTATTATGCTTAACGTGTTTATCAAACAATGATGCAATTTTTTCTTGGTTTTTTTTAGCGTCTGCTGGAACGACATTAAATTGAAAAAGTTGGATTTGCATGATTAATTCTCCTCACTTCAATCTTTTCTATATATTTTACTAAAGTTCGAAAATTTAAACAAAGTGAGTCTTGTATGCAATTCTATTTCAATAAGGATGGAATTAAGAGGGGATTTTGTATATACTGTCTTTTACGAACAACTTTAAAAATAGGAGCTGATGTCGATGTCTGGACGTAAAGTGCCTAGTTTTAGGAAAGTAATCACTAAAACAGGGGTCTACACGATGGGATTATTGTGTTTAACCCAACCACTTTTAAATGTAAGTGCGCACGCGTATGCGATGACAGATGATGCTCAATCTCATTCTAATGCATATATAAGTGAAAGCGGACTGTACAATGAAGCGACATTACTAAATAAAGCAACAAGAAACAAAGAAAATCAATCTTTACAAAATAACAATGTAAATCATCAGTATACTGCGACACCTTCCTCAACAAAGGAAAGTTATAATCGCATTGGAAAATCAAATTCAGTGCCTGTTACGAATGTACAAGCACCAACAATAAATAAGAAAGACTCGGAACAATTGAAATCCGAAACTCAAAAAGAAGATGAACATGCATCATCATCAAACAATGCTTCTCAGGAGGAAGCGCAGAGCGAGGACTCTCAGCAAAATGGTAATAATGGAGCCAATGAAGATCCGGCACCCATAAAACCTGAGAATCATACGCAACCATCCGATCAAGGTCAAGCGTCACATCAAGGTGGAGAAACACCTCCTAAAGATGAAACAGGGGATTCATCTCAAGTTGGCAATTCACCTTCAAAACCAGATCATGAATTGCCAGATAAAGATGATAAACCGTCAGATTCAGACCAACAACCACCTAAACATGACGATAAACTATCAGATTCGGATCAACAACCACCTAAGCATGACGATAAACCATCAGATTCAGACCAACAACCACCTAAGCATGATGATAAGCCACCAGCGTCAGATCAACAGTCTGACCAAGGTCAAAAGCCTAAACCAAAACCTGATACGCCAAAGCCAGAAGATAGTCACACGCAAGGTGGAAATGGAGGAGCATCAACAAGTCATCCGAACTATCCATCACATCAAAATGGACCGGCGCAACCCAACGCGAATGGTCAGTTTCCGTATCCAAACATTCCACATTACCAACCTAATGGGACAACTGATCATTTTATACCTAAAAATCAAGCAAGTAACAATCAATCAAACAATGATTTCTATCAACGTTATTCAAAATTGATTGGTACGGGTTATAAGTATAATCCATTATTTACGGAACAAATAGAGAATCTTAAGCAAAATGGAAATTTGGCTGATTTCAGTGTTCAACAGCTCAATCAGAAGCAACAATTTTTAAATAATAGTTATTTAAATCAATTACAAAAAAATTCGGATTACTTTAGATTTCAATATTTTAATCCATTATCAACACAAAAATATTATAATAATCTCGATAAACAAGTTTTAGCATTAATTACTGGTAAAGTTGGCTCTATGCCAGATTTAAAAAAGCCATCGGATAAAACAGTTGAAAACGATCATCAACAAGATAAAGTTGAAAAAATAGAACAACATGGTGAAAACCTAACAGAAAAGAATATGAATAATGAAGATCCAGATACGAAACATACGTTTAGTTTGAAATCAATCTCATTGGTAGGGGCGTTGTCAGTAGGTTGTGTGAGTATAATTAGCTATATATTATGGCGTAGACGACATCATATTTAAATATTGAATAAAAAAAGAGATGAGGCTCAAAATGAACTTCATCTCTTTTTTAATATTACTTTACTAACAAGTAAAAAGATTGATTAGTGCGAGTATCAATATGTGAGATCAATCATAAGAAGTGAATGACAAATAATTGAATGAATTGAACTTGTTTCATTGCATCTTCTAATAACTTTTCAGGCATTGTTAGTTGAATTAAAGCGACAAGGCCATTTTGAGCCATATGAATACCGATTGAAACGCTTAAACGTTTTGTGTAAATATAAAAGGCAGAAAATATGACACCCATAACAAAATAAACAAGCAAGTGTGAAAAATCCATATGTGCAACGGCAAATAATAGTGAACTTATGGTCGTTGCGATTAAAAATTTAATCGTTTTATTCGCTCGAATGGCGTTGTAGATTTCACCGAATAGCACTTTTCTAAAAACAAATTCTTCCAGTAAAGGCCCAATGATAGCAATTAAAATAATCATAATAGGCATTTCGCGTGCAACTTTTAAAATTCTAAAAGTATTTTCACTCACTGGATTGGTGCCAAAAATAAGAACACTTAATACATTCACGATAATTTGTGCAAAATAGACAATCCCTAAACCTGCTAATATCCATGGGACAATATAACGTTTCTTCTCTTTGGGTTCTAATTCAAACGCAAGTTTATTTTTAACAGTATATTGCATCACTAAAATAATAATTGCTGCACATAAAAAAGCAATCAATTGGATGTAGATGGTTTGGTGCAAAGCGGTTGTACGATGTTGTGTATTTATCCATCCTAAAGCATTTGCGATAGTAGGTGTGAATAATGCAAGTATGTAAAATACAACCGTTAATATAGAAACTAAAATACGATTCATTTTATTCCTCCATTCAATGCTATCATTTTATCATAGATAGAAAATTAGCGCCGAGGTACATAGTTATTAAGTGAAAAAGTTATGATTATAAAGATTCAAACTTATCGCTTGAATTTTTGACCAAATTTGATTATTATAGAAATGTATTAGCACTTAAGAACTTGAAGTGCTAAATTTATGTTTAACATAAGGAGGCACAAACACATGCTTAGACCATTAGGAAATCGTGTGGTTATTGAGAAAAAAGAGCAAGAACAAACAACGAAAAGTGGTATTGTTCTCACTGATTCTGCGAAAGAAAAATCAAATGAAGGTGAAATCGTTGCTGTAGGTCCAGGACGCATTTTAGAAAATGGGGAACGGTTAAAACCTGAATTGAATGTGGGTGACCGTGTTGTGTTTCAACAATATGCAGGTACTGAAATTAAAAGAAACGATACAAAATACTTAGTGTTAAGTGAAGACGAAATTTTAGCAGTTATTGAATAATAGATAAATAAAACAGATGAATATTAAACAACGGAGGGACTCTGAATGGCAAAAGAATTAAAATTCTCTGAAGATGCACGTCAAGCCATGTTACGTGGTGTAGATAAACTTGCAAATGCTGTAAAAGTAACAATCGGACCAAAAGGACGTAACGTCGTATTAGACAAAGAATTTACAGCACCTTTAATTACTAACGATGGGGTAACAATCGCTAAAGAAATCGAATTAGAAGATCCATATGAAAACATGGGTGCAAAATTAGTACAAGAAGTTGCAAATAAAACAAATGAAATAGCCGGTGACGGTACAACAACAGCAACTGTTTTAGCACAAGCTATGATTCAAGAAGGACTTAAAAATGTAACAAGTGGCGCAAATCCAGTAGGTATCCGTCAAGGTATTGATAAAGCGGTAGCTGTAGCGATTGAAGCACTTCATAATATTTCTCAAAAAGTAGAAAATAAAGAAGAAATCGCGCAAGTAGGTGCTATTTCTGCAGCGGATGAAGAAGTAGGTCGTTATATTTCTGAAGCTATGGAAAAAGTAGGTAATGACGGTGTAATCTCTATTGAAGAATCAAGCGGTTTTAATACTGAATTAGATGTAGTAGAAGGTATGCAATTCGATCGTGGATACCAATCTCCATACATGGTTACTGATTCAGATAAAATGACTGCAGAGTTAGAAAAACCTTATATTTTAATCACGGATAAAAAAATCTCATCTTTCCAAGATATCCTACCTTTATTAGAGCAAATCGTTCAATCTAATCGCCCAATTTTAATCGTTGCTGATGAAGTTGAAGGCGACGCTTTAACAAACTTAGTATTGAACCGTATGCGTGGTACATTTACTGCCGTTGCAGTAAAAGCACCAGGATTTGGTGACCGTAGAAAAGCGATGTTAGAAGATTTAGCTATTTTAACAGGTGCTCAAGTCATCACTGACGATCTTGGTTTAGAATTAAAAGAAGCTACAATCGATATGTTAGGTACAGCAAACAAAGTTGAAGTCACTAAAGACAACACAACTGTTGTTGATGGTGATGGAGACCCAACAAATATCGATGCACGTGTGAACCAAATTAAAGCACAAATTGAAGAAACTGATTCTGATTTTGACCGTGAAAAATTACAAGAGCGCCTTGCTAAATTAGCCGGTGGTGTCGCTGTAATTAAAGTTGGTGCTGCTTCAGAAACAGAATTAAAAGAACGTAAATTACGTATTGAAGATGCATTGAACTCAACACGTGCTGCGGTAGAAGAAGGTATTGTAGCAGGTGGTGGTACAGCATTAATGAATATCTTCAAAAATGTTGAAGAAATTGATGCAGAAGGCGACGAAGCTACAGGTGTCAACATCGTATTAAAAGCTTTACAAGCCCCAGTACGCCAAATTGCGGAAAACGCTGGTTTAGAAGGTTCTGTCATTGTAGAAAGAATGAAAAATGCAGAACCAGGTGTAGGTTATAATGCAGCAACAGATGAATGGGTCAATATGTTAGAAGCTGGTATCGTGGATCCTACAAAAGTGACACGTTCAGCATTACAACATGCTGCGAGCGTTGCTGCAATGTTCCTTACTACAGAAGCGGTAGTCGCAAATATACCTGAAGAAAAAGGAAATGACATGCCACAAATGGGCGGCATGCCAGGCATGATGTAATTACTATCTTAAACTTTAGATGAATATAATAAATTAATTAAATGAGTAGAGGTGTTTCTCAAGAGTTTCTTACTTTTGGGGAGCGCCTTTTTTATGTATTTGCTCCATTATATTTAAAAAGTACTCAATGAAGGTTTGAGATTAATAGAATATACATACAAAAAACGCTTATAGTCATATCGTTATTTTCTTCAATTTCATATTCTCAAATTCAAATGTGACTATCCAAGGAAATTGATGTTTATATTGATTAAATGCTTCATAACTAAAATCAGTCTTATAATAGTTAATTATTGTTGAAAGAGCTGTACCATGTGTGCCTACTACAATGGATTTTCCAGATGCTTCTTCTAAAATATTTTTTAAAGCCAAAATATTTCGTTCTTGGACTTCTTTTAAACTTTCACCGTTAGGAAGTTTAAATGTGAAATCTTCCCACTGTTTTCTTGCGATTGATGAAAAATCACCTACCCATTTATCAGAAATTTTGCGCTCTCTTAAGTCATTGATGATTTTAATTTGTCGTTGTTTATTGTGTGCTAGCGGAGTAATTGTATCAATAGCGCGTTTATAAGGACTCGAATAGAAATGATCAATTGAAATTGTAGAGAACTGATCAATCAATGTATGGCTTGCTTCAATTCCCTTAATTGTTAGCTCACGTGCCATATCATCATGATTTTGATAGTTAGGCTCCGCGTGACGTATGAAGTAAATCGTGGTTTTCATTATAAACACCTCTTACTAAATAGTTTTATTTTAATTTTAACATTTATGTAGCTTAAATAACGAAATGGCCTTTAATAAATATGATGACTAAGTCATCACTAGAAACAAATGGATTATACAAGGAACATGTTTTTATAATCATTTTTGAAGTACTATGTCTATGAAAATGTATAGATTCTAAATGGTTTATGTCGCGCAATGATGAAGATTATAACACTTAATACTGCATGATCTACCATTTAATTAGATTCAAATTATCATTTAAACTGAATTAAAAACATATTGACTTTAAGGACTAAAATGCTATTATATTTATAAAACTGATAAGAATAATAAGGATTAAAGAGGTGGAGTCATTTGAAGCGATTTTTTTACGTTTTGATTTTAGGATTTATCGTTATATCTGTGGCTGGCTGTGGTAAGTCTGACTCGGAAAGTAACAGTGATAAAAAATTTACGATTGGGTTTGGTGTGGGGACTTATGAAGAGCAATTTAGAAAAGGCATCTTACCTATTCTTCAAAAGGAAGGTTACGATGTAAAAATTAAAACTTTTTCTCAAAATGATCAAGTTGATCCTGCTTTAGTTGATGAAGAAATTGATGCTACGGTTCATCAAAGTCGGGCTTATATGAATAGTATGAACAAAAAATTAAATGGAGAAATGATTGTGAACAATCACGTACCGACTGCGCCACAATCTATTTGGTCGACGAAACATCATTCTCTAGATGACGTTAAAGATGGTCAAACGATAGCAGTACCTAATGATCCAGTGAACCAAGAACGTGCATTTAGAATTTTGGAAAAGCTTAAATGGGTGAAAATTGATAAAGATGCGGGAACAGTCAATTTCAATGTTAAAAGTGTAAAACCCGATCGGTATCATTTAAATTTTAAAGAGGTTCATTCTGCACAAGTTTTACGTTCCTTAGATGATGTAGATTATGGTATCGTCAATGGAAACTATATTGCAGATGCGCATAAAGTTATCGCAGATGGCTTGATAGTGGAAAAAACGCCAGAACAGCATAAAGTTGTACTGACCATTAATAAAAAAGATCAAAATAAGGCGTGGGCAAAAGCACTTAAAAAAGCATATTACTCAGATGAATTTAAAACTTGGTATGAAAAGCAAAATAAATATAAAGGCTTTATTACACCAAAAGAATGGAATGAGGGGTAAGTGCAATGAGAAAAAATTTATTCCTATTACTGACTTTGTTTTTGTCTTTGATTTTAGTTGCTTGTGGTCATGAAGAAAAAGATAAAAAGGAAATTACAGTTGCCACATCACCTGGACCGTACAGTGAACTCTTTTTAAAAGGAATAAAGCCTGAATTAGAAAAGAAAGGTTATACGGTAAAAAATAAAGATTTTACGGAGTTACTGCAAGCAGACGTTGCTCTGCAGGAAGGTAGTGTTGATGTGAACGTGGATCAACATAAGGCCTATATGGATACTTTTAATCAAGAAAGAGATGCAAATTTAACCAATATCACCAAAATACCAACCGTTCCGACGCAAATCTTTTCGAAACGTCATACTTCTTTAGAGGAAATAAAAGAAGGGGACACGATTGCGATTCCACAAGACCCTTCAAATGCTTCGCGTGCTTTTCGTATATTAGAAAAAGCGGGATGGATTGTAGTTGATGCTAAAAAGAATGATATTACCATTACTAAAAAAGATATTACAAAAAATCCTAAACATCTCAATATTAAGGAGATGAATTCTGCAAGTATTCCAAGAGTTTTAGATGATGTTGACTATGGTGTTATTCCTGGCTCAATTGTTTACGCTTCTCATTTAGATGCTTCAAAAGGATTATTAAAAGAAGATTTGATTAATGATTTATATTTACAAGTTGTTGTGAACGAAAAGAATAAAAATCAGCAATGGGTGAAAGACATTCAAAAAGCTTATCATTCTAATGCATTTAAAAAAGTGCTGGCAAAAGAGAATAAAGATGGCTATTGGGTTGTTCCAGAAAAATAGTGTTTTAGATTGAAACATGAAATATTTAGATAAATATAGGAATTGGGCATTTAAGGATAAAGCAAATGATTTAAAAAAGTATCATAATTGTAAAGCGTATGATATGAGCTTGTTACTCATATCATACGCTTTTTAAATGTTTAACACGTTACTTATTGGCTAGCTGCTTTGACAGGGTTTTTATACCAGGTTTTCAAAAAGTGATAAAGCACTTCTGTATAATCTTCGAGTGATTTGATTTCAATTTTTTCGTTAGTGCCGTGTGCTTCATTTAATTCTCCTGGCCCATATAAAATGGTTGGAATGCCGAAATCTGCTGTCCAACCGCCATCTGTTACAGTCGTACTCATCGTTGATTGAAGCGGGCCTTGATGAATTTTTTCATGTGCCTGTTCCAGTAAATGGTAGCCTGGATGGTTAACGGGAAGGGTAAAACTAGGGAATATTTCTCCTTTATCTTCTATCATTGAATTGCCTCCCCATTCAAACTGAAGTGGGTGGTGTTGCAGCCATAAATCACTTTCTGCCACTTTATTTAAATAGTTTTCAACCTCATTAATAATATCTTCATAATTTTCATGAGGGAGAAAATGAACAGTAATCCAAAGCTTACATTGATCCGCAATAAAAGCGGGGTGACGTCCACCTTCAATGACTGCAGGATTAATCGTATTAGCACCACTTGGCATACCTGGATAAGATTTTGTCACGGCCCAATGGCGCTCAAGCTCTTGTAACGCTTGAATAATTTTTACCATTTTTTCAATCGCACTTGCGCCATGACGTCCACCGCCAGCGTGTATAATATGACTCCGAGCACCATCATGGATTGTGACATCGCTCTGTATTGTAATCCATCCGGTAATTACACCACCTTGTCCCATTGCAATAGATTCGCTTGTATCTAGGACGAGTGCTAAATCAGCTTTCGGTGAATGTTCACACGCAATTTTTGTTCCTGCTTCACCCACTTCTTCGCCTACAACTGATTGAACTATGATATCTCCTTCAGGCTGCACACCATCTTGATATAGTCGTTCAAGATTATAAAATAATGCAGACATGCCACCTTTCATATCGGCGACACCTCTTCCATACAAATAGCCCTCTTTTTCAACGAGTTTAAATGGATTTGTATGCCAAAATGTTTCGTTTTCAACTTCTGCAACATCTACATGTCCATTCAATATGAGTTTTGGGGCATGTTCATTTTTGCCTTTTAATGTGGCAACAATAATCTCATCATTGTCATAAAAAGGGATTTGTGTGGTATCGAATCCTATCGCTTTAAGCCAATGTGCAATCTTTTGTTGAAGGGGCTTTGTATTTCTTGCGGGCGGGCTGACAGTAGGTTCTGCAATAAGTGAGGCTAATATTTCAAATTGTCTTTTATTCATTCAAATGACCCTCCAATGTTAATAAACGTATTTTTCTGTTTAATCCGCTGTTGAAGCCACCCAACTGGCCATCCTTTCTAATGACCCTGTGACATGGAATGATAATGGATAAGGGATTCAGACCAATTGCTGAAGCCACGGCACGGGTGCTTTTAGGATGTCCCATCATTTGAGCAATTTCCCCGTAACTTACTTTATTTCCATAGGGGAGCTGTTGTAAGGTACCCCAAACTTTTTGTTGGAAAGGAGTGCCGATTTCAAATGATATTGGCGTTTTAAACGATTGACAGTAGCCGTGAAAATAACTTTCTAATTCGTGAGCAAGTTGATTAATTAAATCATGTTGCGAGCGGTGTATCAACTTATGCTGCCCATTTAATTTATTCAATAACGTTTGGTAGTCTTTCGAGTCATTAAAAGCTAAACCAACTAATTTATCATGAGCGTTGACAACTGCGGTCATGACGCCAAGTGGTGTGTGTAGATGTTGATAATAATATGACAAGTTGTTTCATCTCCGTTCATTGATTAGAATTCAGTCGGTTTAAAACCATCAACACTAACTGAAATATGTGTTTTAGAAAATCGAGATTGCATCAATTTCAATACATATTGATAGGCGTCAGGTTGATACCAATCTTCTAAATGTAATGATTGATACATATGACGCATACCTAATGATTCAGTTCTACGACCATTTGAACCATCGCCCATAAAGTAATCATCTATAGTGACATCATCTGTATATTGCGCTAAGATTTCAGGAAAGTTTGTCGTACAAGGTAAAAGAGGTGCCACAGCGACTTGCGTTGGGATACCTGCCTGACGTAATTTTTTGAGCGCATTGAGTCTTGATTGAATGCTAGGTGCTTGTGGTGTGAAATAACGCACCATATCTTCTCGGTCTGTCTCAATGGTCATACTTACAATAAACCGACCGGGATAGGTTTTTAAAATGTCAATATCACGTTGAATGAGTGGACTACGTGTTTGAATAAATAAAAAGTTGGGAGGATGACTGGCCATAGATGTGAGTAGTGTCCTTGTAATCTCATATTTCTTTTCAAGCGGCTGGTAAGGATCGGTTGAAGAGGACATAAAAATCGTCACAGAGCCTTTTCTTTTGGCGTGTTGTAACACATTTTGAAATTGATGATTAACGTTATTTTTAACTGTCACCCATTCTCCCCAGTTTTTACCAGAAAATAACGAGATTGGTGACTTCCTCACATAACAATACGAACACGCATATTGGCAACCCATGTATGGATTGAGCGTATGCGTATAATCCTTTAGGAAAACACTTGCTTTTGTTAAAAATTGTTTAGGTTGTTTGACATTGATTTCCATTGCGACCCCCAAATTTTATAAAAAAGACAGGAAACATTGTATGAGATGTCCCTGTCTATAGTTGATTATTGTAATGCTTTAATTGCTTCTGCTATTGAGTTGAAAACATATGATAAATCATCTTTCTCAATACAACTAAAGGCGATACGAATATCTGTATCATTTAAGGCAATGATACCAATTGAATGATGTTCGATGAGGTGTAATCTTAATTGTTCTGGGTCTACACCATTTACTTTTAGTGCCATGAAATAGCCGGAGTTAAAGTCGTAAGGTTGCCATAGTAATTTAAAGGCATCTTGATAAACGATTTCCTTAGTCACTTCGTAACGTTCTTTCAGTGTATCGATATTTTCTTGAATTTCTTGATCAAAATTAGCTTTGTTTTTAAGGGCATGTTGTACTGCCGCTTGCGTTGGTGAAGCGCCGCTAGAAATATTGCTACGAATTAATCCTTTCATTTTGGCTTCTAACACTTTTTTTGTTGTGTCATTAGAAAGGCCGAATGTAAGGAAGCCTACACGGAATCCCCATGCGAAAAATTCTTTCGTTGCGCCGTCTAAACGAACAGGTAATACACGAGAATTGTTGAGTTGTGTCAGTGCTGTGAAGATAGATTGTGTATATACATCTTCATAAAATAAGCCATAATATGCATCATCAACAATTGTCACAACATTTACGCCACGATGTCCTAAGTCATCAATGGCTTTAACAATGGCTTTAACTTCACTCTCAGTAGGGGTATAACCTGTTGGATTGTTAGGATAGTTGAGTACCATGATTACTTTGTCTTGATCAATTTGATTAAGTGTATTCACAAGTTCAGTTGTTGTGAAGTGACCCTGTTCATCAAAAATAGGATAAGTATTGATTTCTGCTTGATGGCGCACACCAAAAACAAGTTTGTAGTTCCCCCAGTTATGTGTGGGAAGTAAAACAGTATCTCCAGGATTTACAAAAAGGTCGCCAACTAAAGATAGACCGTGTGTGAGTGCGTTAGTGACTAACGGTAAACTGATCGCATCAGCAGAAAGATCAGGGTTTTCTTTCAACATTTTTTGTTGCCAAAGCTCACGCAACTCACCTAAACCTTGGGGAGGAGCATAGGAGAAAACTTCATCTGTGTTAAGCTCATTAAACATACTGTAAAGTGACTCAGTGTACAATTTCCCCTTAGAATCTGTTGCCATTCCAATCGTCGCGTTATACTGCGTAGATTTTGCTTCAGCAGATTGTGTTAAAATGCCTTTTGGATAATACATGTTTTTCCCTAAATCAGAAAGCATATCTAAAATAATAGGTTGTTTCTCTGTTAATTGTTCATTCAATTGCAGCGCTAAAGGGTTCATCTCATTTCGACCTCTTTCCTAAAATTCATAATATATATGTCTATCATACAGTGAAAACTTATAAATTTAAAGTTACAGTTAGTGCGTGGTTTAAAAATTAAAACACCAAAACAGAACACATGTTCGCTATTTTGTGTTAAAATAAATTTAGCCACCTTTCCCTACATTTTTGGTGCTAAAAATAAAAATGGCTTCGCAAAGTAGGAGGTGTTCTTAATCATGCAGTGGACAGAGTTTTTAATGTCATTAATCACTGGTGGTATTTTAATTATTTTTAGATGTTGGTTTGAGTCTAAATGGCGACAATATGATCACCATTCAGACCATGAGGATGACGAAATCACCTCAAAAACCAAAAAGTAAAGTATTAAAAAGCCCCAAGCTTGCGGCAACAAGTTTGGGGTTCTTAATCATGTGTGGATACAACTCTATATTAGCATGTGTGATATTTTGAAGCAAACAATATAATGAAAAATTAAAAGTAGTTACAATCATAAATACAAATCAAATAAACGATTGACAAATAAATTGGCTTTTTCTAAAGTGAAATCAATGAATAAAAAGAGGTGAAATGATTGAAACATCTAACTAAAATATTTGTAGTGATTGCACTTATCATTTTTATTTTAGGTATTATTTTGCAATTTATAAATCAAGAAGGTTCAGCTATTAAATTATTCGTTGCAACGATTTTATTTATGATTTGTGCTTTTATTAGTCGGAATAATGATCGTAAAAAGCAACAAAAGTAAGGCCATTTTTGAAAAGAATCCATTCAAACCCCCATAATAGTTTGTTGCATTTAGCATCAATGCAATCTAATGTTGTCAAAAATGACTGTGAAGTCAAATACTATAGCACTTGATAGTCATTTTGACCCTTCCATTTGTGTAATTTAACACTTAGTCACCACTTTATCTTTCTGCTATTCATTTTCCAATTACCTTACCTGTCCATGTTTAACTCTAAGTCCTATTAATAAGACTTATACGTATGACGTAAGAAATTTTACTCTTTTAAATTTTAGCCTTAACACAAAAATAATAAGAATCAAATATGTGATGTTCATTGTAAAAATGATGTAAAACTGAGGTCGAATTCTATCTATCAGTAGAACAAATATGTCACAATATAGAGGAAGACTTTAATATTTTGTTGAGAAGATGTATAAGAAGAATTAATTATTCTTTCAGTTTTTTGTAATTTACCATGATTGTGATACTTTTGGATATGTGTAATAAAAGTAATTTAAATTTAAAAGATTTTTTTGTTTTAAATGGATAGAGAATTTTTGGGCGAAATCAAAGAAATAATATATAATGGAATCTAAATGATATTACGATTTAATTTATCATTTTGTCTTATTCATTATAAATGTTATTGTTGAAAGAGACGTATATTATTTAACTAAAAGCTTATAGAGATGGTAGGAGGGCATGTGTATGGAGTTAAAGCAGATTACGAAGCGTTACAACAATAATACTGTCATCGATCAAATTGATTTTGCTTTTAATGATAGTCATATTGTTGGTCTAATAGGAAAGAACGGTGTAGGTAAAACGACACTAATGAAAATTATGAATGGTAACATTATAAATTATTCGGGTGAAGTCAAAACCTCAAGTGATGAGCGTATTGGTTATTTAATTGAACATCCTAAACTTTATGATAATAAGACCGGATTATATAACTTAAAACTTTTCGCTCAAGTGTTAGGAAAAGGCTTTGATAAAGAATATACAGATAAAATTGTTAAAGCTTTTGGTATGGAATCTTATATTAAGAAAAAAGTGAAAAAGTATTCAATGGGAATGAAACAAAAATTAGCAATTGCAGTTTCCTTAATGAATAAGCCGAAATATTTAATATTGGATGAGCCAACGAATGGAATGGACCCAGACGGCTCCATTGATGTTCTAAAAACAATACAGCAACTTGTAGAACAATTAGATATGAAGATTTTAATATCGAGTCATAAATTAGAAGATATAGAATTAATTTGTGATCGTGCTGTATTCTTAAGAGAAGGCCACTTTGTTCAAGATGTCGATATGTCAAATGGTCAATCTGCAAATCAAACGATTGTCAAAGTTGCTCCAAAAGACTTTGAAGAAGCCCTTTACTATTTAACGGATCATTTTAAAGTAGCACAATCACACAAAGATTCAGGGGAAATTATTTTGAATGCACAAAGTAATTATCAAATGTTTTTACAAGGTTTAGCACAAAAACAGATATTTCCAACATACATTGAAACGAGAAAAATTTCATTGCGTGACACATACTTTAATATTAATCAACGAGGTGACGAACAATGAGAATATTGCAATTAGTTAAATTCGATATGATTAGCATATTGAAGAGTCCACTTACATATTTAGCGATTATTTTGGGTGTCGCACCGCTGATTACTACAATGGCAATCCTCGTTACACATGATAAACCTGTCAATGCGAATACACTTTTTAGTGTAGGAAAATGGTTCTTCTCGTTAATTGGGTTACTTTTTGTAATCAAAACCATTACACGTGATAGTGGCCAAGGCACGATTCAACTCTTTTTGAACCACTATCGAAATCGCGTTGGTTATTTTATTGCAAAATGCTGTTCAATCGCGCTTATTTCCATAATTACAACAGCTGTTGTTTTAATCGTGACATATTTAATTCAATGGACAACCAAAGGTGAAGAACTTAATAATCAGAATACATGGAAGTTATTGGTCTTTTATTTAATTCTTTTCTTTGTGTATGGTTTGCTGTTATTTTTAATTAATTTAATTGTTCAAAAACCGGCACTAGTTTATACATTAGGTATTTTACTGTTGCTTATATTACCGGTGATGAAACCATTTATTCCTTTGATTCCTGTCATTGGGGATGATATTCAAAAATCGTTGAAATACATTCCGTTTAGCTATTTGAGTGAAAAGTCTTTAGACAGTGGGTTAACGTTTTCAAACTGGCAATGGTTTATCAATGCTGCATCCATCGTCGTATTATTCATTGCTAATTTCCTTTTAATTAGTAAGAAAGATATCTAAAATCATCTATTTAAGTGACATGTGTTAAATAGAAAGCGATATAAATTAAAAATGAGATTGAGATCTAAACGTGTTTTAGATTTTAATCTCATTTTTTAGTTTTGTATAGAAAGCGTTTACAAATATGAGGATTTGAACTAGAATACTTGTATACAAGATGAGGTGATCGAATGGAATTTCCAAAAAAATGGTTAACAGATTTATCAAAAGGCGAAGCAATAGCGGCACAAATACGTCTTGATATCATTAACGGGGATCGTTCAGCGGAACAGATTTTAACTGAGAATCAAGTTGCTGCTGAATTTCATGTGAGTCGTTCACCTGTTAGAGATGCATTTAAAATTTTAAAACAGGGGCGCTTGATTCGCTTAGAACGAATGGGAGCTGAAATAGTGCCTTTTACCGATCAGCAACGCCAGGAACTGACGGATATTCGGTTAATGATCGAATCATTTGCTTTTACAAAAGTCATTCAACGTGCTGATTTGGATACAATTGTTCGAGCGATGTATCAAGCGCTTGAAATGATGAAAGTAAGTTTGAAGTTTGAAGATGCGATAAGCTTTACAGAAAATGATTTAAACTTTCATGAAACAATGGTACGCGCGTGTGAACACCATTATTTAACACACTTGTGGAAACAAATGAAGCCGACAATGCTTTGTATGATTTATATCAGTATGCAGCGCAGAATGGACACAAATGTCATTGATTTTAAGCGAATTATTACGAACCACGAACTGTTTGTAAAAGCCATTGAAGCACAAGACAGAAAAAAGATGTATCAAGCATTTGAGCTGAATTTTAAAGATTTAAATGACGATATCGGTGCTTTTTGGGCGCAGTAGTCAGAGAAAGGAGAATGAAAACATGAAAGATTTTATGATAGGTATAGATATTGGTACGACGAGTACAAAAGCAGTTTTATATCGTACGAATGGACATATACAATTAAAAAAGCAAATCGAATACCCATTACTGACACCTGAAGTAGATATTTCTGAACAAGATCCTGAAGTGATTTTTAAAGCAGTTATTGAAACGATACAATCCGTTTTAATCGAAAGTGAAATTTCAAGTGAAGACGTTGCATTTATCTCATTTAGTGCACAAATGCACAGTCTCTTACTTATTGATGAAAATAACCAACCTTTGACAAACAGTATGACATGGGCAGATAATCGTGCTCGTTTTGCAGCTGAAGACTTGCGTAAGCATTATAAGGGAAATGAGATTTATAAACGTACTGGCACACCAATTCATGCGATGTCACCACTTTCTAAACTGTGGTGGTTAAAAAATGAGTCTCCGGATCTTTTTAATCGAGCACGTTTCTTTGTAGACATTAAGTCATATGTGTTATTCAGATTAACTGGAGAATGGGTGATGGATGAATCCATTGCTTCAGCCACAGGACTCTATCATTTGAAAAATAGAGATTGGGACGCATCGGTATTAGATTTACTAAATATCTCATTCTCCCAATTACCGCGATTGGTAGAAACCACCAAAGTATTAGCTATAGAAAATAATTTTACTATCCAACGACTCGGTCTTTCAATTCAAATGCCGATTGTTGTCGGGGCGAGCGATGGTGTTCTTTCTAATTTAGGTGTCAATAGTATTGAAAAAGGGGAAGTTGCCATCACGATTGGTACGTCAGGTGCAATACGAACGGTAGTTGACCGTCCTGTCATAGATGAAAAGGGACGTATATTTTGTTATGTCCTTGATGAAGATCATTATGTTATTGGAGGGCCCGTTAACAATGGTGGTGTCGTATTGAAATGGTTAAGAGACGAGCTACTTGCCAGTGAAATTGAAACAGCAAAGCGACTCGGAATTGATACATACGACGTCATGTCCCGTATTGCACAAACTGTGCCGCCCGGTTCAAATGGCTTACTTTTTCATCCTTATCTGACAGGTGAGCGTGCGCCGTTGTGGGATTCTAATGCGCGTGGCTCTTTTATTGGTTTAACGTTGTCACATAAAAAAGAACATATGATACGCGCTGTTATGGAAGGTGTCTTGTTTAATCTTTATACAGTATTTCTAGCTTTAGTCGAAGTCATGGAGGACGTACCTCAGAAAATTAAGGCCACAGGTGGATTTTCAAAAAGCCATTTATGGAGACAAATGATGTCCGATATTTTTGATTGTACAGTAGAGATTCCTAAAAGTTATGAGAGTTCATGTCTCGGCGCTTGTGTTTTAGGCTTAAAAGCGCTCAATCATATTGAGGATTATACCATCGTTGAAACGTGGATGGGCTCTACCCATCAACATGTCCCTCATGATAAGAATGTCAATCTCTATCAAGAATTAGCATCCGCTTTTATACAGATTAGTCGTGATTTGAATTATGCTTATCAAACTTTATCTCAATTTCAAAATCAGTTAAAAGATAAATAGGGAGGGAACAAAATGTTACATGAATTTTGGCCACTTATCAGCGTTCTCATTGGTATCATCGTTTTATTATTACTTATTATGCGATTCCAGTTAAACACTTTTATTGCACTTATTATTACAGCTATGTTGACGGGTATTTTATTGGGGATGCCATACAATAAAATTGTAACAACCATTGAAGCAGGTATAGGAGGAACTTTAGGTCATATTGCTTTAATATTTGGTTTAGGCGCAATGTTAGGTAAATTATTAGCGGACGGTGGTGGGGCGACACAAATCGCTGACACCCTCATTGCAAAGTTAGGTAAGAAATATGTGCAATGGGCGATGGTGATTGCGTCTTTTATGATTGGTATTGCTTTATTTTTTGAAGTCGGACTCGTTTTGTTAATTCAGTTAGTTTTTACCATTGCTAAACGAATGAATGTATCTCAATTAAAAATAGGATTACCAATGGTTACAGCTCTTTCTGTTACACATGGCTTTTTGCCTCCGCATCCCGGGCCAGTCGTTATCGCTAAAGAATTAAATGCATCTATTGGGGAAGTGCTCCTTTATGGCTTTATCATTGCAATACCAGTCACTTTAATTGCTGGACCACTATTCGTAAAGATCGCACCTTATCTATCGCGGAGTGCTTTTGAAAGAGAAGGAGATATATCATCTCTCGGTGCAACCAAGACCTTTGAAGATGAAAAATTGCCCAATTTTGCATTGAGTACATTTACAGCGCTGTTACCAGTTCTTTTAATGTTATTTGCTACCATTTGGCAGTTAGTGACAGGTCATGAGTCAGGACCGAAAAATCATTTAGAAAGAATCATATATTTCGTAGGGAATGCAGGTACTGCCATGTTAATTGCAGTGATATTTGCAATCTTTAGTATGGGTATTTTGCGTGGTAAGTCGACAAAACAGGTCATGAATACGTTAACAGAAGCGATTTATCCCATTGGCATGATGCTTCTCATCATTGGAGCTGGTGGTGCGTTCAAGCAAATTTTAATTGATGGAGGTGTAGGTGGCGCTGTTGAGCATATTTTTACGGGCGTTCGCATATCCCCCATTTTACTCGCTTGGTTAGTGGCAGCACTATTGAGATTGGCACTTGGTTCAGCGACAGTTGCGGCAATTTCGACAACAGGCATCATCTTACCCTTATTGCAAACGACAGACGTGAATTTAGCATTAGTTGTGTTAGCAATTGGAGCTGGCAGTATCTTTTGTTCTCATGTTAATGATGCAGGATTTTGGATGTTTAAAGAATATTTTGGACTGACTGTAAAAGAAACATTTTTAACATGGTCACTTGTCGAAACTATAATTTCTGTGAGTGGCTTAGGGTTTGTCTATCTCATGAGTCTTATCGTTTAATAAAGGTACAATCATTAAAACTCAAGATAAGATTTAATTTAAAAACAAAGCCTCGAATTGAGAACGGTTTGGTTAAACGTATACTCGATTCGAGGCGTTAATTTTATTACTCTTCACTACATTGAATCAATCATGATACCGAACTTGTGCGCGATTACATTTAAATGAGTCGAGATAAGATAGATTCATAGACTTCATTCCAAAATGAAGGATCTGTCGCATAACGATTATGAATCGTTTGATGAACTTCTTTTTGTTTATCATCAAAACTTGGATCATTTTTATTAGGTAAATATTCTGAACGGACTTGCTCAACAAATTTTTGAACTGTGTGCGCGCGGGGGCCCCACACCGCTTTTTGTTCAAAATTTTCATTCATAAAAATATAAATTGGAATTGAACGTGATTTACCATTGGTTAAATATTGATCGATGAGGTCTGTATTATCATCTCGATAAAAGGCGCGCACTTCTAAATCTGCGCCCTCAGCGATATGCTTTAAAATTGCATTGTTCATCATAGCGTCACCGCACCAATCTTCTGTAATGACAAGAACGTAACGATAACCTTTTTCTTTAAGTTGCTCAATGCGACTATCATTTGAAGGTAATTCAAATTGATGATATATCGATTGGAGTTCGGACTGATTTTGAGACATGTCTTGAATATACTGATCGAAAGGTTTAGATTGTGCGTAATACGTTTTTAAATGTGCCATAATAACCCCTCCCTTGACTTACATTATAACAGTATAATAATTTGATGAAAATTAAAAAGATTACGACAAATTAAGAATATGACATTTACAATACAAATCTAATCAAACTATTTAATTTTAAAGTTTGAGTCCTTATAATTTTTAATATCAGAGTAAAAAGGGGGAGGACGATGGATAAAATCACATTTTTGAATGAATTAGAATATCAACTACATCGTTTACCCGATGATAAAATTGATGAAGTGATGAATACGTATGAGAATTATTTTTATCAAGAAGGACGTAAAGGGAAAACTGATCGTGCTATTGTTAAAGATTTAGATACACCTAAGCAAATTGCAAAGCAGCAATATGCAAAATATGCCGTCAAAAATGCGGAAAACAAACCTGATGTTGCACACATTGCACATGCTGTTTTTGCGACAATAGGGATGAGTGTCATCACTTTATTTTTTATTCTGGTGCCTTTGTTTTTTGTAATGATTATTACACTGTTAGGCACTTTTATTGCATTAGGAATGTTGCTATCCCCAATACTCTTACTCATTATGAATATATGGTCAGGGTTACACAGCTTTTCATTAAGCAATTATCTTTTTAGCTTTGCTTATTTAGGACTGGGTGCTATGTTCCTGGTCATTATTATAAAATTCATCATTGCAATTCGAAACTTACTCATAAGATATTTGAAATGGAATGTCAATTTTATTAAAAAAGGAACATCGTAGCCATGAAAAAATTATTTATATTTGGTTTGAGTTGTTTTTTAGTCTCTTTTATTTTAGGAACAATTGTATGGTTTGGATTTGAAAAAAAGCAACAATCCATTGAAACTGTGGAAAAAACATACGCCAAAAACGAAATTAATCAACTTATCGTGAATATGGCATCAGCTGATGTCAAAATTGTTGAAGGCAAACAATTTCATGTCACATATAAAGGTAAAGAAGATTTGAGCGTTTCGAAGCAGAACAAAACGTTAAATATTGCAGAAATCAAGCATTCAAGAGGGAAGGAACCTAATTTAAATCCTTTCAATAGAGAAGGTAATTACATTACTATCACTGTTCCCTCAGCACAATTGAAAGAGCTTAATGTTTCGACTGGCTTCGCTAAAATACAAGCTGATGGTATTGATAGTCAGAATGCGAAATTTTGGAATGAGCGCACTGGTGAAGTGACGATTAATCATAGTCAATTTTCACATACTAAAATCATTGGTCGTGAATCGTTAGTGAACATTCATAATAGTCATTTGAATCAAAGTGAAATCAGCGTTGATAATGGTCAGATTAATGCTAATCATTCAGCACTTCATAGAAGTATTTTTAAAATTAAGCAAGGAAATATCGTGATGAATGATATGGAAACAGAATGTGATTTTAAAGGATCAACACAAAAAGGGAATATAGATTTAAATTATCGAAATACACCTCATAATGTGATGCTGTCGTTAAACCCAGAACATGGGCATGCGCATATTAAAAATCAACATTTAAAGCATGGTAAAAATGGTAAAGGAGAGCATAAAGTTGAACTTTACACAAATCATGGGGATATTACGGTAGATTAATGGATAAAATAGATTAAGCGCCATAAATGGATGACAACTGTGTCATTTTTATGGCGCGTTTTATTTATTCTGTCGCAAATTGAATTTCTGTATCAATGCTACCTTCAATTTGATTAATCGTTAGATCATGGCCTTTTAACCAAGCCCCAAAATCAATTTTAATCGGGTCTTGATTTTCACCTAATGTAATCCAAGCGTGTAATTGATGTGGATCATACATGGAAGTATGAATTGTGCCACTCCAACTTTTAAATAATTTACTATATATTTCGTATTGGGGTTGATTAAACCGCTTAAATACTTCAAAGCGGTCTTCATGCGCTTTCGAAATTTGATTTTCAAGGCGACCTAATCGTTCTTTAGATTCTTTTGTGTAGTTGCGATTTTCATGCGTCAATAATTTAAAGTGATTGGTGCAAGTTTGATCATATCGAACCTCTATACTTCTAGGAGAAACTTCAACTATGGCATGTGCGCCACTTGTATCCTTTACGATATAACTAAATGAACTCCGGTGAGGAATTTCTTTTAAAAAAGCTACGGCTTCTTCTACATTTTTACAATTTTCTAAGACAAGACGGCCAACCATATAACAAACAAATCCATTCGCTGGCTTTTTGCGATGCATAAAATTATAGGCCATAACTAAGCCACATTCGTTCATTCCGTCCATACGACCTGTTACTCGAGACATGGGGCCAATTTGCGCATAACCCCCATCATGAGGCTCAAATAATTGATATCTGGCATCGTATGTTGCAGGGTGATAATCGTAATTTCTCACTAAATAGTCTGATCCAATGTAAACAGAACAGCCACTATCAGGCAGTGTTGTGAAGCGGTAATGTGCAAAATTTAAAATCGCTTGTCGTGTAGGAATTTTCAAAACATCTTGAATGCCCATAATTTCTTCCCAGATTCGAGGTGCATATTGTTGATAAATGTGATAAGTTTCTTCGATATCAATATCGAAGCGGGGCACACGTTTCTTCCACTCCTTATTTCTATTTTTTAACAACGCTGTTGTTTGAAGCCATTGACCTGTCATTATCCCATAATCGTAATGGTTCCCTCTAAACGTTAAGATGTCCGATGTGACACTTTGCATAAAAAATCGTCCTTTCTGAAATCTTGCTAACATAATTTGTTAAATGGTTGTAATCATTCTTTAATGGTATTCACTTCATGACGCTACTATAATAAATTTAACATCAGATTAAGCCGTATGTGAATAGGGTTAAGGGGGGAGTTTTATGTGGAATTACTATATTAAAATTAAACATTGGTTTTACAAAAATTATACACGGTGATGATTGCATTGAGGACTAACTATAAATGGATGATATAAAACTCGGACGAAAGATTATGTATCGTCCGAGTTTGTGTTTAAAATATCTAATGCTATTACGCGATATTTCTTATTTTATTGATTGACGTCTGTTACATTAGGCGTAATATAAACCGTTTTGATGCGATGTCTTTCTCCTGTTCCGTCCCCGAAAGTCATAGTGACCATCGTTTTCGAAGTTTTTTTGTAATCTGGATTTTCAAGTGAATAAACATAAAAAATAATTAATTGACTACCTCGCACATGGGCGCGATGGATAATTTCAAAGTTCCATTGGAGGTCATTTTTCTCTATCACTTGCTGCATGCGTTTTCGTAACATGTGAATGAGCGTTGACTTTGATAATGATTGTGCCTCACCTAGCTCATTAATATAGTATGCTAATACGCGATTATCTACCATATTCTCTATACTTTCGATATCATTGCTTTTCCACGAACTCATTAATGATATGTATGGCATTTAACAAACCTCTTTCACAATTAAGTTAATCTTAATGTAACATATTACTTATAAAAATTAAATTGATTTCTGATTAATACAGTCAAGAATAGGGTATAAAGTTAATGATTGTAATATTTTATGTTATGATGATATTAAATAAATGATGATGAGGTGAAATATTTATGTGGAACTTTATTAAGGGCTTATTTAAGTTTATATTTATTTTCACAGCTACAGTGACTGTTGTCTTCGGTGTGGGTGCAGCTGTACTCGCATATGTTTTCAAAAAAGACTTTGAAGATATTGAAAATAAAACAAAAGAGATTGTATCCGATATTGAGTCTAATGTTAACTAAAGTATAACAACTAAACAATTCAATTTTAATGCGTGTCGATAAAGGTCACATTAAGTTGTTTTGAGCTCGTCTTTATACGTTGCTCCAATGTGATTTTTGGTTTACCGGATTAACTTTTACGGGAGGTAGCGACTTTGAAATCAAAATCAAATTTTAGATTTCGGTCCTACCTCTTTTTTATACAGACATTTAGGACACTGAAAGAATAAAGGCTTTGAAAATATTTATTATAAAGGTGATCAGTTTGTATCAAACACATAATGCATTAATTTCATATCAACTTAATGAAGCGACAAACTTTCAATTAGCATTGTTAAATCAACAATTATTAAATGAGCGCTATCAAGAACAACGTTTTCTTGACATGATTCAGGCCATTTTCCAGACACACTATGAGACAAGCAATATCACAATTGGTGTAAGTGACGATAGACAATTAAGAGAAAATGCATACCAATTTAAACGTTTATTAGAAAAGGATTTGATTCATACGGGGTGTTCAGAGTTTGTAATCAGGGTTGTAGAGTGGAAAGAAGATTGTAAAAGTATGAAAAAATTTGAGCGTGCTTTTGTTGAAAATGAGCCAGATGTATGGTTTGTCTTTTCGAAACCGCTTAGTTTTTGTCGATTGCTAAAAAGATTGTATCGAAATCCTCTTTTTGATCCTCGACGTACATATTGCATGAGTAATTTATGTTCAAATCATTTAGTTCAAACATTAGGGTTTAAATATTTTGAAGGTATGAAAGGCATCACATCAATGGGGAAAGTGTGGACAGCTGAAGACGGAGAGTTGCTAATTATACCTTCGTAATGGGACAGCGTATTAAAATTTGATAAAATAGCATTAAGAAATTTGAGAGGGGTACGACATGACAAAAGGATATATTGGTTCTTATACTAAGAAAAATGGAAAGGGCATTTATCGATTTGAGTTAGATGATCAACAAGGTAACATTGACAAAGTTGAAACAGGATATGAATTAAATGCTTCGACGTATTTGACGCAGTATCAAGATATGTTACTCGCCATTACGAAAGACGATCAAAATGCTGGCCTAGCTTCTTTTAAGATTAGTAAAGATGGGAGCTTAGAAAAAAAGAGTACTTGTTTAGAATCTTTTAAAGGCTCTGGCTGTTATGTAGCGGTATCACCAGATGGAAAATATGCTTTTGAAGCTGTTTATGGAGATGGTGTTGCACGTATTTATGAATTAGATGCTGAAAACCACACTATTAAACGTTTAATTAGAGAAATCAGTCATGATTATCCGCACGGGCCAAACGTGGAGCGTCAAGAAAAATCCCATGTGCACTATTTAGATGTCACGCCTGATCATCAATATGTGGTAGCTGTTGATTTAGGTTCGGATTTGTTAGTGACATATCATTATGGTTCCGAAGGCATGGAAGTTGCTTATCGCACACAATTAGAACCTGGTGATGGCCCTAGACATATTGCTTATCATCAAACGGGGCGTTACGCCTATGTAGTTAATGAACTTTCAAATACGGTTGTTGTGATGCAATATGAAGACGGTCGATTCACTGAATTGGAACGTCATTTAACAATTCCTGAAGATTTCTTGCAACCGACTAAATTAGCTGCAGTACATCTTTCACATGATCAACGTTACTTATATATTAGTAACCGTGGACACGATAGTCTTGCTATTTTCAAAGTATTAGCTGAGGGTAGCAAACTTGAGTTGGTTGATATTATCTCAAGTGGCGGTGTATTTCCAAGAGATTTCAATATTACTGCAGATGATGCATATCTCGTTGTGGCACATCAAGAAGAAGACTCTAAAATTGTCGTATTTGAAAGAAATCGAGACACGGGATTGTTGACATTAAAAGATGATCAACAAGTTGCAGAGGAAGGCGTTTGTGTTAAATTTTTAAACGAAACTGACCTCTATTAGCGAATAAAAGCATGATAAGAAAAAGAAAAAGCACATGTTGAGAATGGCAAAAATGATGTTGTCACTTTCTCTCATGTGCTTTTATTAATGCGTTTGAAATAGAATATTACTTTTTAAATAACTTTTTAACGTAGCCCAGTTTACCTTTATAAGGTGGAAACAATAACCCGGTCTCCAATTTTGTTGTTTTAAAAATATAAGGTTTTTGATGTGAAAACGTTTCAAATGAATAACGTCCATGATAGCGTCCGATGCCTGATGCACCCACACCACCAAAAGGAAGATTTGGATTTGCTAATTGAAGTAAAGTATCGTTAATGGCACCGCCGCCAAACGATAATTCAGTAAGTATTCGATTGGTTGTATTTTCGTCTTCGCTAAATAAGTATAACGATAATGGTTTAGGTTTTGATTGAATATATTGAATGGCTTCATCAAGGTTTTGATAAGTCATAATTGGTAAAATCGGACCAAATATTTCTTCAGCCATAATGGCATCTGAAGACACTACATTATCAATAAGAGTCGGTGCAATATAACGGTCGGTCGCGTCCGTTTCACCCCCTAAAATAATTTTAGATTCATGGGTTTGAATCAATTGTGCTAAACGATTAAAATGGCGTCCGTTTACAATACGCCCGAAATCTTCACTCTCACGGGGCGCGCGTCCATAAAACTCACGTATTGTCGTCGTCAAAGCTTTAATAAAATCTGCTTTTACTGTTTCATCAATCAACACATAATCAGGTGCTACACAAGTTTGACCTGCATTTATAAATTTACCAAAACAAATTCGTTCGCTCGCTACTTTTAAATTGGCGGATTTATCTATAATTGTAGGCGATTTTCCACCAAGTTCTAATGTCACTG
Source organism: Staphylococcus coagulans (assembly GCF_022557135.1). Taxonomy (NCBI): domain Bacteria; kingdom Bacillati; phylum Bacillota; class Bacilli; order Caryophanales; family Staphylococcaceae; genus Staphylococcus; species Staphylococcus coagulans. The sequence continues at coordinate 947,988 of NZ_CP092966.1, forward strand.
GTATAAGCTGTTTTGCGGCCGCTTCATAAACAATTTGGCCAACTTTTGCACTACCGGTAAAAAAGATATGATCAAAAGGTAATTGTAAAAGTGCTTGAATCGCATCTGCACCACCTTGAACAACGCTGACGTATTCTGGCTCAAAACTTTTAGCGATAATGGTTTCAACGACTTCAGCAACATGAGGTGTGAGTTCTGACGGTTTAACGATAGCGGTATTGCCAGCAGCGATTGCACCAATTAAAGGTTCAAAAACTAATTGAAACGGATAGTTAAAAGGGCCAATAATCAACACGGTACCTAAAGGCTCACTAATGACAAAGCTTTTAGTAGGAAAGAGAAATAAAGGAGTGTCGACAGATTGTTTTTTGGCCCATTTATTTAATGACTTACGTGTATGTTTAATGCTATTCAATGTATAGCCTACTTCAGTTGCGTAAGCTTCTACTTCATTTTTGCCTAGATCCTTCTTTAAAGCCTCTAGTATGGCATCTTCATGTAATTTAATTTGCTTTGATAATTGTTTTAATGCTTTTTTACGATATTTGAGGGGCACGGTGATGCCTGATCGAAAATAGTCTTTCGTCGCATCAAATTGGTTTTGATAGCTGTTCAATGAGATAACTCCTTTCAAATGATATTTAATTAATAAGAGGGAATGCTACTTAAGTTTGTATGAGATGTATACAATCAAATAAGAATGACACAGCATAACTTGAGTATCAATTTGATGATAACATCGGATACAAAGAAAGGGACCAGAATAGAAATCTGACTACGCGTTTAGATTTCGTATTCTCGGCCCCAAGTTAAAAAGATAAAGTGTTGGTGTACAACATAAAAATGATATGGACACTTATAAATGGCTAAATCATTTAGATAGAATATACAACCACGCACCTTATGAGTCATCAAGGAAGACTTTTAACAAAGTTCTCCTTACTCAGCTAAAAGCGGTGCAAGAGATTCATCTTTTTCAAATTGACGCGCCACATAACTACAAGATGGAACAATTTTTAAGTTTTCATCTTCGGCTTTTTGAATGACTTCGTTGAATAATTTTTTTGCAACGCCACCGCCACGGAGTGATGGATCTACAAAAGTTTTGTTGACATCGATTGTATTTTCATCAAGATACTTAAATGTAATCTCAGCTTGCGGTGTGTTTTCATTTTCACCAATATAAAACTTGTGATGTCCTGCTTTAATTTGATTTGTCATGCAACCACATCCTATTCATTTGATTTTAAACTTTATGATAAAGCTTCAGTAATCGGTGGAACAATTTGTTTCTTACGTGATACGACACCAGGTAAGAATGCCGTATTGTTGTCGAGAGCAGTGTTGAAAGCCTCTCCGACTTTATCTTTTTCTGCACCAACAACAATAATTTTAGAATTGCTGTTTAAAATATCTGTAATAACAAGAACGAAGATATCATAACCGTTTTCTGCGCTTGCTTTATTCATTGCATTTTCAAGTGCTTCTTGGCGTACGATAACTTCATCGATATCGACAGTATTCACTTGTGCAATACGTACGGTATGTTCACCCATACTGAATGATTTTGCATCTGTGTTTAATATGCTATCTTCTGTTTTGTTTGTAGTAGAAGCGCCTGCTTTTAACATGTTTAAGCCGTATTCTTCTAAATTTACATCTGCAATTTTTGCTAATGCTTTTGCAGCATTAACATCTTGTTCTGTACATGTTGGTGATTTAAATAATAGGCTATCTGATACAATTGCAGAAACCATTAACCCTGCAATTTCAGGGCGGATTTCATAGTTGCGCTCATTATACATTTTGTATAAAATCGTCGCCGTACAGCCCACAGGTTCAGCGCGGTAATATAATGGACCAGCAGTTTCGAAGTTTGAAATTCTATGGTGATCAATCACGTGATTGATTTTTGCTCTCTCGATTGTTTTAGCACTTTGTTGGAATTCATTGTGATCCACTAAAATAACGTCTTTTCCTGTTAAATCGTCTGTCAACAATTCAGGTACTTCTACATTAAAGTAATCTAACGCATATTGGGTTTCAGGTCCTAACTCTCCAATACGGAAGGCTTTGGCCTCTTTATTACCGTGTTGTTGTTCAAAGTCAGCCATGATGATTGCCGAACAAATGGCATCAGTATCTGGGTTTTGATGACCAAAAATATATGTTGTCATTATTCAATCTCCTTATTAATTTACTATATTCATATCTATTTTAGCATGGCAAACAGTAATTATTCTACCGCTGCGCCTAAAGTATCTTTAAAATGTGTTAAAGCCCATTCATGGCCCGTTAAATTAAATGATGCCACACCATTTTTAGGTATAATTAGTTGATAGTTTAAATTATATGCGCTCGCTGCTGTGTGAAGAACACAGATATCTGTACAAACCCCTACAATTTCAAGTGTATCTACATGGCGTTCACGTAATAAGCTATCCAACGGAGTACCATAAAAGGCATCGTAACGTCGTTTATCTATAAAATAGACGTGTGATTCGTCTTTAATTTGGTTATATATTTCTTGTACACGACCATAAAGATCACGTCCATGTGTTCCCTCAATGTTGTGTGGTGGGAAACTTTTTGTTTCAGGATGATAAGGATCATTTTCATAATGTAAATCCATCATAAAGAAAATGTTCTCTTTTGATTGATGGTAAGATTGAATGCGCTCTACGATAAAAGGTTCAATCGCTTGACCCGCTTCACCGCAAGTCAGTTTCCCATCATCAGCCACAAAGTCATAAGAATAATCCACTACAATTAAAGCTTTATTTGACATTAAACATCCTCCTAAAAAGGGTATATAGAAGTTAAACAACATTATTCACAGTATAACTTAATTCAGAAAGGATGGCACGAAAATGATTTTAAACATTTTAGATTTTGGTGCAACAGGAAAAAATAAGTTGCTCGATACGATTGGCATTCAACGTGCTTTAAATATAGGTAAAAAAAAGAATGTGACGGTTTATATCCCTGAAGGTACATACCATATCGCTAAAGCCTTAAAAATATATGAAGGTACAACTTTAATACTTGATGCAGAAGCGGAATTATTAAGGGTAGGTCGAGACGCATTATTAAAAAATGGCTCGAGCCGAAAAAAGTACTATCAATATGATGGTAATAGCCATATTAAGATAGAAGGTGGCACTTTCAATATGAATGGTGTGTACTATCCTTATAATAATACAGCAATGTGCATAGGTCATGCACAAGATATTGAATTAAGCCATATCACTTTTAAAAATATTGTAGGTGGGCATGGTGTGGACGCTTGCGGATTAGATGGTGTGCATATTCATGATTGTAATTTTTTAGGTTTTCATGATGTGAATGGTGACCGTTGGTTCTCGGAAGCAATTCAACTTGATATGTTTGTTGAAGGTGCTTTTCCGAAATTTGGAGTGAATGATGGCACGATTACTAAAAATGTAGTGATTGAGAATTGTTATTTTGGAAATTCGTTCGAGGGGCAAATGCAATCATGGAATCGTGCAATTGGTTCACATGCAAGCCGTTATAATTATTTTTATGAGAACATTGTTATCCAAAATAATATTTTTGACTCAACGCAAGATTATGCGCTCACACCTTTGAAAGGAAAAGATATCTTTATTCATAATAATTTATTTTTAAATTGTAGTGGGGGAATTCGGTATTTAGGTGTCTATAAAGGTCAAGATATGCAAACTTTAGATGGTACTTTTGAAGGAAAGCAAGGGGGAGAAGCGTTTTATGTCATGCACAATCAATTCCTCAATATTTCTGAGAAAGACGCACTGCATATTAGAAGTCATAAAGATGCACCACACAAAAGTGTATACATCATAGGAAATGAATTTTGGGGTGACAAGCAAACGAATCAAATGACTGCTATTAATGAATTAACGATTGTAGAAAATAGACAGTTATCTCATATCAATCAACGTGATGTTAGTCAACTCATTTTGGATGAACTAGAATGAGCGCATAGAATGTAGCATAGGATGTAAAAGAGAGAGTAGATGATGGCAAAATGAATGACTTGAATTGGAAATGCTGAAGTTATAAGCAAATCCAATTACGTCATTTGATGTGGTATGAAAAGGAAAAAATAAAGAGATTAATTGAACCGACCCAAGTTTTTCAGTTCAAAGTCGAGTGTTTTTAAGATAGTTGTGATTTTATTGACAACTTCATCATTAGGACACTCGGCTTGTACAAAAAAGCGATACATACCGAGCTTAGTTTTTAAAGGTCGAGATTCTACCCATTTTAAGTTGACCTGGAACATCGCAAAAGTATTTAAAATATTTGCAAGAAGTCCTGGTTTGTCTTCAGTAGGTGTAATGACAAGTAACCAATCTTTACCTGACTGGTGCGCCACTTCAGATGCATGTTTGAGGACAAGGAAGCGCGTCATATTATGTGGATAGTCTTCGATATGCGTTTGAAGGGCATGATAACCATACATTTCCCCGCTTCCAATAGGCGCAATCGCCCCGGTCGTTGCATTGATTTCTTTCAGTGAAGCGACTGTACTCGGCGTATAATCATAATCAAATTGATGCGCATGGATAAATTTTTGCGTTTGACTTATCGCTGGACTAATCGAATAAACTTTAGTAATATCCGCAAGCGATTGCTCAGGTAATCCATATAAAGCAAACGCAATATCTAACAAAATTTCATCCACGACGACAAAGGGATAATCGGTTAATATATCTGCAATGATATTGATTGTTCCTTCTATCGAATTTTCTATTGGGACAATGGCAGTTGCCGTTGTTTCTTTTTGTAGAGAAGTCATGACCTCATATAAATTATCTTTTTCAGCTAAACAGTCGTCTTGTTGTGATTGAGCCATCAATTTGAGTGCGGCTAAATAGGAAAATGTCCCTTTAGGACCTAAATAATAAAGTGTCATGCAATCATTCCCTTACCGATATTTGTACTTTATTGTACACGAATTTAGTGAAATGGACACCCAGATGATGACGATTTTTTATAAAAAAAGTTAGGGACTCTAATCTCATTTTGATAACCATGATGATAATTTGAAGTTAAAGTTGGAGATAATGGGGGTGCTAACCATGACCATTTTCCTGTTACAGTTCGTCCTTGTTGTTGTTCGGCTTGTTCAAATTTTTCAAATTGCTTAGCTGCAGTTAAATGGTCAACCATAGAAACGCCTGCATTTTTAAAAGATTGGTAGACAGCATCATTGATTTCAACTAACACCCGATCTTTATTAAATGAAGTGTTTCGTAAATTAGAAAATCCCATTGCTGTAGCAAATTTTTCTAATAAGTCATAACGGTAACTGTCTGTGAAATTTCTAACTGCAATTTCATTCACCATATACCAACCATTAAATGGCGCAGTTGGATAAGTAATCCCGCCAATTTTTAGATCCATATTTGAAATAATCGGCACCGCATACCATTTTATACCTAACTCAGAAACTTTAGGGAATTGCGCATGACTAATAGGAACCTCTAGGATTAAGTCACTAGGATATTCATAATATTTAATTTTTTGACCCGGTAATTGATACATTAAAGGTAATACATCGAAATCTGTATGTTCATCTGACCATCCAAGATGTTGGGCGAGTTGTGTCATTTCTTTTTCAGAGGGGTCTCCCTTTTCTTCGTAGCCCGCATAACGAATCAATTGATTATTAAATATTTTTGGTCCTTCAACGTCAGATTGCGCATAAATTGTAATATAAGGTTTAATGCGGCCATGATTCGTTGCTGTAGAAATGTGCGAGCAAATCGAATCTATAAATGATGCTTCATCTTTAATATGACGCGCGTCTTCAACGATTAAACTCTCCCAAAAAAGACGACCGATACAACGATTTGAGTTACGCCATGCCACACGGGCACCATATGTTAATTCTTCTGAAGTATGTGTATAAGTCCCTGTCTCATAAATGGATAATGCAATTTCCTCTAAACGGCGATCACGCGCTTGTATTGGTAAATTTAATTCTTCATACATTTGTTTTATAAATGCTTGTGCTTCTTTTAACATATGCCCACCTCAATGGATATTATAATGAATTTATATGCCGTCGTGACACGTTTAGCTGAATTGTCACAATTTTGTATCAGTTGAACGTCATTAGTTGATAATATGGTTCTTACTCCCTCACTTTATCATGCTTTTGAATCAGGTTCGAACTTGTCGAACTTTTAATTTGAATACAATACGCCCAATGCCCATAACAAGCAGATTTCCTTAACTATTTAATTAAACCTATTGTATGAGCACGCATCTGACCACGTTCATTAATTAAATGATGCGAAAGTGATATATTTTTTAATGGATGTCCCAACCGCTTAAACAGACAAAATTCCACAGAATTGCAGTGTCGAATAAAGAATCCCACGATATTGTGTGATATTATAGGTATGATAAAAACGATTGTTAAAGGAGAAGTGGGAGTAACATCATGTATCAATATAAAGATGATAGTTTAATGTTGCACAACGATTTGTATCAAATCAATATGGCAGAGTCTTATTGGTTTGATGGCATTCATGAACGTAAAGCAGTTTTTGATTTATATTTTAGAAATATGCCATTTGGGAGTGGCTATGCTGTTTTTAATGGGTTACGTCGTGTCATTGAATTCATAGAAAACTTACATTTTTCTGAATCAGATATTACTTATTTAAAGTCCATTGGTTATCAAGATGACTTTTTGAGCTATTTAAAAGAAGTAAGGTTTACGGGTAATATCCGTTCAATGCAAGAGGGTGAACTCTGTTTTAGTAATGAACCCCTCATGCGTATAGAAGCACCTCTCATTCAAGCGCAACTTATTGAAACTGCGCTATTAAATATTATCAATTTCCAAACGTTAATCGCTTCTAAAGCAAGTTTAATTAAACAAGTTGCAGTCGACGATGTTTTAATGGAATTTGGGACTAGACGTGCGCATGAATTTGATGCTGCTGTTTGGGGTGCAAGAGCTGCTATTATTGGCGGTTTTGATTCAACAAGTAATGTTCGTGCAGGAAAATTATTTAATATACCGGTCTCTGGTACACACGCCCATGCATTTGTACAAACTTATGGCGATGAATATACAGCATTCAAGAAATACGCTGAAAGACATAAAAATTGTGTCTTTCTCGTTGATACATTTCATACGTTGAAATCTGGCGTACCGAATGCAATTAGAGTCGCTAAGGAACTCGGTGATCAAATTAACTTTATCGGTATTCGACTGGATTCTGGCGACATTGCTTATTTATCGAAAGAAGCCCGTAAAATGCTTGATGAAGCTGGTTTTAAGGATGCTAAAATAATTGCTTCAAATGACCTAGATGAGCAAACGATTGCCAGTTTAAAAGCTCAAGGTGCTGAAGTAGATTCTTGGGGTGTTGGTACAAAATTAATTACGGGTTACCAACAACCTGCTTTAGGCGCAGTTTATAAAATGGTTGCGGTTGAAGATGCCAATGGTCAACTTGTGGATCGCATCAAATTATCAAACAATGCTGAAAAAGTGACGACGCCAGGCAAAAAGAAAGTTTATCGTATCATTAATACGAAAAACAACAAATCTGAAGGGGATTATATTACTTTAGACAACGAAGACCCAAATCAAGAAGAACGGCTTAAAATGTTTCATCCTATTCATACTTATAAAATGAAGCGTATTAAGCATTTTAAAGCGATTGATTTGCACCATGATATATTTGAAGAAGGGCAACTTGTCTATGACTGCCCGTCAGAATTAGAAGCAAAAGCTTATTTGAAAAACAATTTAAATTATCTATGGGAAGAAAACAAACGCTATTTAAATCCTGAAGAATATCCAGTTGATTTAAGTACGTTATGTTGGGAAAATAAGCAAAAACGTATATTTGAAGTGGCTGAAAATGTTAAGGAGATGGAAGACCGTTATGACTATGAGTAAAATGCAGTCTATCATTGTAGATGAAATGAAGGTGAAACCTGTCATTGATAGTGCTGAAACGATTAAGAAAATTAAACATTTCATAGAACAATATGTGAAATCACATCCTTTTGTGCGTACTTTAGTATTAGGAATCTCTGGCGGGCAAGATTCTACATTAACTGGAAAACTTCTTCAACTTGTAGCAGAAGAAATGAGAGCAAACTCTGGAAGAGATATTCAATTTGTTGCAGTGAAACTACCGTATGGTGTTCAAAAAGATGCCGATGAAGTTGAAGATGCGCTCAACTTTATTGCACCTGACCGTATTATCACTGTGAATATTAAGCCAGCTGTTGATCAAAGTGTTGAAACGTTAAAACAAGCTGGTATCGATTTGACTGATTTTCAAAAAGGAAATGAAAAAGCGCGCGAACGTATGAAAGCGCAGTATGCGATTGCTGCGAATTTATCCGGTATTGTCGTCGGTACAGACCACTCTGCTGAAAATATTACTGGCTTTTTTACAAAACATGGTGATGGTGCAGCTGATATTGCACCGCTATTCGGTCTTAATAAACGACAAGGGCGACAGCTATTAGCGTATCTGAACGCTCCAGCACATTTATATGAAAAGCAGCCGACAGCAGATTTAGAAGATGATAAACCACAATTGCCAGATGAAGAGGCACTGGGTGTTACTTATCAAGCTATCGATGATTATTTAGAAGGAAAAACAATTCGCCCCGAAGAAGCGGCTATCATTGAACAACATTATATAAAAAATGCACATAAACGTGAACTGGCTTACACACGCTATACGTGGCCTAAATAAATGTAATGACAAAATAATGTGAACTTGATACAATGAGCTAGATTTTATTATGAAAAGAGGTTGCGTATGAGTGTAATCAATGATAATCCTTGGATGATGCTCATTTCGATATTTGCCATCAACGTCGCATATGTGACAGCATTAACAATGCGAATGATATTAACACTTAAAGGTTATCGTTATATCGCAGCTGTTGTCAGCTTTGTGGAAGTACTTGTTTATGTCATTGGTTTAGGAATGGTGATGTCAAATTTAGATCAATTTCAAAACGTGATTGCTTATGCACTTGGTTTTTCTGTTGGTATTATCGTTGGTATGAAAATCGAAGAAAAGTTGGCACTTGGCTATTCTGTAGTGAATGTGACAACAGCAGATTATGAGTTAGATTTACCAAGACAACTCCGTGATTTAGGTTATGGCGTTACGCATTTTGGTGCACATGGTCGTGATGGCGACCGCTTAGTTATGCAAATTTTAACGCCACGTCGCTATGAATTGAAACTGATGGATACCATTAAACAATTGGATCCCAAAGCATTTATTATTGCGTATGAGCCACGTAATATCCATGGTGGATTTTGGGTTAAAGGTGTTAGAAGTAAAAAAGTAAAGGCGTATGATACAGATGAAATTTAAAGTGGAAGCGGATGAAACGATTCAAGATTGTTTAGCTAGAATGAGGGCAGCTGGCTATATGCCGGTTAAGCGTTTTGAAAAGCCTGTATTTAAAGAAAATGCAAATGGTGAGATCGAAGTATTAAGACAAGAAATAGAATTTACAGGTAAGAAAATGAGTTGAGATGTGATGTCGTCTCGACTCATTTTTCTTTGCTGACTATGTGCCTATTTATCAGGAATGAAGTCATAATAAGCTTTTTGAAAGCAAAAGAACCTTTTGATTCACGCCCTAAATCTGAAACATCTGGTGATCTATCTGAGGTTGAAAGCGTACATTTATAATTAGAAAATCTTTATAGTTCGTGAATTAGGTGTTTTAAGCATCGATGTAATGTAAAATTAGCTATATTTACACTTGATTACGAACGATAAATTTGTTTGAATAGATAATGTACATGATTTTTAGTTCTGATATAATGAAACTAAATTAGAAGATTGGAGTTTATATAAGATGATTGAACGTTATTCAAGAGAAGAAATGGCTCAAATTTGGACTGATCAAAACCGTTATGAAGCATGGTTAGAAGTTGAAATTCTTGCTAGTGAAGCATGGAGCGAACTGGGTTACATTCCAAAAGATGAAGTTAAAAAAATTCGTCAACATGCACGTGTAGATGTTGAAAGAGCAAAAGAAATTGAGCAAGAAACACGCCATGATGTCGTTGCTTTTACAAGACAAGTTTCAGAAACTTTGGGTGAAGAACGCAAATGGGTTCATTATGGTCTAACTTCAACTGACGTGGTTGATACAGCATTAAGCTATCAAATCAAGCAAGCGAATGACATTATCGAAAAGGACTTGGAACGTTTTATTGAAATTTTAGCAGCTAAAGCTAAAAAATATAAAACGACTTTGATGATGGGACGTACGCACGGCGTTCATGCAGAACCGACTACATTTGGTTTGAAAATGGCGCTATGGTATGCGGAAATGGAGCGCAACCTAGAACGCTTCAAACGTGTAAGAACAGAAATAGAAGTCGGTAAAATGAGTGGTGCAGTCGGTACTTTTGCGAATATCCCACCTGAAATTGAAGCATATGTTTGTAAACATTTAGGAATTGGAACAGCGCCAATCTCTACACAAACATTGCAACGAGATCGTCACGCATACTATATTGCGACATTAAGTTTAATTGCAACTTCTCTTGAAAAATTTGCTGTCGAAGTGCGTAACCTACAAAAAACAGAAACACGTGAGGTTGAAGAATCTTTTGCAAAAGGTCAAAAAGGTTCTTCTGCAATGCCGCATAAACGTAATCCAATCGGCTCTGAAAACATCACTGGTATAGCACGTGTCATTCGTGGTTATTTAACGACTGCATACGAAAACGTAGCATTATGGCATGAACGCGATATTTCTCACTCTTCAGCTGAGCGCATTATGTTACCAGATGTTACAATAGCATTGGACTATGCCTTAAATCGTTTTGCAAACATTATTGACCGATTAACAGTATATGAAGAAAATATGACTGCAAATATGAATAAAACATTCGGTTTAATCTACTCACAACGCGTCCTTTTAGCTTTAATTGATAAAGGGATGGTTCGTGAAGAAGCTTATGACCTTGTTCAACCAAAAGCGATGGAATCATGGGAAACAAAAACACCATTTAGAGAACTTGTAGAAGCAGATACGCGAATTACTGACAAGTTATCAAAAGAAGCTTTAGATGCTTGCTTTGACCCTAGACATCACCTCAATCAAGTTGATACAATATTTAAAAGAGTCGGCTTAGAGTAAATAGATGGCTCAAAAACGATTTAATTGGTTAAGTAGTGTTAGATTATATAAATAGGGGCTGTTTGCATGCAAATTGAAAAATTACGTGGAAAAGCATTAGATGAGTTGTTTGATGCGATTTTGACATTAGAAACACGAGAAGAATGTTATCAATTTTTCGACGATTTATGTACTGTCAATGAGTTACAATCTTTATCTCAAAGACTTCAAGTTGCCAAAATGATTAAGCAAGGTTATACCTATGCAACAATTGAAAAAGAATCTGGTGCTTCAACAGCTACAATTTCACGTGTGAAGCGCTCTTTACAGTGGGGCAATGATGCCTATACAATGATATTAGAGCGTATGAACATTGAAACAGAAATGTAAAGCACTAAAACACTATATTAATCATGCTCCTTACAGCATTTCCATTCATGGAAGTTGTAAGGAGTATTTTTAAGTGTGCATTATATTTTGTAGAGAAGCATTCATTCTATTTTTGATAAACGAGATCGTATTGTTCATCGTATACGGTCTCGCTTTTTATGAATAGTGCCATGAGGATAATGTGCCATTAAGAAGACATATATCGATGAGCTTTTCTCCATTTAAAAAAGGTTCAAAAAATGAATCGAAAAACTATATTGAAAAGGTGATGAACTTTAGATATCAATAGTCAAAAGTGCTATAATATAAGTTACGAAAAATAAAGGAGTCAGGTTCATGTATGATATAAAAGAATGGCGTCACATTTTTAAACTTGATCCAGCGAAAGAAATTTCAGATGAAGATTTAGAGATGATTTGTATGTCTAATACAGACGCAATTATGATAGGTGGCACGGACCAAGTGACAGAAGATAATGTCATACATTTGATGAGTCGTGTGCGCCGTTATCCATTACCATTAGCATTAGAAATTTCAAATCTTGAGAGCACGATGCCAGGGTTTGATTTTTATTTTATACCTACTGTTTTGAACAGTAACGATGTAACATTTCATAACGGCTTGCTACATCGTGCCTTAAAGGCATATGGTCATATGATTAATTTTGATGAATTGATTTTTGAGGGTTATGTTGTGTTAAATCCGAATAGTCAAGTGAGTCGACATACGCAAGCATCGGCAAACTTAGATGAAGACGACGTTATTGCGTATGCACAGATGGCTGAAAAACTGTACCGGTTACCTATCCTTTATATCGAATATAGCGGTCAATATGGTGAACCTGAAATGGTACAAGCTGCCAAAGATGAATTAGAGCATACCCAACTCTTTTACGGTGGTGGGATTACCAATTTTGAAAAAGCGAAGGAAATGGCAGCGATTGCAGATACAATTATAGTGGGTAATGTCATCTATGAAGATATTAAAGCAGCTATTAAAACGACTAAAATAAAGGAGAGAACATAATGAATCCACTCGTAAAGAATATGAATAAAGAACAGAGTGAAGCGGTAAGAACGACAGAAGGACCGCTTTTAATTATGGCAGGTGCGGGATCAGGCAAAACACGTGTTTTAACACACCGCATTGCTTATTTACTAGATGAAAAAGATGTATCTCCTTATCACATTTTAGCCATCACATTTACAAATAAAGCAGCAAAAGAAATGAAAGAACGTGTTCAAGCGTTAGTGGGAGAAGCAGCAGAAGTGATTTGGATGTCCACTTTTCACTCGATGTGTGTGCGTATTTTACGCCGAGATGCAGATCGAATAGGGATTGAACGAAATTTTACAATCATTGATCCTACTGATCAAAAATCAGTCATAAAAGATGTGTTGAAGGTGAATAATATTGATCCTAAAAAGTATGAGCCACGTATGTTTATTGGTGCGATTAGCCAATTAAAAAACGAATTAAAAACACCTGCACATGCGATGGAAGAGGCGAATGATTTTTATAGTCGAATGGTCGCTACGGTCTATGAAGGTTATCAAAAGCAACTGATTCGAAATCAAGCGTTAGATTTTGATGATTTAATTATGACAACAATTAAATTATTTGAGCGCGTTCCTGATGTATTAGACTATTATCAAAACAAATTCCAATATATACATGTAGATGAGTATCAAGATACAAATAAAGCGCAATATACTTTAGTGAATTTAATTGCGCAAAAGTTTAAAAATTTATGTGTCGTGGGTGATTCAGATCAATCCATTTATGGTTGGCGTGGTGCAGATATACAAAATATTTTATCATTTGAAGAAGATTACCCAAATGCACGCACAATTTATCTTGAACAAAATTATCGTTCTACTAAAACCATCTTAACTGCAGCTAATGAAGTGATCCGAAACAACACTGAGCGTAAACCTAAAGGCTTGTGGACAGCCAATCAAGAAGGCGAAAAAATTCATTACTACGAAGCGGTAAGTGAAAGAGACGAGACAGAATTTGTCGTCAGAGAGATATTAAAACAACAGAAGAAAGGGAAACATTATAAAGATATCGCAGTTTTATACCGCACAAACGCTCAATCACGTGTGCTTGAAGAAACGTTTATGAAATCTAATGTACCTTATGTCATGGTGGGGGGACAAAAGTTCTATGATCGTAAAGAAATCAAAGATCTTTTAAGTTATTTACGTCTTATCGCAAATAGTGCTGATGATATCAGTTTACAGCGCATTATTAACGTGCCAAAAAGAGGGATTGGCCCATCGTCTGTTGAAAAAATTGCCACTTATGCAGCTCAAAATGATATGAGTATGTTTGAAGCGCTTGCGGAGGTTGATTTTATCGGTTTATCTAAAAAAGTGACTCAAGCTGCTGCAACATTTTATGAACTGATGAGTCATTTAATGAAAGAGCAAGAGTTTCTTGAGATTAGTGAATTAGTTGAAGAAGTGCTTGAAAAATCTGGATATCGTGAAATGTTGGAACGTGAACAAACGTTAGAAGCGAGAAGTCGATTGGAAAACATCGATGAATTTATGTCTGTTCCTCATGATTATGAAGAAAATACACCGTTAGAAGAGCAATCATTAATTAACTTTTTAACAGATTTATCATTGGTTGCAGATGTGGATGAAGCCAACTTAGAAGATGGCGTTACTTTGATGACTATGCACTCAGCGAAAGGATTAGAGTTCCCAGTTGTATTTATTATTGGGATGGAAGAGTCAATATTTCCACATATACGTGCAATCAAAAGTGAAGATGATCATGAAATGGAAGAAGAACGAAGAATCAGTTATGTGGCCATCACGCGAGCTGAAGAAGAGTTGTATTTATCCCATGCTTCATCTCGGACGTTATATGGACGACCACAATCCAATCCTAGATCTCGTTTTTTGAACGAAATCCCAGAATCCCTGTTGAATCTTCCTGAACAACGTCAATCTACAACAATAGGATCACATAAAAAGCCAGTTAAACGTGGATTTAGCCAGCGTACAGTTCAAAATCGTAACCAATCTGCCGTTTCATCAGATTGGAAAGTAGGGGATAAAGTGACGCACAAAACTTGGGGTGAAGGCATGGTGTCCAACGTAAATAATAAAAATGGTTCGGTTGAATTGGACATTATTTTTAAATCTGAAGGGCCTAAACGTTTGTTAGCACAATTTGCACCGATTTCTAAAAAGGAGGATTAAGGGATGAAAGAACTAAAGCAACGTGTTGAAACTTTGCACCGATTGCTACATCAGTATAACTATGAATATCATGTTCAAGATAGCCCAAGTGTCCCTGACAGTGAATATGATAAATTGTTGCATGAGCTTATTGATATTGAAGAAAATCATCCTGAACTAAAAACTTCTGATTCACCTACTGTCAGAGTAGGGGGGCAAGCACAGTCATCATTTGAAAAAGTTCGTCATGATACGCCAATGCTGAGCTTATCGAACGCATTTAACGAAATAGACTTAAAAAAGTTTGATCAACGTGTGAGAGATGCTGTCGGAGAAGTGGAATATATGTGCGAGTTGAAAATCGACGGTTTAGCGGTTTCCTTGAAATATGTAAATGGTAAATTTGTTCAAGGATTAACGCGAGGCGACGGTACCACTGGTGAAGACATTACAGAGAATTTAAAAACGATTCAAGCCATTCCCTTAACTTTAAAAAAGAATATCTCTTTTGAAGTTAGAGGGGAAGCTTATATGCCACGAAAATCTTTCCTGAAGCTTAACGATGCTAAATCGGAACGTGGTGAGCAACCATTTGCCAATCCACGAAATGCAGCTGCGGGCTCTTTACGTCAGTTAGATTCAAAATTAGCAGCTGCAAGAAAATTAGATATTTTCTTGTACAGCATCAATGACTTTACAGAATTAGATGCTACGACCCAAAGTGAAGCGCTAGATGAACTGGATACTCTCGGTTTTAAAACAAATCCAGAGCGACGTAAAAAAGGGACAATGCAAGAGGTCATTGATTATATTCATTATTGGACAGAACAGCGTGAGCAGTTAGCTTACGATATCGATGGCATCGTTATCAAAGTTAATAACATTGATTACCAAGAGGAAATGGGCTTTACTCAAAAATCTCCAAGATGGGCGATTGCTTATAAATTTCCGGCTGAAGAAGTCATCACGGACTTATTAGATATTGAGTTGAGTATTGGTCGAACAGGTGTAGTGACACCAACGGCTATTTTAGAGCCAGTACGTGTGGCCGGAACAACTGTTTCAAGAGCCTCTTTGCATAATGAAGATTTAATTCATGAAAAAGATATACGTATCGGTGACAGTGTTGTTGTGAAAAAAGCAGGAGATATTATCCCTGAAGTAGTGCGTGTCATATTGGATAGACGGACAGATGGTGTAGTTAAGTACCATATGCCAACACATTGTCCAAGTTGTGGTCACGAATTAGTGCGCATAGAAGGTGAAGTTGCATTGCGTTGTATTAACCCTAAATGTCAAGCACAACTCGTTGAAGGGTTAATTCATTTTGTATCAAGACAAGCGATGAATATCGATGGTCTTGGTACGAAAATTATTGAGCAACTGTATGAGCAACAACTTATCAAAGACGTAGGTGATATTTTTTATCTGACAAAAGAAGATTTATTGCCATTAGAACGAATGGGTGAAAAGAAAGCGCAAAATTTACTCAATGCGATTGAAAAATCAAAAGCACAGTCGTTAGAACATTTATTGTTTGGTTTAGGTATTCGTCATTTAGGTGTAAAGGCGAGTCAAGTCATTGCAGAAAAATATGAAACGATGGACCGATTATTTAAAGCAACAGAAGCAGAACTTGTTGCAATTTATGATGTGGGTGAAAAATTAGCACAGTCCTTGATTACTTACTTAGAAAATGATGATATTCGTGCGCTCATTGAAAAGTTAAAGGCAAAAGATGTGAACATGACTTTTAAAGGACAAAAACTATCTGAAATCGAGGGCCATCCTGAGTTTGCAGGTAAAACGATTGTTCTCACAGGTAAGTTACAACAAATGACGAGAACGGAAGCTTCTAATTGGTTGAAATTACAAGGTGCAAAAGTTACAAGTAGTGTCACAAAATCAACAGATTTAGTTATTGTAGGTGAAGATGCAGGATCAAAATTAACAAAAGCAGAATCACTTGGTACAATGGTGTGGACGGAACAAGATTTTATAGAGAAACAATCCGAAATTAAAGCGTAAGGAGTTAGGCGATGAAAAAGTCAATTGTGCTTGTTTTAGGTTTATCGCTCGTGTTAACAGCGTGTTCACCTGTTAATGATAAAGATTCCAAATCTTCAAAGCAAAACACCGAATCTCAACAACAAGATCGTAATAAAGTGAAACAAATTGCGACTGATAAAGATGTTCAAGGAGACGATTACCGAACAATCCTTCCTTTTAAAGAAAGTCAAGCGCGTGGTCTTATTCAAGAAAATATGGCGAATAGTTATAATGGAGAAAATTTTGAAGATGGTCTGCTTGATATTAGTAAAACGGTCTATCCGACTGATGATTATCTTTATCAAGATGGTCAATATTTAGACAAAGATACCATTAAAGCCTATCTTAAGCCTAAATATACAAAAAAAGAATTGGATAAAATGAGTGATAAAGAAAAGAAAGAGAAAAACGCGACTGAAAACTTAGGTTTAAACCCTTCAGTAAATGGCGAAACAGATGAAGAAAAAATCGCTAAAAATTCACCAGCATATCTCTCTAACATCCTAGAGCAAGATTATTATGATAATGGCGATACAAAAGGAAATAATATTAAAGGTATGACTATTGGTCTTGCGATGAATAGTATTTATTACTATCAAAAAGAAAAATATGGTGAGACCTACAATGAAAAGTTAGACAAAAAAGAAGTTAAAGAAAAAGGTCAAGAAATGGCGGAGGAAATTCTATCAAGACTGAGAGAAAATGAAGACTTGAAAGATATACCAATTACATTTGCTGTTTACATCCAGTCTGGACAAGAAGATATTATACCCGGCCATTTTGTAAGTTATGCCACTTCAGAAGAAAATGGCTCTAAATTATCTGAATGGCAAAAATTAGATCAAAAAACTGTTTTACTACCTTCAGGGGATGCTGAAGATTTAAATGAAAATTTAAATGCGAACTTCAAAGACTTTAACAATAGTCTACAATCTTATTTTTCTAACTTTACACAGGCAGTTGGTAAAGCAGAATTTAAACATAAAAAAGTAAAAAAACTTGTAGTGGATTTACCTATTGACTATTATGGCAAGGCTGAGTTAATTGGTATTACACAATATGTAACACAATTGGCGGAAAAAGACTTCAAAGCAGTCGATAATTACGAAATTCATATTAAAGATGGAAGTGAATCCCGCGCACTTATTTCAAAAACAAAAGATGATAAATCGCCTCAAATTCATATTTATCAAAATTAACGTTATGATGAGACTCTTGAGGAAACAGGGCGAGCTGAAGACTACAGGCTGAGGCTGTCCCCTAGGAAAGCAAAGTCATTCGATAAGAAGTTTTATATCAAAAGGAAGCGCCAA
>NZ_CP092966.1:966184-1011341 GCF_022557135.1 Staphylococcus coagulans
TTAGCGCTTCCTCTTTATATTGGGATTTATTTCCCAGATGCTTTATATAATGAATAGTGTGTATGAGGCAATGAAGCGTTATTGATGTGCTTTCGCTTCTTGAAGTTGACGTTTGACTTCGTTTAAGTCTTGTTCAACAAAATCACCTGGTTTTTTCGTAACTTTTGAGACGAGTATTGTAACAATTAAACTTGCTAGAAAACCTGGAACGATCTCATATAAATTAAAGAAGTCATTGAACTTTCCATAAGGATGTGCAAAGACAATCCATAATATCACTGTGAGTGCACCAGCAATCATACCACTGATTGCGCCTGTTCGAGACAATCCTTTCCAATAAAGAGATAAAATCATTAAAGGACCAAATGCAGCACCAAAACCTGCCCACGCATTTCCTACTAAATTTAAAATCGTATCATTTGGTGTCCATGCAATTGCAATAGCAGCTAATGCTACAATGATTACTGAGATTCGACCGACTAAAACAAATTCTTTTTCATGCTTTTCTGTATCTGCTTTGTCCTGACGAATGAGCTTGTAGAAATCCTCTGTTAACGAACTAGATGTAACGAGTAATTGTGATGAAATTGTACTCATAATGGCTGCTAAAATAGCGGCTAACAAGAATCCGCCTACCAATGGATGGAAGAGGACTTGGCTCATCAATATGAACAAAGTTTCAGGGTCTTTAATTGTGACACCTTGAGCCGGTACAAATGCGATTCCTAATAAACCAACAAATACGGCACCTAATAAACCGACAGCCATCCAGCTAATACCGATACGGCGTGTGAAACGGAATAATTTAATCGAACGGATGGACATGAAACGAACGAGAATATGAGGTTGACCGAAGTAACCTAGTCCCCAAGCAAAGAATGAAATAATACCAATCAAAGTTGTACCACGGAATAAATCGAGGTTTGTCGGTTTCATCTCTGCGATGGAATGAAAAGTATCTAATCCGTTAAGTTTAAGTAAGACGACAATTGGCACCATGACCATTGCCACTAACATGATGACCCCTTGGAAGAAATCTGTAATTGAAACAGCAAGATAACCACCAAAGAAAGTATAGAGAATGACAATGACAGCGATAAGCACGAGGCCAGTATGATAATTTAAGCCAAATGCACTATCGAATAACTTTCCTCCTGAAACAAGTCCAGCATGCGTATAAAGTGTAAAGAAAACAACAATAATTAAACCAGAAATAATTTTAATTAAATTGGATTGATCGTTTAATCGGTTTTTAAAAAAGTCTGGCAATGTAATCGCATCGCCCGCTATTTCAGTGTGTACACGTAATCTTGGTGCAACGACTAAATAGTTAATATAAGCACCTAAAGTTAAACCGATGGCAAGCCACAACGCGGACAAACCTGTTGAGTACACTTCTCCCGGCAACCCCATAATCATCCAACCACTCATGTCGGATGCACCAGCAGATAATGCTGTGACCCACGGTCCAATATTTCTGCCACCTAACATGTATTCACTTAAGTTGCTTGTTGCTTGTTTGTATCCGTAGTAGCCAATGCCAAGTAAGATGGCAAAATAGATGATAATCATGATGTATGTTTGCCAGTCTGGATTGACTTGGCTAGATAAAGTAGAACCAACTAAAAACATATGAATCCTCCCCTTTTGATTTAAGTGACATATGGTTTATTATACAGAATAAAAAATGAATGAACAGCAGTATTTCGCTTTTTAAGATAAAAACAATTTCGAAACATGTTGGGAACAGTTGGTGATTATGAATCGATTGTATTATTCATTATAAAACAGTTTTAGCGGACGACTTGGAATCGACTAATTAAAACATTTGAATTTTGACCGACCAAAGCTAAAGAGGGATAGCTTAGATAAAAAAATCAAATTAAAGGCCAGTAAATGCTTTAATGAACTTTGAAATATTTTAGATTTTTAGCTTAGAATTTGGTACAATTTATAGATAAAAGAGTATTTTTAAGGAGGCTATATCATCATGGCTGAAATTACCAAAGACCAGGTTGCACATATTGCTAATCTTGCGCGTTTAAATGTGACTGAAGAAGAAACAAGTGATATGCAGCAAACATTAGAAGGTATTTTAAATTTTTGTCATCAAATTGATGCTGTCGATACAGAAGAAGTGAAACCAACGCATCATGTATTAGATCTACAAAATGTTTTACGTGAAGACGTGGCAGGACAAGGGTTGCCACAAGAAAAAGTATTGAGTAATGCAAAAGAAGTTGAGGCTGGACAATTTAAAGTACCGGCAGTTATGAATGGGGAGGACGCATAAATATGAGCATCCGTTATGAGTCTATTGAAAATCTGCAAAAGATGATCAAGGAGAACCAAATTAAGCCTTCAGAAATTGTGAAAGATATTTATCAAGCAATCGAAGAAACTGATCCTACAATCCAATCATTTTTAGCGTTAGATAAAGAAAATGCAATTAAAAAAGCCGAAGAATTAGATGAATTACAAGCGAAAGGCGAAATCAATGGTAAATTGTTTGGTATTCCAATGGGTATCAAAGACAATATTATCACAGAAGGTCTTGAGACAACTTGTGCAAGTAAAATGTTAGAAGGTTTTGTACCGATTTATGAGTCTACAGTGATGAAAAAGTTGCATCATGAAAATGGTGTGTTAATCGGTAAAGTCAACTTAGATGAGTTTGCTATGGGTGGATCTACAGAAACGTCTTACTTCAAAAAAACTGTTAACCCATTCGATCATAAAGCTGTACCTGGTGGCTCTTCAGGAGGTTCAGCAGCAGCAGTCGCAGCTGGTTTGGTGCCATTCACATTAGGTACTGACACAGGAGGTTCTATCCGTCAACCTGCAGCCTACTGTGGTGTTGTTGGTTTGAAGCCTACTTATGGTCGTGTTTCTCGTTACGGCCTTGTCGCATTTGCCTCATCGTTAGACCAAATCGGTCCAATTACAAGAAATGTGAAAGATAATGCGCTTGTTTTAGAAGCCATTGTTGGTGAAGACGAAATGGATTCAACAAGTGCTCCAGATGGATCAACTGATTTCACATCAGAAATTGGGCAAGATATTAAAGGAATGAAAATAGGTTTACCTAAAGAATATATTGGCGAAGGTGTCGACCCAGAAGTCAAAGAAGCGGTATTGAAAGCGGCAGAAACGTTTAAATCTTTAGGTGCAATTGTTGAAGAAGTATCATTACCTAGAACATCTTATGGTATCCCTTCTTACTATGTGATTGCCTCAGCGGAAGCATCATCTAACTTAGCACGTTTTGATGGTATTCGTTACGGTTACCACTCTAAAGAAGCACAAACATTAGAAGAATTATACAAACTTTCAAGAAGTGAAGGTTTCGGTCAAGAAGTAAAACGTCGTATTTTATTAGGTACGTATGTATTAAGTTCAGGCTATTATGATGCCTATTATAAAAAAGCACAAAAAGTCCGTACATTAATCAAACAAGATTTTGAAAGTGTATTTGAAGACTATGATGTTATTTTAGGACCGACAACACCAACTGTCGCATTTGATATCGGAGCTGAAATCAACGATCCATTAACAATGTACGCGAACGATTTGTTAACTACGCCTGTCAACTTAGCAGGTTTACCTGGTATCTCTATACCTTGTGGTTTAGCAGAAAATGGTCGTCCTATCGGTTTACAAATCATTGGTAAGCCATTTGATGAAAAAACAGTTTACCGTGTGGCACATCAATACGAAACGCAATTTAATTTACACGATCAATATCAAAAATTATAAGGAGTGGCAATCAATGCATTTTGAAACAATAATCGGACTTGAAGTCCATGTTGAATTGAAAACAGACTCAAAAATGTTTTCGAATGCACCAGTAGCATACGGTGCTGAGCCAAATACAAACACAACCGTGATCGATTTAGGTTATCCTGGTGTCTTACCAACGGTTAACCGTCGTGCAGTGGATTGGTCAATGCGTGCAGCGATGGCCTTAAATATGGAAATTGCTACAGAATCTAAGTTTGACCGTAAAAACTATTTTTACCCAGACAATCCAAAAGCCTATCAAATCTCTCAATTAGATCAACCTATTGGAGAAAATGGTTATATTGATATTGAAGTGAACGGTAAAACAAAACGTATTGGTATTACAAGATTGCATATGGAAGAAGATGCAGGGAAATCGACACATAAAAACGGCTACTCACTTGTTGACCTAAACCGTCAAGGGACACCTCTTGTTGAAATCGTTTCAGAACCTGATATTCGTTCACCAGAAGAAGCATATGCTTATTTAGAAAAATTACGTTCTATCATTCAATATACAGGTGTATCTGACTGTAAAATGGAAGAGGGTTCGTTACGTTGTGATGCGAACATCTCTCTACGACCTTACGGACAAGAAAAATTTGGTACAAAAGCCGAATTGAAAAATTTAAATTCATTTAACAATGTTCGTAAAGGTTTAGAATATGAAGTTAAACGCCAAGAAGAAGAACTCTTAAATGGTGGCGAAATTCTACAAGAAACACGTCGTTTCGAGGAATCAACAGGTAAAACAATTTTGATGCGTGTTAAAGAAGCATCAGATGATTATCGTTATTTCCCAGAACCAGACATCGTGCCATTGTACATTGATGAAGACTGGAAAGCGCGTGTTCGTGCCTCAATCCCTGAACTTCCAGATGCACGTAAAGATAAATATGTGAAAGAATATGGTTTACCTGAATACGATGCACACGTTTTAACATTAACAAAAGAAATGTCTGACTTCTTTGAAGAAGCAGTGGCTGAAGGTGCAGAAGTGAAGCTCATTTCAAACTGGTTAATGGGCGGGGTTAATGAATATTTAAATAAAAACCAAATTGAATTACAAGATACAGCACTTACACCATCGAACTTAGCAGGCATGATCAAATTGATTCAAGATGCTACGATGAGTAGTAAGATTGCGAAAAAAGTATTCCCTGAATTAGCTAAAAATGGTGGGGATGCTAAGCAAATCATGAAAGATAAAGGGCTTGTTCAAATTTCAGATGAAGGTGAAATTCTTAAATTTGTTCAAGAAGCAATTGCAAGTAATCCACAATCTGTTGAAGACTTTAAAAACGGAAAAGGAAAAGCGATGGGCTTCTTAGTAGGTCAAATCATGAAATTATCTAAAGGACAAGCTAATCCACAATTAGCAAACCAATTGTTAAAACAAGAATTAGAAAAGCAATAAGGGTTTAATTTCAATATAACAAACGGGACTGGGTTTTCACGCTCAGCCCCGTTTTTTCTATTAAAAAAAGACTTGCTCAAGTACAAACGTATTATCTAAAATTTAGTCTTAAAATCATAAATGTCCTATCTACTTTTTAAAAACCGATCGTTAGATTATAGATTCTTTTTAAAAAGCATATATACCCCATACACAGATGTATTAACAAGAAATGGTACTAAACAATAAGCAAAAATGACAAAAAAATCTCCATCGGCTTTCAAAATAAAGAAAAACAATATAAGTGAGAAACAGCTAATTATCAGTCCTAAAAAAGGTAAGCTTCTCATATAAATATCCAAATTTTCCTTCGCCTTTTTCACTAAGTTACCTCCGATATTCATTTCATTGCAGAAATTCTTAAATAATGTTTATACACAAAAAATACATGATTAATTATATTTAATCAAATAAAATCATAACTATAAACTAGTTTCAAATAATTAATCTTGAAATAAAGGTTGATAATATACCAAATGTTTTAAGTGCATAGAAATAGTTAGATTTACAGCATCAAAAGCCTTTAACGTCAACCTTAAATGTCTATTTGTGATGGGAACAATAGAGGAGCAGTCGCTACTTTGAATAAATTTGATTAAATTTAGACGTTTTTAGCTTTCAATACAACAATGTTTACTATAATATAAGTTGTGAGTACTGAAAAATTGAGGGATAGAAATGAGAAAACGCGCGAGAATAATTTATAATCCTACATCAGGAAAAGAAATGTTTAAACGAGCTTTGCCTGACGTGCTTGTTAAAATGGAACAGGCTGGTTATGAAACAAGTGCCTATGCCACACAAAGGGTAGGCGATGCAACGGAAGAAGCTGCGCGAGCTATAGATGCGCATTATGATTTGTTAGTTGTTGCAGGTGGTGACGGGACATTAAATGAAGTCGTGAATGGTATTGCCGAAAAGCCACAACGTCCTAAGCTTGGATTGATTCCTATGGGAACAGTTAATGACTTTGGAAGAGCGCTCCATTTACCTACAGATATATTTGAAGCGGTTGATGTCATTTTGGAAGGCAAAACAGTTCAAGTCGATATTGGAAAAATGAATAGTCGCTATTTTATTAATTTAGCGGGTGGCGGAAAAATCACAGAGGTTTCGTACGAGGCACCTAGCAAGTTAAAATCAATAGTTGGCCCATTTGCATATTACATTAAAGGATTTGAAATGTTGCCACAGATGCATGCGGTTGATGTCCGAATTGAATATGATTCACATGTTTTTGAGGGTGAAATTATGTTGTTCCTACTTGGATTAACGAATTCAATGGCAGGATTTGAAAAACTAGTGCCGGATGCCAAATTAGATGACGGTAAATTTACTTTATTAATTGTGGAAAAAGCAAATTTAGCTGAACTCGGTCATATTATGACTTTGGCTTCTAGAGGGGAACATATTAAACATCCAAAAGTACACTACCATAAGGCACAGTCGATTAATATTTCTTCGTTCAGCGATATGCCATTAAATGTAGATGGTGAGTACGGGGGTCAGTTACCTGCGAACTTTTTAAACTTAGTTCGTCATATCGAGGTCTTTTCGCCAGGGCAAGATCGCAATGAATTACTGATTGACGAACCGACGCAGTCTGAATAAATTGGATGAAGTGTCACCATCGTATCGTGTTATACTATCTTGATGAAGCAACACATCAACGTGGGGTGGAATTTTAAATCTAGTGTTAGATTTGATTCCACTCCTTTATCTTTGGTTAAAAGGACTTCTAATTCGAAAAAGTGAGTTGAATAACATGGGTTTAGTCAAAAAAAATGAAGTTTATGAAGGGGAAGTTGTGGATCTCACACATGAAGGACATGGTGTAGTTAAAAAGGAACGTTATCCGATATTTATTCCACAAACTTTAGTCGATGAGAAAATAAAATATAAAGTTATTAAAGTTAAAAAGAATTTTGCGATAGGGAAGTTAATAGAAGTTCAATCACCAAGTCAAGACCGTGTCGAACCGCCTTGTGTCTATTATCAACAATGTGGTGGGTGTCAATTACAACACCTTTCTTATGAAGCGCAGTTGGAGATGAAAAGAAAACAAGTGATTAATCTTTTCCATCACAAAGGGAAGATGACACATGTGCCTATTCATCCTACAGTTGGAATGGAGCACCCTTGGCATTATCGTAATAAGTCACAAATTCCTGTAGGTACAGGGCGTCATAATGAAGTCGAAATGGGATTTTATCGTCAACGCAGTCATCAAATTATTGATATGGAACAGTGTCTCATTCAATATGATGACCAAAATGAAATGATGAATATGGTGAAGGATTTATTGAAAAAATATCACATCGCGCCTTATGATGAACAACAACATAAAGGCTTAGTCCGTCATTTAGTTGTTAGAAAAGGCTATTATACACAAGAGATTATGGTTATCTTTGTGATAAATGGGACGAAACTTCCATATCAAGATGAAATTGTAGCGGCATTAACACAAAAATTTAAAAATATAAAAAGTATCAAGTTGAACTTTCAACATGATCGATCCAACGTGATTATGGGAAAAACATCTCGTACAATCTATGGTCAAGAAATCATTGAAGATCAATTGGAACAGCTTACTTTTGAAATTGGAGATTTGTCATTCTATCAAATTAATGTCACACAAACACAAAAGTTATACGCGAAAGCACTCGAATATGCTAAGTTAACAGGTCGTGAAACGGTGCTAGATGCATATTGTGGCATAGGGACAATTGGCTTATTTATGGCGCCGCATGCGAAACATGTGTATGGGGTAGAGGTGGTACCTGAAGCGATTGAAGATGCGCAACGAAACGCACAAAAAAATCATATTTCTAATACGACATTTGTTGCGGGTGCTGCTGAAGATGTTATCTTGAAGTGGCAGAAAGAAGGTATTCAACCCGATGTTGTTACCGTTGATCCCCCTCGTAAAGGCTGTGACGAAACATTTATTCAGACTTTGAATCAACTTGCACCTCAACGCATTGTATATGTCTCTTGTAATCCAAGTACGCAGTTAAGAGATATCGAAAGTCTCACCGATCAATATGAATTAAAAGAGATAACGCCAGTAGATATGTTTCCTCATACAACACATGTTGAAACTGTGGCACTTTTAGAAAGAAAATAGGGCTTTAGTCGCTACAACTGTATACAATTGTAAGTTATAATAGAGATAACAGATACATCATAAGAGGGTGAATGCATGTATAGAATTGACCTTTTTCATAATAGGCAAGTGATGAAGCGCTTCTTATTGCTTCAGGTTATAGTTGTGTTAGCTTTTATTGTATTGAGTTATAAATGGGCGATGATTGTCACTACAATTCAAGAACAACGCTTTTTTACAAATATAATTATCGGTATTTTAGGTTTTTTGGTTATCGTTTGTTTTCATGAGGGGATGAAAACATTACTTTTGAAGATGATTTCAAATGAGCAATCACGTTCCTATCAACTGAAAAACGGTGTACTTTTAACATTTTTGCCTGAGTATTTCTTTAACCGAATTACGTTTTTAACGGTAATGTTACTGCCATCCGTTTTAATTTGTTTATTGTTATTTGTTATTTTCATCAACCTGCCTTATACATCTGTTATATTTGTTTTTGCGATTTACATGGGTTATTGTTTAATTTCTTTTTACCTTGTTTTTATCGCGTTGAAAGATAAAAAAGCACAGTATTTTGAAATGACAGAAGACGGATTAATATTATATCAACAGAAGCCAACGCACTATACAAATAAAATGAATGATTAAAATCTTCAATGATAAATGCACATGTGAAGATCAACAATCGACCACACTAAAACGAACGGCATGTCACAGTGCACCGTTCATTAAAGTGTAGTCGATTTTTATTATGAAATGAGTTATAAAGTCAATGGGTCTAACATCATTATCCACGGGAATTCCGAAGCTAATTAGGTATTTATTTTTGCTGTGTCTTAGCAAATTTTCGTACTTTAATCTCTGTGGTGATAACGATGATAAAAGTGATGAAGATAATGACAAAAGCTTGTATGATGATTGATGTTTCTTGAATAAAGTGAAGCAAATCATAAATCAACCAACCGATGCCGATAATGAGTGAAATTATATTGATCTTGAGAAAATCCTTTAAAAATTGGCGCTGAGCAAATAGCCAAATTTCTTTCGATTTTAATGTCGTAGGCGTTCTAAAACCAATCCATAGGTTGGGTTGATCACCAATATGATTTTTTAGCGCAAAGTGTATTAATTTTATAACGAGTATATAAATCAAATTGATGACTGTTAATAACATAGGTTTTCATCTCCTTTGTTAGGTAGGCTGTATAGTTGCTAATCTCTCTTATTATAGTATTTTTTAGCAACTTATAGCATAATTATTTTTGGTAATTGGGCGATTGGTTTTAATTTGTTTTTCAATATTAAATGTTTTGATGTAGCTATAATCATATTTGTCTAAGTAAATAGAGCGCGATTTTCACGAGTTAGATTTAAAGAGCCAGTCAAATTGATAGAACAAAACCAACCTATCCGTTTAAATTAAAGTATGTGAAGGAAAGCGATGGATGAGAGGAGGGTGTTATATGGGCGAGCGTCGTATTATTCATATTGATATGGATTTCTTTTTTGCACAAGTGGAAGTACGTGATCATCCGAAATTACGAGGAAAGCCTGTTATTGTGGGTGGAAAGGCAAGTGGTCGGGGTGTGGTTTCTACAGCATCTTATGAAGCTAGAGCTTTTGGTGTACATTCAGCCATGCCTATGGCGAGAGCCCACCAGTTATGCCCGGACGGTTATTATGTTACGCCGAGATATGAAGTGTATCGAGAAGTTTCTCAACAAATTATGGATATATTTAAAAGTTATACAGATCAAGTGGAACCTTTGTCTTTAGATGAGGCTTTTTTAGACATTACTGATTTAGTACGACCCGACCTTCCTGCATCTCGTATCGCTCAATTTATACGGCGAGACATTTATGAGAAAACGAAGCTGACTTCAAGCGCAGGTGTCTCATATAATAAGTTTCTTGCCAAATTAGCCAGTGGGATGAATAAACCCAATGGACTCACAGTCATTGATTATGACAATGTACATGATATTTTAATGGGGTTAGATATCGGTGATTTTCCAGGTGTAGGGAAGGCATCAAAAGCGAAGATGCAACAACATGACATTTTTACTGGAAAAGATTTATATCAAAAATCAGAAAGAGAGCTTGTGCAACTTTTTGGAAAGAAAGGCCAACATCTTTATGAGCGTGTACGGGGGCGTGATCAGAGAAGTGTTAAATCAGAGCGGATTCGGAAAAGTGTGGGGGCAGAACGTACTTTTTCAATCGATACGAATGATGACGAAGAGATATTACAAAAAATTGAAATGCTGTGTGATAAAATTGCCGAGCGACTGGAAAAATTGAATCAAGCGGGACGAACTGTGACAGTGAAAATTAAGACGGACCGCTTTGAAAATTATTCCAAACAGCGAAGTTTAAATACACCGGTCAGGGAAGCGGAAGACATTTATCAAGTGGCTTACGAACTTTATTATGAGCTTAAAGAAGCAGATACGCCGATTCGATTAATCGGGGTCACAGTCGGTAGTTTGCAAGATGCGTTTTTTCGAAATATGACCATTTATGATTATTTATAATGAATCTTTATCGGTCAGTTGCTTACCGTAAATTTGAAGCACATTTTCTAAACTTGGATAGTGTTTTAAAAGGCGATAAGTAATCATGGCACATGCTTTAGCATCATTTAAAGCGTCATGGTGACCATGAAAATCCAATTTAAAATGTGACATCATATGTTTAAGACCGTGTCTTTTGGAAGTAACAGTACGTTTTGATAATTGATAAGAACAAAAGTAAGTCATTGGAGGCGTTTGCATATTTGCAGCTTGAATGCTAGCATGCAATACAGACATATCAAATGCAGCATTGTGCGCGACAACAGGTAAATTATCTATAAATTGCAACATATAAGGATACACATACGCAAAATCAGGTGCATCTTGTACATCGCTTTGATGAATACCATGTATTCTAATATTTTGCGGTGAGAAGTAATCTTTCGGATTGACTAATGTGTAAAATGTTTCAGTCAGCTGATTATCAATCACTTTGACCATACCCACTGAACAAATGCTTGTTCTTTTATAATTGGCAGTTTCAAAATCGAGTGCTACAAAGGCATTACTCGCCATGTCATTCAACTCCGTTAAAAAAGATATATAAATATTAACATAATCTAAGAAATCATAAAAATAATTTTCATAATGATAGATTGCATGATGAATATAAATAAGACATCCATCAAAACAATAGCGTAGAGATGGATGTCTCATTTAATTTTAAAAGTTTCGCATGATAAAAATATAAATCGTTGTTTAACAGCAACCGACTTTGCTGAATATAACTGATTCTTATTTCAATTATGCTTGGTCGTTAAATCGACGTGAAGCTAATTCTTTTTCGTATAGGTAAAGGGTATTTGCATCATCGCCAATACGTTTTAAATAATCGATATGCGTTTCAAACATCGCTTCTTCTTCAACTTGTTCATCTAAGAACCAGTTTAAAAATGAAATTGTGGCATAATCTTTTTCTTCACGTGCGATTTCAGAGAGTTCATAAAAATGTTTTGTGACATGTTGTTCTTGTTTGAGTCCATCTTCAAACGTTTCAAGTATAGAATTAAAGTCAACTTTAGGTGCATTCAAGTCACTGAATACAGCTTTTTCACCACGATCATTGATGTAATCATAAATTTTTTGACCGTGAAAACGTTCTTCTTTAGCTTGTTCTATATAGAAATTTGCAAAGCCCTCATAAGAATGATAGTCACAATATGCAGCCATAGCCATATACGCATGAGCTGCAAAATATTCATGATTCATTTGTTGATTTAAAGCATCTAGTAATTTTTGATTTAACATAAAAGTCACCCCATTGTAAGATTGTGCCCCACAGACATTTTACCTTTTTTAACCCATTGATGCAAAAATGCAATTCGACTGGCTGACTATAAATATATCCTAAAAATAGGGGCGTTAATCTTCATCGTTTAATTTATTTTGTAAAATCGCGCGTCATGGTATAATGTTTTAAGTAAATTGGAGGAGAAAGTGCTATGAGACAATGGACAGCAATTCATATGGCAAAACTTGCCAGAAAAGCAAGTCGTGCAACAGGCCGAAAAGGGACAGATTTGCCAGGTCAAGTTGCGAGAAAAATTGATAAAGATATTTTACGTAAATTAGCAGGTCGTGTTGATGAAGTTGTATTTGTGAGTGGCACAAATGGTAAAACGACGACCTCTAATTTAATCGGTCATACATTAAGAGCGAATAACATTGAAATTATTCACAATAATGAAGGAGCAAACATGGCAGCTGGCATCACTTCAGCTTTCATTGTTCAATCTTCAAATCAAACAAAAATTGCAATTATAGAGATTGACGAAGGTTCAATACCTCGTGTTTTAAAGGAAATGACGCCAACGAAAATGGTTTTTACTAATTTTTTCAGAGATCAAATGGATCGTTTTGGAGAAATTGACATTATGGTGAACGGTATTATTTCAGCGATTCAAGGTAAAGGTATTCATCTGTTATTAAATGCAGATGACCCGTTCGTCAGTCGCTTGAAAATTGCGAGTGATCACGTCACTTATTACGGTATGAAAGCACATGCGTATACGTTTGAACAGTCTACGATGAATGAAAGTCGTTACTGTCCGAATTGTGGGGCGCTTTTAAACTATTCCCATATTCATTATAATCAGTTAGGTCATTATACATGTCGATGCGGTTTCAATCGCCAAACCCCAAAATACGAAGTGAAATCATTTACAATTGATCCTTTTATTAAAATGAATGTCAATGATGCGACATTTGATATGAAAATAGCTGGGGATTTTAACGCGTATAATGCGTTAGCGGCCTATACAGTTTTAAAAGAGCTTGGTTTAGATAATGAAGCTATTAAAAAAGGTTTTGAAACATATACGTCTGATAATGGTCGAATGCAGTATTTCGAAAGAGGTACAAAAAAAGCGCTCATTAATTTAGCTAAAAACCCTGCTGGTATGAATGCTTCCATTGCGATGGGAGAGAAATTAAATGAATCTAAAGTATATGTAATCAGCTTAAATGATTTTGCGGCAGATGGTAAAGATACATCATGGATTTATGACGCCGATTTTGAAAAGTTAAGCGAGCAAGAAATAGAAGCGATTATTGTGACAGGGGCAAGAGCGGAAGAATTACAATTACGCTTAAAAATCGCGGAAGTAAATGTTCCAATTATTCTTGAAAAAGATATCTATAAAGCTACAGCAATGACTATGAATTATGATAGTTTTACAGTTGCGATTCCAAACTACACGTCTTTAGCACCAATGCTTGAACAATTAAATCGCTCGTTTGAGGAGGATGAGCCTAATGCATGAGTTAACGGTTTATCATTTTATGCCAGATAAATTAAATTTATATAGTGATATTGGTAATATTATGGCGCTCAAATATCGAGCAAAACAAAGAAATATTCAACTTCATGTCGTAGATATCAACGATACAAGTGATATTGATTTATCAAAAGCGGACCTGTTTTTTATCGGAGGTGGCAGTGACCGAGAACAAAGCTTAGCGACTGAGTCATTGCGTAAAATAAAAACAGAGTTGAAGACAGCCATTGAAGATGGAATGCCAGGATTGACAGTTTGTGGTGGATATCAATTTTTAGGAGAAAAATATATTACACCAAGCGGTGAAGTACTCGAAGGTTTACACATTCTTGATTTTTATACAGAGGCGAATCAAGAGCGATTGACAGGGGACATTGTAATCGAAAGTGAGACTTTTGGTACGATTGTAGGTTTTGAAAATCATGGTGGACGGACGTATCATCAATATGATGCGCTAGGGACTGTGACCTATGGTTATGGTAATAATGATACAGACAAAAAAGAAGGTCTACATTATAAAAATTTGTTAGGAACTTATTTACATGGTCCAATTTTACCAAAGAACCATGAAATGACGGACTATTTATTGAAAGCTGCTGCAGAACGAAAAGGTATTCCTTTTGAACCCCTTCATATTGATAATGCTGAAGAAGAACAAGCTAAACAAGTATTAATTGACCGTACACGAAAACAAAAATAAGTTTGATAAACAATAAAAGCGTGGGATAAGAACTTTCTGAGTTCTACTATCTCACGCTTTTATTGTTAGACTATCTAACGTTTGTTGTCTTAGTTATTTTACCCTGTATCTCAAAAGAAGAAGACGATATATCAACAATATCTCATAAATGGTATGACTTTTAACTTGGTTTTGATCAAAGTCATTTAAACTTTTAACTGAATTTTTAAGTGTTGTAGCCGCCTTTCTTTCTGGCATAAACGTTCCGCATTTGAAAATTTGATCAATGCGTTGAGAAATTGAAATAATAGCGATTTTTTCATCATGACTAAATAACATCATCGCATCTTTTGGTAAATAGATGATGTTGGATAAATGGGTAATCATTAGTCGATTTTCATGTGCCCGGTTGGTTAATTTACGAAGACGCAACCATTCTTCAGAGTGATTTTTTTCTTTATGATATTTCAACTCATCACGTTGATAACCTAAAAGTTCTTCAATACGGGTGTTTAACACATGAAGTGCTTCGACTGCTTTATCACTTTTATCGGATTGAAATAAACCTAACATAAGTTCCTTCATCCGTTCATCAAATAAATGATATATTTCTCTTTCAGATTTTTCTATTAAGGCATCAATTTGATTGTAATATTTGGGAGGCATAATCACAAAGTTGACCAATCCAGCCGTGACTAAGCCTATAATTGCAGTAAGTAAGCGAGAAAAAAAGTTGAATGTATAATTGTCGTGAATATCTGGAATCATCGCTAATGCGGTTAAAGTGGCAACGGTAATTCCCACATGTAAATTAAATCTGATACATAATAAAATGGTAAGTGTCGCAGTTAATCCATATGTAAATGCGGAATCATCGCCCAAAAAATAAGTACAGACGACAGCGATAAATGCGCCCATTACTGTGGCTGGAAGCCTCTTATAGCCTTTTCGAATGGAAGCCTTAACGGTGGGTTCTATTGTCACAACTGCTGATAAAATAGCGAAAATGGGGTTAAGATTCAGTGATAAGCAAAACAATGCAGTTAAAAAAGTGGCTAAGCCGGTTTTAAGTGTGCGGGCACCTACTAAATTTTTGTACCATTTATCCTTCATAATTCAAAATCTCCTGTTCCATAGTTCATTATTAGTATATCAAAAATTTTTTGTTATAATAAGGACTGTATAAATTTTTAAAAGGAACGGGATAAAAATGATAGTAAAAACTGATGAAGAATTACAAGCTTTAAAAGAAATTGGTGCAATCTGCGCAAATATTAGAGATACTATGAAAGCAGCAACAAAACCAGGCATTACAACAAAAGAGCTAGATAATATTGCGAAAGATATGTTTGAAGCTTCAGGTGCGATTTCTGCACCGATTCATGATGAAAATTTTCCTGGCCAAACTTGTATTAGCGTGAATGAAGAAGTCGCACATGGAATTCCAAGCAAACGTGTGATTCGCGAAGGAGATCTTGTGAATATTGATGTATCTGCACTGAAAAATGGTTATTATGCAGACACAGGTATTTCATTTGTCGTAGGCGAGACAGATCAAGAAATTAAACATAAAGTATGTGAAGTCGCTCAAGAAGCGTTTGATGCTGCCATGAAAAAAGTGAAACCAGGCGCAAAGTTGAGTCAAATCGGGAAAGCTGTTCATGCGACAGCGCGTAAAAATGATTTGAAAGTTATTAAAAACTTAACAGGTCATGGTGTAGGTGAATCTTTACATGAAGCACCTGCACATGTTTTAAACTATTTTGATCCTCAAGAAAAAACGTTACTCAAAGAAGGTATGGTACTTGCAGTCGAACCTTTTATTTCTTCAAATGCAACTTATGTTACAGAAGGTAAAAATGAATGGGCATTTGAAACTAAAGATAAAAGTTTTGTTGCGCAAATTGAACATACGGTGATTGTCACAAAAGATGGACCAGTATTAACAACAAAAAGCATCGATGCTGAATAGATTGAGACTTAAGTCTTAAATAGAAATGGTTCTGTAGCCTATTCCTTAAGGCGCAGGACCATTTTATAATAGGGGTAACATATGAGGTGATTTGATTATGGTACAACTATTAAGAGCCTATTTTGAAAGATTTTTTTATGAACTTTATCATCAAGTATTCAATCAATATTTAAACCACTTAGATTTGAAAATACATGATATCGACCAAGCTTTGTATTATATGCAACATAAAAAAGTACAGTTACAGTTGATGATTGACAGAAGAACAATTGAATTAGAAAATAAATATATCGATCTGATGGATCAACATCATATTCATTGTGCAAAAAATATTTATGGCGTTGATATTAATACAATTAAAGATGATTTGAACGAAATTGAAAAAGAGTATGCGCAATTAGAAGCATTTTACCAACAGTTGAATGAAGATAAAAATTACGTAAAGAGGGAATGCGATTTACTTCAATTATTGTTACGTGCATACTAGAAAGGTGGAAATATGACACAAAAATATATTTCGACCGAGTTGCTCATTATATTTACTGCTCTTATGATTATAGCCAATTTTTACTATATCTTTTTTGAAAAAATCGGCTTTTTATTCGTGTTATTACTTGGTAGTATTTTAATGTATGTCGGTTATATTTATTTTCATAAAGTGCGTGGATTACTCTGTTTTTGGATTGGGACGTTAATGATTTTATTTACATTACTGTCCAATAAATACACGCTGATTATTTTATTTATTTTTATTATCATCGTAGCGGTACGTTATATTATTTATAAACGTAAACCTTTAGAAATATTATCTACGGATGATACGACTGAAAAACATAGTTTTATTAAACAAAAATGGTTTGGTGACCAAAAAACACCAGTTTATGTGTATAAATGGGAAGATTTGCAAATTCAACATGGCATGGGTGATATTGTAATAGACATGACGAAAGCGGCCAATTTGAAGATGCAAAACCATGTTGTCATTCGTCATATTGTAGGTAAAGTACAAGTCATTGTACCTTTAAATTATAATGTAAAATTAAATGTTTCTGCATTTTATGGTAAAGTGACGCTCGACCGTCAACAATGTAAAATCGAAAATGACAACATTCAGTTAACCTCACAACATAAAGTTGAAAATTATACCGTTAATATTTTCGTCTCAACATTTATAGGTGATGTTGAGGTGGTTTATCGATGAACCATTACGTTCGTGCCATAGGCTCAATGTTGATTTTAGTCTACAGTATGTTTACTGCTTTTTTCTTTATTGATAAGGTTTTTACTAATATCATTTATTTTCAAGGTATGTTTTATACCCAGATTTTTGGGATTCCCGTATTTATCTTTTTAAATTTAATTGTTATCTTTCTCTGTATTATTGTGGGTAGCGTACTTGCCTATAAAATCAATCAACAAAATGATTGGTTGAAGCAACAAATTGAACGTGCATTTGAAGGGGAAACAGTAGGTATAAATGACCAACATATCGAATTATATAATGAGACGATTGAACTGTATCAGGCCCTTGTCCCTTTAAATCAAGAACTTCATAAAATGCGTATTAAAACTCAAAATTTAACGAATGAATCTTATAATATGAACGATTTGAAAGTAAAAAAAATTATTGAAGATGAACGACAACGGCTGGCTAGGGAATTACATGATAGTGTGTCCCAACAACTCTTTGCGGCAAGTATGATGTTATCCGCAATCAAAGAAACGGATTTAATCCCACCACTAGATCAGCAAATTCCAACTTTAGAAAAAATGGTTCAAGATTCTCAGTTGGAGATGCGGGCGTTATTGTTACATTTGAGACCGATAGGACTTAAAGACCGCTCGTTAGGTGAAGGTATTAAATCATTAGTTACAGATCTACAAAGAAAAGTTCCAATGAAAGTTGTACAAGAAATTGACGAATTTGAAGTGCCTAAAGGGATAGAAGACCACTTATTTCGAATCACTCAAGAAGCAATCTCTAATACATTGCGTCATGCTAAAGGAAAACAAGTTACTGTCGAATTGCTCAATCGTGAAGACTATTTATTACTGCGTATTCAAGATGACGGTATCGGTTTTAATGTAGATGACAAATTAGAGCAAAGCTATGGACTTAAAAATATGCGTGAACGTGCAATAGAAATCGGGGCAACATTTCATATCGTTTCATTGCCAGACGCTGGGACGAGAATAGAAGTAAAGGCACCACTTGATAAGGAGGTACATAATGACAATTAAAGTGTTATTTGTAGATGATCATGAAATGGTTAGAATTGGAATATCTAGCTATTTATCCACGCAACCGGATATTGAAGTTGTAGGGGAAGGAGCTTCAGGGAATGAGGCTATTCAAAAAGCACATGAACTTCACCCGGATTTAATTTTAATGGATCTTGTGATGACAGACATGGATGGTGTTGAAGCGACAACACAAATCAAAAAAGATTTACCACACATTAAAGTGGTCATGCTCACAAGTTATATTGAGGATAAAGAAGTCTATCGTGCCCTAGATGCAGGTGTCGATAGTTATATTCTTAAAACGACAAGTGCAAGTGATATTGCGGAAGCGATACGAAAAACGAGTCAAGGCGAGTCTGTATTTGAAGCAGAAGTACTTGTGAAAATGCGAAATCGTATGAAACAAAGAGCGGAATTATATGAGTTATTGACTGAGCGTGAAATGGAAATACTATTATTGATATCAAAAGGATATTCAAACCAAGAAATCGCAAGCGCTTCTCATATTACGATTAAAACAGTGAAAACGCACGTGAGTAATATTTTAAGTAAATTAGAAGTACAAGATCGCACGCAAGCAGTGATTTATGCTTTTCAACATGGATTAATTGAATAATATAGAAAGCGGGACAGAAATCGTTTTGACTTCTGTCCCGCTTGTTTAAAAACATTAGATTGAATTTTTTCCGTAACCATCATGGACAAGATCTAACGCACCAGTGTGCGGATCAATGACTAATCCATGAACAGGTACCTTCTTGTCAAATAGGGGGTGAGAATAAATCATTTGTATATTCTTTTCAACATTTTCATAAACGTCATCAAAGCCTTTTAAAAAGTTAGGAACATCAATGCCAGAGTGCTCTAATATATCAAACGTCTTTTGATCGACACCCCGTTGTTCCATCGTTTTCATAACAGCGTCGACATCAATATTCCCCATACCACAATCTTTATGCCCCATAATAATAATTTCTTCAGCACCCAGTGCATAAATACCAACAAGTAAACTACGCATCGTTGAACCAT
Source organism: Staphylococcus coagulans (assembly GCF_022557135.1). Taxonomy (NCBI): domain Bacteria; kingdom Bacillati; phylum Bacillota; class Bacilli; order Caryophanales; family Staphylococcaceae; genus Staphylococcus; species Staphylococcus coagulans. The sequence goes on from NZ_CP092966.1 coordinate 985,804, forward strand.
AAGGATGACTAATTGTAGCACCAGCATTTTTAACGACTTTTAAATCACCGTTTGTAAAACCAAGTGCTTTTGTTGATAAATCTTGTAATCGTGTATCCATACAAGTCAGCAATACAGCCTTTTTAGATGGTGTTTTACTTGTACTATATTGTTCATAAGCTTTGCTTGCCACAAAGTCTTTATTGTATTTTAAAATTTGATCTAATAATGTCACCCTAAGCGCCTCCAATGTGTTTCAAATTCAGTCTTATTTATCGTCAGTTGTTTTAATATGCTTTGAACGTCCCGTATGGGAATGTTCAACTTTTTTAGATTCTGAATCTATTGATGATTTTACATCTTGATTTTGATGTTGTTCAAATTTATCCGACTGTGTCCCATAGTTATTGTACGCAGTCGCTAAATCATCGTCCTTATTGGCCTCAAGTTCATCATACGTTTCTTCTTCAGGTGTTTTTCCTTTAATTACTTTACGCTGGTGCATTATCGCATTTACTTCAGCACCAATAATTAAAATGAATCCAGTGATGTATAACCAAAGCATTAAAACAATGACACCACCGATACTACCATAAGTTTTAGAATAGTTACCAAAGTTTGAAACGTAAAAACCAAAAGCAAGTGTACCTAAAATCCATGCAACTGTTGAAAATAACGCGCCAGGTAGTACGGATTTTAGTTTGATTTTCACATTAGGTGCAACGGTATATAAAATTACAAATACGATAAATATGACTAAAACAGGCAACGCTGTACGAATAAGACTAAATACCCAACGTACTTGCTCGTCTAAACCGAGTGGCCCAAATAACAAGTTCCCGATTTGTTGACCAAAAGTAAATAGAACGAGTGTGACAGGTAGAGTAATTCCAACGAGTAAAGTGAAAAATACTGCTAATGCTTTTGATACGATAAAATTACGACTATCTTCAACATCATATGCGACGTTAAATGAATTCATTAACGCAGTGATACCGTTCGAAGCTGTCCACAAAGCCAAAATTAAACCGACTGAGAGCAATCCACCACTGGCATTGCCCATGACATCATTTATGATACTCGTAATGATGGAGGCTGTATCGGCAGGCGCTTTATCTTTAATTTGATCAATAATTGCTTGTCTATCGATATTGAACATTGGAACTAAAGATAAAATAAAGATAAGCATTGGGAACAATGAAAGCATGAAGTAATAAGCCAACTGTGCAGCGAGACCAGAGGCATCATCTTTTCCTATACGATAAATCAAATAACTAACAAAATTAGGGCGGTCAGTATATTTTACTGGTTTGTTTATTCTTGAGACAAAGAAGGTTTGGTTGTCTTTAGATGCTTCTTTAGATTGAAACTGTTGAGGCTTAACATAAATACGGTCTTCTTCAATTTCACCTTTTGCATCGCCTTTACGATTAGGATGCTGCCCTTCATTTTTAGAATGATGGTCATTTGAGAACTTGCTTTTCACCTCATCTACAAGGCTTTTTGATTTTTCTTCGTTTTTTGACATATCGAAGCTCCTTCTTTTGATATTAAAAAAGGCAATCTCTGAGTACATTCTAAAAGAATGCATTGAAATTGCCCGTGATAAGAGCGTAACGCCAACGAACTGTACATGTTTTACGGCATAGAGCGGGTGAGCAACTATAGTCCATCAACAAATGCGTGAAATTCAAACTTCATTTAAATTTCTATTAATCTGGTTATTGTAGCTCACACGTTCATAGCGTTGGCATGCGGTGTTGAAGTTGACGTGAATCTGTTGTGCGCTTATCCCCGCTTATTGTTTAAAAGTTTTTACTTATAAACCGATTTGTTTATTGTTTTTACGTTCAACGAATGTATCTTTAGCTTGACGCAATGAACGTTCTAATTCTGGATTGTTACGACGAATTTCATCAATTGTATCTTTCCAATAGAAGAACTCATCTTTCAATTCTGCAAATTTAGATGGCTCGCTTGAACGTTCACCTGTTTTAATTTGATGAACTGATGATTTAAGTGAACGACGTGTGTTTTTGTCGATCAATGCAATCGCTCCACCAATTGTAGCGCCAATTAAAATCCCCGGTAATAATTTGTTTTGCATAATGTTGTTACTCCTTTCGCGTATCCTGAATAATATAGTCTATTAAATGATCACAAGAAGATTGTATCATCTCATAGACGCCTTCAAAATTATTTGTGTAATATGGATCAGGTACATCTGTTTCTGTCATATCACTAAACTCTAATAATTTAAATAACTTCCCTTTAAGATGAGGATTAATTTTTTTAATATTATCTACATTGCTTTGATCCATTGCAATAATGTAGTCAAAATCATCTTGTGCTGTAAATAATTCACTAATCATACCATCAAATGGGATGTCGTGCGCTTTTAAAATTTTTTGAGTACCCTCATGAGGGGGCTCTCCTAAATTCCATTTGCCCGTTCCTCTTGAGTATACTTCAATGTTGTCAATATTGCGATCTTTAAGGCGTTGACGCATAATTGCTTCAGCCATTGGAGATCGACAAATATTGCCTAAACATACAAAAGCAACTGTTGTCATGTAGATAACCTCCGTGTCCTAATCTATATGCCCATTTTAGCTGTTTTTAAAACAATACGAAAGTAATTCTGTTAAAAATTTTTCAAATATTCGTCACTTTGATAAAATATTGTAGACGAAAGGATGGTAATCATGTCAAAGACAATTGAAGAAATGATTATAGAAATACGCAATCGATTAAACTTAGTAAATCCAGGTTTGATTGATCCAGATAACTACAGCGAATCCCATCGCGAAGAAATAGAAGATATTTATGCTTTTGTATCAACAAAAAAGGATTTTACACCTCGTGAAATGTCCGGTATTACAGAGGCATTGGGTGATTTAAGAAAATAGACAATTGGGGGGATTTTAATGACAATTGAAGAAAGATTACAGCAATACGCAAGATTACTCGTCAACGTTGGAATGAACGTTCAGAAAGGACAACCTGTGTTTATAAGAACGACAGTTGAGGCTGTAGATTTTACGAGACGTATCGTAGAAGAAGCTTATCTTGCAGGTGCTTCTGACGTCAGAGTGAAATACGCCGACCCACAACTGAAACGTTATGCATATGAATATGAACCCGCTTCATTTTTTGAAAAAGATGTGAAGGCCTATGATGTAGAAGAACGTATGGATTATGCGAATCGTGGTGCAAGTAACTTAGCACTGATTACCGAAGATCCTAATTTGTTGAATGGCATAGATACGAATAAACTTAAAGCCGCTCAATTAAATCAAAGTCGTGCTTTTAAACCGTATATGGTGGAATCACAAAAAAATGCATTTCCTTGGGTTGTGGCTTGTTATCCATCAGAAGCATGGGCGCAGCGTGTTTATCCAGATTTAGAGCCACAAGCTGCTTTTACGAAGTTTTTAGATGACATATTGAATATCGTCAGAATCGATGGAAATGATCCAATCGCCAATTGGGAGCAACATACACAATTATTAAAAGAGAAAGCCGATTACCTTAATGATAAAGCCTATGATGCACTTCATTTTATCTCTGAAGGTACAGATTTAGTCGTTGGCTTGGCGAAAGGTCATATTTGGGAAGATGCAACGAGCTATACACCTGATGGACAAGCATTTATCGCTAATATTCCAACTGAAGAAGTCTTTACAGCACCTGACTGCCGACGCGTGAATGGCACTGTTTCGAATAAATTGCCTTTAAGTTATAATGGTACAATTATTGACGGCTTCAAACTGACATTTGAAGAAGGTCGCGTCGTTGATTTTGAAGCAGCAGAAGGTCAAGAAGTGCTTGACGCTTTATTAAATACAGATGATGGCGCTCGTCGCTTAGGTGAAGTGGCTTTAGTTCCTGATGATTCACCGATATCTAATCGTAATACTATTTTTTATAATACATTATTTGATGAAAATGCCTCTTGCCATATCGCATTAGGTGCAGCTTATGCTTTTAACCTAAGAGGAGGCACAGAGATGACGAGCGAAGAATTAAAAGCACATGGCTTAAATGATTCGCTTAAGCATGTCGACTTTATGATTGGTAGCCGTGATTTGTATATTTATGGAGTTAAATCAGATGGATCTGAAGAGTTAGTTTTTAAAGATGGAAACTGGGCAAATTGATATAAAAAGAGGTTTAGAAAATGACAAATGTTGAAAAAAGAGCAATGCAAGATTCAAAAGTATATAAATCTAGACAAGTATTTCCAACAGATACCAATCATCTAGGCACACTGTTTGGCGGTACAATGATGGCCAATATCGATGAAATTGCTGCAATTTGTGCGATGAAGCATGCAAATAATACTGTTGTAACTGCTTCAACGGATTCTGTCGACTTTTTAAAACCGATTAAAAATGGTGATATCATGACTTATATCGCTATGGTATCTTATGCAGGGAGTTCTTCAATGGAGATTTGTGTTCAAATTATGATTGAAGATATTCATAACAATAAGCAAGAGCTAGCGGCATTAAGTTTTTTAACTTTTGTTGCTTTGGATGAGGATGGCAAACCTACAAAAGTACCTGACGTCTATCCTGAAACAGAAGCTGAGAAATGGTTCCATGAAACAGCTGAAGTACGGGTAAAACGTCGTAAAGAAAGAAGAAAAGAAAGCAAAAAAACATTACAATTTATTTCTGACTTAAAACGTAAGCAGTAAAAACGATTAAATTGAAATAGTATCACTCACGATGATACGCTACTTGAGGATGGTTTAAATACAAATTTGACGTAATAGTAAACCATACGTTTAGAGTTTAGTTAAAAAGAAAGGCAGAGATGATTTACAGAAGTGACCATTCTACTTTTGTAAACACATCTTTGCCTTTTTAGTATATGGATATTTTCAATGAATTAAGAAAAAATATGGTGCATCCGTTGTTCTTGTTTTTTAAAATCAACGTTTGAGTAATACATATTTTTAACTAGAATGTTAGGACCTAAGCATTCAAATTGAGGACAATGGCAATTAATCGCTTTTGATAGTGGCGTCGCCATCCAACGCTGAAATACATCTGTTAAACGGTCTTGTTTAATGTTTGAAATTGTACCGGTTTCATCGCCAAAATCTGTAACAATAACGTTACCAGTAAATACATTTACATTTAAACGGCTTCTGCCATCCGGATCATTACGAGTCGATACATTTGGGGCTTGTTTCAATTTTTCTCTTAATTGTGCATCAGCTTCATCTTGTAAACAAGGAAAAATAGGTAATGTTCCGAACAACATCCAAGTGTCTTTATCGCGCACATCTAATAGATGTGAGATAGCAGATTTCATCGTATTAAGATCAAGTACTTCTAATTGACTCGCAAAATCAGCAGGGTACATGGGATGCACTTCGTGACGTTGACATTTCATATCGTGAACTACTTCATGATGAATCGATTCTAAATAAGGCAAAGTGCTTTTATTTAACATTGTTTCTGCTGACACAAACATCCCTTGACGACTTAAATTTTGAGCGTTTGAAATCATCTGTTCATAGAGTTTTAATTTCGCCTTTAATGGGGGCTGTTTATCCATTGCGCCAAATCCAACTTCAGTAAATGTATCAATTGTGCCCCAGTTATGTGAAATGTGTAAAACATCGATATATTCAGCAATATCTAAATATCGATCTAAAGGTAGGGTTAAATTAGAATTCAATTGTACATAGATACCCCGTTGTTCGGCATATTTTAATAATGGTTTAACAACTTCACGAATAGACTTTTTAGAAAACATAGGTTCTCCGCCAGTAATAGAAATCGTGCGCAAAGTTGGAATTTCATCTAGTCGTTGCATAATGAGCGACATTGGAAGCGGGTCAGGGTCTCTCGTCTGTAACGTGTAACCCACGGCGCAATGGCTACAACGCATATTGCACAAGTTCGTTGTTGTAAATTCAACATTACTGAGTACAGGTTGCCCGTATTGATTGATATCTGAATAGGGTTCCCACGGATCATTCTTAATAGTAATAGGATCCTTTTTGGTGCTTATCATAATCAAAACTCCTCATCTTAAAATACATGATTGTTTGATATTGGCTATTGAGGAATATCAATTTCATGTTAATATAGCTATGACAATGCAATTATAAAGGAGAATCGCAAAGTATGAAAGAGCCACAAACGATGAATCAAATAAAAGAAAGATTATCTCAATTTTTAGAAGAATTAGAACATACCAAACCTGATAAGGTGAGTGTTGAAGATATCGATGAGTGGATCCATTTACTAGATCAACTGGAGGTAAAAGTGAGTCAGTTACGTAAATAGTTTATTTTGTGATGTTTAGTCATATTCAATTCGGGTATCTAATACACTAGATACAATAAAGAAAGGTGATTGAATCATGGCAAAAAAAGTAGCAGTATTATTAGCAGACCAATTTGAAGATATTGAATTTACAAGTCCAAAAGAAGCTTTAGAAGAAGCTGGACATGAAATAGAAGTAATCGGAAATGCTGCCAATTCGGAAGTTGTTGGTAAACATGGTGCAAAAGCAACTGTTGATGTAAGTATTGCTGATGCAAAACCTGAAAATTATGATGCGATACTATTGCCAGGTGGTTTCTCTCCAGACTTATTACGTGGAGATGAAGAACAACGATATGGGACTTTCGCAAAATATTTCTTAAAAGAAGACGTACCAACATTTGCCATTTGTCATGGCCCACAAATTTTAATTGATACAGATGAATTAAAAGGTCGTACATTGACTGCAGTGCTTAATGTACGTAAAGATTTATCAAATGCAGGCGCTAAAGTGGTGGATGAGTCAGTTGTCGTGGACAAAAACTTAGTGACAAGTAGAGTTCCTGATGACTTAGATGACTTTAACAGAGAAATTGTTAATGCATTAAAATAATTCAAGACTCAATTTCAGAAGGCTACCGTCAAAACTTATTTTGACGGTAGTTTTTTTGTTTTAATTAGAATTACATTTTTTAAATGAAGAAGTGGACAATAAAAAAGGAGCAAGGTAGAAATCGAAAGGATTTCCAACTCGCTCCGAATGATAACTAGCATACAAATTCTCTAGCAAAAACCTGTATACCTTTCCTTAATATGCGCCTTCAATATAGCTCGCTTATGCTTGGAAGTATTAGTACTTGTATCAACAATTAATTAAAGAAAACGTTTAACAGCTGTAGACAATGAAGGTATTTCGTTAAAAATAAATTTACGCTCTTCAGTTAAACTGCGATATGCCCATTTTGCATAATTTAGCGCTTGCTCTGGCAAGATTTTACCAGGGAGTGGCGCAGCGTTTTTATCGACATAAACATTAACGATAGTCGGTCTATGTTGTTGTACAGCTGTTTGTACAATAGCATCAATGTCGTCAGGGTTGTCAAGCGTATAACCAACACCACCACAAATTTCTGCAAATTTAGCAAAGTCCATATCACTAAAGTCTATGCCATACTCTAATTCTCCAGCTTCTTGCTGTTCGTATTTAATGAATGATAATTCCGTATTGTTGAGCACAAATAGTACCATCGGCAAGCGGTATTGAACAGCGGTAGCAAAGTCTTGCATTACCATTTCAAAAGCACCGTCACCCGTAATGCCAATCACTTGGCGTCCTGGATAAGCAATGCGTGAGGCGATTGCAGTTGGAAGTGCACAGCCCATCGTACCGAGCCAACTTGAAATAACAAAATGGTTATTAACGCCAAGATTCAGGTAACGTGTTGACCACACAGTAGATGTTCCTACGTCAGCTGCAATGACCGTATCGTCAGTGATTACTTTATTTATTGCATCCATTAAGCGCTCTGGACGAATAGGTTTAGCTGTATTTTTCTTGTCTTCATTCATCCAGCCTTCCCAAGTTTCTTTATGCTCTAACATTTCAGATAAAAATGGACGGTCAGAAACTGGGTCAATCGCTTCAATCAGGGCTTGGAGTGCCAGTTGACTATCACCTACAATAGGGGCATCAACATTAAAACGGTGTCCGATAGCTTCAGGGTTTTCATCAATTTGAATAGCTGGAATATCTTTCTTAGGTAAATAGTCTACATACGGATAATTCGTCCCCGCTAAAATAAGCAAGTCTGCGTTTTGCATCGCTTGATACGATGGTTTTGTACCAATTTTACCGATATTTCCTAAATTATAAGGGTGTTGATCGCCGACAATCGTTTTAGACGGTAATGTGACAATTGTAGGGATTTTACCTTTTTCTATGAATTGACGTACTTCTGCTTTCGCATTTTCAGTTCCTTTACCAACAAGGATAACTGGACGTTTACTGTCGTTAAATAAACGTGCTGCTTTTTGGATTTCATGTATAGCGGGTTGCTGTCTTTCTTTTTGATAGGGTTTAACTTCTGAAGGGAAGTTATCATCGATTTTAGTGTTCAAAATGTTGTTAGGAAGTGTAAGTACCGCAACCCCTCTCTTTTCATAGGCTGTACGAATGGCTTCATCCACAATTTGGAAGACGTTGTCAGCATCACTGTCTTTTAATTGGTAATTATAGACAGCAACATCTTCAAATAAATTTGGCAAGTTAATTTCTTGGAATGTTTTTGTACCGAGTTTATCACTGTCGGCTTGTCCTGAAAGGATTAATTGCGGTACATTGTCGAGTTTGGCATCATACATGCCGTTTAATAAATGTACTGCACCAGGACCACCTATTCCTAATGCAACCCCAATTTTACCTGTAAGTTTTGTATAAGCCGCAGCTGAAAGACTCGCAACTTCTTCATGACGAACATGAATAAATCTGATTGAATCTTCAGCACTTTTAAGTCCATCCACAACTGCATCAATAGAATCTCCAGGAATACCATATACATGATCAATATCCCAAGCTTTTAATGCTTTTATAAGTGCCATATTCGCTTTTACTTTTCCCATTTATTACGACTCCCTTTCCAATATAGTAACCTATAAGACTCATATACCCATTTTTTCATTTTATGCATCAATATTCAAAATACGTGCTTATCCTCATCCTACAGACTGATTTTTGGTTAAAAATATAGATAAATTCTATTGGACTTGATAAACTCACAGTAATTAGTGAATTGAAATGAGAAAGTAGGTCATCATGGATGAGAAGAAAAGACCGAATGGGGAAGTCTACCGCACAACCCCATGACAATGCGCCACATTACAATACGTATTACCAGCCTGTGGGTCAACCACCTAAAAAACAGAAGCCAAGACGCATTTTTCGTACATTGATTTTTGTCTTAATTTTTATTGCTGCATTGTTTATTGGTTTGATGTATATGCTCTCACAGCAAGCGGATGTATCTGATTTAAAAAGTATAGAGCAAAAAGATAGTTATGTGAGTGCAACGCAAATGCCTAAATATACGAGGGGCGCCTTTATTGCAGTTGAAGATAAACGGTTTTACCATCACTCGGGTGTCGATTATAAAGGGAGCATTCGAGCCATTTTTGCGTCGATAAAAGATAAAAATCGTTTGCAAGGGGGAAGTACGATTACCCAACAGCTCGCTAAAAACTTTTATTATGATAATCAACAGACGGTGACAAGAAAATTAAAAGAAATGTTTGTTGCGAGACGCATTGAAAGAACATATAGTAAAGAGCAAATTTTAAGTTATTATATGAATAATATTTTTTATGGAGACAATCATTATACGATTGAATCTGCAGCACGTTATTATTTCGGAACAACAACGAATCAACAAAATACGAATTTACCTCAAATCACTGTACTACAAAGTGCTATCCTTGCAAGCAAAGTGAATGCACCTTCAGTATATGATGTTAATGATATGTCACCTGCTTTTATTAATCGAACTAAAATGACGTTAGAAAAAATGAAGCAACAAAATTATATTAGTGGACAAGAATACACTGAGGCGTTGCAACAACTTGGTGCTTAACACAAATATATGGCATAATAAAAGAGTGCATAGAAGTTTTTAAAATTGATCCATTGATAGTATATGGCTGAGTTAAGTCTAGCTTATATTAAGCATTCTTAATGTGAGTCAACCAGACAGGGGTGGGACAATGAAATCTAATCGATTTCTGTTCCACTCCCTTTTGTGATGATTTGGGGTGATAAAATGAATAAAATAACTAAAATAGAAGTTCAAAAAAACAATAAAGAGAGATTTAATATTTATATAGATCAAGTTTTTACAATGGGCATTTCAATGGATACGCTTGTAGCCTTTAATTTAAAAAAGGGTGACATCGTTGATAAAAATCAAATTGATGCGATCAATCAAGAAGAGTATGATAGACAAGCGATCAATCAAGCAATGCGATACTTATCTTATCGTAAACGTACGCGTAAGGAGATTAAATTACATCTCTTAAAGCAAGACTTTCCAGAGACGGTCATCGCTCGTGCTATAGATTATTGTGAGCATCTTCAATTAATAGATCATCGTGACTATATGATAAGCTTAAAAAATACATTACTTCGTACGACGGATAAAGGGCCTGAAATTTTTCGACAGAAGTTAATAGAAGCTGGCATAGAAGCGGATTTAATTGATGAAGGCGTTCAATTATATGAAGAAGAGCAGCCCATAGATGCTATTGTGGCATTAGGTGAAAAAATTATGAAACAGAAAAAAGGGCCTGTCTCCAAGGTGAAGTTGAAGATTCAACAATCACTTCAACAAAAAGGATATCGTTTAGAGACGATTTATAAAGTAATGGATCAACTCGAAATAGAACAGGATTCAGAAATGATAGACAAATTATTGCAACGTGATTTAGAGAAAGTCTATAATAAAAATCAGAAGAAATACAGTGGGCAACCTCTCTATATGAAAACTGTAGAAGGGTTGTTGAGAAAAGGCTATCAATACGATGAGATTAGACAAAAATTATCAGAAAGTGGTATCGAAAATGAGTGATAAACGTTTAAGTGAAATGGATAGGCAAGAGATTTTACATGTGATCCAAACGAGTAAAGAGAAAATGCGAAAAGCAGAAATGAACGGTATCATGAATGAATATGATGTCTATGCCAATAAAGTCGTTATTGCTGAAAGCTACCTTATCGATACGGATAAGATAGAAATAGGTAAAATATATAAATTGAAAGATGGTACAGAAGACTTTTTTAAAGTTGAACGTTTGAAAGGAATCTTTGCTTGGGGGTTTAGAATTAATCATAGTGACCCCGAAGAAGGATTGCCAATTTCATTATTAAAATTATAAAAGGGGTAGCGCGCATGGGTAGTTCAATTGTCTTGAAGATGATTAATGTAACACATTATTATCGCAATCAAAAAAAACAAAATGTGCTTAAACCTTTTAGTTATCAGCCCGAAGATATTGAGCTGAATAATATTTCGCTATATGTCTATGAAGGTGAAGCGTTAGGTATCATCGGTGAAACGGATGCTTCCAAATCATTAGTAGGTGAAATATTAGCAGGCACGGTTCAACCTGATAAAGGTCGAATTGTAAGAAAAGCTTCGATGTTTTATGCAAATATGAATCAAAAATCAGTTGAGGATACAACGGTTGAAGATTATGTCAATGACGTCGTTCAACTTTATCCTTATGATGCGGCTGCACACAAGGTGTCACAAATTATTAAATATGCACATCTAGAAGAGGTGAAAACAGAGCGAGTAAGTCAACTTACAGATGCACAATATGCACAATTGCTATTTAGTTTGGCCCGTTCTTCTGATGCTGAAATTGTGATATTAAGTCATATTTTAAGTTATTTGAATGAAGCGTTTTTTGAAAAAGCAAAACTAATGATGCAAGAATATGTTGAGCGTGAGTGGACGTGGATTACAATCGACAATGATGTTGATAAAGTGAAAGCTGTGAGCAACTATTTGGCTTGGATATCGCATGGTCAATTAAGAAAAGAAGGTGCCATTAGCCAAGTTTATCCTAAATTTAGGGCACATCAGCGTGACATGGATTCACTTAAAACTGATGAAGAGAAAAAGCATTTTGATGAAGATTGGAAGCGAAATCGCAGTAGAATGCCGGAACTCACCTATAATTTTAAAAGAATTGAGCGTTATCATCACGCAAAGCCGCCTGCTTTTCTTTCAAGAATCTGGTTATGGTCTATCTTATTTTTGGTTGGCATGTGTGCGGCAAGTCTCCTCGTAATTAGTGGGGGAGGTAAAATAGACAGCACACAAATAACAACACAACCTACAATTTCCAAACAAGCAAAAGATCCTTATGAAGAAAAACTTGCATATGGGATTGTTAATGAAAGTTCGGTCACTTTAACGTCTTTAGAGCATGGACGCAAAACGATTACGATGCCGCACTATGCGATAGCAACTATCGTAGGTGAAAATAAAGCGACATATAAAATACAAGTCAACGGTTCTTTTTATAAAGCTGATAAAGGAAAGTTTGAATATTTTAATCCTGCTGCTTTATACAAAGATGTGAATCGCAAAGATTTAGAACCTTATATGAAAAGTAATTATATCAATTATGTTGATTACTTTAATGGGGAATTACATAAATCTCATGAGAAAGTGAATGATACACTTGTACCTGGAAAGAAAGACCGCTTCGTTGAGCCAGTCATTGAACAACCGATTTCAATGTTATTTGACGACCGTAATCATTTAATGGGCTTTACGTATCCAATTGTGGACAAGTCAAAATTAGAAGATAAATACCATATTAAAAGTGATGTATGGATAACGAAAACGGATGAGGGCTATTTTATTGCAGATTTAAAAAATTCAAAATGGCTTTATATCGAATTGTAGGTGGAAAAATGGTTGAGAATTTAATTCGTTTTTACAAAAACATTCCTAGAATATACCGACATAGTATATATCGCCTAAAAATGCATAGAAAATGGACGTTATTGACTTTCGCTATAGGTATCCTACTGACATTAATCATCACGATGATTTTTAGGTGGTTAGGAACTGTTGATGTCAAATTAGCGACAATAGATTATAGACTTACAGGCTTAATGACTTTCGGCGTCATTTGGATTGCCATCTTTATTAATTACCGCTTTTTTCCGAGAGACTATTATGTGACCCGTCATTACAATAGTACACCGTTTTTTCACGTGTTATTGTCGAGTGCGCTCTATAGTTTAGTCTTACTCATATTAACGCTTGTGATGGCTTGGTTAAAACCTCTCAATACAGACACAACAGTAATCGGTGTGTTGTTCTATATTGTAATGAGTTTGTTTTTTATTACGGTGATCTCATGTTTATTAGGAATGATTTATATTTTATATCCAAAATTAGATAAAGTATTTTATATCGTGTCTTTAATCGTATTTTGTCTATCGCCTATTTTATATATTCCAGATGGCGGATGGCAAACACGGTTATTGATGCTGAATCCTATCTTTTATTTAGTGAACGGAATGCAACAGTCAGTGATTATAGGTAAAGATGCAATTAATAATTTGGGATATCATATTTACTTCTTTTGTTTTATGGGCTTAATGATTGTCTTTAGCTTCGCATTGAAGGATTACGTGACACAGTTGAGACCCAATGAACATCAACAACTTAAATCTTAATTTAATCAATGGATTGAGTGAAATTCATCAAAAAACCTAGTCCCGTATAATGGGGACTAGGTTTTGTCATGTATGATTCAATGTGCATATAACTTTTTCATCAGCTTTTCTTCGCTAAATACCCAACCCGTATACGAATGTACAACTTTCATTTCTTTATCGAGATGGGCGATAGCAACAAATTGATAATGACCTTTTTTTAAATATCGTAAGTCAATAAATCGAAGCTCAGTTGTGTCATTATCAATATGTTTAATATGCCAACGGTAAATCGAAGAAAAATTTAAAAATGCTCTTATATTATGATCATATTGTGCATATTGCATAATTTCTGGACTTGGATAAGGTTGGCGCTCAACTTTATCACTAAACACGATACTTCGACCATAACTACGTCCGACATAATCATGTTTTTCTGTTTGAATTGCAATACGCCACTCTTTAAATCGAATGGTCGGTGCGACAAACACTTTGATCGGAGTGCCTAAATGTTCTACTTGATTTAAAGCTTGTTTTTTTAACCAAAAACGCATTTGAAAGCGCAAAATGTAATAAAGAATCAAGATGATTAATACAGGTCCGAAAACAACATAAGGATGTAATCCTAATGCCCATAATAAAATGCCGATAAGCAAAATTGTAAAAATAATAGGGTCAAACGTGTTAATAACACTAAGTTGTATCCATTTATTTGTAATAGGCCGCAATGCTTGTGTACCGTATGAATTAAATATATCAACAAATACATGCAAAAATACAGCGAGTTGTGCCCATAACCAAATATGAAATGGATCTAAATCTTTAAAAAACACATAAACTAATAAAGTTAATAGTAAAGGCCAAAATATTGTAAATGGAATAGAATGGGTAATCCCTCTATGATTCGAAATATAGGTTGCGTTATTTTTTAATTTTAGTACAGTATCACTATCAGGAATTAACGAACCAGCAATTAATACAGTAGCAGTTGCAGCAAAATTTCCGCCTAATGCTGTATCTGTTGTTGCTACTGCTGTTAGGCCTATACCGATAGCAATATGAGTAGCAGTATCCATATTGTCTCACTCTTTTCAAAATATCTTAATCTTATTATAATCTACAACTGAGTTGAAGGTAAATTATTCAAATTTAAAAGGGGAATAGAAATGTTAAACGAAATTTCTTTTAAGCCGCATTTGTTAGAATGGTTTGCACTCGAGCAACGACAAATGCCTTGGAGAGAAACTAAAAATCCATATTACATATGGGTGAGTGAAGTCATGTTACAACAAACACAAGTCGATACGGTTAGAGATTATTATCAACGTTTTATCAGACAATTTCCACGTATTGAAGATTTAGCCGCAGCAAAAGAAGAGGACGTATTAAAATTATGGGAAGGCTTGGGATATTATAGTCGTGCACGTAATTTTCATACAGCTGCTAAAGAAGTCGTTGATCAGTATAATGGCATCGTACCTCAGCATCCTGATACATTTTTGTCTTTAAAAGGTGTTGGTCCCTATACACAAGCGGCAGTGATGAGTATAGCTTATGGTTTACCTTTAGCCACAGTTGATGGCAACGTTTTTCGTGTGTGGTCTCGCTTGAATGATGATAGTCGTGATACAGCGTTGCAATCGACCCGAAAAGCATATGAGCAAGAACTATTGCCATATGTTGCTTCTGAAGCAGGCGATTTTAATCAAGCGATGATGGAATTAGGTGCTCTTGTTTGTACGCCGAAATCACCTCTATGCATGTTTTGTCCAGTTCAAGACCACTGCGAAGCATACGCAAATGGGACAGTGTTAGAGCGTCCTGTGAAAACTAAAAAACTAAAGAAAAAAGAACTGAACTTTGATGTTTATGTAATTCAAGACCATCTAGGCCGTTATTTAATTGAACAAAGAACATCTTCATTGTTAAAAGGAATGTGGCAATTTCCAATGGCTGAACAAAATAGTCAAACATCATCCGAAGCTGTTATCGCAGCTTCATTAAAAATTAAAGAAAAAGACGTCATGATATTAAAGCATCAATTTACACACCTTACTTGGAAGCTTCATGTCCATTTGGCAGAAATTGCACAAGAAGATGAGCGCAAGGTGGCAGAAGAAAGACTTTGGTTGGTGCCTGAACAAAAAGAACACTATTCTTTTCCAGTCCCAATGAGTAAAATTTTTAAAAAGCTTCATCAAGCTGAATAATTAAGTAACCAGATTGATTGTGATATAATAGTCGAGGTTATATCAATTAAGGAGGTGTGGCAAGTGGTCAAGTCGTGTGTACCTCGAGAAGGGGAATCGATTAAAATACAATCTTATAAACATGATGGCAAAATTCATCGTGTCTGGTCAGAAACGACTATTCTCAAGGGAACAGCCGATGTGGTTATTGGTGGAAATGATCATACATTAGTGACCGAAAGTGATGGCCGAACTTGGATAACGCGTGAACCTGCGATTGTCTATTTTCATTCAGAATATTGGTTTAATGTCATATGTATGTTTAGAGAAGATGGTATTTACTATTACTGCAACTTATCATCTCCATTTGTCTGCGATGAAGAAGCCCTTAAGTATATCGACTATGATTTAGATATTAAAGTCTATCCGAATGGTAAATATCACTTACTTGATGAGGATGAATATGAACAACATATGAATCAAATGAATTATCCGAAAGATATAGATTTGATTTTAAGACGTAATGTAGATATTCTTCAACAATGGATTGAACAGAAAAAGGGACCATTTGCCCCAGATTTTATTAAAGTGTGGCGTCAACGTTTTCAAAAATATAAAAATATTTAAAATTAAGCGTGTAAATATCATGAATTTTGTCGATTTTGAAGTTTAATTTTGCAAACGGTTCGATAAGCAATGGAGTAGATGCTATGAAAACATCTTCTTACATATCCTGTTTAAGACGGTGTCATTGGATACATCGGATAGTGTATATCGTTCAAACAATGATTTTAAATACGGGAGTAAGATTTGGAAGCGAATGGTGTTCCGTCTTACTCCCGTTCAAATCGTTGTACTTTATATCAATACAATCATATTATATTGACCGATTACCTATTTTAATCAATATATGAGGTTCAGTGAGATGATGATGACGGTTGTTCAATTGAAGCAATACGCAGAATAGCTGACTTATTTGAAAACGAATTATCAAAAATGTGCGCACAAATTCTTAATTGGAAGTATATAATTTTGGGGGGCAAGCGCATGATTAAGCGTTATTTAGAGTTTGTGAAGCCGTATAAATGGCTAATATTTGGAACAATTATTATAGGGATATTAAAATTTGGTATTCCTTTACTCATACCACTCCTCATCAAGTTTGTCATTGATGATGTCATCAACAATGTTGCACTAACTGTGGATGATAAGCTAATGAGACTGTTTGTTGCAATGTTAATTGCAGCATTTATTTTTATTATTGTACGTCCACCTATTGAGTTTTTGAGACAGTATATGGCACAGTGGACAAGTAACAAAATTTTATACGATATACGTAAAAAATTGTATGATCATCTTCAAGCTTTAAGTGCTAAGTTTTATGCGAATAATAAAGCGGGCGAAGTCATTTCACGTGTCATTAATGACGTAGAACAGACAAAAGACTTTATTATGACAGGCCTAATGAATATTTGGCTCGATTGTATCACTATTATAATCGCACTTTCTGTCATGTTCTTTTTAGACGTTCAATTAACGTTTGCGGCGATTGTCATCTTACCATTTTACGTGCTGACTGTGTATTTTTTCTTTGGAAGATTAAGAGCACTTACACGTCAGCGTTCTCAAAAATTAGCTGAAGCACAAGGTTTTTTACATGAACGTGTAAATGGTATGGCAGTCATTAAAAGT
Source organism: Staphylococcus coagulans (assembly GCF_022557135.1). Taxonomy (NCBI): domain Bacteria; kingdom Bacillati; phylum Bacillota; class Bacilli; order Caryophanales; family Staphylococcaceae; genus Staphylococcus; species Staphylococcus coagulans. The sequence continues at coordinate 1,003,176 of NZ_CP092966.1, forward strand.
TTTGCTATTGAAGATAATGAAGCCAAAAACTTTGATCATCGAAATAAAAATTTTCTAAATAAAGCATTTCAACATACACGTTGGAACGCCTATTCTTTTTCAGCGATTAATACAGTAACTGATATTGGTCCATTAATTGTAATCGGCTACGGTGCTTATTTAGCAATTACAGGTTCAGTTACAGTAGGGACACTAGCTGCTTTTGTGAGTTACTTAGAACAACTCTATGGCCCTTTACGAAGACTCGTCTCTTCTTTTACTACATTGACACAAAGTTTTGCATCAATGGACCGTGTTTTTCAACTATTTGATGAACCATATGATATTAAAAATACTGACTATGCAAAACCGATAGCGATTAAGGAAGGTCACATCGAAATAGAAAATGTTTCTTTTCGCTATCAACCTGATGAAAAAGATGTGTTAAAGCATTTGAATTTAGATATTAAACATGGTGAAACAGTCGCTTTTGTAGGCATGAGTGGAGGCGGTAAGTCAACTTTAATCAATTTGATTCCTCGATTTTATGATGTTACAAAGGGACGTATATCCATTGATGGTCACGATATTAAAGCGTTCGATATGGGTAGTTTGAGACGACAAATCGGTATGGTACAACAAGACAATATTTTATTTTCTGATACAGTAAAAGAAAATATCTTGCTTGGACGACCTGACGCAACTTTTGAAGAAGTGGTTGAGGCTGCTAAGCTTGCGAATGCCCATGACTTTATTATGGACTTACCGCAAGGCTATGATACTGAAGTAGGCGAACGAGGTGTGAAATTATCAGGTGGGCAGAAACAAAGATTATCTATTGCACGTATCTTTTTAAATGATCCACCTATCTTGATTCTTGATGAGGCAACAAGTGCACTTGACTTAGAAAGTGAAGCAATCATACAAGAAGCACTTGATACATTAAGTCATGATAGAACTACAATCATTGTGGCGCACCGCCTGTCAACCATTACACACGCCGATAAAATTGTAGTTATTGAAAATGGTGAAATTGTAGAACAAGGTTCACATCAAACACTCATTGACAAGCAAGGCGCATATGAACGACTTTATTCTATACAAAATCTATAATAATCGAAAAAGGGTATTAAATTAGAGCAAACAAATGGAATCTTTGTTGAATAAGATTTCTTGTTTGCTCTTTTTTAGTAATGAGACTTCAAAAGATATTCTTTTGTGAGATTTTGGTTATTCTGCTTTGAAAGACAGAACAATCCTGCTTTTGATTTGAAACTAAAAAGGAGTCAAATATGATATGACGATACAATATAGGGTATAATACAATCAAAAATATAAGGGGATGGGCAAGTGTCTTTTCTAACAATATTGCAATTGATCGTCAATATCATTTTAGTGGGGTTACTTCTGTTTTTAATTATTGCTACAGTAGCATTTTTAATTTTTGATAAAGGTCAAAAGCAACATAGCGTTCTCAGGAATTATCCAGTTCTTGCGAGAGTCCGATACTTTCTTGAACATATTGGTCCTGAATTAAGGCAATATCTTTTTTTAAATGATAATGAAGATAAACCTTTTTCTAGACTAGATTATCAAGATATTGTTTTAGCAGGGAAATATAAAAATAGAGGTGCTAGTTTTGGGACACAAAAAAATTATCAACATGGCTTTTTTATTAACAATGCGATGTTTCCAACACAAAAGCCTGCTTTAAAAGTTGATAATACACATCAAATTACAACTTTCTTATATCAAATAAAAAATGAGGGTCTCGTCAATCGTAAAGAAAAAGCAGTAGAAAAAAATGTCGATCCTTTTTTACTTTCACCTGAACAGTACGTTAAAATTGGTGAAAATATTGAGCACCCCTATTTTGCAAAGCGTCTTGTCGGTCAATCGGGTATGAGCTATGGTGCGTTAGGGAAGAATGCCATAACCGCTCTTTCAAAAGGTCTAGGGATGGCGAACACATGGATGAACACAGGTGAAGGCGGACTTTCCCCACATCATTTAAAAGGGGAAGCGGATATTATTTTTCAAATTGGGCCAGGACTATTTGGTGTTAGAAATGAGCAAGGTCAATTTGATTCAAAAGCATTTGTTGAAATTGCCAAAAAAGATCAAGTAAAAGCTTTTGAAATTAAACTGGCTCAAGGTGCTAAAACAAGAGGAGGACATATTGAAGGTAAAAAAGTAACAGAAGAGATTGCTAAAATTAGAAGACTTAAGCCATATGAAACAATCGATTCACCTAACCGCTTTGAATTTATACAAAATGCTAAAGATTTATTAGAATGGCTAGAAGAATTACGTCAGTTAGGCCAAAAACCTGTAGGATTTAAAATGGTATTAGGTCATGCAAATGAATTTGTAACACTCATTGAAACGATGAAACATTTAGACATTTATCCTGACTTTATTACGATAGATGGAGGTGAAGGGGGTACTGGCGCATCTTTTCAAGAATTGCAAGATGGTGTAGGATTACCTTTATTTACATCTTTACCAATCATAGACGGGTTGCTTAAAACGCATGGGATTAGAGAACGTATCAAAATATTTGCTTCTGGAAAATTAATAACACCAGATAAAAATGCTATTGCTTTAGCATTAGGGGCAGATCTAGTTAATGTTGCAAGAGCGATGATGATCAGTGTCGGATGTATTATGAGTAAACAATGTCATAAAAATACTTGTCCCGCAGGTGTAGCGACAACAGATGCAAAGAAAGAACGCGCCTTAGTGGTAGATGAAAAACAATATCGTGTTGTTAATTATATTACGAGTTTGCATGAGGGCTTGTTTAATATTGCTGCAGCAGTTGGCGTCGAAAGCCCTACAGAAATCGGACCGAGACATGTTACGATTAAACATCAAAATGGACAATTGGATACTATTAAACGTTATCAACTCAAACTGGTCAATGACAGTTTGATGGAGTAAAAATAAAAAGACGGCCTATCTCATCTCACATTAAAGTGTTGATGTGCTTAGCCGTCTTTTTTAACGCCGTTCATAATAAAACAGGCAATGTCTTTTTATAAGTCAAAGTCCTCTTCAATAATATCAATATCCGGATCTGTCGCATGATATTTAAAATAACTAACACGCAGTCGATCTAAATGTTCCAGATTATAACGATATTCTTCTAATGAAGAGATGATATGCATAATATTCGCATAAGAGAACCCACAAGGATTCGGATTATGAATCACTTCCTCTTGAAATGCTGTCATAATATCTTTTTTGAGAGGATTGGGTACAAATTGCTGATCGTGCGAGACGTCAAATTTTGCTTTTTTAGTAATACTAATTAATATTTGCTCATGAAACTGTGTTAGCTCGTCAATCTCTAACTTAATTTGAAGTAGCAACGAATGAGTGAGATGGACAAGGTCATTTTGATATCGATTCATGCGACGTAAAACATCATAAGCATCACGTGTCGATAACACAATCTCTTTAAATAAAATTTTCTTACGTGTTTGAGCAAAGACCTGTTTTTTTGTAAAAGCGCGTTCCTCTTTATAAAACTCTAAAAATTGTTCTAGTTTTACGATTCTTTGTCGTAAATGTTCCAAATCTTGCTTTACATGATTAAACTCCGTTGCATCATTTAGGACTAAATTAAACCATTTGAAAATATCTGTTGAAATGTTTAATGAATTATAATAAATTTTTGTCTCAAATTTCGGAGGTAAAAATGTTAAATTGACGATAAAAGAACTGATGACACCAATCATGACAAGTGAAAAACGATAAAATGCGGATATATAAAACGATCCATTGTGTTGCCCCATAATGACTAGGGCAGTGACTGTAGCTAAAGTTGCAACGTGTGCAATGTTCATTCTAAAAAGCAAAGCAATGAGCAAAATCACTGTCGCACCCATAATGATGACATTGTTACCAAATATCGTAACCATCGTTACAGCGAGTAATGCGCCAATCACATTACCTTGAAATTGGTCAACAATTGTTTTGAAAGTACGATAGACACTAGGCTGCATCGCAACAACCGCTGCAATGCCTGCTACAGTCACCATGCCTGTTGATCCGGGTAACAATGAAGCAATTGAAACCGCAAGTATAATGGCGATACCGGTTTTTAATATTCGAGCTCCCAGTTTCAAGTCATCGCGCTCCTTTATGTTATATTTCAATTAATATTGAATATGTTTAATCATGTTATACACTGTTGTAACGCATTTTTCAATATAGAAGTTTACAATTGGCTGAACGCATAATCAGCAGCAGCTATTGTTTTATCGATATCAGCTTCTGTGTGTTCTGTTGTTAAGAACCAAGCCTCATATTTAGAAGGTGCTAAATTGATGCCTTGATTGAGCATAAGTTTGAAAAATTTACCGAACTGTTCGCCATTAGAAGCATCTGCTTGGTCATAATGCGTTACTTTTTCATCTGTAAAGTAGACTGTTAACGCACCTCGAATTCGATTAATTGTAGCTTTTATATTATATTTATCAATTGCTGCTTGTAAGCCTTCTTCCAGTCTTTTACCAAGTTGATCAAGCTTTTCATATACGCCGTCTTGTTCTAACACTTCTAATAATGCAATACCTGCTTTCATTGATAATGGATTACCTGCCATTGTACCCGCTTGATAAGCAGGTCCTAATGGTGCAACTTGTTCCATGATATCTTGACGGCCACCATAACCACCAATCGGTAGACCGCCACCGATAATTTTACCGAATGCCGTTAAGTCTGGATAAACGCCTAATAAATCTTGTGCAGCGCCATAATGGAAACGAAAAGCAGTAATCACTTCGTCATAGATAACAAGACCACCATGTTCATGTGTGATACGATTCACTTCTTCTAAAAAACCTGGTTGCGGCTCAACCATACCGAAATTGCCGACAATCGGTTCTACAAGTACACCTGCAACTTGATCGCCCCAATGTGCCATTGCTTCCTTAAAGGCATCAACATTATTAAAAGGTACGGTAATCACTTCTTGTGCGACACTTTTTGGTACACCTGCTGAATCAGGAGAACCGAGTTGAGATGGTCCACTTCCTGCAGCCACTAGGACTAAATCTGAATGTCCATGATAACAACCAGCAAATTTAATGATTTTATCTCGTTTTGTATAAGCTCTTGCGACACGTATTGTTGTCATCACGGCCTCTGTACCAGAATTGACAAAACGTATTTTTTCTAAAGAAGGGATTGCGTCACGTAATTTACGTGCAAAATCAATTTCTAATTCTGTCGGTGTTCCATATAATACGCCAAGCGCAGCTTGTTCTTGAATTGCTTTCGTAATATGAGGATGTGCATGTCCTGTGATAATTGGGCCGTATGCCTGTAAATAATCAATATATTGGTTACCATCCACATCGTAGAGATATGCACCTTTACCAGACTTCATGACAACAGGTGCGCCACCGCCCACTGCTTTATAAGAACGGGAAGGGGAGTTCACACCGCCTAATATATATTCATCAGATTGTTTCTGAAGTGCTTCACTTAATGTAAATTTCATATTTAACCAACCTCTTTTAATTTAATATTTTCACCTCTTATCGTATCATAAAATTAAACGTTATTAGAAAGAGGGATTGTGATGTTAAAAAAAGGCGACCAATTTCCAGAATTTAAATTAGAAACACAAAATGAGGAATGGATTACAAATGACACATTAAAAGGTCAAAAAGCAGTGCTTTATTTTTATCCTCGTGATAACACACCGACGTGTACAACAGAAGCATGTGACTTTAGAGATAATTTAAGCTATTTTAATGATTTGAATGTCAAAGTTTATGGTATTAGTGGTGATTCCAAACGAAAACATCAAAATTTTGTTCAAAAACATGATTTGAATTTTGACTTACTTGTAGATGAAGACTATCAATTATCTGAAGCAGTGGGTGTATATCAATTAAAGAAATCTTTTGGCAAAGAATCTATGGGAATTGTTAGAACGACGTTTGTGATTGACGAGGACGGTAAAGTTTTAGATGTAATTGAAAAAGTTAAAGTTAAGGAACAGATGGAACAATTAAAAGCTATATTAGAAGGGTGATGTATATATGATTGTTGTCAGTTTAATGCGATTAGATGATCAAGAATTGCGTCTAAAAGAAGCTTACCCAGATGTGATATTTCATTTTTATAAGCACCCATCAGAATTACCTCATGATATTCAAAAAGAAATGGATGTATTAATTACTTACCACGCAGAAGTAAATCAAACATTTATAGAAAAGGCACCAAATTTAAAATGGATTGCATGGTATGCAACGGGTGTCAATACGCTACCGTTTGAAACTTTGAATGAAAGAGGTATTACACTTACGAACGCAGGGGGTGTCCATGCACAACAATTGACGGAATTTTTATTTGCTTATATTTTAGATGACTATAAAGAACTGAAAGAAGCTTATAGTGAGCAACAGGAAAGAATCTACAATCATAAACGTGTGACACCATCTGTCAGTGAACAACGTATTCTTTTTTTAGGTACTGGTAAAATACCTCAGAGAGCGGCACAAGTTGCTAAAGTTTTAGGTATGGAGACTATAGGACTTAATACGACTGGCCATGAGGCTGACTATTTTGATCGAACATACCCGTTAGCTCGACGCCAAGAGATTTATTCATCAGCTGATATTATAGTCAACTTATTACCAGAGACTGAGGAAACCTATCATTTATTAAAACGTGAAGACTTCCAAGCGATGAATCAACATACTTTATTCATCAATATTGGGAGGGGAACAATTACAAAAGAAGCGGTTTTAGTAGATAGTTTAAAAGAACATGAGATTAGAAAAGCTTATTTGGATGTATTTGACAAAGAACCATTAGAAGCTACATCTAAACTATATGATCTTGATAATGTTTATATTACAGCGCATATTTCAGGAAATCGTGATGACAATAAAAAACAAGCAACAGACATATTTTTAAATAATTTAGAAAATTTTCTCAATAACGGTGAAGTTAATGAGAATGTAGTTGATGTGAATAAAGGATATTAACATATCCATTGACATAAGCAGTCTTTAACCTTTATATTGTTATTAAGTAAGAATTATTATTAACTAGAGAGACGGGTGAAACTAATGGCTGCTGAATTGGAATCTCATGAACATCAATTACAAGAGTCAATAGCGTCTTTACGAAAAGCAGGCGTTCGTATTACACCACAACGTCAAGCAATATTGAATTTCCTAATTAAAGCACATTCACATCCAACTGCTGATGAAATTTATCAAGCATTATCGCCTGATTTTCCAAATATTAGTGTAGCTACAATCTACAATAATCTTAAAGTTTTTAAGAAAACAGGTATAGTCAAAGAGCTCACATACGGTGATGCATCTAGTCGTTTTGATTTCGATACACAAAACCACTATCATGTGATATGTGAAAAATGTGGGAAAATCGTTGACTTTCATTATCCGCTATTGCATGAAGTTGAACAACTTGCGCAGCATGTCACACATTTCGATGTAACACACCATCGAATGGAAATATATGGAATTTGTCAATCATGTAAAGAAGCTGAAGAAAAGAAAAAAGAATCATAGAAACTTTCAAACGCATTTAATGATAGGGTACGTGACTTATCCTTTCATTAAATGCGTCTTTTTTATTGATGGCTTCCATAATCCTATTATTACTTTCGCAGTGCAGACTTTCAGATACAAAAATGTTCATGAGTAAGTAGAAGTCAATCCTCTTTTTAATAAAGTGAGACCTTTTATGTGAAAGTTAGGGGCATATTATCCATCCTTAAACCACGTTTTTCTTATGCAAAGATATAAAATTCTCTCTTAACGCGTCAGTTTACAAAATGATAGTAATATTTATTAATAAACATCTCTATTTTCTGTTGACGTATTTCATTCTGCTTGATAAGATATAAAAGTCGTTTCGAGCAAACAATATTTAAATTAACTTTACTTTGTAAATCAGGTTTTAAAAGTGTAAAATTAACGCTTGAATCTTCTCTGATAACAATATAAGATAATAAATGTTGAATGAAAGACAACAACTTATTAACAAAGAATTAAAAAAACTTTTAAATAATTGTTGACACAACAAAATATTTAAAGTATAATTGATTCTTGTAACGGTAAAAATGAACATTGAAAACTGAATGACAATATGTCAACGTTAATTCCGATAATTTGAGTACTTCAACGTACTTTG
>NZ_CP092966.1:1011441-1062732 GCF_022557135.1 Staphylococcus coagulans
GCTGACGTTCCGCGAGAGTAGGACGGTGCCAGGTTAATTTTACATAACAGGAGAATTAGCTCAGCTGGGAGAGCATCTGCCTTACAAGCAGAGGGTCGGCGGTTCGAACCCGTCATTCTCCACCATTTAATTAAATAGAGTAGCCGGCCTAGCTCAACTGGTAGAGCAACTGACTTGTAATCAGTAGGTTGGGGGTTCAAGTCCTCTGGCCGGCACCATTTAGAGCCATTAGCTCAGTTGGTAGAGCATCTGACTTTTAATCAGAGGGTCAGAGGTTCGAATCCTCTATGGCTCACCATTAGCGGGTGTGGCGGAATTGGCAGACGCACTAGACTTAGGATCTAGCGCCTTACGGCGTGGGGGTTCGACTCCCTTCACCCGCATATGCAGAAGTAGTTCAGCGGTAGAATACAACCTTGCCAAGGTTGGGGTCGCGGGTTCGAATCCCGTCTTCTGCTCCATTGTTTTGCCGGGGTGGCGGAACTGGCAGACGCACAGGACTTAAAATCCTGCGGTGAGAGATCACCGTACCGGTTCGATTCCGGTCCTCGGCACCATTATTGCAATATGCGCCCGTAGCTCAACTGGATAGAGCGTTTGACTACGGATCAAAAGGTTATGGGTTCGACTCCTATCGGGCGCGCTACATACCTTCCGGGAAGTAGCTCAGCTTGGTAGAGCACTTGGTTTGGGACCAAGGGGTCGCAGGTTCAAATCCTGTCTTCCCGATTTATCATCATTTATTATGGGGGCTTAGCTCAGCTGGGAGAGCGCCTGCTTTGCACGCAGGAGGTCAGCGGTTCGATCCCGCTAGTCTCCACCATATTTTAATTCAATATTGTAACAACTATATACGGCGGCGTAGCTCAGCTGGCTAGAGCGTACGGTTCATACCCGTGAGGTCGGGGGTTCGATCCCCTCCGCCGCCACTAATCTTAGTTGAATATTATTAGGACCTTTAGCTCAGTTGGTTAGAGCTAACGGCTCATAACCGTTCGGTCGCAGGTTCGAGTCCTGCAAGGTCCATATAATTAGGAGGAATACCCAAGTCTGGCTGAAGGGATCGGTCTTGAAAACCGACAGGGGCTTAACGGCTCGCGGGGGTTCGAATCCCTCTTCCTCCGCCATTATAAATATTATTACCGCGGGATGGAGCAGTTCGGTAGCTCGTCGGGCTCATAACCCGAAGGTCGGTGGTTCAAATCCGCCTCCCGCAATTATTTTTAAAGGTCCCGTAGTGGAGCGGTTTAACACGCCTGCCTGTCACGCAGGAGATCGCGGGTTCGATTCCCGTCGGGACCGCCATTTGTAATATGGTTCAGTAGCTCAGTCGGTAGAGCAAAGGACTGAAAATCCTTGTGTCGGCGGTTCGATTCCGTCCTGAACCACTTTTTGCCGGCCTAGCTCAATTGGTAGAGCAACTGACTTGTAATCAGTAGGTTGGGGGTTCAAGTCCTCTGGCCGGCATTATGTCTTGGAGGGGTAGCGAAGTGGCTAAACGCGGCGGACTGTAAATCCGCTCCTTCGGGTTCGGCAGTTCGAATCTGCCCCCCTCCACCATATCAATAGGGGCATAGTTCAACGGTAGAATAGAGGTCTCCAAAACCTTTGATGTGGGTTCGATTCCTACTGCCCCTGCCATGGCGGTTGTGGCGAAGTGGTTAACGCATCGGATTGTGGTTCCGACACTCGTGGGTTCGATTCCCATCAACCGCCCTTTATTTAAAATTAATGGGCTATAGCCAAGCGGTAAGGCAACGGACTTTGACTCCGTCACGCGCTGGTTCGAATCCAGCTAGCCCAGTTACTTTTGGCGGCATAGCCAAGTGGTAAGGCCGAGGTCTGCAAAACCTCTATTCACCGGTTCAAATCCGGTTGCCGCCTCCATTGATATGACATATGCGGGAGTAGTTCAATTTTTAGAACACTTTCCTTCCCGGAAAGAGGTATAGGTGTAAGTCCTATCTTCCGCTCCATTATTTAAAATAACAATTGCATATCATGCGGGAGTAGTTCAATTCTAGAACACTTTCCTTCCCGGAAAGAGGTATAGGTGCAAGTCCTATCTTCCGCTCCATTTTCCAATAGTAGTATTGGATTTTTTTAGATTATGCCGGTGTGGCGGAATTGGCAGACGCGCGGGACTCAAAATCCCGTGTCTTCACAGACGTGTCGGTTCGACCCCGACCACCGGTATCGAATAAAGCCCTTAAACGTTGTATTTAGGGGCTTTTTATATTGCCTGTTTTTAACTGAGAATCCAGTTTAATATCAAACTGATGAAGCTCCTTTATTTGGCTCTCTTAAATAGGATTGATTATCGCAATATAGAGGTTAAGCAGCATCATGTTGCTTAATCTCTTTTTTGGGATGACTTACAGAAAGTTTCATACATAAAATGATGCGTCTGTGAATATATTAAAAGTTTGGTTCTACATTAAAGAAAAAGTTAAGTAAATGGATTTGCTTAACTTCTTTTTGATAACTCTAGTGTGTATCAATACAAAAGCACAGCTCTATAATAAATCGAATTGAAGTTGAATTAGCTTCCTATTCTTTTTTCTTGTTTTTTATACGCTTATTGTAATCACGCTCAGACGATAAAATTAAATTGAATTTGTTTTAGTCTCATTCTCTACATATCTATTGTTAAAGGGAATAAAATAGAATTATACTAGAATTGTAATGATCATTTGAAAATCATTGAGGATAGTTAAATTCATAATGAAATGATTCAAACTATATAGTTATTTTGAAAGGGCACAAATGTGCACTTCATTATGGGTACCGGGTTTATATAATGATAAATTTTAGTAGAGTATTAAACTTTATGAGCTTTATAGTTGATGATGAAATGACTTTTAGAAAATTTATAATACAAAAAATGATTTAAATTCTATGTTTACATATTGTTTCATTTTTTATCTTATATTATGATAAAGCTATTCTTAATAGAGGAGGACACAACAAGTGACTTCAAAAGAAAAAACAAGTAACAAGTCTTTCTTCAGTGTGATTTTAAATGCTGTTGCAGCAGGTGTGGTTATAGCATTATTACCAAATGCATTTTTAGGTGAATTGCTTAATTTTTTTAAAGAAGGTCAGCCCCTCCTTGAGCAACTCCACCAAATTGTGACCGTGATTCAGTCGTTTATGCCATTTATTATTGGTGCACTGGCTGCACATGCGTTTAAATATTCTGGATCAGGTGTTGTATTTACTGGTACTTCAGCAATGATTGGCTCGGGTGTCATTCAATTTAAAGGGAGTCATTTTATTTTACAAGGTGTTGGGGACATTATTAATGTCATGTTGATCGTAATGCTCACTTGTTTCTTATTTAAAGTGTTAGACGGCAAATTTGGCTCACTCGATATGATTATTTTACCTATTATGATTCCTGTATTTTCAGGTATTGTCGGTCTATTAACACTGCCTTATATAAGCCGTATTACAGGTGCTTTAGGTAAAATGATTCAAACTTTTACGGAGCTAAACCCGCTTATAATGAGTATTCTTATTGCAGTAACCTTTGCGTTATTAATGGTGACGCCCATTTCTCTTGTTGCTATAGCGACGGCGGTATCGTTGAGTGGCTTAGCGAGTGGGGCAGGCAATATGGGCATTGTTGCTGCGAGTATGACATTTTTGGTTGGTTCATTGCGTGTGAATAAAGCAGGTGTTCTCGTTGTTCTTATTATTGGTGCTACAAAAATGATGATTCCTGTTTATTTCAAACATCCAATTATTATGATTCCTCTTACAATAAACGGCATCGTTTCAGGACTAATTACCTACCTTATTGGTATTAAAGGAACACCTATGTCTGCGGGATTTGGTTACTCTGGATTTGTAGGTCCGATTAATGCATTTAACCGTATGGATGGAGATCCAACAATGAATATGATTTTACTCCTATTTGGTTATTTTATTGTTCCATTTACGGTCGCGTGGTTTGTTCATCAAGTGTGTAAAAATATTTTACCAGGTTATCGTGATGATATTTATCGTTTTGAGATTCCGAAACAATAAACACTATTCTTTATGGAATACATAAACAAATACATATAGTGCAATATAATTAGAGAGACTGAGTTATCGTCATATAGGACGTAATCTCAGTCTTTTTTACTTTCTATTTTTCTTTACTTTCTTACTGCAATACGATAGTTTTTTGTTCATTTTTTATGAATTTCCCACAATTATCACCCAATTGACTTTTAATAATAAGACGGGAATGTATACAAAAATCACATAAGCTAGTGACCTCACTATAAACTGTGCGTTCTTAAAATTTGTTATTGCATAAACATACGTAAATATGTATAATAATGAATAAATTTAAAAGGAGGTCCTGAGATGAAGTATTTGGGGAAGCTGATTACAGCACTATTTATAGTTGTGTTACTTATATGTCAATCGCCTCTTGTGCACGTATCAAAAGCTGCAAGCGAGGATCAATGGCAAGTCATTAAAAAAAGAGGTGTTTTGAAGGTTGGACTTTCAGCAGATTATGCACCAATGGAATTTGAAAGAACAGTTCATGGTGAGAGGGAATATGCAGGTATCGATATTGAACTTGCGAAAAAAATTGCCAAGGATAATGGTGTTAAATTGAAAATTGTGAATATGCAATTTGATAGTTTATTAGGGGCTATAAAAACAGGAAAAATCGACATGATTATTTCGGGTATGACGCCGACGGATGAGCGTAAAAAAGAAGTTGATTTTTCAGATAACTACATGACTGTTCAGCAAAAAGTAGTTATTCGTAAAAAGGATAAAGCACATTATCAAACTTTGGATGATTTAAAAGGGAAGAGAATTGGAGTCCAAAAACAAACGACGCAAGAAGAGTTAGCAAAAAATGAAATTGAAGATGCCGATATTCAATCTTTAACACGATTACCAGAAGTTATTTTATCATTAAAGAGTAATAAAGTAGATGCAATTGTTATGGACAGTGCTGTCGGCAAAGCTTATTTAACACAAAATGATGACCTTACTTTTTCTAACGCATCATTTGCGGATTCTGACAAACCTACAGCTATTGCGATACCTAAACATTCTCCGGAGTTAATGGATAAGGTTAATCAAACAATTGCAGATGTAAAAGATCAACATCTAATGCCAAAATACGAGAAAATAGCTGCGGATGCGATGCAAAATGATGGTAACTTTTTTTCTAAATACGGTACATTTTTTGTAACTGGTTTAAAAAGTACAATTTTGATTTCAATCATCGGTGTAATCTTAGGGGCAGTTTTAGGCGCAATCATTGCATTAATGAAAATTAGTTCAATCAAGCCATTAAAATGGATTGCTTCTTTTTACATTGAGTTTTTACGGGGAACCCCTTTACTTGTACAAGTATTTTTAGTGTTTTTCGGTACGACTGCAGTTTTGGGTCTCGATATTTCCGCTTTTATATGTGGTGCCGTAGCTTTAGTCATAAATTGTTCTGCTTATATTGCAGAAATTATACGTGCTGGTATTAATGCTGTTGATAAAGGTCAAACGGAAGCGGCGAGAAGTTTAGGTTTGAGTTACGCTCAAACGATGAAAACAGTGATTATGCCACAAGCGATTAAAAATATTCTACCTGCTTTAGGGAATGAATTTGTAACTGTAATCAAAGAATCATCAATCGTATCCGTTATTGGTGTTAGTGAAATTATGTTCAATGCACAAGTGGTACAAGGTGCCTCATTTGATCCATTTACACCGTTACTCATTGCAGCTGTATTATATTTTGTATTAACGTTCACACTTTCACGTTTGATGTATTTTGTTGAAGGGAGAATGAGAGTCAGTGATTAAAATTAAACAATTAAATAAAACGTTTGGAAACAATGAAGTTTTAGCACAGATCGATATGGAGGTTCATAAGGGGGAAGTCGTTGCTATTATCGGGCCCTCTGGTAGTGGTAAAAGTACTTTATTACGCTGTATGAATTTATTAGAAGTTCCTACAAAAGGAAGTGTCATTTTTGAAGGAAGAGATTTAACGGAAAAAGGGACGAAAGTTGATGAACTACGTCAAAAAATGGGAATGGTTTTCCAAAATTTTAATTTATTCCCGCATAAGAAAGTAATTGATAATATTATTTTAGCCCCAAGTTTATTGAAAAAAAGCGACAAAGCATTTTTAAAGGCCCATGCGCTCGATTTATTAGACAAAGTTGGTCTTAAAGATAAAGCTGAGGCCTATCCGAATCAATTGTCTGGCGGACAGAAGCAAAGGGTTGCGATTGCACGTGCACTTGCTATGAATCCTGATGTTTTATTGTTTGATGAACCTACATCAGCGCTTGATCCCGAAGTTGTCGGGGAAGTGTTGGCTGTAATGAAATCTTTAGCAAAAGAAGGGATGACTATGGTGGTTGTAACACACGAAATGGACTTTGCCAAAAACGTGAGTGATCGTGTGATATTCATGGCGGATGGCCATATTGTTGAAGATGGACCTTCTCATGAAGTTTTTGAAAATCCGCAACATCAACGGACGCAAAACTTTTTAAAACGTGTATTAGTTAAATAATGATGTATAAATAATTTGAATGGCGTAAGCAATGACAATAACCTAACAATGGGTGAGTATGCACGCCATTCTTTATTATTTTGTGCTTATTCGAATAAAAAGAACTTGAATGAATTACAACGCAGGTCTAGAAAGATATGTTAAAATAGTGTGGTGACTTTTAAGGGGTGAGTTTATGGATGTCTTACAATTAAAAGAAGAAATAATAGAATATGCCTACAGTATAGGTATTAATCGTATCGGTTTTACGACAGCTGATCCGTTTGATGAGTTGAAGCAAAAATTAGTGGATTACCATGCGAAAGGGTATGCATCTGGATTTGAAGAATCAGATATCGCTTTAAGAACAGAGCCTAAGTTATCATTACCCACAGCAAAATCTATTATTGCCATCTCAGTAGGATATCCAAACAAACTAAAAAATGCGCCTAAAAGTATTCGCGGAGACCGACGTGGTATGTTTGCGCGGGCCTCTTGGGGACAAGATTATCATACCATTATGCGAAAGCGTTTAGATAAGTTAGCCACATTTATCCAAGCTAAAGTGCCCGATGCAGAAATGATGTCTATGGTAGATACGGGTGTTTTATCTGATAGAGCTGTTGCTGAACGTGCAGGATTAGGATTTGTAGGTAGAAATGGTTTTGTGATTCATCCCGATTTAGGAACGTGGACCTATTTAGGTGAAATGTTAGTGAATATCCCATTTCCTCCTGATGATCCAATCATGGAGAGTTGTGGCGATTGTACAATATGTGTCGATCGTTGTCCAACTGGCGCACTTGTTGGTGATGGTCAATTAAACAGTCAAAAATGTATTAGTTTTTTAACACAAACGAAAGGCTATTTGCCCGATGAATATCGTTATAAAATTGGAAATCGTTTATACGGCTGTGACACTTGTCAGCAGGTTTGCCCTAAAAATAGAGGGATTAATATTGAGCAAGATGATATTATATTAGAACCAGAAATTTTAAAACCAAGATTAGTACCGTTATTGAAAATGAATAATAAAACATTTAAAAATACGTTTGGTCATCTTGCAGGTGCTTGGCGTGGCAAAAAACCTATCCAACGTAATGCCATTATAGCATTAGCACATTTTAAAGAAGAGGATGCGATTCCAGATTTAAAAGAGGTCGCAGAAAATGATCCGAGACCGCTTATTCGAGCAACTGCTTTTTGGGCGATTGGTCAAATTCAAGGCGATTTAGCCAAATCTTATATTATGGCACACTATGAAAATGAAGATGAAGAAGTACAAGTTGAAATGTTAAAAGGCTTAGAAATGAGGAGAGATGGATAATGTCAATTCATGTCGTATTATACCAACCAGAAATACCTGCAAATACAGGAAATATTGCACGTACATGTGCAGCAACAGATACAAAATTACACTTAATTCGACCATTAGGTTTTAGCACAGATGACAAAATGTTAAAACGTGCAGGTTTAGATTATTGGAAATATGTTTCAATTACATATTATGATAATATTGAATCATTTTTCGAACAAACAGCGGGGCAGTATTTCTTACTCACTAAATTTGGTTCGAAAAATCATACCTCACAAGATTTTTCAGATCCTAATGAGGATTATTATTTCATATTTGGAAAAGAAACAACGGGCTTACCGGATTGGGTCAAAGAAAAATATGAAAGTACAGCTTTACGTATTCCGATGAATGAAAATGTCCGTGCACTGAATCTATCGAATACAGCTGCTATTTTAGTATATGAGGCATTGAGACAACAAAATTATCCGAATTTACAATAGTTCTGTCAATCAACATGATAAGACAGCTATCACAAGAATTTAATTACTAAAAAGGTTATAATTGAAAGTGAACATGAGTCAGCATAATGCCTAATGAATGATGTTTTAATATATTGATAAAATGGGTATGTAGGTATTAATGTTATAGACTAGTAAGGACAATAGAGGAGTGTAAGATAATGGCAATGAATTTTAAAGTATTTAAAGATGCAGAAACAGTGGCAACATATACAGCAGATATCTTAAGAAAACAGCTTAATAATAATCCTACCTCAATTGTAGGTGTCCATTTAAATGAAGACCAAGCGCCAGTTTTAGATTATTTAAAACAAGATGTTGATCATCATAGTGTCGACTTTAGTCAAATTCATATCTTGGACTATGATAAGCAAGCGTCATTTTTTAAATCATTAGGCGTACCAGAGAAACAAGTGCACGAAGTTCCAGATGATGACAATGTAGAATCATTTATTGCGCATCATGCTAAAACGAAAGATAATAAAGGGAAATTAACGTTACAAATATTAACTATTGATGAAAACGGACAAATTGGGTTACCAATGAATGATGCCGTAATGCCAGCGCGTGAAATCATTGTTGTAGTCACAGGCTCAAATAAAGCGGCACAAGTTCAAAAATTATATGAAGAAAATGGTAATACGAGCTTTATACCGTCAACATTAAAAACACATCGTATGGTGACTATTGTCCTTGATGAAGCGGCTGCACAAGGTTTACCAGATGATGTTAGAGCCTATTTTACTTCATTATATGCATAAATTAGAGGTGGCAATTTAATGAAAGAAGATCGAAAACAATATGAAAATGAAATGGTAGAAGGTTTTGATGATGTCGTTGAATTGGGCAAAGAGATGGAACAAATCTCAGAAAAAAATGATCAAGATAAATTAAATCAAGATCATGATGCTGATATTCGATCAGATAAGTAATCTTTTAATCAAATTTACACATATTGTCTTTATAAGATGGAAAACAGGGCGAAAGTTGATTGTAAACTTTCGCCTTGTTTTGTCGTTGAGCTGTAATAAAATATGATAAAATAAGGGCGTCTATAGAAAAATTTGAAAGGTGACATACATGAAATTATATCGTAAATGGGGATTGCTACTCATATTATCAACAATCATTAATCTATTGTCTATTAAAGCATTTCCACTTGCTTTAGGAACTTTATATTTACCTGTGTTGTTCAAAGTTGTTCAACTCCAACTCAATCTATCCGATGGTCTTATTGATGACCGCGCTGCCAGTGCGCAAACTTTTGTAAGAGCAAATCAAAAAGGTATTGTTATTAGTGTGATTTGCTGTATTGCGATTACTGTGGCATTGACGCTATATCTTGCTGACTTTTATCAACAATTACAAGGTTTTTGGGGGCTATTAATCGACCTTAGTCCAATAACAATGGTGGTTGGATTGATTTTATATTTATTATCTGCAATTGCTATTGTTCAAGCTGTAAAAATTAAATTTCTTAATCATAATAAAGAAGACAAGGCATAAGCCTTACTTATTTCGTCATCCTTAAAAAAGTAGTCTGTTACGCGTTAATTCTATTAAACGCTGCGCAAACTACTTTTTTGTTTTATCTTAGAAACAGAATTGAATGGGCATTTCAATTAATGCTATAATTTAATTGAAGAATAACATTCTAATTAAAGGGGAGCGAGATCAATGTCAGTAAGAATTGAACACGATACATTTGGTGAAATTGAAGTGCCAGCAGATAAATATTGGGGTGCGCAAACACAACGTAGTAAGCAAAATTTTCCAGTAGGTAAAGAGAAGATGCCTATCGAAGTGATATATGGTTTTGCACAATTAAAACGTGCAGCGGCACTTGCAAACCATGAATTAGGAAAACTCAGTGATGCTAAAAAAGATGCCATTATTTATGCTTGTGAACGTATATTAAAGGGTGAGTTAGATGAACATTTCCCATTAGTAGTATGGCAGACAGGAAGCGGCACGCAAAGCAATATGAATGTTAACGAAGTCGTAAGCCACGTTGCAAATGAATATTTAGCGTCTAAAGGCATCGATGAAAAAATACATCCTAATGATGATGTGAACAAATCTCAAAGTTCTAACGATACTTTTCCAACTGCCATGCATGTTGCTTTATATCATCAAGTAGAGACGCAATTAGAACCAGCAATAAAGCGCTTAAGAGATACTTTCTATCAAAAAGAACAAGCATTTAAAGATATTATTAAAATCGGACGTACCCACTTACAAGATGCTACACCTATTACACTCGGTCAAGAAGTGAGTGGATGGCGCTATATGTTAGAGGTATGTGACAATTTATTAGCAGAATCTAAAAAACATATTCTCAATTTAGCGATTGGTGGTACTGCAGTTGGTACAGGTATTAATGCACATCCAGAATTCGGTAATAAAGTAGCCGCTTATATTTCAGAAAATACAGGCTATTCGTTTGTTTCTTCTGAAAATAAATTCCATGCTTTAACAGCACACGATGAAGTTGTTCAATTGCACGGTACACTTAAAGCCTTAGCTGCTGATTTAATGAAAATTGCCAACGACATTAGATGGTTAGCTTCAGGCCCACGTGCAGGATTAGCAGAGATTTCTATTCCTGAAAATGAACCAGGCTCTTCCATTATGCCGGGTAAAGTTAATCCAACACAATGTGAAATGTTGACTATGGTGGCTGTTCAAGTCATGGGTAATGATACTGTAGTAGGTATTTCAAGTTCACAAGGTAACTTTGAACTAAACGTTTTCAAACCTGTGATTTTGCATAATACATTACAATCTATTTATTTATTAGCAGATGGAATGAACACGTTTAATGATAATTGTGCAGTAGGAATTGAACCGATTGAATCACATATTGATGATTATCTTAACCGTTCATTAATGCTTGTAACTGCTTTAAATCCTCATATCGGTTATGAGAATGCAGCAGCCATTGCTAAGAAAGCACATAAAGAAGGTTTGACATTAAAAGAAGCAGCAATTCAATCCGGACATTTAACAGAAGCGCAATTTGATGAATGGATTAAACCCGAAAACATGGTTCATCCTAAATAGTTTGGAGGCATTTTTAAAGCATGGAACGAAACGGTTTAATAGATATTGGTTCGAATACGATTCGCTTGGTTATTTTTCAATATGATGAACGTACAGGGTTAAATGAAATTCAAAACATTAAAACACCTGCAAGGTTAAGTCAATATTTGGACGATGATCAGAATATGACACAAGAAGGTATTGATGTATTGACGACCGCACTGCGCAGTTTTAAAACAGTTGCAGATAAATTTAAAGTTAAACATTTATATCCTATCGCAACTGCAGCAATACGACAATCTAAAAATCAACCTCAAATTTTAAAATCAATTCAAAAAGAGCTGGGTATTAAAGTCATTGTCATTCCTGAAGAGGATGAGGCGTTTTATGGTGCATATGCTGTGACCCATACGACAAGTATTCAAAATGGGATCACAGTTGATATCGGTGGTGGATCTACTGAATTGACATTGTTCGAAGATAAAAATATTAAACAAGCCATCAGTTTTCCGTTTGGGGTTGTTACTTTAATCAGAATGTTTTTTGAAGGCAAGGAGCATAATGATAAAGATGCAATTAAAAAAATGGAGAAGTTTCTGAAAGGTGAATTTGAAAAAGTAGATTGGATTCAAAATAAAGAGGTTAAATTAATCGGTATTGGAGGATCGGCACGTAACTGTGCGCGTGTACATCAAGCAGGACATAATTATCCTATTGCTGGTGTTCATGGTTACACGATGGCACATGAAGATCTGAAAGAAGTTTATCAAAAACTGAAGAAATATACACGTGATGAATTATTAAATTTAGATGGGCTGAGCCGAGATCGTGTCGATATAATATTGCCGGCAGTTGCTGTATTTAACGTGCTTTTTGATATGATTCATGCAAAAGCATTTACTTTCTCTAGAAAAGGTATTCGTGAAGGCTTTATTATGAATCAAATTGCTAAAAAGCATAAAAATGAATTTAATAAAGCTAATGTGCTAAGTGATGCTTTGAGACACCTTGCGAACGAATACAAAATTGAAGAAACAGGTGCACAACAACGCGTTAAACTTGCACAATCATTACTTGATCAACTCTCAGAAGCCAAAAAATTGAACTTTGAGGTATCATCAAAACAAGCTTTTCTTGAAGCGGCATATATTTATTATCTCGGTAAATTTATTGATGCAGATTCAAGCTCACAACATACGTACTATATCATTGCCAATTCAAGTATTAATGGTTTATCTCACAAGGAGCGTGTACGTCTTGCGCTATTAGCAAGCTATAAAAATAAAACGTTGTTAAAAATATATAGTGATGAGACGAAATGGTTTAGTGATGATGAACTTTCTGAGATTCAAACATTGGGTGGTGTGATTAAGTTTACAAATGCTCTTAATATTTCGAATACAAATAGTGTGAGTCGCGTTGAGTTAAAACATAATAAAGACGCTTATGATTTAAATGTTTATTATAAAGGCGAACCCATCGCCGAGTCATACCAAGCCAATCGTCAGAAAAAGCATATTGAAAAAGTGCTTAAAACTAAAATTAATATTGTGTTTACAAAATCTTGAAAAATGACTTTAGATTTTTATGTTACGCTAAGAACATAAACGAAGTGATGTTTCGTAGAAGATTAATGGGGTGAACAAATAAAGTGACTATTGAAAAGGGAAGTTTTGATATTAATCATCCGGAGTATTATAACAATCGTGAAGTGAGCTGGTTAGACTTTAATTATAGAGTATTGCAAGAAGCCTGCGATCATCAGAACCCATTGATAGAGCAACTCAAATTTATTGCCATAGCAAGTTCTAACTTAGATGAATTTTTTATGGTTCGTGTTGCAGGTTTAAAAGATCAAGTTAAAATGGGCTTCGATAAACCTGAAAATAAAACACAGCTCACACCACAAGAGCAACTTAAGGAAATTGAAAAGAAAAATCGTCAGAATGTAAAATTCCAATATGAACGTTTTAATACGCTCGTAGAACAATTAAAAACACACAATATCTATTTTAGTAAACCTGAATCTTTGAGCGAATCGCTTAAAGAAAAATTAGAAAGCATCTTTTTATCAAACATTTTGCCAACACTGACACCGTTGGGAATTGATGCTTATCGGCCGTTTCCAAAATTAAATAATAAAACACTCAATATATTTGTAGATATTGACACAGGTAATGAAATCAATGCAGCGATCGTTCAAATACCGACGCTTCTTAAACGATTTATTACAGTTAATGAAGGCAGCAAACAATATATTGTCTTAGTTGAAGATTTGATTTCTTTTTTCATGGGTCACCTCTTTAAAGGGTATGAAATACTGAATACCTATACTTTTAGAATTACAAGAAATGCGGATTTAACCATTCATGAAGATGGCGCAGAAGATTTACTTATAGAAATCGAGCGCTTTCTAAAAGAACGAAAAAGTGGTGCTGCGGTGAGATTGGAAATAGACAACCGTGAACCGTGTGATATGAATATGGACTGGTTAATCGATACGTTAGAGCTAGAACAGCAAGATGTCTATTACACAGACGGGCCACTCGATTTGACGTTTGTTTTTGAGTTGGTAGATCACTTATCACATAAATTAAAATCATTAACTTATCCGGCTTATACACCACAAATCCCGCAATCACTCGGACGTCATAATATTTATGAATTAGCAATGAAAAGAGATATTTTCTTCCATCATCCATATGAATCATTTGATCCAATTGTTGACTTTATTAAGGAAGCTTCAGAGGACCCTAACACGTTAGCGATTAAACAAACTTTGTATCGTGTAAGTAGTGATTCGCCTATTATCAAAGCGCTTAAACACGCTGCAGAAAATGGAAAGCAAGTGACCGTTCTGGTCGAGCTCAAGGCACGCTTTGATGAAGAAAACAATGTTCATTGGGCAAAAATGTTGGAAGAGGCAGGGTGTCACGTCATGTACGGGATGACGCACCTTAAAACGCATAGTAAAATCACACTTGTTGTCAAAAGAATTAATCATCAGTTAGTTCCGTTTGTTCATCTAGGAACAGGAAACTACAACGATAAAACCGCAAAATTATATACCGATATGGGTATCATTACAACTGATCCTGAAATTGGTGAGGATGCAATGAATTTCTTTAATTATTTAAGTGGTTATTCGGTGAAACCGGACTATCATAAGTTGATTGTGGCGCCTTATGAAATTAGAGATTCTTTTATTGAGCGTATCGATCAAGAAATAGAAAGTCATCGCCAATTTGGCAATGGTAAAATGATGATGAAAATGAACTCTCTAACTGATAAAGCGTTAATTAAAAAATTATTTGAAGCGTCTCAAGCAGGTGTAGAAGTCAAATTAATCATTCGTGGAATTTGTTGCTTGAAACCAGGGATACCTGGCGTTAGTGACAACATAGAAGTTGTCAGCATTGTTGGACGTCTTTTAGAACATTCTCGAATCTATTACTTCTATAATAATGGAGATGAAAAAATTTATCTGTCTTCAGCTGATATGATGACGCGCAATATGATTAAACGGGTTGAAATTTTATTCCCTATATTGAACAAACAAATTGCGAAGCGGTTAGTTGAATTTTTAAATCTTCAATTATCGGATAATCAAAAAGGACGTTATCAAGATGCGCAGGGTGTTTATCATTACATTGAAAATGATTTAGAACCGTTGAACTCACAAGAGTATTTGATGCAAGAAGCAAAAGATTATGGCGTAAAACTTGCTGAATCAAATGTAATTAAAATGGGACAACCTGTAAAATCAAAACGAAATTGGATTAATCGTGTCAAAAATCATTTGAAGCGGAAATAATATACACAAAAGTGAATCTTTAACTTTTCAAAGAAGGGGACAGAAATCATCGTGATTAGGCTGTCCTCTTTTTGTTTACAATGTGCAAAGAGGCTAGGACATAAAATCTTTGGTAACCACACGTTTCGATAAATCGCTACTAAGAATCAAAATAGATGTTTGTAATCATCGTACCAGAAATATTGATAACGAGGCGCATGAGCATACATAACGAGATAAAGATTACAGGCTGTGTACCATTGGATAGGGAAATCATTTCATACGAGCTTTTATCATCAAAATAAAGCGCTAAGATGATTTTTAGTGAAATTCATCTTAGCGCAATTTGTTTTTAGGATTGATGTTCCAGTCTTTTAATGTTTATGTTATAAAATTGAGCGTTATTTAATATCATCCGTTGTGACAGAGATGAGTTGTTGAGTAAATGGGTGTTGGAATTCAATTTGATAACTTTCTAATTGTAATTGTCTTAACTTAGAATCGCTGTACAACGGATCTCCTAAAACAGGATGACCTATTTCAGCAAGGTGAACACGAATTTGATGCGTACGACCAGTATCGAGTTTAAGTTTGACTTCACATACACCTTCTTTGATCATTTGTGATTCTAGAATATGTGTGACTGCACGTTGACCTGTATTCGAAATACGTCTTTTATTCGGATGGAATTTGTCTTTTCCAATCGGCATATCAATTGTTTGTGGTTTAATTGGTAATAAAGCCTTTACTTGGGCTTTATAAATGCGGTGAATTGTATTGTCTTCTAACATACGGTCGAGTATCTTTTTAACAATTGGATGTTTAGCAACGATTAATAGCCCCACTGTTTCTTGGTCAAGCCGATGAATAGGTTCTACGTAGTCACAATTTAAAGTATAGATGATATGATTCATCAAGGTGTTACTTTCTTTCAAGTCATTGGGATGTGTTTTCACACCTTTAGGTTTATATACAATCGCTAAATATTCATCTTCGTAAACAATTTGTGCATAGCGATAACTAGGTAAATATTGACTCTTCACAGGCTCGTCTGGGATTGAGACGACATCTCCCGATGAAACGGTTTGCTGAAATTGTGCGGGTTGACCATTAACAGTAATGGCTTTAGACATATTCAACAAATGGAGTTCTTTTTTAGGTAGTTTTAATGATTTAAAAATGTCTCGGATAGACATTTGATCAAACGATTCAGCAACTGAAAATTTCATAGTATCCTCCTTAATTGTTTCTATCATACCATAAATCAGTATAGTGTTGATGGTTTTTAAAGGGAAAGGGGTATGTGTATAATAAAACTAAATACATATTTTCCGCTCTTATATTTTAAATTTTAAAAAGTGGAAGAGAGGTGTGCACGAAGTGGAAAAGCCAACTCGATTAGCATTATTAAAAGAAATCGCTGAATTTCTCAATGAAGAAACAGAATTACAATCGATGCTTGATGGCGCTTTAGATTTTTTGGTGAAGGGGAGTGATTTCACAACGGGATGGATATTTTTTATTGATGCGGAAGGTTATCATACATTAGAAGCACAACGCTCGCTACCACCAGCACTTACGCATCATCATTGTAAATATATGACAGAAGGTTCATGTTGGTGTGTTCAATCTTATCATAATCAAAAATTGACGAAAGCCTCTAACATTATTAACTGTTCTCGTATTAACTTAGCCAGTCGTGAATTTAGTACAGAAACGGATAATATAACGCATCACGCGACAGTTCCGTTAAGGTCAGGCAATGAGCAATTTGGTTTATTAAATGTTGCGACACCTTTTACAACACATTACAGTGATGAAGATCTAGAACTTTTAGAATCAGTCGCTTTTCAAATTGGTTCAGCGATTAAAAGAATTGACTTGAATAACCAAGAAAAAGAGGCCGCACGTATTAATGAACGTAATCGATTGGCTCGAGATTTACATGACTCAGTGAATCAAATGTTGTTTTCTTTAAAATTAACTGCACATGCAGCAGGGCAAATGTCTGAAGAAGAAACATCTCAACGTGCTTTTGCCCAAATTGAACAGACAAGTCAAAATGCGGTTAATGAGATGAGAGCTTTAATTTGGCAATTAAAACCAGTGGGGTTAGAGCAAGGGATTGTCCACGCACTTAAAAATTATGCGAAACTAATCGATTTAGAAATCGACATTACTGTTCATGGTTTGATTGACTTAGAAAACAAAATTGAGACACATATTTATCGCGTCATTCAAGAAGCAATGAACAATACGAAAAAGCACGCCAATACATCAAAAATTACGGTAGTCCTTAATCAATCTGATGATATGCTAACCGTTGATATTTCGGACGAAGGAAAGGGGTTTGACGTTGCGCGTATCGATGTTTACGATAAGCACGGATTATCGAATATGAGGCAACGTATTAAAATGATAAAAGGAACGATGCATATTGACAGTCGTCAAGGGACATCGATTAAAATTAAGATACCACTTTAACATCAAAGGGAGGCTTTTTTATGCCTAAAATTGCATTAGTTGATGACCATTTTATTGTGCGTCAAGGCTTAGAATTTTTACTATCAACACAAAATGAAATAGAAGTGACCGGTAGTTTTGGAAATGGTCAATCATTATTGGATGCATTAAATGAAAAACAAATTGAGCCCGATCTGGTGTTAGTTGATTTAGTCATGCCTGAGATGAATGGGATTACGTTAATACAACATATTAAAGAAGGGTTTCCACGCATTAAGATTTTGGTTTTAACGAGTTATGTTGATGAAGAGCATGTTATGTCTGCAATGCGTGTTGGCGCTGATGGATATGAAATGAAGGACGTTGAACCCGAAGCATTAATGACATCAATTACACGTGTTTTAAATGGTGAGAAAGTGATTCATGAAGATGCACAACATGTGATGGATGTTGTTATCACAAAGCCTCATATCCTTAATAAATTATCGAAACGAGAAACGGAAGTTTTAAAAGAAATGGCTAAAGGTAAGACGAATAAAGAAATTGCTGAGACATTATTTGTATCTGAAAAAACGATTAAAACACATGTCAGTCATATTTTTTCTAAATTACAAGTCAATGACCGCACGCAAGCGGCCATTTATGCTATGGAAAACAACCTCATTTAAACCGATCGAGTAAAATTTGAAGAAATAATTATATTTTTGTGTTAATCGATGGTCATAGCGACTATTTTTTCACAAAATTAACGTCACAATGTATGCATTCCAAAAATTGTCTTTTGGTACATATATTGTGACGTTATTTAATGTATAGATTTAAATCTGATATATTTAGTGCAAATACGGCTCAATATGCACAATTGTTTCGACTTCGCCTAATTGTTGTTGTAACTTAGTTTCAATATGATCTGATATTTGATGACTTTCAATGACATTTAGTTCGGGTTCCACGGCAATGGTCACATCAATGAATGACATCACTCCGTGACTACGAGCTTTAATATCTCTAATTTCTTTAATTCCAGGGATAGACGAAATGATTTGCTCGATATGCTCGAGTTCATCGACGTCGTACCCGTCTGTTAAGGTTATGGCTGTTTCTTTAAAGATGTCGATACTTGTCTTCATGATTAATAATCCAATAACGATTGCAGCCAGTGTATCTAACATGGGAATTCCGATATATACACCTAGAATCCCTATAACAGTCCCTATTGAAACTAAAGCATCTGATAAATTATCATAACTCGCTGCTTTAAGGGCATTGCTTTTGACTTTTTTTGCTAAGTTACGATTATAGAGGAAAACAGCAAACATAAGAAAACTTGAAATTACACCTACAATCAAAGCTGATTGACTCGGCTGATGAAATTGACCTTGATAAAAATGTTTTACACCAGTAATAATCACTTGAATACTCACAGCAAACATAATAAAGGATGCGATTAAAGAAGCGATAAATTCTGATCGATAATGCCCATAAGGATGGTTTTTATCTACTGGTTTCATAGATATATGCAGAGCGATAAGGATGGCAATTGAACTAATGACATCTGTTGCATTATTTATCCCATCCGCTGTTAAACCGCGACTATCTGCGAGCCAACCGTATGTGACTTTTAATAAAGTTAATATAGTATATGTGACGATGCTTAAGGTTGCGCCTTTTTTTGCTTGGGAAATCCTGTTTTCTACTTGCAACAACAACACCTCTATTAAAATTGTCATCAATGAATTAATATTGAATCATAATAAAAATCATTCTCAATGTTTCTATTATCCTATGAATAGTAAGATAAATCTAGTCATTTAAAAAATGATTGCTATATTGCCAATTTTCAGATTATAATATTGTAAAAAGTAATAAGGGTGATGGCTATCATGAAATTTAAAGGGCTTACAGTCAAGATTATTGTTGCATTAGTATTAGGGATTACGATAGGCTCAATTTTTAATTTTTACGAAGGGGCAAAATTTGTATCTTTTACAGATCAATATATTTTTAATGTAATTGGTCAAGTGTTTTTAAACTTAATTTTTATGCTTGTTGTACCGGTTGTTTTTGTTTCGATTGTGCTCGGTGTCATTGGTGTAGGGGATCCAAAATTGTTAGGCGGTATTGGTTTGAAAACGCTCGTATTTTTCTTAACGACGACTGCACTCGCAATCACTTTAGCAATGTGTTTAGCACTTATAGTTAAGCCAGGTGCAGGACATTCAGATTTGTTGAAAAGTAAAGAAGTAACAGCTTATCAGAAAAAGTTAGAAGGTCAAAAATCTGCTGCGGATTCTCCAGTGAATCAAACATTTGATCAAACGGTCATTAATTTCTTCCCTAAAAATCCGTTAGAAGCGATGAGTGGTGGAAATATGCTTCAAATTATCACTTTTGCAATCTTTATTGGTATCGGAATTATGATGGTAGGCGAAAAAGGGCGAATCGTACATCAATTTTTTGAGCAATTTAATAATGTGCTGATGTATATTATTACAATGATTATGAATGTATTTGCGCCAATCGGGACGTTTGGCTTAGTTGCACATGCATTTACAGGTGCAGGTTTTGGCGCGATTAAACAATTAGGTCTTTATTTTATTGTTGTATTAGGTGCCTTAGTCATCCATTTCTTTGTCGTTTATGGTGGTGCAGTGAAATTTTTAGCAAAACGGAGTCCCATTGCGTTTTTTAAAGGTTTCTTTCCAGCTATTACTGTCGGATTTGGAGGTTCGAGTTCGAATGCTGCACTTCCAGTTTCTATGGAATGTACGAAAAAAATGGGAGTTCGACCTGAAATTGCTTCTTTTGTTCAGCCTTTAGGGGCAACAATAAATATGGACGGTACTGCAATCATGCAAGGGGTAGCAACGATTTTTATCGCACAATTAATGGGGGCGGATTTAACATTGTTACAATTAATTACAGTCGTAGCAGTCGCTGTTATCGCTTCGATAGGTACAGCAGGGGTACCGGGTGTTGGATTGATTATGTTGGCGATGGTGTTAACAGCAGTTGGTTTAAATCCAGCAGCCATTGGTATTATTTTAGGCATCGATCGTTTACTCGATATGTCTCGTACGGCTGTTAACATTACAGGTGATGCAGCTTGTGCTTTAATATTATCTGAAAGAGAAGGTAAAAAGTTGAAAGGGCATATGCATGTCGAGTAATTCAATACTCTCAGAACGCATATAAATAATGAAGGAGGGCACGTGTTCTATCAAAACGGTTAGTGAAAAAGCACTAACCGTTGCTTTTATAATAGAGCATTATGATATACACTGTTTTTAAATGTCCCAATTTTTAGCGATAAGCAAAGCTAGTAAACAGGATTAAATCGTAACAAATAGAGATGATATTGAAAGAAATATATTACTTGCGTGCGTGACCAAATGAGCTAAGACTAACCATTCAAAAATGATGTGTGTGATTCGATTGATGCTATTTCATTGATGAACTGCTTAAATGATGATTGCGCTACATTGAGCCTTACGGATATGCCTGATTCAGTCGCAATATTATGCATTCTTACACCTGAATCTAAGTTGACGTATACACAAAATTCGTCCTTTTCAACTTCTATGACTGTCAATGAAATATCGGGCTCTAAGAAATAGAGCTTAGTTATAGGTGGTGTAAATTCAAGGTCTTTCAAATGTTGAATTTCATCATTGAAAATGGCTAATTCTGTTTTGATTTGTTGATTTTCAAACTGGGTCATGACCTCAAAGTAATAAATTTTGAGTCCTTCATCCATGCGTATGTTTTTTAATGTAAATGTTATAGATACGTTACTTTCTTCATAAGCATCGTCTTTTAAAATGATAACTTTAGAATTCATTTTCTCACCTCTTTTTTAGTAGTATTTATGATTTTGTGTGCTAAAACCTTAATAGATTCGGCAATGCACGAACTAAAATAATAAGTGCCTAACATTTCTTTATTGTATTAAAAATTGAAGATAATAGGAATGGACGAATGAAAACTTGACAGGTCAAAGGTATTAAAATCTTGTATCTTTAATGAGATGCTGTCTGAAGTAAAAAAGGAAGCTATAACAAGCACACCGATACGGTCAATTAAGTTTCAATTGATGCTGATATTGTTGTAATTACCACTCATACAGCTAAGCAAGTTCCAAAAACTCAGTAGTATTATCGACTTTTTATTGGTAGCCTCTCTCTTTTTAACATATGATACAATGTGTATAATCCATTGAAAACAGTTGCATTCCTGAATAATCCGATATTGTTCTTTATATGAAATCAAAATTAATATACGTTTGTATAAAAAATGTAAGTTTATTATAAAATGTCGAAAGGAAGTTGAATATTTTGAATCATTTAGACGAAGCTTTAAAAGAATTAGGTTGGTTAGATCTTATTTTTGTTATTCCTATGTTTTTTCTGTTTTCGCATTTACCTAGTGACCATCTTTGGCAACTTATCGTAAACATAATCATTATTACATTTTTTAGTATAGGCCTTTCGATTGTATTTCATTCATTGTTTCATAAATGGATTAAAAAAGATAAATCATAATTTCGAAATACAAGAAAAAACATGATTCATGCATAAAAAAGTGATTTATTGTAAGTTGATTTAAACACAAAAGCATTATTTATTTGAGTTCGTAACACTATTAATCTGTGTTATAATAAAATTCTTAAACACATATTTTCGACATAAGATAAGCAGAGTTAGAGAAATAAAACGGCTGACATTGTATGTTAAATAAAGGTAGTAAAGATACATAGGTATTGAGCATCATTAAGTCTCAATCCATAGCAGTACAAAATAAATTAATAGAAAGAATGCATTTCCAGTAGCATATAAGAAACAAGTTACGCAAGTGTGTATAGTACTAAACAGTATAGATATCAATGTATTCATTTTACCTGAAATAAATGTTATTAAGTTAAAATATATTCGCGATTTGCGTTAATTATGTCATTTTTATGACTTTCAATGTTTTCTAAAAAGATGCTTTTCATTTATCTTATTTTGTATTAATATGTAATTTGTGTTTCAAGAATTGTGTAGAATTGCAATGCTTGTGTGCGGATAAATTTTTATTTAAGAGAGGTAGTAATATAAATATGGATAGACAAAGTTTTACTGATTTAATTCAAACCAAATTTAAGATGGTACGTATCGAAGCGGGGTATACACAAGATACAATGGCTCAAACAATTGGCTTGTCAAAAAAGACACTTGTTCAAATTGAAAAAGAGCGTGTATTACCTAACTGGACGACATGTGTATCCATTTGTGCATTATTTAGAGATTCAGAAGTTTTAAATAGTACTTTCGGTTGTGACCCATTAGAAATTGTTCAAACAATTTCAAGAAACCAAGCTGCATATCCAAAATATTCAACAATTAGCGATATTTATTGGGATACAATTGATACTAAAGGTGGTTTCATCCTTCAATCTAATAAAGTGAGTGAACTTTATCGCGTACTAGATACAGATAAACAACCTGTTTTTGCGACGCCTAAATTGAGAGAAGCTGAGACATACTTCCAACGTAATGTTAAAGAAGATCTTATTCGCGCATAAGATTGAAAATAAATTATAATAATAGAATAAATCATCATTGAATATCTTCCTTCAAAGTATGGACTGAATAGGCATGCTTTGAAGGAATTATTTTTATCCAATATAGGTATTGAAAGGCGTCACTATCATCTCATTAAAAAAGTGTTTGAACTTATAATGATTGAGGATTATGTGTATAATAGCAACTATTAAAGCTTTGACTGCTATATTTCATATTTTATAGATTTTAAAGTTTTAAACGTTCAATAAAAACTATAGATGATGATGAATTAAGGAGAGATGAATATGCAACCGATTTTAGTTGTTGTATTTATGATAATCATAGGTGCGGTGATTGGTGGCGTAACGAATATGATTGCAGTTAAAATGCTTTTTCATCCTTTTCGTGCATATTATATTTTTGGTAAGCGCATTCCTTTTACACCAGGTTTAATCCCAAAAAGAAGAGGAGAAATTGCCGAAAAAATTGGTCAAGTGATAGAAGATCATTTATTAACTGAGGCATTAATTCAAGAGAAATTGGCTACGCCTGAGATAAAAGAAACAATGAACCAAACGGTAAAAGATCAGATTCGCCTTTTGGAACAGGACCATGTGACATTACAACGTTTAGCTGAGCGCTTTGATATTGATATCGTCTCTTCAGGAGAAAGACAGTTAAAACGTATCGTTTATAAATCGTTAAATGAAAAGTATTTAAGTCATCAAAATCAAGGAATGAATCAATGGCTTCCAGACAAGATTGTGCAACAACTAGATAAAAAAGTTGACTCATTAGATGAATTTTTATTAACGAAAGCTAGAGATTACCTTGAATCTGAAAAGGGTTATCACGACATTACTGATATGTTAGAAACATTTTTTGTTGAGAAGGGGAAAATCGTTGGTCTACTCCAAATGTTTATGACACAAGAAGCAATTGCTGAGCGAATACAAAAAGAGTTAATTCGATTAACATATCATCCGAAAGCCAAAAACATATTGGCACAACAATTGAAGATTGAGTATGAGCGTATAAAGGTGTTACCTTTAAAAGAAATCATTCAACCGGAAGCAATGGAGCAGATTCAAATTCAATTGGCTGACTATGTCTTAAAACAAGCAAATATAACAAAACGTGCACATCAGCCACTCAATACACTTGCGCCTGAATTATTTGAAATGTTACATGAAAAAGGTGCAGAACGTATTACAGACATGATAATAGATACATTGTCACGTCGTTTGTCTAAAATTATGAAAAAAGTTAATATACGAGGACTTATTGAAGAGCAAATTAATCGTTTTGATTTAGACTATATTGAACAGCTGATATTTGAAATTGCGAATAAAGAGCTTAAATTAATCATGCTGCTAGGCTTCATTTTAGGTGGAATTATTGGATTTTTCCAAGGTTTAATTGCAATCTTTGTATAACTGTATAAAATGTGGTATCGTAAGCAAGGAAAGAGATTGGAAGAGATAGAATTCAATCTTAAATTACACAACTCAAGGAGCGAATAGAAATGGCTGTAAATTTATATGATTACGCGAACAAATTAGAACAAGCATTACGCGAAAGTGATGAGTATAAAGCGATTAAAGATGCTTATGCTAAAGTTGAAGCTGATGAAAACTCTAAAAAATTGTTTGATGAGTTTCGTGAAACACAATTAAACTTCCAACAAAAACAAATGCAAGGTGAAGAAATTGGTGAGGAAGACTTGCAAAAAGCGCAAGAACAAGCGCAACAAATTGAAAAAGACAGCAACATTTCTGAATTAATGAATGCTGAACAAAAAATGAGCCAAGTTTTCCAAGAAATCAACCAAATCATTGTTAAACCATTGGATGAAATTTACGCAAACTAATTTTTCATCGGCTACATTCTTATCAACCCATAGTGTGGGATAGGAATTAAATGAAACATTGAACTAAGGTTTCATTCGATGAGACGGTTCGAATTGATTAGAGCAGATTTAGAAATCTAAAGCATAATGATTAGATTTCTGAATTGCTCTTTTTTTATGCCAAGAAGATGATAAAGTTCTTACAGAATGCGCTTTTGGTTCACACTTATATAACTAAAATATGATAAAATAAATGAATACATAGTCTATTAAACAGAGATGAAATTAGAAAGTAAAAAGGAGAATGCTTAAATGGTTAAATTTTTGCATTGTGCAGATTTACATCTAGATAGCCCTTTTGCCTCAAAACGCTATTTAAATCCTACAATTTTGAAAGATGTCGAAAATAGCGCTTATGAAAGCTTTAAAAAAATTATAGATCTCGCATTACGAGAAGAAGTTGATTTTATGGTGATAAGTGGAGACTTATTTGATCAGCACAACCGTACATTAAAAGCTGAAATGTTTTTGAAAGGACAATTTGAACGTTTGCAAAAAGAACAGATTTTTGTCTATATTGCACATGGAAATCATGATCCACTCTCTGATCAAATCACATCAAAATGGCCTGAAAATGTCACTGTATTTTCTAAAGATGTTGAAACTTATCAAGCGATTACAAAATCCGGTGAAAATGTACATTTACATGGCTTTAGTTATGAAAAGAGCGAAAGCTATGAAAATAAAATCGATCTTTATCCAACGAATAAGGATCGCCAAATAGTACATATCGGTGTGCTTCACGGTACTTATAGTAAAGCAGAGACTGCACATCGCTACACTGAATTTCGTCTAGAAGATTTAAATGCAAAACTGTATCACTATTGGGCGCTTGGCCACATCCATAAAAGACAGCAATTAAGTGATCTGCCAGAAATTCACTATGCCGGTAATATACAGGGGCGTCATTTTAAAGAACAAGGGGAAAAAGGTTGCCTTATCGTTGAGGGAGACCATGTAGCATTGAAAACACGCTTTGTTCCGACGCAGTTTATACGTTTTGAAAGTGCGACGATTGAAATTGATTCTGTATCTCAGCAGACTTTATTTGAAAGTATTCAGGAATTTAAAGAAAGTGTACGCCATCAAGGTAGAGCATTCTACCGCTTGCAAATTAATGTTCACGGTGATGAGCGTATTGACGCACAAGTTTTAGAGCAAGTAAAAACTTTAGTTACAGAATATGAAGAAAATGAACGCCATTTTGTGATGATTGATGAATGGTTAATTAACTATTTAGAAATCCCTCAAACAAGTATCGCGAATGAGTTTTCTGAAGATCTATTAGCACAAGATGATGTCTACGAACGTGCTTTATCTGAGTTATATATGAATCCTAAGGCCTCAAAATATTTAGATCACTATCAAAAACATGATCGAAAAGCACTGATTGAACGTGCTGAAGCAATTATAGAAGCTGAACTAAAGGAGGGCAACTAAGCCATGAAGATAAAATCAGTTGAAATTTATGGTTATGGTCAATTTGTCCAACGTAAAGTTGAATTTAATCCGTTCTTCACAGAAATTTTTGGTGAAAATGAAGCAGGTAAATCAACTTTACAAGCATTCATCCATTCAATTTTATTTGGGTTTCCAACTAAAAAAGAAAATGAGCCTAGATTAGAACCTCGAATGGGGAACCATTACGGTGGGCGTGTTACATTGATTATGGATGACGGTTCAGAAGTAGATGTTGAGCGTGTTAAAGGAAGTGCTGTAGGAGACGTCAAAGTTTTCATGCCTAATGGTGCAATTAAAGACGAAAACTGGTTAAAGCAGCAACTTAATTATATTAATAAGCGCACGTATCAAGAAATATTCTCCTTTAGTGTTTTAGGATTACAAGATATCCATAAACATATGAGTGAGCAACAATTGCAAAATTTCTTAATGCAGGCGGGCGCACTGGGTTCAACTGAGTTTATTGGCATGCGTGAATTAATTCATCAGAAAAAGCAAGACCTATATAAAAAGTCAGGACAAAATCCAGAAATTAATCAGCAATTAGAGCAAATTAGAAAATTAGAGTTTGATATTAGAGAAGAATCAGCGAAGTTGGAAACGTATCAGCGTCTTACTGAAGAACATGATAAAGCATTAAGACGTTTAAAAGCTTTAAAAGAAAACTTGAGTCAACTTACGGCGCTGTTTGAAGAAAAACAAAAAGAAGTTGCATTAATTGATCAGGTCCAGGAATGGAAAGGGTTAGAAGCGGACTTAAATATTGAACCGTTAGAATTTCCAGAGCAAGGGATTGATCGCTATGAAGCAGCGAAAATTCAAGTTCAACATCTTGAAAGAGATATCGGTTTAAGAGATGAAAAGAAAAGTCAACTTGAAAAAGAAAACGATAAATTATTCGTGCCCGAACAAGATTTATATCAAAATTTTGAATGGGTAGCAAAACAAGAAGATACGATTAAGCAGAAAGCGCTTGATTTGAAACAAACCGAACGTGAAATTAATAATCATCGAATGGATATGTCAGGTCTGCAGTCCAACATAGGTTGGCAAGAAATGCATGAGAATATCGACACTTCAGAAGCACAGAAAAGCTACACTAGTGAAGTGTTACGAAATAAAAGAGACCAAAGTCAATTGTTACAACAGTTAAAAAGTAATATTGATGAAAATCAAATCGAACATCAGTCATATGAAAATGAAATTGAACAACTAGAAGAGCAGCTTGTGAGTGATGAAAATTTTGAAAAGAAAAAGATTTATGATCATCGCCTGTTAGAATTAAATGAAAAACATAATTTATTTTCGAAGATGAAAGAAGCATTCGAAATCGAACAACAACAAAAAGATAAAAAACAAAAAAAATTGAGTATTGCATCTATGATCCTTGCACTGATTTCTATAGGATTTGCAATTTTTATGTTTTTATCTCAAGCACTCGTACCGGCTGTAGTTTTAGCAGTATTAGGTGTCATATTTATCGTTGCTATTTTTATGTTCCGTTCTAAACCTGTCGGTCATAATGAAAAGTTTTCACAGGAAATTACACAATTAGAACAAGAAGTACAACAACTAGAAGATAATTATGAATTAGATTTCGATTTGTCGACACAGTATCAATTACGTGATCAAATTACTCAAAGAAAGCAACAACTCGCAATTCTAAAAACGAAAAAAGATCATTTGAATATTCAAAATGAACAAGCACAAACTGATTATGAACAATCATCTCAAAGCATTTCAGAACTGAAAACGCATTTACATGTGTCTCAAAATTTATCTGATGATTTATTATTAAATGCGATTGAAACAATTCAAAAATTGAAAGAACATGCACAGCATTTAAGTACGTTGTCAGCCACAAAAACCCAATTACATGATGAATTAGAGGCGTTTTATGATGAAGCAAAAACAAAGATTGGGCTAGCTTTAACACAATTTGACCGTCAGACTTTATTTCATGATGTCCGAGAATGGTTGAAAAATGCGAATCAAGATATGACAAGACATGCACATAATTTAGAACAAATTTCGCTCATCGATAACGAAATTAAACATTTGAATCAGCGCTTAAAAGATAATCAAAGTGTCATTCATAATTTGTTTGGCGCAATTGGTGCATTAGATGAAGAAAGTTATTACAGGCATCATGATCGTTATCAAACTTATCATAAACGATTATCCCGCTTTAATGACTTAACCCATTTTCTTGAAAATCAAGATTATAGTTATGAAAAAAGTTCTAAATTAAGCGAAAAAACGACAGCACAACTTGATGCTGAATATCAAAAATTATCTGAGCAAATTGATGACTACAATGAGAGATATCTCACTATACAAAGTGAAGTGAGTGATTTATCTGCACAAATCAACCATATGGAAACAGATGATACATTGCGTCATTTACGCCATCAATACGAGCTCTCGAAAAATCAACTTAATGCTGCGGCTGATAATTGGGCAGCGTTAAGTTATCTTGAAGCACTTGTTGATGAACATATTAAACAAATTAAAGATAAACGATTACCACAAGTTGTTCAGGTGGCAACGAATATTTATTCAGAACTAACAGACGGCCAATATGTTCAAGTCACATATGAAAATGAACAAGTTATGGTGCGTCATCGAGATGGCCAAATGTACCATCCAATTGAGTTAAGTCAATCTACTAAAGAGTTGTTATATATAGCACTTCGACTTAGTCTGATTAAAATATTAAAACCTTATTATTCATTGCCGATTATTATTGACGATGCGTTTGTACATTTTGATGCAGAGCGTCGTTCAAGAATGATGAAATATTTAAGAGGCATGTCTGAAGAATTCCAAATTCTCTATTTTACATGTTTACGTGACTCAAATATACCAACTAAACAACTTGTAACATTAAAAAAGATAGAAACATAGAATGGGAAGGCGTTAAATATGAGAAATGTTGAAACACTACAACCTGGAGATACGGTCGATCACTTCTTTTTGATTCGCCGTGCAACTCAAGGGGTTACAGCACAAGGAAAAGATTATATGACGCTTCACTTACAAGATAAAAGTGGAGAAATAGAAGCGAAATTATGGACGGTGTCTAAAGAGGACATTCCATTACTTCAACCTGAACGTATCATTCACGTTAAAGGTGATATCATCAATTATCGTGGACGTAAACAAATGAAGGTAAATCAATTTCGTTTAGCTACTGAGCAAGATGGCATGCGTACGCAAGATTTCATAGATGGAGCCCCAATGTCTCCAGAAGAAATCAAAGATGCGATGCAAGAATATATTTTTGAAATAGAAAATGCACCACTTCAAAGGGTAACAAGATATTTGTTAAACAAATATGAAGATCGTTATTTTGTATACCCAGCAGCAAGTTCACACCATCATAATTTTGTCAGTGGACTAAGTTACCATGTATTAACGATGCTTAAAATTGCTAGAGGCTTATGCGATATTTATCCTGAGCTAAATCGCAGTTTATTGTATAGTGGCATTATTTTACATGATATGGGTAAAGTAAGAGAATTATCTGGCCCTGTTGCTACTTCATATACATTAGAAGGAAATTTACTCGGTCATATCTCTATAGCAAGTGATGATGTGGCGGATGCAGCAAGAGAGCTGAATGTGGATGGTGAAGAAATATTATTATTACGCCATTTAATTTTAGCGCATCACGGTAAATTAGAATATGGTTCTCCTAAGTTACCACAAGTAAAAGAAGCTGAAATTCTTAATTATATTGATAACATTGATGCACGAATGAATATGTTCGATAAAGCTTTTAAAAAGGTTAATAAAGGACAGTTCACAGAGCGTATTTTTGGATTGGAGAATCGTCAATTTTATAAGCCTGAAAAATTGGATTAATATGAGGTAAGCTGAAGATTGAGGTTGGGAATCATTTCCTAGCCTCTTTTTCTTTGCTCAGTATGAAGAGGGGATAACAAATTGGTGTAAATAAAAAAGACAACGTCAGCATTGTGATGTACTGACGTTGTTTTGTATTATTATGAGGCTAAATCAACCGCATATGTATTACATACCTAATTGTTGTCCTTGTCCTTGCATACCTTGTTGTTGAGAAGATTGTTCTTTTAATGCTTCAGGATTTAAAATATTGTCTTCGATTGCTTTTTTGATGTCGCGATCTTTGTAATCAACATCGTATTCTTTTAATAAATCTTTATAAGCATTTGTTAA
Source organism: Staphylococcus coagulans (assembly GCF_022557135.1). Classification (NCBI taxonomy): domain Bacteria; kingdom Bacillati; phylum Bacillota; class Bacilli; order Caryophanales; family Staphylococcaceae; genus Staphylococcus; species Staphylococcus coagulans. The sequence goes on from NZ_CP092966.1 coordinate 1,042,188, forward strand.
AATTTCTGGATCTTTTTGTAGTTTATTTTGAATTAATTTTTCTTTAAGTTTAGATTTTTCTTTGTTAAAATCAGTCGGTTTATCTGCACGAATGATATGGTAACCATAGTCCGTTTTAACGATGTCAGAAATTTCGCCGTCTTTTAATTTAAATAAGGCTTTTTCAAAAGGCTTCACAGTTTGACCTTTAACAACATAACCTAGACTACCATTTTTATCTTTGCTTGAGTCCATAGATTCTTTTTTCGCTAGATCATCGAATGATTTTGGATTTTTATCAATTTCTTTTTTAATTTCTTCAATTTTCTTCTTAGCATCTTTGTCTGATAAACCTTCTTTATCGTCTTTATCTTGTTTTACTTTTATTAAGATATGTGATGCTTTTTTGGTATTATCTTTTATTTCTTTATCAGAAATTTTTACTTTGTCATTAAGTAATTCTTTTTGATAAGCAATCATTTTACGTTGCTTTTTATATTCATCCAAAGACATACCTTGTTGTTTTAATAAGTTTTTAAATTGGTCTTTACCGCCATATTTTTCGATTTCTTCATCGGTTTCTTTATCGATTTGTTTATCATCGACTTTTTTACCATATTTTTCTTCTAATATTTTATTAAGTAATACTTTAAAAGAGTCACTTGCAATTTGTTCGTTACCAATTTCTTTTAAAACGTCTTGAACTTTAACGTCACCTGCTTTAGATGAGATTAAAGTTTCTCCTTTTGAAGTAGGGGCATCATTTCCACATGCTCCGAGTAATAATGCACTTGCTGTAACAGGAATAATTAATTTTTGTATGCCTTTCTTCATCTTATGAGCTCCTTTATTTTTAAAATTAACACAAATAATATACCATAATGTCAGGCTCAGACCAACGATGAAGGGTAAATATCAGACTAAAAGATGAGAAAAACAAAATATAATGAATTTTTTTATTATAGAATAGAGAAGAATAGGGTGGAAATGTCGTTTTTGGCGTTAATGATTCAGTTGCTCAAATGATTCAATTGAAGGAACTCTTCTTACAAAATGCTTAAAAAACAAAGTCAAAGCCATCAAATCGATTAACAATTTGATGGCTTTGATGTTCAGAACGATTGTTTTTAAACTCTCGTTAATTATGAATGATAATTATGTTCTAATAGTACAAAACCGTTACTATGCTCCTCGACATAATGACCTTGATGCGAAAATAATATCACTTTGAGGTAAAGAATATCCATTACAGAATAGCCAGCGTTAAGTGCCAGTAAAAACATAAAGTAATGGCCATATTCTGGAAATGCGCGTGCAATTAAGATACAACTTATAGTAATAACGATAAGCGGCATCAATAAGCAAATACAAAAATAGAATTTACGTACCGGTTTATCTAAAAAGATATTATATAAAGGTATCCATGATTTACGAATTAACTTATAAGTTTTTAGGTGCTTGAAATAGGGTAACACCGTCACAATATGAATCAGTTTATGAAGTGGGTATATAAGTAACATTAAGACAATAAACACTATAAAATTTTGATCTGTAAAAGGTACATTTGAATAATAATGAAACACTTCAAAACTTATAAAAAAAGTGATAACCACTGTTACAAAACTTATGAAGGCAATTCTAGGTAAACCAAATCTAGAATGTATATCAATTGAACGCAAACAGTTTAACATTTGGATACTCCTCTGCATCAGTAATATAAGGTATTATCTACCTGAATTTACTGTTCGTCAAGCAAATTTTTCCGTAAATTTTCTTGACACAAATTAACGTCATCTATGAATTCTTTGCCTTGCAATTTAGATACAAGGTAATGGGCATCGCTAAAGTTTGGAAGGTGAAACATTTCATCCTTATATTGTTTGGAAACATTATAAATATGATTTTTACTTTCATCATATTGATCAAATATCTCTTCAACAAGTTGCTTTCCCTTTTCTGTTAATACTATAAAAGTATTTCTTTTGTCACTTGTATCTTTTTTAAGTGAAAGTAATTCTTGTTGTTCTAAACGCTTAGCAAAGTTGAATGCTGTTGAAACATGCATCACGCCATATTTAGATATGTCAGAAATTGTAGCACGTTCAAAGGCATATATTGTCAAAAGAATTAAGTGTTCATTCATAGTGATGTCTGACTTTCTCAACCATGCTTGCCAATCGCTTTCTGCATTTTTCCAAAGCACTTTAGAAAGCATAGCGATTTTATGTGTGTAAAGCATCCCTTCAATTTGTTGTTGTTTGTGTTTCATGATGAGTTGCTCCTTTCTCAGACTGTAAAAAAGCATGATACCTTAAAGTATCATGCTTAAAAATATTATATCGAATAATGCACAATCACACACTAAAAATTTATTTTTTTGTTGGAAAATTTGTAATTTCTTGTCCACGATTTTGTAAATTTTCGATATGTGTTTGGATGCGTTTCACATTAGGGTCAATATCCGCTTGGAATTCGCCAATCATCGTTTTTACTTCGTCTCCAATAGAAGAAGCAAAACTTTGACTTTCAGTTTTTATTTGTGTCACATAGTTTACGATATCATTGACACTTTGTTTTATTGTATCCACTTCTTGCTCTAATTCAGTTTTAGGGCGTTCAGGTCTAGGATTCGCAATACGTGTTTGACCATCTTTTTTAATCAATGCAACGCCTAATCCTGTTGCGACTCCGGCTACAACACCGAGTGTGATTCGAACGGCTTTCATAGTTTTCCTCCTCGAATGTTTTTCTTATATCTATACCCAATTCTAATGAAATTAAGCGATAGAACGCAAAATATTCATATTAAATGTGGGCGGTAATTTCTTTAGCTAATGCTGCTTTTTGAGTATCATCTATTGTGTCTTCGTGTGTATCCCACTGATAACCAAAGCCATCAATATCATTTTCATAACGAGGTATCAAATGGAAATGAAGGTGGAAAACAGACTGTGAAGCGTATTCACCGTTATTTTGAATAATATTTAAACCATCTGGACTGAATGCTGCTTTAATTGCATTGGCTACAATAGGCAATGCCTCACCAATATGCTTCATCGTTTCAGCATCTGTTTCGTAGATATTAGGAGATGGCTTTTTAGGAACAAGTAAAGTATGACCTTTAGTGACTTGAGAAATGTCTAAAAAAGCATAAACATAGTCATTTTCATACACTTTAAAACTTGGGATCTCCCCATCGATGATTTGAGAAAAAATTGTTTTTGTCATATTGTGTACCCCCGTTTCTTCATTTAATTATTATTATAGCATGTGTATCTTTTGATGTAACGATTTTATACAACGACGATTAAATAGCAATTATAACGCTGTTTTTGATACAATAAAAAATACGGAGGTGCAAGTTGATGACTGTGCATATAAAACATTTAACAGGTGGTTATGGTAAGAAGCCTGTGATTAAAAATATAAATTTTGAATTAAAAGATGGAGAAATTATTGGTTTAATTGGATTAAACGGTGCTGGTAAAAGTACAACCATTAAACATATGTTAGGATTGTTAACACCGACAGAAGGGGAGATGTCCATTTCTGGCATTGATATTAAAGAAGACATTAATGCATATAGACAACACCTTTCTTATATTCCAGAAGCGCCAGTGATTTATGATGCTTTGACGCTAAAAGAGCATATTGAAATGACAGCAATGGCTTATGGCATCGATTATGATGAAGCAATGAAACGTGCAGAGCCACTATTAAAGACTTTTCGCTTGCAAGATCAGTTATCTGTTTTCCCAAGTCATTTCTCTAAAGGAATGAAGCAAAAGGTCATGATTATTTGTGCGTTTATTGTAGAACCAGATTTATATATTATTGATGAGCCTTTCTTAGGACTGGATCCATTAGGAATTCAATCTATGCTTGATTTAATGGAATCTAAGAAAAAAGAGGGACGTACCGTATTGATGAGTACACATATTTTAGCGACTGCTGAACGTTATTGTGATCGCTTCATTATATTGGATCATGGAGAAATCGTTGCAATGGGTGACTTAGATGAATTACGTCAGCAAACCGACATGCCCGGGGCGACTTTAGATGATATTTATATACATGTAACAAAAGGGGCTGTTTCATGATGACAGCTGCAAAAGAACTGTTTCAAAAAAGACTAAAAGCGCTTAGAGCTGAAAAAAATTACTATAATCGCTTCATCTTTAATGGTCATTTCAGTGTGTTTCTACTCATTTTGTTTGGTGCATTTCTACTCGGCTATGGTCAGTGGTTAAAACATGTACCAAAAGATGTCAATTACGCACTTATAATCGGAATCGTATTATCAATTACGTCTTTATTTCCTTTAAAAACATTACTTAAAGATGCAGACCGTTTATTTTTACTCCCTTTTGAAAAGCAAATGCGTGTATATATAAAGGAGAGTATCCAATACAGCTATTTGGCACGTTTACCGTTACAAATCGTTCTGCTTATCATTGCATATCCATTAGTTCACACGGTATACCCAGACCGTATGCACGCTTTTATACTTGTGGTTCTAATGGCTTTTATATTTCCTCTATTAGGGTTAATCATCAAATGGCAATGGTACCGATATCGACTTGAGAATTGGTCAGTGCAATTTATACTATTTTTAATCTATCTCTCAGGTTACTATTTAATTCTGGGGCCTTTTGATATTAAAGGGGTAGGCAGTATTGTTATTTTACTTGCATTGATATTGTTATTTAACCGTTTAAATCAAAAAAGTCATTTCCCATGGGAATTTATGATTAAACAAGCCCATCAACATCAAATTAATTATTATAAATTTGTAAATATGTTTACCGATGTCAAAGGGATACAAGAGCAAGCTGTTCGAAGACGTTATTTAGATTTTCTTTTGAAAACGCCAAAGCCATTTAATGACAAACAAATGTATCCATTTCTATTTAAAAGAAACTTTTTAAGAGGGCGAGATGCATTTAATTTAACTTTACGCTTAGTGATTATCGCTATTGCGTTAATGATATGGTTAAGTCATCCAATTGTGAGTGCTATCATTGGCGGTTTATCTATGTATATTATTGTTTTACAAATGTCACAATTTTACAAGCAAGAAGCGTATAGTTTATGGCCACAAGTTTGGCCTGTTTCAGAGATGCATGTGATTGAAGGTTATCGAAAATTCCTGCAACACACAGTTTTGGTTATTGGTATTATACTAAGCATCGTTTATATCATTTTGAATGTAAGCTATTTCTACTTATTCATACTCTTTTTTATAGTAGGGTACTTAACTGTCAACGCGACAATCAAGAAGCTGAAATATCAAGAAAGTTTATTAAAAGATTAAAAAAGTCATTTGATGACATGGATGAAATGATTCATGCATCAAATGACTTTTCTTTTTATGATTCTTCAGTTGTATCCTCTTCACTAATTGGATAGAAATATTGTTCCAAATATGAAGCATGCGCACTTGAAGATCCTGCAAGGGGTCTAACACCTTCTTTTGAAAAGTGTTCACGAAATGCCGAAGATTTTTTGAAATCTTCATAAGCTTGACGTGATGTAAAACCAAAGAAAACTTTGTAAATATTACTGTGAATAGGTTTTAGTAATCTAAAGCTATTAAAACCCTCACTTGAATCTAAGCTTGGTACATAATTTTCAAGTTTATTTTCTAATTGATATTTATGATCCTCTGTTGTAGGGATAGAAATAAGCGCATGAAAGTTATCAGCTGATAGTGTACCTAATCTTGTTAATACGCGATAAGATTTAGGTTGTTGAAATACGGTCTCATTTTCTGTTTCATCAATCATAACGGATTGATCGTCACCTGAGAAAATAAGCAATTGATGTGATTGATTGTTAAGTTGGATTTGGCGTAAATATCCGTAAGTTCCGTATGTGATATAGAATTTCATGGTGATCGCCTCCTTATTGCATTTATTATAAGCCGTTCTCATTGAAATAACCACTATTTTATGCATGGTTAAAAAACTATTAAAGATTAGTGGAAAAAGTGTTATTTCGCGCAAAAAAGCAATGACTAAAAGCATTACAACATCAATGCTTTATTAAAAACTCGAGCCCCTTACACAAATGAAACATACACGTTTAAAATACATTTCGAGTCTTCATTGATGAAGCTTCAATAATATTGAATCAATTTCCCACTCAACGAGTTTATCTCATCTTAAATCATTTTTCAATTTATAATGAATATTGAATTTTGTTATATTGCAATTCACATCCATTTGACGTTTGAGATGCGCACGATTTGATGAGGAATGTAAATCCTCGAAAAGATTTCAAATGAAATGTAGTTTTAAATTTTTTATGACATTTGAGCCAGTTGGTAAAGGAATTAAGTCGTAATGTGATATATTAGTGAAGAATGACGTTGTTTAAGGAGGAACATATGAGTACGACGAAAAATGATACAATTTTACGCGCAATTAAGGGGGACGCCGTTCAGCATACACCTGTATGGTTTATGAGGCAAGCTGGGCGATCTCAACCAGAATATCGAAAGTTAAAAGAAAAATATTCACTGTTTGAGATTACACATCAACCTGAACTTTGTGCATATGTGACAGCACTTCCTGTTGAGCAATATCAAACAGATGCAGCTGTTTTATATAAAGATATCATGACACCTTTAAAAGGAATGGGTGTGGATGTAGATATTAAATCTGGTATTGGCCCTGTGATTGCCAACCCAATCCGAAAGATGTCTGATGTAGAAGCCTTGGGAAAGGTTGATCCTAAACGAGATGTTCCTTACGTATTAGACACTATTAAATTATTAACAGAAGAAAAATTAAATGTTCCACTGATTGGCTTTACAGGTGCACCATTCACATTGGCAAGTTATATGATAGAAGGCGGACCTTCTAAAAATTATAATTTGACTAAGGCATTAATGTATAGCGATGAGGCAACTTGGTTTAAATTGATGGATGTATTAACAGAAATGTCTATTACTTATGTAGGTGCACAGATTCAAGCTGGGGCACAACTCATTCAAGTTTTTGATTCTTGGGTAGGGGCCTTGAATCAAGCAGATTATGATTATTACATTAAGCCTTGCATGGATAAATTGCTAAAAGGGATTAAAGCCTACAATGTACCAGTGATTATGTTTGGAGTGGGTGCGAGTCATCTTATTGAGTCTTGGCATTCATTACCAATTGATGTATTGGGCTTAGACTGGCGAATCACTATCAATGAGGCGAAAAATCGAGGTGTGACTAAGGCAGTACAAGGTAATTTAGATCCTAGCGTCTTACTTGCACCATGGCCTGTCATTGAATCTCGATTGAAGCCGATTTTAGATCAAGGGATGGCTCATGGGCGCCATATATTTAATTTAGGGCATGGTGTTTTTCCTGAAGTGAAACCTGACACATTGCGTCGTGTATCGCAGTTTGTTCACGATTATACGAAGCAAAATTAAGAGAATCGAGTATATAAAGGACGGATTAAGATGAAAAAGGAAATAGGTTTATTAGTGATGGCTTATGGGACACCTTATCAAAAAAGTGATATTGAACCCTATTACACTGATATCAGACATGGTAGAAAGCCGTCAGATGAAGAGTTGGAAGATTTGATTTCACGTTATGAGGCGATTGGGGGATTATCGCCGTTAGCAGGTACAACTGAACGACAAGCAGAAGCATTGCTAGAAGCTTTAAACAACAGCTATGATGATATTTCATTTAAGTTATATATCGGTTTAAAACACATTCACCCTTATATTGAAGATGCCATTGACAAAATGCACAATGATGGTATTAAAGAAGCAGTAACGGTCGTATTAGCGCCGCATTTTTCAAATTTTTCTATTGCTTCTTATAATCGCCGTGCACAAGAGAAAGCAGACCAATATGGTATTCAATTACAACATGTAAATCATTATTATGCGCAACCGAAATTTATTGATTATTGGACAATGCGCGTGAATGAAACTTTAGAAAATATTCCTAAAGAAGCACATGATCAAACCGTGCTTATCGTTTCTGCGCACAGCTTACCTGAAAAAATGATTGTAGAAAATAACGATCCATATCCATTTGAATTAAATGAAACAGCGAAACTGATTAAAGCGCAATCTTTGATTCAAAATGTTGCAGTTGGATGGCAATCAGAAGGTAAAACGGGGACGCCTTGGCTTGGGCCTGATGTACAAGACTTAACAAGAAGTCTTTATGAAAAAAATCATTATCAACACTTTATTTATACACCAGTAGGGTTTGTAGCTGAGCATTTAGAAGTATTATACGATAATGATTATGAATGCAAGGTCGTATGTGACGATGTCGGAGCCACATATCACCGCCCACCTATGCCAGACACACATCCTCTATTTATTGGAGCAATTGTGGATGAAATTTCAAATATCTTTTCGAAAGCGTGATGAAAAATGACAAAAGTTGCAATCGTTGGCGCGGGTATTACTGGATTAGCGAGTGCATATTTTATTAAAACGCAATATCCTCAAGTCGAGATTACTGTTTATGAAGCAACGAATCGCGCAGGGGGCAAAGTTAAAACAGTGCAACGTGATGGCTATACCATTGAACTTGGGCCAGAGTCATATTTGGGACGCAAAACCATTATGACTGAAGTAGCAAAATCAATCGGTATGTCAGATGAAGATATTGTCACTAATGAGACAGGTCAATCTTATATTTATGCGCATAATCAACTATATCCCATACCTGGAGGCTCTATTTTAGGTGTTCCAACGGACTTAAAGCCTTTTATGCTGACAAAGTTAATTTCATTTAAAGGAAAACTTCGTGCGTTGAAAGATCTTTCTTTAAAACCAATCGCAATGGAAGATGAAAATGATATTTCAGTTGGCCACTTTTTTAGAGCAAGATTAGGGGATGAAATGCTTGAAAACTTAATTGAACCGCTTTTAAGTGGTATTTATGGAACAGATATTGATCAGTTAAGTTTAATGAGTACATTTCCTAATTTTAAAGCTTTAGAAGAAAAGCATGGAAGTATTATTAAAGGTATGCAACAAGTTAAAAAGGAAAGACAACAACTTGCGCATCATAATCAAAAAGGACCACAAGGCCAGTTCAAACAATTTAAAAAGGGTCTCAATGATTTTATTAATCAACTAGAAAACTGGTTAGTTAATCAAGATGTGAATTTTGAGTATGAAACAAAAGTTCATGATTTAGTGGCAACCCAAAAGGGTTACTTTGTTGAACTAGCGCAAGAAGAACGTGTATTTTATGATGGCGTTATTGTAACAACACCACATCAATCGTTTAGAGATTGGTTTAGTAGTGATCCGAAATTTGATTATTTTTATCAACTTCAAGCATCTTCAGTGGCAACTATAGTCTTTGCTTTTGATGAAAAAAATATTAAAAACACATACAATGGTACGGGTTTTGTTATTGCAAGAACCAGTCAAACAGATATTACGGCATGTACTTGGACGACAAAAAAATGGCCCCACACAACACCAGAAGGTAAAGTATTGATTCGTGCTTATATTGGTAAACCAGGTGACAACATTGTTAATGAGAAATCGGATGAAGAACTTGTTGCTATAGCTAAAAAAGATTTATCACAAATGATGACATTTTATGGCGAACCCGATTTTACTATTGTTAATAAAATGCCTTATGCGAGTCCTCAATACCATGTGGGCCATATCGGTAAAATCAAAGAAATACAGCAACATATTTATGAGAATTATCCACATTTACAAATTACGGGTGCACCTTTTGAAGCGGTAGGATTACCTGACTGTATTCAACAAGCAAAAGATGTGGTTTCTAAATTATTACCGAGATTGGTTTAAAGATTGTTTTTAAATTTAGGGGATTGTTTTAATATACCTAATAGCTGTCCTGTGATTAATTTTAATTGATCAATTTTTAATGAGAGGTGTTTATCATTTTCTAGTGATTTACACCTATTTTTATTTGCAAAGCGTCATTTTATAGTGATCAAATGACAAAAATCGTTTGAAATGTATGCTGTGAGCGTCAAAGTAACTATACCAGAATTCATCAACGGCGCATCTACCATTTTACTTACCCAACCGTTGAGACGTGAATATATCGTATCCGCATGGTAAGATATTTATTATTGGCGCAGTAAAAAAGGAGTTTTGAAAATGACAAAAGTTTATATTGTTCATGGGTATCAAGCAGATTCCACCAAACATTGGTTTCCTTGGTTAAAGCAATCTTTGGAATTGGAAGGTCATGAAGTAGAAATTTTGAATTTACCTGATTCAAGCCATCCTAAAGTTGATGTATGGTTAGATTATATGAACGAAAATGTAACAGAAGTGAATAGTGATACAATTTTCGTAACACACAGTTTGGGTGCTATTACAACGCTTAAATTTCTCAATGATTTAGATGTTAATCATATTGGAAGTCTAGCTATCGTATCTGGTTTTAAAGATGGTATTTCTGACATGCCTGAACTCGAACCTTTTGTCCAACAAGATGTAGACTTTGAAAATTTACAAAACAAAATACTACATAGATTCGGTATCGCTGCTAAAAATGACACAGTGGTACCTTATGAAGCAACGAAGCGCTTATGTGATGCGCTAGATGCCAAATATTACTTACAGGAAGAGGGCGGACATTTTTGTGAGCAAGACGGCTTTGACTCTTTCTTATTTTTAAAGAAAAAAATATTAACAAATTTTGATTAATAGATTAAAATTTGTACAAATTCTGAAAATAAAGGGTTATCGCTTGAATTATTAGGTTAACCTAAATATAATGTTAGGTGTAGAATTCATTTTATTTCTACATAATGTTTGTATTCTCCTAATCATGTTTAAGATTCCATTTACTCTCAAGGCACTCTTATTCGCCTTGAGAGTCTTTATTTTATGGAAAAGGGGGACATGCATTTCATTCTCAAGGGATGCATTCAGTATTAAAGTTTTAGTTGATCCAAGATTAAAATGAGCACCCAAATAAAGCATTTAGCGATCAGGATTGGATGAAGTGTTATTTTTATAGTTCTAGATTTGTAAAAAATCCTAAAAATGATACACTGAATAGTAAAATTAAATCGTTTTGACTGTGTTACTTCCTCCCTTTACTTATTGATTTACTTAAAAGGGTTGATATTACACAAATTTTTGTAAGAAAGCCGTTGACGTTTTTAAGCGTAAACTATATACTTAAAAAGTCGTTAATATTTCTATTCTTTTGGCTCCTTGGTCAAGCGGTTAAGACACCGCCCTTTCACGGCGGTAACACGGGTTCGAGTCCCGTAGGAGTCATTAATTCCAATTATTTTAAATCAACAATTTTTTAAAAAAATTAAAAAATTGTTGACATTAAATTAACAATTTGGTATGATAAATAAGTAAGTTGTTTTGAAATAATATTAGCGCGGGATGGAGCAGTTCGGTAGCTCGTCGGGCTCATAACCCGAAGGTCGGTGGTTCAAATCCGCCTCCCGCAATTATTTTTAAGGTCCCGTAGTGGAGCGGTTTAACACGCCTGCCTGTCACGCAGGAGATCGCGGGTTCGATTCCCGTCGGGACCGCCATTTGTAATATGGTTCAGTAGCTCAGTCGGTAGAGCAAAGGACTGAAAATCCTTGTGTCGGCGGTTCGATTCCGTCCTGAACCACTTCTTAAATCACGGCGGTTGTGGCGAAGTGGTTAACGCATCGGATTGTGGTTCCGACATTCGTGGGTTCGATTCCCATCACCCGCCTATATCGTTAGTATGATTGCGGGTGTAGTTTAATGGCAAAACCTCAGCCTTCCAAGCTGATGTTGTGGGTTCGATTCCCATCACCCGCTCCATTGTTATTCCACAGTAGCTCAGTGGTAGAGCTATCGGCTGTTAACCGATCGGTCGTAGGTTCGAGTCCTACCTGTGGAGCCATGGCTCCTTGGTCAAGCGGTTAAGACACCGCCCTTTCACGGCGGTAACACGGGTTCGAGTCCCGTAGGAGTCATATAATCAGAAGTGAAATATCGCTTCTGATTTTTTTAATTTAATTGTGGAGAGTTGTCCGAGTTGGCCGAAGGAGCACGCCTGGAAAGTGTGTAGGCGCCACAAGCGTCTCGAGGGTTCGAATCCCTTGCTCTCCGTTACTTGTTTGACGTAGTCCATACTACACTACTATTGATTTAATGGTGTGTCGTATGGACTTTTTATTTTGGGTTTATACTAAAATTTAATGATTATACAATAACTATCATACTCGTCCAAACTAACGTGCACCATAAAAGGTAGGGACGGTTATTTTTTGTCTTTATTGTTGAATAATACTTTACTATCTGTTTCGGTACTTTACTAATGTATCTCATATGATTCTTCTTGTTTATGTCATCTTTTACTAACGTTTGAGACGCTCTTTAAGATATTTAGATGACTTGTTTTCCGCTAATGCACTAAAAAGTTCATTTACTTTTTGGTGCTTTTTTAATTTGAAGGAAACGACTATTTAGTCAGAATGTATAAATCTCAATATAAGGATTAAACAATAAAAATGATGATTTAAGCATGGAAAAGTCGTAATAAATTTGTGAATCATCTATCAAATAACTATTTAAATATAATAGAAGATAATGAAGTTGCATCTTACTTTATTATCATAAACATTGGTATAATGAGGTTTTGTAAACTATATTTTGTAAAATACTTTAGTTAATTATTTTTTTCAAAATATTTAAGGATGAGTTAAGAAATATTAGTATAAAATAATGATAATATAAAAATGCAATCTAAAATTATAGAAAAGAGGCAAAGGCAATGAAGAATAATAGACTTTTAAAAAGTGTAGCAGCTTTTAGTTTAATCGCATCATTTATTGTCGCTGAACAACAAGATGTATTTGCAGCAAATGATTTTGAAGATATTGGGGACAATGCACAAGTGATTAAAAGAACACAAGATATCAGTAGTAACAGATGGGGTGTCACTCAAAATATTCAATTTGATTTTATAGAAGATCCTAAATATGATAAGGATGCATTAGTGATAAAAACGCAAGGCTATATAAAGCCCCGAACAACCTATCAAAAAAATTATAAACGTCCAGATGTCGCTCAAATGTATTGGCCGTTCCAATACAATGTTTCACTAAAGTTGGCCGATAATAAAACAAATATTATTAATTATCTACCAAAAAATAAAACGGATTCGGTAGATGTTAAGGAAACATTGGGATATACAGTAGGCGGGACATTCAAGCCGGATCCATTTTTAAATCTAAATGGTTCTTCTAACTATACAAAATCAATCAGTTACAATCAATCAAACTATGTAAGTGAAGTAGAACAACAAAATTCTAAGAATGTGACTTGGGCGATAAAGGCAAACGAATTTTATAGAGATGGAAAAAGAGTTTCTGCCTATGATGACTATTTATTTTTCGGAGGAAACACATTTCATAAAAAAGTCAGAGACTATTTTGTGCCAGACAACCAATTACCACCACTTGTTTTAAGCGGCTTTAATCCGTCTTTCCTTACAACAGTTTCACATGATAAAAATACGAGTGAAACTTCAGAAATAGAAATTTCACTTGGTAGAAATATGGATATTACTAATGTTTGGAAACATACGCCACATCCTTATTCTAGTTACTACGTTGCTAAAAGAACACACGGTGCATTTAAGAATCGTAATTTTACAGTTAAATATGAAATTAATTGGAAAACGCATGAAATTAAAGTGAAAGGTCAGAATTAACTATGAAAATAAATAAAATGATAAAAACAACAATCCTTACTTCAACAGCATTTCTGCTACTTTCAAGTCACGCTTTTGCAGATGAGGCCATTCAACCTGTTAAAATAGAAAAGGTTAATGATAAAACAACGATTTATAAAACCACAGCTACTGCGGATTCTGATAAATATAAAATATCTCAAATATTAAATTTAAATTTCATTAAAGATAAAACTTATGACAAAGATACATTGATTGTCAAAGCTACTGGTAATATTCATTCAGGGTTTCAAAAGCCTGATCCCAATGATTATTATTCATCCTTCTTGCTTTGGGGTGGACAATATAATGTCGGATTAACAGCGGAAAACGGAGATTCTACAACTATTGTTGATTACGCACCAAAAAATCAAAATGAAAGTTTTCAAGTTCAAGAAACTCTCAGTTATGGTGGGGGCGGAGATATTAATATTTCTAATAATCCATCAGGTAGTTTAAATGGGAAATATTCTTTCTCAGAAACTATTAGTTATAAGCAAGAAAATTATAGAACGCTTATTAATAGAAAAACGAATAATAAACACGTTGGCTGGGGAGTAGAGGCGCATAAAATTATGAACAATGGCTGGGGACCATATAGCCGTGATGCTGATGATAACGGTGGAAATTTTGGTAATGAATTGTTCTTAAAATCAAGAAATCAAAGCGGTAATGCCGGTGAGAACTTTATCCCAGAATATCAAATGCCTTTATTATCACGTGGAAACTTCAATCCGGAATTTTTAGGAGTTTTAACCCATAAAGAAGACGATAAACAAAAAACAAAATTAAAAGTTACATATCAAACCGAGACAGATTTATATAAAATATATTGGAATGGATTTTTCTGGGCAGGTCAAAATCAAAAACGATATGAAGTAAAAACATTCACTGCTGTGTACGAAATTGATTGGCAAAATCACAGCGCTAAGTTGATAGAACAAACTTCAAAACCTATTTAACATATAGAAGCTCATATCTATAATGCTTAATTATTTAATCAAAAGAATTTAATAAAAGCGCTTTCGTATAGTTGTTCACTCTTCAATTATAACGGAAGCGTTTTTGTTTATCACAAAGAAGACTATATTTTGTAATGTTATTTGAAATGGTAAAAGTTGATAATCCAAGATAAAGTCAAATGTATTTACCGATTTGTAATTTTATCTAATATACTCATATTTTACTTACATACACAATAATCACGATCAAAATTTTTAAACCAGTGTTGATTATTTGTTTACAAAGGTCGTATGGAAAATAGTACTAGTTAAATCGATGAATTAAAAAAATATCATTGATTTAATTGAGGAGTGAATAAAGGAATAAACAATTGTTAATATTGTGAAATAATAACCAAACAATTATTAGTATATAATAAATAATGTTAATTTTTACAGATATTAATAAAAACAAAGCTCGATAAGAGCGGTTTTAAAGGGTTTTTAAAAATATTTCCCATTAATGTTTTTAGTTTATTGTTATTTATGAATATTTAATAGTGAGTTAAGAAATATTTTTGTACTTTGATGATAAGATAATAGTGAAATAAAAATAACTATTAGAAACGGGGCGAAGACAATGAAAAATAATAAACTTTTAAAAAAGGTAATTGTCTTAAGTTTAATTACATCATTTATTGTCGCCGAACAACAAAATGTATTCGCAGCAAGTGATAATTTCGAAAGCATTGGGGATAATGCGCAAGTTATTAAAAGAACGAAAGATATTAGTAGTAACAAATGGGGTGTCACTCAAAATATTCAATTTGATTTTATTAAAGATCCAAAATATAACAAAGATGCTCTGATAATTAAAACTCAAGGTTTTATCAAATCCAAAACAAGATATCAAAGAAATCGTCAGTTCCCAGATGTGGCTCAAATGCTTTGGCCGTTTCAATATAATATTGCATTGAAAGTTAATGACCAAAACGCAAGTATCATTAATTACTTGCCAAAAAACAAAACAGATTCGATTGATGTCAAAGAAACATTAGGTTACGCGATTGGGGGTACATTTAAACCGGATCCTTCTTTAAATATTAATGCCTCCGTCAACTATATGAAGTCAATCAGTTATAACCAATCAAGTTATGTCAGTGAAGTAGAGAACCAAAACTCAAAAAATGTAGCATGGGGCGTCAAAGCAAATGAATTTAATATTGATGGCAATAAAATATCTGCCTATGATAAATACCTCTTTTTCGGTGGAAATTCTATACGTAAGACGCCAAGAGATTTCTTTGTACCGGATAATCAATTGCCACCGCTTGTATTAAGTGGCTTTAATCCATCATTCTTAACTACAATCTCACATGATAAAGATACAAGCGAAACTTCAGAAATCGAAATTTCATTAGGTAGAAATCTAGATGTAACAAGTGTTTGGAGACATATTCCGGGATCTCATGCAAGTTACATTGACACAAGTAGAACACATAATGCATTTACTAATCGTAATTTTAAAGTTAAATACCTAGTTAACTGGAAAACACACGAAATAAAAGTGAAAGGTAAGAATTAATTATGAAATTAAATCAATTAATTAAAACAACAGTCGTCACTTCAGCAGCATTCTTATTACTTTCAACAAATGTATTTGCAAACCAGGACCTCCAGCCAGTAAAAATGGAAAAACCTGACTCGAATACAACCATTTTTAAAACAACAGCTACTGCAGATGCAGATCGATTTAATATATCACAAATTTTAAACTTAAATTTTATTGAAGATAAAAATTATAATAAAGATACGCTGATTGTTAAAGCATCAGGTAATATTTATTCTGGTTATTTAAGACCAAATCCGAACGATTACAATTATTCTGTTCTTCCTTGGGGCGGTAAATATAATGTTACTTTAAATGCATTAAAAGGGGATTCAACAACGGTTGTTGATTACGCACCTAAAAATCAAACTGATAGCTTTCAAGTCCAAAATACATTAAGTTACGGAGGCGGTGGAGATATCAATATCTCTAATAATCCAACAGGTAGCTTAAACGGAAAATATTCATTTTCTGAATCAATCAGTTATAAACAAGAAGATTATAGAACATATATCAATAGTGGTACAAACTACAAACAAGTCAGCTGGGGTGTTGAAGCGAATAAAATTATGAATAATGGCTGGGGTCCATATGGTAGAGATGCAGATGATAATGGTGGCACATATGGTAACGAATTATTTTTAGCGAAAAGAAACAGTAGTGCGAATGCCGGTCAAAACTTTATCCCAGACTATCAAATTCCTTTATTAGCACGTAGTAATTTTAACCCAGAATTTTTGAGTGTATTCACTCATAAAAAAAATGACCATAAAAAAACACAATTAAAAGTGACATATCAACGTGAAACAGACTTTTATGAAATTATATGGAATGGTTTTTTCTGGAGAGGTCATAACAGAAAGAACTATGATCCGAAAACATTTAATACAATTTACGAAATAGATTGGCAAAACCACACTGCTAAAGTAGTTAAATCTTGGACAGAAGGCTACTAAAAATAATAAAAGCTACAGGCGCTATTAGATATTTTCATTAGTGCCTGTAGCTTTTATATATCAAAGGAGAAGAGGATAGACCATATAGAAAATGAAATACAAAATAAAATGCTTACCCAACACTTAGGCATGCGTTATCGTGTTGCTTTTTATTGTTTTATTTCACTTAAGAAGAGTATCTTTTAAATTAAGAAACGAAAATAAAATTATCAAAAAAATGATTTAAAATAAAACTATACAGATAGAGGAGGTGCATATCAATGAAAGAATTATTTGATTCAATTACAAACATCGTTACTTCAGCAATCGGGCATGACTGGACAAGCATGGGTGCAGCAATCGTAGCAACAGTACAACATGGTGTAGAATTAGTGACTAAAATCTTTGGAATTGGATAATGTTCAAACCTTTATAGCAATTAAGAAATGATGCTTTAAAATTTCTTAATTGCTATTTTTGTGCCGAAATTTAGTCAGACTGAACGCCATAACGTAAGCATTGGTTTTAGGAGATTTCTCTATAAATGTCTAGTATTTAAAAAATTGTGATATTATCATTGAGTAATGAAATATTTTAAAAGTCTTCAAATTCATATGATATGCTGATTGAACCAAATAAAACAAGTAATGTATTTAAAAAATGACATCCAATTAAAAAGTTAAATCTTATCAACTAAATAAATAATTAAGAAATTGAATCACTATATATATGATTAAAATTATATAAAACAAAGTTTTGCACACCATTTATTAATCAATTGTTAAACGCCTTAAGAATTGTTAAAGATTAATTAATCCTGATTTAATTTCTCTTATTTTTAAACCAGTATATAATCAACATTCGCGACAAAAATAATTGGGAGATTAAATTATTGTTTGCGAATAAATTATTTATATTAAGGGAGATTAATTAATGAAAAAGAAGTTAGTTGTTTTATCAGCAAGTGCAGTTCTCGCTTCACACTTTTTAGTAGGAGGTGAAGCATTTGCGATTGTTTCTGGGGAAGAAAATCCATATAAATCGAAATCATTATCGATAATGGAGCGGAGCAATTCTTCATCGGTATCAGTAAACCAGTATAAAAACCATTTAGAAGATCTTATTCATAGGCTAACTATCTCTGGTTACGAAAAGTACGACGAGCCTGAATATGCAGAGGCAGTTAAAAAATATAAACAACGCTTTATGGCTGAAATGGAAGCAATGAATCAATTTTTAAAAGAAGAAAAAAAAATAGAAAATAAAGCTAAAAATAAACGATATATGCTAAATGACGCTTTAGGTTTGACTCATCAAAGATACAAATCTATATATGAGGAGTTAATTCAAAATAAAAAAACTTTTGATGAAGAAATTGAAAGAGTAAGTAAAATTCATAAAGAATTAAATTTATTTAATGATGATTTACAATATGAAGCGGACATAAAGATAAAAGAACTCGAAAATCAAATTTTGATGCTCGGTCAAGCATTTAAAAATGGTCATGCTGTTCAAAATTTATATAATAAATTAGATTTGACTATAGGCAATTTGGAAAAAGAAAGAGAAGAAAAAAGACCTGTAAACAAAAGAATGTTAGATAGAAAAGTTGAAGATTTAGAAACAATTATTGATGAATTTTTTGAGGAAATTAATTTAGCACGTCCTATTATGATACCTGCTTTGACAAATGAAAACGTAAATAATACAAGTATTAAATTAAAACTTAAGGAACAAGCAATACAAGCTAAAAAAGATAAAAATCTTAGACATCCTAGAGCCTTGAAACAAAAAACGGCTAAGGTACAAGCGCAATCTAACCGTTCAGAAGTTACACAACCATCACTTAACATCATGGAAATTGAAGCACCACAAACAGTAAAACCACAACCTCCAGTTTATACTGAAACAACAGTACATAAACCAATGTCTGCTGCACCACAAATGAAACATGAGTCAACATATGAAGTGATTCAAGGCCGTAATTTTAAACCTTTAGCTACTGTTAACGGTGAACAAACAAGTGATAAAATGGAAACGCAAATGGATAGTGCACAGGTTGAAACTGAACATGTAGCGGCAACAGTTTTACAACAAGAGAATTCAAATGCACGTCAGTCAGAGGAACCGAAACAAGCAACTGTTGAAACGGAAACTGTCACTGAAAGTCATGTAGTTGATATTGACGAATCTACTACTTTCCAAAAATCAGGCTACTTGTATGGTCTAAGTCAAAGTGATACATCTGGTTATACAGAACGTGAAAAACGTGCAATTAAACGTAATCATGTAAGAGAAGCGGAAGCGTTAGTGAATCAATATGTTGACACACACCGTTATCAAGACAGAATTGCTGCACAACAAAAAGTAAATACATTAAGTGAAGCACACCAAAATCGTTTTAATAAAATGATTAATAAAGCGTATAACGGTCAATAAAATATAATATAAAATAATCAAGAAACCCTTATTTTAAGTTGCAAAACTAAAATAGGGGTTTAACTTATTAAATTTTTAGAACATAAGTTAATAATTATTTAAAAAATGGTTAATACTAAAATCCCTAGTATCTCTATATAATTAAAAAGTCTTAAATGACACACTTTAGATGACAGCATACGAAGGAGAAGAATCATCATGAAAAAATCCACAATTATAAAAGTCAGCTTGGCTGTAGGTATTTTAACAACTGGTGTTGGGATACAAAGTCATGCAGCTGTATTCGCCAATGAGGGGAGTATTCAATTCAATAAAGAAGCGCAAGATTTAAAAACATATTATTCTAAATCAAGTTTTGAATACAAAAATATTACGGGTTACAACGAGGATAATAAACTAATATTTGTTACACCATATCAGACTCAATTATCTGTAACATTAAATGGTGATGACTTATCAAAGTATCAAGATAAAACAAAGAACTACGAAGGATTAGATGTCTTTGTTGTGCCAGAGGGAACTGACAGAAGTGCCGAGACTATATCCATAGGTGGTATCACTAAAACAAATAAAGGCTCATATTACGACCATGTGAAAAAACCTAATATCGTTATTAATAGAAAAAGTGGAGAATTGACTTCTAGAGTCGATTCAAACGATTTTTCTATAACTAAAGAAGAAGTTTCTTTAAAAGAATTAGACTTTAAACTTCGTCAAAAGCTTATCAAAGAATATGGATTATATGAAAATGGCTTAAATAACGGTAAAATTGTCATCAAATTAGGCGATGATGATAAAGACAAAATGACTATAGAGTTAAACAAAAAAATACAACAACACCGTATGAGTGACACGGTAGATGTAAGCAAAATCAAAAAAATTACTATAGATCTATAAAACTTAATAGTTCTATTAAATATAGATGAAAAAGAAGAG
>NZ_CP092966.1:1062832-1259491 GCF_022557135.1 Staphylococcus coagulans
CTTTTTTGTAAATTAAAAAAACTTATAGTCCAAAAATTGTCGCTGTATAATTCAATTTGATAATGACTAAGTTAAAGTGATGTAAAAGCATTACACAACTAATAACTATTTAATTTTATAATAAAAGTAATTCTATATTAATGTTATATATATTAAATTGCAATTAATGGATATTTAATATACTGTTAATTCCATATTTATGAAATTAACTTTATAATAAAAGTGCATCTAGATGAAGTGAAAAGAAAGACGTCGATGAACGGTTCATTAACAAGTAAGGCTACATGTATTTTGAAAACCAAACAAATAGAGAATGGAGAGAAACACATGAAAAATAGCGTACTACTTAAATCATTAATGGCTGTAACTGTATTAGCTACTGCAACAGGTAGTGCTTTATTCGTAGGTGATGGTATAACACATGAAGCAAAAGCACAACAAGAGAACCCAAATGCAGGTCATTTTCACAAAGAAGTTGATGGAAAAAGTTTAGATTTTACTGATACATTCGAGAAAACTAATTTATCACCTAAAACATTAGCAGAAGAAATAGCAAATAAGCTTAAAGGACAAGGTTTAGACCCGTCAAAATATAGTTTTAAACTTTATGTAGAAAAAGCAGATGGAGCTAAAATTGGTAATTCTGACGGGGGATTAAGTCCTGTTGTAGGTGAAGGGTTAAGTAATCAAACTAGTGAATTTAATCCTACTAAAGATACATTAAAAATTTTTGATATAGTAAAAACTCAATAATCTATATTTATAATATCTTTAACCGCTCATACATGTCACTGAGCGGTTTTTAATTATGTAAATTTAGTATAGGTTTTTATAAATATTGATTCTGGTGGCTCTTTACGGTTTTTAGTGTTATATTACCCATTGAAGTAGATTTCTATAGGAATGTTATGAATTAACACATTTTTTATATTGTATCGTTATTTTCATAATTAGTGATTAACTTTTATGGATGAACTTGGGGGGATTTATATGAATGAAGAACAAAATCAAATGCATAAAATTCAAGAGGAAGAAATTTTAAAGTTAACCAATCAATTTGTGAATAAGATTTTCAAGCATTATAATCAAGGCGATTTTAATGCAAAAAGAGGGTTTTTGAATCGCCAAGAGATTCGCAAACCTTTTAATTTGTCCTCGATTCAATCTCAAGGTCGACCAATCGAAGAAGTTATGAAAGAAGAAATCGATGCGTTAGAATTGGATGCGAATTTACGACACCCTAGATATTATGGTTTTATCCCGGGACCGGCGGAGTATGTATCGTGGTTAGGAGATATGATTGCGACATCTTACAATTCTCACGTAGGTGGATGGCATTTAGCGCCTGGTGCAAGTGCAATGGAAAAAGAGGTCATTCATTGGGCGATTCAGCAAGTAGGTTTAAAAGGTGAGCATGCAGGAGGCATTCTTGAATCAGGAGGAACGATGGCTGGTTTTACGGCACTGGCTGCCGCAAGAGATGCTAAAGTTTCAGTTAATGATATTTCTAAAGCGACTGTATATATGACGCGACAAACACATACTGCCAATCACAAGGCATTACATTTATTAGGGATACCCAAAGAAAATTGGCGTTACGTTGATACAGAGAATTTTCGGATGGAAAGTGACGATTTAGAACGACAAATACAGGCTGATCAAGAGAAAGGTTTAATCCCGATTATTGTCATTGGAACATGTGGAACGACCAATACAGGTGCTATAGATCCGTTAGATCAAATTGCTCGAATTTGCGAAAAATATCAATTGTGGTTTCATGTTGATGGTGCCTATGGTGCATCAGTCGTTCTTTCAGATCAACGTCATTTAGCGAAAGGCATTGAAAAAGCAGATTCGATTGTATGGGATGGACATAAATGGTTGTACCAAATCTATGGTATTGCGTTTTGCCTTGTAAAAGATATCCGATATTTGCTAAATACATATCGTGCTGGAGGAGAATACCTACAAGACGTAGAGTCTACAACGGATAAACCTGATTGGTGGGATATGGGGCCTGAATTAACAAGACCTGCACGGGGACCTCGATTGTGGATGACGTTACAAACGTTTGGTACTGAAAAAATATCTGCAATGATCAATCAATCTATGACATATGCAGAGTGGTTTGAAGCACAAGTGAAACAATCTAAACGTTTAGAACTTGTAACAGCAGCGAGTCTTGGCATTGTCACATTTAAAGTAAAAGCTGAGCGTCGAGAGGAATCTGAAAGAAAAAATCTATTGTTATCAGAAACGCTAAGAAAATACAATATTGCAGGTATATTTACGACAATGTTAAATGATGAGAATGTTTTAAGAATCTGTACAATTAGTCCAGAAGAAAGTTTAGAAGATTTTAAAGACATGTATCAAAGTATTGAAAACACAATGGATAAATTAGGAATGTAGTAAAGTAAGACTGATGAACGTTACTGTTAAAGTAAAAAAAGCGATATGTATGCTAAATTTTTATTTCTAAATTAATTCTAAAAATTTAACACAAACCAAATAAACACACCTTAAATTATTGCAAATATAAACTTTTTATTAACTATTTCAAATAATATTGTCTTTCATATCATCACGTTATACAATTGCGCTTAGTGTAATCGGTAATATTGCGCAATAAGAACGAGATGGAGAGAAAAAGTGAATAATCAACAAAAATTTGGAATTAGAAAATATAAATTTGGGGCAGCATCTATATTATTAGGGACAATGTTTATCGTTGGTATTGGTCAAAATAATGAAGCAGAGGCATCAGAAGAAGTAAAGCCCGCTATAGCAGTTGAAACTGGGAAGTCAACTGCAGAATCAACACCACAATCCACTGACGCAAATAAAGCAACTGAGAATAACGAACAAGCGCAATTCGCTCTTCAAAATGAGGAAAAAGTAGACTCAGTAAAAGAAGAAGTCACACCTCAAGCTGTTTCAACACAGCCAGTTGAAACTAAAAATGAAGAAGCGGCAGTATTAAGCAATAAAAAGGAAGAAAAAGTCCAAGCTGAACCGCTAAAGTCACAAGTCGCACCTGTCAAAAATGAAGAAAAAATAGAAGCACAAGCAAATCCAGCACAGTTAACTGACAACAAACAAGAGGCAGATCAAAGTAAAGTAGCAAAAAATATTTCAACAGAACTTCAAGAAGTGAAAGTTGATTTAACAAATGTTAATAATACACAAGCTATCAATCCACAAAAAGCGGAAAGATTAAACTTAAAATTAAATGCGAAATTACCTGAAAATACAAGAAGTGGTGATTTCTTCGAAGTAGAACTGTCAGATAATATCAACACGAATGGTATATCCGTTGATAAAAAAACAGCAAATATTTTATTAGAAGGTCAATCTGACGTATTAGCACAAAGTGAAGTAGTAGGTAATAAGATTAAATATACGTTTACTGATGTTGTCAATAATAAATCAAATGTGAACGTCAACTTAGAATTACCTTTATTTATTGATACAAGCAAAGTTTTAAATAATGAAAACATCAATGTAAAAGCAGAAGTAGGAAGACATAAATCCGAGAAAAACTTGAATGTAAATTATTTAAATCCAGTCACAGCTACAAATATTTCTAGTTTAAAAGGCGCTTTTATCACATTAGATAAAGCAAATCATAAATTCACACATATCACATATATTAATCCACTTGCAAAATCATACAATTTACAAAAAGTCACTTTCACAAATGACAAAAATAGTGGGATTGATTTCCTAAAAGTTGGACTAAATATATATCAAGTGCCAAATGGGAAAACACCAAATCAAAGTATGCATAACGAATATAAACAATTTGATGACATTACAAATAATTTTACAATTAAATCTAATCAAAATACTTTAATTTTAACACCACGAAATAATGACATAAAACAACCATTAATTGTAGTTTTAGATGGTCAATTTGATGATAAGCAAGATATCAATTTAAAAGTGACGCAAAATTCTATTGAAAACCATAGATATTACGATAGATACCCTGTAACTTTAAACTGGATTGATGATATTCAACTTCATTCTGGTAAAGGTCAAGGAAATGGCGAAAATATTCCTGTTCCACCTATAGTACCCGTACCACCACAACCTGAAATCATCATAGAAGGCGGAAATGTGATTAATACAGTTGAAGATTCAATTCCAAATGATGTTATTCATGGTATGAATACAGGTGTAGATACTGAAATTGAAGAACATGGAAATTTAATCTACCTTGAATCAGAACTTCCGAAAGAAATCGAACGTGGGCAACAGATGGGTATTCTATCATTTGAAGAAGATACAGTTGAACCAACCTACACAATTGGAGATTTCGTATGGGAAGATGGCGATCACAATGGTGTACAAAATGAAGGTGAAACAGGGCTAGCGAATGTCACTGTAACATTGAAAAATGAACAAGGTGAAGTTGTGGCAGAAACGCAAAGTGATGCACAAGGTCACTACCAGTTTACGAATGTTAAAAAAGGTAAATACGAAGTGGTATTTACAACGCCTGAAGGTTATGAAGCAACAAGTAAGCACACAACAGCGAATACAGAAAAAGATTCCGATGGCTTAGTGGCGAAAATCGAGGTAACGAAAGACGATAACAGTATTGATGCAGGTTTCTTCCCATTGAAGAACTGGAACCCAGAAGAGCCAACATACACAATTGGAGATTTCGTATGGGAAGATGGTGACCATAATGGTGTACAAAATGAAGGTGAAAAAGGATTAGCGAATGTCACTGTAACATTGAAAAATGAACAAGGTGAAGTTGTGGCAGAAACGCAAAGTGATGCACAAGGTCACTATCAATTCACGAATGTTAAAAAAGGTAAATACGAAGTGGTATTTACAACGCCTGAAGGTTATGAAGCAACAAGTAAGCATACAACAGCGAATACAGAAAAAGATTCCGATGGCTTAGTGGCGAAGATCGACGTAACACAAGATGACAACAGTATTGATGCAGGATTTTTCCCATTGAAGAACTGGAATCCTGAGCCACCAATGCCAGAACCACCAACACCAGAGAAGCCGACGCCACCAATGCCAGAACCACCAACACCAGAGAAACCGACACCACCGATGCCGGAACAACCAACACCGGAGAAGCCGACGCCACCAATGCCAGAACAACCAACACCAGAGAAACCGACACCACCAATGCCGAAACAACCAACACCAGAGAAGCCGACGCCACCAATGTCTGAACAACCAACACCAAAAGCGCCAACACCACCAATGGTACAAACGCCAGCGGATCAACAACAAGGTAAAGGTCAGATGAAATCATCAACGAACAAGAAAAACCAATCAATGTCTAAAGGTGAGCACGAGACTGCAAAACAATTGCCAAATACAGGGACATCTAACACATCACAAGCTGGCTGGTTAATGGGTACATTATTACTTACATTAGGTACGGTGATGATAGGTCGAAAACGTAAAAAAGAGAAAACAATTTAATTAAAGATGAAATATCAATAAAACGCGTTTAATAAAAGATAGAATCCGAGGTCTTCATTCATCTGTTTGAAAACCTCGGATTTTATTATTTTGATTTATCTTTTTGCGTGTAGATAAAAGCACTATAGACTGCAATAGAACAAAATATGGTGAATATAAGCATGCCAGATACTGCAAGAACACGAGCAATAGCGCTTTCTTTATAAATTACAACATAAAATCCTTGTAAGTAAAGGTAAGCAAGTAATGGTAAGATCGAAATAAAAATCGCTAAATTAGGTTGATTTTGCTTCATGTTTAAACCCCCAATAAATAATGCGACTTGTTCATAAAACGATACAACATGCTTTGTTCTTTAAATTGCCTCTATTAAGCAACATTTTACTCATCTGTCACAAGTACTTTAACCCCGCAATATAAATTATAAATAAGATAAAATACACTTCCTAAAGCTGTAAGAATACCCAGGATAAATAGAACGGCTGCTACAGTATGGTTGTATGATTGAGTTAAGCCAAAACAAATAACAGCAATGAGGATTAAGATCCAAGGTAAAATGTGATAAAGTAGCGCTTTTTTAGCATGTGTGGATACTGGTGGTCCTGCAGCAATCCATACGATAATTGGAAATAAAATAGGTGCGAAAAAAACACTAAAATAACTAAAAGAAGCCAATAATTTTTCTGTAGGCGTAGTCATACGCTTCACCTCCAATTGAGAAATAATTTACGCATTGAAATTTACGCATTAAAAATGAATCTATATTTACAAATCAGAGTGAATTTGTAGGGTCCTTCTTGATTTGTACTATAATTTTAAAATTCCACTATTTAAGTGCTTTAAAACGTAAAGTTCTTTTTTTATAAAAATAATACGAATCCCCAATCTCATTTCTCGCTGCTTCATGAAAATAATTTTAGATTTATATCATGCATGAGAGTTCGATTAAGACTATAATAGTATTATTAAGATTTATTCGGGGGGGAGACGAATATGGAACATTGGCTCGTACAACAAGCCAAGCAACAGCCGAGAAAAATTGCGATAGAGACCCCAACAGAGTCGTTGACGTTTGAAGAATTATTACAGTTAGCGACTGAAAAAGGGGCTGCATTAAAAGCTTTAAATCGACAACGACTCGGGCTATATATTGATAATACAATTGAAAGCGTTGTGCTCTTACATGCAGCTTGGCTCTATCAGATAGAAATTTCATTGATTAATAATCGCTTAACTGCTTATGAAATTGACCAACAAATGAATGCAATAGGTATTGATTTAATCATCAGTACACAGAATATCCTATTTACAACAAAAACGAAAGTCATATATTCAAGTACATTATTCAGTGAAGAAGCACCTCATATCCATCATTCTGTATCTGAAAATCAAATTGCATCGATTATGTTTACATCGGGGACAACTGGACCTCAAAAGGCAGTTCCGCAAACTTTCGCAAATCATCAATTTAGTGCAGAATCTTGTATTGAAAGTTTAGGTTTTAGTCCATCGTCTAAGTGGCTTGCAGTGCTACCGTTATTTCATATTTCGGGTTTAAGTATTTTATTAAGAAGTGTGCAATACGGATTCACTGTGTACTTACTCGAAAAATTCGATGAAAAAATCATTTTAGAGGCTATTCAGCATAAAGGGATTACGCATATTTCTTTAGTTCCTGTAACGCTGATGCGTTTAATGCAAAACGGGCTCAATCAACCTTATCAGCTTGAAAAAATACTCTTAGGTGGTGCCAAATTAGATGAACAATTGATTCGTCAGGCGCTACAATATCAGTTGCCGATTTATAATTCGTTTGGTATGACTGAAACGTGTTCACAATTTTTAACTGCTTCACCTCAGTTATTGAAAAACAAACCGAATACTGTCGGCCATGCAAGTGAAAATATTGATCTCAAAGTAGTATCTCCGGATGAAAACGGGCACGGAGAACTTTATGTTAAAGCGCAAAATGTGATGAATGGTTATTTATATCCTTCGCATCTTGAGAACGCTTTTGATGCGGAAGGATATTTTAAAACAGGTGATATCGCGAGTATGGACGAAGATGGCGACGTCATCATTTATGATCGACGCAAAGATTTAATTATTAGCGGTGGCGAAAACATTTATCCTTTTGAAATCGAATCTGTAGCTAAAACACATCCTGAAGTTCAAGATGCGATGTGTACGGGCATTGATGATGATGTTTGGGGACAAAGACCGATTTTATATGTAGTTGCACAACAAGCGATTGAAAATATTGAGGGATATTTACAAGCGCGTTTAGCCAGATATAAGCAACCTGCATTTATTTATTTTGTAAAAGCACTTCCATACACAAGTACTGGTAAATTACAAAGACGTTTGTTAAATGAGGGATTTCAATGAAATTAATGGCCATTCATTTTTACCGTTTTAATCCACGATTTATACATCCGATTCAGACAGCAAAAATTAAGCTTACACATAGACGTACGTTGTTTGTTGCATTACAAGACGAACATGGAAAATTATGGTTTGGTGAATGTAATGCTTTTGAAACGGATTGGTATCATCATGAGACAATTGCGGATGTACAACACACCTTACAGAAATGGTTTGATAATGTAAAAGGGCAAGAAATTCGTAATTTTAGTGAAGGTCAAAAACTCGTTTCAACATTAGATGCATTTCCTACTGCACGTGCGACAATTATCATGGCGCTGTATCCGATGTTTTATCCATTGGAATGTTTTTCGATTCCAATGACGATTACAATCAATGGTGATTTTAATCAGCGGCTTATGAAATTAGATCAAGCGGGGAGAATTAAAGTTAAATGGAATACGGATATTTTGTCGCAAGTTAAGATGCTCACAACGATGTATCCGATGATACCGATTTCTACAGACGCTAACCAAACACTAACTCAAAAAGATGAAGTTACTTTAAAACAATTAAAATTGTATCAACTTGCTTATATAGAAGAACCATTCCAATCTTTAGATGTCAATATAGATGATCAGTCCTTGCCTCCTATAGCGATAGATGAACATGCGACAAGTGAAGAGGCAATTATGGAATGGATACAAAGTAAAGCCGTTCGTATCGTAGTTTTGAAACCTTTTCGTTTAGGAGGGATTGACCGAGTGCTCTCCATCATTGAGAGACTAAAAAAAGAAGAGGTACAATTTGTGTTAGGCGGTATGTACGAATGTGGTTTGAGTCGCTATTATACTGCTTTATTAAGTCGTGAGGGGAATTATGCAGGAGATATTCCTGAAGAAGGTTTTTATTTTAATGAAGATATTGTAAAAGGTTCGGGCACTTTAAAAAATGGGCGGTTATATTTCAAACCGCCCGAAGTGAATCAATCTTTATTATTAGCATGGTGATGCGTATGAGATGTTTTTAAAGGGACAGGATCAAAGCCCCCTTTATGAAATGGATGGCATTTTAAAATTCGTTTTAAGCCGAGCCAGCTTCCTTTTAATGCACCGTGAACTTGAATCGCTTCTAACGTATAATTGGAGCACGTTGGATAGAAACGGCAGGAAGGTGGCGTCAATGGTGAGATAAAGCGCTGATAAAAACGAATCAGTTTGATAAACAAAGTTTTCAAGTTGTAACCTCCTTCAATTGGTTATATTGTAACATAGATAGAAAGGGCGTATGGGGTGTGAAGTTTACCGATAGTCATCATCAAACGGTGGTGCTTGAATTTAAAAATCATCACGATGAACAAAATGGTGAACACGTTTTAGCGTTACCAATTTACAATCAAAATCTTGTGTTAACGCGACATAAAGATAGAGGGATTGAATTTCCAGGCGGTAAACGTGAAATTAATGAATCGAGTCAAGAGGCTGTGCAACGTGAATTATATGAAGAAACCGGGTCAACGATAGACACATTTTATTATATTGCACAATACGAGGTGCAAGGGCAATCACATTGTTTCAAAAAAGATGTTTATGTCGTATTTGTCGACCAGATTGAAGATAAAACTTATTATCATGAAACGTATGGACCTATTCTTACAAAGTCATTAGATACTATTCAAGATGATGAAAAAAGTTATTTATTAAATGATCCTGCGATATTAGCATGTGTAGAAAGGATGAAAGAACTTGGCTTTTATCAAAGCTAAACGAATGCCTGGCGAATTCATAACACATAAAGTTGAAGAATGGACGTATCGTGTTGATGACCTTAACGTTAAAGGGCTTTGCGTGGCGCCCCATTCTTATGTCAACAGAATCGTGATCTACTTACGTGGCGGTAAAGGACAAGTAGGGCGAGTTCGTTTAGCAAGATTACTTCAATTTATAAGCCCACATACTTTAGTATTTGCGCCGTATTATAGAGGAAGTAACGGAAGTCAAGGTTTTGATGAATTTGCGGGTAAAGATTTAAATGATGTTGTGGTTGCCGCAACGATGTTAAAAAATATGTATCCGCACGCGTCACTGCATCTAGTTGGATTTTCTAGAGGTGGGATTCAAGGTTTACTTACATTTCAAACTGTTAAAGCCAATAGCTATATTATTTGGGGTGGCGTTACGGATTTAAAGTTAATGTATGAAGAGCGTGTAGATTTAAGAGGTATGTTAAGAAGAATGGTAGGGCATCCTAAAAAAGACATAGAAGCCTATCGTAATCGAAATCCACTTCCTGATATTGATGCTGAATCGCCTCCTATTTTAATTATTCACGGAGCACAAGACCGGCAAGTAGGTATTCATCAAGCATATGATTTGGCACAACATTTAGAACAGGTTGGCGCTCGGTATGAAACATTCTATCAACGTGATGAAGGTCACGTGCCTAGACCACAAGCCATGAAAAAAGTTTTAGCTTTCATACAGGATTGGATGCTTCGACATGACAGTCAATCATGAATGAAGTTTATCGATTATTAAAAAATAAATTTTATCATTATTACAAATATAAAAGCGCGCCCGTTAAATGGAACTGAGCGCGCTTTTTGCTTACATAAGATTATGAAATTGCTTAAATAAATCAA
The DNA here is from genome assembly GCF_022557135.1 of Staphylococcus coagulans. Classification (NCBI taxonomy): domain Bacteria; kingdom Bacillati; phylum Bacillota; class Bacilli; order Caryophanales; family Staphylococcaceae; genus Staphylococcus; species Staphylococcus coagulans. The sequence goes on from NZ_CP092966.1 coordinate 1,073,301, forward strand.
TCATATTCTTAATTCGATTTGAATCCACCGTTTAGTTCTAAATCTTGCGCATTTGCGCCAAATTTTTTGAAGTTATCTTTAAAGCGCTCTACAAGAAGTTGTGCTTGATCAGTATAGGCTTCTTTATCAGACCAAGCATTTTTAGGTTGTAGAATTGTGCTCGGTACGCCTTCAATTTCAGTAGGAATCGACAATCCAAAAACTTCATCTTTTTCGAATCCTGTATTTTTAAGCGCACCATTTATCGCATCATTGACCATTTTTCTTGTATATTTTAATTCAATACGATTACCTACACCATATTTTCCACCTGTCCAACCAGTGTTGACAAGGTAAACATCAACGGCATGTTTATCGATAAGGTCACCGAGTAAATTTGCATAAACTTCAGCTCTAAGAGGTAAGAATGGTGCACCGAAACAAGTTGAGAATGAAGGGACTGGTTCAGTAATGCCTCTTTCTGTACCCGCTAATTTTGAAGTAAAGCCACTCAAGAAGTGATACATCGCTTGATCTTTATTTAATTTAGAAATTGGTGGTAAAACACCAAATGCATCAGCTGTCAAAAAGATAATTGTATTTGGATGAGATGCTTTAGAAGGGAGCACAACATTATCGATATGGTCAATCGGGTAAGCCGCGCGTGTGTTTTCAGTATAATGATTATCATCAAAGTCAATATATCCATGTGCATCAACAACTAAATTTTCAAGTACAGTACCATATCGGATTGCATTGAAAATTTGTGGCTCTTTTTCAGCTGATAAGTTAATCGCTTTAGCATAGCAGCCACCCTCAATATTGAAAACACCGTTCTCGTTCCAACCGTGCTCGTCATCACCAATGAGTTTACGATTTGGGTCTGCTGATAATGTTGTTTTACCTGTTCCAGAGAGTCCAAAGAAGAGTGCGACATCGCCTTTATCTCCAACATTCGCTGAACAATGCATGCTCATAATATTATGTTGTGGTAACAAATAGTTCATGACAGAGAAGACAGATTTTTTCATTTCACCCGCATATTCTGTGCCACCAATTAAAATCGTTTTATGCTTGAAAGAGATGATAACAAAAGTTTCTGAGCGTGTACCATCGATTTTTGGATCTGCCTTAAAGTGGGGTGCAGAAATTAATGTAAAATCTGCTTTGATTTTTGAAGCTTCTTCTTTAGAAGTCGGTTTAATAAACATATTTTGCGCAAATAAATTATGCCATGCGAATTCATTAACCACTGTCAATTTAAGTTGCGAATTCGAATCACTTCCTGCGTAGCCATTAAAAACAAACAATTCTTCTTTGTCGTTTAAGTAATCAATAACTTTATGGTAGAGATTGAGAAATTTTTCTTCTGATATAGGTTGATTAATCGCCCCCCAATCGATATCGTCTTTCACCTGTGGATTGTCTACAATAAATTTATCTTTAGGTGAGCGCCCCGTGTATTCACCTGTTTTCGCATTGATGGCACCGAGTTCTGTTAACTCTGCTTCATCACGTTTTAAGATTTTGTTATAAAGTTCTGTTGTTGTAAGTTGAAAATGAGAACTTGGCTTATCGATTAATGCCTCTAACGCACTAGTATTAAATGACATGATCTAATCCCCTCCGAATTTTGTTGAATGTAAGCCTTTACAATTTAAGAGTATAACATATTAGAGAAATAATCCCTACTATATTTAAGAAAAAATAACAGCATTTAGATTAAATATTTATTTTTACGTATTCTGCTAGTGATTTCAGCTATAACTTAAACGGAAACTTAAATGCTTCACGTTCATATCCAATTTTTTAGTGGTTTTCTTCCATGAATATCGATGCATTTATCATAAATCTTTCTAGATAAGAAAGGTTTTAGAAATGATTTGTGCAGAAGTACGAAATTGACAGACTGATAAAAGTTATGTAATATAGTGCTAACGGATTCTCTTATCCTGAGTGGTGGAGGGACATGGACCCAATGAAACCCAGCAACCTCTTTTAACGAAGAAAGGTGCCAAACCGTTTGCAGACAAATATGGTCTGAACGATAAGAGCGAATGGACGTTAGGGCCTTCACTCTATTTTATAGTGTTGAAAGGCTCTTTTTTTATTGAGCTCAGAGAGAGAATGTTCGTAATCCATTATATAAAGGAGTTTATTATGACATACAACAGACGCTTATTTACTTCAGAATCAGTAACAGAAGGTCATCCTGATAAGATTGCAGACCAGATTTCTGATGCAATTTTGGATGAAATTTTGAAAGGAGATAAAAATGCACGTGTCGCTTGTGAGACGACAGTGACGACAGGTATGGCCTTAATCGCGGGTGAGATTTCTACTTCTACTTATGTCGATATTCCAAAAGTCGTACGCGAAACAGTTAGAGAGATTGGTTATACACGTGCGAAGTATGGTTACGACTATAAAACAATGTCTGTTTTAACAGCGATAGATGAACAATCACCTGATATTGCACAAGGTGTCGATCGCGCGTTGGAATATCGTGATGAAATGAATGACGAAGAGTTAAATACTGGTGCTGGCGATCAAGGCTTGATGTTCGGTTTTGCGACAAATGAAACAGATACACTCATGCCATTACCAATTGACCTGTCACATAAATTATCGAAACGTTTATCAGAAGTCCGTAAAAATGGAACTTTAGATTATTTACGACCTGATGGTAAAGTCCAAGTGACTGTTGAATATGATGAACAAAATCAACCAAAACGTATCGATACAATCGTTGTTTCTTCACAACATCACGAAGAAATTGAATTAGAAAAAATTCAAAATGATATTAAAGAGTATGTTATTTATCCAACAGTAGACCCAAGCTTATTAGATGAAGAGACTAAATTTTTCATTAATCCAACAGGGCGTTTTGTCATTGGTGGTCCACAAGGCGATGCAGGCTTAACTGGGCGTAAAATTATTGTTGATACTTACGGCGGTTATGCATGTCATGGTGGGGGCGCGTTTTCAGGAAAAGATCCTACAAAAGTAGACCGTTCCGCAGCCTATGCAGCGCGCTATGTCGCAAAAAACATTGTAGCTGCTCAACTTGCAGATAAATGTGAAGTGCAGCTTGCCTACGCCATTGGTGTCGCTCAGCCAGTTTCTATCGCCATCGATACATTTGGTACAGGAAGAGTCAGTGAGGATACTTTAATTCAAGCAGTACGTGATCACTTTGATTTACGGCCTGCTGGAATTATTAAAATGCTTGATTTACAACGTCCAATTTATAAACAAACGGCTGCATATGGCCACTTTGGTCGAAATGATGTGCAATTACCTTGGGAAAAAACAGATAAAATTGAATTATTAAAAGAAGCGGTTTCTGCTTTACAATAAATTTTATTGCTTTAACTATCGCTAATTTTATAGTTATTTAATATAATAGAAATAACTGTAGAAATGTAGATAAAAGGAAGGTATTGCAAATGACACAATTTGGTCCAATCGAAATAGGCCTCATTGCTGCTATTGTAATTGCAGCATTATTCTTTATTTTGTTTTTGGTAGCGCTCAAAAGTAAAAAGAAAGCTAAAGAAAGTTACGCAAGTCAATATCAATCGAAGCAAGATCAACTGACTCACGAACATGAAGAAGAGCTTGAAAAAGTTCGAATTGAAAAGAAAAAAGCGGACACGCAACATAAAGAAGAATATGAAACAATGCTTTCTTCAAAAAATAGAGAAATTGATGCTTTAAAATTATTTTCAAAAAATAGTAGTGAATATGTGACAGATATGCGTTTACTTGGAATACGTGAAAGATTAGTCAAAGAAAAACGTATTCGACCAGAAGATATGCATATCATGGCCAATATCTTTTTACCCACTAATGATTTAGAGGATATTACACGTATGAGTCATCTCGTTTTGACACGCACAGGTCTTTATATTATAGATTCTGAACTTTTAAAAGGTCATGTTTACCAAGGCGTTAGTCAAAATCAATTTTCAGAAAATCCAATGTTAGAGCAAGTTTTCAAAATATTAGATTTAGATCCATCAACACCACAGATGGTTGTGTTAGACCAACAAGATGGTGAACAAAATGCACTTTCAATCAAAGACTATACACAACAAATCAAACAAATTGAGCAAGTTGCAACACAATTGCAACGTCAATTGGATTTAAAATATACACCAACTACGATTTTATATTTTAATCCAAAACGTGAAGGCGATGTAACTATCTCAAGCTTTACAACACAAGGAACAACAAAAGTTTTAGTAGGCCCAGAGCAGTTGAATGAGTTCTTTAACAAATTTGTTTTCCATGGTCGTATTCAATACGATGTCAATGCGCTTCAAAGTATTATGGATGAAATTGAATCTTTTAATTAAGTTGTCTATTGTCATTTGATGAAGCATTTAATATTTAGAGGTTAAGACATATTGAAGTCTTGACCTCTTTTTTGTTTTTTAGAGGATTAAATGATCAAAAGGGCGAGTTGAATTCGAATCAAAAATTCTTAGATATACCATACAGCTAAAAACGAGGTTTGTTTGAAGTAAGAAGTCGTATAGATGGGTCGAAATAAATATGAAATTGATTACCAAACGAGACGACGAAATCAAATAGATTTCGTCGTCTCGCATGATAGGAGTACGAAAAACAAGGAAAGCGCAGTAGCTGACTGAACTGTACTTCGCTTTATTAGCACGCCCAGTCCTAGTCATCCTTGCCGGGGCGAGACGACGAAATCAAATAGATTTCTGTCTCGCATGATAGGAGTACGAAAAACAAGGAAAGCGCAGTAGCTGACTGGACTGTACTTCGCTTTATTAGCACGCCCAGTCCTAGTCATCCTTGCCAGGGCGAGACGACGAAATCAAATAGATTTCTGTCTCGCATGATAGGAGTACGAAAAACAAGGAAAGCGCAGCAGCTGACTGGACTGTACTTCGCTTTATTAGCACGCCCAGTCCTAGTCATCCTTGCCGGGGCGAGACGACGAAATCAAATAGATTTCTGTCTCGCTCCCAAGTTCAATGGCTTTAACATCGATTGAAAATGGTTTAGCATGTAAGGTGGATATTATAAAGGAGCGATGTTGTATGAATGAAAAGTCTTTTTATAATGGAAATCGTATGCCTCAAGTAGGCTTAGGTGTTTTCCGTGTAGAAAATGATGATTCTGCGAAGGATGCTGTTAAGCATGCGATTAAGCATGGTTATCGTAGTATTGATACGGCGATGATTTACAAAAATGAAGAAAAAGTGGGCGAAGGTATTCGTGAAGCTTTAGATGAAAATGGCTTAAAGCGTGAGGATTTATTTATCACGTCTAAGCTTTGGTTAAGTGATTATGGTCGTGACAGTGTAGAAAAAGCTTATCAAGCTTCATTATCGCGTTTAGGTTTAGACTACTTAGATTTATATCTTGTACATTGGCCAGGAACTGATGAAGATTTAATGATTGATACGTGGAAAGGGATGGAAGACCTTTACCAAGATCAAAAAGTTAAAAATATTGGTGTAAGTAATTTTAATGTTGAACATTTGGATCGCTTACTTGCCAATGCACGTATCAAACCTGTGATTAACCAAGTTGAATTCCATCCATATTTGACACAAAAAGCTTTACATGAGTATCTTGATGCACAAAATATTCTTATGGAATCTTGGTCACCTTTAATGAATGCACAAATTTTAGACGATGAGACGGTAAAAAGTGTTGCAGATGAAGTAAACCGCTCAGCTGCACAAGTCATTATTCGTTGGAATGTGCAGCATGGTGTAGTGACAATACCTAAATCAATCACACCAAGTCGTATTGAAGAAAACTTAAATGTTTTTGATTTTGAACTCTCTCAAGAACAAATGGATCGCTTAGATGCGCTCAATGAAAATCGTCGTATTGGACCAGATCCTCTACAATTTAATGGTCAATAAAACTATCAAAACCCGAGATTTCGCTAGCGTTAGCGAAACCTCGGGTTTATGCTCTATATATGGATACATAGACAAGTGGTGACTCAGTTTCTTCTTATTAGCTTGTTGCTTTCAAACTTTTTATGTTGAATGGCTAATTTTACAAATGGAATTGCACACCTAACCAACAAGCGATAAAACAAGCACCATATTGCAGTACACTATATATGGCAAACAGCAGCCAATTTTTCGACTGTTGAAGCATTTGTAATAGCTCTAATGATAATGTGGAAAACGTTGTAAAACCGCCAAGTATACCGACAGCAAAAAATAATTGCGCTGCGTGTGTGGCAGTATAGATTTGAAAAAGGTAGCCGATTAGAAAAGAACCTAACAAATTAATGAATAAGGTAGCTATCGGTATTTTGAAAAAATCAAAGCTAGATAGGCGTGCTGTCGTCATTGCGCGCAGTACAGCCCCTAAACCGCCACCTACACATAATAGTAGGACATTCATTTGTGATAACCTCCTAATCGATAACCTAGAAAACAGCATAAAATACCACAACAATAACTGATGAGTGCATAACTCAGTAGTATAAGTAAATGACCATATTCAGCTAAATAAACGAGTTCAAATTGGAAGGTTGAAAAAGTGGTTAATGCCCCTAGAAAGCCAGTTGTTATGCCTTGTTTGATTTGAGGATGTTGGATAAACCACTTTGTAGAGAGACGGGTAAAATATCCCATACCCATTGCACCGATTAAATTAGCAAGAAGGGTGCCGATTGGAAACTGTGAGTCAACAGGAATGAAACTGACTTGCCATCTCAACAATGCACCTATCGCACCGCCTATAAAGATATAAATATATTTCATGCAATCACCTGAGTCCTAAATGGCTTCATGCGCCATTTAAATAATACCAAAGGTAAAAAGGGAACTCACTATATGAATACAAATCACCACTAAAAGAATCCAAGGTTGTATTCGTGACGCTTTATGTATCCAGCTGCGATGCTCTGGCAAATGTTTGATTGATTTGTCTGCAAAAACGATGGATGCAACTAAAATGACAAAGTTTACAATACTACATACAAAAATCAATTTCACAATTGAAGTAAAATGCTTTTCGAGCATAGGGTTTTGTGTATTAAAATAAAAACTAATAAGCATTAATAATACCGATAAGTAAAAGTATTTTTTTGATTTAGACATAGTGCGCCTCCTTTATTTATCGATAGTAATCATATCATATTTTATTTATGAATTGAACGAATGTTGTTCATATGTAAAGCGTTAAAATAGCGGAATAGGACTTAAAAATGGTATAACTATAAATAGGATTAACAGCAATAAGGAGGCTATTTAAAATGGCAGAATTGAAAGTACGCGTATTTGCAGATGGTGCAGATATTGAACAAATGAAAAAAGCTTATCAAAATAAAGAGGTTGACGGTTTTACTACAAATCCAAGTTTAATGGCAAAAGCTGGTGTTAAAGACTATGTGGAATTTGCTAAAGAAGCAGTAGAGGCAATTCCTGATGCATCGATTTCATTCGAAGTTTTTGCTGATGACATGGAAACAATGGAAAAAGAAGCAGAAATCATCCAACAATTTGGTGAAAACATTTTTGTTAAAATTCCAGTTGTAAATACTAAAGGTGAATCAATGATTCCATTAATTGAAAAATTATCAGCTAAAGGCGTTAAATTGAATGTCACTGCTGTCTATACGATTGAACAAGTTAAAGCTATCACTGAAGCTGTGACTGAAGGTGTAGAAACATATGTGTCTGTTTTTGCAGGACGTATTGCAGATACAGGTGTGGACCCTATGCCATTAATGAAAGAATCAGTTGAAGTGACACATAGTAAAAAAGGCGTGCAATTATTATGGGCAAGCTGTCGCGAGTTATTCAATGTCATTCAAGCTGATGAAATTGGCGCAGATATCATTACATGTCCCTCAGACGTTGTGAAAAAAGTGCCTAACATTGGACGTGACATCAATGAATTATCTGTAGATACAGTTAAAGGATTTGAGAAAGATATTAAATCTTCTGGATTAAGTATCTTATAATTTTTAACTTGTGAGACAGATTTGAATTAATTTCAATGGCTTGTCCCGCTATGGAAGTCAAGCTACGAAAAGGTTAATTACAAGTATAAGCGTGAAAAAGTGACTGTGTCTGAAGCATGAGTTGATGCCTCAGACGCAGTCACTTTTTAATTTCTAATGAGCGAAACTCTTATTAGGATCTGCGCTTGTGATATGATAAAGTGAACATAAAAAATGCTGCAAAGATGAAAGGGGCGTATGTTGCACATGCAGAATCAAGCATTTCAACATCAAATTGAAAAAGATTTATGGTATCTCAATCAACGTGAGAAAAAAGCACTGCACACATATTTAAAATCGCGCGAGATGGATGATATACAAAATAAATATCGTACACCTCAGCGATTTGTTTCCTATTATTTAAAAAATCACATATTTTCGAATGAATTAAAAACGGCCAGTTATTTAACAATGACTTTGATTGGTTTGTTTGTTGTCAATGTGATGCTATTAGGACTATTTATAGGTGCATTACTCTTATGTTTAAGTTCAGCCCATTATTTTATCCAACCGAGTATGAATTTATCAGTAGGATTAGTCATCACGATTATGTTGACTGCACTGATTTCTTTAGTTCTCATTGTCTATTTGATGAAAGTAGCGAATGGGTATTTTACAAAGCGACTCATCGATTATAAATTTAATAAAGCAAAATAAAACTATAATAACTTGGAAAGCATCATAGCATCTTTCCATTTTTTTATAAATTGTATGAGCGGTATAGGTACGATGAGGGTGATATTATGTTCGAAATGGACTTTCGTTTGTTCAAAATAAGAAGAGGCCGCAATGACTTGAACCATATTGATGTATATCTGTACAGGTGCACGTTGAGGTTGCATGGGGCATAAGATGAGTTTTGGATTCAAATAGAAGGGTGATAAATGATACGTATTTAAAAGTTGAATAGAGAGATTTTTCTGAGTACGGAGCTCTTTTTGTGACGTTAATGCCAAATCGTTTAAGAAACGAGGAAGTGATTGCTTGCTATGGTGCGTATGAGATACATATTTAATTAAAAGTGGATACTCTATATTTTCAGAAGTTTTGAAGTAAAGCATAGTTTCGTGCGCATATTGTATCGTCATCGTTAAAATCCTTTCTTAATATCGTCATATGTGAGAACTTGTTTCAAGTGTTTCAAAGCGTGCGTCTTGTATTTCCTTATTGTTGTCGGAGAACGTTGCATCAACTGTTGAATTTCTTTTTGTCGATAGCCTTGTAAATAGTAACGGAACCATTGCTGTTCTGGAGGTTTTAATGCTTTTGTTAAATCACTTAACAACAAATGAGTAGTATTTAGAGATGTTGTTCGTAGCTCTATTTGCTTCACTTCTAGAGGTAAGGGTGTGGGCTGTTGAGATGATTGACGTAATAAATCAATAAGATAGAATTGTAAGTGATAGGTGATATATTTTTTGAAGCATTGATTAAAGGAAGGATCATACTTTAAAGATAGAGACCATAATTTGATTAATAAAAGTTGAAAATACTCATCATAATTATAATCAATATGATACTTGTGCAGTAAAAAATGGATTAACTTATAATATTGGACATAAAGTGTATTAAATTGCATGGACATGACTCCTCAATAATGAATGAACTGACCGGTCATTTCCTTTGTAACACAGCTAAAAGATTGAGGCATTTCACGATTTGTGCTATTTTATGTTTAATACAAGTTTTATCAATGACAAATAGGTTTAGAATCTTTGTATATTTGTTGTTGAATGCATTTTAATGACATTTAATTTATAAGTTAACATTCGAGGAGGAAATTATGGACTACGATCATTTAAATTTAGAGCATTTTTTTGCACGCAATGATGATTTAGATGTTATTCGAGATCGTTCAGAATTTGTAATGATTAACAATATGACAAAACAAATGATGTATCGAGATGGCGAAGTAGAAGGTACGATTGATCTCGCACGTTATTATTATAAAAACCGCTCTCAAGCTGCAAGTTTCATTATGATGGATTATCATCGCGATGAATAGTAATGAAGAACTTTACATATTCATTACTATTTTTTTATGAATGTGTAACAACGAGGGTATCTCGTTGTATAGATGCATTGAAGGTGGTAAAATTTGAATTCAAGCGGATAAAATAAATATATGAATTAAAATGAAACATTCTGAAGAGGTGTGTTTATGAGAAAGCACAAAAATGGCTCGATAATTGCTGTAATAGCGTCTTTTATTATTTTTGTTATTGCAGGTTTTTTCTTTTTTAGCATGATTAAAGATCAAATCTTTTTTAAATATGTTAATCAAGTAGAGCAGGTTGAGAAACTAGATGTAACACTTGATAAGGCAGCGAAGAAACAAATTGACAACTATACTAGTCAACAAGTTTCAAATAAAAATCATACGAATTGGCGTGACGCATCTGATTCAGAAATTCGCGATGCGATGGATAGTTCGGTGTTTATGGACGACAAGAGACAGAGGTATCAATTTTTAAATTTGTCGAAATATCAAGGTATTGATAAAAATAGAATTAAAAGAATGTTGAGAAATCATCCAACATTATTGGCACATACGGATGATTTTTTAAATGCTGCTAAAGAAAAACAAGTGAATGAAGTTTACTTAATTTCACACGCATTGTTAGAGACTGGCTCGGTTATGTCAGAGCTGTCGAATGGTGTCGAAATTGACGGTAAAAAGTATTATAATTTTTACGGTGTTGGGGCACTCGATGAAGACCCGATTAAAACGGGCGCTAAATATGCGAAGAAAAAAGGCTGGGATACGCCAGAAAAAGCGATTTATGGTGGCGCAGAATTTATCCACGATCATTACTTATCAAACCCAAATCAGAATACGTTATACAGTATGAGATGGAATCCTAAAAATCCTGGAGAACATCAATATGCAACAGATATTAATTGGGCGAAAAGTAACGCCGTCATTATGGCAGATTTTTACAAAGATATGAAAACAGAAGGTAAATATTTTAACTGGTATGTTTATAAAGATGACAAAAAACATCAAGATGGTAAAAATTACTAGTTTATAGAGAATTACAGAATATACGATTATCAATACAATAAAGCGGAACAGAACGCGAACACTTATGTGTAGGTTTCTGTTCCGCTTTATTTATGTGCTATCTCTAGGAAGAAAGTGTATATGAATTTCAAAGTTGCTTTATATATGTGTTTATATGGTCGATGTCCCATTATTCCGCTTTGTTACGACGCCCTAATAAAAAAAAGAATGCAATTGTTAAAATGAGCACTTTACCTATTTTTTTAATCAAAATCAATCACCTCACGCTATTATAAGTTTGTTCAATTTCATTTTCCGTTTAGTTATTAAACATTGGCGTAATTAATGTTCAAAATAATGATGGGCTTTTAAGAAATCTTCTGCGACGACAGCAGATTCTTTTCCTTCTCCATCAGCCTCATAATTCAATTTTTGCATTTGTTTCGTATTGATTTTACCCGATAAATCTTTTAAAGACTTTTTCAGTTCAGGATGTGTTTTTAAAATTTGATCCGTTGCAACGACACTAGCGTCATAAGGTGGGAAGAAGTGTTTATCATCATTCAAAACAACAAGATCATAGGCTGAAATTCGACCATCAGTAGTATATCCTAATGCAACATCCAATTTTTTATTTTTTAAAGCATCGTACACTAAACCAATTTGCATCGGCCGGATTGTATCAAAATCAAAGCCATATGCTTTTGTAAAAGCAGGGTATCCATCACCGGCACGTTTAATCCAAGTACTATCTGTCCCTAAACGCAGTTCATCGCTATGTTTTTTTAAATCTGATACATTTTTTAGATGATACTTACGCGCTGTTTCTTTAGTGACCATAAATGCAAATGTATTTTCAAATCCGTAAGAGTCAAACCAAGTTTGATGGAAACGTTTTTCAAATTCTTTTTGTGTAATCGCCATTGCTTTTTTAGGGTTTTTGATTGGATCCATTTCTAATGCACCGACAAGATCCGTACCCGTATAACGAGTCGAAGAAATATTTCCATCTCCGTTGATTAAAGCATTATGTTGAATCGTACTAGAGCCCAAATTATTAATGATTGCGGGTTTGATTTTTCCTTTTGTATCATGCTCGATTTTAAGGCGGACCATGTGAGCCATAATTTGTGATTCACTTGTTGATAGAGCCGTAATTTTTACACTATCTTTTGAAGTTCCACCTAAACCGGGAAGTGAACAACCAGACAAAATAATCAAACTTAACATAAATAAAGCCAATTTTTTATACACGATGACAAAGCCTCCGAATATTAATATCATACTTCAATTAAACAAAAAGGGTAAAAATATCTTGTGAGATTATTATACCATAGTAATTTTTTTATTGTTCTTTATCACAATTGGATATAAAAATAACGTTTTTTCATTATTTCTTATTATTAAGGGTATAATGAATTTGAGTGAGATACTTAAAATAAGGATGATGTAAGATGAGAGTAGCCATTATAGGAATGGGCACAGCAGGTGTGAGTGTGCTCAGACAATTAGTTAAATATAAGCATTTTAAGAAAATTCAATTAGATATTTATGATAACGAGGAAAATATGGGACAAGGCAAGCCCTTTCAAAATGATAGTGAGGATTTGCTCATCAATGTACCAGTTGATATGTTGTCATTGAATATAGATAATATTTTAGAATTTAGAGAATGGTATAACGAACAAGATACTTTTAATTACGGTGATGCGGACTACTTACCGCGTTATGTATTTGGTCATTACATGAAAAGCTATTTAGAACAATTTGATCATGAATTCGACAATGTAAATGTAATTAAAAAAGAAGTTAAACATATGTATATTGAAGAGCAAGCCAATGAAATTATTCCTAAGCGAATCATTGTATGTACCGATGATGAAGTGGAATCTTGTAAAGACTATGACTATGTGTTTTTTACAATTGGTACGATGTCATATCACGATCCATACCAACTCAAAGGTCAAAAAGGGTATATTCAAGCGCCTTACCCGGCTAATCAAACACTGTCAGAAGTTAAAAAAGATGACACAATCGCCATAATCGGTACGGGTCTGGCAAGTTTAGACGTCATTCGATATACATTGTCTCATCATCAGAAAAAGCCTATTATTATGGCGAGTCGCGGTGGTAAGTTGCCAAGTGTCCGGGGTGAGATGCAAACGATTGAATTCAAATATCTTACACTTGAAAATTTTGACCAGTTAAAAGCAGAAAATATGGGTGTGGTTCCATTAGAAGATGCGGTGGAATTATTTAAAAAAGAATGTGAAGCGCGAGAGATTCCACTTCAAAAACTACTTAAACGTCGAAAGTATGATGCGATCCGTGATTTAAATTATGACTTGAATCACCCTGAAGAATTAGGGGCTTTGCAGAGTGTGTTTGAGGCATTAAAAGAAAATATGGATTGGATTTGGAACAGTTTGAGTCGTGAAGGTCAAACACAATTTATATCTAAGTACCATAGATATTTAAAAGAAAATACAAATCCGATGCCGAGAGAAACAGCTTTATTGTTGATTGACGCAATTAAAGCTGGTGATTTAGAAATATTATCCGGACTCGAAAATGTACGCCAATATTATGGTAAATACCGACTTGCCTTTAAAAATAAAGAGGATGAATTAAAAGTGGATATTGTCATCAATGCTACGGGTCCGAAAAAACATTTGAGTCAGTTAGATGATGACGATGCCTTATTGTTGGATGTTGCGAATCGAGAAATTATACAACCGCATCCAATGGGAGGAATTCAAATTGTACCGTCGACAAATGAAGTGATTAGTCCATTGTATGGTACATTGCGCAATTTAAGAGCAATTGGTCAAATTACCAATGGTGTCAATTTTGAGCGCAACGGTGTCACAATGATTGTTCAACAAGCAGTAAGAGCTGTCGACAATTTATATGACACCTATAAAGCTAAAAAAGCACTTGATAAAGAGAAAAAGAAAGCACAGAAAAAGGCGCAAAAAAAGAAAAAAGATAAAAAGAAGAAAAAGAAAAAGAAAAAATAAGTTGTCCAACTTAAAAGATGACAATATGATTCGTCTGTTTTGTCAAGAAGATTGTGTCTACTTTCTTCAAAGAGTCAATATGATTGTTATACATTGGCAGGGCATAGTTTTAAAAAGCTATATTATTATGTAAAAATGATTTTTATAGAATAAGTTTAATTCCTGATTTTATATTCAAACAATTGTAAAATTTAAAAAGTTACGGTAATATAGACGCATGGGCTTTGACAGTCCATGCGTATCTTTTATACTCAATACAATTTCATATATTCTTTCGGGGCTGGGTGAAATTCCCAACCGGCAGTAAATTAAAGCCTGCGACCCATATTGCAAAGCGATATGGCTGATCTAGTGAGAATCTAGAGCCGACAGTTAAAGTCTGGATGGGAGGAAGAATAGGTATGGCAATTTCACAAAGTATTGTGAAGCTTATTTGTCGTACCAAATGATATATGAATCCGACTGTCTTTAAAGAGATAGCGATTTCTAATTCCCACTACTCGATTTTAAACGAGTGGTTTTTTTATTGAGGTGAAAGATTGGAAAATTATTTAGAACAAGCAATACAACTCGCACAAATGGTCAACGGCCAAACAGGAACGAATCCTCCTGTAGGCGCTGTTGTTGTTAAAAACGGTAGAATCATTGGATTAGGCGCACATTTGAGAAAAGGCGACAAACATGCTGAAATTCAAGCCATTGATATGGCTGGTGAAGCAAATGTAAAAGATGCATCGATTTATGTATCATTAGAGCCTTGTTCTCATTATGGAAGTACACCGCCTTGTGCCAAAAGAATCATCGACACAGGGATTAAAAAGGTGGTATACGCAGCTAAAGACATCACTTTAGATACAGCGGGTCACCAAATGATGGTGGAAGCGGGTATTGATGTAGAATACCGTCCGATGAAACAAGCCTTGGATTTATATGCTGACTTTTTCAAAAGTAAATCAGAGGGACGACCTATTGTAACTGTCAAAGTCAGTGCAAGTTTAGATGGCAAACAAGCTACAGATCTTGAAGAGAGTCAGTGGATTACTTCAAAAGCTGTGAAGCAAGATGTTTTTAATTTGAGGCATAATCATGATGCTATTATCACTGGTAATGGGACGCTTCGCAAAGATAATCCAAGTTTGACAACGCGTATCGAAGATGGACATCATCCGGCAAAGGTCATTCTTTCGCGTTCTGGTGACGTAAATTGGAATGCGCAACTCTTTAAAGATGAAACGACACCGATTTATATTTATACCGAAAACCATAGTTTAACATCGACAGAAGACCATATTCATATTATTAAAGCGAATCAATTAAATGTTGATTTTATATTAAAAGATTTATTTCAAAAAGGTTTCGGTCGGATACTTGTTGAAGCCGGACCGAACGTGACATCACAATTTTTAGCGTCACTTGATGTGACAAACTTCATCCTATATTTAGCCCCGAAAATCATAGGTGGTCAAGGTAAATATCAATTTTATCAAACAAATGATGTAATGCCTTTAGACCAACTACCACAATTTGAAATTGTACACAGTGAAATAATAGATACCGACATGAAATTACGAATGAAGAGGAAGTGAATCCATGTTCACAGGTATCGTTGAAGAAATAGGTACAATTGAAAAAATTCAAAAGCAAAATCCCACAACTGAACTGACTATACAGTGTCAACATATATTAACGGATATGCATATTGGTGATTCAATAAGTGTCAACGGCACGTGCTTAACGGTAACTACTTTTAATGCACACAGTTTTTCAGTGGAAGTTATTTTAGGTACTGAAAATAAAACATATCTTGCTGAACTTAAGACAGGAGATAAAGTCAATCTTGAGCGCGCGTTATTAGCAACTGGCCGCTTAGGAGGTCACTTTGTGCAAGGCCATGTAGACGGGAAAGGTCGTATCAAACAAATTCAATCATCACAAAATGAATGGATTTATACGATTGAAGCACCTACTCATTTAATGGAACAAATGATTTCACAAGGCTCTATTGCTGTTGACGGTATCAGTTTAACGATTTTTAAAAAGCACCCTCATGCTTTTGACATTCATTTAATTCCAGAAACAAGAAAATCTACAACTTTATCTACGAAGAAACAAGGAGATCCTGTTCATTTAGAGACGGACATGTTATTTAAATATGTCCAATCGATAACAACACAAAAATCAGACTTATCAATGGAAGATTTGCTGAAAGCAGGATTTTAATGGAGGCGTAAGTAATGAAATTAGATACAATTGATGAAGCGCTCAGAGCTTTAAAAAATGGAGAAATGATTATTGTTGTAGACGATGAAGATCGTGAAAATGAAGGCGACCTCGTTGCTATAACGGAGTGGATGCACGATGACACCATTAATTTTATGACTAAACATGGAAGAGGACTTATATGTGCACCTATCACAAAAGAAATCGCTGAAAAAGCAGGATTGGATGGAATGGTTAAACACAATAATGATCCGCATGGCACTGCTTTTACACAAAGTATTGACCATATTCAATCGACCACTGGGATTAGCGCTTATGAAAGGATGCATACTGCGCGTGCTTTAATCGATGAACAAATGGACCAATATACCTTTAATCAACCGGGCCATTTATTTCCGTTGATTGCAAAAAAGCATGGTGTTTTAGAACGTCGTGGTCATACAGAAGCCACAACTGATTTAGCACGGTTAACAGGTGCCACACCTGCAGGATTAATTTGTGAAATTATGAATGAAGATGGAACAATGGCTAAAGGCCCGCAACTTGACCAGTTCAAAGAGATGCATCAATTGAAAATGATTTCTATTGAGGATCTTGTTGGATACATTAAAGTGAATCGCAAAATCATAACTGAGCAAGCGAAAGTTAAGTTACCTACGCGATTTGGTACTTTTGATATGTATGGATTTACTTCTAATATAGATGGTACCGAACATTTAGCTATTGTTAAGGGTGAAATTCACCCAACGATGAATGTACGTATTCATTCTGCTTGTGCTACAGGAGATATTTTTCATAGTGCACGCTGTGATTGTGGAGATCAACTTGAAGCAGCAATGGCCTATATTGAACAACATGGTGGTATGATTTTATACTTACCCCAAGAAGGTAGAGGCATTGGCTTAATGAATAAATTAAAAGCGTATGAACTGATTGAGCAAGGCTATAATACGGTTTCCGCTAATGAAGCGTTAGGTTTTGAACCAGATTTAAGGGAATACGATATCGCTGCACAGATGCTAAGACACTTTAATGTAGATCATGTGCATTTATTGAGTAATAATCCAGAAAAATTTCATGGATTAAAACGCTATGGTATTCAAATTGGTAAGAGAATTCCACTCATAGCTGAAGAAAATGAACACAATCATGATTATATGCATGTCAAAAAAACACAAATGGGGCATATGATTTAAATATAGGAGGTACAAAAAATGAAATTTGAAGGTCAACTTATAGGTAAAGGTTTAAAAATAGGAATTGTCGTAAGTCGCTTTAATGATTTTATCACTGGTCGCTTAGTTGAAGGTGCGCTTGATGCTTTAAAACGCCACCAAGTCGAAGCTGACGATATTGATATTGCTTATGTACCGGGGGCATTTGAACTTCCAATTGTGGCCAAAAAAATGGCACAAACTCAAAAATATGATGCGGTAATTACGCTTGGCTGCGTGATTCGCGGTGCAACATCTCATTATGATTATGTTTGTAATGAGGCTGCTAAAGGCATAGCTAAAGCGGGAGATGATACAGGTATTCCTGTAATATTTGGTGTTTTAACAACTGAAAATATTGAGCAAGCAATTGAACGTGCAGGTACAAAAGCAGGTAACAAAGGTGCAGAAGTTGCAGTAGGCGCAATAGAAATGGCTAACTTACTGAAACAGTTTTAATGAAATATAGTTCGCGTGTTTCAATTTCGTAGCGATTACAAATTTTTTATAATTGAAAATGATAATTTGGAGTGGTGCTAAGACACGATATCAATATAGGCGACCACACCGTTTTGTTAACGTGATATCAATAAATAGAAGCCACAACAGCTATGATTAAGGCATGTTGTGGCTTGTTAAAATTGACATGAGCGTCAAACAATTTTATTTATTTTTTAATAGCTTAAATAATGTTCCGACTGCGAGTCCAATTGCCCCTATAGAGAGTAGGGCTTTTGGTTTAACAAATTCTTTGAAGGCTAATGTTAGGTTTTGAGGTCTTTCTGCTAATCGTCGCATAAAGTAACCAAACCAATCATCACCATAAGGGACATAAATCGTAAAATTATATCCTTCCTTTGCAATCGCCTCTGCTAAATCGCTTCTAAATCCATACAACATTTGAAATTCGAATTGAGATTTATCAATATGATTGTCCTCAACAAATTTTTTAACATGGTTAATTATTTTGTGATCATGAGTAGCAATTGAAGTGAAACTTTTAGAATTTAACAATCTTTTTTCGATAAGTCGAATATAATTTTGATCAATTTCTTCCTTAGTTTGATAGGCGATATGTGGTGATTCTTTATAGGCACCTTTTACTAGGCGTAAGCGGAGTTCAGGATATTTATCGATGAGTACATCTGCTTTAAATAAGTATGCTTGAATCACTGTTCCAATATTTGAATAATTAGATTTTAATCGATCTAAAGTTTGTGTAATATCGAAAAGGCTATCATACTTTTCTGTATCGATGTTAATATGCATATGATCATAGCTATTTGCTTTCGAAACAATTTCTTCAATGTTTTCAAAACATAAGGCACGATTAAATTCACTACCTAACTGGCTGAGCTTAACCGACATATGCGCGTTGAGTTGATTTTCGTGAATCGCATCCATAACTTTTAATATATTTTCTTTAGCTGCAATTGCATCTCGCTCATTATTTACAAACTCACCCAGATTATCGACTGTTGCTGCGATATTTTTGTCGTTTAATTTCTTAATCGTAGCGACAACCTCTTCTATCGTATTACCAGCAACAACTCTATTTGCACCTAATGAAGGTCCTACAGTTTTTGCTAATGAATTTAAATAAGCATTGTTTGATAGTGTAATAAAAAAGTTTTTGATTAAGCTCATTTTAATTCCTCCCATATCCTTTGTTCATTGTCATAATGATAGTGTATCATGAACAGATAATGGAAGAAAACGTTTTCATAGTGCATAATTACAATTTTAGCGCGTATTTTTCTTTTAGAATTATGAATATTTAAATTTTTTATTTGTTTCTTGTGGCTAAGATGGTAAATTTTGTGAAGCGGTGAGTGGTGGTTTCTGTAAATCAGTATCAATCGGTTCTTGTGCTAGTGCTAAAAAGAGGGGCATCATAAGCAAAAACAATAAACTAATCACACATTTAACGATGATTTTCATTAACGACACCTTCAATTTAAATTTATTTTCAACTAAAACGTATCATACGATTATCAAGTAGGTGTGAATATGTTGTAAAGATGTGCTTTAAAAAGTAAACAGCGTCAAATATTAACGTAATGTAAAGTCCACAATTGAAACTTTACGATATCTTAAAATTTCAATCGGTATGTGCATGTTAAAATAAGAGTGAAATCTTTTTAAGGGAGATTATGACATGTTTAGAGATATGGCATTTTATATATTTGGGACGCAGTTAGATACGTTTGTACAGTACTTTGTTTTTGAACTTATTATTTTAGTTCTGATTGGATTAATTGTGGGGGTGCTTACACACCGAATGTGGCTAGTAGCTGTTGTAATTATAGGATTAAATCTTATTGATGCTGGCATTATAGCGCATTTTAATGTTTCTCAAGGAGATGGCTCACTGGTTGGTCAATTTTTCTTAATGTTAGTCGCAAAATTTTTCCCAACTTTTTATGAATTACTTTTAGCAATTTTATTATTACGTTTACCATTCATACGTAAAACTTTTAAATTATCTTAACGATGGAAAGAGCAACATCATAGTAAATATTTAAAGTCACACGCGCTTTTTTTTATATTCATCAGTGACTCACATCAACAGGATAGAAAATTTACGTCTCATGTAGATTTCTATCCTGTTTTTATGATTTCCTTTTTATTCGCAAACACGAATAAAATCACGCTATAATAAAAAAAAGAACGTAAAGGAAGGGTAATGTTGTATGTGGAAATGGGAAACAGATAGTAAAGCTAAAGGCGTCATCGTTATTGTTCATAATATGTTAGAACATACAGGAAGATACGCCTATGTCATTACACATTTAAAGCGTAATGGTTATCATGTGATTATGGGCGATTTACCTGGGCAAGGACAAACGTCACGTATGAATAAGGGGCAAATCGAAAGCTTTGAAATCTATCAAGAACGGGTAGTTGAGTGGATTGAAATTGCAGAAGCGTATCATCTTCCTACATTTATTATTGGGGTCGGATTAGGTGGACTCATTTGTGTCAATCTATTAGAAAAAGTGCAACTTGATATTGAAGGATTGATTTTAATTTCCCCATTAATGGCTTTTCATAATAGTAATAAGACACGTAAAAATTTCTTAACAGCGAACATAGGTGATGTCTCTAAAAGTGCAAAATTTGATCTCGGTTTTCAAGTAACTGATTTGACTCGAAATCCTGAAGTTCAAGAGGAAACATTAAATGATGCAATGATGTTAAAGAAAGTAAGCTACCATTGGTACAAAGAAGTTATCAGAACAATGAAAGAAACTGCGGATCATATGGATCAATTCATGCGCATTCCGATGTGCGTCATGTATGGTACAGAAGATGTGATTTCAGATACAAAAGTAACTTATCAATTTGTGAATAATCTCAGTTACGATGAACTTTATTTTAAAGCGTGGGAAGGTTTAGCGCATGAAATTCATAATGAGCCTGAACGCGAAGCCGTTATGCGTTATATCCTTAGCTTTTTAAATAATAAAGTTTTTACAGCAGGATATTTAATCGATGACGAAAATAGTATTAAGTAATTATTTTAAACATTTTACATACAATGGAAAATAATTTCTCTTTGCATTACTAAAAATTTTTATTGAAATATTGTGATAAACATGGTAGATTATATGTGAAAAGAATCACAAATATTGTGATGAATATAAATTTGCAAAATAGGAGCGTGTTTTTCAATGGGAAAAAACAGTAACAAAGTCGTATTAGTTGGTAATGGCGCAGTTGGCGCGAGTTATGCATTTACAATGGTAAGTCAAGGCGTCGCTGATGAATTAGTCATTATCGACATTAATAAAGACAAAGTACTTGGTGATGTACTTGATTTAAATCACGGCGCGCCTTATGCTGAATCACCTGTAAAAGTTAAAGCAGGTGAATATAGCGATTGTGGTGACGCTGATCTTATTGTGATTTGCGCAGGTGCTCCACAAAAAGTCGGTGAAACACGATTAGACCTTGTAGAGAAAAATGCTAAAATTTATAAAGATATTATCACTTCCATTATGGACAGTGGTTTCGATGGTATTTTCCTTATTGCTGCTAATCCTGTTGATATTTTAACTTATGTAACGCTTAGATATTCTGGTTTACCTAAGCATAGAGTCATCGGTTCAGGCACAATTTTAGATACTGCACGCTTTAAACATTTAATTAGTGAAGCTTTTGACGTAGCGCCAAGCAGTGTTCATGCGAATATTATTGGTGAGCACGGTGATTCTGAAGTTCCAGTATGGTCAAGTGCAACAATTGCAGGTGTTTCAATTTATGATGAATTGAAAAAGGATCCTTCAAAATCACATCTAATTGAAGATATTTACGTACAAACACGTGATGCTGCATACGATATTATCAAAGCAAAAGGTGCAACATATTATGGTGTAGCTATGGGATTAATGCACATTTCAAAAGCAATATTGAGAAATCAAAATACAGTCTTAACTGTATCAAGCTACCTAGAAGGTGAGTACGGACATAGTGGTGTGTATACAGGTGTGCCAACAGTGATTAATGGTGAAGGTGCAACACGCATCGTTGAAACACCTTTAAATGAAGAAGAAAAAGAAAAATTTGAAAAATCAGTTAATATCTTAAAAAATATGCAACAATCTATAGAACATCTTTTTGATTAATCAAGACTAAATATTAGACAGACTCGGACATGAGTTCTCAGTCTCCAAAGAAAGCACCCCAAAAATCATTTAAGCGATTTTTGAGGTGCTTTCTTATTTTGTATATCCAACACGTCATAGACACCGGGAAATTTTTTATGCACATCTAAAAGCATGTTGGGCTATGACATATTTAATTTACATTTATATTCATCTATGATATTTTCGGTTTGATAGAAATCATAGAAAGTTAACCACAAACCTAGAAATGTCAGTCGGTATTTTAAGATTTAAAATTAATTTATTACCAATAAATCAAACTTTTATACATTATGATTGAATTATAATAATTTGGGTAAAGATTCATGATAGGCAGTCTAATTGAATGGGGGCTTAATCATGGCTAAAAAGAAAAACTATCAAGTAAGTGATATTGTGTTATTAGATAATCTTCAAAAAGAGGTTGAATATATTTTTGAAGCGATTGAGGAAAAGTATCATTTATCAAAAGAAGAATTTTTGATTTTACTTACACTTTGGGATAAAGGGTCAATGACGTTAAAAGATATGGATCACTATGTCAAAGTCAAAACGTACAGACGGACAAGAACTTTCAACAATCTTGTAGAGTTGAAATGGTTAGTAAAAGAACGACCATCTGATGATGAGAGAACAGTCATAATTCATTTTAATGAAGAAAAAGAACAAGATAAACAAGAACTGATTAACTTTGCGTGTAACGAAATTGAAAACCGAGAACAAAACTTAAAAGATTTACTGAATTCTATTATAAACGGTTGCGATATATAATAAAAAAACTGGATTTGAGTCCAAAGAATGACTTAAATCCAGTTTTTGTTTTATCTTTTTTCAATACCTATAATAAAAGGGGGACGATTTTGTTGATTGATGAATTCGTACTTCAAGATATGTGCTTTTTGCTGATCAAATGCTGTTAAATATTGCAATAGCGCTTGACTTTCTTCATAACCTTCATCGTGACCAGGGTACACTGCTAACACGATGATACCTTGAGGTTGTAAAAGTTCAAAAATATGTTCTATCGCTTGAATTGTCGTTGAAGGCCGTGTGACAATAGATTTATCTCCTTTAGGCAGATAACCTAAATTAAAAAGTGCAGCGTGAATACGATCACGATGTTTCTCTGAAATAAATTGTGTAATTTTTTCATGACCCGTTTGGTAAAGTGACACATTTTTAAAACCGGCAACTTTCTTTGCGGTGTTTTCAATTGCCGTTGATTGAATGTCACATCCATATACATGACCAGAAGGGACGGCCTGTGCTAAAAAAAGCGTGTCATAACCATTTCCACAAGTTGCATCGATCACAACGCTTTCTGGTGAAATATGACTTTGGATAAGTGATTTTGCGAATGGGAGGATACGTTCAACTATCATAGTTGTACCTGTGCTTCATAGTATTGACCTTGCACTGTACCACGTCTTTCAAGTTCAGTATCAATATCATTCAATACTTCCCATTTATTCACACTCCACATTGGTCCAATCATTAAATCAATAGGGCCATCGCCTGTGATTCGATGAACGACCATTTCAGGTGGCAGTTGCTCAAGTTGATCACATACTAAACTAATGTATTCTGATTTAGACATAAAAGTTAGTAACCCTTTTTCATACTGTTTTACCATTGGTGTCCCTTTTAATAGATGGAGAAGGTGAATCTTAATACCTTGAACATCCATTTGTGCTACAGTTTTAGCAGTCTCCATCATCATGTCATAGTCTTCACCAGGTAGACCGTTAATAATGTGAGAGCAGACATTGATATCATGTTTTCTAAGTTTAGCGACACCTTCATAGTAGCAATTCATATCATGTGCACGATTGATTAAGTCTGACGTAGACTGGTGGACCGTTTGGAGACCCAGTTCGACCCATAAATATGTACGTTGATTTAACTCTGCTAAATATTCAACAACATCATCTGGTAAACAATCTGGACGTGTACCAATTGATAAACCAACGACGCCCGGTTGTTTTAGAGCACTTTCAAATTTTTCACGGAGCACATCTACAGGGGCGTGTGTATTAGTAAATGCTTGGAAATAGGCAATATACTGACCTTCACGCCACTTTTCATGCATGCGTGATTTTATTTCTTTGAATTGTACTTCTATTGGATCGACACGATTGCCCGCAAAGTCTCCGCTACCCGCAGCAGAACAAAATGTACAACCGCCATGTGCGACAGTTCCATCTCGGTTGGGACAATCAAAGCCGGCATCGAATGCCACTTTAAATATTTTTTGATTAAATTTATTTTTTAGAAGATAGTTTAATGTATGATAGCGTTTTTGATCAAATGCATATGGAAAATAAACCCCCATGATTATCGTCCTTTCAAAATTCATAATTAAAACGGATTTTTTGATACTGTGTTAAAATTCTTATTAACTGTATTTCAAGATTTTAACATATTTTAGACTAATCGTGTTATAGTGTGATTTAGATAGAAAAGGAGTGTGTCATCAATGAAAATGCCAAAAGAAATATGGTGGCTTGTAATTGGTATGGCAATAAATATTACGGGAGCGAGTTTTTTATGGCCACTCAACACGATTTATATGAGTCAAGCTTTAGGTAAATCGTTAAGTACAGCCGGTGTTGTATTAATGGTGAATTCATTTGGTATGATAGCGGGTAATTTGTTAGGTGGAACTTTATTTGATAAGTTGGGTGGCTATCGAACGATTATGTTGGGTACGGTTATCAGCTTATGTGCAACCCTACTATTGAATTTATTTCACGGATGGCCATGGTATGCAGTTTGGCTCATTATGCTTGGATTTGGAGGCGGCATGATTATCCCGGCTATTTATGCAATGGCAGGTGCTGTTTGGCCACAAGGTGGGAGACAAACATTTAATGCCATTTATTTAGCCCAAAATATCGGTGTTGCTTTAGGGGCGGCTTTAGGCGGTGTCGTAGCAGAACTAAGCTTTAATTATATATTTATGGCAAACCTTGCGATGTATGTTGTATTTTTCTTCATCGCTCTATTTAATTTCAACATGGATTATCATGCGACGGTTAAGCAACACGATACGATTGAAGAAATTGCACATCTGCAGAATAAAAAACATTTTAACGCACTTCTTTTATTGTGTGTCATGTTTGCTTGTTGTTGGATTACGTATGTTCAATGGCAAACAACGATTGCTTCATTTACACAAAGTATCGGCATTTCTATGAGTCAATATAGTTTATTATGGACTATTAACGGTGTCTTGATACTCATTGGTCAACCTTTAATTACACCAATCGTTCAATTTTTCAAAGGACAGTTAAAAAAACAATTATATTTCGGATTGTTTGTCTTTATATTATCCTTTTTGGTGACGAGCTTTGCCAAATCATTTTCAATTTTTGTCGTAGGTATCGTCATTATGACGTTTGCAGAAATGTTTGTATGGCCAGCTGTACCAACGATAGCAAATGCGTTAGCACCAAAGGGTCGTCAAGGTGTCTATCAAGGTATCGTCAATTCAGCTTCTACTGTCGGCAAAGCTTTCGGACCGTTAATCGGTGGGATATTAGTAGACCTCTTTAATATGCAAGTGATGTTTTTATCTATGATAGGATTGTTAGTTATCGCAATGATATTTTTATCTATCTATGATAGAAAAGTGGATCCAAAGATTTTATATCATTAACGATGCTAAAATGAGGCTTGCATATTTGTGTTAATTTTTTTAATATAGATAATGATTAAAGTCATCGGAAGCATAGTTTTTAACGGTTTCATCTCAAAGTTTCTTTAATAACGAAGTATTGAGTGTAATTGTACTATTTTCAAGTGATTAAAATGGAGTAGTAACTTAACTGTATTTCTTAAGAGAGCTAGTGGTGGTGCGAACTAGTGAAAACATTAAGTGAACTTGCCAATGTAATTAAATAATAATTAACATCTCTAACTATTTTTATGAAGTGCACGTTTAGCGTGAATAAGGGTGGTACCGCGGCATGAGTCGTCCCTTACCATTGAAGAATAGTTCGAGATGTTTTTTTATGAATAGGAGGATTTAGTAGTGAATTATAATCATCAAGAAATTGAAAAAAAGTGGCAAACGTATTGGTTACAAAACAAAACTTTTAAAACGGAAGATCATTTAGGTCAAAAGAAATTTTATGCATTAGATATGTTTCCATATCCTTCAGGAGCAGGCTTACATGTAGGGCATCCAGAGGGCTATACTGCAACTGACATTTTGTCACGTTATAAAAGAATGCAAGGTTACAATGTGCTTCATCCAATGGGGTGGGATGCGTTTGGCTTACCTGCAGAGCAATATGCTTTAGATACGGGTAATGATCCAGCAGAATTTACGCGTACAAACATCCAAACTTTTAAAAGACAAATCCAAGAGCTTGGTTTTAGTTACGATTGGGATCGTGAGTTAAGTACAACAGATCCAGACTATTATAAATGGACGCAATGGATTTTTATTCAATTGTATAAAAAAGGTTTAGCTTATATCGATGAAATCCCAGTAAACTGGTGTGAAGCATTAGGTACGGTTCTATCAAACGAAGAAGTTGTAGATGGCGTATCTGAACGTGGCGGACATCCTGTTGTACGTCGCCCTATGAAACAATGGGTGCTTCGTATTACAGAATATGCGGATCGTTTATTGGAAGACTTAGATGATCTGGATTGGCCAGAGTCCCTTAAAGACATGCAACGAAATTGGATTGGTCGTTCAGAGGGTGCCAAAGTTATTTATAAAGAAGCGAAATCAGAAAAAGCGATTGAAGTGTTTACGACGCGACCTGATACTATTTACGGTGCTACTTTCCTAGTATTAAGTCCTGAACATGCATTAGTCAATGAAATAACAACGACTGAACAATCGCAAGCTGTCCAAAAATATCAATACGAAGCGAGTAAAAAATCTGATTTAGAGCGAACGGATTTAGCAAAAGAAAAGACGGGTGTGTTTACAGGTGCTTATGCGATTCATCCGATGACAGGCGAACAAATTCCAATTTGGATTGCAGATTATGTGCTTGCTTCTTATGGTACCGGCGCGGTAATGGCTGTACCTGGACACGATGAACGTGACTATGAATTTGCTGAGACATTTAATTTACCAGTTAAAACAGTTATTGATAATGACGCTGATACACCTTACTACACGGGTAATGGTCCGCATATTCATTCTGAATCGTTAAATGGTCTTGAAAATGAAGATGCGATTGCGAAAGCGATTCAACTCCTTGAAGAAAAAGGCGTCGGTGAAAAGAAAATTAATTATAAACTTCGAGATTGGTTGTTTAGTCGTCAACGTTATTGGGGTGAACCGATTCCGATTATTCATTGGGAAGATGGTTCAATGTCAACTGTACCAGAAAATGAATTACCATTATTGCTTCCTAAAACAGATCAAATCAAACCTTCTGGTACAGGTGAATCTCCATTAGCTAATATAGACGCATTTGTGAATGTTACAGATCCTGAAACAGGGATGAAAGGGCGTCGAGAAACCAATACAATGCCACAATGGGCTGGAAGTTGCTGGTATTATTTACGCTATATTGATCCTAAAAATGATCAAATGTTAGCAGACCCTGAAAAATTGAAACATTGGTTGCCTGTTGATTTATATATTGGTGGCGTTGAACATGCGGTATTACACCTACTCTACGCGCGTTTTTGGCATAAAGTGCTTTATGATTTAGGTGTGGTCCCAACTAAAGAGCCATTCCAAAAATTATTTAACCAAGGTATGATTTTAGGTGAAGGTCATGAGAAAATGAGTAAATCGAAAGGAAACGTTGTAAATCCTGACGATATTATTGTTTCTCATGGTGCAGACACTTTACGACTTTATGAAATGTTCATGGGGCCTTTAGAAGCTTCAATCTCTTGGAGTGAGAAAGGTTTAGATGGTTCACGTCGCTTTTTAGATCGCGTTTGGCGTTTATTTGTAAATGAAGATGGTACATTAACAGATAAAGTCGTTGATGATGATACGCCGGCATTACAAAATGTTTATCATCAAACAGTTAAAAAAGTAACGGAAGACTTTGAATCCCTTAATTTTAATACAGCAATCAGTCAATTAATGGTCTTTATCAATGATTGTTATAAGGCTGAGACGATTTCTCGTGCTTATGTGGAAGGTTTTGTTAAAATGTTAGCACCGATTGCACCACATTTAGGGGAAGAATTGTGGTCAATTTTAGGACATGAGACAACGATTACTTATCAACCATGGCCAAGTTATGATGAATCCCTTCTTGAAGCAGCAGTTGTCGAGATTGTGTTACAAGTCAATGGCAAAGTGCGTGCGAAAGTGGAAATTCCTAAAGACCTGTCAAAAGAAGAAATGGAACAAATGGCATTGGCCAATGACAGTGTAAAAACAGCAATTGAGGGTAAAGAGATTAAGAAAGTGATTGCGGTTCCGCAAAAACTTGTTAATATTGTTGCGAAATAATTGAAAGGATGAGGAAGTGTGAGAGAGATCAGTGTCGATCAATTAAAAGAAATGATTATGAGCTCAGAACCTGTTCATGTCGTCGATGTTCGTGAAGATGAAGAGGTTGCGATGGGAATGATTCCTGAAGCGGAGCACATTCCAATGAATCAAATTCCTGAAAAGCTCGATGATTTTAATAAAAATACAACATATTATATCGTTTGCGCTGGGGGCGTTCGAAGTGCAAAAGTTGTAGATTATTTAAATCAACATGATATTGATGCGGTCAATATCGAAGGTGGTATGCACGCATGGGGCGATGGGGGCTTAGAATATAAACGCATCTAATGATGTATTAGATAGGTCGCTTCATGATGGAGAGGGATAACGAAGGATTTTCCAATGTTATCCTCATTCCTACCCCATATAACTCAATATGAGTATTAAAGAAGTTAGACAGACGAGGTTGGAATACTTTTCCCAGCCTCGTCTATATTTTTGATTATTTAACAATTTATCATTGGTTACTCTACAAATCCTGCGAAGTAGCCCGCAACATAGCCTGTTACTAATGCACTTGTAATATTATAACCCCCGGTGTAACCATGAATATCTAAAACTTCACCACACAAAAATAAACCAGGTGTAATCTTTGATTCCATGGTGCTCGGCACAATTTCTTTAATATCCACACCGCCACCTGTAACAAATGCTTTTTCAATAGGGAGGGTTCCATGTACCTCGAAAGTAAAGGCCTTGAACAAATGCGTGAGTTCAGTCAATTTTTGTTGACTTAAATGATGATAAGTCATTTGAGGTGCAATGTTCGCTTCATCTATTATAAAAGATAAGTAACGTTCTTCTATAAGACCTTTGAGCGCATTTTTGATATGTTTATCAGGTTGAGATTTTAATTTCTGTTCAATTTGTTGTTTTAATGTACTTTCTTTAATATCAGGAAAAGCATCAATTTGCATTTTGATATGTGTTTGTTGTTGTGCTTTTTGTTCATAATAGACGAATTGACTACATCTTAAAGCAGCAGGACCACTAATACCAAAATGAGTGAAGATCATATCCATTTGATGAGTGATTCTTTTTTTGCCATTTTTTCTTAAAACTGAAAGTTCAACATTACTCAAGCTAAGCCCTTTTAATTGTTGTTTTTTAATAAAAGGGGCATTTGATTTAATAGGGACTTCAGTTGGGAAAAGTGGTGTAATATGATGACCTAACACTGTAGCAAAACGGTAACCATCTCCAGTGGAACCTGTTTGTGGGACACTTGTGCCACCTGTTGCAATAATTATGGATTTACCTTGATACGTTGTGCCATCTTGCAACTTGACAATAAAATGGCCTTCGTTTTGCTTTTCAACGGATGTGACCACATGTTGTTCTTTAATAGTGACATTATGATCATGAAGTGTTTTGATGAGTGCATCTAAAACATCTTGTGATTGATTCGATACCGGAAACATGCGTCCATGATCTTCTTCTTTTAAAGGCACACCCCGTGTTTCAAAAAATTCTATAATGGATTGATTATCGAAAATAGAAAAGGGACTATATAAAAATTTACCGTTTCCTGGTATGTTTTTAATGATCTCAGCATAGGGGAGACGGTTAGTTACATTACAACGTCCTCCACCAGAGATTTTTAATTTGCGACCTAAACCTTTCTTTTTTTCTAGTAATAGGACGGACTTACCATGTTGGCTCGCTGATATTGCAGCCATAAGCCCACTCGGTCCACCGCCGATGACGATTGATTGATACATATTGTAAAAACCCCTTAAAGTTGATATTTTGATTTTAACATATCTTTATTCGGTGTATAATAACCATATTGTGTTATAATTTGAGTTTGAAAAATTGAAGAGTAGGTAGGTTGGCTATGAGTGAAAATAAGGAATTGGTAAGAGGGACTTTTTTACTCACATTAAGTATCCTCATTACTAAAGTTTTAGGCATCATTTATATTATCCCGTTTTATCGAATTATCGGTGGCGCCGATAATTTAGCGCCTTTTAACTATGCGTATGGGCCATACAATATCGCGATAGCGGTTGCGACAGCAGGTGTTCCGCTTGCAGCATCAAAATATGTAGCAAAGTATAACGCATTAGGCGCATATCGTGTCAGTCAAAAGTTATACAAATCGAGTTTTGTGGTGATGAGTATCACCGGTATTTTAGGCTTTTTAGCACTGTATTTGTTATCTCCAACAATTGCGTCAATAACAATTGCAAACAATACAGATCAAAAAGCAGGATGGACAGTTGATCAAATAACTTCCATCATTAGAACAATTAGTTTTGTGGTGATTTTTATACCTGTACTTGCAACTTGGCGAGGTGTGTTTCAAGGTTATAAATCCATGGGGCCTACTGCGCTTTCAGAAGTGACAGAACAAATTGCGCGTATTATTTTTATCCTTTTAGGAAGCTATCTTGTATTGAACGTTTTTGATGGTTCAGTCTTATTGGCGAATGGTATCGCAACTTTTGGTGCGGCAATTGGGGCGATTGCAGGTATTTTGACACTATGGTGGTACTGGATTAAACGTCGTAAAGGAATACATGAAATGGTTGAATCCGATACGACAGGAATCGATGTTTCGTATAAACATATGTACAAAGAAATTATATCTTACAGTATTCCTTTCGTTATTGTGAGTTTGAATTTCCCATTATTTATGATTGTTGACCAATTAACACACAATCACGCTTTAGCGATTGCCGGTGTTGAAACACGTTTACAAGATATGTTCTTTACAATGTTAAACATGACGACTAACAAGATTGTCATGATTCCTACGTCTTTAGCGGCAGGTTTTGCGATTAGTTTGATTCCTTTTATTACGAAAACGTATGAAAAAGGTGATTTTGAAGAGATGCATCACCAAATTCAAACGGCTTTAGGTGTCTTAATGTATATTACTGTACCTGCCAGTTTAGGGATTATGTCTCTAGCTGTGCCATTATATACTGTTTTTTATGAATATAGTATTGATGGTAGTCGTTTATTGTTTTATTATGCACCAGTCGCAATTTTAATTTCTTT
This sequence comes from Staphylococcus coagulans, assembly GCF_022557135.1. NCBI lineage: Bacteria > Bacillati > Bacillota > Bacilli > Caryophanales > Staphylococcaceae > Staphylococcus > Staphylococcus coagulans. The sequence goes on from NZ_CP092966.1 coordinate 1,104,891, forward strand.
ATTAAGCGTGACTGCTTCAATGCTTCAAGGTATTGATAAACAGAAACTTACTGTTTTCATTATTTTAGGTTCTGTCGTATTGAAATTCCTATTAAACATGCCGCTTATTATTATGTTTGAAACAGCTGGAGCGATTTTAAGTACTGCAATTGCATTACTCTTTGCGATTTTATGTAATTTTGTTGTATTAAAAAAATATGCACGTTTTAAATTCTATGACACGCTACTGGATACATGTAAAATTTTATTCTATGGCTTTTTAATGATGATTATCGTAGAAGCTATCTATTACGTGTTACAACTCTTTATTTCTCCAGCGAGTCACGTAGGTGCATTCATTATAACTATGATTTGTGCAGTCATTGGTGCATTAATCTACGGTGGCATTACAATAAAAACGAGACTTGCAGATAAGTTTTTAGGTAATATTCCAAATAAAATTCGTCAAAAAGTTGGTTTCTTATAATGAGAATTGATAAGTTTCTCTCTCAAATGGGATTCGGTACACGTTCTGAGGTCAAAGTATTAATTAAAAAAGGTGTTGTAACTTGTAATCAAGACCGTATTAAAAGTCCAAAATTTCAAATCGATGCGGATACCGATTTAATAGAAGTTAATGGTGAAAAAGTTCAATATGAGCCTTTTCAATATTTAATGATGAATAAACCTAAAGGCGTTATCTCAGCAACCGAAGACCCAGTCCATGAAACGGTTATTGATTTAGTAAAGGACAATTCACATTTAGACTTATTTCCTGTAGGTCGATTAGATAAAGATACTGAAGGCTTATTATTCATTACTAACGATGGGAAATTTAATCATGAATTAATGAGTCCGAACAAGCATGTTGCAAAAACTTATTGGGTTGAAGCTAAAAACCAACTTGAAATGTCGAATATTACCGCATTTGAAAAAGGGATTACTTTAAAAGAAGGATTACTCAAACCTGCGCAATTAGAAATATTAGAACCTCAAAACACTGCGCTTGTTACGATACAAGAAGGGAAATATCATCAAGTTAAGCGGATGTTTCATGCGATTGATAATGAAGTGTTGGCATTGAAACGGATAGCCATTGGTGATGTACAATTGGATGAGACGCTTAAGCCAGGTGAATGTCGGGCGTTAACTGCAGAAGAACTAACTGCTCTTTATCCCACTTTGAATTCAAAAAATTAATGTTTAAATCTTTGTTAGCCGGGTAACCTTACACTAAACAAATTGAGGTGATATCATGGCTAAATCTGGAAAATTTTTAAGAGCGGCTATCGGTATTGGAGGCGCTGTTGCTGCAGTTGTACTTTCTAATAAAGATAACCGTGACAAATTAAAAAAAGAATATAACAAATATAAAGAAAACCCAGAAGATTATAAAAAACGCGCACAAGAAAAAGCTTCGCAACTTGGTGAAGCTGCCACACAAGAATTTAATAAAGTGAAAGAGGATCCAAAAGCTTACGTGAATGAAGCTAAGCAAGACCCAAAAAGTTTTATTAATAATAAAAAAGAACAGTTGTTAAATAATGATACTACAGACACAACGGATAAAAGAGCAGCCAAATTCGATGATGAAGGTGGCGGTAATCCAGCAAATAATTTGCGCATTGTGACTGAAGAGGAATTGAATAATAAGAATCAATCATAAAGTAAAGGATTTGTGAAACGATAAATCATTTTGATCTACTTTCATTCATTTAACTGGAAGTTGAGTGACATATACGTCTGAACGACCAATAGTGATTGCGTCATTTAATCGTTTTACAATGACTTTCTAGGGTTGGGGGATTATTACAAATTTGACTACAAATGGCTTTGTATTAATAATTCTGCAACCCTAGTTCATTCAAATTGAAGACATATCAATTTGAAATTGTCGACGAATCAGTATTTGGTGTATATCAAGTGAGCTGGTTCGTTTTTTTATTCAATAAAACCAAAAAAGAATGTACGCGTGCTGATGAGGGCAGATTGCGCTTCGTCTGTCGCAAACGATTGATTATGTTTGAAAAATAAAATGTGAGCCCATCAATTTTACTGTTGTTTATTGAATAATTCATGTAGAATAGAAAGTACAATTATTAAAAAGGAAGAGATGATCAGCATGTGGAGAGAAAAAGTACAAGAATATGAAGCGCAAATGATCGAAGACTTAAAAGGACTTTTATCTATTAAATCCGTACGTGATGATGCAGCAGCTACCGCAGAGGCACCAGTTGGACCTGGTCCAAGAGCGGCATTAGATTATATGTATCAACTCGCTGAAAGAGATGGGTTTAACACATTTGATACAGATCACTTAGCAGGTCGTATTGAGATTGGAAAAGGCGCGGAGTTGTTCGGAATTTTGGGTCATGTCGACGTTGTACCTGCTGGAGACGGATGGGATACAGATCCATTTGACCCGGTTGAAACAGAAGACCGCATTATTGCACGTGGTACATTAGATGACAAAGGCCCAACTATTGCCGCATATTACGCAGTTAAAATTCTTAATGATATGAATGTGGATTGGAAAAAAAGAATACATATTATCATTGGAAGTGATGAGGAATCTGATTGGAAATGTACAGAGCGCTATTTTAAAACAGAGGAAATGCCGTCAATCGGTATTGCACCAGATGCAGAGTTCCCGTTAATTCATGGTGAAAAAGGAATTACAACTTTTGATATTAAACAACAAACATTGGCGCAAGATGAAGATGAACCTGAAATTGAGTTGCAACAATTTGAATCTGGTGAACGTTACAACATGGTGCCTGATAAAGCACATGCACACATTTTAGTTAAAGAAAATATGACGGATACGATTCAACGGTTTGAGGCATTTCTAGCAGCGCATCAATTGACAGGAGAACATGAAGTTGACAGCGGAATTTTAAAATTAAGTGTGTACGGTAAGGCTGTACATGCAATGGATCCATCTATCGGTGTCAATGCAGGATTATATTTGATTCATTTCCTAAATACATTAAATTTAAATCAATCTGCGAAAGCATGGGCCACATTGAGTGATCAATACTTATTCGAGTCACATTTCGGAGAGAAAATGAATATGCAATTTCATTCTGAGGAAATGGGTGATGTCACTACAAACCCTGGTGTGATTCATTATGATCGTGAAAATGGAGGTACTTTCGGCATTAACCTCCGTTATCCAGAAGGCTTTGATTTTGACGCTGCGATTGCAGCATTTGAAAAAGAATTAGTATCGAAAGGTTTTGAACTTGAATTGCATAAAGTTCAAACACCACACTTTGTTAATCCGGATGATCCATTCATTCAAAAACTGTTAACAGCATATCGTAACCAAACAGGCGATATGAAACCGTCATTTACAATTGGTGGCGGAACATATGCCCGTAATTTAGATAAAGGTGTGGCATTTGGAGCAATGTTTGATGACTCTGAAGATTTAATGCACCAAAAAAATGAATATATTACTAAGAAGCAGTTATTTAACGCAACGAGCATTTATTTAGAGGCTATTTATTCGGTTTGTGTGGAGGGATAAGTATGACAAAAATATTATTGAATCAAAGTTTTGTCGATGAAAGTGAAGCAAAAGTACCTTTTAATGATAGAGGTTACAATTTTGGCGACGGCATTTATGAATATATCCGTGTTTATGATGGTAAATTATTTACTTCAAAAGAACACTTCGAGCGTTTGCTAAGAAGTGCAGCTGAAATTGGTCTTGATTTAAATCATACTGTTGAATCTTTAACAGAGCTTGTGCGTGAATTAGCTGAAGTGAATCAAGTTGTCAATGGTGGAATCTATATACAAGTGACACGTGGTGTTGCAGCTCGTGATCACGCGTTTCCTACGCCACCTGTTGAACCTGTTATCACAGGTTTTGCTAAACACTATGATCGTCCCTATGAAGCACTTGATGAAGGTGTCTCTGCAGTCACTACAGAAGATATTCGTTGGTTAAGATGTGATATTAAGAGCTTAAATCTTTTAGGTAATGTGTTAGCTAAGGAATATGCTTCGAAATATAATGCAACTGAAGCCATTCAACATCGTGATGGCGTTGTAACAGAAGGTGCATCAAGTAACGTGTATGCGATTAAAGATAACGTTGTTTATACACATCCAGTAAGCCATCTTATTTTGAATGGTATTACACGACAAGTGATTAAATGGGTTTGTGAGGACGAAAACATTACAATGAAAGAGGAACCTTTCACAGTCGCATTTTTGAAAGAGGCAGATGAAGTCATCATTTCAAGTACCTCTGTAGAAGTAATGCCGATTGTCACTTTAGATGGTGAATCTGTAAACGATGGGAAGGTCGGCCCAATCACACGCCAATTGCAAAAAGGTTTCGAACGTTATATCCGTTCTCATTCACATTAAAAAATAAATCTAATTTAACTTATGATATTTTTATGAAATTTTGTGTTGCACAAAGGTAAAAAGTCACATTTTGTGTTCCATTTTTGGTTGAAAAAAAAGGCCAATAATTATAAAATTTAACTTGAGTGCAAAACGTGAACAGAAATAAAATCATTGAAAATTGATGATGTAAATATGGCTCTTGAATAATTTTTCATGAGCCTTTTCTAATTGGAAAGTGAGGTGAGTGAGTTGTGGAGCAGTTTTATCAGTTAGGATGGACGCTTGACTCTGCTGGCGGGGCATCAGGGGAAGCTTATATGGCTGAGCAAGATGGACAAAAACTGTTTTTGAAACGGAATTCAAATCCATTTATTGCGGCATTATCAGCTGAAGGTATTGTTCCAAAATTGGTTTGGACGAAGCGGATTGAAACAGGTGAAGTAGTCACTGCGCAACATTGGAAAAATGGGCGTGAATTAACTTCAGACGAAATGGCTCAAGATAGAGTCGCCTATTTATTAAGAAAAATCCATCAATCAAAACCACTATTAACAATGCTAAAACGCATGGAAATGGCACCCATCACGCCTGAAATCATGCTGAATAAAATTAATGCTTCTTTATCGAGAGAAGTATTGACACATCATGTGATTCGTAAAGCTTTGACTTATTTAGAAGAGCATATGCCTGAATATGATCCGCGTTTTTATACAGTGGTCCATGGTGATGTTAACCACAATAACTGGTTATTATCAGATACAGATGAACTTTTCTTAGTTGACTGGGAAGGTGCGATGATTGCTGATCCAGCGATTGACATCGGTATGTTGCTCTACAACTACGTACCTGAAACCCAATGGTCTGAATGGTTTGATATATACGAGGTTAAAGAGACCTTAAATTTGAAAAAGCGAATGAAATGGTATACTGTCATTCAATCTATCGGTATGGTACAGTGGAATGAAGAACATAAACGTTATAAAGATATGAACACGTGGCTTAAATTTTTAAATCAAGTGATGGAAAGTAACGTTTTTATATAAGGAGAACGAATCATGAGAATGAGAAATAAACCGTGGGCTGAGTCCTATCTGATTGAGCATAGTGATATTGTCGATTTGGACGGTTCACATGCGCAAGAAGTCAGTAACTGGTTTGAGAAGTCACAGCCTATTCATATCGAAGTGGGCTCGGGTATGGGTAAATTCATCACGACACTTGCAAGTCAAAATCCGAATATTAATTATGTAGCAATTGAACGAGATAAAAATGTGATGATTCGCGTGTTAGATAAAGTCAATACGTTGAAACTGACAAATATCAAATTATTATGCAATGATGCGATAAAGCTAACAGATTATTTTAAAAATGATGAAGTTGATAGAATCTATCTTAACTTTTCTGACCCATGGCCCAAAAAACGTCATACTAAACGACGTTTAACTTACCATACATTTTTAAAAATATACGAGCAAATCTTGAAAAATGATGGTGAGCTTCATTTCAAAACCGATAACCGTGGATTATTTGCATATAGTTTAGAAAGTATGTCGCAAAATGGCATGTATTTTACAAAAATCAATTTAAACCTACATCAAGAAGATGAAGGTAACAATATACCTACAGAATACGAACATAAATTTGCTGAAAAAGGCTCTAGAATTTATCGTATGGAAGCCAAGTTTCACAATAAAAACCAATAGATGAAGGATCGGGCTGATAAGCATGTCAATGTTTATCAATCCGATTTTTGCTTTTTACTGGTTTTTTGTAGAGGTAACCAATTGAGGTTGCGTATGATGATACTAACTACAAATATTATATCTAAACGGAGCGAGATAGATTTGTCAGTTGGTATCGGGATTAATTCTATCATCTGGTTTGTTTATAAATGTTGTAATTTATCTTGCAATTCGTTGCATTGAACTGTTTGAGCGTCTTACAATTAATATATTAAGGAGTGGTAACATGGAAATTGGTAAATTTAAAGTTGATGCATTAGATGGTGGCTTTACTCAAATGGATGGTGGGGCTATTTTTGGTGTTGTACCTAAACCATTATGGGAAAAACAATATGCAGTGAATGATAAAAATCAAGTTCCGTTAGTCACGCATCCTATTCTAATTCGAACAGGCGATTGTAATATTCTAATTGATGCAGGTATTGGCAATCAAAAATTAACTGAGAAACAATTACGTAATTATGGTGTGATCAATGAGTCTCGTATTAAGGAAGGATTAGCACATTTTTCATTAACGCCTGAAGATATAGATCTTGTCTTAATGACACATATGCACTTTGATCATGCGACAGGGCTTACTGACGCTGAGGGGAACGCACAGTTTCCAAATGCACGCCATTATATACAACAAGACGAGTGGCATGAATTTATAGCACCTAATATTAGAAGCCAAGCAACATATTGGCCAAGTAATAGAGGCACGTATGAAGATCGAATGATTTTGTTTGAAGATACGATTGAACCCTATCCGGGTATAAAGATGAAACATACAGGTGGACATAGCTATGGGCATGTTTTAATTGAAATAGAAAGTGAAAATGAAAAAGCTGTACACATGGCAGATATTTTTAGCACAGCGGCACATCGTAATCCGCTTTGGGTGACTGCCTATGATGATTATCCGATGCAATCGATAAGAGAAAAAGAACGCTTAACACGCTATTATGCGGCAAACCATTATTGGTTTTTGTTTTATCATGATGTTGAATATTTTGCGATACAATTAAGTGATGACTTAAAAAACATTCAAGCGCAAATCTTGAGATAACAAAAAAGGGTGGACATTAAATTGTGTCCAATCCCCTCTGCTATATTTCTATAATGTCAATGATTTGGCCATCATATGCGTCAGCGATAAATTCATAGTGGTAAATTTTACCATTGCGCTCAGCACTGATGCCCCCTTTGTATACCTCATATTCGATACCAAATTTACGATATGTTGTCGGTTCATAAAGGATATAAGACCCTGTGACATGCTTAAAATAGCTTTTAACAGAATCTATCACTTTATTGGCTGGGATATATTTCTGTTTATTCATATTCAGCACATAAAAATAACTTCCTGCAAGAACCACGCCGATTGTGATTGGTATCAATAAAGGCCAGTTTTTTTTCGATAACATAATTCACATCTCCTTGTTGAAGACTTAATTCTAGTTTACCACAGTAGAGATGATATACTAAATAAAGAGATTAAAAAAATAAGGAGTGTGCGATATGACAACAAGTACGATTGAAAAAATTAAGACTTTAACGGAACTACACGGTGCTCCTAATTTTGAACATCGCGTACGTGAATATATGAAATCAAGTATGACCCCTTACGTTGATACATTTGTATATGACCGAATGGGCGGATTTTACGGTGTAAAGAAAAGTAAAAATAAAAATGCGAAACGTATAATGGTCGCAGCTCATATGGATGAGATTGGGTTTATGATAACAGAAGTAACAACACAAGGCTTGATTAAATTTACGGCACTAGGTGGAGTGGCAAACGATATTTGGCAAGGGCAGCGTCTTAAAATTTTGACACAACAAAATGAAGAAATCATAGGGGTTGTGGCGAATATACCAAGTCACTTTAGAACAGGGCAAGAAGGCGCACCACGTATTGAAGATTTACTTTTAGATATTGGAGAAAGTTCTAAAGAGGATGTTTTAAAGCGAGGGGTACTATTAGGAGACCCTATTGTGCCACATACAGAATTATTGCAGTTATCCGAACATCGATATGCAGCGAAAGCTTGGGATAATCGTTATGGCTGTGTCATCGGTCTAGAATTACTCGAACAACTTAAAGACGTTGATTTAGATTTTGATTTATATGTTGGCGCGAATGTACAAGAAGAAGTAGGTTTACGGGGCGCTGAAGCCGCTGCTCGGCTGATCAATCCAGATGTAGCTTTTGTCGTTGATTGCTCACCTGCAAACGATATGAAAGGGCGTCAAGGTCTTTCGGGTGTACTAGGAGAAGGTGCGTTGTTAAGAATTAAAGATGGTACGATGCTACTCAAACCAGCCTTTAAATCTTATTTACAACAAGTTGCAGCTGAACACCACATCCAATATCAACATTATATCTCACCCGGAGGTACAGACGGCGGCGTCATTCATAAATCGAATATTGGTGTACCAACTGCTGTTATAGGTGTGTGTGCAAGATACATTCATAGTGTTGATGCTGTTTTTGATATTCGTGATTATCAAGCAGCGAAAGCGTGGTTAACGGCGTCTATTCGTCAATTAGATGATGAGACGATAGAACAATTACAATATCAATAGGAGTGATAGTGATGATTCAATTAGAAAGTGAACAACAATTTAATGCATTTGCTCAAAAAAATACCGTTTTCTTATTTAGTGCAGATTGGTGTCCAGATTGTCATGTCATTGAGCCGGGTTTACCTGGACTGGAAGAAAAGTATCAACAATTTGACTTTGTAAAAGTGGACCGAGATCAATTTATTGATTTAGCAATTGAACATGGTATTATGGGCATTCCGAGTTTCTTAGTTTATCAAAATGGTAAACAAGTGGGTTCTTATATTGGAAAAGAACGAAAAACAGTAGAACAAATCGATCAATTTTTGAGTCAATTTTAAATAGATTTTAACCCTTGGGACATAGTTTTTCTCTAGTCCTAAGGGTATATTTATTGTAAACTAATAAAAGGCATGAAATTAGGAGTGAAAAAATGAATGTCTTTAAAATTAGAGATTTGATTAAGTCACGATTAGAAGATTTAGAGGTTCATTATCAATTTAATCGTAAAGAAGAATCTTTGAGAATTTATCGAACTGATAACCATAAAGGCTTAACAGTTAAACTTTCCCCAATTGTTGCTAAATTCAACAAAGGGCAAGAAAATATTATTGATGAAATTATTTATTACATTGAAGAAACCATTCATCAAATGAAAGATGAATCCTATAAAGCATTAGATGAGATACGTGTGATGCCTGTCATACGTTCGACAAGTTTTAATGAGAAAACAGATGATGGTAAAGTGTTTATTACTGAACCCCATACTGCTGAAACACGTATTTATTTTGCACTAGATTTAGGAAAATCGTATCGTCTCATTGATGAAACACTTATGACATCATTAAAGTTGTCCAAACAACAAATTAAAGAAATGGCGATGTTTAACGTACGTAAACTTGATAATACGTTTACGACGGATGAAGTAAAAGGGAATATCTTTTATTTTATTAATCAAAATGACGGCTATGATGCAAGTCGCATCATGAACGCAAAGCTATTAAGTGAATTTGAAGAACGATGCCAAGGTGAAATGTTAGTCGCCGTTCCACATCAAGATGTGCTCATTATTGCAGATATACGGAACAAAACAGGTTATGACGTGATGGCACATATTACTATGGACTTTTTTGCTAAAGGATTAGTTCCGATAACCTCACTTTCGTTTGCTTATCAAGAGGGGCACTTCGAACCTATTTTCATTTTAGGTAAAAATAATAAGCCTAAAAATCAAGCGCAGCCTAATGTCGTACATCACTTACGCGCAACTAAAGATAATGATAATCAAAATGAGGAGTAATGAATATGAATTTATTTTATAATCCAACAGGAGTTGGAAACGTTGCATTTTTACAAATTGACCAAGTGGAAGGACCATTTGAATATGAAAATTATGGAGATGTTGTTGCAATAAAAAAAGAAGGTGAAATCGTCGGCTTCAACCTTTTTAATGCGACGAATCACTTGAGCCTTTCAGGAGAAGGACATATTAAATTGACGGCTTCACATATTGATGACATTCAAAAAATGATTGATGAAACAGATTTGAATTATCAACTTGAAGCAGATTTATCACCGAAATTTGTAGTAGGTTATGTGCAATCAAAAGAAAAGCACCCAGATGCTGATAAATTGAGCGTTTGTCAAATTGATGTAGGTTCTGAGACGTTACAAATCGTCTGCGGTGCACCAAACATTGAGCAAGGTCAAAAAGTTGTTGTTGCTAAAGTTGGAGCTGTAATGCCAAGTGGTATGATTATTAAAGACGCTGAACTAAGAGGTGTCGCTTCAAGTGGTATGGTTTGTTCAATGAAAGAACTGAACTTACCTAATGCACCACAAGAGAAGGGAATCATGGTTTTAGAAGATAGTTATAAAGTAGGTCAACCATTTTTCGATGAATAAAGGAAGGTTGTGAAATCAATGAGCTGGTTTGATCAATTATTTGGTGAAGATGATAAAAGCTATTCATCACAACGTTCAAAACGAAGAAAAAAAGAGCAACAGAAAAGTCAATTTAAAAGTAATCTTGTACCGCAAAGTAACGATATTTACCAAAGACCAAGAGGTAAGTTCCGCTTTCCAATTCATATGTATGAGCAGCAGAAAGAGACAACACAAGATTATACTGCAACGGCTGAACAACATAAAGAAAACGTGTCACAATATACGCCACACACTTTAATTACGGATCGTAAACAGCGTCGTCATCGCGGTATGCAACAGCAGCCGTCGCAAGCCTCTGAACAAGTATCTAAACAAGATAACATACAATATTCCAACAATCAGCGTTATCAAAAAAGTCATCAAGTCGGATCACAATATACACGCCATGCTAAAAATCATTTTCCTGAAAAACCAAATTATCAGCAAAAGGAATTTAGAGCAAGTGAGGTGCCTTCAGCGATATTTGGAACAAAACAACATAAGAAAATTGAAAATAGTGGATTAAAGCAACCACCTGACACGCGTCATGCTGAAGATACCCATGAAGAATCAAAGGTAAAACCAACAAGTTCAAGCTATAAAAACGAATCCCAATCAAATAGCAAAGCAAAAAGTTCTCAAAAAGGCACACCTTCTGGTCCAAGAAGTAATACCGTTAACATTGAAAATATTTATGCTTCTCAAATTGTCGAAGAAATTCGTCGTGAACGCGAGAAAAAAGTACTACAAAAGAAACGTTTTCAAGAGGAACTTAAGAAAAAACGCGAACATCAAGCAAATGATACGCAAAATGAGTTACAAAAAGCGATTGACGACATGCATACGGCACAAGCACGTCAGTTATTAGGTAAGCAGTATGGTACGTCTATAGAGGATGAGGACGCGGGTGATGACGCACCTTCAACGGCTGAAGATGCACCACAATCAAATGTTGAAGAAACTGAATCACGAGATCATAATCATGATTATACCTATGAAGAAGTTGATTTGGCACAATTTGATGAGCCATCTTCTGCAAGTGAAGAGATAGCTAAGGACTCGTCAGTACATCAACCGCCAAAATTGCAAGTATCTGAGAGAACGACTGTGGATACGGCATTAGAAGAGCATGAAAACAATTTAGCACATGAATGGCATCAAGAAAATGAGAATAATGCAATTGATAGTGATGCGACCCATATGAGTTATGCCTCTGAAGTTGAGGATGTTGAAGAAAAAGACACTGTGGCGAGCTTGGATGATAAAGATATAAAAGCTAAAGATACCGTCCAGTTAGAACCTGTGCTAAAACCAGAGCTTCATCGTGATAAAACTGATGAATTCAATCGTAAAGAGGTCCAAAAATCGATGGATTCTAATGATGACGAAAGCCAATCAAATGACGATAAAGTCAACTCGACTACTGATAAAAAGCAAGCGAAAACGACCATCACTCCGATACGTAAAGGAAGTAAGCCTTTTAATGTCGTTATGACACCCTCAGATAAAAAAAGAATTATGGATCGACAAAAGAAAATCCAACAGTTCAATACAAGTCATAACGAAGTAAAAGATGATAGGCGTCAACAACCATCACAAGCGGAAGATGCAACTTCAAATGAAAATACACATGGTGCGTTGATTGCTGATAATCCATCGCAACAAACCCCTGTTAAGGACGATATGTCTAATACGTCAGAGCAACGAGAAACAGAGTCAAATATGACGAGGCTACATCATCAAAATTTTGTTGAAGATACACAGTCTACAGTATCAAAACAAGAAGAAAAGGTTGTTCGCCGTGGGCCTAATTTGAATTTGCCAAGTATTGAACTACTGGATGAGCCTGAAATTCAAGAACGTGATGAAGCATGGATTTCTGAAAAAAAACAGGAGTTAAATGATGCCTTTTATTATTTCAATGTTCCAGCAGAAGTTGTCAATGTCATTGAAGGGCCAAGTGTGACACGTTTTGAATTATCTGTCGAAAAAGGGGTCAAGGTTTCAAGAATCACTGCTTTGCAAGATGATATTAAAATGGCGCTTGCAGCGAAAGATATACGTATTGAAGCCCCTATACCGGGTACAAGTTTAGTAGGTATAGAAGTCCCTAATCAAAATGCAACGAAAGTTAATTTAAGATCGATTATCGATACACAAGCATTTAAAAATGCGGAATCAAAATTAACAGTTGCAATGGGAAATCGAATCAATAATGAACCGTTACTTATGGATATTGCTAAAACACCACATGCTTTAATAGCAGGTGCGACTGGATCGGGTAAATCTGTCTCTATTAACAGTATTTTAATTTCGCTATTATATAGAAACCATCCAGAAGAATTAAAACTACTTTTAATTGACCCTAAAATGGTTGAACTAGCACCTTATAATGACTTACCACATTTAGTTGCACCAGTGATTACAGATGTCAAAGCTGCGACGCAAAGTTTGAAGTGGGCTGTGGATGAAATGGAAAGACGCTATAAGCTTTTTGCACAAGCACATGTCCGTAACATATCAGCATTCAACAAAAAAGTATCCTATGACCAGCGTATTCCTAAAATTGTGATTGTCATAGATGAGCTTGCAGACCTAATGATGATGGCGCCTCAAGATGTAGAGCAATCTATTGCGCGTTTGGCGCAAAAAGCGCGTGCATGTGGTATCCATATGTTAGTGGCAACACAAAGACCTTCAGTCAATGTCATTACGGGATTGATTAAAGCAAATATTCCAACTCGAATTGCATTTATGGTATCATCGAGTGTGGATTCTAGAACCATTTTAGATAGTGGTGGCGCCGAACGCCTTCTTGGTTATGGAGACATGTTGTATCTTGGTGGTGGTATGAATAAGCCAATACGTGTTCAAGGCACTTTTGTGTCAGATGATGAAATTGATGCTGTGGTTGATTTTATTAAATCACAACGAGAGCCTGAATATTTATTCCAAGAGCAAGAGTTATTACAAAAAACGGAAGCACCTGTTAAGGATGAATTGTTCGATGACGTATGCGCATTTATGGTGCGAGAAAACCATATTTCAACTTCCTTAATACAACGCCATTTTCAAATCGGTTATAATCGAGCAGCGCGTATCATTGATCAATTAGAACAACTGGGTTTCATCTCTGGCGCAAATGGATCAAAACCGCGTGATGTATATCTTACAGAGTCTGAATTAAATGAGCTTTAGTGTGGAAAAAGAGAAAGGAGCGATGAAACAATGACGAAATACCATTTTGTTGGTATTAAAGGTGCTGGGATGAGCTCATTAGCGCAAATCATTTATGATTTGGGCTATGATGTTCAAGGATCAGATATAGACCAGTACGTTTTTACTGAAATTGCATTAAAAAATAAGGGGATTAAAATTTTACCATTTACTGCGGATAATATTACTGAGGGGTTAACTATTATTCAAGGTAATGCATTTAATGATTCACATGAAGAAATCGCTCGTGCACATGAACTCGGTTTAAAAGTGATTCGTTATCACGATTTTTTAAGCGAAGTCATCAACCAGTACATATCCGTTGCAGTGACAGGTGCGCACGGCAAAACTTCAACGACTGGTTTGTTGTCTCATGTAATGAATGGTGATAAAAAGACATCATTTTTAATTGGTGATGGTACAGGTATGGGACTGCCTCAAAGTGAGTATTTCGCTTTTGAAGCTTGTGAATACCGACGTCATTTTCTAAGTTATCAACCAGACTATGCAATTATCACGAATATCGATTTTGATCATCCAGATTATTTCAAAGATGTTGATGATGTCATAAATGCTTTCCAAGGTATGGCAAACAACGTTAAAAAAGCGATTATCGCTTGGGGTGATGACCCTTACGTAAAAGAGATTAATGTGGATATTCCAGTTTATTATTATGGTTTCGATCCATCAATGGATGTTTCTGCTCAAAATATCGAAGTTACAGATAAAGGAACAGCGTTCGATGTCTATATTAAAGGCGAATATTATGATCATTTTGTCTCACCACAATATGGTGATCACAATATTTTAAATGCTTTGGCTGTATTAACTATAAGTTATCTTGAAAAATTAGATGTAGACAATATTAAAGAAGCGCTGATTACTTTTGGCGGTGTAAAACGACGCTTTAATGAAACATTTGTACAAAATCAAGTATTAGTAGACGATTATGCCCACCATCCAAGAGAAATTAGTGCTACAATTGAGACAGCTAGAAAAAAATATCCAAATAAAGAAGTGGTTGCGATTTTTCAACCACATACTTTCTCTCGAACAAAAGCATTTTTACAAGAGTTTGCAGACGTGTTAAGTGATGCAGATCAAACTTATTTGTGTGATATTTTTGGCTCCATTCGTGAAAATCAAGGTGAATTATCAATTGAAGACTTATTAAAGCGGATTGATGGGGCACACTTGATTTCAGAAGATAATGTTGACCAATTAGAGAAACATGACGACGCTGTACTTCTTTTTATGGGTGCAGGAGACATTCAAAAGATTCTCAAAGCATATATGGAAAAAGTTAGTGTTGAACATGGGTTTTAATGTTTGAGTTTCAAGAGGTTGGGTATTAAAGTAAAATAAATAGCATATTATTTAATGTCATTAGGAGGCGTTTACGAATGGAATGGATTTTACCTATTGCAGGAATCATAGCAGCAATTGCATTTTTAATCTTGTGTATTGGTATCGTAGCTGTATTGGTTTCTGTTAAAAAGAACTTGGACCATGTGGCTAAAACACTTGATGGTGTTGAAGGTCAAATTCAAGGGATTACACGTGAATCAACTGACTTGCTACACAAAGCAAATCGTTTAACTGAAGATATCCAAGACAAAGCAAATCGCTTAAACTCTGTGGTTGACGCAGTAAAAGGTATTGGTGATTCAGTGCAAACATTAAACGGTTCAGTGGATCGTGTAACTCACTCAATTACACATAACATTTCACAGAACGAAGATAAAATTTCTCAAGTTGTTCAATGGTCTAATGTTGCAATGGAAATTGCTGATAAATGGCAAAATAGAAAAAGCCGCCGTGGAAGTGCAGCTTACAAAACGAACAACGTAGCAGATGATGCAAATCGTGGCCAAGGTCATCAACATTCACATTCTTTATCTAACGATGAATTAGTGAATAATGAATATAAAAATAAAGACTTAAACGATTTCTCAACTGACCCAGAATCAGTAAATACAAAGTATACAACTTTAAATGACTCTGATTCTAAACACAAATAATAAGTTCAGATTTTGAATAGGCTTTAAACAGAATGCACTTAAATGAGTTTAATACTTGATTTAAGTGCATTTATTAATAGGAGGGGACGATTGGATGGAAAAATATAATCGAGACTTATACACTAAAGGTTTAGAAAGTTATGAAGTACCTCATTATGAAGAAGGAAACAAAGGTTTAGATTTCGTATTCGGTTTTGTAGCAGGAGCTATTTTAGGAAGTGCGTTAGGTATTGTTTTAAAACCAGGATCAGCACAAAGAAAGAATAAAAATCGCAATCAAACTGTGAACGTCAACGATCAATCTACACAATTGAGAGAAGAAGCACAACGTAAAGCAGAAGCACTTAAAGCACAAGCAAGACAAATTAGAGATGAAAAAGCAAGTGCTACACAAAAAACTGAAAATAAAGAGAAAGTAACGTCTTCAGAACTAGAAGCGCAACGTCGTGCGATTCGAAGCGAAGTCGATTCAGATCGTTTACAACAACCCACTCGCAATCATGATCAATCAACAAAGTCTCCTGACAAAAAAGAGCATAAAAAAGACAGTGTAGCAACAGCGGCTGCTACACCTGTTCAACAAGAAAATTCTCAATCATCAACAGGTAAAACAACGCAAAACAAACAATCTGTACAAGATGATACCGTTGCTGCACAACAACGTGCGATTCGTAAAGAAGTGGATTCAGATCGATTAGCGGGTCAAGTTGCTGATCAAAACAATGGTAAAGCACAAGTAGATGATAAAGGTCAAAAATCAGATAGTCAGGCACATGCTACAGCACAATCACCAAATAAACCTCAACCGCATAGTGAAGCACAATTTGAAAATGGTGTGATTACGCATGATACCTCTCATAAAGAGAACAATCAAAAAGATGATTTTAAACTTTCATCTGAACATAATCAAGCAGTATCTGAAGAAGCTAAAAAAACAAATAGTAAAGTAGACAAACATACTTTCAACAATAAATAACATCAATTTAATAGAACGAAAATGGGATATTAATCTCAAAAATAATAGCGCTAAGATGATTTTTAATAGTAACATCGTTTTAGCGCTTTCTTTTATGATATAACTACGTATGATATGTCTTTGTTTTCTGATGTAACGGCCTCAATTTGTCGTTTTCGGTTAATCCTATTTTAATTTAGGCTTATTTCCCATTGTTTTTAACCCGTTCAATCTCCTCAACGCAGCTCTACTAAAATGTAATCACAGATTCGATTCGTTTTCTCTTACGCAAGAAAAGTTTATAATAAAACTAGAAAATGGTTTAATTGATATTAAATTTAAAATTTTCTGTCAAAATACATTGACTTAATGCGCAATATATTCTAAAGTTTTAATAATCAGTAGTTGATGTTTATATATAATTATGGATAATGGGTTGAAATTGAAGGATATTATTGATAATATACTCAATATCCACTTAAAGTTTTATTGCTTTAAAGCAAGTTAGAAAATGATTGGTTGAGGTGAAAGATATGACAAGTAAATTAGAAGCATACAGAAAGCAGATTGAAGATATCAATGGACAAATTTTAGATTTATTATCAAAACGTGGAGAGCTCGCTCAAAAAATTGGTGAGGAAAAACGTAAACAAAGTACAGTAGTTTATGATCCGCAACGTGAAAAAGAAATGCTCAATACATTAATTGATAAAAACCAAGGTCCATTTAACGATAATGTGATTAAACAACTGTTTAAAGAAATATTTAAAGCCTCAACAGATTTACAAAAGTCAGATAATGAAAAGCACCTCTATGTTTCTCGTAAACTGAAACCTGAAGATACCATTGTTCATTTTGATAATGGTGGCATTATAGGAGAAGGTGTAAAATCATTTGTTTTTGGACCTTGTTCTGTAGAATCATATGAACAAGTTGAAGCTGTTGCTAAGAATTTACACGCCAAAGGTGAAAAATTCATTCGTGGTGGTGCTTTTAAGCCACGTACGTCTCCATATGACTTCCAAGGATTAGGAGAGGAAGGCCTTAAAATATTAAAACAAATTAAAGATAAATATGATTTAAATGTTGTCAGTGAAATTGTACATCCAAACGATTTTGAAATTGCAGATCAATATTTAGATGTATTTCAAATAGGTGCACGAAATATGCAAAACTTCGAACTGTTGAAAGAAGCAGGGCGTACGAAAAAACCAATTTTGTTAAAACGAGGATTGTCCGCAACAATCGAAGAATTTGTATATGCAGCTGAATACATTGCTTCAGAAGGTAACCAAAATATTATTTTATGTGAACGTGGTATTCGTACATACGAAAAAGCAACGCGTAACACTTTAGATATTTCTGCTGTTCCAATTTTGAAGCAAGGTACACATTTACCCGTTATGGTTGACGTGACACATAGCACAGGAAGAAAAGATATTATGCTACCAACTGCCAAGGCAGCATTAGCTGTAGGTGCGGATGGTGTTATGGCTGAGGTACACCCTGAACCTTCTGTTGCGTTAAGTGATAGTGGTCAGCAAATGGATTTAAATGAATTTGATGCATTCTACAATGTACTCAAACCACTGTCAGATTTATATAATCAACAAAAAATTAAATAATTTTTGTGTAACAACCTTTAAAATAAACCAAAACAAACCAAGCTAAAATTCAATATGATTTTTCCTAAGCGGCGGAGCTATTTTTAATGAATAGTTTCGTCGCTTTTGGTGCTTCATATTTAAAATAATTATTTCCATTATATATATTGATAGAAAAGTAAATAAGATATCAATAAAACAATGAGTATATCTATCATTTTGACAATAATTACGTTATAATATTATTTTTAAATATGACAAAAATTTGACAAGAAAGCGTTTTAGATTTCTAAATTTGTCAAATTATGATAAACTTTGAAAATGACATGAAAACGTATTAAAATAAACAATAAAGCGTTTTCGAGGAGGGACTTTCAATATGACTGTAACCATTTATGATGTTGCTCGAGAAGCACGTGTCTCGATGGCAACAGTGTCAAGAGTTGTGAATGGGAATCAAAATGTAAAACCTGAAACAAGAGATAAAGTAAATGAAGTTATTAAACGTTTAAACTATAGACCTAATGCTGTTGCGAGAGGTTTAGCGAGTAAGCGTACGACGACAGTTGGCGTTATTATCCCTGATATTTCTAATATTTATTACTCTCAATTAGCACGAGGTCTAGAAGATATTGCAACGATGTATAAATATCATACAATCATATCAAACTCTGATAACGATCCTGATAAGGAAAAAGAGATTTTTAATAATTTATTAAGTAAACAAGTGGACGGTATTATCTTTCTTGGGGGCACTTTAACGGAAGATATTAAAGAACAAATTAGTCGCGCTTCAATACCAGTGGTGGTTTCTGGTACGAATGGTAAAGACGACGGTATTGCTTCAGTTAATATTGATTTTGTTAAAGCAAGTGAAGAAGTCACTGAAAAGCTTGTTCAATCAGGTGCAACGAAATTTGCTTTTGTTGGTGGAGGCTATTCAAAAAAAGCACAAGAAGATGCATATGATGGACTTAAAAAAGTGTTAGAAAAGCATAATTTAACAGTGGATCAACATCTGTTATATGTAGGGAATGAAACTTATAAAGATGGGTTACGTGCATTTGAGAAATTAAGTGAATATCGACCAGATGTTGTATTGTCTATTAGTGATGAACAAGCAATTGGCGTTGTTCACGCCGCTTTAGATCATGGACTAGAAGTACCTAAAGATATTCAAGTTGTTAGTTTTAACAATACACGCTTAGTTGAAATGGTACGACCACAATTATCAAGTGTCATTCAACCTTTATATGACATTGGTGCTGTTGGTATGCGTTTACTTACAAAATATATGAATAACGAAGAAATTGAAGATCATAACGTTATTTTGCCACATAAAATTCAATATCGTGGCACGACACGCTAATATTCAATTCAAACTCAAATAAGCTGTGAAGAAATTTATGAAAATAGATTTCTTCACAGCTATTTTTTAAAAATTTAGACTATTAAAACCAACTTAAAATGTTAGAAGCAACTTGTTCGTTCTGTTTTGTGATGGCTTCTCTTCTTGGAATTTCTTGATAATCTTCAAACTGTTCCTCCCAGTATTCAGGAATTGGAACAGGGCTATAATGACGCCACTTGTTCAGCCAAACTTCTGGTAATCTTCCTGATAACGGTGGCTGGTGTATTAAACTTAAATAAATATGACTCCAAGCTCTAGGTACGACACGCCAAATATTATAACCACCACCGCCTAGCATGATTTGCTTTCCATTACAATATTTTTCTGCTAACTCTGTAATAATATAGGGGATTTCATAAAGTGTATTTAAGTTGCAACTCATATGTGTCAGTGGATCTAAATAATGAATATCTGAACCATTGACACTCACAATAAAATCAGGTTGAAATGCTTCTGCGACCTTTTCTACTGTTTTTTTAAAGACATCGATAAAAGAATCATGCTCTGTATAAGGTTCTAAAGGTACGTTGATACAATAGCCAAAACCTTGATCGGTGCCTCTCTCAGTGTAGTGTCCTGATCCGGGAAATAAAAATTTCCCTGTTTCATGAATTGAATAATTCATAATTTGGTTTGAAGTAAAAAAACGCCATTGCACACCATCCCCATGGTGCGCATCAGTATCAATGTACAATACACGTTGATGGTATCGCTCATTGAGATATTTCATGTAAATGGCTGCATCGTTATAAACACAAAAACCACTCGCTCGACCTTCGTGTGCGTGATGAAGCCCTCCAGCAAGATGACAACCATTTCTAAACTGACCTGTCATGATGGCATCAACCAGATTTAATCCCCCTCCGATAATGGTAGCTGTGCTACGGTGAATGGTTGAAAATACATGTGTATCCTCATCCCCTAAACCATATTTTTGTTGTTCATCAATAGTTAAAATATTCTTTTCCCCACGTTTTACGGCTTCAATATAGTCATAATTATGAACGGTTGCAATCTCGTTTGTTGTGGCTTGTCTTGGCTTAATAATCTGTGAATCTGACAAGTAACCTGTTGCTTTTAATAATTCGGTGGTTAACTTAACACGCATTTGATTAAACGGATGTTTATTATGGAAGCGATACCGTAAAAGTGCGTCTGAATAGACATAACCTGTTTGTTGTGACTGTTCTTTCATGCCACACACCCCCTAGAAAAAGAAACGATTCATAAACCGTATATTGTCGAATTCTGTCATTTGATCGACAGTTATATTTTTGCCAATTCGAGCCATTAAGCAGTTTGCGGGATGACTCGTAATTTCAGGGTCATCTGTTGCAAATACTTCTAATCCGCCATGTGACATCATTGCTTGCATCAGTTTTTTATATTCAAAAACATCTAAACCAGAATTTTTCAAATCCCAATGCCAATAATATTCGGTTGTAATGACAATATAATTCTCAAATTCAGGGCTGCGTGTACTGACTTTTAACAACGCGTTTCCTAATCCCAGACCACGATAGGGTAGGCTGATTTCTATAGCACCTAATTCAAGTAAATAAGGGAGATTTCCTGTTGACCATCTTTCCATTGGATCAGGATATAAATAAGTGACGTAACCAATAATATGCTTAGCTTTTCGAATGATATAAATGCGACCTTCGTCTAAAGAACTTATATCTTGGATCGCTTCGAATTGTGCAATGGGTATACGAAACGCATCAAGTCCTTCGTCAAATGTCATTGTTTGTAAATATTCTTTTGAAACAGGACCTTCAATCACAAAGGTTTGACCAGCTTTTTCGTAACTTTCGTATTCGTATGTTTTTATATGAGACATGACGGTAGCTCCTTTCTTACGTATTACACTACATTTATTATAATGTAACTTTTGTGAATTTTCATCTTGTAGTCAGAATAAGTATAATATTTTGAAAACAATAGTCGAGTGCGCTATAATACTTTTGAAAGCGATTACAAAAGGGGGTACTCGTGATGAAAGTCGAAGTATACAAAGGGGAACAAGGAGATTTCAATCTAACGAATTATCAAGAAACATATCAAAATTTCGATTGGAAAGAAGTTGAAAAAGCTTTTTCGTGGTATGAAACTGGAAAGGTCAATATGGCATATGAATGTATCGATCGCCATGTGAATGAAGGTAAAGCAGATAAAATTGCTTTAAATTATAAAGATGAGAATCGGAAAGAAAGTTACTCATTTAAAGAAATGCAAGATAAAACAAATCAAGCTGCAAATGTGCTCAAAGAACAAGCGCATGTTCAAAAAGGAGATCGCGTTTTTATTTTTATGCCAAGAACGCCTGAACTCTATTTCGCTTTCTTCGGTATTCTTAAAATAGGTGCAATTGTTGGTCCGTTATTTGAAGCATTTATGGAAAAAGCAGTGAAGGATCGTCTAGAAAATAGTGATGCTAAGGTCGTTATTACTACGAATCAACTATTACCGCGAATTCCTAAAGAACAACTACCGCATTTAGAAACAATTGTGGTTGTAGATGACCACGTTAAAGCTGATTATGTCGATTTTAATCAAGCATTAGCTGAAGCGGATACATCATTCGACATCGAATGGTTAAACCGTGAAGATGGTTTAATATTACATTATACATCGGGATCGACAGGCCAACCGAAAGGCGTATTGCATGTTCAGAATGCAATGTTGTTACATTATATTTCAGGTCGCTATGTTTTAGACTTTCATGAAGATGATATTTATTGGTGTACTGCTGATCCCGGTTGGGTTACTGGTACATCTTACGGTATTTTTGCACCGTGGTTAAATGGGGTAACAAACTGTATTGCTGGTGGCCGCTTTTCACCTGACGGTTGGTACAGCATGATCGAGGATTTCAATGTGACCATTTGGTATACAGCACCGACTGCTTTAAGAATGTTGATGAGTGCTGGGGATGATTTGGTGGCAAAATATGATCTTTCCTCTGTTAAAAGTATTCTATCAGTAGGCGAGCCTTTGAATCCAGAGGTCATTAAATGGGCTAAAAAAGTTTATCATAAACGTGTTTTAGATACATGGTGGATGACAGAGACTGGCGGGCACATGATCGTTAATTATCGCAATATGGATATTAAATTAGGTTCAATGGGTAAACCATTGCCAGGTATTGAAGCTGCAATTATCGATAACGAAGGTCATATCTTACCGCCAAATCGCATGGGGAATTTAGCGATAAGAAAAGGTTGGCCGTCAATGATGCGTGAAATTTGGAAAAATCCTGAGAAATATCGATCTTACTTTATAGGTGATTGGTATGTTTCGGGTGACTCCGCATACCAAGATGAAGATGGTTATTTCTGGTTCCAAGGTCGTGTGGATGATGTCATCATGACAGCTGGTGAAAGAGTAGGTCCATTTGAAGTTGAATCTAAGTTAGTCGAGCATGAAGCTGTTGCTGAAGCGGGCGTGATTGGGAAGCCGGACCCTGTACGTGGAGAGATTATCAAAGCTTTTGTAGCACTTCGTCAAGGATATGAACCTTCTGACGCACTGAAAGAGGACATTCGAAAATTTGTTAAAGAAGGGCTTGCTGCACATGCTGCGCCGAGAGAAATCGAATTCAAGGAGAAATTGCCTAAAACGCGTTCGGGTAAAATTATGCGTCGTGTGCTTAAAGCGTGGGAATTAGATTTGCCAACTGGTGATTTAAGCACAATGGAAGATTAAAGTGTTTATTGAAAAGAATTCATCAAGCTTTATAAATTCAAATAAATGACAACATGAAATTAATAAAGATGCCTAGTTTTTTCAGGGTCTGTATGTTTAATGCTCTGCTCAATTCTAGTCATCTTTATTTTGGGGAGGACGATAAAATGATAATGCCGTTAGTCCTGCCCATTTATGATGTGATAGATGCCACTTGATTTAGTCTTGTTCCTTGTTATTTTTAAATAATAATATTAAAGATGAGACATTTATGTTTATTAATCAGTGTTGTTAACTCACTCGTTATCAAGGCACTTTTTAAATATTTTCATTTTTTAAAGACGATTTATTTTATTTTTATATTTTATGGGACTCACTGATTAAGCTTAGCAATAAAAGGGATTAAAAAACATTATTGTCAGATAAAAATACAGAAATTCAGGGATAAGTTTTTCCGAAATATGTTTCATATTTTGTTCGACATTGCCATCATTGTTCGTTATGATGAGTGGTAAAGGGCGGGTAATATAAACACACTCTTTTTCTTGCAGTTAAGTGATTTAGATTGAATAGCGTGTTGACTTCAATTTTTCACGTGCTGTTCTGTTTCTAAACATTGATTTACATACTAACACTAAATTTTTAAAGGGGTTGACTATGGTGAGTCATTTATCAGATTTGGAAATTGCGAACCAATCGACATTAAGACCAATTCAAGAGATTGCTGAATGTGCAGGTATTTCTGAGGATGCCTTGGAGCAATACGGGCATTATAAAGCAAAAATAGACATTTCTAAAATAACAACGAAGGGGACAAAAGGTAAAGTGGTTTTAGTGACTGCGATGAGTCCTACACCAGCTGGTGAAGGCAAATCAACTGTAACGGTTGGCCTTGCGGATGCATTTAAGCAAATCAATCAAAATGTCATGGTTGCTTTACGTGAACCTGCCTTAGGTCCAACATTTGGTATTAAAGGTGGCGCAACAGGCGGCGGATACGCACAGGTGTTGCCGATGGAAGACATTAACCTTCATTTTAATGGCGATTTTCATGCGATTACTACAGCCAATAATGCTTTATCTGCATTTATTGATAATCACATTCATCAAGGAAACGCATTAGGTATTGATCAACGACGTATTGAATGGAAACGTGTGTTAGACATGAACGATAGAGCGTTACGTCAGGTCATTGTTGGTCTTGGCGGTCCAACGCAAGGGGTGCCACGTGAAGATGGTTTTAATATTACGGTGGCTTCTGAAATTATGGCAATATTATGCTTAAGTACAGGAATTAAAGATTTAAAAGAAAATATTGCTAAGATTACAATCGGCTATACTCGTGATCGTCAACCTGTCACTG
Source organism: Staphylococcus coagulans (assembly GCF_022557135.1). Lineage (NCBI taxonomy): Bacteria > Bacillati > Bacillota > Bacilli > Caryophanales > Staphylococcaceae > Staphylococcus > Staphylococcus coagulans. Next base: position 1,129,704 of record NZ_CP092966.1, read on the forward strand.
TTAGAGATTTAGAAGTTGAAGGTGCTTTAGCGATGATTTTAAAAGATGCGATTAAGCCAAACCTTGTTCAAACAATAGAAGGGACACCTGCATTGGTACATGGTGGACCATTTGCGAATATTGCACATGGTTGTAACTCTATTATCGCAACTGAAACAGCACGTGACTTAGCTGATATCGTAGTAACAGAAGCAGGTTTCGGTTCAGACTTGGGTGCTGAAAAATTTATTAACATTAAATCAAGAAAAGCTGGATTTGAACCCGATGCAGTTGTCGTTGTTGCGACAATACGTGCATTAAAAATGCATGGTGGTGTAGCGAAAGATCAACTAAAAGAAGAAAATGTAGATGCAGTTAAAGCAGGTATTCAAAATTTAGAGCGCCATGTTAACAATATTCGAAAATTTGGTGTAGAACCAGTCGTAGCTTTAAACGCATTTATTCACGACACCGAAGCCGAATTTGAGTATGTTGAGCAGTGGGCTAAATCGAACAATGTACATCTTTCTCTTACTGAAGTGTGGGAAAAAGGCGGTAAAGGTGGCGTTGATTTAGCAGAAAAAGTGTTAGAAGTCGTCAATACACCAAATGATTTTATACGACTTTATGAATTGGAGTCACCGCTTGAAGAAAAAATCGAAAAAATCGTCAAAGAAATTTATGGTGGTTCTAAAGTGACATTTTCTTCAAAAGCGCAAAAACAATTACAACAATTTAAAGAAAATGGTTGGGATCATTATCCAGTTTGTATGGCAAAGACACAATATTCTTTCTCAGATGATCAAACACAATTAGGTGCACCGACTGGATTTGAAATTACAATTCGTGAATTAGAGGCGAAAACAGGTGCTGGTTTCATTGTTGCATTAACAGGTGCGATTATGACGATGCCGGGATTACCTAAAAAACCTGCCGCATTAAATATGGATGTGACAGATGACGGCCATGCCATTGGCTTGTTCTAAATGGATGTGCAAAAGTAATAGTTTAATTAAATAAAAAATAAGGCAGGAATCAGAAGAGTTAGACTTCGATTTCTGCCTTTTACTGTGTTTGATAGAGGTGGTCGTATATATCATATGATAGGGCGCGTTGATATTGTTGAGGTGAAATCATTTTTTCAACACGCATGCGTTTTAGTACATAGTGTTGTCTGTTAATAGAAAGATTGAGTGCTTGCTTATCTTTCAACTGGCCGTCTTTAGTGAAAGGGGTATATACATAAGGACTTTGTAGTAACCCTGTAATATAAGCTGACTCAGCGATGTTAAGGTCATGAGGTGGTTTGCCAAAAATACCGTATGAAGCAGATGTAATTCCTGTAATATTTTGACCGTGTGTATCTAAGCCAAAGGGAACAAGGTTTAAATAAGTATAAATGATTTCTTGTTTAGTCATGATATGCTCAATGCGCATCGCATACATTATTTCTTTAGCTTTTCTATCGTAGGTGCGTTCATTCGTAAGCACTTGATTTTTTACAAGTTGCTGGGTAATTGTGCTCCCACCTGTTGCAAATTTAGTATCAAAAATATCTTGATACATTGCACGTAATATTGCTTTTGGTAGAATACCGTTATGTGTATAAAAATCTGCATCTTCAGAAGCGACTAATGCTTTTGTCACATAAGGGGACACCTCGGCTGGACCTGCAATTAGAGGCGGCTCTTGTTGATTATAGACTGCAATTAAATTCTCTTTTTCGGGGTGCGCCAAGTTCAGTTCTGGAAGGTGTGTAATTTGACTCATTAATTCATGGTTATTAATTGACTTTGCCTCTGAGACAATACTCGCAAAGTAACCTAAAGTGAGACCGGATAGAAAAATCATCCCTAATAATAAAAATATAATAAAAGAGAAGATGGTCTGTTTAATTCTTTTAAAATAATAGTCATACCGTTCTAGAAATGAAGTCGCTTGATTTTGATGATTTGTTGTTAACTTCATACACCATGACCTCCATATATTAATCAAAGTATAGCATATTTTAAAAAAGGTGTCCGAGGTCATTTTAAAGTTGTATTTGACATCGATTTTGGAAGGTTATATAATAAAATGAAATTACATAACGTATTGAAATTGAGGACAAGTAATTTTTGTGATTATATTAAGAGAGTCAGTGGGTGGTGTGAACTGATTATAATACATTAATGAATACACCTCTTAATTGAATTTCATCGTTTGACAATGAACGTATCATTGTAAGAGTTCCAAGTATGGTGGTAACGTGCTTCAAAGCGCCCTTACATTTTGCATGTAAGTGGTGCTTTTTATTTTTGATAATTTTAATTAGGGAGGTAATATTTATGACAAATGCATTATTAGAAGAATTAAGCTGGAGAGGTTTAATTTATCAACAAACAGATGAAGAAGGCATAGAAGCGCTTTTAAATAAAGAGAAAGTCAAATTATATTGTGGTGCAGATCCAACTGCTGATAGTTTGCATATCGGGCATCTCTTACCTTATCTTACTTTACGTCGATTTCAAGATGCGGGTCATAGACCGATTGTCCTTGTCGGTGGTGCTACTGGTATGGTAGGGGACCCATCTGGTAAATCTGAAGAACGTTTATTACAAACTGAAGAACAAGTTGAACGAAATGTTCAAGGAATAAAGAAACAAATGGAGCAATTGTTTGATTTCAATACTGAAAATGGTCCCATTTTAGTTAATAATAAAGATTGGTTAGGACAAATTTCATTGTTAACATTTTTACGTGATTACGGTAAACATGTGGGTGTTAATTACATGCTTGCTAAAGATTCTATCCAATCACGACTCGAACGTGGTATTTCATATACTGAATTCACATATACGATTCTTCAAGCAATTGATTTTGGTCATTTAAACCGTGAATATGACTGCCGAATTCAAATTGGTGGCTCTGATCAATGGGGTAACATTACAAGTGGTATTGAATTAATGCGTCGTATGTTTGGTGTGAATGATGCATATGGCCTTACAATCCCATTAGTCACTAAAGCAGATGGGAAAAAATTTGGTAAATCTGAATCAGGAACTGTATGGTTGGATAAAGAAAAAACAAGCCCATATGAATTTTATCAATTTTGGATTAACACTACTGATGAAGATGTCATCAAGTTCCTGAAGTATTTTACATTTTTATCTCAAGATGAAATTGCTGACTTAGAAGTTGCTGTTCAAACAGAACCTCATTTAAGAAAAGCACAAACAACATTAGCTGAAAGTGTAACACGTTTTATTCATGGTGAGGATGCATTAAAGGAAGCGAAGCGCATTTCTCAAGCCCTATTTAAAGGTGACCTTAAAGCATTAACTTCACAAGAAATCAAAGCCGGGTTTAAAGATGTGCCTCAAGTGACTTTATCTCGTGAAACAACAAACATTGTGGACGCTCTTGTAGAAACTAAAATTTCACCATCTAAGCGTCAAGCACGTGAAGATGTTAATAATGGTGCAATTTACATTAATGGCGAAAGACAGCAATCTTTAGATTATACATTATCTGAATCAGATCGTTACGAGGATACATTTACAATCATTCGCCGTGGTAAGAAAAAATACTTTATGGTAAATTTTGAATAATTGAGATCAAATAAATAGGCTAATTATTCACTAATGACTACCGTTATTAATTGCCTTTTATGTGATGCATTATAAATAAGCGTTTGGATATAAAATCCAAATTCAATAGCTCTAAGATGATTGTTAATAAAAACCGTCTTAGAGCTTTTTTGATTTCTACTGGGTTGAATGGGATGATTGGTCTTCTTAGAGAGACAACTTCAATGCTTGTATCATTTCAATCCTCTGGGTAGGAAGTTTGATTAAACTTAAAAATCAATAGAGAAGTATTCAAGAAAAAATCCGAGATTTACGTGATGTTTTACGAAAACCTCGGATGAAGCCGATGATTAAGCTATTTTTACACCAAGCCCTTTTGTTAAGACTGGGTATTGCTCATTTATGAAGTTTTATTTGACTCAGATAATTTAACATCCACATCTTTTGTTTTGCCGTCACGATTGATTTTTAATGTGATATGTTCGCCTGGTTTTTTGTTTTTATACAGATAGGATCTTAAATCTGTATCACTATCTACCTTTTTGCCATCAATTCCTGTAATGATATCGCCTTTTTTGACGTCAATATCACGACGTTGAACTTCAGCAACATAAATACCAGAATCAGAGTGGATACCATTGCGATATTGTTGAGGTATTTCTGAAATATTAATCATACCAATACCAATAGATGGTCGTTTCACTTCGCCATGCTTAACCAATTCTTCAATCACAAGTTTCACTTCATTACTTGGGATTGCAAAGCCAATGCCTTCAACTTGAGGTGCAGAAATTTTCATCGAATTAATGCCGACTAAGTTTCCGTTAATATCGACCAGTGCACCACCAGAGTTACCAGGATTTATCGCCGCATCTGTTTGAAGCACTGTAACTTTATTGGGCCCTGCCGAAGTGTTAGCTTCAATTGTTCGTTCATTTGCAGAAATAATACCTGAAGTGACTGTGTTTGAAAATTCTAAGCCTAATGGGTTACCCATTGCAAACACGCTATCCCCAGTTTTAACTTTTGATGAATCAGCGAAAGTGATTGCCTTAATATCATCTCGGTCTTTAATTTTAAGCACAGCAATGTCAGTTAATGGGTCTGTTCCAACTAATTTAGCATCTACTTGTTTAGAATTATGTAATTGCACTTTAATTGAAGAAGCACCCTCAATCACGTGATTATTAGTGACAATAAATGCATCCCCATTATTTTTTTGATAAATGACACCTGAACCAATTCCTGTCGGTTCGGCCTTAGTCGATTTACCTCTTAACAGATCTTCTAGACTTTGTGCTTGCTGTTCATTGATCACACCTACAATTGCAGGTGATTGATCTTTTATCATTTCATTCACAGATTTGTATTTGTTGCTCTTTCCATCTAACGTATTGCCACCATTATCGTTTTTGGCCACATTCACTTGCGATCCATTATGTCCTTCAAATAGTGAACCGTTTGAAAAAAGTCCTGCCACGCCTAATACTATTAAACCACCTAACAATCCTGCGATTAAAGAAATCAAAACGATTTTGAGCCAAGGCAGTTTCGGTTTTCGTGGAGGAGGTGGATTATAACTGTGAGTTGAAGAGAAGCGTTGATCACTGCTTCTTTGATTTAGATTGTCGTTTTCATGTGGTGTCCCATGAGCTTGTTGTTCATTATCAAAATCTCGCATAAAATTCCTCCTTTAATTCATATTATGATTGTTTTCAATCTATATTACCAGTATGATGTTATCAGACTTTAGATGTATCTTATGGAATGGTTGTTGAATCACAATCGAAGTGATAGAATTTAAAGGGTTAAAAAATGATAAAGCAGGTGTGAGAATGTTATATAAAATTATAGGTAATGTGATTGATTTCATTATTGTGAAAGTATTGAGAAATTTAGAGGTGTTAGGAAAAGAAAATCAACCCGCAAACAATCAATATGTGGTGACGTGTAATCATGAAAGTTACAATGAAATCCTTTTACTTGGTGTAGCTTTATTACCAAATCAGATTCACTTTATGGCTAAGCAAGAACTATTTAAAAATAAATGGTTTGGTAAGTTTTTAACACAGTTAAATGCATTTCCAGTTAATCGTGAAAATCCTGGACCGAGCACGTTAAAAATCCCGGTAAAATTATTAAAAGAGAATAAAACGGTTGGAATTTTTCCATCTGGTCACCGCACTAGTGAAGATGTACCTTTAAAACGTGGGGCTTCTACAATTGCGATGCTTGCTAAACAGCCTATATTACCTGCAGCATATGTAGGACCTACTCAAATTAGAGGGTTATTTACTAAAAAAGCTTATATCAAATTTGGTGAACCGATTAGTACTACGGATATTCCTAAAGAATTAAATCGCCAAGAAAAGGTTGATTATATTACACAGCAAATCAGCGCTCGTACGAAACAATTGCAAGATGAATTAAACGCATATGTTAATCAAAAATAGGTTTCAAATTCAACAGAAAAGTATAAAGAGATGCTTTTCTGTTGTTTCTATTTAAAGTAGCGTATATTAACAGGTTTAATTATAGTCAGATTAAGATACGGGGATTTTCCTAAAAGAAAATCATGTTATAATAGTTTTGTCAGAATTTTCAGTTAGAGGAGGGGTAGGATTGGTGAAAGCTGTATTATTTGATGTCGATGGTGTATTCTTAGATGAATCTCGCTGTTTTGATGTTTCGGCATTGACAGTCTATGAATTACTTTACCATTCTTCATATTTAGGATTAAATGAACACAACACAGATTTGAGTCAATTGACGGATGAAACAATATCGAGCATTCGATCTCACATATTTAGGAATGATCAAATTCTTAATCAATTAAAATCACTTGGTATTAATTCAAACTGGGATATGTTGTTTGTTGTTTTTTCAATTCATCTTATCGACTATCTTAAACAAATAGCTCCAAAAGAAAGGGAAGCATTTTTGGAGATTAAGACTTGGAGTGCTGAGACATTAAGTGCTATTGGGAAAATAAAGACAGATTTCCACGTCTCTTTTAAACAACCATTAGAATTTATTGAAAATGTTGAGCCTGGTAAAAATCATATTTATGAAGCTTTACAAGGTCATGCGAAAAAACAACTCAATACTAATCAAGTGTCTCTTTTTGATATGAAAAGTCCATTGTGGCATTTGGCGCAAGAGCTTTATCAAGAATGGTACTTAGGTCATGAGTTATATGAAAAAGTCGAGCATAAAGTGCCTAAAACTCAATATAAAAAAGGATACATATACCACGAAATTGCACTAGCACCTATTGAGCCGATTAAAACATTATTAACAGATTTGAAACAAGCAGGTTATCTCATTGCAATTGCAACGGGACGACCACGTACAGAAACGATTGTTCCTTTTGAGGCACTTGGCTTGTTAGATTTATTTGATGCAGAACATATTGTTTCCGCAAGCGAAGTATTAGAAGCGGAAAAAATGTTCCCTGATTTAAAACCACTTGGAAAGCCTAACCCTTTCAGTTATATCACTACATATGAAGGGAATCAGCTTGAAAATTATTTTGACTATGCAACACAACAAGAAGGGCGTATGCATCCAGACTATGTCACAATCGTAGGTGATTCCTTAGCGGATTTATTGAGTGCCAAAGTGCTCAACGCAAGATTTATAGGGACGTTAACCGGCTTAAAAGGCAAAAAGGCAGCAGATGAACTCAAACAACATGGGGCAGAGATACTCGTTGACAATATCCTTGATATACGGCCATATTTATTAACATCATCACATTAATAATCATTGCTTAAAATACGATATAAGTCGATTGAAGATACAATAACAAAGATTAATTAGATAATCACAAGAATCAAGAACGAGTCAGGTTAACTTCTCCTGACTCGTTTTAAATTTTATAAAATTTTTTTGGCTTATGACTATCGAGATAATAGAGGAAGTTATAGCGCATATGAAAGGGCAGGTTGCGTCATTGATTTCAAAATAAAAAGCGCTAAGATGACTTTCAACAGAAAATCGTCTTAACACTTCTTTTTATAAGACGTCGTATTGTATGACTTCGCTTAGTAATGCCTTATTCTTCGCATAGTGGTTGTCTGACTTCGTATGCGCTCAAGTTCGCATTTGTAACATCGAGGCAACATTGAGTTGAGACTATACCTAATGCATGTATGTGCATTTAGGCAAGGCTATCAAAGATTTTATGTCCCGAACGCTCCAAAATTTTATTTATAAGGATATTATCAATTGTAAGGATCTAAAATAACTTGAACCACACTTTGAAAGCCGTCAATCTCTAGTAAGGCTTTTCGCACATCATCATTGATCGGATGGTCAATAGAGAGAATCATCATTGCGTCACCACCGAGTTGAGTACGTCCTAAATGCATAGAAGCAATATTGACACCGTGTTCGCCTAGCATTTGACCTGTTTTACCAACGATGCCTGGACGGTCAAAGTGATTAATAATTAATTGATACTGTTCAGGTTTAAAGTCAACAGGATAATCATTAATACGAACAATTCTTGGACCAAAGCCATTTAAAACTGTGGCACCAATCTTTAAACTATCCGCTTTATTAATTAATTCAAGCTCAATATAATTGCTAAAACCTTTTTTCTTTTTCGTCTTTTCAATCGTATAAGTGACGTTTTGTTCATTAAGTAAAACTAAAGCGTTTATCAAGTTGACATGATCCCCCATATCTTGTTGTAAAACGCCAGTGACAAGATTTCGAGTAATGAGACTCGTATCATCTAATGCGATATCGCCAGCGTATGTTATTTTAAGTGTTCTTGGCGCTTTAGGCAATATTTGAATACCGACTTGACCTGTAATTTTGGCAAGTTCTACAAAAGGTTTTAACTCTTCATCTTCATTAAAGACGCCTTTAGGTGCATTAACTGAATGTTTGACATTCCCATTTTTCAAAATATCGATAATTTCTTCTGCTACTGAGACAGCAACTTTTTCTTGTGCCTCGATTGTAGAAGCGCCTAAATGAGGGGTCACAATAATTTTTGGATGTTTCACAACTTCGGATTGATGCGCAGGTTCATTTTCAAAAACATCAAGCGCTGCTGCCATAATTTTATTGTCATCCAATGCTTCAATCAAAGCTTTTTCATCAATGATTCCACCACGCGCAACATTAATAATTTGAAGGTTCGGTTTTGCTTGATCAAAAAAAGATTGATTGATAATACCCTTTGTTTTTTCTGTTAGCGGCGTATGTACGGTAATAAAGTCAGCTTGCTGTGCGATTTCGTCTATTGATGCGCGTGTAAATTCAAGCTCTTTTGCTTTTTCTTCACTTAAATAAGGATCATAAGCCAAAACTTTCATACCGAAGCTTTGCAATCGTTTCGCAACACCTGTTCCAATACGACCTGTTCCAATGACACCAAGTGTTTTTCGATACAATTCTGTTCCTCTGAATGTTTTTCTATCCCACGTCCCATGACTTAATGACTGATGTGCTTGTGGGATATTTCGCGCCATACTTAACAACATTGCGACTGAATGTTCAGTGGCGGATATCGTGTTACCGTCAGGGGCGTTGATAATGATAATACCTTCTTTGGTTGCGGTATCGATATCAATATTATCAACACCTACACCAGCACGAGCGACCACTTTTAATCTTGATCCAGCTTTTAATACCTTATCTGTTACTGTTGTTTGACTACGCACGATTAAAGCATCGTAATCTTTGATTTTATTAATCAATGCCTCTTCAGACAATGCGGTATGATGTATCACTTCAAAATCTGGATCTTCATTTAAACTTTTAAGACCTTCTTCTGCGATTGGATCTGCAACTAAAACTTTATATTTCATTATGAACAACCTCCAAAAATGCTTGTGTTGCTATACCGATATAAGATTGGTTTCGGTATTTTGTTAAAATCAATTCTAGGCCTGCAATAAAAGGTAATAAATCAAAAGGCGAGATGAAGCCCATATGACCGACGCGTAAAATCTTTCCTTTTAGATGGCCTTGACTTCCAGCAATCGTAATATTAAACTGTGATGCTAATTGTGTCTTAATGTGCTTTACTTCTGCTTCATCTTTAGGTACAAAAGCGGTAACGGTTGGTGATGCATATTGATCTTCAACCAAAAGGGACAAGTCTAATTCTTTCAATGCTGCGCGTACAGCATTTCTAATAATAGAATGACGACGAATGACGTTGTCAAAGCCCTCTTCTGATATCATTTTTTGAAATTCGATGACCCCTCTAAATGTCGAAACATTAGGTGTAAAAGGTGTGGAATGTTTTTCGAGGGCATTGTGATGCTTGGCTAAATCCAAATAAAAGCGTGGCGTTTCTACTGATTTGAAGCGTGCCAATGCGCGATCGTTATAAGCGACAAAAGCAATGCCTGGTGGCAACATTAACGCTTTTTGGCTTCCTGAAACGAGGACATCAATATCATCTCGCGCTAAATCAACATCGACTGCACCGATACAACTTACACCATCAACAACATAGTATAAATTTGGATTGTGTGCTTTAAGGGCATGGCCGAGTTCAGCAACAGGGTGTAATACAGTGGTAGAGGTTTCACAATATTGTGTAAAAACGGCAGTCACAGGCGTCTCTATATTTTTAATAAATTCGATGACACCATCAACTTCAAATGATTTTCCCCATTTGACTTCATAGACGTGAACATGATTAAAATAAGTTTCGGCAATTTGTTTGTAACGGTTACCAAATGCGCCTGAAACAATGACAACTACTGTATCATCTGGATTTACAATATTTAACATGCTTGCTTCAAGTGCACTTGTACCACTTGAAGTTAGAATCATAACGTCATTTGTGCTTCCGAATACTTGCTTAAGTGACGAAAATGCCGCTTCAGCGATGGATTCAAATTCAGTTGACCGGTGACCGACCATAGGTAAGTTCATTTTTGCTTGGATGCGATGAGGTACTGGGGTAGGGCCGGGTGTTAATAGTAAAGAATGATGTGTATACATAGAGAACCTCCCTTAATAATATTTTCTAATTTTATCAAATTTTCTGACATATTAACAGGTATCAATACAAAATTTTGGAATTGTTGGTAATAAAAGGGGATGTGAGATGAGATCAAATGGAAGCTCTTGCCACATCCCCACAAGGATAAATGAGGTTTTGAAAAATATAGTTTTAATAGTTGTAATACATTATCTAATCATACCGTTGTATAACTTATTTACTATTTTAATTTCTTAAATAGACGTTTTAGAATCTGAAGATGACTTAGAAGGTTGGATTTTAATCGTTGGTTCAGTTATAACCGCGACGTTATCTCTCACACTATTTGAAATCATACAATTTTGATCTGCAATTTTAATCAATTGAGACAACCGTTTTTTTATTTGCTCTTTTTTAGATAGTTGGTCAACAATTATTTCGGGTTTATGTACGATTTTGACCATTTTAAATCGTTGTTGTTCAAATTGTGCTTCACCGTAACTCTGCATATTAATTGCTATCGGTGATAGATGCGCACGTTCTAAAGTTGCGGCTAAAGAAATTGTCATACAACTTGCTGCTGCACTGACTAAAAGTTCATCAGGGTTTGTGCCAACACCGACGCCTCCAAGTTCGCTTGGTATAGAAATCTTATGTTGGATATAATCCCCTGTAACTTCTCCAACACTATCGCGTCCACCAGTCCATCTCACTTGTACTGGAAATTGATGATGTGCCAAATGTCTCACTCCTTATAAAAATATGTTAAGTTAAGTGTAGTAGAATATAGATAGAATTGAAAGGAAGACTCATTGTATGAAATTGATTCAACCACCCAAACATTTTCAAATCGTAGCGCACAGAGGTTTTTCAAAAATGTACCCTGAAAATACGAAATCAGCATATCAAGCGGCACTTGGTAGACATATTCAAATGTTAGAAATTGATTTGCATATGACAAAAGACGATGTGCTTGTCTCTATTCATGATGATACGATTGATCGTACATCGAATCATACGGGTGAAATTAAATCCTATACTTTAGATGCATTACGAGAATTTGACTTTGGAAGTTGGAAAGAGGGGAGTAAGAAAGAAGAAATCATGACGTTTGATGAAGTCTTGACACTTGCTAAAAATTTTTCTAAAACGTTGTTGATTGAAATTAAAAAGCCTCATCTGTACCCAGGTATTGAAGAAGCAACCATACAAACCATTAAAAATCATAATTTTCCTTTTAATCGTATTATCATACAGTCTTTCGACCAGAAAAGTATTCAAAAATTGCATGACTTAGCGCCTTACATTCAATTAGGCGTGTTATTAAGTAAGCGGAAGTATTGGTTAAAACAACCATCATTTCAAGAGCTTGCTCAATTTGCAGATTTTGCGAATCCTAACTTCAAACTGGTAAATAAAAAATTTATTTCAAAAGCACATCAACATCACTTAAAGGTTATACCCTACACTGTTAATCGTATGGAAGATGCAAAAAGACTGATACAGCTTGGAGTTGATGGGATGATTTCTGATGCGCCTAATGAGTTATTTAAAGTATGAGTATGCTTATAAATAAATAGTAACAGGAGAGTGACAGAGGTCGAGTTGACTTTTGTTGCTCTCCTGTACTTTTAATCATGGATAAAATGAAAATGTCGGTAGTTATTGATTTTTTGTTAGACGTTCATATGCGCCTAAAGCAACCGCAAGGTCAAAGTACGCGGCACCGACACATTTAAAAACAGTGATACTCTCATCATTTGAGCGTTGCAATGTACCATTAAGTGACAATGATTTTAGATCGCCATCATAATCTTCAAATTTAAAAATACCTTTTTCATTTGCTTCGATGATTTCACCTGCTTCTTTTTTAACGCCTTCGACATCATCAAAGATGACTTTATCTGCTTTAGGTAAGATGCGATTATCAATTTCTTTCATATCTGGCCGATAGGAGCCAATTCCGTTAATATGTGTTCCTGGTTTAACAGTATCCGCATCAAAAACAGGCTCAGCTGAAGAGGTTTGACAATTGATAATATCTGATTGTGTTACTAACGTTTCCACGTCATCAACGATTTCAACTTCATAATCTGAATACGTTTTCAAAATGCGCGCTTTTAAATCTTCTGCTTTATCTTTGGTTTGATTATAAAGCAAAATACGTTGAATGGGTCTTACCTCAAGATTTGAAATTAATTGTTCAAACGCCATGCCACCTGTACCAATCATGCCAATCGTCTGTGCATTTTCTCGGCTTAAATATTTCGTAGCAATACCGCTTAACGCTCCAGTTCTTAAACGTGTTAAATAACTTCCATCGATACTCGCTACATGTTCACCCGTTTTTAAATCCGTTACAATGATTGTCCCTTGCGTCGTTGGACGATGATGGTCTGGATTTTCGGGGGTGATAGAAGTGATTTTGATAATACCTAGTTGCTTGTTCAAGTGGATACAAGGCATATAAAGCATTGATTTGGCACCTTCACCAGTAGAAATTACAATTCTTTGTGCTTGGCGAACGCCCTCCATATCTTTAAACAACGCTTCAATATCTTGAATCGCATCTCCAATATGATAAGCATTTTTAACTGCTTCCTCATTAAAAACTTGCATAAATCGTACCTCCTCAGTTTATGGTTCTATCTCAAAGTATAAATTAAAGAAGGAACGATGTGAAATAATAAAAGAGCATCATTTGACGAGGACGTGTATGAGTAAACAACAAATTTATCTCTCTTTTATGAAAATTTGAATTGCCCAAGATTGTGGAACAGAAGAGGGGAATAAACCATACTTTTAAAATGAGGTGCCACTTAAAGAAGTATTGATGAAGAGATGTTTGAGGGGACAGGATGAGCTGAAGTTTATAGTCTGGGGCTTGCACCTTGGGAAGTGGAGTCATAATTGTCGTCTCAAGCTCTGAATAAAAAAACACCAAGTATGGATTCATACTTGGTGTGATATAAGCTAACGATTAACGTGAGTAGTACTCAACGATTAATTGTTCGTTGATTTCTGCAGGTAATTCACTACGCTCTGGAAGACGAACGAAAGTACCTTTTAAGCTATCAGCATCGAAGTCTAAGTAATCAGGAACGAAATTGTTAATTTCAACTGATTCTTCGATGATAGCGAGTTTTTGTGATTTTTCACGTACTGAAATCACTTGACCAGGTTTTAAAGTATATGATGGAATATCTACACGTTTACCATCTACTTCAACATGACCGTGACCAACTAATTGACGTGCTTGACGACGTGTACGTGCTAAACCTAAAGCATATACAACTGCATCTAAACGGCTAGCAAGTAAGATCATGAAGTTTTCACCATGGATACCGCCTTGTTTACCAGCAGTTTCAAAAGTGTTACGGAATTGACGTTCAGTCATTCCATATAAATAACGTAATTTTTGTTTTTCACGTAATTGTAATCCATACTCAGATAATTTTTTACGTTGAGTTGGACCGTGTTGTCCTGGTGCGTAAGGACGTTTTTCTAATTCTTTACCAGTACCTGATAATGAGATACCTAAACGACGAGATTTTTTCCAGCTAGAACCTCTGAATCGAGCCATAATGTGACTCCTCCTTTTTCTTTTTTGTTGTTATGAAAAAACAAAAAAGAGTGTTGAATGCTCAATAGGATATAATGTTTTATGTGTCCTCGCCTCATAGCTCCGGTTACACGGCACGTCCGCTTCGGGAACATTATAGTGCCTATTAATATTCAACTGCTATTTTCGTTAATTCACACAAAATTTATTGTACCATTTTGATACGAAATGTCAAACATAAAATTCAATCAATTTACAAGTGTGATTCTAAGACGCGGACGATGTTTTCGAGTCCTGTTTCATCATCTGCACTAAAACGATTTCGAATAGGGGCATCAATATCTAAAACGCCGACAACCTCACCATTTTTATGCAATGGAATAACAATTTCTGACTGGCTATTGGCATCACATGCAATGTGTCCTGGAAAAGCATGGACATCTTCAACGCGTTGTGTTTTATCTTCTTGTACAGCTGTGCCACAAACCCCTTGTCCTACTTGTATATGGACGCATGCCGTTTTCCCTTGAAATGGTCCGAGAATCAGTGCGCCTTCTTTCATTAAATAAAAACCAACCCAATTGATTTGGTCTAAATTTTCATTGAGCAATGCCGAAGTATTACTTAAGTTTGCAATTAAATCCGTTTCTCCTTCTAGAAGCGCATCCAATTGTCTACATAACAATTGATAATCAGTAGACTGTGTCATTTTTTTCACTCGCTTTCAATCAAATTTTATCAATATTATAGCTATCTCAATGCGAGTACGCAATTTTCTAATACGAATAAAATAAAAATTTGGAAAATGTCTATATATTTTGAGATTTTATTTTAATGCGTCATGAAATTACGTTATAATGGTTTTATGTATTTAGGAGGAGACGAGTGGACATGGCACTATATATTATACTAGCGATTATCATCATTATTTTGATTGCAATCGGAATCTTATTTTATATGCGTTCAAATAAAAGATCGATTATTCAGTCTGCTGAAGAGCGACGCGAAAAATTGAACGCATTGTCTTACGATGAAAGTTTAGAAAAATTACAGACATTACATTTATCTGGGGAGACTAAAACACAGTTTGATGCTTTAAATCAAAATTGGACAGAAAGTTCGACTGAATTTTTAGTTCCTGTAGATGAAAAGATTCATGAAGCGGAAGTTAATCTTGATAAATTCAAATTTTCATTGGCTCAAACTGATATCGATGATGCCCATGCATTAATGGATCAATATGAAGCGAGACATCAGGAGTTGATTGGAAAAGCAGACAAAGTTTTTCAAACTCATCAAGAAAGCGATACTATTTATGAGAAAGCGAAAGATGAGCATCGCAAATTAAAAAGAGATGTTTTAGCCAATCGTCATCAATATGGTGAAGCAGCAGGGCTTTTGGAAAAAGAAATTGAAGCTTTTGAACCTGAATTTGAAGTTTATGAATCGCTTAAAGAAGAAGGCAATTATCAAGAAGCCCATTCACATATTAAAGCATTAGATCAAGATATTTCTTATTTAAAAGAAGATATGGCTGAAATTCCTGATTTAATCAGAGAAGCACAAAAAGAGTTGCCAGGACAATTTCAAGATCTTAAATATGGTGTACGTGATTTAAAAGTAGAAGGTTATGACTTAGATCATGTGAAGGTGGACAGCACACTCCAAAGTTTGAAAACTGAGCTGAGCTTTGTCGAACCTATGATAAGCCGACTAGAACTTGATGAAGCCAATGATAAACTCGTTGAAATCAACGACCAGCTTGATGAAATGTATGATTTAATCGAGCATGAAGTTAAATCAAAAAATGCAGTCGAAGAATCAAAAGAACGTATTACAAGCGATTTATTTCATGCTAAAGATATGAACTATACATTACAGACTGAAATAGAATATGTGCGCGAAAACTATTACATAAATGAGAGCGATGTTCAAAGTGTTCGCCAGTTTGAAAATGAAATTCAAAATCTAATTTCAGTTTATGATGAGATTTTATCAGAAATGGCTAAATCGGCAGTGAGATATAGCGAAGTACAAGATAACTTGAAATATATCGAAGACCACGTTGAAGTTATTAATGAAAAACAAGAAAAGTTACAAAATCACTTAGTTTCATTACGTGAAGATGAAGCGGAAGCAGAGGAACATATTTTACGTGTCCAAGGTAAAAAGGAAGAAATCTATCGACGACTACTTGCTTCTAACCTCACAAGTGTTCCAGAACGCTTTATCATTTTGAAAAATGAAATTGATTACGAAGTGAGAGATGTTAACAAACGCTTTAGTGAGCGCCCAATTAATGTTCAACAGTTAAAAGACAAAGTGAATAAAGTCGTTCTTCAAATGAATAAATTTGAAGATGAGGCGAATGATGTATTAATCAATGCTGTCTATGCTGAACGTTTAATTCAATATGGCAACCGCTACCGAAAAGATAATCACGATTTAGATAAAAGTCTTAACGAAGCAGAAAGGCTCTTTAAAAATAATCGTTATAAACGTTCAAGTGAGATTTCAGAACAAGCTCTTGAATTGTTAGAGCCAGGTATCGCGCAACATATTGAAAGAGAAGTTTTAGAGCAACAACCATAAAATGCAATTAAACAACAGGATTTAAAACCGAGTGAACGATTTAAAATAGCGTCACTCGGTTTTTTGTGTGCAGGACTTGACCTTAATCAATAAATTTTAGAAAATAGCGATTGTATTTTACATGTAACGGTTGAGTTGTAGTACAATGAAACATGATATTTAAAGAGAGGGAGTTTATAACATGTTATATTTTGATAACGCAGCAACGACGAAACCCGATGCTTCTGTGTTGTCGAGCTTTGTTAAGGTCAATGAACAATTTTACTTTAATCCCAATAGTCCTCATGATAAAGGTTTAGAGGCCGGTCGTTTATTAGAAAATGCGAGAGAACAAATTAAAGCGTCTTTACAGTTAAAAGATGAGGCACTCATTTTTACAAGTGGTGCGACTGAATCTAATAATATGGCACTCAAAGGCGCAGCTTACCAAAAAAGAGCGTTTGGCAATACGATTATTACTTCAGTGCTTGAACATCCTTCTGTTTTAGAAGTGATGCGCGAACTTGAAAAAGAAGGGTTTAATTTAAAGTATGTCAAAGTGACTGAGGAAGGTAAAATCAATATTGAACATTTGAAATCTTTACTTTCCAGTGACGTCATTTTGGTGACATGTATGCAAGTCAATAACATCATGGGCCAAGTGCAACCTATTAAAGAAATGATAGAAGTTTTAACAGATTACCCAAAAGTTCATTTTCACGTCGATGCTGTTCAAGCGGTAGGAAAATATCCTATTCAAATGGAAGGGATTGATAGCCTCTCTATTAGTGGTCACAAGTTTAATGGACTTAAAGGACAAGGGCTACTTGTATTAAAGAATGTTCATCACATTCATCCAACAATACAAGGTGGTGGACAAGAATTTGGTTTGAGAAGCGGTACTGTCAATGTAGCGAATAATGTTGCTTTAGCTAAGGCTATTCGATTAGCTATTGAAAAACAACAAGACACAATGCAAGGACTTGAAAGCGTGAATCAATCATTAAAAGATTGGTTAAAAGATTATGAGGGTGTCTATATTAATTCACCTCATGATGCATCTCCTCATATATTGAATTTAGCTTTTCCAGGTGTACGTGGAGAAGTACTCGTGAACGCATTTTCTAAACATGGTGTCATGATTTCAACGACAAGTGCTTGCTCTTCTAAACATTCAAATATCAACGAAGTATTACAAGCGATGAATATTTCTGTTGATCGCATTTTAGGAAGTATTCGTCTGTCATTTGATCAATATACACGTGATGAAGACATTGAGCAATTTAAATATATTTTTGATTTGGTATATCGGGAAGTTAAGGAGTTGTTAAAATGATTTATGATCATATTTTAGTTAGATATGGTGAGCTAACATTAAAAGGGGGAAACCGAAAAACATTTGTAAGTCAATTACGTTCAAATGTGAAACGTGCACTCATGCCGTTACAAGGGTATGATGTTAAAGCGAATCGTGACCGGATGTATATACAATTAGAGCCGAATGCAGATATTGAAGAGATGATGTCAAGAATATCTAAAGTGTTCGGTGTACATTCAATCAGCCCTGTTTTAAAAATCGAAAAATCAATGGATGCGGTTTATCAGCATGCGAAGCTTTTTGCAGAAAGTTATCAAGAAGGCGACACATTCAAAATTGATGTTAAACGCTCTGATAAAACGTTTGAACATGAAACGTTTGCAATTCAACGCATGGTCGGCGGTGAAGTACTCAAAAGTACACCGCAATTAAAAGTGGATGTAAAAAACCCGAATCATGAAATTAAAATAGAAGTCAGGAAAGATGCTATCTATATGTATGATCGCATTATCCCCGCTATTGGAGGACTTCCTGTAGGCACAGGTGGCAAAACCTTACTGATGTTATCGGGGGGGATTGATTCTCCAGTTGCAGGTATGGAAGTGATGCGTCGCGGTGTCACAATTGAAGCTATCCATTTCCATAGTCCGCCTTTTACAAGTGAAAAAGCGAAAGAAAAAGTAATTGAATTGACAAGAATTATGGCTGAAAGGGTAGGTACCATTAAATTGCATATCGTGCCATTTACAGAGGTACAAAAACAAATTCATAAAGTCGTCAATGAACGCTATACGATGACTTCTACACGCAGAATGATGTTAAGAATTGCAGATAAAGTTGTTCATAACATTGGTGCAGATGCGATAGTCAATGGTGAAAATTTAGGTCAAGTGGCGAGCCAAACACTCAAAAGTATGTATGCCATTAACGCGGTAACAAGCACACCGATATTGAGACCTTTGCTCACTTTAGACAAAGAAGAAATTATTAAAAAAGCGAAAGCGATTGGTACTTTTGAAACTTCAATTCAACCTTACGAAGATTGTTGTACGATTTTCACGCCTAAAAATCCAATTACAGAGCCACAATTTGATAAGGTGGTTCAATACGAATCAGGATTTGATTTTGAAGATATGATTAACAAAGCTGTTGAAAACATTGAGACAATCGTTGTCGATAAAAATTACAATGCATATCAAGCAGAACAAGAAGCATGGGATGGCGATTTGTTCTAGTAACTAGGGGGGGCTTGACGATGATATTCGAAGTGGATGGGACACTGATATTAATTGTGATTTTATTAGGGTTTTTGGCTGCATTTATTGATGCGGTCGTCGGTGGCGGGGGCTTGATTTCAATCCCCGCCTTGTTAGCAATTGGTATGCCACCAGCTATGGCCCTTGGAACGAACAAGCTGGCGAGCGCATTTGGTTCTTTGACCAGTGCGATTCGCTTTATTCGATCTGGAAAAGTAGATTTAAACATTGTACTTAAATTATTTCCCCTTTCATTTATTGCCGCCATTATTGGCGCATACCTCGCTGTATTTTTACCAGCAAATTTACTTAAACCTTTAGTTATTTTCATTTTAACGATTGTTTTATTGTACACACTATTAAAAAAAGATTGGGGCAGTATTCGTACATACGAAAAGCTAACGCTCTTCAAAATTCTGCTACTGATTGGTTTCATTACAATCATTGGTTTTTATGACGGATTTTTAGGAGGCGGAACAGGGTCCTTCTTATTGTTTGTATTTTTATTATTTGGTTTTGATTTCTTAAGTGCAGCAGGCAATGCTAAAGTGTTAAATTTTGCATCCAATTTAGGTGCATTATTGCTCTTTATATTTTTTGACCATGTAGATTATGTTTATGGTTTGATTATGGCGATAAGTATGATTGCGGGTTCATATTGTGGTGCGTGGTTTGCAATTAAAAAAGGTGTAAGCTATGTCAAAGTCTTATTTATTGTTATTACACTCGTCTTAATCTTAAAAAATACATTTGATTACTTTCAGAGTTTTTTATAAAAGAGAACACGTTCATGAATAAAGTGAAAATTGTGAAGAGAAAGTAAAGGTCTTACAAATATTTAGCATTGCAAATAAACATTTTGAGAAATATCGCGAAAAAATTTTATATTTGTTATGATGAACGTAACCTAAAGGAAAGGACGTCAAAAATGTCGAAAAGAATTGTTGCAATTATTTTAGCGAGTGTCATCATTATAGGAGGAATTCTTACCAGTGCATTGACCTCAATTGTTTCCTCTTTTTTTAATGGAGAGGTAAATATTAATGCTGAAGCACCAAGTACAGTTGTAAAAGAAGGCGACAAGTCAAATCAAATTGCAGAGATTACAGTCAATGGTGCAATACAAGATACAGGTGCCCCCGGCTTATTTGGTGGTGGCAGTGAGTATAATCATCAAGTGGCGTTAAATCAACTTGAAACAATTAAAAATGATGATTCAATAAAAGGTGTATTGTTAAACGTTAACAGCCCAGGTGGCGGTACATACGAAAGTGATGAGTTTTATCATAAATTGAAAGCAGTTAAAGATGCTGGTAAAAAGATTTACGTACAAATGGAAACTTTAGCGGCTTCTGGTGGTTATTATATTTCGGCACCAGCAGATAAAATTTATGCAGGGCCTCAAACATTGACAGGATCTATTGGTGTGATTTCTGAGTCAAAAGATTATTCTAAATTATTGGATGACTTAGGTATTAAGACCAATACGATTAAATCAGGTGCGCATAAAGATATTTTAAGTGGTTCACGTAAAATGACGGAAGAAGAGAGACAAATTCTTCAGTCAATTAATAAAGACAGTTTTGATCAATTTGTTGATGTTGTTAAAAAAGGACGTCACATGTCAGAATCAAAAGTGAGAAAGCTCGCTGATGGTCGAATTTATAGTGCTCAACAAGCAAAAGCAAATGGTCTAATTGATCAAATTGCATATAAAGATCAAGCGTTAAAAGATTTAGAGAAAGCCATTAAAGTGGATGATCCGCAAATCATTACTTTTAATCAAGAATCAAGTGATTTAACAAGTTTCCTAGGTATGAAATCATTTGTAAATGGTTTACGCTCAGATGTTCAAAATATCAAACAAATCTTGAACAATGAAGCCCAAACGAGACCGATGTATAAATATGAAGGGTAGGTCGTATGATGGACAGATCAATACAGCAAAACTATAATCCTTCGCAACCAAACTATCATGATATGAATGGTCGGCAGTTTCAACACGCCAATCAACGTGCTAAAAAAACGATAGAACAATATCAATACGAATTAAACGCCTTCTTTTATGCAGGGTTTTGGAGACGTTTCATCAGTTATTTGATAGATTTAGGAATATTATGGGGGATAACACAAATCGTCCTTAATCCACTCTATGCCCTGACGGGTATTGATGAATGGAAATTATGGATTGATTATTTTAGTATAGGCCATATTTTGGATGCATTAATATACTTTGGTTACTTCATATTAATGACCTATTTCTTTCAGCAAACAGTAGGAAAAATGATTATGGGGTTAAAAGTATATACGGTCGATATTCATAAACCTAATTGGACGGACATTCTATTTAGAGAATGGATTGGCAGACTAATATCAAATGTCTTGTTTGGTTTACCTTATTTTGCGGTAATATTCACACCGAAGCATATTGGTATACATGATTATTTTGCGAATACGGTAGTTGTAAAGAATAAATATCTTCAGTACATTAAAGAAAATGAAGGTGTCTGACGTGATAACATCATAGTAAGACGATATAATAAAAGAGTAATCTTTTAAGGAGGCACAATAAATGACACAAATTACATTTAAACAAAATCCTATTCAATTATTAGGTAAAGAGGTTAACGTAGGCGATCAGGCACCAGATTTTACTGTCGTTGATAACAGTTTACAAGGTGTGTCTCTCTCTCAATATGATGGGAAGAAAAAATGATTAATGTCGTACCTTCTCTTGACACAGGTGTTTGTGATCAACAAACGCGTAAATTTAACGAAGAAGCAAGTACAGAAGACGGTTATGTTTTAACAATTTCTGTTGACCTGCCGTTTGCACAACAAAGATGGTGTGCATCGACGGGTTTAGATAATGTGATTACATTAAGTGATTACCAAAACCATTCATTTGGTGAAAATTATGGTTTAATCATGGAAGGCTTACAGTTACTAGCTCGCTCTGTGTTTGTTTTAGATGAAAATAATAAAGTCGTTTATAAAGAAATTGTACCTGAAGGCACAGATTTTCCGAATTTCGAAGCGGCACTTGAAGCTTATCGAAACGTTTAAACTGGCATTATTAGGCTAATCATAGTCATTATTGGGGGAGATGAAGAAGTCCCAATTGTATGGATAGACTTCTGATTCGTCCCCTGTTTTTGTGAAAGGATGATTTGATGACAGAATCAAAATCGATAATGGAAAAATTGTTCCAGCAAATCGATGAATTGACGCAACAATTAAATGAAGAAAATGGTCAAAGCTTTATTGAAAATTTAGGTTTAGCGATGGAACGCATTTATACATCACAACGCGAATTGCTAGAACAAGCGACATTACAAGATAGAAGAAAAGCTTTTCAATTTGCATATTTAAATCAATTGCAAAAAGAAGAAGTTCAAGCGAATCATCAGATTACGCCTGATTCTATTGGATTGATTTTAGGTTTCTTAGTTTCTCAATTTCAACAAGAGCAGTCCGAGTTACACATTGCTGATTTAGGTAGCGGTGCAGGTCATCTAAGTGCCACAATTCATGAGGTGATGACGGATTACACATTGATGCATCATCTTGTTGAAGTAGACCCCGTGCTTTCAAGAGTCAGTGTGCACCTGGCTAACTTCCTAGAAATTCCTTTTGATGTATATCCACAAGATGCAATCATGCCTTTACCTTTTGAAGATGCAGATGTTGTTGTAGGAGATTTGCCTATTGGTTATTATCCGAATGATAGTCGAAGCGCACAGTTACAGTTAGGCTTTGAAGAGGGACACAGTTTCTCACATTATCTATTTATTGAGCAAGCGGTTCACGCGGTTAAGCCATCAGGTTACGTTTTCTTAGTTGTGCCAAGCCTAATTTTTGAAGGCGAGCATGTGAAACAGTTAGAAAATTTCATTGCAACAGAAACAGAAATGCAAGCATTTCTTAATTTACCAAAGAATTTATTCAAAAATGAGCGTGCGCAAAAATCAATCTTAATTTTACAACGTAAGGAACAACACGTCACAACGCCTGTAGAAGTTTTACTCGCAAATATCCCAGATTTTAAAAATCCACAAAATTTTCAACAATTTTTATCTGAATTAACGGCCTGGTTGTCACAAAATCACCCTAAAAATTAAGCTGTTGCACTCTTGAAATCAAACTGTATTAATGGTTAAATAGATTTAAATAAATTAAAAATATTGGAGGCCGTTTACATGTCAAAGTTAATTTTGGCGATTAACGCTGGTAGCTCATCATTGAAATTTCAATTAATTGAAATGCCAGAAGAAAAACTTATCACAAAAGGTTTAATCGAGCGTATTGGTTTAAAAGATTCAATTTTTACCATTGAATTCAAAGGCGAAAAATTTAAAGAGGTAGAAGATATTAAAGACCATGAACAAGCTGTTAACATTATGTTAGAAAGCTTACAAAAACATGGTATCATCAATGATATTAACGACATTGACGGTACAGGTCATCGTGTGGTTCATGGTGGAGAAGTTTTCCCTCAATCAGCGCTTGTTAATGACCAAGTTATAAGTGATATTGAAAGCTTAACAGATTTGGCACCACTTCATAATCCAGCGAATTTAATGGGTATTTTAGCTTTTAGAAAGCTTTTACCTAATATTC
Source organism: Staphylococcus coagulans (assembly GCF_022557135.1). Classification (NCBI taxonomy): domain Bacteria; kingdom Bacillati; phylum Bacillota; class Bacilli; order Caryophanales; family Staphylococcaceae; genus Staphylococcus; species Staphylococcus coagulans. The sequence continues at coordinate 1,153,534 of NZ_CP092966.1, forward strand.
CGCATGTGGCTGTGTTCGATACATCTTTCCATCAATCAATGCCTGAATCTGCGTACCTTTATAGTTTACCTTATGATTACTATAAAAAATATGGTATCCGTAAATATGGCTTCCACGGTACAAGTCACAAATATGTATCACAACGTGCAGCAGAAATTTTAAATAAACCTGTTGAAGAATTGCGCATCATTTCATGTCACATTGGTAACGGTGCTTCAATTGCTGCGATTGATGGTGGAAAATCAATCGATACATCAATGGGATTCACGCCATTAGCAGGTGTGACAATGGGAACACGTTCAGGTAATATCGACCCAGCGCTTATTCCATTCATCATGGAAAAAACAGGTAAAACTGCAGATGAAGTATTAAATATTTTAAATAAAGAGTCTGGTTTATTAGGTATTACAGGCACTTCTTCTGATTTACGTGATATTGAAGGTGATGCAAAAGAAGGCAACGAACGTGCAGAACTTGCATTAGAAGTATTCGCTTCACGTATCCATAAATACATGGGATCATATGCGACACGTATGCATGGTGTTGATGTAATTATCTTCACTGCTGGTGTGGGTGAAAACTCTGATACAGTACGTGCGCGTGTATTAGAAGGATTAGAATTTATGGGCGTTTATTGGGATCCTCGTAAAAACGAAGGATTACGTGGTAAAGAAGCTGAATTAAACTACCCACATTCACCGGTTAAAGTGTTAGTGATTCCAACGAATGAAGAAGTAATGATTGCACGAGATGTAATGACATTCGGTGAGTTAGATTAATTTGTTGTAAAAATTATTTTACATCGTATAAGCGACTTAAGTTATAAAAAATTCAAACTATGAAATAATATAAAAGGATGGCGTAAGGGTTCGTGAAACGTGTTTAGTCACGCGAGTCATCTGACTGAGGTAGAACTGAAATCAAAACGATTTTAGCTCTGCCTCTTTTTTGTTTTAGGGGGGAGGGGCGAAGAGGTTTTTGAATGCATTTAATTATTAAAATAAAACAGTGAGCGACTATTAATTAATTCGCCCACTGCATAAAAGATGTGCTCTAAAAAAATGACATCTTTAAATATAATTCACTTTATTAAGATTAGGTTTAAATGCTAAAGTCTTTTAAAAATTCTTCAGTCGCAACTTTAGGTTCAAAGTTTTCTGGGATTTGTTCAGTACGAACGACAAGTACGTCACAAGTTGCATGGCGAACAATCGCTTCAGATACTGAGCCGACGATAAAACGTTCAACAGCATTAAGTCCTGAAGTCCCACACATGACTAAGTCTACGCCTGATTCGTCTTCACTTGCTAACTTAGGAATGATTGATTTTGGAGATCCGAATTCTAAACGTGTTTCAACATTATGAACCCCTTCATCTTCGGCAACTTGACGGTAGCCGTCCAGTAATTTTTCAGCAAATGATTTTGATTTTTCAGTAAAATGCGAATCATATACTTCAAATGATGTGTACGTTCTAGAATCAATGACATTCACTACTGTTAACTTAGCATCGTTACGTTTTGCAACGGCAAGTGCTTTATTGAACGCCCATTCTGCTTCATGAGAACCATCAACAGCAATCAAAATATTTTTGTAAATAAACATAGCGAAAACCCCTTTCTTATTTCACTTTTATTATATCATAAAATTTTGAAAATGAATTGGATTTTAAATGTATTGATTTTACAAAAATTTAATGATTGCGCTTACATAATGTATGCGTTATCATGAATTTGGAGGTGTAAGGAGTATGAGAATTGGAATTCCAAGAGAAATTAAAAATAATGAAAATCGTGTAGGTTTATCACCAAGTGGTGTTCATGCGTTAGTAGAGGCAGGACATGAAGTCCTTGTAGAAACACATGCTGGTGAGGGGTCTTATTTCGAGGATAATGACTACGTTGAAGCGGGGGCTGAAATTAGCGATAGTCAATCACAAGTTTGGGACGTGGATATGATTATAAAAGTAAAGGAACCATTATCAGAGGAGTATGCTTATTTTAAAGAAGGTCTCATTCTGTTTACTTATCTTCATTTAGCAAATGAACCAGAATTAACTCAAGCACTCATCGATAAAAAAGTGGTAGCCATTGCATATGAAACAGTGCAACTAGCTGATCGAACATTACCACTTCTTACGCCAATGAGTGAAGTGGCAGGACGGATGTCGACTCAAATTGGGGCACAATTTTTACAACGCTTTAATGGTGGCATGGGTATTCTATTAGGGGGTATCCCTGGTGTTCAAAAAGGTAAGGTAACAATTATTGGTGGGGGCCAAGCTGGGACTAATGCTGCACGCATCGCATTAGGCCTTGGCGCAGACGTCACAATTTTAGACGTGAATCCAAAACGTTTGCAAGAGCTTGAAGATTTATTTGATGGTCGTGTTCAAACCATCATGTCGAATCCATTAAACATCGAGGCACATGTCATCGAAAGTGACTTAGTCATTGGTGCTGTTTTAATTCCAGGGGCAAAAGCACCTAAGTTAGTTACTGAAGCGATGATTAAAAAGATGAAGCCTGGCTCTGTTGTTGTTGACATTGCCATCGATCAAGGTGGTATTTTTGAAACGACAGATCGTATTACAACGCATGATAACCCAACATATATCAAACATGATGTTGTCCATTATGCTGTCGCAAATATGCCAGGTGCAGTACCGCGTACATCGACAATTGGCTTAAATAACGCGACATTACCTTATGCGTTGCAGCTTGCGAATAAAGGCTATCAACGTGCACTCATAGAAAATGAACCACTCTCACACGGATTGAACGTTTTTGCCGGACAAATTACAAATAAAGCTGTTGCTGATGCATTTAATTACACTTATACGTCTGTAAGCGATGCATTAAAAGAGACAGTATAATATTTGAAAAAGAGAGAAGCGGAACAGTGATTTAACCGATGCTGTTCCGCTCCTTATTTATATGAATCTTTCCGCTTAGTTTTTTCGTATTATGATTTATCTGCTTTAACGGATTACTGCTCTCATGGTGTTTCGAGATCTGCATTTACAATTGCGCTACCGTGTACTTCTTGGAATGGAAACAGCTCTAAAAGGTGGGGTAAATTTTGATAGTTGAGACCACCACCAGGCATAATCTCTATTCTTCCTTTTGATTGTGTTACAAATTTTGCAATGCGCGGCAAATTATCAAACAAATCAGTTTCAGGTCGTCCGCCATGAGTCAGTAATCTTTGTACACCAAGGTCTATTAGTTCTTGTAATGCTTTCGTTTGTCCTGCTGGATAAATATAATCAAAAGCCATGTGACAGACAGTAGGGATTGGATGCGCAAGTGAGATGAGTGTTTTCATTTGAAATGTATTTAAAGTTTGATCGGAGGTTAAACAACCGAAAACAAAGGCGTCGATTGAAAGTGACTTCAACAGTTGAATATCTGCTTGCATCGCTTCAAATTCATACCAATTGTAACAAAAGTCACCACCTCTTGGTCGAATCATAACCACTAGTTTTGCACCATAAAGTCGACACATTTCACTTGCAATTTTAACCATACCATAACTTGGTGTTGTTCCTAACTGTGCCATGTTATCACAAAGCTCAATTCGATGTGCACCCGCTTTTAACTTCGCCTCTACTTCACGCAACGACGATGCGACAGCTTCCTTTATCATTTTGGATAATTCGATAAGCGGACATAACCATGTTCAGTAACGAGAATATCATCTTCAATTCTAACGCCAGCAACGCCAGGAACATAAATGCCTGGTTCAATTGTTAAAACCATGCCTGCTTCTAATAAATGATCGTTTGTATGAGAGATGTCTTGATACTCATGTGCTTCAAGACCTAAACCATGTCCAAGACGATGCGGGAAGTATTCACCAAATCCTGCATTTTCAATAATTCCACGTGCTTTACGATCAAGGTCGCTAATTTTAACTCCGGGTTGAATCAGTTCGATTGCTTCTGTCTCAGCTTGTAATACAATTTGATAGATTTCTTGAGCTTTTTGATCTGGGTTGCCAAATGGAATCGTGCGAGTAATATCACTGCAATAATGTTTGTAAATGACACCTAAATCGAATAACACGTATTCATCAATTTTTAGTTTTCTGTCACCAGGGGTACCATGTGGGGCAGCAGCATGATCACCAAAAAGAACCATAGTATCAAAACTCATTTCTGATACACCGTAACGTTTAATCTCGTTTTCGATATGATTGACAACTTCCCTTTCAGTTACGCCTACTTTTAAAAAGGCTTTACCAATTTCCATACATTTGTCAGCTAATTGCGCAGCTTCTGCTAATGCTTTAATTTCACTATCTGTTTTAACATTCCGTAATTGTTTGATTGTTTGATCAATTGGCGCAAATGTTTTTGTCCCAAACGCCTTTTTCAAAGCATGATATCTTTGAACTGTTAAATGACTTTCTTCTATCAATAATTTGTCATAATGATTTTGGTGCTTGTCGAATGGATTTTCAGTATCTAAATAACCAATAATTTGACCTTCAAAAGGTGAATTTTTAACTTCTTCCACTTCGAGTTGTGGACAGAACAAAATAGGTTCACCATCTTTTCTAACAAGCAGTGCAAATAAGCGTTCATGTGGATCTGATTTATATCCTGTAAAATAGAAAATGTTGATGGGATGTGAAATCCATGCGGCATCCGCTTCATTTTCTTTTAATGCTCGTACGAGTTGGTCTAATTTTGACATAAAAGCGCCTCCTTATATCTTTTCTTCTATTTTATTCTAGCTCCTCAAAGAATGCAAAATAGAGGGTATCGTTTTTTCACTTATGGATTAAAGCAGGTGAAGGTAAGACAAAAAAATAAACGAGGGAGAATAATAAAATTTAGATTTCAAAGGATTAACTTGTTAATATAGAGGTATAGCAATAAAGAGGCAAAGATGGTTAAAAGGAGGATACAAACATGAAGTTATCATTTCATGGTCAATCAACGGTTTATTTTGAAGCGAATGGGAAATCAGGTATTATAGATCCTTTTATTACAGGTAATGACTTATCAGATTTAAGTGTCGAAGATTTAAAAGTGGACTATATTGTACTCACACATGGGCATGAAGATCATTTTGGTGACACGGTTGAACTTGCTAACCGTAATCATGCCACTGTTATCGGTAGTGCTGAAGTAGCTAATTATTTATCTACGGCAAAAGGTATTGAAAATGTACATCCAATGAATATTGGTGGAAAATGGGAGTTTGATTTTGGTGTTTTAAAATTTGTACAAGCTTTTCATAGTTCAAGTCTAACGAATGATGAAGGTATTCCAATCTATTTAGGTATGCCAATGGGTGTGATTTTAGAATTAGATGGAAAAACGATATACCATGCAGGTGATACAGGGTTATTCAGTGATATGAAATTAATTGCTGAACGCCATCCGGTTGATGTTTGTTTCGTACCTATTGGAGATAATTTTACAATGGGAATTGAAGATGCAAGTTATGCAATCAATCATTTAATTAAACCGAAACTCACGGTACCGATTCACTACAATACATTCCCATTAATTGAACAAGATCCGGTTAAATTTAAGGAAGCGGTTTATGAAGGTCGAGTTCAAATTTTAAAACCAGGTGAAGCAGTCGAATTTTAATCAAAAAAGACAAGGAATTTGAGAGTAGAATCACTTTTGATTTCTATTGCTCATATCCTTGTCTTTTTGTTTGTAAATGGTAACACAGAGTGGTTAAAGTCATGAGGTGTTTTTCCTTCTTGTAAAGTTACTACAATTGCGTTCACATACGATTATTTAACAATCAGGACTGGGATTTTAGCACGCTTTGCCACTTTATGGCTGACACTGCCTAGTACGAATTTTTGAGCCGCTTCTGCTTTGCGATTGCTGAGCACAACAATGTCATATTGACCACTATTCGCGTATGTCACGATTTTTTCTTTTGGATTGCCACGTTCAATCACTTCTTCATAATGAATACCATGTTCTTCTAGTGTTTCTCGTGTAGGTGCCATTTGCGTATGGCGAATATGTTTGAGCTCATCGATATGCGTCCCCATTTTCACTGAGGCTTGGGCATCTTGTTCTGCGATGATATTGAGCATTGTTACAGTTGTCGTCTCACCTGAAAGTTTCACAACTTCTTGCAATGCTTTTGTGTTTTTTAAATCTGTGTCAACTGCGAGTAAAATATTTTTATGCATCTCTATCATCCTCCTTATATCTAGTCTATACAAAATTAAAATGAAATGCCATCTTTTATAAGTATAAATATGCACGAAGATTACTTCGCAATACGATTTGAAAAACGTTATAATATACAAGTAATCAAAAATGTATGAATAAAATTAAAAGATAAAGACGAAAAGTAAAAAACAAACACACTTTCGTTTTGGTTTCAGATGACATATGAAGAATCAAATTTTGGCTTTATATTCAGGAGATGTCTAAACCGGTTGAATCTTTTTATATTGCCGTGACAAATGTAGTAGTATATTAAAATTAATCAAATTGAGGGAGACACATGACAAAGCATGAGCAAATTATTAAACATATAGAATCGTTATCAGTGGGCCAAAAGATATCCGTACGCAAAATTGCAAAAGACTTAGATGTCTCAGAAGGAACGGCGTATCGTGCCATTAAAGATGCAAATCAACGTGGTTTGGTTGCAACGATTGACCGTGTTGGGACAGTGAGAATAGAGAAAAAAACAAGAGCAAAAGTAGATCATTTGACGTTTAGAGAAATTGCCAAAATTGTGGATGGCCATTTGATTGCTGGCAGAGGTGGTCAATTTAACTCATTAACAAAATTTGCGATTGGTGCAATGGAAGTAGATAATGTCGTAAATTATGTATCGAAAAACACTTTGCTCATTGTCGGAAACCGTCTCGATGTACAAAAAGCAGCACTTGAAAAGGGTAGTGCAATACTCATTACAGGTGGTTTTGATACGACAGATGAAATTAAAACGATGGCGAATGATCAAAATCTGCCTATTATTTCGTCAAATTATGATACTTTTATGGTAGCTAATATAATTAATAGAGCAATGTATAATCAAATGATAAAGAAAGAAATTATGGTTGTTGAGGACATTGTGATTCCAATTGAAGAAACATCCTATTTATATGATGAAATGACTGTTGCCGATGTTGGAAAAAAATCTCACGAGTCTTCACACTCACGTTTTCCAGTAGTGGATCGCTATGAAAAATTAGCAGGACTCATTACAAGTAAGGATATTATTGGTAAAAATCCTGAAGAAAAATTACATAGAGTCATGAAAAAGCCAGCGATTAGTGTACAATTAAATACTACAGTTGCAAGTTGTGCACATTTAATGATTTGGGAGGGAATAGAATTGCTGCCCGTTATTAATGCACAAAAGCGATTAATAGGTGTCATTTCAAGGGAAGATGTCTTGAAAGCGATGCAAATTGTTGGACGGCAACCACAAGTGGGTGAAACAATAAACGATCAAGTTGCGAAACATATCGAAATTAGAAACCACCAAATTGTAGTAGAAATTACCCCTCAATTAACCAATCAATTTGGAACTTTAAGTAAATCTGTCACAGTGGCGATTATTGAAGAAACAATTAAGTCAGTTATGCGAAAACATAAAAAATTAGAGGTTATGATTGAAAGTTTAAACATTTTTTATATACGTACAGTACAGATTGAAAGCGAAGTCGAAGTGCTCTATACCATTTTAGACATGGGAAGAAATTTTGCTAAAGTTGAAGTATCAATGGAAAGCGCAAAACAACCTGTAGCTAAAGCTTTAATTATGTGTCAACTACTAGACCATTAGGGAGTGATAATTATGAAATTAATAGAAGAAATTCAAAATAAAATTCAGACATTTGATACCATTATTATTCATCGCCATGTGAGACCTGATCCAGATGCTATGGGATCTCAAATGGGATTAAAATATTATTTGAAAGCAAAATATCCTGGAAAATCGGTTTTTGCAGTGGGACAAGTAGAGCCTTCACTTGAGTTTATGAGCGATTTAGACCAAGTTGATAGTGAACAATTTCAAGATGCACTTGTTATTGTATGTGATACCGCAAATGCACCACGTATTGATGATGCACGGTACAGTCAAGGCCAGGCGCTTATCAAAATCGATCATCATCCACCGGTAGATGATTATGGTGACATTAATTATGTCGATGTCAATGCTTCGTCTACGAGCGAAATTATTTTTGATATCATTCGACAATTTGGAGACATTGAAATTTTAAATAAAGCCATCGCATCATCGTTATATCTTGGAATTGTTGGAGACACGGGGCGCTTTTTCTTCAGTAATACTTCACCTAAAACGATGGAAATTGCAAGTAAACTTTTAAAATATGATATTGGTCATGATCAATTACTCAACCAATTGGGTGAAAAAGAACCACGCTTAATGCCATTCCATGGTTACGTGCTCCAAAATTTTGAATTAGATGAAAAAGGCTTTTGTAAAGTTAAAATCACGGCTGATGTATTAGAAAAATACCAAATCCAACCGAATGAAGCATCACTCTATGTCAATGCTGTTGCAGATCTAAAAGGATTAAAAATATGGGTGTTTGCAGTTGATGAAGGTAAAGAAATACGTTGTCGCATCCGTTCTAAACAAATAACGATTAATGATGTCGCTGCACACTTTGGTGGCGGGGGACACCCCAACGCAGCAGGTGCTTCTGTACATTCTTGGGATGAATTTGAAACGCTTGCCACTGAATTAAAAAATAAATTGTAAAAGAAGGTGTCTACGATGGTTGCCCATTTAAATATTCATACTTCATATGAGCTTTTAAATTCAAGTATAACAATTAAAGGGGCAATTGCGCGTGCGATTGACATAGGCTACTCAGCTATAGCGATTACAGATTTAAACGTCATGTATGGTGTGCCTCAATTTTATGACGAGTGTACTAAAAAAGGCATTAAACCATTGCTAGGGATGACGATTTATATAACAGACCAGCTGAACGTTTTAGAAGTGGTCCTCATCGCTAAAAATAACGAAGGTTTGAAAAATCTTTTTCAATTGTCAACAGATATTCAAGTCAATCAACGGGAACAAGTATCAATTTACGATATTCAAGCTTATCTACAACATAATGTTGTTATTTTTAAAAATATGACTGAGCAAACGTTGCATTGGTTAGACGAAATGCCTATAGAAAGTTCATATTATGTGGATCACCATTCTGTTGTAGACCGTTCTATACCTCAGGTTTATTTGGAAAGTGCGTATTATTTGAAAGCCGAAGATAAAGAAACATTAAAAGTCTTAAATGCCATTCGTGACAACACAAAGGTGAATTTTATAGACAATGAAGACGGACCATCACGTCATATGTTTACTATAAATGAATTGAGTGAAGCTGAAATCGATGCACAATATGTGAAATCTACTGATGAGGTCGCAGATTTATGTGAAGCAAAACTTGAGTATCATCAAGCGTTGCTCCCAGAGTTTCAAACTCCTGATGGTAGCTCTGCTGATTATTATTTATGGCGTGTATTGGAACAGTCATTACAAAATAAGGATTTATCAAAACCGAATTATATGGAACGGTTAAAATATGAATATCAAGTTATCACTAAAATGGGTTATGCCGATTATTTTCTCATAGTGAGTGACTTAATCCGCTATGCCAAATCAAATGGTGTCATGGTAGGTCCGGGTCGGGGTTCATCAGCAGGGTCTTTGGTCAGTTATTTGCTCAATATTACGACCATTGATCCCTTGAAGTATGACTTGCTTTTTGAGCGCTTTCTTAACCCTGATCGTGTCACAATGCCAGATATTGATATCGACTTTGAAGATACACAAAGAGAAAAAGTCATCCAATATGTACAAAACAAATATGGTGATTATCGTGTGGCAGGTATTGTCACCTTCGGGCATTTGCTTGCCAAAGCAGTGGCAAGAGATGTGGGGCGAGTGATGGGATTTGATGAAGCAACACTGAGCGAAGCATCTAAGCTTATTCCCAGTAAATTAGGTGTGACCCTCGATGAAGCTTATGCACAAGAGAATTTTAAAGCATTTGTGCATCGAAATCATAGAAATGAACGTTGGTTCGAATTTTGTAAAAAACTTGAAGGTTTACCTCGAAACACATCTACGCATGCAGCGGGTGTTATTGTCAATGATCAGCCATTATACGAATCCATTCCACTTACTGAAGGTGACACAGGGCTTTTAACCCAATGGACGATGACTGAGGCTGAAAGAATCGGTTTATTAAAAATTGATTTCTTAGGATTACGTAATCTCACAATCATTCATCAAATCATCAAACAGATTAAACATGATATGAAAATTGACTTAAATATTGAGGAAATTCCTTTTGATGACAAGGAAGTATTTCGTCTTCTCTCAAGAGGCGATACGACAGGTATTTTCCAATTAGAGTCAGACGGGGTCCGCCGTGTGTTGCAAAAACTACAGCCAGAGCATTTTGAGGATATAGTAGCTGTGACCTCTTTATACCGGCCTGGACCGATGGAAGAAATTCCAACATATATTCGGCGACGTCATGATTCTTCTCAAGTTCAATATTTACATCCAGATTTAGAGCCGATTCTAAAAAGGACTTACGGCGTGATTATATATCAAGAGCAGATTATGCAAATTGCGAGTCAATTTGCAGGTTTTTCATATGGTGAAGCTGATATTTTAAGACGTGCAATGAGCAAAAAGAATAGAGAAGTATTAGAAAATGAACGCCAGCATTTTATGGATGGTGCGATGAAGAAAGGATATGCCAATGCGTTGAGCAGTCAAATTTTTGATTTAATATTGAAATTTGCTGATTACGGTTTTCCTAGAGCCCATGCCGTTAGCTATTCAAAAATCGCTTATATCATGACTTATTTGAAAGTACACTATCCAACTTATTTTTATGCCAACATATTGAGTAATGTCATTGGAAACGAAGCAAAGACACAATTAATGATTCAAGAAGCTAAACAACAGCAGATTAAAATTCATGGTCCGCATATTAACTGGAGTCAATGGCGCTATGTAGCCACACAAAAAGGTGTCTATATCTCATTAGGTGCTATAAAAGGGATTGGATATCAAAGTGTACAAGCTATTGTTTCAGAGCGCATCGAGCATGGGCCTTTTAAAGACTTTTTTGATTTTTGTGATCGCATTCCTAATCGGATACGTACGCGACGATTACTCGAAGCACTTATTTTAACTGGGGCTTTAGATTGTTTCGACAAGAATAGAGCGACACTATTACAGTCAATAGATAAAGTGACCGATTCTAACAGTGATATTGATCAAAGTTTTGTAGATACGTTTGCGACTATCAAACGAGATTACCTAGAAACGGAAGAAATGCCAGAACAACAGTTAAGTGACTATGAAAAGCAATATCTTGGCTTTTACGTGTCGATGCATCCAGTGGAGAAACAATTTGTGAAAAAGCAATATCTCGGAATTTACCAATTAAATAGCAAATTAATCAATCAACCTATTTTAGTAACAATGGATGCGATTCGTGTTATTCGAACAAAGAAAGGACAACAAATGGCCTTTGTTGAGTTGAATGATGGTGAACACACCGTAGATGGTGTCATCTTTCCAAAAGTATTTCAAAGTTTCGCGCAACTTATACAAGAAAATGCTTATTACATTGTTTGGGGTAAATTTGAAAAAAGAAATGAAAAGATGCAAATGGTAATTCAAAAGATAAGTCCGCTTGAAAAATATGTAGAGGAAAAGATGAAAGCAGTGAAGCAAATCGTGATTAGAGAAAAAGTACCGGAAGATATACAAAATCAACTGTTTTCAACACAATCGAAAGCTACAGTGCCCGTCTACTTTTACAACGAATCATCGAATCAATTTCAACCTATAGGTCATATTGAAAAGAACTCTGAGCAACTGACCCAGTTATTAAAAGCGATTGAACCACAACATATTCGTTTGTTATAATGGTATATAATTTTGTAGGGTACCCTCTATGTACTCCGTGTCAGAAGGTCACTTTGACATGTTTTTAGAATGTGCTATATTATAATGGCGATAAAATAAGGACTTATTCATAAAATAATGAATTTATAATTGGAGATGATGGTGAATGTCTTTAAGAGACGATGCATTGCATATGCATAAAGAAAATCAAGGTAAACTAGCTGTTTGTCCAAAGGTTAAAGTAACAAATAAAGAAGAACTTAGTTTGGCCTATTCACCTGGGGTAGCTGAACCCTGTAAAGATATTCATGAACGACCAAGCCGTGTCTATGATTACACAATGAAAAGTAATACTGTAGCTGTCATTTCAGATGGGACAGCTGTTCTAGGATTAGGAAACATTGGCGCCGAAGCTAGTATCCCTGTTATGGAAGGTAAGGCTGTGTTATTTAAAAGTTTTGCTGGTGTTGATGCAATTCCGTTATCTCTATCAACGAATGATACAGAAGAAATTATCCGTACCGTTAAACTTTTAGAACCTAATTTTGGTGGCGTCAATTTAGAAGACATTTCTGCACCGCGTTGTTTTGAAATCGAAGCACGTTTGAAAAAAGAAACAAAAATCCCTGTTTTTCATGATGATCAACATGGAACAGCAATCGTAACTGTTGCTGGGCTTATTAATGCGCTTAGAATTGTAAACAAAGACTTAGCTGACATTAAAGTGATTTTAAATGGTGCAGGCGCAGCAGGTATTGCTATTGTTAAATTATTATATTCCTATGGTGTTCGAAATATGATTATGTGCGACTCAAAGGGTGCTATTTTCGAAGGTAGATCATATGGTATGAACCCTACTAAAGAAACTGTTGCGAAATGGACAAATAAAGACAAGCAAGAAGGTCAATTAGAAGACGTCATTAAAGACTCAGATGTCTTCATTGGTGTATCAGTTGCAGATGCGCTTTCAGAAGACATGGTGAAATCAATGAATGAAGATGCTATTATTTTTGCGATGGCTAATCCAAATCCAGAAATCACACCAGATAAAGCTAAAAATGCTGGGGCTAAAGTCATCGGTACAGGCCGTTCTGATTTTCCAAATCAAATCAATAACGTACTCGCTTTTCCAGGGATATTCCGCGGTGCGTTAGATGTTCGCGCAACACATATCAATGAAGATATGAAACAAGCTGCTGTTGAAGCGATTGCAAATTTAATAACAGATGAAGAAAGAAATGCAGATTATGTGATTCCAGGACCATTCGATTATCGTGTAGCACCTTCAGTTGCAAGAGAAGTTGCACGCGCTGCAATGGAATCAGGTGTCGCTAGAATCGAAGTTGATCCAGAAGTGGTATACGAAAAAACGTTATCACTTACTGATTTAAAAAAGTCAAAATAAGCTGATTGATAGCCAATGGTTATGTGGAGGTAATAGAGATGTTCAAAGATTTTTTTAATCGTAATTCTAAAAAGAAGAAATATGTTACGGTTCAAGATTCAAAACAGAATGAAGTTCCAGAAGGCATCATGACAAAATGTCCTAACTGCAAAAAGATTATGTATACAAAAGAGCTAACTGAAAACTTAAATGTTTGTTTTAATTGTGATCATCATATACAACTTTCTGCATATGATCGAATCGATGCCATTGCGGATGAAGGGACTTTTGAAGAATTTGATAAGGGGATGACCTCTGCAAATCCATTAAACTTTCCTGGCTATGAAGAAAAACTTGAAAAAGACCAAGAAAAAACAGGATTAAATGAAGCAATTGTAACAGGCACTGCTGAACTTAATGGGAATAAATTTGGAGTAGGTGTCATGGACCCAAGATTCAGAATGGGGAGTATGGGTTCAGTTGTCGGGGAAAAAATTTGTCGTATTGTTGACCATTGTACCGAAGAACGTTTGCCGTTTGTTTTATTCACGGCTTCTGGCGGTGCTCGCATGCAAGAAGGTATTATTTCTTTGATGCAAATGGCTAAAACGAGTGTATCTTTAGAAAAGCACTCAAATGCTGGCTTATTATTTATTTCTTATATGACACATCCAACAACTGGTGGGGTTTCTGCAAGTTTCGCTTCTATTGGAGATATCAATCTAGCTGAGCCAAAAGCTCTGATTGGCTTTGCAGGTCGACGCGTGATTGAACAAACGATTAACGAAAAACTACCTGATGATTTTCAAACTGCTGAATTTTTATTGGAACATGGCCAATTGGACAAGGTTGTACACCGTAGCGAAATGAAAAAAACACTTGCTACATTATTTGATATGCATCGTGAGGTGAAAAAGTAATGCTTGATTTTGAAAAACCAATTCAAGATATTATGAACAAAATTGAATCTTTACAGGAGACTCAGGCAAAAAATGATGTTGATTTGTCTGATGAAATTGAGATTCTTGAAGCAGCATTACAAACAGAAAAAGAAAAAATTTATACATCTTTGAAACCTTGGGATCGTGTACAAATAGCAAGATTACCTGAGAGACCCACTGTTTTGGACTATATTCCATTTATATTTGATGATTTCATTGAATTACACGGTGATCGAAATTTCAGAGATGATCCAGCGATTATCGGTGGATTAGCTTATTTAGATGGCCGTCCAGTAACAGTAATTGGACATCAACGCGGGAAAGATACGAAAGATAATATTTATCGTAACTTCGGTATGGCTCATCCAGAAGGCTATCGTAAGGCTTTAAGGTTGATGAAAGAAGCGGAAAAGTTCAACCGTCCGATTTTTACATTTATCGATACGAAAGGTGCTTATCCAGGTAAAGCTGCCGAAGAACGCGGTCAAAGTGAATCCATCGCACGTAATCTGGTCGATATGGCGGGCCTCACTGTTCCTGTGATTTCTATTGTTATAGGAGAAGGAGGAAGTGGTGGTGCACTTGGTCTAGGTGTGAGTAACCGATTATTAATGTTAGAAAATAGTACATACTCTGTCATATCTCCTGAAGGTGCAGCTGGCATTTTATGGAAAGATAGTGCTTTAGCGAAAATTGCGGCGGAAACTATGAAAATTACGGCCTATGATTTATTAGAGCTTAATATAATTGATGAAGTGGTCAAAGAACCACTTGGTGGTGCACATCACGATGCGGAAGCTTTAGGTAAAAGCATTAAAGAAAAATTCACGCGCCATTTAAAGTCGTTTGAAAATATGACGCCTGAAGCGATTAAAGAGAATCGTTTCGAGAAGTTCCGAAATATTGGATCTTTTGTAGAATAAAATCTATCGTTTATTTTGAATTTAAAGTATACAGATAATGTGAAGTTTGTATAACGATAATTATTGTGTCATTGTAGAAATTTTGAATAGGATAAATCTGAGATAAGACCCGAGATGATTTTTTAAAGAAACCTCGGGTTTTAACTTTTTAAAGTAAATATGCAGTTATTTACCATTGTATTTCAATTTCATCTTGATTAAGTACTTTAAGGGAACACATCTCTCATTTTGATTTGGCTTAATTATATTTATTATTTGAAGCGCTCAATTAAAAAAGTTACACTATTGAACGGTACAGTTGTTCTTGACAACAGGTGACGTAATAGAGGCAAATGAGATAATCTGAAATACCTTTTAAGAAGTACTCACTTTTATCTTAGTAAATATATACAGTTCACTTGTTACTGTTTTTATATTAAATTTACACCTAATTGCATCAACTAAACATTAAATTGGCAATACCAAAAATGGAGTCGTAATATAAAATAAAATTGAATTATAACTTGGTTAATTTTTAAATGAAAATGTTATGAAAACGCCATTTGTGGCGGATTCATGAATTCATATTAAAAAACCGTTTTCATTTTTATTTGTACCTTTTTTTGATGGAATGCTTCATCAAATTATGGTATTTTTAACTTAACAACTATGCAAGAAAGGGTATGTCTACATGAAAAAAATTGCAGTTTTAACGAGTGGTGGAGATTCTCCAGGGATGAACGCAGCAATTCGTGCTGTAGTAAGAAAAGCGATTTATCATGATATTGAAGTTTATGGTGTTTATCAAGGTTATCAAGGCCTTATCAATGATGATATTCGCAAACTAGAGCTTGGTACTGTGGGTGATACAATTCAACGTGGAGGAACATTTTTATATTCAGCACGTTGCCCAGAGTTCAAAGAAAAAGAAATACGTCAAAAAGGAATCGAAAATCTTAAAAAACGAGGCATTGAAGGGCTCGTTGTCATTGGCGGTGATGGTAGTTACCGTGGTGCGCAACGTATTAGTGAAGAATGTAAAGAAATCCAAACGATTGGAATTCCAGGTACGATTGATAATGACATTAATGGTACAGACTTTACAATTGGATTTGATACAGCACTGAATACAATTATAGAGTCTGTCGATAAGATTCGTGATACCGCTTCAAGCCATGCGCGTACATTTATCATAGAAGTTATGGGGCGAAATTGTGGTGACCTTGCTTTATGGTCTGGATTAGCAGTAGGGGCTGAAACAATCATCTTACCAGAAACAAAAGTTGATATTCAAGACATTGCTGAAAAAATCCAAAAAGGTATCGATAGAGGTAAAAAGCATTCCATTATCATTGTTGCAGAAGGTTGTATGACAGGCCAAGCATGTGCTGGTGAATTGACAAAATTCATCAATGTAGACGCACGTGTATCTGTATTAGGACACATTCAACGTGGAGGTAGCCCTACAGGTGTCGACCGTGTACTCGCTTCTAGACTAGGTGGTTTTGCTGTTGAGCTTCTTATGGATGGTGAAACAGCGAAGGGCGTTGGTATTAAAGATAACCGCCTTACAGCGACAGATTTTGATACGATATTCAATTCAACCGAGCATCAAATTAATCAACACATGTTAGAATTAACTAAAGAATTATCTATTTAATTTTAGGAGGCATTTCCAAATGAAAAAAACTAAAATCGTTTGTACGATTGGACCAGCATCAGAATCAGAAGATATGTTAGAAAAGTTAATGAAAGCCGGCATGAACGTGGCGCGTTTAAACTTTTCTCATGGCTCTCATGATGAGCATGCAGCACGTATCCGTTCAATTCGTAAAGTAGCGAAAAAGTTAGAAAAAAACATTGGTATTTTACTTGATACGAAAGGACCTGAGATTCGTACGCACAATATGAAAAATGGTGTGATTACATTAGAAAAAGGTTCGCATGTTACAGTAAGTATGCATGAAGTAGAAGGTACACCGGAAAAGTTCTCTGTCACATATGAAGAATTAATTAATGATATTGAAATCGGTTCATTTATTTTATTAGATGACGGATTAATTGAATTAGAAGTTGAATCAATTGATCACGCTGCGGGTGAAGTACACTGTAAAGTTCTTAACACTGGTGAACTTAAAAATAAAAAAGGTGTGAACTTACCAGGCGTGAGTGTGAACTTGCCAGGTATTACTGAAAAAGATGAAGAGGACATTCGCTTTGGTATTGACCAAGATGTTGACTTTATTGCTGCAAGTTTCGTAAGACGTTCAAGTGACGTTTTAGAAATCCGTAGAATTTTAGAAGAAGTGAAAAACGATACAATCAGTATTATTCCTAAAATTGAAAACCAAGAAGGTATTGACAACATAGATGAAATTCTTGAAGTTTCTGATGGTTTAATGGTAGCCAGAGGCGACATGGGCGTTGAAATTCCACCAGAAACAGTACCAATTGTTCAAAAAGATTTAATCCGTAAATGTAATAAATTAGGTAAACCTGTTATCACTGCAACGCAAATGTTAGATTCAATGCAACGCAATCCACGTGCGACAAGAGCTGAAGCTTCAGACGTTGCCAATGCTATTTACGATGGTACAGATGCGGTTATGTTATCTGGTGAAACAGCTGCAGGTGCTTATCCAGAAGAAGCAGTTAAAGCGATGAATAACATTGCATACGCTGCTGAGCAAGCACAAGATTATAAAAAGCTCTTATCAGATCGTACAAAACTTGTAGAAACTTCACTTGTAAATGCAATTGGTGTTTCTGCTGCACACACAGCGTTGAACCTAAAAGTAAACGCAATCGTTGCTGCTACTGAAAGTGGTACAACAGCACGTACTATTTCAAAATACAGACCAAAATCAGACATTATTGCAGTGACACCATTCGCAACAACAGCACGTCAATGTACGCTTGTATGGGGCGTTTATCCTGTTGTACGTGAAGGTAACTACACAACAGATGAGTTGTTAAATAATGCAGTTGCAACAGCAATTGAAACAGAACGTGTTGAAAAAGGTGATTTAATCATCATCACAGCAGGTGTACCGACTGGTGAATCAGGAACTACAAACTTAATGAAATTACATCTCATCGGTGAAGATTTAGCAAACGGGCAAGGTATCGGACGTAACTCAGCTGTTGGAAGAACAGTAGTTGTGAATGATGCATCAGAATTAGAGGGACAAAATCTTGAGCAAGCTGTTATCGTAACACCTTCAGTTGATGAAAAAATGGTGCCTTATTTAGATCAAGCAGTCGCGCTCGTTACAGAAGAAGCAGGTTTAACATCTTCAAGTGCGATTTTAGGGTTAGAAAAAGGTATTCCAACTGTAGTAGGCGTTGAAGATGTAGCTAAAACGATCCCAAGTGGTATTTTAGTAACGGTAGATGCAGCGCAAGGTAAAGTTTATGAAGGTTATGCCAACGTACTTTAAAATTAAATAGAATTCGCAATAAGTAAGAACGGAACACAGCGAGATGATTTTTTAAATCGATAACCGATATTAATTATTTCGAGTGTTTGTGGGGGCGAAACTAGGGTATCTAAATATAAAATTTAGACCGTAGTTTCGTCCTTTTGTTTTTGTTTAAGAGTTACATAAAAAGTGATATTGCACTTAAAGCGTGAAATTTTAATAAATCCAAGTCATCAAATCTTTTTATTATGAATGATAAGGAATGCAAATAATCGTAAATTGATGTAATGATTACGGATGAAAAGACAAAAGAAAACGTTTTATATCAGGGTTTTCGAAAAATATGAAATATATATTTCTGAGTTTGAAATAAGATTATTTTTAAATACGACCGTTCTTAAAATGTTCACAAATTGCTTCATATTGGCTATAATAATATATGAAAGCCATTACAAAGAACGAATATAAAGTAAAGGGGAAATTCATATGGCAGAATTAATGAGAGGTCTTGAAGGGGTAATCGCTGCTGAAACTAAAATCAGCTCAATTATTGACAGTCAATTAACTTATGCAGGTTATGATATTGATGACCTGACAGAAAATGCACAATTCGAAGAGGTTATTTTCTTATTGTGGAATTATCGATTACCTACAGAACAAGAATTATCTGAATTAAAAGAAAAATTATTTAAGTATATGACTTTAAATCCAAGAATGTACAGTCATTTTGAAGAATATACGACAGATGAGGTACATCCAATGACGGCGTTACGTACGTCAGTTTCTTATCTCGCTCATTTTGATGAAAATGCGGACGATAATGGGGAAGAAGCATTGCAAGAAAGAGCGATTCGAATTCAAGCAAAAATTGCGTCACTTGTTGCATCATTTGCTCGAGTAAGAGATGGGAAACAACCTGTAAAACCGGATGCATCATTAAGCTATGCAGCAAACTTTTTATATATGTTACGTGGCGAAAAACCGACAGATGTTGAAGTTGAAGGTTTCAATAAAGCTTTAATTTTACATGCTGATCATGAATTAAATGCGTCTGCTTTCACAGCACGATGTGCCGTATCATCATTATCTGATATGTATTCAGGTATCACTGCAGCGGTAGGTTCACTTAAAGGGCCTTTACATGGTGGAGCAAATGAACGTGTAATGAAGATGTTAACAGAAATCGGCTCTATTGATAATGTTGAACCTTATCTAGAAAAAGCATTTAAAAACAAAGATAAAATTATGGGATTTGGTCATCGTGTTTATAAAAATGGTGATCCACGCGCCAAATATTTAAAAGAAATGAGTCGTAAAATTACGGATGAGACAGGTCAAAGTGATCTATACAAAATGTCAGTTAAAATTGCTGATATTATGAAAGAAGAAAAAGGCCTACTCCCTAATGTAGACTTCTATAGTGCGACTGTTTATCATAGTATGGGGATAGAACATGATCTCTTTACACCTATCTTTGCAGTCAGTCGTACTTCAGGGTGGACTGCACATATTTTAGAACAACTTAGAGATAATAGAATTATGCGTCCACGTGCAACTTATGTGGGTGAAGTTGATCGTAAATATGTTCCAATTCAAGAACGCTAAACCTATTGCATTTAAGATGATTTAAAATTCGGAGGTATATAACAATGAGTGAAAAGATCGTAAAAACGGATAATGGTTTACAAGTCCCTAATCAACCTATCATTCCATTTATTATTGGTGACGGTATCGGGCCTGATATTTGGAAAGCAGCGAGTCGTGTTATTGATGCAGCTGTTGAAAAAGCATATTCTGGAGAAAAAGCAATTTCATGGAAAGAAGTGCTAGCAGGACAAAAAGCATATGATCAAACAGGTGAATGGTTACCTTCTGAAACGCTTGATACAATCAAAGAATACTTGATAGCGATTAAAGGACCTTTAACAACTCCAATCGGCGGAGGTATCCGTTCATTGAATGTTGCATTACGCCAAGAATTGGATTTATTTACATGTCTACGTCCAGTACGCTGGTTCCAAGGTGTGCCATCACCAGTGAAACGACCACAAGATACAGATATGGTCATCTTCCGTGAAAATACTGAAGACATTTATGCAGGCATCGAATTCAAAGAAGGTACAGATGAAGTTAAAAAGGTAATTGATTTCTTACAAAATGAAATGGGCGCAAAAAATATTCGCTTCCCTGAAACTTCTGGTATTGGTATTAAGCCTGTATCGAAAGAAGGGACTGAACGATTAGTACGTGCTGCGATTCAATACGCTTTAGACAATCAACGTAAATCTGTAACGCTTGTGCATAAAGGGAATATCATGAAATTTACTGAAGGTGCCTTTAAACAATGGGGATATGATTTAGCAGAGAAAGAGTTTGGTGATCAAGTCTTCACTTGGCAACAATATGACCGTTTAGTTGATGAAAAAGGTAAAGATGAAGCTAACCGTATTCAAGATCAAGCTGAAAAAGACGGTAAAGTTATTATTAAAGACTCCATTGCGGATATTTTCTTACAACAAATTTTAACACGTCCAGCTGACCATGATGTAGTGGCAACAATGAATTTAAATGGTGACTATATTTCTGATGCCCTTGCTGCACAAGTCGGAGGTATCGGTATTGCACCAGGCGCAAACATTAACTATGAATCTGGTCATGCTATTTTCGAAGCAACGCACGGAACAGCACCAAAATATGCAGACTTAGATAAAGTTAACCCTTCTTCTGTATTATTATCAGGTGTATTAATGTTAGAACATTTAGGTTGGCAAGAAGCTGCAGATTTGATTACGCAAGCAGTTGAAAAAACAATTGCTTCTAAAGTTGTAACTTATGATTTTGCACGCTTGATGGAAGGTGCAACTGAAGTTAAAACATCTGAATTTGCAGACGAATTAATTAAAAATCTTTAATCAATAAGATGATATACAATGGGAATCAGATCGAGACTTCAATCTAATAATGAAGATCTCGTTTGATTCCTTTTTTAGTGACTCGAATTCAACCTTTAATGAGACGCTCTATTTCGTTTCAATGCCATCATTATTATTTACTTAAAGTATTTGTATAGCGAAAGTAAGTTTCATTAATCGCGCTTATTATAAAGTGTAAAAAGTTCTATTTAATGTATCCATATATAACGAACCGCTTTTATATTGAAATTATTAACGTTACATTAAGTTATTGTAAAGTTACTTAACTATATATTATTTTTGGGTTCATTTTAAGTTATAATGAAATTAATATCATAAGGAGGTAGATGTATGGCTCAAAGAGTGCTTGTCGTTGATGATGAACAATCAATCGTAACATTATTAAAATATAATCTTGAGCAAGCGGGGTATGTAGTTGAGATTGCCCAAGATGGTGAGGAAGCATTGCAAAAAGAAAAAGAAACAAAGCCTGATTTAATTGTTTTAGATGTCATGTTACCAAAAAAAGACGGTATAGAAGTCTGCAAAACGATTCGATCAGATAAAAATCAAGTTCCCATTTTAATGTTAACTGCAAAAGATGACGAATTTGATCGTGTGCTTGGTCTTGAATTAGGTGCAGATGATTATATGACCAAACCATTTTCACCAAGAGAAGTTGTCGCACGTGTCAAAGCGATTTTGCGTCGTTCATCTGTCGTTGATTCTGTAAAAAATGAAGACGAGGATGAAGATATTGTCATTGGCAATATTAGAATTCGTCCAGACTTTTTTGAAGTTTATCGTAATGATACATTACTAGAATTAACACCTAAAGAATTTGAATTATTATTATATTTAGTCGAACGACAAGGCCGTGTCATTACACGTGAACATATGCTGAATTCAGTTTGGAATTATGAATTTGCGGGTGATTCTAGAATTGTTGATGTCCATATTAGTCATTTACGAGATAAGCTTGAAGAGAATCCGAAACAGCCCCAGTTGATTAAAACAGTACGTGGTTTAGGGTATAAATTGGAGCGACCAAAATAAATGATAAAATTTTATCACAAGCTTTTAATTATACTTACAACGATCACTGTTGTAAGTTTTCTTTTATTAGGATTTATCGTGCATAATAGCATTTATTTAAAGTCAGTAGAGTATGAGAAAAAGTCTTTAATAAAAGAAGCGACACAAATTATCACTTTAAATAAAGAAAATAACCCCCAACGCATCCAAGAACTTGCACGTATTTATGATACGAACATGCTTATTATTGAAAAAGGGCAAAGAACGGAATTTAAGACGAATCACGATAAAATAGAATCACAAAAAGAAAAGCAAGTTTTACAACAATTAAAAAGTGACAATAATGCATATGAATTGGATGCTAAAACAAAAAAATATTGGTTTGGTTATCGTAAAGATGATACGACGTTATTGATTAATGGCTCTTTTGACATGGTTTACGAATTGCAATTACAATTTTGGAAGTATTTAATTTTAGTTGGTATGTTTATCATCGCACTTATCTTTTTTACAGTGCGTTATATCAACCGAACATATATCCAACCGATAAATGAAGTCTCTTATGCTGCCTCACTTCTCACTGACGGTAACTATCGAGTGAGAGTTCCTGAGAGTAGTGTTAAAGAAATGAGAGAGCTTTATGTAACGATTAATGTTTTAGCACGAAGATTGGAACAACTGAATAGCGAACAAAAGATTCAACGCAATCGTTTAGTCACGACACTCGAGAATATCCCAAGTGCAGTTTTGATGATAGATAAAAGTGGGAAAATTGTGGTAGCCAATCAAACTTACTATACGATTTTTAACGAGTCACATAATGTTGAAAATCAAGATTATGAGAAATATCTACATCCAACATTGAAAAAACTCGTTGTAGAAGGTTTTCGAACTGAAAAAGCGGTATATGAACAAGTTGAAATCTTAATCAATCATATTCATCAAAAATTTTTCGATACTTCGTGTGTGCCTATATTGTCTCGAACAAAAAAACATTTACAAGGGATGGTTATTGTACTTCATGATATTACGCAGCTCAAGAAACTTGAAAATTTAAGAAGAGACTTCGTAGCCAATGTATCTCATGAACTCAAAACACCGATCACGTCTATGAAAGGTTTTACAGAGACATTGATTGAAGGTGCGAAAAATGATGAAGCATCTTTAGATATGTTTCTCAATATTATTTTGAAAGAGTCAAATCGAATTCAATCTTTAGTAGAAGATTTACTTGATTTGTCTAAAATTGAGCAAAATACGACGGTTGAAAAACATCGGATTGATCTTTCTGAAGTCGCAAAATCTTCTTTTTCTGTAATAGAGCATATTGCCAATGAAAAATCGATACGCTTAGTTGATGAAATTGAACCACATATTTTTGCGATGGCAGATGAAGGTAAAATTTCGCAAGTGATTGTAAATTTAATGACAAATGCCGTCAATTATTCTCCAAAAGACAGTACTGTGAGATTATTAGTCTATCGAGATGACATGCATCCTGTTATCGAAGTCATTGACCAAGGTATTGGAATTGATGAACAAGAAAAATACCGTATTTTCGAAAGATTTTATCGGGTGGATAAAGCGCGAAGTCGAGAATCCGGTGGCACAGGTTTAGGGCTATCGATTACTAAGCACATTGTTGAATCCTATCAAGGAAGTATTGAAGTAGAGTCAGAATTAGGTAAAGGCTCAAAATTTAAAGTTGTATTGCCTGAGTAATATTAAAATAGAGACAGCGCATCACAAGAGAATGTGACGATGAAACTGTAATGAAAACAGCAAAGCTAAATTTTGACGTTACAGTGGCAATTAGATTTCATAAATGCCCCAAATGGAGGGTTTAAAGAAATCTTAATTATCATCGCTCATTCTTTTTATGTATTGATTGATAATGTGATCATCACAACAGCCTATTTTTTAATCAAAAGTGGTGTATGCTGATAAAAGAGTTAGATGACACCTCTATGCCTGAATATGATAAAATAAGGACAAACAATAATGGAGGGAATTGCGTGGATAAACTCATATTAATAGATGGTAATAGTCTAAGTTTTAGAGCATTTTATGCCTTGCCATTATTAAAAAATAAAGCTGGCATTCATACAAATGCCGTCTATGGCTTTGCACGATTACTAGAAAAGATTTTAAAAGAAGAACAACCGACTCACTTTTTAGTTGCGTTTGATGCTGGAAAAACGACATTTAGACATGAAACGTATAAAGAATATAAAGGAGGCCGTCAAAAAACACCGCCTGAGCTTAGTGAACAGTTACCTTATATTCGTCAACTGCTAGATGCTTATCAAATCAAGCGATACGAGTTAGAAAATTATGAGGCTGATGATATTATCGGTACCTTGAGTCAAGCTGCTGATGAAGCAGGTATGCAAACCATTATTATTACAGGTGATCGCGATTTGACTCAATTAGCGACAGATAATGTCACAATTTACTATACAAAAAAAGGGGTTACGGACGTCGATCACTATACACCGGACTTTATCTCAGAAAAATATAATGGATTAACACCTAAGCAAATTATAGATTTAAAAGGATTGATGGGAGATACATCAGATAATATTCCTGGTGTTGCTGGTGTAGGTGAAAAAACAGCAATCAAGCTTTTAAATCAATTTGAAACCGTTGAAGGTGTTTATGCGCATCTTGATGACGTGACTGGTAAAAAGTTAAAAGAAAAACTTGAAAACAGTCGTGAAGATGCATTAATGAGTAAGCAATTAGCAATTATCAATTGTGAAAGCCCGATTACAGTGACATTAAACGATGTTAAACGACCACAAGAAATCGATGAATCAGAAAAAGTGTCACTATTTAAAACACTAGAATTTCGACAACTATTAGAAGAAATCGATATTGAAACAATTCAAGAGGCACCGGCAAAAGAATTTAAAGTCACACAAGATATTTCAAAATTAGATTTGACTCAATTAAAAGAAGCAGCTATCCATGTTGAGGTTGCAGGACCTAATTACTTAAAAGATGATTTACTCACATTTGGTTTGTTCGATGGACAAAATTATTTCGTCATCCCATTTAATCAGTTAAAAGCGCATTCAGATTTAGTCCAATGGTTAGAAGATAAAGAGACCGAGAAATGGGTCTATGATGCGAAAAAAACATATATCGCAATGAAACGAAATGAGATTGCAATTCAAAATATTCGCTTTGATGTGATGCTTGCAAGCTATATCATTGATCCTTCTAGAACGATAGATGACATTGCTTCAGTTGTATCTCATTTTAAACGTACTTATGTAAAAGACGATATTGCCATTTATGGTAAAGGAAAATCTTATCACGTACCAAAAGATGAAATTTTGTACGTACATATTGCTTCTATTTTAGATGCAATTCATGAAGTACAACCTCAAATGATGGAAATTTTAGAGGCTCATCAACAAACAGTGCTGTTATCTGAAATTGAACTACCACTCGCTTCAATATTAAGTGAAATGGAAGCAGTAGGGATTTATACAGATGTCGAGACTTTAAAAAATATGGAACAAGATTTACAAGCACAACTGGATGATTTGATTCAAGCGATTCACGACCTAGCGGGAGAGCCCTTTAATATTAATTCACCAAAACAGTTAGGTGTCATTTTATTTGAAAAATTAAAGTTACCGATTATTAAAAAAACGAAGACAGGTTATTCCACAGCGGTGGATGTTCTTGAAAAGCTTCAGGGTGAACATCCGATTATTGAATATATTTTAACTTACCGCACACTTTCTAAATTACAGTCGACATACGTCGAAGGTTTACAAAAAGTAATTTGGGATGATCAACGAATTCATACGCGCTTTAATCAAACACTTGCACAGACAGGTCGACTGTCTTCCGTCGATCCAAACTTGCAAAATATTCCAATTCGCTTGGAAGAAGGTCGCAAAATACGTAAAGCGTTTAAATCAAGCCACGATGATTACGTTATTTTAGCTGCGGATTATTCTCAAATTGAATTACGCGTTTTAGCGCATATTACAGGAGATCCGACTTTACAAAAAGCATTTATCGACGAAGAAGATGTTCACATGACGACAGCGATGAAAGTGTTTAATGTTGATGCAGATCAAGTAACGTCAATGATGAGAAGACAAGCGAAAGCTGTTAATTTTGGAATCGTTTATGGTATTAGTGATTACGGCTTGAGTCAAAATTTGGGTATCAGTCGAAAAGAAGCGCAACGTTTTATCGATGATTATTTGGACCATTTTCCTGGCGTGAAAGACTATATGGATAATATTGTTCAAGATGCGAAACAACATGGTTATGTAGAAACGCTTCTAAAGCGTAGAAGATATATTCCAGATATTACGAGTCGAAACTTTAATAAGAGAGGTTTCGCAGAACGAACTGCGATGAACTCTCCAATTCAAGGTAGTGCAGCAGATATTATTAAATTGGCCATGGTTAATTTTGATAAAAAAGTTCGTGAGACCGATTTTAATGCCAAACTATTATTACAAGTGCATGATGAGCTTATTTTTGAAGTTCCGAAAGATGAAGTGCAAGCATTTAGCAAATTTGTTGAAGATATTATGGCAAATGCGTTAGAATTGGATGTTCCGTTAAGTGTAGAATCAGATTATGGGCGTACATGGTATGATGCTAAATAGAAAGTAGGTCAGTTCGAAAATGCCAGAATTACCAGAAGTTGAACACGTCACAAGAGGAATCAAACCATTTGCTTTAAACCAAAAGATTATTGATGTGTCTTTTTCTCAACCTGTTATTTTAGGAAAAGAAAATGGAAAGGCAACGATTATAAAAGGTATAAGTCTTGACGACTTTAAACGATATACAGTGAACTATACGATTACAAATATTCAGCGCCGAAGTAAATATATTTTATTTGAGATTCAACATGAACAATTAGAACGTATGTTAATTTCTCATCTAGGCATGGCTGGTGGATTTTTTATCGTAAATGAAATCGATGATATACCGATATTAAACTATCGAAAACATTGGCAAGTGGTCTTTCACTTAGAAAATGGTATGAAACTAGTGTATAGTGATATTCGTCGTTTTGGTGAAATTAGAAATGTTGAAGCATTAATGGATTATCCATCTTTATTAGAAATAGCACCAGAGCCATTTGAAGATGAGGCTTTAGCACATTTTCTGTCTAAAAGTAATGAAAAAAAATATTCAAGGATGGCAATAAAGGCATTTATTTTAGACCATCGTGTGATTGCCGGATGTGGCAATATTTATGCGTGTGAAGCTTTATTTGATGCGAAGTTGAATCCTAACACGACAGTGAATCAGCTATCAGATGCACAAAAAACTGAAGTATTCGATAGTGTTGTGAAAGTGCTTAATATGGGTATTTTGAATGGTGGGACAAGCGTCTCAGATTATGTTCATGCAGATGGACAAAAAGGAACAATGCAAGATTATTTAAATGTTTATAAGAAGAAAAACTGTACGTCTTGTGACTCGGCAATAGAAACGGCGATTATAGCAGGACGTAATACACATTTTTGTCCGGTTTGCCAAAGATAGGGAAGAGGGAGATTATGCCAAAAGTAATTGGATTAACAGGTGGGATTGCAACAGGCAAATCCACGGTTGCAGCGTTATTGGAAGTTCATGGATTTAAAATTGTTGATGCAGATCTTGCATCTCGAAAAGCTGTCGAAAAAGGTTCTATAGGTTTACGACAAATACAGAAACAGTTCGGCGAAGAAGCCATTAATGAAGATGGCGAAATGGACCGCGCTTATATTGCACAACAAGTTTTTTATGATGATGAAAAAAGAAAACAACTGAATCAAATCGTTCATCCGATTGTGCGTGAATTGATGCAAAAAGAGCGAGATCATTATCTAGCTGAAGGCCATGATGTCGTCATGGATATCCCATTATTGTATGAAAATGGACTTGAAGATACAGTTGACGAAGTATGGCTTGTCTATGCATCAGAGCCGATTCAAATAGATCGGTTAATGGAAAGAAATCAGTTATCAATTGATGATGCTAAAGCACGTATATACAGTCAGATTTCCATTGATAAAAAGAGCAGAATGGCCGATGTCGTTATTGACAATTTAGGCTCTAAGCTTGAATTAAAACAAAATTTAGAACAACTATTAGCGGAAAAAGGCTATTTAAATGCTGATGATGATTCTAATGAAACGATATAACAACTTAATATGATTTTTCAGCAACGCCACGTTGTAGCGCATGTCAAAACATTATTTAGCATTTTTGGCATGCGCGATGTGTTACAACGGTGCGTTGCTTTTTTATTATAAAATTGTGACTCACTTTCTTGAAGATGGAGCTATTTAATTATGGACAAAAATGTTTCAGAGATAGGGCCTTCACTATAGAGCATCTTTAATTCATCAAACGATTTGAATGATATATATGAAAAACACAAACATCAAATGTTATTTATTGAAAACAATAAGAAAAAATTATCAAAGAAAACGGTTTCAAATCGACTTTAATATGATATACTAATTTCTATAAGTATAACACATTATTAAGGAGTGCTTTTATCATGACGACAAAGATTGCGATTAATGGTTTAGGGCGAATTGGCCGTATGGTTTTAAGAGTAGCATTGAATAGAGAAGATGTAGAAGTAGTAGCTTTAAATGCAAGTTATCCACCTGAAACGATAGCCCATCTTCTTAAATATGATACAACACACGGTCGCTTTAATCAGACTGTTGAAGCAACTGAAAATGGTATTAAAGTAGATGGAAAAGAAATTAAACTCGTTTCAGATCGTAATCCTGAAAATTTGCCATGGGGTGAGCTTGATATTGATATTGTAGTTGAAGCAACAGGTAAATTTAATCATGGTGATAAAGCAAATGCTCATATTAAAGCAGGGGCAAAAAAAGTAATTTTAACGGGACCGTCAAAAGGAGGCGAAGTGCAAACAATTGTGAAAGGTGTAAATGATCATGAATTAGACGTCATGCAATATGATGTGTTCAGTAATGCTTCTTGTACAACAAATTGTTTAGCACCTGTCGCAAAAATTTTGAATGATCATTTTGGGATTGAAAATGGTTTAATGACAACGGTTCATGCTGTGACAAATGACCAAAATAACTTGGACAATCCGCATAAAGATTTAAGACGCGCACGTGCTGCCTTTGAAAGTATTATTCCGACTTCGACTGGTGCAGCAAAAGCATTATCACTCGTTTTACCAGAGTTAGAGGGCAAATTACATGGTATGGCATTACGTGTACCAACTAAAAATGTATCTTTAGTTGACTTAGTTGTTGATTTAAAACAAACAGTTACAAAAGAAGATATTAATCGTGTTTTTAGAGAGAATGATTTAGATCAAGTTATTGCAATTTCTGATGAGCCGTTGGTTTCAGATGATTTTACGACTGATGCGCATTCTGCAATTATTGATGCTGAGTCTACGATTGTAATGGGGGATAAGAAAGTTAAGGTACTCGCATGGTATGATAATGAATGGGGCTATTCCACAAGAGTTGTCGATGTATTACAGCAAATCGCATCACAACTCAAAGTCAAAGTCGCATAATAATACGATGTGTCAATAAGTTGGCATGAGACTGAGAACACCTTAAAACAAATTATTAATATTAACTAAAATCAATATAAAGGTTGAGACGATTTTGAAATTGTCTCAGCTTTTTTGTGCAAATAAGGAAAATTGCGAATTCAATTGCGTTAAAATAGGCGTAACTTTTGAAATAAATAGGTTTGTAGTATAATTAAACAAAATTAAGATGAAGAGGTGACAAAGTCGTGAAATGTCCAAAATGTAATCATACGCAATCTCGAGTTGTAGATTCGAGACATGCAGATGATATGAATGCCATTAGAAGAAGACGTGAATGTGAACATTGTGGGACACGTTTCACTACTTTTGAACATATAGAGATGAGTCCGCTCATTGTTGTGAAAAAAGATGGTACAAGAGAACAATTTAACAGAGAGAAAATCTTAAACGGACTTGTACGTTCATGTGAAAAACGTCCCGTCCGATTCCAACAACTCGAAGAAATTACGAATCAAGTTGAATGGAAATTACGCGAATCCGGTATTGCTGAAATTTCATCGCGGGAAATAGGGGAGCACGTGATGGATTTATTGATGCATGTTGACCAAGTTTCTTATGTGCGCTTTGCATCCGTTTATCGAGAATTTAAAGATGTTGATCAGTTATTGAAATCAATGCAGGGGATTTTGAAAGAAAACAAGCGGAGTGAATAAATAATGAGTCAATTCATTTATCAAAGCCAATTAAGTCCACACGACGGATTTGTCGTCATGCGCCGTTTCTATTTTCATGCGGTTCATTACGATGTGTTAAGTCGTTTGTTCACACCTTTAATTGGTGCTGAAGCAATTGGCGTATATCAATTTTTAAATCAATTTGAAGGTGTATCTTTTGAAGAAGGTTATACCCATTATACAATGATGTCAGAATTAAAAATGGGCTTAAGACAGTTTAGAGAGTTTTTAGATTTACTTGAAGGAATAGGACTATTAAAAACCTTTGTTCAGCAATCTGAGAATACAACTCAGTTCGTTTATGAATTATTGCCACCTCCTTCAGCACAGCGTTTTTTTAACGATCCAATGTTATCTATATACTTTTACGAGGTTGTTGGTCAACAACGCTATCATCAAATTAAAAAAACGTTTATACCTACATCTAAAGAGCTATCAGGTTATACAGAAGTAACTAAAAAATTTACAGATGTATTTAAAGTGCCAAAATATCAATTGGTGTCACAAGATGAAAATCTTAAAGAACGGCAATATGAAGGTTTGGACTTAACAGACGTTTCCTTTGATTTTGAGTTGTTAGCTGACATGTTACAATCTCATTATGTAAGTAAGAATATTCTTTCAGAGCCAACGAAATCTTTAATTATCCAATTGGCAACATTATATCGTTTATCACCGGATGTGATGAAAGCAATTATTTTAAAATCACTCAATGCCGATCAATCATTGTCAGTTACAAACTTAAGAAAACAGGCACAAAGCTATTACCTTATGGAACATCAGCAAGAATTGCCAGCGTTACAAGCACAGAATCTTGAACTTGCAAGTGATGAATCAAAACAGTCAACTGAAGCCGTTGAAGTGTCAAACTGGGATGAATGGTTTGATTTAATGGATCATACAAGTCCGATTGTTATGCTAACATCTTATGGAGGATCTGAACCGCCACGCTATCAAAAAGAGATGATAGAGGAATTGATGCGGCGAGAAGGATTTAGTTTTGGTGTTATTAATATTTTATTACAGTTTGTGATGCAAAAGACGGATAATAATTTACCAGAAAAATATGTTTATTCTGTTGCATCGACTTGGAAAAAAAGTGGTGTAACCGATGCACGAACAGCGTATGATAAAGCAATGGAAGTTCAAAAAAATCAAGATAATGCAAATCAAAAACGCTATGAATCCACTGCTCAAAATCAAAAGCGTGGCTACCGTCATGCACCATCAGAAAAACAGCCACGTTGGATTACACATCCAGAAGAATATCAACAAAAAGAAGAAGATCAAGAAGCGTTAGCAAAGGATAGAGAGGCGTTTCTTAATAAACTAAAAAATAAAAGACGGGCAGGTGAAGATTAATGAAAAGTTTCAATAGTATTATGGGAAACCATCAAAACCTTGATCAAAAAATACAAGAGATTAAACGACAAGTATTAAATGATCCAGATGTAAAAGCTTTTTTGAATGCGCATCAATCAGAAGTAACGAACAGAATGATTGATGAAGATTTAAATATTCTTCAAGAATATAAAGATCAACAAAAGCATTATGATGGTTCGCACACGTACGAGAACTGCCCAAACTTTGTTAAAGGTCATATACCTGAACTTTATATAGAAAACCAACATATTAAAATTCGTTATAAACCTTGTCCATGCAAAATAAGACATGACGAAGAGCAACATGCTAAAAGTATGATTACATCTTTCCATATGCATCCAGATACACTCAATGCTAAAATTAAGGACATTTATATGACGAGACGTAATCGCTTGGATTTAGCTATGAGGCTGGATGATATGATTGATGCGATGATTGATAAACGACCTGTGAAAGGACTATACCTATACGGAGAGTTCGGCACAGGGAAATCCTTTATTTTGGGTGCAATTGCGAACGAATTGAAGGATAACCGTGTAC
Source organism: Staphylococcus coagulans (assembly GCF_022557135.1). NCBI lineage: Bacteria > Bacillati > Bacillota > Bacilli > Caryophanales > Staphylococcaceae > Staphylococcus > Staphylococcus coagulans. The sequence continues at coordinate 1,186,239 of NZ_CP092966.1, forward strand.
CTTCAATGATTATTTATGTCCCTGAATTTATACGTACATTAAAAAATGGTTTTAAAGACGGTTCTACTTCCAAACGTATTCAACAAGTGCGTGAAGCACGAGTTCTTTTTTTAGATGACTTAGGTGCAGAAGATATGACGCCTTGGGTACGTGATGAAGTTTTAGGTCCTATTTTACATTATCGAATGATTCAAGAACTCCCAACATTTTTCAGTTCGAATATGAGTTTACAAGAATTAGAAGATCATTTGGCGACCACAAAAAATGGGACAGATGTGATGAAAGCGAAACGTATTATGGAACGTGTCAAAACTTTAAGTGAAGCGTATTTATTAGAAGGAGAAAATTATAGAAAGCATTGAAAAAATAAATTTTAGCGTTATAATAAGGATAAATAAATATTGATTTTAAAGTTTGAGGATTCGATACGAACGGAAGTTATGGTACAGAGAGCTACTGGCGATGAGAATGTAGTGCATAACCCTTTGTGTTACTCCCTCTATAGATTGGTATTTGTAATGAATACCCGGATCAAGACCGTTATCTTATGTAGAGATGTCATTGCAGAGATATGTATGGCAAATTAGGGTGGTAACACGAAGACCTCGTCCCTTTGTTGGGATGGGGTCTTTTTTATTTTCAAAACTTTAACGACAATCAATGATAGGAGGAACATTATGTCAGAAATTAAAGTACGTTTTCCAGATGGAAGTGAGAAAGCTTTCGAACATGGTACAACTACAGAAGAGATTGCACAATCCATTAGCCCAGGGTTAAGAAAAAAAGCGGTTGCTGGTAAATATAATCAACAGATGGTGGATTTGACTCGTCCATTAGAAGAGGATGGAACACTTGAAATCATTACACCAGGTAGTGAGGAAGCTTTGGAAGTGCTGAGACATTCTACAGCGCATTTGATGGCACAAGCTTTAAAACGTTTATACGGCGACGTTAAATTTGGTGTTGGTCCTGTAATCAATGAAGGCTTTTATTATGACTTTGATATGGAAGAAAAAGTTTCGAGTGATGACTTTGAAAAAATTGAAAAAACAATGAATCAAATCATTAATGAAAATCAAAAAATCGAACGCCGTGTTGTTTCACGAGATGAAGCTAAAGCATTTTTTGCGAACGACCCGTACAAATTGGAATTAATAGAAGCCATTCCAGAAGATGAGTCCGTAACACTTTACAGTCAAGGTGAGTTCACTGACCTTTGTCGAGGTGTCCATGTTCCTTCAACATCAAAAATTAAAGCTTTCAAACTTTTATCAACTGCTGGCGCTTATTGGCGTGGTGATAGTAATAATAAAATGTTACAACGTATTTACGGTACAGCATTTTTTGATAAAAAAGACTTGAAAGCACACTTGAAAATGCTAGAAGAACGAAAAGAACGTGATCACAGACGTATTGGTAAAGAAATGGAATTGTTTACTAATAGTCCGCTTGTAGGTGCAGGTTTACCGCTATGGTTACCGAATGGCGCAACAATTCGTCGTGAAATCGAACGTTATATTGTTGATAAAGAAGTAAGTCTTGGGTATGACCACGTTTACACACCTGTGATGGCGAATGTTGATCTTTATAAAACTTCAGGCCATTGGGATCATTATCAAGAAGATATGTTCCCAACAATGCAACTTGATGCAGACGAAGCGATGGTATTAAGACCTATGAACTGTCCTCATCATATGATGATTTACGCTAACAAACCGCACTCGTATCGTGAATTGCCTATTCGTATCGCTGAGTTAGGTACAATGCATCGTTATGAAGCAAGTGGTGCCGTGTCAGGACTCCAACGTGTTCGAGGCATGACTTTAAACGACGCACATATCTTTGTAAGACCTGATCAAATTAAAGATGAATTCAAACGTGTTGTAAAAATGATTTTAGATGTTTATGAAGATTTTGGCTTTGAGGATTATAAATTCCGTTTGAGTTATCGTGATCCAGAAGACAAAGAAAAATATTTCGATGATGACGATATGTGGAACAGAGCGGAAAAAATGTTGAAAGAAGCTGTCGATGAACTAGGATTGCCATATGAAGAAGCGTTAGGTGAAGCGGCATTTTATGGTCCAAAACTTGATGTTCAAGTTAAAACAGCAATGGGTAAAGAGGAAACATTATCAACAGCACAACTTGACTTCTTATTGCCAAAACGATTTGAATTAACTTACATTGGGCAAGATGGAGAACAGCATCAACCTGTAGTTATTCATCGTGGTGTCGTTTCAACAATGGAACGTTTTGTTGCCTTTTTAACTGAAGAAACAAAAGGAGCATTCCCGACTTGGTTAGCACCACAACAAGTTGAGATTATTCCTGTTAATAACGATTTACATTATGATTACGCCCGTCAAGTTCATGATGAGTTAAAATCTCAAGGTGTGCGTGTGCATATCGACGATCGTAATGAGAAAATGGGCTATAAAATAAGAGAGGCGCAAATGAAAAAAATTCCTTATCAATTAGTAGTTGGAGATAAGGAAATCGAAAACAATGAAGTTAATGTTCGTCAATATGGATCTAAAGATCAAAAAACAGTTGAAAAAGATACATTTGTGTGGGAATTGATTGACGAAATTCGATTAAAAAAACAGAGATAATTATTGCTACTACATGAAGACTGATGTATAGTATAATCTAAATATAAATATTATTTGATTGAGTTAGAGGCGCGATTTTAAAGAGTAATCCTTGGTTTGTATTGATGATACTGACACCATAAGATGAAAGGGAAAGTCGCCGAAATGAGAAGTGGTCATCAACACTTCTTGTTGGGCTAGTATTCGAAAGGAACTAGACTGTCACAACAGTGATGCGCTACCTATTAATATAAAATTAACAGAGGTTGCGTCCAGTTTTTGATGCAATCTCTGTTTTCGTTTCTATTAAGGTCGTTTTAATTTGCGTAATTCATCTAGCGACATAAGATTTGTCTAAACCTCTAAGCAATTGGGAAAGGATTAGGAAAATGAGTAACGAAAAAATTGAAAATCAAAATACAGTTCAGCGTCATTTGAAAGATCGACATATTTCTATGATTGCTATAGGTGGAGCGATTGGGACGGGTTTGTTTATGACATCTGGTGGCGCCATTCATGATGCAGGTCCTTTAGGGGCTTTGCTCGGTTATTCCATTATTGGGATTATGGTGTTTTTCTTGATGACTTCACTTGGAGAAATGGCGACGTATTTACCAGTTTCAGGATCATTTAGTACCTATGCAACACGATTTGTTGATCCTTCTTTAGGCTTTGCTTTAGGATGGAACTATTGGTTCAACTGGGTTATCACTGTTGCTGCTGATGTCACTATTGCTGCACAAGTCATTCAGTACTGGGCGCCTTTACAATTTTTACCTGCGTGGACATGGAGCTGCATTTTTATGGTCATTATATTTGGACTTAATGCTTTGTCTGTGCGAGTTTATGGCGAAAGTGAGTATTGGTTTGCATTTATTAAAGTCGCAACTGTCATTGTTTTCATTATCGTAGGTGTACTGACTATCTTTGGTATTATGGGCGGTAAAGCCGTTGGGTTTGACACATTTACTCAAGGTGATGCGCCATTATTAGGTAATGGTGTAGGCGGAAGCTTGCTCGCTATTTTTGGTGTATTTTTAATTGCAGGTTTCTCTTTCCAAGGGACAGAATTAATTGGGATTACAGCAGGTGAATCTGAAAATCCAGAACGTGCAGTACCAAAAGCGGTTAAACAAGTTTTTTGGAGAATATTATTATTTTACATTTTTGCCATTTTCATTATCGGTATGTTAATCCCTTATAACTCTCCAGCACTTATGGGTGGTGGAGATGATATTGCAACTTCACCGTTTACGCTTGTGTTCAAAAATGCTGGTTTAGCCTTCGCTGCTTCATTTATGAATGCTGTCATTTTAACATCAGTATTATCTGCAGGAAATTCCGGTATGTATGCAAGTACGCGTATGCTCTATTCAATGGGGAAAGATGGTTTAGCTTCAAAAGTGTTTAGTAAAACGAACAAGAATGGGACGCCAATAATTTCTATGCTTTCTACTGCTGCTATCGTTATTTTAATCTTTACAGTTCAACATCTTAGCGGTAACGCTTATGAATATATCGTTGCTGCCAGTGGTTTAACAGGTTTTATTGCATGGGTCGGTATTGCAATCAGTCATTATCGGTTTAGAAAAGCTTTTCACGCACAAAACTATGATATTGATCAATTAAAATATAAAGCGAAGTTATACCCATTTGGCCCAATTCTTGCTGGTGTGCTTTGCACCATTGTCATTATTGGACAGGACGTTGATTTAATCCAAGGTGGCGGCTTTGATCTCAATCGTTTCTTAATTACGTATATGGGTATTCCAGTATTTTTAATCTTTTTCTTTTATCATAAACTGAAATATAAAACGAAACTGATTCCAGTAAAAGAAGTTAACTTAGATAAAAATGTTGAAACAATTGAAAAAAACTTCCAAAAAAGCATTGACTAAAGTTTAATACGTTGGTATGATTGTATTTGTTGAATACGAAACGGACCAAGTAGAAGCTTCCCGCTTCTCACCTGTGGCGACGCAAAAAGCTGTTGGCAGGTTAACGATTAAACATGTGAAGTATGTTCATGTTAACGTGAAGAGCGGGGGTAACGCACCCTCGCTTTTTTTCGTGCTTGGACCATTCGTAAATTTTTTGGAGGTGTCAACCATAGCTAAGGATCAAACGCAAGTTAATGAAAAGATTCGCGCAAAAGAATTACGTGTCATCGGTCAAAATGGTGACCAAATTGGTGTAAAATCTAAAAATGAAGCATTGGAGATGGCAGACCGACTTGGTTTAGATGTCGTAATTGTCGCTCCAAACGCTAAGCCACCTGTTGCTCGTATTATGGATTACGGTAAATACAAATTTGAGCAACAAAAAAAAGAAAAAGAAATGAAAAAGAAACAAAAAGTTATCAATGTTAAAGAAATACGTCTTAGCCCGACTATTGAAGATCATGATTTCAATACGAAGCTTAAAAACGGACGTAAATTTTTAACTAAAGGTGATAAAGTTAAAGTTTCAATTCGTTTCAGAGGGCGTGCAATTACACATAAAGAAATTGGCCAACGCGTTTTGGAAAAATATGCTGAAGCGTGTAAAGACCTTGCTACAATAGAGCAAAAGCCTAAAATGGAAGGTCGCCAAATGTTCCTTATGTTAGCCCCAATTAATGAAAAATAAAAAGTGATTATAGGAGGAAAACATCATGCCTAAAATGAAAACCCACCGCGGAGCTGCGAAACGTGTAAAAAGAACAGGATCTGGTCAACTTAAACGTTCTAGAGCTTATACGTCTCACTTATTCGCAAACAAATCTACAAAGCAAAAACGTAAATTGCGTAAAGCTTCTTTAGTTTCAAAAAGTGATGCAAAACGCGTTAAACAATTATTAACATACGTAAAATAATATTTAATAAAGAATAAAAGATTGAGATGAGGTATGACAGAGCATACCCTAGAGACAAAAGGAGGAATTTATTATGCCACGTGTTAAAGGTGGAACGGTAACAAGAGCGCGTCGTAAAAAGACAATCAAATTAGCTAAAGGTTACTTCGGTGCGAAAAGCACATTATATAAAGTTGCAAAACAACAAGTTATGAAATCAGGTCAATATGCATTCCGTGACCGTCGTCAAAGAAAACGTGATTTCCGTAAATTATGGATTACACGTATCAATGCTGCTGCACGTCAACATGATATGAGTTACTCTCGTTTAATGAACGGTTTAAAACAAGCGGGTATCGATATTAACCGTAAAATGTTATCAGAAATCGCAATTTCTGACGAAAAAGCATTTGCTGAATTAGTCAACCAAGCTAAAGCAGCTTTAAAATAATTATATTTAGAAGCGTTAGCGTCTAAATCGCAAACTCTCTTCAAAGTAGATACTGCTTAAGTAACCACTTTGAAGAGAGTCTTTTTATTTAAGGCTTTACCATTTTTTATAAATTTTGTTACGATATATAAAAAACATAAAGGAGTTAACCATGTCAAAATTTGATGAGCAAATTACTGTTGTGCCACGTATGCGACTATTTAATAATGAAGAAAATGCCTTTAACGGTTTTCTACCTCGTATGGATAACAAAGGTCAGTCTATTTATCAAACGCTAGCCGATTATGAAGTAAAAAGACGCGGTGATATGGAAGAAGATCCTTCATTCAAGCAATTAATTAGTTATTGTTTATTAGAAAATGAAAACGGTGAAATTTTAGTTTATGAAAGATTAGAAGGCGGCGGAGAAGCACGTTTACATGGGAGTGCTTCAATTGGTGTTGGTGGACATATGAACGATGTTCCTAATGCTCAGAATATCGAGGAAGTCATTAAAATCAATGCGAGCCGTGAGCTTGAAGAAGAAGTTGGTTTAACCGTTGATGATAGTAAGGCGCTTAACTTTATCGGTTTTATTAATGATGATAATAATGAAGTTGGCCGTGTACATTTAGGTGTTGTTTTTAAAGTGAATGTAAAGCAAGAAGAAGTAGAAGTGCAAGAAACAGACACTTTAAAAATAGAATGGCAATCACTAGAGAACATTCAAGATTTATCTATATTTGAATCGTGGAGTGCACTGATTTTAGAAAAAATGAAATAGGTGAATGCAATGTCTGACATTATTCCTTTTCCAAAAATGAAGAACAAACTTATGAAGGATATCAATGAGGCAATGAAGCAAGCACAATACGAACGTGCCTATGATGCCTTTAATGCATATGAACGCCATTTTGAGTTGACGCCAGAGCTTGCTTTAATGAAGTGTGAAGTGCTTTGGCATCTAGGGTCTTACTTAGAGCTAAAAGAAGAATCTAACATTTTAATGGTGCAAGGTTTTCAGCCTTATGACACGTTGATGGTTTATTACATTAAAAGTTTATTTGCATTAGGACATTATCATTCAGTGGTCGAGATGATTACACAAGTGATTGATGAAGTACGCGAACATGAGACAAGACTAATTTTGCTACCGATCAAAGATCAAGCACAATCCAAATTAGACGAACGACAAGATTATATGGCACACCGTTTACAAAATTTTACTTATTTGGATCAAAGTGAACAAACACAGCTACTTTTAAGTTTAATCGATGATAGCGCATATCAATTTCGGTCAACGATTGCCTATCTCTTGCAAAATGAAATCTTGCAAATGAATATACAAAGTTTAATGCTTGAATATTTACGTTTTGCTCGTTACAATCAATGCGTCCAAGTGGAAAAGCCATTTTGCAATTTAGAAATAAAGCCAAGTGAACTCAGTGGCATTGAACAAACGACATTCAAAACCGAACTTTTACCACGCATTATACATCGTTTAGAATCAGAAATGCCATCCTTTGTTCATGAGGCCTATGTTCACCTTCATACGCATAATATCGCGTTATATCCGTTTGATATTTTGGAAAAGGCATCCTTAGATACTTGGGTTGAGGGCTATATGAACTATTTTAAAGCGCTAATGGGTTTCGAATATGAAACAGAAGGCGCGATAACTGGAATATTTAACTTGATAAAATCATTAAATACATAGGTATCATTATTTCAAACACTGACAACCTATGCTATAATAAAGAAGTTGAAAAATTTTAAAAATGAAAAATCATGGAGGTTTTTATACATGACAGCAACTTGGGAAAAAAAAGAAGGTAATCAAGGGTTACTACAAGTAACTGTACCTGCAGAAGAAGTAGATAAAGCGTTAGATCAAGCGTTCAAAAAAGTAGTTAAGCAAATCAATGTACCTGGTTTCCGTAAAGGTAAAGTACCACGCCAAATTTTCGAACAACGTTTTGGTGTAGAAGCACTTTATCAAGATGCAGTAGATATCTTATTACCAAAAGCTTACAGTGAGGCTGTAGTAGAAGCAGATATCAATCCAGTTGATCAACCTGAAATTGAAGTAACACAAATTGAAAAAGGTAAACCATTTACTTTTGATGCTACTGTAACAGTAGAACCTGAAGTACAATTAGGTGATTACAAAGGATTAGAAATCACAAAACAAGCAACTGAATTAACTGACGAAGAGCTTGAACAAACTATTGAACAACGCTTAGAAGCTATGGCTGATATGGTTATTAAAGAAGACGGTCAAGTTGAAGAAGGCGATACAGTTAACTTAGACTTTGATGGTTATGTAGATGGTGAACAATTCGAAGGTGGCCAAGCTGATGGCTACGACTTAGAAATCGGTTCAGGTATGTTTATCCCAGGTTTCGAAGAACAACTTGTTGGTTTGAAAGTTGGAGAAGAAAAAGAAGTTGAAGTGACATTCCCTGAAGAATATCACGCAGAAGAATTAGCGGGTAAACCAGCTACATTTAAAACAAAAATTAATGAAATCAAAACAAAAGAAGTTCCTGAGTTAGACGATGAATTAGCAAATGAACTTGATTCTGAAGCTGATAACGTTGAACAATACAAAGAAAACTTACGTAAGCAATTAACTGAACAAAAACAAACTGATGCTGAAAACTTACAAAAGGAAGAAGCAATTACATTAGCAACTGACAATGCTACAGTTGATATTCCTGAAGCAATGATTAAAACAGAAGAAGATCGTATGGTTCAAGAATTTGCGCAACGTTTACAACAACAAGGTCTTAACCTAGAAACTTATTTCCAAATTTCTGGTCAATCTGAAGAAGACTTACGTGGTCAAATGAAAGACGACGCAGAACAACGTGTAAAAACTAACTTAACTTTAGCAGCAATCGCTGAAGCTGAAAATATCGAAGTTTCTGAAGAAGATGTTGATAAAGAGTTACAAAATATGAGTGAACAATTCAACATTTCAGTAGAAGATATCAAAAACACTTTAGGTAATACTGACATCGTTAAAAATGATGTACGTGTGAAAAAAGTAATTGATTTATTAGTTGATGAAGCGAAATTAGTTGAAGCAAAAAATGAAGATAACGAAGCGAGCGAAGAAGCTTAATTAAAGGATGTTGAGTGATACGATGGTTAGATCGAACATTCACTCAATGTTGACTAGCGCAACTGTAATAAATTGACCCTTGAGGGGGTGGGATATTGAATTCTTGAACTCAAAGTTTTCTATAATCCCACTCTCATTTTCGTTTATTGGCTATTTCAAATTCGATGAGATGCATAGTTAATATAGAATCAGCGATTAGAATTTCAATTGATATGAAAGAACTAAGGGAATTGTATATAATAAAGTAGTAAGCATCACTTGTTAATGGTTTCTTGCTATTTACAAAATACATTACAGTTAAGGCTAAGAAGTTAATGACTAGTCCAATGATGCAACGTAATGCAAATAACTTGAAAGAAACTATATTTGCGTAATAGAATGCATTCTAGTATAGTCGTTAAAGAACAGGGGTGTAATAAAGTATGTTTAAATTCAATGAAGATGAAGAAAACTTAAAATGTTCTTTCTGTGGTAAAGATCAGGATCAAGTTAAAAAGTTAGTTGCAGGGAGCGGTGTCTATATTTGTAATGAATGTATCGAACTCTGCTCTGAAATCGTTGAAGAAGAATTAAGTCAACAAGAAACAGAAGAATTAACAGAACTACCCACACCAAAAGAAATCATGGAGCAATTGAATAATTATGTCATCGGCCAAGAAAAAGCTAAAAAATCTTTAGCAGTCGCAGTTTATAATCATTATAAACGTGTTCAACAGTTAGGACCTAAAGATGACGACGTAGAATTACAAAAAAGTAATGTCGCTTTAATTGGGCCTACAGGTAGTGGTAAAACATTATTGGCACAAACATTGGCACGTACATTAAATGTACCGTTTGCTATTGCTGATGCCACAAGTTTGACAGAAGCTGGATACGTAGGTGAAGATGTTGAAAATATTCTGTTACGTTTAATACAAGCAGCTGATTTCGATATTGATAAAGCCGAAAAAGGTATTATCTATGTCGATGAAATTGATAAAATCGCACGTAAATCTGAGAATACGTCTATTACACGTGACGTTTCTGGCGAAGGTGTCCAACAGGCATTGCTCAAAATCTTAGAAGGTACAACTGCAAGTGTACCGCCACAAGGTGGACGTAAGCATCCGAACCAAGAGTTTATTCAAATTGACACAACAAATATTCTCTTTATTTTAGGTGGTGCATTTGATGGTATTAACGAAGTCATTAAACGCCGCCTAGGTGAAAAAGTTATCGGTTTCGCAAGTAACGAAGTTTCAAATTATGATGAAGCGAGTTTACTCGAACAAATTCGACCAGAAGATTTACAAACGTATGGCTTAATTCCTGAGTTTATTGGTCGTGTACCTATTGTTGCAAACCTTGAAACATTAGATGTCGAAGCGCTTAAAAATATTTTAACGCAACCTAAAAATGCACTTGTTAAGCAGTATACAAAAATGCTTGAATTAGATGGTGTCTCTTTAGAGTTTACTGACGAAGCATTAGCAGCAATAAGTGAAAAAGCAATAGAACGTAAAACAGGTGCACGTGGTCTACGCTCTATTATTGAAGAAGCATTGATAGATATCATGTACGATATTCCTTCGACTGAAGATGTCGTGAAAGTTGTTATTACTAAAGAAACAATTGTTAATGAAACTGAGCCAGAACTCTATGATTCTGAAGGTAATCTCGTTAACGTGACAAAAACTTCTGCATAAGCCAAGGGTAAATTTAAAAGAATAATGGGATAAAAGGTTGTTCCGAAATTTATTTCTTTTTTAAGTTTGCGCATGTTTTTGTTTATTGTTGCAAAGCTGAGTCTCATAATCAAATGGATTATGTCTCAGCTTTTTTTATAATAAAAATAAAAGAGGTGAAATTAAAGTGAAAATTAATCCAAACCATGTCGATTTATTAATAAGTGCAGTAAAGCCAGAACAATATCCCGATCTCGGTTTGCCCGAAGTGGCACTAAGCGGGCGCTCTAACGTTGGTAAATCGACATTTATCAATAGCATGATTGGACGCAAAAATATGGCTAGAACTTCACAACAGCCAGGTAAAACACAAACACTCAACTTTTTCAATATTGATGAACAATTAATTTTTGTTGATGTGCCAGGTTATGGGTATGCCAAAGTAAGTAAAAAACAGCGTGAAGCATTTGGTAAAATGATTGAAACTTATATCACAACACGAGAACAGTTAAAACTAGTGATACAACTTGTTGACCTTCGTCATCCGCCGACTGAAGATGATGTGCTCATGTATGATTTTTTAAAGTACTATGACATCCCAACATTAATCATTGCGACAAAAGAAGATAAAATTCCAAAAGGGAAAGTCCAAAAGCATATTAAAATCATTAAAGAAAAACTAAAGTTGGAAAAAGGGGATCAAATTATTAGTTATTCTTCAATTGAGAAAAAGAAGCAAGATTTGATTTGGTCTACAATCCAAGAATTTTTAGAAGCATAAAGACGACTTCGAAGTACATATGTTATTTTATTAAAGCATGTCAATATACGTAAGGACAGCATAAGATGAGGTTTTATAACGAAGCCATTTTATCTTTCTTTTCTAACCCTAAGTCATTCGTGCTTCAATAAATCTTTAAATCATCAAATTAAAGTTTCTTTTTTTAATTAGAATGAATCTAATCTGTGTTATAATGTAGTTATTGTAGATTATATGGGGGCATAAACATGTATTTAATAGCAGTAAGTGTAAATCATCGAACAGCTGATGTTACATGTCGTGAGAAGCTAGCATTTAAAGAAGAAAATATGCTTAGCGTCCACGAATCACTGTTTGAAACAAAGTCTATATTAGAGAACGTGATCTTATCAACTTGTAACCGTACTGAAGTCTATGCTGTAGTCGATCAAATTCATACGGGCCGTTATTACATTCAACGATTTTTGGCGAGACAATTTAATTTTGAGGTAGATGAGATAAAAGCCATTTCTGAAGTTAAAACAGAAAATGATGCTATTGAACATCTATTTAAAGTTGCTTCTGGGTTAGATTCAATTGTCCTAGGAGAAACTCAGATACTTGGTCAAATGAGAGATGCTTTCTTTACAGCTCAAAAAGCAGGAACTACGGGCACTATATTTAATGAGTTGTTTAAGCAAGCGATTACTTTTAGTAAAAAGGCACACCATGAAACAGATATCGCTGACAACACAATTAGTGTATCTTACGGTGCTGTGGAACTTGCGAAAAAGATGTTCGGTAAACTTAATAAAAAGCATGCGTTAGTGATTGGCGCTGGTGAAATGGCAGAATTGTCATTGCTCAATTTAAAAGGTGCTGGTGTAAGTGAGGTTACGATAATTAATCGTACATTATCACGCGCAAAATCATTAGCGGATCAATACGGGGTTCATTATGCTGAATGGGATGCGTTAGGTGATTTTCTCGTGAAATCAGATATCGTAATCAGTTCTACAAGTTCTGAACAATTTATTATTACGCAAGACATGTTAGAAATGTGTCAGGCTGTGGCGAAAACAGCTCAAAAAGTACTCATTGATATTGCAGTTCCGAGAGATATCGAACCATTTGAAGCAAATGATACAGAGTTGTTTATTTACGATGTTGATGATTTAAAAGGTCTCGTTGATGCAAATTTACGTGAACGTCGTAAAGCAGCAGACCAAATCTTAGCGCGTATACCGTCTGAAATTGAAAAACATAATGAATGGGTGAGAATGTTAGGCGTTGTTCCTGTTATTCGTGCTTTACGAGAAAAAGCAATGTTAATTCAACAAGAGACGATGGATAGCATAGACCGTAAGTTACCTAATATGTCTGAACGTGATCGTAAAGTTGTTTCTAAACATACGAAAAGTATTATTAATCAAATGTTGAAAGACCCAATCAAGCAAGCCAAAGAAATAAGTGACGATCGAAACGCAGATGCTAAGCTTCAATTATTTAAAGAAATTTTTGATTTAGAAGTTGAAGCGGATTATAAATCTCAAGCCATTGAGAAAAAAAGAACACTTTTAAGAGAGAGATTACTTAATTTTGAAACTTAACAAGCGGTGATGCTATGGAAGAGACCTTTTTTATACGGTTTCATGAAATAATATTATTGATTTATTTAGTGAGCATGGTTTGTTTAATTATAGACGTGTTCCAAAAAAATTATCGTGTGCAAAATATTGGTTTTTATGCATTAGGGATTGTTTGGTTTTGTCAAACAGTCTCTTTAACTATGTTTATTACATGGCAAAAACAACTGCCGTTAACATCTCTAGTAGAGAGTTTTTATGTTTTAACGTGGTTAATACTGACAATTACTTTCATTATGTCAGTGATGCGACAATCTGACTTTATGATTGCATTTTTAAATGTAATTGGTTTTATCTTTATGACCATTCATACGTTTCATCCACAACAATTTAAAATGGGCGGAACGCGACTCACAGTCATGAATGAGCTCCTTGTTTTCCATATATCACTCGCTTTACTAAGCTATGTGATCTTTGCAGTTGCATTTGTAAATGCAATCATCTATTTGATTCAATATCGTAATTTAAAACAAAAGCGTTTTAATCAAAATTATTTTCGAATAAGTAGTATCGGAACACTTGAAAAAATTGTATTTTACAGTTCTCTTGTTGGCACAATCATTATGTTTATAAGCTTGTTATTAGGAATATTATGGGGAATGAATTCAATCGGTTTCCATATTTTCGCCGATTTGAAAGTTATCTCATCATTAATTATTTTTGTGGCTTATTCTATATTTATTGCTTTACGACTCACACATCGATTTAAGCAATACTTTTTAATTCAGTTGAATATTATGTTATTTTTAGGCTGTATGTTTAACTTGATTGTCGTCACTCAATTATCAACGTTCCATCAATGGACAGGTGTGTAACGAATTTTTATTGGAGGAAAACTCAATGCGTAAACTAATTGTCGGTTCAAGAAGAAGCCAACTTGCGCTTACCCAAAGTCAACAGTTTATCGATCGTTTAAAAGCAATTGAGCCTGATTTGGATATTGAAATTAAAGAAATTGTAACTAAAGGCGATCAAATAGTCGATAGACAGTTATCAAAAGTAGGTGGCAAAGGCTTATTTGTAAAAGAAATTCAAAATGAATTATTTAATCATCAAATCGACTTTGCGATACACTCGTTAAAGGATGTACCTAGTGAATTACCTGAAGGTCTTACATTAGGGTGTATCCCGGATCGAGAGAATCCTTTTGATGCTTATATCGCTAAAAATCATGTGCCACTCAATGAGTTGCCTGATGGTAGTATTATTGGTACTAGTTCACTGCGACGTGGTGCACAAATTTTAGCGAAATACCCAAAACTCGAGATTAAATGGATAAGAGGCAATATCGATACGCGATTAAAGAAGCTCCATTCAGAGGATTATGATGCGATTATTTTAGCTGCAGCAGGTTTAAAACGAATGGGTTGGTCTGACGATATCGTCACGTCTTACCTTGATAACGGACAACTTGTTCCAGCGATTGGTCAAGGTGCACTGGGTATTGAGTGTCGATCAGACGATTATGAATTATTGGCATTGCTTGCTAAGGTACATAATCAAGATGTGGCTGACTGTGTTGCTGCAGAACGTACATTCTTGAAGGAAATGAATGGAAGTTGCCAAGTCCCAATTGGTGGCTATGCGTATAAAGATGACAAACAACGTATCCATTTTACAGGTTTAATCATGTCACCAGATGGTACACAACGCTTTGAGCACACTGAAATAGGGGATCAACCTGTTGTATTGGGAAATAAAGTGAGTCAAACATTAAAAGCCCAAGGTGCAGATCAAATTATAGCAGCATTAAACGAAGAATAAAGAAGGTGTATAAAATGAAGCCAGTCGTAGTGATGACACAAACAAAGCCGTATGTAGATGAGCGAGTTGAAATTCAACATTTGCCATTTGTAGAGATGCAAACTTTATCTTTTGATACGCACTTGTTAGATACGCACTACGACTGGCTCATTTTGACTTCTCAAAATGCTGTTCGATACTTTTTACCTTATATGGAGCAACTAAATTATCGCCATCTTGCAGTCATTGGGCAAAAAACGAAGGCATTTTGTGAATCTAATCATTTAGATGTCCACTTTTATCCATCTGACTATTCTCAAGAGGGCTTTTTAAAAGAATTCCCAGTAGTCAGTGGACTACAAATCCTTTTGCCGTCCAGCAAGTTAGCACGACCGTTGTTACAACAAACGCTTGAAATGAGAGGTTGTCAAGTTCATAAAATTGATCTTTATCAACCACATCCAGTACAACAAAATATTGATGAAGCTTATAATCGTATTCATCAAAATGCTGTTGATGCAGTGACGTTTGCAAGCGCTTCAGCTGCAAATGCTTTTTTTCAGCAGTACCAACCTCGTCATTTTGGTCACTACTTTGCTATAGGCAAACAAACCGCTAATGCAATCAAAAGCTATGGCAACAATTGTTGCACTGCTCAAATTCAAACTTTAGAATCAATTGTGGATAAAATAATAGAAATGAGGGTTTTATAATGGAATTTGATAGACATAGACGTTTAAGATCATCACGTACAATGCGTGATATGGTAAGAGAAACACATCTAAGAAAAGAAGATTTAATTTATCCTATTTTTGTTGTCGAAAAAGATGATGTTAAAACAGAAATTAAATCTTTACCCGGCGTTTATCAAATTAGTTTGAATTTATTACATGAAGAAATTCAAGCTGCATATGATTTTGGAATTCGTGCAATCATGTTTTTCGGTATTCCTAATGAAAAAGATAGCTGTGGTACAGGGGCTTACGTTGAAGATGGTGTGATACAAAAAGCGACACGAATTGCTAAATCAATGTATAAAGACTTATTAATACTCGCAGATACTTGTCTATGTGAGTATACGGATCATGGCCACTGCGGTTTAATTGACCCTCATACACACGATGTAGATAATGATAAAACTTTACCTTTATTAGTGAAAACTGCGATTTCTCAAGTGGAAGCGGGTGCTGATATAATTGCACCAAGCAATATGATGGATGGCTTTGTTATTGCTATACGTGAAGGGCTCGATAAAGCCGGATACCAAAATATACCAATTATGAGTTATGGCATTAAATACGCATCTAGCTTTTTCGGTCCATTTAGAGATGCTGCAGAATCAGCACCTTCTTTTGGAGATAGAAAGACATATCAAATGGATCCTGCAAACCGCCTAGAAGCACTTCGAGAATTGGAATCTGACCTTAAAGAAGGTGCCGATATGATGATTGTTAAACCTGCACTCAGCTATTTAGATATTATTCGAGATGTTAGAAATCATAGTAATGTTCCAATTGTGGCGTACAATGTAAGTGGTGAGTATAGTATGACAAAAGCAGCAGCTTTAAATGGTTGGATTGATGAAGAAAAAGTCGTTATGGAACAAATGATTTCTATGAAGCGTGCAGGTGCTGATATGATTATTACTTATTTCGCTAAAGATATCTGTCAATATTTAGATAAGGAATAAAAGGAGGTCACGTCATGCGTTATAGTGAATCAATTAAAGCTTTTGAAAAAGCAGAAAAACTCATGCCAGGCGGTGTGAATAGTCCAGTTCGTGCTTTTAAATCTGTAGATACACCCGCTATTTTTATGGATCACGGCGAAGGAAGCCGTATCTATGATATAGACGGAAACGAATATATTGATTACGTTTTAAGTTGGGGCCCATTAATTTTAGGACATCGCGACCCGAAAGTTATTGAAGAAATTCACAAAGTCGTTGACCGTGGAACAAGTTTCGGCGCTTCGACATTGGAAGAAAATCGTCTTGCTGAACTTGTGATTGAACGTGTACCATCAATTGAAAAGGTTCGCATGGTTTCTTCTGGTACCGAAGCAACGTTAGATACATTGCGACTTGCCCGCGGATATACAGGTAAAAATAAAATTATCAAGTTTGAGGGTAATTATCATGGTCATAGTGATTCTCTGTTAATCAAAGCAGGATCTGGTGTAGCAACACTAGGCTTGCCCGATTCTCCTGGGGTGCCTGAAGGGACAGCTAAAAATACAATTACCGTTCCTTATAATGATCTAGATGCGGTTCGTTATGCTTTTGAACAATATGGTGATGATATTGCAGCAGTTATCGTAGAACCTGTATCAGGTAATATGGGCGTAGTGCCGCCTATTAATGATTTCTTACAAGGTTTACGTGACATCACACAAGAAAATGATGCATTACTTATTTTTGATGAAGTCATGACAGGCTTTCGAGTAGGATACAATTGTGCACAAGGTTATTTTGATGTAATACCTGATTTAACATGTTTAGGTAAGGTTATTGGTGGCGGCTTACCTGTTGGTGCATTTGGTGGTCGTAAAGAGATTATGGATCATATCGCGCCAAGTGGTGATATTTACCAAGCAGGGACACTCTCAGGAAACCCTCTAGCAATGACAAGTGGTTACATGACATTAAGTCAATTGACACCAGAAAGTTATGACTACTTTAATCAATTAGGTGATATGTTAGAAGAGGGACTTAAAGAAATCTTTAATCGCTATAGTATTCCATTAACTGTTAACAGAGCAGGTTCAATGATAGGATTTTTCTTAAATGAAGGCCCTGTTACGAATTTTAAGGAAGCAAATGCTTCAGACCTTGAATTATTCCGCGTTCTTTATCGTGAGCTTGCAGAACAAGGTATCTTTTTACCTCCATCACAATTTGAAGGTATGTTTTTATCAACAGCGCATACAAAAGATGATATTCAACACACTTTAAAAGCATTTGATACAGCTTTAGAGCGAATTACAAAAGTAACTGAATAAATATGGGATTAATTTTTATAACTATAAGTACTATAAACAATAAAATGCCAGTTTTATTGTTTATGATCATTAAAAACAAAAGTGCTTTAAATGATAGGAGGGACCATGATACGAAAACACCACATTAATAATTTCATTGTACTTGGACTCTCAATCATTTTTGGCCTTATATTATTACGACTCCATTTAATGTTGCCATGGATGTTTGGACCGATACTTGCCAGTTTATTTGTGATTAAAGTTTTGAAGTTAGAAGTGAATTGGCCACAATGGCTAAGCGAATTTGGACTTATCATGTTGGGCGTTCAAATTGGGACATCTTTTACAAAAACTGTAATCGATGATATTAAAAATGATTGGTTTTCAATTATATTAGTGAGCGTCTTGTTACTTGTTTTGTCTCTTATTGTTTCTATAGGCTTTAGAAAAATTGCGAAGGTCAATAGAGAAACAGCTTTATTAAGTGTCATACCAGGTGCATTAAGCCAGATGCTTGTGATGGCCGAAGAAAACAAGCGCACAGATATACTTGTTGTCAGCCTGACACAAACGTCACGTATTATATTTGTTGTTATTTTAGTTCCGTTTATCTCATATTTCTTTAAAGATGCAAACGGTAGTCAAAAAGAAATGCAACAAATGCACCTGTTAACTGAAGTTTTAACATTCAAGGATATTTTAATCATTGGATTAGGTATTTGTGTTGTTTATATTCTGATGAAGTGGATTCACTTTCCAACAAAAATGTTACTTGCACCTATTTTAGTGCTTATAGTTTGGAATATGGTAACTGAACGGACTTTTACGCTTGATGCGCCAATTATTGCAGGAGCTCAAATTATCTATATGATTCGTGTAGGTATTCAAATTGCGCATTTAACTGGGCAACTTAAAGGCAGAATTGCAGTCGCAATTGCGTATCAAAATATTTTACTTATATTTGGTACACTTTTAATGGTCATTTTGATTCATTTATTTAATCCAGCGTCGATTAATAATCTGTTTTTAAGTGCAGCACCTGGGGGAATGAGTCAAATTGTATTAGTCGCATTAGATACCGGTGGAGATGTCGCTATGATTTCAAGCTATCATATTTTCCGTATATTCTTCATACTCTTTCTGATTGCACCGTTAATCAGTTTTATATTTAAATATCAAGATCGTAAAAATAAAAGAAGTACGTCTTAATGTAAATTAATTCATTTTATTCATTCAAAAGGGATAGCAATCACACTTTTTAACGTGACTGCTATCCTTTTTTCGTATTTTATTGATTTCATATTCATATATGTGTTAACGGTTCGGACAAGAAATCAAATGGCTATTATAAAGGCCAGCAGCTTCCATAAAAGAAAACGCAGTTACAGGACCGATAAATTGAAACCCGTATTCTTTCAGTGACTTTGACAATTTCTTGGATGTATCGTTCACTGTAATACGCGCTTCAACGGTTTCATATTGAAAATCAATGGGCGCACCATTAACAAATGACCATATAAAATGACTAAAGCTTTCATAGTCTTTTTCAATTTCAATAAAACCTTTGGCTTGAAAAACGATTGCTTCTAACTTTTTACGATGATGTATGATATTAGGGAATGACATCAATTGATCGATATCTGATGATGTCATTTGTGCAATTTTATATGGATCAAATTGATAAAATGCTGATTTGTAAGCATCTTTCTTTTTGAGTATTGTTAGCCAAGATAAACCTGCATGTTGGGATTCTAATGCTAGAAGTTCAAATAGTGCGCGAGAATCATATAATGGCTTTCCCCAAAAGTGATCATGATAATCGATATATACTGGATCTTGACTACCGAATGCACAGGGATTCACGTTTTTATACCTCCTTGTATTGACTTCATTGTCGTTTCAGTATACTATAAGAATTAAATTAATAGTAGAATTTGGGAAGAGTAGATGGTTGTCTTTTTTTAGAGAGTGTACGTTTGCTGAGAGTACATAAAAGACGTTATTGAAGGTAGCCCACGTTGAACTTTAGCTGAAAGTAAAGTAGGTTAAAGCGTGTTATGAGCGTTAATCGTAAGAGTGCAATAGTGCGTACGCATTATTGAATTTAGGTGGTACCGCGGAACATCCGTCCTATGATTAGGACAGGATGTTTTTTTATTTGAAGGAGGATTCTTATGGAAATGAAACCAAAATATGACCCGCAAGAAGTTGAGGCGGGTCGATATCAAAAATGGGTAGAACAAGAGTTATTTAAACCTAATCAAAATTCAGAACAACCCACATATACAATTGTTATTCCACCGCCGAATGTAACTGGAAAATTACATTTAGGACATGCTTGGGATACGACATTGCAAGATATTTTAACACGTATGAAACGAATGCAAGGTTATGAAACCCTTTATTTACCTGGTATGGATCATGCTGGAATTGCGACACAAGCAAAAGTTGAAGCAAAAATGCGAGAAGAAGGCATTTCGAGACATGATATTGGCAGAGAAAAGTTTTTAGAAAAAGCGTGGGATTGGAAAGAAGAATATGCCGATTTTATACGTCAACAATGGGCTAAACTCGGACTTGGCTTAGATTATTCGAGAGAGAGATTCACACTCGACTCTGGTTTAAGTCAAGCGGTACGTAAAGTATTTGTTGATATGTATAAGAAAGGATTAATTTACCGTGGTGAACGTATCATTAACTGGGACCCTGTAGCGAAAACAGCACTATCTGACATTGAAGTCATTCACGAAGATGTTAATGGTAAATTCTATCATTTTAAATATCCGTTTGCGGATGGTGAAGGGTATATTGAAATTGCAACGACACGTCCAGAAACGATGCTAGGCGATACTGCAATCGTTGTACATCCCGATGATGCGCGTTACAAAGAAGTTATCGGTAAAAATGTTATTTTACCAATTGTTGGCCGTGAGATTCCTGTTTTAGCTGATGAATATGTTGACCAAGAATTTGGAAGCGGGGCAATGAAGGTGACACCTGCACATGATCCAAATGACTTTGAAATTGGGAATCGTCATGACTTAGAACGTATTGTCGTAATGGATGAATCTGGATGTATGAATCAAGAAGCAGGGAAATACGCTGGTCTAGATCGCTTTGAATGTCGTAAACAACTCGTTAAAGATTTGTTGGATCAAGGACTTGTAATTAAAATCGATGATCACGTACATTCAGTTGGACATTCTGAACGTTCGGGTGCTGTTGTTGAACCTTATTTATCGACACAATGGTTCGTTAAAATGGCACCATTAGCAGAACAAGCTTTGAATAATCAAAAAACAGATGGACGAATCGAATTCGTTCCTGCACGTTTTGAAAAAACTTTTAACCGTTGGATGGAAGAAATAAGAGATTGGACTATTTCTCGTCAACTTTGGTGGGGACATCAAATACCTGCTTGGTATCACAATGAAACAGGTGAGATTTATGTTGGTGAAAATGCGCCTGAAGACATTGAAAATTGGACACAAGATGAGGATGTATTAGATACTTGGTTTTCTAGTGCGTTATGGCCTTTTTCTACACTTGGGTGGCCTGACGAAACAGCTGAAGATTATCAAAGATTTTATCCAACACAAGTACTAGTAACAGGATATGATATTATTTTCTTCTGGGTAGCACGTATGATCTTCCAAGGTTTAGAGTTTACAGGTGAAAAGCCATTTAGTGATGTATTATTACATGGACTAGTACGCGCAGAAGATGGGCGTAAAATGAGTAAATCTTTAGGTAATGGTGTTGACCCAATGGATGTCATTGATCAATATGGTGCAGACAGTCTTCGTTATTTCTTAGCCACAGGATCTTCACCGGGGCATGATTTACGCTATTCAACTGAAAAAGTAGAGTCAGTTTGGAACTTTATTAACAAGATATGGAATGCTGCTCGATTTAGTTTAATGAATATTGGTGAAACATTCCGTTTTGAAGATATCGATTTATCTCAAAATCTATCAGTAGCAGATCAGTGGATTTTGACTCGTTTAAATGAAACAATCGAAACAGTGACTCAATTAAGTGATAAATACGAGTTTGGCGAAGTTGGCCGTGTATTGTATAATTTTATTTGGGATGAGTTTTGTGACTGGTATATTGAAATGAGTAAAATACCAATGAATGGTGACGACGAAGTACAGAAAAACGTAACACGCTCAGTGTTAAGTTATACTTTAGATCGCATGATGCGCCTGTTACATCCATTCATGCCATTCGTAACAGAACATATTTGGCAAAACTTGCCACATGAAGGTGAGTCTATAGTGACAAGTGCGTGGCCAACAGTTAATGATGCGTTTAATTTCGAAGAGAGTAAAGACGTTATGGAACAATTAGTTGAAATTATTAAATCTGTACGTCAGTCTCGTTTAGAAGTAAACACACCATTATCAAAAGAAATTCCGATTAAAATTAAAGCGAAAAATGAAAAAATTCAACAGTTATTGTTAGCAAACCAACACTATTTACAACGCTTCTGTAATCCGAGTGAACTCGAGATTGCCACTCAAATCGAAATTCCTGATAAAGCAATGACATCTATCGTTGCAGCAGGTGAAGTCATTTTACCAATTGAAGGTTTAATTGATATGGATAAAGAATTAGAGCGTTTAGAAAAAGACCTAGAAAAATGGCAAAAAGAATTAGATCGTGTCAATAAAAAACTAGCAAATGAAAACTTTGTTAATAAAGCGCCGGAAAAAATTATTAATGAAGAGAAAGAGAAACAAGTCAAATACCAAGAAAAATATGATGGTGTTAAAGCAAGAATTGAACAATTAAAAGCGTAGGAGTCTTAGTTATGAATTATCTAGACAGTTTATATTGGATACATGAAAGAACTAAATTCGGTATTAAGCCTGGCGTAAAACGTATGGAATGGATGCTCGAAAGACTGGGAAACCCTCAACACCGTATTAACGCTATTCATATTGGTGGGACTAATGGTAAAGGCTCTACTGTAGCATACATGCGTGAAGCATTAATGAAAAACGATTACCAAGTGGGTACATTTACGTCGCCTTATATAGAGACTTTCAATGAACGAATTAGTTTAAATGGTATACCCATTACGAACGATGAAATTGTAGCATTAGTTGAACGTGTTAAACCTGTAAGTGAAGCAATGGACAAAGAAACTGAATTGGGTGTAGCAACTGAATTCGAAATTATTACAACGATGATGTATTTATATTTCGGAGCAGTACATCCTGTCGACTTTGTTATTGTGGAAGCAGGCTTAGGTGTTAAAAATGATTCTACAAATGTTATCCAACCGCTGATTAGCATCTTAACGAGTATTGGTTTAGACCATACCGATATTCTTGGACAAACGTATCTTGACATTGCTAAAGACAAATCTGCAATCATAAAAGCCAACACCCCAATTGTTTACGCGATCAAAAACGAAGAGGCTTTAAAACTTTTTCGCGATACAGCAGAGAGACTGAACGCAAAAGCATTAGAATTTGATCGTGATATTTTAATTAAGTCTGAAGGGGATGAATTTACTTATCGCTATAAAGACTATGAATTAGAAAATCTAGCGCTTCATATGCTTGGAGAGCATCAAAAAGAAAATGCCTCACTCGTCATAACAGCTTTGATAGAATTATATGAGCAAAATGTCATCAATTTGGATTTCAACAAAATGATTGATGGCATTGAGCAAGCTTATTGGACAGGTCGTATTGAGCAAGTTTCAGAAGAGCCACTCATCATTATTGATGGTGCACACAATAAAGAAAGTGTGGATGCATTGGTCGACACAATCGAAAAATATTATGATTTAGAAAAAGTAGATGTATTATTTGCTGCCATTGAAGGCAAACCCATCCATCATATGCTTGATGCTTTTCAAAATATTGCTAAGCATATTTATGTCACAGGGTTTGATTTTCCAAAAGCTTTACCGAAACAAACATTATATGATGAAGTTGAGTTCGGAAACAAATCGATCGTGGATGACTTTGTCGCATTTATTCGCGAATATAAAGGTGAGGCATTACTTATTACGGGTAGCCTTTATTTCATTAGTGAAATTAAATCTAAAATTGCATTTAACGCATAAAAATAAGCCATTTCATAGCAGGTTAATGTGTATTGCCTGTTTATGAAATGGTTTTTTCAATTTGCTTAGTTTAGGTACGCTATATTTCATTTTTGCAAATTTGACCCTTGAAATAACGACACGCTATAATGATGACACTCAAATGTTGACGCCTAGAGTTGACACGTTTCGTAAATTCTTAGATACGAGGTGCTTAATTGCAGTATTTTACGCTATTTCTTGTTGGCTGTATTTCTATGAGTTTTTTACTTCAATTTGCCGAACATCCTAACCTGAAAATAAAGCATTTAATTAAAAGGTCACGATGTATCCATTGCTTTCATCAACTTAAAATGACGGATCTCATACCGATAGTTAGCTTCGTACTTTTCAGTGGACGTTGCCGCTATTGTAGCCAGCCAATTCCTAGATCGCTTTTAATTGGAGAATTACTGGGAGGGATATTGCTCGTCTATCCTACAATCTTTCCCATTTATGTATCAACTGAAATATTTTATGCAGTTGGACTGATGCTTTTAACAATTGGAGTGATTGATTTACATAGTATGATTGTCCAACATCGCTTTTTAGTTTTACTTTTTGTTCTTCTGCTTTATTTATCGCATCACCTCTATGTTGATTTACAACATGTTATTTTATTTTTATCACTCTTTTTTATAGGCCTCATTCAAAACCATTTAATCGGTTTTGGTGATATAAAATTATGCCTTGTGATGATTTTCTTTTTCCCAATGCCTTTTTTATATTTATTTTTAGAGTTGATTTTTCCAGTCGGATGTTTCTTTTACCTGCTCACACTTTTATTAAAATCAAAAATGACACATTGTATACCATTAGTTCCTTCTATATTTGTATCATTTATATTGATCACCTCGTTTTATCCTCACTTAATTAATTTTTACGGAGGTATTCTATGACAAGAATACGTGATTTATCAATTGATGAAAAACCTAAAGAACGTTTAATACAATTTGGTAGTCAAGCATTATCCAACACTGAACTACTAGCAATTTTAATAAATACAGGGAGCAGAGGGCAATCTAGTATAGATATTGCTTCTAATATATTGTCTCAATGCCAGTCACTGTCACAAATCAAGAATTTATCTTTAGCAGAATTGGAATCATTTGAAGGGATTGGGAGAAATAAAGCTGTCACACTTTTATCTGTATTTGAAATATGCCAGCGGTTAGCACAAGAAAAAACACGTACACTATCAGAACCAATACGTACACCACAACAAATAGCGGAACGTTTTTATCCCAAGTTTAATGGATGTCATCAAGAGCATTTTGTTCTTATTATATTAAACACAAAGCATCAAATTATTCACGAGCAAACTTTGTTTATCGGTACATTGAATAGTGCAGTCATTCATCCAAGAGAAATTTTTAAAACAGCTTTAAAATGGTCGGCGCATGCCATTATTGTACTACATAATCATCCTTCTGGAGATGTTACGCCATCTAAAGCAGATATTGAAACGACTAAAAGACTGATTGGATGTGGAGAAGCGATGGGGATTGATGTGCTTGATCACATTATTGTAGGGGATAGCAACTATGTATCTATTTTAAGCGAGATTGACTTATAAAGACAAAAGGCTCATGCAACATTGCATGAGCCTTTTGTTACTAAAGTTGAAAATTTCCAATAAGCCACGTACCAAATTTATAACATAAATATAAGGCTAATACAACTAATCCTACTTTTATTATAAATCTTATTATTGTAATACTGACTCTGAATAGCAAAACGATCAATAATATAATTAAAAATAATGTGAGAATACTCATCAATGTCACTCCCTATATCTCTATAATAATCGTTTTGTATGAAAATAGCATCATTCTAAAGTTATATTTATTTCATGCTTAAGATGGATGCTAAAATCAAATAAAGCCATTATAATGATAATACAATGAATGAAGTAAGATGAATATAATGAAAATATAGTGGAGGGCATGCATGCGGATTTTTAAAAGCTTATTCAAACTACTCATGGTTGTCTTTTTATTTTTAGCCCTCGTTTTTACTGCATTAAAGTATTTTCCTCAGATTAAAAATGAACCGTGGAATCCAATGAAAGATAAAGAAGTTTATCAAACGGTTGATAATGAAGGATATGAAATCCCAGTGAATGGTCGAAAATATGTTCAACAAGAAAATGACATGTTTAGAAATGTTCCCAAGAGTCAGATGAGAAATGTTTTTAATTGGGTAGATAAATACGAATTTATGCAAGTCAATGATATGTCTCGTCTTGGTTATGATCAAGAATATTTAATAGCTGAAAGAGATTCCCAATTTATTTTGTACCGTTTCGGTGAGAAGAATATGCGAATTTACACAACGGAGCACGATTTGTATGACGATTTAAATCAGCTTGGGCATCCGATATCTTTGCAACCCTTAGAAGCTTATCAGCAAGATGAAGCTGATTAAAAGTTCTCGATGGTAGCAAGTTTGAAAACAGAGTCTATTTACGTTAGGCTGTGATTGTGAAATCTCATAGAGGAGTGGTAAAAATGAAAACTAATCATGCAAAACAACAAAACGAGCAGCGAAAAGCACAAAGATTATTTTCTGAATGGCGTAAAAATGAAATCCTCTACAAAGAAGATCAAGAGGATCAACATTCAAAAGGGCAACGTCAGTAAGAATAACTACAGATCAATCTTCAGTTAACTGCATGAGATTTTAACTATCATTTTGTAACTCAGTGATAAGTTATCACATTCTAATTGAGAGATACGCCGAAAGGGTAAGCTTAATGCCTTACATTTTCGGCGTTTTTTGTTTTAAACGTACAAATACACGTGACCTTTGCTTGAAATAGACCAATTTTAATTTGAAAATCATAGTATCATTCAAGTTATCATATTCGAAAATCATAATGATGTTATTACAACACACCCTTGTACTTTATTTACTAACAAGAGTAATATAAAATAGGAGCAGTAATATATTTACATATAATATGAGGTGTTGAGGTTGTCCAATTTTTTTAAAAACAACAAACTCGTTGTGTTGTTTTGTGCACTAATACTTTTTATCGCTTTAGTTGGATTATCTATCAGATCAAATACCCAATCGGTTCCTGAACAATATGCAAGTGATACCATTTCTTTCGGGCAACGTATTTTCTCTTATCCAGTCCAATTTGTAGCGGGATCTATTACAGACATATTCCATAAAAGTGAAGCGCCTACAAATAAAGAGAAACAATTACAAGCTGATAATGAACGACTTAAATCAGAAAATAAAAAACTCAAAAAAGAACTCGATATGAGTGATATTTCAGAGTATGAGCCTATTTCAGCAGGTGTGATTGCACGCCAACCGGATCAATGGTTAAATACTGTTGTTATTGATAAAGGAAAAAAATCTGGTATTAAAGAAAATATGGCTGTTATGACAGCCAATGGTTTAGTCGGTCGTGTTGCGAAAGTGAATCAATTTTCGTCACAAATCAATTTAATTACAACAAAGGGGCGTACTAACCGTTTGTCAGTAAATATCCAGCATGGTTCAGATGAGGTGTTTGGCTTAATTGATCGCTATGATGATAAAACAAATCAACTTATTGTTAGTGATATAGATAATAATGAAGATATTAAAGAGGGCGATAAAGTTGTAACGAGTGGTTTAGGGGATCAATTGCCTAAAGGACTTTACGTAGGTGAAGTCGAAAAGGTTCAAAACGATCAATATGGTTTATCAAAGCAAGTTTCTATTAAGACGGGCGCAAACATGAATCATTTTTCTCATGTTTATATAGCTAAAAGAGATCCTAAAACAGTGATTAACGATAAGGGTGACAATTCATAATGAAATCGATTTATTATGTACTTATAGGCTTATTGATGTTTTATCTAGATACGTTGCTTACCTTTTTATCACCGATTACAATAGGTCACTTTTCATTTATATTAGTGCCACATTTGAGCTTTTTATTTTTAATGATTATTGCGATTTATAAAAATACAAGTACCGCATTAATTTTAGGTGTCTTATTAGGTATTATGCAAGATTTATATTTCGGTCAAGTTTATGGTGTTTATTTATTCGGTTACATTGTGTCCATACTCATTGCCGATAAATTCTTAAAAGTTTTTTTCAGAGATCATACAATGCTTTATGGCATGATTCTACTCGGCGTGATATTCTTAGAAATTTTTGTCATGGTCATCTATAGTCTATTAGGATTAATTGATTTAAATATGTTTGGATTTTTAGTTTTCCGTATCTTACCTACATTGATACTGAACAGTCTTTTATTAATCTTTATGTATTTCATTTTTAATCGCTTCATAAATCAATTAAGTACTATTGACACGAAGTAATACGAATGGTATGATTCAGTAGTTGAGTAGTTCATAGCTACATACAACCGCTCAAATATAGGTTTTAAGTACAAAATGTCACCTATATATGGCGTGACTTATAATTAGGAGGTGCAAAGTATGTTTGCTATTATTGAAACAGGTGGAAAACAAGTAAAAGTTGAAGAAGGTCAAGAAATTTACGTTGAAAAATTAAACGTAAACGAAGGTGACACTTTCACTTTTGATAAAGTTTTATTCGTCGGTGGAGACAACGTTAAAGTTGGCGCTCCTACAGTTGAAGGCGCAACTGTCACTGCAACTGTAAACAAACAAGGTCGCGGTAAAAAAATCACTGTATTTACTTACCGTCGTCGTAAAGATTCAAAACGCAAAAAAGGCCATCGTCAACCATATACTAAGTTAACAATCGATAAGATTAACGCTTAATTATGATTAATGTTGACATTAAATTGAATGACGAAGGTCAGATAACAGATGTCATAATGGACGGTCATGCGGACTTTGCTGAGCATGGTCAAGACATTGTTTGCGCTGGTGCTTCAGCAGTAGTTTTCGGTAGCGTTAATGCTATTATCGGACTTACTGCAGAAAGACCAGATATTGATTACAGTGATGACGGTGGATATTTTCATGTGAGATCTGTTGATACATCAAATGAGCAGGCACAGTTGATACTCCAGTCAATGTTAGTTTCTTTACAAACAATTGAAGAAGAATATAATGAGTATATTAAATTAAATCTGAAGTGAGGTGTAACTCATGCTTAAATTAAACTTACAATTTTTCGCATCTAAAAAAGGGGTAAGTTCTACTAAAAACGGACGTGACTCAGAATCTAAACGTTTAGGTGCTAAACGTGCAGACGGTCAATTCGTTACTGGTGGTTCTATCTTATTCCGTCAACGTGGAACTAAGATTTACCCAGGTGAAAACGTAGGTCGTGGTGGCGATGATACATTATTCGCTAAAATCGATGGCGTTGTTAAATTCGAACGTAAAGGTCGAGACAAAAAACAAGTTTCTGTATATGCAGTTGCTGAATAATTTGTCAAATTTTGACACCAGAAGGTAACTTCTGGTGTTTATTTTTTATATTGATTAAACTAAAGATAATGATAGCTTCAAAATGAGAGTCAAACGTAAAGTAAGAGACTTACGTTTAAAATAAAACAAAAAATCGAAAAAGAGGTGAAAATATGTTTGTAGATCAAGTTAAAATATCATTAAAAGCGGGTGATGGCGGGAATGGTATTACGGCATATCGCCGGGAAAAGTATGTTCCTTTTGGAGGGCCAGCCGGTGGTGATGGCGGGCGTGGTGCGTCAGTTGTTTTCCAAGTAGATGAAGGATTGCGCACGCTCATGGACTTTAGATATCAACGACACTTTAAGGCTAAAAAAGGCGAAAATGGTCAAAGTAGTAATATGCATGGTAAAAATGCAGAGGATCTTGTTTTAAAAGTGCCGCCTGGAACGATTGTCAAAGATGTTGAAACAGAACAAACATTAGCTGATTTAGTGGAACATGGGCAAAGTGCAGTTATCGCAAAAGGAGGCCGTGGAGGTCGTGGTAACTCACGCTTTGCGACGCCTAAAAACCCGGCACCAGATTTTAGTGAGAATGGTGAACCTGGCGAAGAAATAGAAGTGACGTTGGAACTTAAGCTTCTTGCTGATGTGGGTCTTGTCGGGTTTCCAAGTGTTGGGAAATCAACACTGCTTTCAATCGTTTCAAAAGCGAAACCGAAAATTGGCGCTTATCACTTTACAACCATTCAACCTAATTTAGGTGTTGTTGTTACGCCTGACCAACGTAGTTTTGTTATGGCTGATTTACCAGGTTTGATTGAAGGAGCATCTGAAGGTGTCGGTTTAGGACATCAATTTTTAAGGCATGTTGAAAGAACAAAGGTAATTGTGCATGTGATTGATATGAGCGGTTTAGAAGGCCGTGATCCTTATGAGGATTATACGATTATCAATCAAGAGCTTAAAGCTTATGCCCAGCGATTAGAAGAACGTCCACAAATCATTGTTGCCAATAAAATGGATATACCAGAAGCGTATGACCAGTTGGAACAATTTAAAAAGAAACTTAATCAACCGGTTAAAATCATTCCAATTTCATCATATACACGTGAAAATATTGATCAATTACTTTATGAAATAGCGAATACACTTGATAAGGTCAAAGATGTTGATTTTTCTGCGACAGAAGAGGATATCGGTGTCAATCGTGTTGTTTATAAACACACACCTTCACAAGATCAATTTAAAATTACGAGAGATGATGATGGTGCTTATGTCGTAAGTGGTAATGCGATAGAACGTATGTTTAAAATGACCGACTTTAATAGTGACCCAGCAGTGCGACGTTTCGCTAGACAAATGCGTTCAATGGGTATCGATGACGCTTTACGTGAGCGTGGTGCAGAGAATGGTGATATTGTACGTATTCTTGGAGGAGAGTTTGAATTTGTCGAATAATGAACAGGAGGCGCCTAATGCGCGTATGAAACATCAATTTTATGTTATTCGTGAGGATGTTTTACCTTACGTCGTGAAGCGTGTACTACAAGTAAAATCCTCATTAAAAAATGACCCATCACTGACAATCCAAGAAGCAGTTGATATGCATGATTGTTCACGCAGTGCATTCTACAAATATAGAGACACTATCTTTCCATTAGATGAAGTTCGTAAACGTACAGAAGCTTATACCATTATTTTATTTGTTATTGATAAGGTTGGAATTCTGGCAAGTATCCTTGAAAAATTGTCAGAGCTTCAACTTTCTGTGCTCACAATTCATCAAAGCGTCCCTATTAATAATAAAGCATCCATTACACTGACATTAGATGGGAGTAAAGCGAAAATTAATCCCTATGAATTAATTAACACATTAAGACAAATGGAAAATATTTATAATGTAGATATTATCGGAATGAATTTATAAGGAGTAGTTACGATGTATGCATATATCTTTGGGAATTTAACGGCACTTTATCCAACTCACATCATCATTGAGACAACATCGGGTGTGGGATATGAAATTCAGACCCCAAACTCATATCGTTTTCAAAAGCATCTTAATCAATCTATTAAAGTTTATACGTCGTTAATTGTACGAGAAGACGCTCAATTGTTATACGGCTTTATTGATGAAGAAGAAAAAGATATGTTTTTAAGTTTAATAAAGGTGACTGGAATTGGTCCTAAATCTGCATTAGCTATTTTAGCAGCGAGCACGCCTAATGAAGTTAAACGCGCAATTGAAAATGAAAATGATGCGTATTTAACAAAATTTCCGGGAATCGGTAAAAAGACAGCACGCCAAATTGTACTAGATTTAAAAGGTAAAGTGGTCATTACCGAAACGAACGATGAAGACTTACTTTCGAATGCAACGGGTACTATCGAAACATCTCACTATGCAAAAGAAGCGCTATTGGCGTTAGAAGCATTAGGCTATTCTAAGCGTGAGTTGAAAAAAGTTGAAAAGGCGATGCAAAGTGAAACTTTTGAAAGTGTTGATATAGCAGTTAAATTTGGATTAAAACAATTAGTTTCATAAAAAAGGAGTGAGTCAAATGGAACAAGATCGAATGATGGATGGCCATGAGCAATCTGATGAGCAAGCTTTTGAATTGTCATTACGGCCAGATCGGCTAAGACAATACATAGGTCAAAGTACAATCAAATCAAATCTTGAAGTTTTTATTCAAGCGGCTAAAATTCGTGAAGAACCACTTGATCATGTCCTTCTCTTTGGCCCTCCTGGTTTGGGTAAAACGACACTTTCACATATTATCGCGAATGAAATGGGCGTTAATTTACGTACAGTTTCTGGGCCGTCCATAGAGAGACCCGGCGATTTAGCTGCTATTCTAACTGGTTTACAACCTGGTGATGTTTTATTTATTGACGAAATACATCGTCTAAGTAGCGTTGTGGAAGAAGTATTATATCCGGCTATGGAAGATTTTTTTATTGATATTATCGTTGGAAAAGGCGAGGAAGCGCGTAGTATACGTATCGATTTACCTCCGTTTACATTAGTCGGTGCAACAACACGTGCAGGGAGCTTGACGAGTCCTTTACGTGACCGATTTGGCGTCCATTTGCGCTTAGAATATTATTCTGAACAAGAACTGGCACAAATTATTATTCGGACTGTTGATGTATTAGGCACAGCTATTGATGAAGAAAGTGCTATAGAAATTGCAAAAAGAAGTCGTGGGACACCTCGTATCGCTAATCGTTTATTAAAACGAATACGGGATTTCCAACAAGTAAATGAAGATGACATGATCTACATTGAGACGACAAAACGTGCATTGCACCTATTACAGGTAGATGAAGAAGGTCTAGATTATATTGATCATAAAATGATGGCTTGTATTATTGAGCAATATCATGGTGGACCAGTAGGATTAGATACGATTGCTGTTTCAATCGGAGAAGAGCGTATTACGATTGAAGACGTATATGAACCTTTTCTCATTCAAAGAGGCTTTTTAGAGCGTACACCAAGAGGGCGTAAAGCGACACCCCAAGCCTATGAACATTTTAAATATACGAGTCATTAAATAGAGGAGTTACTACTTTGAATATTGAAGAATTTGATTATGAATTGCCAGAGTCGCTCATCGCACAAACACCTTTAAAACAGCGCGATCAAAGTCGTCTGTTATATTTGAATCGACGAACTGGCGAGACTGAAGACTTACATTTTAAAGATATTACACGTTTTTTTGAACAAGGTGATACTCTTGTATTAAATGATACAAAAGTGATGCCGGCGCGTTTATTTGGTGTTAAAGAAGAAACACGAGCAAAAGTTGAAATGTTAATGTTGACTCAAATTGAAGGTGACGACTGGGAAGTGTTACTTAAACCAGCGAAACGGATAAAAGTAGGGCAAACTTTGAGCTTTGGAGATGGAAAGATCATTGCTACTTGTATGAAAGAACTCGATCAAGGTGGCCGGATTATGCGCTTGCATTATGACGGTATTTTACAAGAGCGGCTTGATGAATTAGGCGAAATGCCACTTCCTCCATATATTAAAGAACGATTAGACGAAAAAGATCGTTATCAAACCGTTTATGCAAAAGCATCTGGTTCAGCTGCAGCGCCGACTGCAGGTTTACATTTTACAGATCAGTTGTTACAACAAATTCGTGAAAATGGGGTTAATATTGCATTTATCACACTTCACGTAGGATTAGGTACATTTAGACCTGTGAGTGTCGAAAATATCGATGACCATGAAATGCATAGTGAATATTATCAAATGTCTCAAGAAACAGCAGATTTACTGAATAAGACTAAAGCTAAGGGACATCGCATCATATCTGTAGGTACAACCTCTACAAGAACACTAGAAACTATCCGTCAAAATCATACGCAATTTGTTGCTTCTAGTGGATGGACGGATATATTTATTTATCCGGGTTTTGAATTTAAAGCGATAGATGGCTTGATTACGAATTTTCATTTACCAAAATCCACTTTAGTGATGTTGGTATCTGCTTTTAGTTCGCGACAATTTGTGCTTTCGGCATATCGTCATGCAGTCGCTGAAAAATATCGATTTTTCAGTTTTGGCGATGCGATGATTATTATTTAGTTTGAGAGGAGAATACTATGCCTGCAGTAACTTATGAGCATATTAAAACTTGTAAACAATCTGGTGCAAGATTAGGTATTGTACACACACCGCACGGGTCGTTTGAAACACCTATGTTTATGCCGGTGGGTACAAAAGCTACAGTTAAAACGATGAGCCCAGAAGAATTAAAACAAATGAATACGAAAATTTTATTAGGAAATACCTATCATTTATGGTTACAACCTGGAAATGATATTGTTAAAAAAGCAGGGGGCTTACACCAATTTATGAATTGGGATGGTCCTATTTTAACGGATTCGGGTGGCTTCCAAGTTTTCAGTTTGAGTAATTTGAGAAAAATAACCGAAGAAGGTGTAGAATTTAGACATCATACGAATGGTTCAAAACTCTTTTTATCTCCAGAAGATTCTATAAAAATACAAAATGATTTAGGTTCGGACATTATTATGGCTTTCGATGAGTGTCCACCTATGCCAGCTGAGTATGATTATGTGAAAAATTCTATTGAAAGAACAACTAGATGGGCAGAACGATGCTTACAAGCACACCAACGTCCGAATGATCAAGCCTTATTTGGAATTATACAAGGAGGAGAATACAAAGATTTACGTCAACAATCAGCGGAAGAACTCGTTAAACTGGATTTTCCAGGATATGCGATAGGTGGTTTATCTGTTGGCGAGCCAAAACCTGTCATGTATGAGATGGTCGAATTTACTAAGCAATTTATGCCTAAAGATAAGCCACGTTATTTAATGGGCGTAGGTTCTCCTGATGCATTGATTGAATGTAGTATCCGTGGTATGGATATGTTTGATTGCGTATTACCGACACGTATTGCACGTAATGGAACATGTATGACTTCACATGGACGTGTTGTTGTAAAAAATGCGCAATATAAAGATGATTTTAGACCGTTAGATGAAAATTGTGATTGTTATACGTGTAAAAATTATTCACGCGCATACCTAAGACACCTCATCAAAGCGGATGAAACTTTTGGGATTCGTCTTACCACTTATCATAATTTGCATTTTCTGTTAAAATTAATGGAGAACATTAGACAAGCCATTCGAGAGGATCGTCTTTTAGATTTTAAAGAGGAATTTTTCGAACAATATGGCCTCAATGTTGATAATCCGAAAAATTTCTAGATAGGAGCTATGATTTATGTCTTCACTTATTAGTTTATTACCTTTAATATTACTATTTGTTGTCATGTGGTTCTTCATGATTCGTCCGCAACAAAAGCGTGCTAAAGAGCATCGCCAAATGGTTGACCAATTAGAAGCGGGACAACGTGTAACTACAATTGGTGGTATTAAAGGAACAGTTCGTGCAGTTGATGAAACAACAGCTGTCATTACAGTTAATGGTAAAGGTACTGAACTGACTTTTGAAAAACAAGCCATTAAACAAGTTGATCCTTCATAACGGATTGCATTGACCAGCTTAAATACAATTAAAGACATGGCTTATACCCATGTCTTTTTTAGTTCGTGTTAGAAATCACTTGCACTAATTTTGTAAAGTGAAGTATGCTTGAAACATAAGATAAAATGAGGTGTTTATGTGAAAAAAACAAGTAGATTGATCACCTTTGTTATTCTTGTTGTGCTATTATTCGCGGGAATGGCCACTACATATAAAAATGTGATCAAAGATGTCAACTTAGGGCTTGATTTACAAGGTGGATTCGAAGTTTTATATCAAGTCAACCCACTTGATAAAGGCGATAAAATTGATAATACCGCTGTACAATCCACAGCTAAAACTTTAGAACGTCGGGTTAACGTACTTGGAGTGTCTGAACCGAAAATACAAGTTGAAGATCAAAATCGTATACGTGTTCAACTTGCTGGGGTTAAGGACCAAAACCAAGCCCGTAAAATTTTATCATCACAAGCTAATTTAACAATACGTGATGCTGATGATAAAGTTTTATTAACTGGTAAAGATTTAGTTCAAGGTTCAGCTAAACAAGAGTTTAAACAAAATACGAACCAACCCGCAGTTACTTTTAAATTAAAAGACAGTGATAAATTTAAAAAAGTAACAGAAAAAATTTCTAAAAAACAAGAAAACGTAATGGTCGTATGGCTCGACTTTAAAAAAGGCGACAGCTATGCGAAAGAAAAAACTAAAGAAGATCCAAAATATATTTCAGCAGCTTCTGTTGACCAACCGATTAACTCACCTAACGTTGAAATTTCAGGTGGTTTCCAAGGTGAAAAAGGGATAACTGAAGCTAAACAAATTGCTGATCTTTTAAATTCTGGTTCATTACCGGTTGATTTAAAAGAAATCTATTCAACTTCAGTTGGTGCGCAATTTGGTCAAGATGCATTAGATAAGACGATGTTTGCATCAATTATTGGGATTAGCATCATTTTCTTATTCATGCTATTGTTCTACCGTTTGCCGGGTTTAATTGCTGTCATTACATTAACAACTTATATTTATTTAACAATGCTAGCATTTAATTTTATCTCAGGTGTCCTCACATTACCTGGTTTAGCTGCGTTGGTACTTGGTGTAGGTATGGCTGTTGATGCGAATATCATCATGTACGAAAGGATTAAAGACGAGCTGCGAATTGGTCGCACGTTAAAACAAGCTTATAAAAAAGCAAATAAAAGTTCATTTATCACTATTTTAGATGCCAACTTGACAACTGTACTTGCAGCTGCTGTTCTCTTCTTCTTTGGGGAAAGTTCAGTTAAAGGTTTCGCTACGATGTTATTATTGGCAATTTTAATGAGCTTTGTGACTGCGGTCTTCTTAACACGTATTCTTTTATCTTTAGTCGTACAATCCAATGTATTCAAGAAAAAACTTTGGTGGTTTGGTGTTAAAAACAATCAAATCCATAATATTAATGACGGATATGATGTATCGGATTTAAGTACACCTTACGATAAGATTGATTTTATGAAAATTGCAAAACCACTATTTGCATTTAGTGGTGTGGTCATTTTAGCAGGTATTATCATTTTATCTATTTTCAAATTGAACTTAGGTATTGATTTTACTTCTGGCACACGTGTTGATCTTCAAAGTGATCAACCACTCAATCAAAATCAAGTAGAGAAAAAATTAGAAGCGATTGATTTGAAACCAAACCAATTATCAATTGGTGGAAATAAAAATGAAAATGCTTCGATGCAGTATAAACATGACTTGTCAAAAGATGAAATTGCTAAAGTATCTAAAACATTAAAAGATGCCTATGGCAAAGAGCCATCTGTGAATACCGTATCACCTGTAATAGGTCAAGAATTGGCTAAAAATGCAATGCTAGCAGTGATTATTGCATCCATCGGTATGATTATTTACATTTCTTTACGTTTTGAATGGCGTATGGGGATCGCATCGATTATTTCCTTATTACATGATGCTTTTATGATTATCGCTGTCTTTAGCTTGTTTAGACTCGAGGTTGATATAACGTTTATCGCAGCAGTACTGACAATCATCGGTTATTCTATAAACGATACGATTGTAACATTTGACCGTGTTCGTGAAATGTTGAAAAAAGTAAAAGTAATCACGAAAGAAGAGCAAATAGATTATATTGTGAATAGTTCTATACGTCAAACGTTAACACGTTCAATCAACACCGTTTTAACTGTAGTTATCGTCGTTGTTGCAATGTTGATATTAGGTGCATCAAGCATATTTAACTTCTCATTAGCATTATTGATTGGTTTAGTATCAGGTGTATACTCATCTATTGTTATTGCGGTACCGCTTTGGGGCATGTTGAAAAAACGTGAATTACGTAAATCAAGCCATCACAAACTTGTTGTTTATAAACGTAAACGTACTAACGAAGAAAAAGTATTAGTATAATAGAAATAAACTTGGACGTCTTATTGATTAACATCAATGATGTCCAAGTTCTTTTTATTTTCTCTAATTTTCGTTATAATACGTTTTGAGAAAGAGGCGGTAATGATTATGATACAATCGAATTTTCAATGGCAAACGCGTCAAGTCGATAGCTTGATTGATGACGCTTTAGTCGATAAATATAAATTAACACCGATGATGAAATTAATACTAGAAAGCAAAGGGTACACCGATGGATTAGAACTTGATCGCGTATTAGCACCGAGTCATATGATTCATGACCCTCAAGCGTTAAGTGATATGGATAAAGCCATATCACGAATACATAAAGCAATTCAAAATGGTGAAAAGATACTTGTTTATGGAGACTATGATGCGGACGGTGTAACTTCGACGACCATTATGGTTAAAACTTTGCAACAACTTGGCGCCACAGTAGGGTGGTATATCCCTAACCGATTTACAGAAGGATATGGTCCGAGTGAAATGGCCTTTAGAAATGCCTATGATGAAGGGGTTACGTTAATTATTACAGTTGATAATGGTATACAAGGTCATCATGAAATTGAGCTTGTTCAAAATTTAGGCGTGGATGTGATTGTTACAGACCATCATGAAATGGGGGAAACGCTGCCTCCCGCTTTTGCAATTATCCATCCGATGCACCCTGATTTCAATTATCCATTTAAATATTTATGTGGTGCAGGTGTGGCGTTTAAGTTAGCAGATATGCTTTTAGAAGAATTGCCACATTCATTTTGGGTTTTAGCAATGATTGGAACGATTGCTGATTTAGTTTCTTTGACTGATGAAAATCGGATGATTGTTCAAAAAGGATTGACTTATATCAACGAAGAGACACCTGTGGCGATTCGTGCTTTATTAGATCAGGCACAATACCGAGATGATATTAATGAAGAAACAATTGGTTTTATCATTGCGCCACGATTAAATGCGGTAGGCCGTTTAGACGACGCGGGTTTAGCTGCTGAATTATTAATGTCAGATGATCTAGAAGAGTCGCTATTTCTAGCAGAGCAAGTGGAGCATTTCAATGTAGAACGCAAAGAGATTGTCCAGCAAATCGTTGAGGAAGCGATGGAGATGGCTCAAGAAGCCGTTAATGAGGGTCAAAAATTTTTAGTTTTAGCTAAAGAAAATTGGCACGAAGGCGTATTAGGAATTGTTGCTTCAAGAATTGTTGAAACATTTCATCTGCCTACTATGATTTTGAATATTGATGAAGCCCAGCAACATGCAAAAGGTTCATCTCGAAGTATTTCGCAAGTCTCTATGTTTGAAGCTCTATCTTCGGAATCTACATTAATTACAAAATTTGGTGGTCATCATATGGCTGCAGGATTAACAATGCCCATAGAAAATGTAGATCCGCTGAGAAACGCGTTAAATGCATGGATGACGGAGCGTTTTAATGACGATGATCTTCAACCAGTCAAAATGGCTGATGTTGTTTTAGATATCGAACATGTTACGATTGAACAAATCCGCTCTTTAGAACGGTTACGCCCTTTTGGCATGGATTTTAACAGACCCGTATTTCAAATTGATGGCTTGACCATCCAACAAGCGAAAGCGATTGGTCAAAATCAGAATCATCTTAAAGTTACTTTTAACGAACAGAATTTACAAGGCCTGTTTTGGAATCATGGTGAATTAAACCAAGAATTAATGGAAGACCAAGAAATAGATATCATTGGTGAACTTCAAATTAATGAATGGAATGGGAATCGTACGCCTCAATTTGTAATGACTGATATAAGAAGTAATGATCGACAAATTTTAGATTATCGCAGCAAAAATAAGCGGTTACCCCAATTTGAGGGTAAAGATCAAGTGTGTTTTCTCATACATCCCAATAAAGATAAATCTAGTCATCATGAATTCTATTATGGTGAGGTCATTCCAGAAGGTTATGATAAATGTGTAATGAGAGACTTACCACTCACTATGGAAGACATTAAGCTTTCATGTCGTTACATTAAAGCATCTCAAATATATCTTGTCTTTGATCATCGGCATTCTATTTATTTTGAAGGTTTACCGAAAGACGATACGTTTAAAAAATGTTACAAAGCACTTTTTCAAAAGGGTAAAACAAATCTAGAAACTGAAGGAATGGCGCTGAGTCAATATTTGCAAATTAAACCCACTATGCTGAAATTTATTTTAAAAGTTTTCTTAGACTTACAAATTATTTCACAAAAAGATGGTATAATTGAGATTGCGCATTCTCGTGAAAAGCAGTCTATTTCAGCTAGTCGCATTTATCAAGCAAGGGTACAGCGAATTGAAGTTGAAAAACAGCTCTTATATGAAGAATTTGATGCCATTAAGTCTTGGTTTGTTAATGAATTAGCAGGGATTGAATGAGGAGAGGATTTAAGTGGATTTAAAAAAATATGTATCTGAAGTCAAAGATTGGCCTAAAGAAGGCGTTAATTTTAAAGATATTACAACAATCATGGACAACGGTGAAGCATATGGCTATGCGACAGATCAAATCGTTAAATATGCAAAAGAGAAAAATGTCGATATTGTCGTAGGACCAGAAGCACGTGGTTTTATCATTGGATGTCCTGTTGCATATGCAATGGGAATCGGTTTTGCACCTGTACGTAAAGAAGGTAAGCTTCCACGTGAAGTCATCCGTTATGAATACGACCTAGAATACGGAAGCAATGTACTGACAATGCACGCGGATGCAATTAAACCAGGACAAAGAGTATTAATTACTGATGATTTGCTTGCTACAGGTGGGACAATCGAAGCGGCTATTCATCTTGTTGAGAAACAAGGTGGTATTGTTGCAGGTATTGCATTTATTATTGAACTTGCTTATTTAAATGGTATAGAAAAAATTAAAGATTACGACGTGATGCGTTTAATCACGTATAATGAATAGTTAATAGCATCAAAAGTTTCTCGCATGCAATTGATTGTATGTTGGAACCAAGTGAGATTAAGAAATCTTCGTTTACTATAGATTTCAGTCTCACTTTTTTTATTATTTTAAATGTTACTTTAAAGTTGATGATACCATTTTTGTTGCTTCAATATTTTAAATAAACTGAATAAACATTTTAAAATGTAATCAAGTATTGAAAAACTAAAATTATTGACACTTTTATTATTATTTTGTAATAAAATTATGCGTTGTGATACGGTTCAATTATTTTTAATCATGTAGTATGATAGAATTATTATTTATAACGTGGGGGTGACCAAAATGAATAACGAATATCCATATAGTGTAGATGAGGTGTTGCATAAAGCAAAAACATATTTAGACAATGAACAATATGAATATGTATTAAAAAGTTATCACATTGCTTACCAAGCACACGAAGGACAATTTCGTAAAAACGGTTTACCATATATAATGCACCCTATTCAAGTGGCAGGTATATTAACTGAAATGCATCTCGATGGACCAACGATAGTTGCAGGTTTTTTACATGATGTGATTGAAGATACGCCGTATACTTTTGATGATGTTGAAGAAATGTTCAATGTGGAAATTGCGACAATTGTCGATGGGGTTACGAAATTAAAAAAGGTAAAATATCGTTCGAAAGAAGAGCAACAAGCTGAAAATCATCGTAAATTATTTATTGCAATTGCTAAGGATGTACGTGTCATTTTAGTAAAATTAGCTGACCGATTACATAATATGAGGACTTTGCGCGCGATGCCTCGTGAGAAACAAATTCGAATTTCAAAAGAAACATTGGAAATTTATGCACCGCTTGCCCATCGTTTAGGGATCAATACAATTAAGTGGGAATTAGAGGATATTGCATTAAGATATATTGATAATGTTCAATATTTCAGAATTGTTAATCTCATGAAAAAGAAACGAAGTGAACGTGAAGCTTATATTGAAAACGCAATTCAAAATATACGTAAAGAAATGGATATTATGGAAATTAGTGGTGAAATCAATGGTCGACCCAAACATATCTACAGTATTTATCGTAAAATGATGAAGCAAAAGAAACAGTTCGATCAGATTTTTGATTTGCTTGCTGTACGTGTTATCGTTAACTCTATAAAAGACTGTTACGCTGTTTTAGGACTCGTCCACACCCTTTGGAAACCGATGCCAGGTCGTTTTAAAGATTATATTGCGATGCCAAAACAAAATATGTATCAGTCATTGCATACTACTGTCGTTGGTCCGAATGGTGACCCATTAGAAATCCAAATTCGTACTTTTGAAATGCATGAAATTGCAGAGCATGGGGTTGCAGCGCATTGGGCTTATAAAGAAGGAAAACAAGTTGATAAAGATAGTGAAACGTATAATAAAAAGCTAAATTGGCTAAAAGATATTGCAGAAACTGACCATACTTCTTCTGATGCACAAGAATTTATTGAGTCACTTAAATTTGATTTGCAAAGCGATAAAGTTTACGCTTTTACACCGGCGAGTGATGTGATTGAGTTACCGTACGGCGCGGTACCGATTGATTTTGCATATGCAATTCACAGTGAAGTCGGTAATAAAATGATAGGTGCAAAAGTAAACGGTAAAATTGTTCCGATTGACTACGTTTTACAAACCGGTGATATCGTTGAAATTAGAACGAGTAAGCATTCATATGGCCCAAGTCGTGATTGGTTAAAAATTGTACGTTCATCAAGTGCTAAGAGTAAAATTAAAAGTTTCTTTAAAAAACAAGATCGCTCTTCAAATATTGAAAAAGGTAAGTTTATGGTTGAAGCTGAACTTAAAGAGCAAGGCTTTAAACCTGACGAACTGTTAACTGAACGCAATTTAAAAATTGTAAATGATAAGTATAATTTTGCGAATGAAGATGATTTATATGCCGCAGTTGGCTTTGGTGGTGTAACATCAGCTCAAATCGTCAACAAACTTACTGAAAGAATTCGCATTGAAAACAAGCAAAAAGCGTTGAATCAAGCACAACAAGTGACGAAATCAGCACCTATTAAAGATCATATTACGACAGATTCAGGTGTATATGTTGAAGGTTTAGATAATGTTTTAATAAAGTTATCAAAATGTTGCAATCCGATACCGGGTGATAAAATATTAGGCTATATTACAAAAGGTCACGGTATTAAGGTGCACCGGACGGATTGTCCAAATATTCAAAACGAAAAAGAGCGTTTAATTGATGTGGAATGGGTCAAATCTAAAAATGCAGCTCAGAAATACCAAGTGGATTTAGAAGTCACTGCTTACGACAGAAATGGCTTATTAAATGAGGTTTTACAAGCAGTGAATAGCACCTCTAGTCAATTAATTAAAGTTGCAGGTAAATCTGATATTGATAAAAATGCTGTCATTAATTTGAGTATTATGGTAAAAAATGTACATGAAGTGTATAAAGTTGCTGATAAAATCAAACAACTCGGCGATATCTATACAGTAACACGAGTTTGGAATTAGGAGTGCTTAATTATGAGAATCGTTGTACAACGTGTGCAATCTGCTAGTGTGAAAAACAGCCAAATAGCGCGTTCTATAGATCGAGGATTATGCTTACTCGTAGGCATTGGTGAAAATGATACAAAAGCGGATGCAGATGCACTCGCTAAGAAGATTGCTAATTCTCGCATTTTTGAGGATGAAAATGGCAAATTAAACTTAAATGTCCAACAAATCGAAGGGCATATTTTGTCAATCTCACAATTTACCTTGTATGCTGATGTGCGAAAAGGTAATCGACCAGGATTTAGTAAAGCAATGTCTCCTGACGAAGCCAATGCATTATATTTATATTTTAATGAGCAATTACGCACTTATCATTTAGCAGTTGAAACAGGTCAATTTGGAACAGATATGATTGTAGATATTCAAAATGATGGACCCGTGACGATAATCTATGAAAGTATTGATGGCAAAATCCTATGAAAAAAGTAGATCAATGGTTAAAGAAAAAGAGAATCAAACCACATAGATTTTATTTAGCGTTACTCATCTTGGCTGTTTTCATTGCAATCGTTATTTCTTTTATCTTAATTAGAGAGAGTCATACGAGCCAAATTCATGTTGTGGAAGATGCAGAAATTAGAACGGGTCCTAATGCTGCATTTCCAGTGATATATAAAGTTAAAGAAGGCGACAGTTTTGTCAAAATAGGACAAAGTGGCAAGTGGATTGAAGTTCGCTCACCAGACGGCAATGAAAAAGGTTGGATTGCTGGTTGGCATACTAATCTAGACATTAAAGAAGACGAAAACCCTTATGCTCATCCATTAAAGAACAAAGTTATCGTTCTTGATCCAGGGCACGGAGGTGGAGATCAAGGCGCTGCTAGTCAAACGGGTAAGAAAACTTTAGAAAAAAATATGACTCTAAAAACAGGTTTAGAATTAAAAGAACTGCTTGAAAAAGAAGGGGCAAAAGTCAAATTAACGCGCACTAAGGATGAGTACGTTAAATTAAAAGATAGAAATTTGAAAGGCGATGTATTTATCAGTATTCATAATGATGCCCTTGACTCACCTAATGCGAATGGCGCAACTGTTTATTGGTTCCACGAACAGCAACAAGCACTTGCGGAAACCTTAAATGCAAGTATTCAAAAGAAAGCGATATTATCTGATCGTGGTCCAAGGCAAGAAAACTATCAAGTACTACGTCAAACAGAAATGCCTGCTGTTTTACTCGAGCTTGGCTATATTAGTAATCCAACTGACGAAGTGTTGATTAGAGATGTAAATCATAGAAAGATAGTTGAAACTGCCATCGTTGATGGATTAAAAAATTATTTTTTAAGTTAACATCTTGAAACTCAACACAAAAACAGTTATGATAATGAATGAATTTTATATTTATCACCGTTAGTATTCTTGAAGTGACTTTTAGATTCCTGAAGAAATCCAGAGAGTTTATCCTAGGCTGAAAGATAAACCTTCAAGTTAAGTTTTTGAACACAAGAAGAGGTACTTTATGAAAATAAAGTCGTACAGCCAACGTTACTGGCTATAGAGTGAAGTACAATCGTGACAGTTGATTGTGCTTAATTAGGGTGGCAACACGGCTTAAAGTACGTCCCTTGTATGCAAAAGTCATACAAGGGGCTTTTTTTATTCAAAATTTGATGACTGGTGCAATCAATGATAAAGGAGAGATGAAGATGATTCACATTCCGCGTGGAACGCAAGATATATTACCTCAAGATACTTCAAAATGGCAGTATATTGAATCAAAATTAG
Source organism: Staphylococcus coagulans (assembly GCF_022557135.1). Classification (NCBI taxonomy): domain Bacteria; kingdom Bacillati; phylum Bacillota; class Bacilli; order Caryophanales; family Staphylococcaceae; genus Staphylococcus; species Staphylococcus coagulans. The sequence goes on from NZ_CP092966.1 coordinate 1,231,123, forward strand.
ATGAATTAATGAAACTGTATAATTATCAAGAAATTAGAACACCTATTTTTGAAAGTACAGATTTATTTGCACGTGGCGTTGGTGATTCAACTGACGTTGTGCAAAAAGAAATGTACACATTTAAAGATAAAGGGGATCGTAGTATTACATTACGACCAGAGGGAACAGCTGCTGTAGTAAGAAGTTATATCGAAAACAAAATGCAAGGCAACCCTAATCAACCTGTTAAATTGTATTATAATGGGCCGATGTTTCGTTATGAAAGAAAACAAAAAGGACGCTATCGCCAATTTAACCAATTTGGCGTTGAAGTGATTGGTGCTGAAAATCCAAGTATTGATGCTGAAGTTTTAGCATTAGTCATGCATATTTACCAATCATTTGGTTTGAAAAAACTTAAACTTGTCATTAATAGTGTTGGTGATGCAGAATCACGTAAAGAATATCAAGAAGCACTTCGCGAACACTTTAGACCTGTCATCCATAATTATTGTCAAGATTGCCAAAATAGAATTGAGACCAATCCAATGCGTATTTTAGATTGTAAAGTCGATCGCAATCAACCAGAGATGAAAACAGCACCTTCGATCATTGATTATTTAAATGATTATTCAAAATCGTATTTTGAAGAAGTGAAAGCACACTTGGATCGTTTAGGTATCCCGTATGAAGTGGATCCAACGCTTGTTCGTGGATTAGATTATTATACGCACACAGCGTTTGAATTGATGATGGATAACGAAGCGTATGATGGCGCAATTACTACGCTTTGTGGTGGTGGCCGTTACAATGGCTTGTTAGAGTTATTGGATGGACCTAAAGAAACAGGTATTGGGTTTGCATTAAGTATTGAACGTTTACTATTAGCTTTAGAAGAAGAAGGAATCGAACTTCCAGAAGAGAACCAAATTGACTTATTTATTGCAACTATGGGAGAAAAAGCTGATCGATATGCTGTAACATTACTTAATCGTTTGAGATATGATGGTATTTCAGCTGATAAAGATTATTTGTCACGTAAATTAAAAGGACAAATGAAACAAGCTGACCGTCTTAACGCAACCTATACGATCGTAATAGGGGATCAAGAACTAGAAAATGGCGAAGTTGCAGTGAAATATATGGCAACCGGGGAGTCAAAAACAATGAAATTTGAAGAAATTGAAAGCTATATTAATGGAGGCAGAAAGTAATGAACAAACGAACGACGTACTGTGGTTTAGTCACAGAAGCATATTTAGGACAAGAGATTACATTAAAAGGTTGGGTCCACAACCGTAGAGATTTAGGGGGGCTTATCTTTGTAGATGTTCGCGATAGAGAAGGCTATGTACAAGTCGTATTTAATCCTGATTTCTCTGAAGAAGCATTAAAAGTTGCTGAACGTATTCGCTCAGAATATGTTGTTGAAATAACGGGTACAGTAACGAAAAGAAATCCAGAAACGGTTAACCCTAAACTTAAAACGGGGCAAATAGAAGTACAAGCAAAATCCATTGAAATTATTAATCAATCCGAGACACCGCCATTTTCTATCAATGAAGATAACATCAATGTAGATGAAAATATTCGACTTAAATATCGCTACTTAGATTTACGACGTGAAAAGTTAGCTCAAACATTTAAAATGCGTCATCAAATTACAAAATCAATTCGTACATTTCTAGATGATCAAGGTTTTTATGATGTGGAAACGCCTGTTTTAACAAAGTCTACACCTGAAGGGGCACGTGACTACCTCGTCCCATCCCGTGTACACGAGGGTGAATTTTATGCACTTCCTCAATCACCACAGTTGTTTAAACAATTGCTTATGATTAGTGGATTCGATAAATATTATCAAATTGTTAAATGTTTCCGAGATGAAGACTTACGTGCTGACCGTCAGCCTGAATTTACACAAATAGATATTGAAATGAGTTTCGTTGAACAAGAAGATGTCATTCAATTAGGCGAAGCAATGGCTAAAAAAGTTGTATCTGATGTTAAACAGGTTACTTTGACAGATGCATTTCCGCGTATGACTTATGCTGAAGCAATGGAAAGATACGGTACAGATAAACCAGATACACGATTCGGTATGGAATTGATTGACGTTTCAGAGTTAGGTGAAGTCATGGACTTTAAAGTGTTTAAAGGTGCTGTTGAAAGTGGGGGTCAAGTGAAAGCCATCATCGTTGAAAATGGTGCTAAAGATTACACAAGAAAAGACATCGATGGTTTAACTGAATTTGTCAATATTTATGGCGCTAAAGGATTAGCATGGGTTAAAGTTGTAGAAGATGGCTTGAGTGGACCTATTGCACGATTTTTCGCAGCTGAGCATGTTGAGAAATTACAATCGCTCACAAATGCTAAAGATGGAGACCTTGTGTTATTTGTTGCTGATACAAAAGAGGTCGTTGCACAAAGTTTAGGCGCTTTACGAAATAAGTTAGGAAAGGAAAGAGGTCTGAGTGATCCTGAAAAATTGAATTTCTTATGGGTTACTGACTGGCCATTACTTGAATATGATGAAGAAGCACGTCGTTATGTAGCGGCGCACCATCCATTTACTTCACCAAAAGTAGAAGATATCGAATTGTTAGAATCAGCACCTGAAAAAGCGCAAGCGCAAGCTTATGACCTCGTTTTAAATGGTTATGAATTAGGTGGCGGTTCTATACGTATTCATAATGGAGAATTACAACAAAAAATGTTTAAAGCGCTTGGCTTTTCTGATGAAGCTGCGCAAGAGCAATTCGGATTTTTATTAGATGCATTTAAATATGGCGCACCTCCACATGGGGGCATCGCATTAGGATTGGACCGTTTTGTGATGCTATTGACAGGTCGTACAAATTTACGTGATACGATCGCCTTCCCTAAAACTGCATCGGCTACAGATTTATTAACAGATGCGCCGAGTCCTGTTTCTAACCGACAATTAGATGACCTGTCTTTGCGTATTAAAAACATTTAAAATATCATTTCACAGGGTGATAAACTTATTATTTGCTAAATCACTGATTTGTGATATGATGAATTCATAAGATAGTCGTCTGCAATGTTCGTAAGTTCGCTTTTTGTATTTTGACCTAACACTCTTTGATCAGGGAGCCCAATGGGTTTTCTTGCAGCGCACACGCCTCTCAAGGAGGACTTGCAAAACAAGAAACAGGGCACCCACCTGTATATAGCAGGCCAAAATGATCAAGCATTTTCAACTACGGCATGACGGATTCTATCGGTACGCAAGACACTTTGTCTTGCGTATTTTTTATGCTTTCACATATAAATGTATAACTTAGCTATGAAGGAGATTAATATGAAACATCAATTTTCTCGTAATGAACTTGCAATCGGCCAAGAAGGATTGGACAAGTTGAAACAATCGACAGTAGCTGTATTAGGTGTTGGTGGTGTAGGCTCTTTTGCAGCAGAGGCATTGGCACGTACGAACATTGGTCACATTATTTTAATTGATAAAGATGATGTTGATATTACAAATGTGAATCGTCAAATACATGCACTGACAACAACAATTGGAAAAAGTAAAGTTGCTTTGATGGAAGAGCGCATTAAACTGATCAATCCTGACTGTAAAGTCACACCACTACATATGTTCTATACTGAAGAAACGTATGAACAATTATTTAATGACTATGATATTGATTATATTGTTGATGCAAGTGATACGATTATTTATAAAGTTCATCTTATGGAACAATGTCTTAAGAGAGGTATTAAAATTATCTCAAGCATGGGTGCTGCCAATAAAACAGATCCTACACAATTTGAAATTGCTGATATTTCAAAAACACATACAGATCCAATCGCTCGAGTAATAAGAAATAAATTAAAACAAAAAGGCATTAAACAGGGCATCCCAGTAGTTTTCTCAGGTGAAAGTCCTATCGTGATTCGTGAAGATGTCAAAGCAGTGGTAGGCGATGCTCAAGGCAAAAATAGAAAAGCACAAATGCCACCATCTTCTAATGCATATGTACCAAGTGTCGTCGGTTTAATATGTGCAAGTTATGTTTGTAACGATATACTTAAATCTATTCCATTACAACGTATTAAAGATCGTTAAGTATAGAAATTGCACACTGAAGAAGTTAATTATATCAATTTTTTAAGTGTCATAGATAGTGATTGATGACGAGACGACTGAGGGAATAGGACGAATCGAAGTTTACTGGCTGAGGCTATCTTCTCGGAAATAGAAGTCAGACTATACAAAGTTTTATCATAATAAAGAAGCGCTAAGATGAATTATTAATAGAAAATCATCTTAGCGCTATTTATTTAGGGATTAATATCCTAGGTGCTTTACAAATATAGTTTATGAATTAATAGTGACTAATAACACGTGAGCATTTTACTTTTGATGAAGTTGATTCTGTTGCTTTTTAATATTGTCATAAATTTGTTTGAAATGGTGTTCTGTTTTAGAAGTGTCTTTTGGCTCGTAGTATTCCCGTTTTGCTAATGAATCAGGCAAGTATTGTTGGGCGACAAAACCATTAGAGAAATCATGAGGATATTGATAACCTATCGCGCGCCCAAGAGATTTCGCGCCTTCATAGTGACCGTCTCTTAAATAATCAGGAATTTGTCCAACATGACCTTTACGGATATCACTAAGTGCAGCATCAATAGATTTAATAGCAGAATTAGATTTTGGTGATAGGCAAAGTTCGATAACCGCTTGACTCAATGGAATTCTTGCTTCGGGAAAGCCAAGTCGTTCAGCTGCTTCGATGGCTGCGAGTGTGCGTTGTCCTGCACCAGGAGATGCTAAACCTATATCTTCATAACTAATCACTAGTAAACGTCTAGCAATCGTTGGTAAATCTCCAGCTTGAATTAAACGTGCTAAATAATGTAATGCCGCATTGACATCACTTCCACGTATCGACTTTTGAAAGGCACTCATCACGTCATAATGCATATCACCATCCTTATCACTCAGAAAAGCCCCACGTTGGAGACAATCTTCAGCATCTTGAATTGTGATATGTGGAGGTTTCTCACTAGAACTTAGTACGGCAAGCTCTAAAGCATTTAAAGCGCTACGTACATCACCTTGGCTCTGAGTAGCAAAATATTCAAAAGCATCGTCATCCACCTCAGGCTTATAGCTAAGTAATCCTCTCTCCTCATCTTCTAGCGCATGTGTCAACGCTACTTTGATATCGTCTTTATCAAGAGGATATAATTCAAAAATTTGTGCACGTGAGCGAATCGCAGGATTAATTGCGTGGTAGGGATTAGAAGTTGTTGCGCCTATTAATACAATTTTTCCATTTTCTAAGTGCGGTAATAAAAAATCTTGCTTCGCTTTATCCAATCTATGGATTTCATCCAATAACAAAATGACTTGTCCGGACATTTTTGCTTCTTCAACGATCATTTGCATATCTTTTTTAGTATTAGTCACAGCATTCAGTTGTCTAAATTTAAATGCGGTACTTCCCGCAATAGCTTGAGCAATACTCGTTTTTCCTATGCCAGGAGGACCATAAAAAATCATAGAAGACAGTCTTTTTGCATTCACCATGCGTCGAATAATCCCTTTATCGCCAACGAGATGCTTTTGTCCTATCACTTCATCTATATTTCTAGGTCTCATTCTCGAAGCTAACGGTTCGGTTAACATCTTTATCCCTCCGTTAAGATTTGTTTTGTACTCTGATTGCATTGGTATTATAATAATATAAATAATGATAAAATCAAACTAAATCGGATTATATAAGGTGAGGTAAAAATATGAAAATATCGACTAAAGGAAGATATGGTTTAACATTAATGATTGCCTTAGCAAAACGACAAGGGACTGGGTGTGTGTCGCTTAAAACAATTGCTGAAGAAAATCATTTGAGTGATTTATATTTAGAACAACTTGTAGGCCCTTTGCGTAATGCAGGCTTAATTAGAAGCGTTAGAGGTGCAAAAGGGGGCTATGAGTTAAAAATGCCCGCAAATGAAATTACAGCGGGGGATATCATTCGTTTATTAGAAGGGCCACTGACTATTGTTGAACGAATGGAATCAGAACCACCTGCCCAGCAACAACTGTGGTTACGAATGAGAAATGCTGTTAAAGAGGTCCTTGATCAAACAACGTTACAATCATTAGCAGATGATAAAGATAGAGACGAACTCGAAGGCTATATGTTCTATATTTAAAATACGATTTAATCGACGTTATTCTAAGGAGGCTACAAATTATGGAACAGTTTCAATTAAGAGACGGTAATTATATTGATCAATTGGGCTTTGGGACATATAAATTGAATGGCACTCAAGGTGCACATGCGATAACTGAAGCACTCAAGTTAGGATATCGTGTATTAGACACAGCATATAACTATGAAAATGAGGGTGCCGTTGGTAAAGCAATACAAAATAGTCAAGTAGGTAGAGATCAAATTTATGTGACTTCGAAATTACCAGGCCGTTATCAAAAAGAGGCAGATGTTTATGAAACCATTCAAGAGTCACTTTATCGTCTTCATTTAGATTACATTGATTTGTATTTAATTCATTGGCCAAACCCAAAGCAAGGCTTATTCGTTGAGGCTTGGAATGCAATGATTGCAGCACAAAAAGCAGGTTTAATACGTCAAATTGGTGTGTGTAATTTCTTGCCGGAGCATATAGAACAGCTTGAAAAAGAAACAGGTGTAATGCCTGTCGTCAACCAAATTGAGTTACATCCTTACTTTAACCAAAAAGAGATGATTCAATTTCATCAGCAAAAAGGGATTTTGACTCAAGCTTGGAGTCCTTTAGGCCGGGATAACGGCGTTATGGAAGAAACGATTTTACGACAACTAGCCGAAAAATATGATAAAACACCAGCGCAAATTATTTTAAAATGGCATATTCAAAATGGTGTAATGCCAATACCAAAAGCGACATCATCTCAACGTCAGAAAGAAAACTTAAATGTGTTTAATTTCTATATTACAGATGAAGACATCCAATTAATTAATCAATTAACTAAAAAAGATGGAAGACGAAAAGGACAACATCCAGCTGTTTACGAAGAATTTTAATGACGATGTTTAAATTCCATGATTTGTGGAATAAATAGAGTAGTTATTAATAAAGGAGGCCTTTAAATGTCAAATAGTGAAAATAAATTTGAACAAGCAAAAGGTAACGTTAAAGAAACAGTAGGAAATGTAACAGATAATAAGTCGCTTGAAAATGAAGGTAAAGGTGACAAAGCTTCAGGTAAAGCTAAAGAAGCCATAGATAACGTTAAAGAAAAAGCTAAAGACGCTTTAAACAAGTTTACTGGCGACGATAAATAAGAATCTAATTAAACATTTTCATATAAATAAGCTTCCAAGGGAAACCTCGGAAGCTTATTTTTTGTGAAATATTAGATAGACGTTTCTATTCAATATCTAGAAAAATGATACAAATTGCAGTTGAATCTTATTGTTGATTTCTTTCATCCATTACTTCTTTAAAATACTGATATGAACGGTGTTGTAGTTTTGTATCATAAATATAACTAACTGCCATAATCTCATCAATTTCTCCATACTGTTCAATAAAGGCATCTAATTGCTGATTAACTGAAGCTTTATCTCCAATAATGGAATCTTGTAAACGTGCTTTTGCAAGAGCGACTTCACGAGGTGATAAAACATCACCCAAATCATCTATTGGTGGTTGCATTTTACGCATACGTCCATTTAAAATGCTTGCAAAAACTTGTGCTTGTGTTGTAGCTAAATATTGTGATTCTTCAAAAGTATCGGCAACTATGACATTTAAAGCAACAATAATGTAAGGTTCTTTTAAATAGGCTGAAGGTTGGAAGAGTTCTTTGTATATTGCAAGAGCTTCTTTCATTTGTTGTGGTGCAAAATGCCCAGCGAAAACATAAGGTAACCCTTCTCGAGCAGCTACATGTGCTGAATCGGTAGATGATCCTAAAATATACAGCGGCACATTTTTATTAACAGCGGGAATCGCTTTAACGTATCCTTGATTGGAATCGGGTCCAAAATATTTCAATAATTGTTGAACTTCTTCAGGAAATTTATACACACCATCATGTTGATCTCTTCTTAAGGCACTAGCTGTTGCCATATCCGTTCCTGGTGCTCGTCCTAAACCAAGATCGACACGGTCTCCATATATCGTTTTTAGTGTTCCAAATTGTTCGGCAACAATTAATGGTGCATGATTAGGCAACATAATACCACCTGAACCGATTCTCATGTGCGTTGTTTGGCTTAATGCATGCTGAATAAGTATCGCGGTTGCTGAACTGACTAAATTTGGAGCATTGTGATGTTCTGCAATCCACAAACGTTCATATTCTTGTTGCTCAAGATGCTTAGCAAGATCGACCATTTGCTCAATTGCATCTATATCAGATCTGCCTTCACGTATAGGAACAAGATTTAAGGCAGAGTATTTCATTTGTTTTGTCATATCCAAAACACTCCTTTTCAGAATAGAGTATAACATTTTCTAAATAGTGAACTCATGAAAACTGCTTAATGCTATCGTTGAACTCTCTTGTTTTAAAGATTACAATGAAGATAAAACAACGTGAAATCAGTAAAACGACGTACTAGAATTTTTATATCGCAAATGCTAAAATAGGAACATTGATTATGAGAAAGGATTGACGTGATTATGGGCGTATATGCAGATTATGCTGCAACAACACCTGTTAAACCAGAAGTTGTTGATAAAATGATGACCGTCTACCAAACGCATTTTGGTAACCCTTCATCTATTCATTCAAAAGGACGTGATGCGAGAAGCTTGCTTGATGTATCTCGACGTACAGTAGCAAACTATTTGAATGCACAACCCAATGAAGTTGTATTTACGAGTGGTGCAACTGAATCCAATAACACAATCATCAAAGGAATCGCATACGCAAATCAATATAAGGGTAAACATCTGATTACAACAAAAATCGAGCATCATTCTGTGTTGAACGTTTTTGAGTACTTAGAACAACAAGGATTTGAAGTTACTTATTTAGATGTAACGCCTGAGGGCCTAGTTGATATCGAGCAATTGCATAAAAGTTTGCGAGAGGACACGACGCTTGTGTCGATTATGTTTGTTAATAATGAAGTTGGCACAGTTCAACACGTATATGATATTCAGCAAGTGCTGGCGCCTTATCAAGCGTATTTTCATATGGATGCTGTACAAGCTGTAGGGCATTTGCCGATTGATGTAGAAGATTTAAAGGTAGACGCGCTCAGTATGACTGCACATAAATTTGGGGGACCCAAAGGCGTCGGTGTACTTTATATTAAAAATGGGACACGTGTTACTTTTTCTCAATTAGGCGGAGAGCAAGAAACAAAAAGGAGAGCTGGAACTGAAAACTTAGCACAAATCGTTGGGTTAGCAGAAGCGCTCAAAATTGCGGAATCATCACGTGATGATAACAATGTACATCTAGCACAATTACGTGAGCATTTACTTGTTGCGCTTCAAGATCGTGCTATCCCTTTTGAATACAATGGCTCTATGATTGACAGTACAAATCATATTATTAACTTATACTTTCCGTTTATAGATGTAGAAACGTTGCTTACTTTGCTAGATCTTGCTGGCGTTTATGTATCATCTGGTTCGGCATGTACCGCAGGATCTACTATACCCTCACATGTGCTGTTAGCAATGTTTGGGGAAAATAGTCCAAGAGTGAATCAATCCGTTCGCATTAGTATCAACGAACAATTGACTGCTAAAGATATGCAATTGATTGCAACTGAAATTCAAAAAATCTATTTAAAATTTAAGGAGGAAAATACGTGACAAATCAAAATACACGTGTAGTAGTGGGGATGTCAGGCGGCGTAGATAGTTCTGTGACAGCCCATTTACTCAAAGAGCAAGGTTACGATGTAATCGGTATTTTTATGAAAAACTGGGATGATACTGATGAGAATGGCGTATGTACTGCCACTGAAGATTATAATGATGTGATTGCTGTATGTAATCAAATTGGTATTCCTTATTATGCTGTCAATTTTGAAAAAGAATATTGGGACAAGGTGTTCACTTATTTCTTAGATGAATATAAAAAAGGTCGCACACCTAATCCTGATGTCATGTGTAATAAAGAAATCAAATTCAAAGCATTTTTAGAGCATGCATTAAAGCTAGGTGCTGATTATGTGGCAACAGGACACTATGCGCGCGTTAGAAGAAATGATGACGGTTCAGTAGAAATGCTTAGAGGTGTAGATAATAATAAAGACCAAACTTATTTCTTAAATCAATTGACAAATCACCAATTAGAAAAAGTCATGTTCCCAATTGGTGATATCGATAAGAAAAAAGTGAGAGAAATTGCTTTAGAACAAGATTTGGCAACTGCTAAGAAAAAAGACTCTACAGGCATTTGCTTCATTGGTGAACGTAATTTTAAAACGTTCTTATCTCAATATTTACCGGCACAACCTGGTGAAATGCAAACTTTAACAGGCGAGAAAAAAGGGCAACACACGGGTTTAATGTACTATACAATTGGTCAAAGACACGGACTTGGTATTGGCGGAGACGGTGAGCCTTGGTTTGTAGTAGGTAAAAACTTAGAACAAAATATTTTATATGTTGAACAAGGATTCCACCATGATGCTTTATATAGCGATTATTTAATTGCTTCAGATGTATCCTTTGTAAATCAAGTTGATCTGTCAGTTCCACTTAAGTGTACAGCAAAATTTAGATACCGACAACAAGACATTGGCGTGACCGTTACAGCGCACTCAGAAGATGCTATCAAAGTCACATTTGACACTCCTGTTCGTGCCATCACACCTGGCCAAGCCGTTGTTCTCTATGATGGGGAAGTTTGCTTAGGTGGTGCAACGATTGACGATGTATACAAAAATGAAAGACAGCTTGATTACGTTGTATAAGAAAAGGTGAAATTATGGATCAAGAAAAAATTCATCAATTAATAAAAGAAGGCAAATATGAAGACGCGTTACAAGCGAGCTTTGATAATATTGAAGCGCATCCAGAAGAAGTAGAAAACTATATCAATTCAGGGATACTACTTGCTGAAGCGGGTGAAGTCGAAAAAGCAGAACGGTTTTTCCAGAAGGCCATTACGATTAATCCGAATCATGGTGTGATTTATTATAATCTAGCTAATGTATATTTTAATGAAGCGCGATATCAAGAAGCCATTAAATTATATCAACAAGCCATGTCGAATGAATTAAATAATAAAGACACCAATTATATGCTTGGTCGTTCTTTTATTGGATTAGATGCGAAAAAACAAGCATTACCATATTTAATGCGTGCTGCTGAATTAGATACTGAATTTGAAGATATAGAGGTACAATTTCAATTTGCATTATTAATGTGTGAGTTAGAAATGTTTGAGCAAGCTGTGCCAGTTCTGAATCAAATTTTAGAAAAAGACAATCGTCATGCAGATGCGCAATATAATCTTACGTTAGCATTATTTATGCTAAATGGTAATGTTGAAGCGGCAATTCAAGGTTTTGAACGTGCAATTACAATGGATGAAAATCATTTGTTAAGTCATCATGCAATTAAAACGTTTCGTTCTATACAAGATAAGGAGGACTAATGATGGATAATCCAACACTGTTTGATCAAACCTATGTAAAAGGAACAGTTGAAATGATATTGTTCCAAAATAACGAAAACTACTATACAGTGCTGAAAGTCGATGTACAAGAATCAAATGGCGACTTCGATGACATGGTCACAGTCGTTGGATATTTTCCTAATATGGTCGAAGATGAAACGTATCTGTTTAAAGGAAGCGTTGTCCAACATCCAAAGTATGGTAAACAGTTAAAAGCCGAAACTTTCCAGAAAGAAATTCCCCAAACTAAAGATGCAGTAATTGCATATTTATCAAGCGACTTATTCAAAGGTATTGGTAAAAAAACAGCAGAACTGATTGTCGAAACAATTGGAGAAAATGCGATTAATGAAATATTGAAAGATAATCAAGTCATTGAAAAGGTGCCAAAACTTTCTAAAAAGAAGCAAGAACAAATTGTGCAGCAAATTATCTCCAATCAAGAAAGTGAACAAGTGATGATACGCCTCAATGAATTAGGATTTGGTTCAAAATTAGCGATGGATATTTATAAATTTTATCAACATGAAACGCTCAATGTACTAGATCAAAATCCCTATCAATTGGTTTACGATATTAAGGGGGTTGGTTTTCAAAAAGCGGACCAACTTGCACAACAATTAGGTATTCATCCGAATCATCCTGATCGTCTAAAAGCAGGACTATTATTCTTGGTTGAAGAAACTTGTATTAAACAAGGCCATACGTACTTACCACAAGAGGCACTTATCAATGAGACCATACAACTTCTTTCTAAAAATGAGGGTGAAGACGTTCGTTATGAAGCCATTGAAGACATCATGGCGCAATTGACCGAAGAAAAAAAGTTAATAGAAGTTGATCACATGATTGCCATACCAAGTCTGTATTATTCTGAAATTAAAAGTACACAAAATTTATTCAGAGTTTATAGTCATAATGAAGCACTGACGCAATTTGAACGTTCGGATATTCAACTGCATATTGGTGAAATAGAAGAGATGAATGAAGTCCATTACGCTGCCTCTCAAAAAGAAGCGTTAGAATGCGCAATCAATCATAAAGTTATGTTATTAACAGGCGGTCCAGGAACAGGAAAAACAACGGTTATTAAAGGTATTGTTCAACTTTATTCAGAGATTCATGGTGTGTCCCTTGATTATGATGATTACCATAATAACGACTATCCTATTGTTTTAGCAGCGCCAACAGGTCGTGCGTCGAAACGATTACATGAATCAACGGGCTTAGAAGCCATGACGATACATCGTTTAATAGGATGGAATCAAGAAACGAAGCCTGATGATATTTTGGATAATGAAATTAATGCCAAACTGATTATTATAGATGAGATGTCTATGGTGGATACTTGGTTATTCCATCAATTTATGGCTGCCGTGCCGTTAGACGCACAAATCATTTTTGTTGGTGATGAAGACCAGTTACCATCCGTTGGTCCGGGGCAAATTTTTAAAGACCTCATCGATTCAAATGTGCTACCTAGAATTAACTTAACTGAAGTATACCGACAACAAGAGGGATCGAGTATTATAGAACTTGCCCACAAAATGAAACTAGGTGAGCCTGTTGATATTACACAGCGTTTCCATGACCGTTCTTTTATACCCTGTAGCACCGAACAGATACCTGATGTCGTTGAAAAGGTTGTAAATAATGCAGTCCAAAAAGGATATACGATGGCTGATATTCAAGTTTTAGCACCTATGTATAGAGGGAATGCTGGTATTAAAAGATTAAATCAAATATTACAATCTATTCTTAATCCAGTTCAAGATAAGTCTAAAAGAGAAATTGAATTTGGTGATGTGATTTATCGTAAAGGCGATAAAGTATTACAACTTATCAATAGACCGAATGACAATATTTTTAATGGTGATATTGGTATTATTGTCGGCATATTTTGGGCGAAAGAAAATGCCCTTAACAAAGATGTCGTTGTAGTAGATTATGATGGTAATGAAATCACATATATGAAATCTGATTTAACGGAACTCACACATGCTTATTGTACCTCTATTCATAAAGCACAAGGTTCAGAATTTCCAATTGTGCTTATGCCGATTGTCAAGCAGTATTATCGAATGCTTCAAAAGCCGATTCTTTATACGGGGCTGACACGCGCTAAACAATCTCTTGTGTTTTTAGGCGATTCAGAAGCCTTCAATATGGGGCTAGCTACAGAGGGTAAGGCACGTTTAACACAATTATATTCGTTTTTAACACAATATTTTAACAATGAAACCGATGAAAATAATCAAGGCGATCAAGATGACTTACCAATAGAATTAACCGAAGCAACCATGTTTAAAATCAATCCTATGATTAATATGGGCGAAGTCACACCATACGATTTTCTTGAAATTGACAAAGCTTAATTCTTTTTTATATAATCATATTAAGTTCACATGCATAGCCGAGTAGGTGTTAATTGATTTTTAAAGAGACGTACTGTTGCTGGAAAAGTACGAGTCGTTACATCGAACGCTACTATGTATCATTAATAATAAAAACAAAGAGTGATAGTATGGATTCATACTGTAACTAGGGTGGTACCGCGAACATTCGTCCCTTTCTGCGACGAATGTTTTTTTGTATTTATGAAATGAGGAGTTGTAAAGATGAAAAACTTAAAAGCTAGTGATATTAGACAAATGTATATTGATTTCTTTGTGGAAAAAGGGCATATGGTTGAACCATCAGCTCCCCTTGTACCCATTGATGATGATTCTCTGTTATGGATTAATTCAGGGGTAGCCACTTTGAAAAAATATTTTGATGGCCGTGAAATACCCAAAAAGCCACGTATCGTTAATGCACAAAAATCTATTCGTACAAACGATATCGAAAATGTAGGTTTTACAGCCCGTCACCATACATTTTTTGAAATGCTTGGAAACTTTTCAATTGGGGATTATTTTAAAAAAGAAGCGATTGCGTTTGCTTGGGAGTTTTTAACGAGTCCGAAATGGATGGCAATGGAACCTGAAAAACTTTATGTGACAATTCATCCTGAAGATACGGAAGCATATGATTTTTGGTCTAATCTTATAGGTTTATCGGAAGATCGCATTATCCGAATTGAAGGGAATTTCTGGGATATTGGGGAAGGGCCATCTGGACCTAATACTGAAATATTTTATGACCGTGGAGAGGCATATGGACAAGATGATCCAGCTGAAGAAATGTACCCTGGTGGAGAAAACGAACGTTATTTAGAAGTATGGAATTTAGTATTCAGTGAGTATAATCACAATAAAGACCATACTTATACACCACTACCAAGTAAAAATATTGATACCGGCATGGGATTAGAGCGTATGGCATCGATTTCCCAAAATGTACGTACAAACTATGAAACAGACTTATTTATTCCAATCATTGCAGAAGTTGAAGCCGTTTCAGGAAAAAAATATCTCGTCAATGCGCAACACGATGTTGCATTCAAAGTGATTGCAGACCATATACGTACGATTGCTTTCGCTATTTCTGATGGTGCACTTCCAGCGAATGAAGGACGCGGTTATGTATTGCGCCGTTTATTACGTCGTGCTGTTCGCTTTAGTCAGTCATTAGACATCAATAAACCTTTTATGTATCAACTTGTCGACATTGTGGCAGAAATTATGGAACCTTATTATCCAAATGTTAAAGAAAAGGCAGATTTTATTGCGCGTGTCATTAAATCTGAAGAAGAGCGTTTTCATGAAACACTCGAAGAAGGTCTTTCTATACTTAATCAGTTCATTGAGACTGCGAAAGCATCAGATCGTATCATCAATGGTGAAGATGCTTTCAAATTATATGATACGTACGGTTTCCCAATCGAATTAACAGAGGAAATTGCCGTAAACGAAGGCTTGCAAATTGATATGGATGCATTTGAATCTCATATGGATGCACAACGTGAACGTGCAAGAAAAGCGAGACAAAATAATCAATCAATGCAAGTTCAAAGTGAAGTCTTAAAAGCAATTAAAACGCCAAGTCAATTTTTAGGATATGAAACATTTGAAACAGACGCGGTGATTACCGATATCATTTTAGATGGTGCACGTGTAAGTTCTGCAGATACCGGTGAAACGATACATTTTATTCTAAATCAAACGCCGTTTTATGCTGTTAGTGGTGGACAAGTTGCTGATAAAGGTGTAATTACAAATGATCATTTCGAAATCGCTGTTACAGACGTGATTAAAGCACCTAATGGTCAACACTTACACACAGGTATTGTTCAATTTGGCGAAGTACAAGAAGCAGCAAATGTTACAGCTAAAGTGAACAGCCAAGCGAGAAAGGCGATTATGAAAAACCATAGTGCAACGCATTTACTACATGCTGCATTAAAAACTGTGTTAGGCGAACATGTCAATCAAGCAGGTTCGCTCGTGGACAGTGAGCGACTTCGCTTCGATTTTTCACATATTTCACCTATGACACAAGAAGAAATCGAACGTGTGGAACAACTCGTTAATGAGGAAATTTGGAATAGCATTAATGTAGATATTCAAGAAATGAATATTGAAGATGCAAAAGCTAAAGGCGCTATGGCACTATTTGGAGAAAAATACGGTGATGTTGTTCGTGTTGTTGATATGAGTCCATTCTCAATCGAACTTTGCGGTGGAACACATGTGAATAACACTTCTGAAATTGGTCTCTTTAAAATTACAAGTGAGTCCGGAACAGGTGCGGGTGTCAGACGTATTGAAGCCGTTACAGGACAAAAAGCATTCTTGTATTTAGAACAATACCTCGCGCGCTTTAATGAAATTAAAACTTTGGTCAAAGCAAAATCAGATGAACAAGTTTCAGAAAAAATTGAGCAATTGCAACATAATGAAAAAGATTTACAACGTACGATTGAAGAAAAAAATAAAGCACTCAACCAACTCAAAATGGGCGATATTAAGAGCCAAGTTGAGCAAATCAATGAATTCCCTGTACTGATTACAGAAGTTGAAGTTGATAATGCAAAAGCAATTCGAACAACAATGGATGATTTTAAATCCAAACTCCAAGATACGATTATCATTTTAGCAAGTGATGTTGGAGGTAAAGTATCATTGATTGCAACTGTGCCAAAACAATATACAAATCGCGTTAAAGCTGGCGACTTGATTAAACATCTTGCACCTGAAGTAGGTGGTAAAGGTGGCGGTCGTCCGGACATGGCTCAAGGCGGCGGTACACAACCTGAAAAGATAACAGAAGCATTACAATTTATTAAAAACTATATTAAATCCTTATAATGCAATTAGGTTTCATGTAAAATGGAAGTGTAATCTATTATGGTTTAAGGAGTGTTAAAACTATGGCAAATTTTGATAAAACAATGAAATTCAACTATGAAGATATTCCAAAAGAAAACGTCGAAACGGTTTTAAACAATGTCTATCATACTCTAGAAGAACGTGGTTACAACGCTGTCAATCAAATCGTAGGATACTTATTATCTGGAGATCCTGCATATATACCACGTCATAATGAAGCGAGAAATCAAATTAGACACATCGATCGTGATGATATTATGGAAGAGCTCGTCTCTTATTATTTACAAAACCATAATAAGAAAGACCATGCTTAAACATAAAATTATTGGGTTAGATGTAGGCAGTCGTACTGTCGGCATCGCAATTAGTGATCTAATGGGATGGACAGCACAAGGTTTAGATACACTCCAAATTAACGAAGAAGAAAATCAGCTCGGAATTGAAACCTTAATTGACATTATTAAAAAAGAAAATGTGGGTACTGTAGTCATTGGTTTACCAAAAAATATGAACAATACAATCGGATTTCGAGGAGAAGCATCATTAAAATATAAAGAAGCTTTAGCTAAACAAATGCCAGAGTTAGAAATTGTGATGTGGGATGAGCGATTAAGCACGATGGCAGCTGAACGCTCACTCCTTGAAGCTGATGTATCAAGACAAAAACGCAAAAAAGTTATTGATAAAATGGCGGCTGTATTCATTTTACAAGGCTATTTAGACAGAATTAATTAAGGAGAGCTAAAATATGACAAACGAAAACCATAATCAAGAAATAGAAATTAAAAATGATGAAACATTATTAACACTCTATGATGAAGAAGGTAATGAAGTTCTATATCGTAAAATGTTAGAATTTTACCACCCTGGATTTGAAAAAGAATACGTGATTCTAGCTGAAGAAGGCGCACAAGCGGATGATGATGACTTAATCGAGCTTGTACCGATGATTAATGAGCCTGATGATTCTGGTGAAGGTGGACGTTTCTTACCTGTAGAAACAGATGAAGAGTGGGACATGATTGAAGAAATTGTCAACACAAATATGGAAGATCCTGAAGTTTAGTCTCCAATATAAGTGAAGACGAGCTCAATTTTGATATATGAAAAGTAAATGCAAAACCCTTTAATTAATCAAATTAAGGGTTTTGCCCTTTTTTGTTATTGGAGTCGAATCAAGCACAGAACGTACATGAATTAAATATGAAATAAGAGCCACAGGCAAGGATTTTGCTGTTTACCTACAATTCAATTCTGTGATAAAATATGTAGAAGTGATTTTGATGTATTGAGCTGTCTGGCTTTATTATTTGTATGCGTTTTTCATATTATTTGTTAATCAAAGCTAGATTAATATGTGAAAGAAACACACCAATAGCTCAATTATACTAAAGCATTAAATGTAGTTACTATACATTTATATATGACACCTGTGTTCAAAAAATCAGTCCAGTTAGACTGGTTTATTTTTTGATAAATTTTAGATTAATGTTAAAAGGAAGTTAACATAAATGGAAGATAACAACCAAAACTATCTTTTAAGTTTGCAGTATTATGACAGTCCAATAGACGCATTACGTAGCATTGCTGAAAAGAACAAAGTACCTATTATCGATCAATTATCATTAGATTTGATTAAGCAATTGATTCGAATTCACAATTCTAAACAAATATTAGAAATAGGGAGTGCTATTGGCTATAGTGCTATGCAATTTGCTTCTGTTAATTCAGATATTCAAGTTACAACAATTGAGCGTAACGAAGCCATGATACAAGAAGCAAAAGCAAACATTGAAAATTTAGGGTACCAGTCTCAAATTCAATTGATTGAAGCAGATGCCGCAGACGCATTGGAACTTGTAAATGATCGAATCTATGACATGATTTTTATAGATGCAGCGAAAGCGCAATCGCAACGATTTTTTGAGCTTTATAGTCCACTGCTTCGTGAAAAAGGTGTTATTATAACAGATAATGTTTTATATCATGGTTTTGTTGCCAATATTGATGTAGTAAAGAGTCGAAATGTTAAACAAATGGTTAAAAAAGTACAAAAATATAATGCATGGTTGAGTCAAAGAGAAGACTACTCAACCAACTTTGTTCACATGGATGATGGTTTAGCCATTTCAATAAAGGAGAGTAAAAATGACTGAATTATTAGTGACGCCGAAATCAATCGAACATATAAAGACACTTATTGAAAAAGGGGCAGACGCATTCGTAATTGGAGAAGAAAAATTTGGCTTGCGTCTTGCCGGTGAATTTAATCGTGATGCGATGCGTGAAGCAGTCAATATCATTCATGCGGCAGGGAAAAAAGCATATGCAGCTGTGAATGGCATTTTCCATAATTATCATATTCCTGCACTTGAAGATTATATTGAATTTTTGCATGAAATTAGAGTTGATCGTATTATTTTCGGTGATCCTGCTGTCGTGATGATTGTCAAACAGCAAGCCGAACCAATCCCTTTGAACTGGAATGCAGAAACATTGGTCACGAACCATTTTCAATGTAACTATTGGGGGAAAAGAGGCGCTAAAAGAGCCGTATTAGCAAGAGAATTGAGTCTTGAAGAAATCATCAATATTAAAGAAAATAGTGATGTTGAAATAGAAGTGCAGGTTCACGGGATGACATGTATGTTCCAATCTAAGCGTATGCTTTTAGGTAATTATTACACATTCCAAGAGAGACAAATGAAAATAGAGCGCCAAAATATCGCAGATGATGTGCAACTTCTACTTTACGATGAAGAGCGTGAGAATAAGTATCCTGTTTTTGAGGATTACAATGGTACACATATTATGTCACCGAACGATATTTGTTTAATCGAAGAATTAGAACCACTTTTTGAAGCAGGCATTGATAGTTTTAAAATTGATGGTGTGTTGCATGATGAAGCCTATATCAATACTGTGACGCAACAATATCGAGAAGCTATAGATTTATACAACGAAGATCCAGAAGCGTATGATGATGAAAAATTTATGCTTGTAGAGCCAATTGAGGAAATTCAGCCTGAGCACCGACCATTTGATGAAGGTTTTTATTACAAGCAAACAGTCTACTAATTTATGGGAGAGATTAAAGATGAAGGTACTTGAAGAAGTTAAATCAGGTTCAAAACCTAAATTAAAAAAACCTGAATTACTTGCTCCAGCTGGTAATCTAGAAAAATTAAAAATTGCAATTCACTATGGTGCAGATGCTGTTTTTATAGGTGGCCAAGAATATGGTTTGCGTTCAAATGCTGATAATTTTACGATCGATGAAATTCGTGAAGGTGTTGAATTTGCAAATCAATACGGGGCAAAAGTTTATATTACAACTAATATTATTGCTCATGACGAAAATATAGAAGGTCTTGAAGAATATTTACAACAACTTGAATCAACAGGTGCAACAGGTATCATTGTAGCCGATCCACTCATTATAGAAACATGTAAAAGTGTGGCACCAAAACTAGAAATCCATCTTTCAACACAACAATCATTAAGTAATTATAAAGCTGTTGAATACTGGAAAGAAGAGGGCTTAGATCGTGTCGTATTAGCCCGTGAGACAGGTGCAATGGAAATGAAAGAGATTAAGGATAAAGTTGATATTGAAATCGAAGCCTTTATTCATGGTGCTATGTGTATCGCTTATTCAGGTCGATGTACATTAAGCAATCACATGACTGCACGTGATTCCAATCGCGGTGGATGTTGTCAAAGTTGTCGTTGGGATTACGATTTGTTGACTGTCGATCAAGACGGTGAATTAGATGTTTATTATGATGAAAAAGGACAAGCAACACCTTTTGCAATGAGTCCAAGAGATTTAAAATTGATTGAATCGATCCCCAATATGATGGACTTAGGTATTGATTCATTAAAAATTGAAGGTAGAATGAAGTCGATTCATTATATAGCGACTGTTGTTTCTGTATATAGAAAAGTTATTGATGCTTACGCGGAAGATCCAGAGAATTTCAAAATAAAACCGGAATGGCTTTTTGAACTAGATAAGTGTGCTAACCGTGATACTGCACCAGCATTCTTTAAAGGAACACCGGGTTATGAAGAGCAAATGTTCGGTAATGAATCTTCTAAAAAAGCACCTTTTGATTTCGTTGGGCTAGTTCTTGATTATGATGAAAAAAGTCAAATTGCTACAATCCAACAAAGAAATCACTTTAAGCCAGGTCAAGAAATTGAATTTTTCGGTCCGGAAATTCAAACTTTTTCACAAATTATAGATAAAATCTATGATGAAGAAGGTAATGAACTTGATGCTGCACGTCATCCATTACAAATTATACAAATTAAAGTAGACCAGCCAATTTATCCTAACAACATGATGAGAAAGGAAGTTTAAAGCATGGCAACAACGATAATCGGTATTGCTGGAGGATCAGGTTCAGGAAAAACTTCTGTGACAAACGAAATAATGAACAATTTAGAGGGCCACAGTGTTGCACTGATGGAACAAGATTACTATTATAAAGATCAGTCACATCTCACTTTTGACCAGCGATTACAAACAAATTATGATCATCCATTTGCATTTGATAATGATTTATTAATTCAAAATTTAAAAGCTTTACAGTCGGGACACAGTGTCGAAGTACCGACTTATGACTATACGAAGCATACACGTAGTGATAAAACAATTGCATTTCAACCTAAAGATGTTATTATCGTAGAAGGTATATTTGCGCTTGAAAACAAAGAACTACGTGATATGATGGATGTGAAAATTTTTGTCGACACGGATGCGGATTTGAGAATTTTACGTCGCTTAATTAGAGATACTGAAGAACGAGGACGTACGATGAATTCTGTAATCGAGCAATATCTCAATGTCGTGAGACCAATGCATAATCAGTTTATTGAGCCGACGAAAAAGTTTGCTGATATCATTATACCTGAAGGTGGTTCTAATAAAGTTGCGATTGATATCATGACAACGAAAATTCAAGCGCTCGTTCGTAAACAAGATTAAATACATGTAAAAGGAAGATGTAAAATGGAAAACCAAAAACAATATCCAATGACGCAAGAAGGATTTGAAAAGTTAGAACAAGAACTCGAAGAATTAAAAACGGTAAAACGTCCTGAAGTCGTTGAAAAAATCAAAGTTGCGCGTAGTTTTGGTGATTTATCTGAGAACTCTGAGTACGATGCAGCTAAAGACGAACAAGGTTTTATCGAACAAGATATTCAACGTATTGAGACAATGCTTCGTCATGCTTTGATTATTGAAGATACAGGCGATAACCATGCTGTACAAATTGGTAAAACTGTAACTTTTGTTGAACTTCCTGGGGATGAAGAAGAAAGCTACCAAATTGTAGGATCTGCGGAATCAGATGCATTTAATGGTAAAATTTCTAACGAATCTCCAATGGCGCAAGCTTTAATTGGTAAGCAATTAAATGAAGAAGTACGCGTTCCTCTTCCAAATGGTGGAGAAATGAACGTTAAAATTATAGATATTAAATAAACTTAGATGAATGTAATAAGTAGGACATTGGCATCTAAGTTGCTCTTTTAGAATTTTGAAGTGAACCAATGTCCTCAATCTCACCTTAGTGATTTATTTACATAAATTTGTTTTTTTGATTCGGTGTATGGTTTAATCACCGTTTCTTTTTTTGAATTAAAAACTTTAAAAATAACTTTATTTAATTAAATTTGAATAACAACGTTTCGTAGCTATTTGTTAATACAACGCTTCATTGCGATGGACTTTTACAAAATGATAAAATGGGAATATGTAAGGGTTTTTATAAAGGGGGGCTACAATTGAATTTTCGTCAAATCAGTGAGCAATCGTTCATGATTTATTTTAAATCCGAAATAAGTGAAGATGTCTTTGAAAATGTTAATTTTGTGGTTGATTATCTTCGTTCAAAAAACCATCCATATATACAAGAAGTTGTGCCGTCTTATCGAGCAATTTTAGTTTATTTTGATGGTATCCGTATTACTTTTGAAACATTAATTGAAGAACTTGAACTCAATCAACTGAATTATAATCATGAACATAACGCACAAGGGCAGCGTAGAATTATTAATTTACCTGTGCTATATGGAGGGAAATGGGGACCTGACATAGACGTCGTTGCTGCCCATAACCAATTGTCAATAGAGCAAGTAATTCAATATCATACTGAAGCATTTTATCTCGTTTATATGATTGGCTTTATGCCAGGCTTTCCGTTTTTAGGAGGATTGAACAAGAAGCTCCATACTCCGAGAAAAGAAGAGCCAAGAATTAAAATAAAAGCGGGATCAGTCGGTATTGCAAATAATCAAACAGGTCTGTATCCTTCAGATTCTCCCGGTGGGTGGCAAATTATAGGAAGAACACCTATTGATGTTTTTAATCCCCATAGGGATCCTAAAATATTGTATAAACCTGGAGATAAAATAAAATTTTATTCCATTAATGAGGAAAAATTCCTGCATGTACAAAAATATGTACAAAAAAATCAGCTAGATTATGATGAATGGGTGATGATTGAAGATGTCGATTAAAATATTAAAGCCCGGATTATTTACCACAGTTCAAGATATGGGACGTTATAGTCATCAGTTTGAAGGGTATTCACCTGCTGGTGTATTAGATCGGCCGAGTTATGAAATATTAAATACTTTATTAGAAACGGAAAACCAACCCGCACTTGAAGTGACAATGATTGGACCTAAAATCAAGTTTTTAAGAAGAAATTTAATGGCATTAACAGGAGCACAATTTTCAGCTACTTTAAATAACGAACCTATTCCTCACCAAACAGTAATTAAGGTAGAAAAGGGCGACGTACTCGATGTAGGAAAAGTAGAAAAAGGAATGCGAGGCTATATCGGATTTGCTGAAATATTAGATATCCCAAAAGTCGAAGGGAGCTATTCTACACATACTCGGACACGAATTGGTGGCTATAAAGGGCGTCAATTAAAGGAAAATGATATTTTGAAAACCATGCCAGGTCGTATAGATCTCAGTTTAATCGGGCGTTCAAGTGATTACTCTAGTTTTAATAAAGCAAGACACTTACCGATTGGCATCATGGATGGACCACAACTTGAATCTTTTACAAGACGAACAATTAAGGAGATTGAGCAATTTGAATTCAAAATTTCAGAAAGTTCAGACCGAATGGGCTATCGTTTAAAAGGGCAATCGATTCAACCCTTCCAAAGCGCCGATATTATTTCTGAACCTGTTGCATTAGGTAGTGTTCAAGTGCCTAAAGATGGCAATCCAATTATTTTATTAAATGACAGACAGACGGTTGGCGGGTACACAAAAATTGGTACTGTCATTGATTGTGACATCGTTGATATTGCACAAAAACAACCTGGAGAAACAATAAAATTTGAATGGATCACATTTAATGAAGCTAACGAAATTTTAGCAAGAAAGCGACGTAAGCTTGATGACGCAAAAGCTAAAATTCGTAAACAACCGCAACGTTTCTTAAAAAACATTCGACCTACACAGCAAAAAATTAAAACTTTTCTTAAAGGAGATCAATTACCATGGATTTAAAACAAATCGAACAAACATTAAACTTGTTAAATCATTACGGTGCGAAACACTTTAAATATAAAGATGATGATATTGAACTTGAATTGGACTTGTTTACTAATACTAACGGTCAATCAATTGAACAATTTGACGCTTCTCCATTACAAGTAGCTCAAAACACAAATGAGAATGTACAAAAGCAAGAAGAAAATGAATCAAAAGCGATTCGCTCACAAATGATAGGAACATTCTATTTGCAAGATGAAAAAGAATTAACTAAACCCATTATTAAAGTTGGCGACAAAGTCAATAAAGGAGATATTATCGGCTACATTGAAGCGATGAAAGTTATGAATGAAGTTACTGCTGATGAGGATGGAGAAATCCAAGAAATTTTAATTGGCCACGGTGAGAATGTCGAATTTAATCAAGCAATTGTAACTTTAAAATAATGGGGGTGAAAGCATGTATCGTGTATTAGTTGCAAATAGAGGAGAAATAGCGGTACGTATTATAAGAGCGCTTAGAGAAATGGGGATGGAGTCTGTCGCGATTTATGCCGTTGGTGATGAAGATAGTTTGCATGTGAAACTCGCTGATGACGCCGTCTGCATCGGGCAGCCTAATCCACTTGATAGTTATTTGCATATTCGTAAAATCTTGTCAGCCGCAGAAGTTACAAATGCAAATGCAATTCATCCGGGCTATGGCTTCTTATCTGAAAGCCCAGTTTTTGCTGAAAAAGTAGAAAGCGAAGGCCTCTATTTTATTGGCCCTACTAAAGAAACAATGAAATTAATGGGAGATAAAATTACTGCGAGACAAACCGTTGACCAAGCAGGCGTGCCAGTCATTCCTGGTTCAAAATCGTCTGTAGAAGATATTGAAGAAATTGAAAAACTTGCAGAAGAAATTGGTTATCCACTTGTTATTAAAGCGGCAAGTGGTGGAGGCGGTAAAGGTATTCGCATTGTTAAAGACGAATCTCAATTAGAACGCGCATTTAAAGAAGCCAAAAGCGAAGGTAATAAATATTTTAACGATGATCGTGTTTATGTTGAGGCATTTATCCCTGTAGCAAAACATGTTGAAGTTCAAGTTTTAGGTGATGGACAAGGACAATATATCCATTTAGGCGAGAGAGATTGCTCTGTACAAAGAAAAAACCAAAAACTGATTGAAGAATCGCCATGTAGCGCTTTAAGTGATGAAAAAAGAGAAAAGATTTGTAATGATGCTGTCAAAGTAGCTCAAGCTGCTCAATATAGAAGTGCAGGAACGATTGAGTTTCTCGTTACGGAGGATGCTTATTACTTTATTGAAATGAATGCACGTATTCAAGTCGAGCATACAGTGACTGAAATGCGTACGGATATTGATCTAGTTCGCCAACAATTATTAATAATGAAGAACGGTCAACTCGATTTAAATCAGGAAGATATTTCGTTTAAAGGCCATGTCATAGAAGCAAGAATTAACGCTGAAGATCCTGAAAAAGGGTTCCGTCCGACACCGGGTACAGTTCAACGCCTTCATTTCCCTCATGGCTTCAATATACGAGTTGACTCGCTTTTATACAGCGGTTATACTGTATCTTCATATTACGATTCACTTGTAGCTAAAGTCATAGTCAAAGGTGAATCTAGACAACATGCGATTGAAAAATTAAAAGTAACTTTAGATGAACTCGTTATAGATGGTTTTAGTACGACTGCAGACTTTTTATATGCATTACTTTCGTATCCGCCATATTTTGAAGGAGATGCAAAAGAAGTAGATATTAAATTTTTAGACCGACATAACATATTTAAGGAGGCCACTGAAAATGAAAATTGATTTAAACTGTGATTTAGGTGAAAGCTTTGGTAATTACAAAATTGGTAACGATCAATCTGTCATACCTTTAATTACATCTGCAAATATTGCATGTGGCTTTCATGCGGGTGATGAAAATGTTATGGCTGAAACAGTTAAACTTGCCAAACAAAATCATGTAGGTATCGGTGCACATCCAGGTTTTCCTGACTTGCAGGGTTTTGGTCGTCGAAACTTAGACATGTCATTAAACGAAATTTTTAATATGGTGGTCTATCAAGTTGGTGCCTTAAAAACTTTTTGCGACATTCAAGGTGTCAAACTTAATCATGTGAAACCACATGGGGCTTTATATCAAATGGCTTCTAGAAATGCAGACATCGCAAAGGCGATTGCTTCTGCAATCCATCAAATAGACCCAAAATTATATTTAATGGGGCTCTCAAATTCTATTTTGATTGAGGAGGGAAGAAAGCAAGGATTAAATGTGGCTTCTGAAGTTTTTGCCGATCGTAGATATGAGAATGACGGCCAATTAGTCAGTCGTAAAAAGGAAGGCGCCGTTATCGAAGATTCACATGAGGCTATTGAACAAGTTTTACAAATGGTTAAAGAAGGTACTGTTAAAACGATTTCAGGTGAAATAATAGATATCAAAGCAGATACTATTTGTGTCCACGGGGATGGTGCTCATGCACTGGATTTCGTTAAACAAATTCGATCGCATCTCTCAGATGAAAATGTTGATATCAGTACATTAGGGGGTTAATAAATGAATAAAGATCCAAATCAAATTGAGAATAATGAAAGTTTTCAATTCACAAAAACACATAAGAGACTGTTGTTAGGCTCTGTATTTTTAATGGCTACTTCTGCAATTGGGCCTGCCTTTTTAACGCAAACTGCTGTATTTACACAACAATTTATGGCGAGTTTCGCTTTTGCAATATTGCTCTCTATCATTATAGATATCGGTGCACAAATTAATATTTGGCGTATCCTTGTTGTGACTGGTTATCGTGGCCAAGAAATTGCGAATGAAGTTATTAAAGGATTAGGAACTTTCATCTCAATATTAATTGCTATAGGGGGATTAGCATTTAATATTGGAAACATTGCTGGTGCTGGATTAGGACTTAATGCTATTTTTGGACTCGATGTTAGAGT
Organism: Staphylococcus coagulans; assembly: GCF_022557135.1. Taxonomy (NCBI): domain Bacteria; kingdom Bacillati; phylum Bacillota; class Bacilli; order Caryophanales; family Staphylococcaceae; genus Staphylococcus; species Staphylococcus coagulans. Next base: position 1,258,517 of record NZ_CP092966.1, read on the forward strand.
AGGTTCAGCGGTTACAGCTGCCATCGCGATATTAGTGTTTATCTCAAAAAATGGTCAAAAGATTATGGACGTTGTGACAATGATATTAGGTGTCGTGATGATTGCGACTGTTGCATATGTCATGGTGCAGTCTCATCCGCCTTATCTTGATGCAGCAAAACATATGATTTTACCTGAAAATCCTTCGTCACTCGTATTACCTATCATTACATTGGTCGGGGGTACCGTTGGGGGATATATTACATTTGCTGGTGCGCATCGAATATTAGATGCTGGTATTAAAGGAGAAAATTATTTACCTTTTGTGAACCGTTCGGCAATAACAGGTATCCTCACAACAGGTGTGATGAGAGCGCTCTTGTTTTTAGCTGTTTTAGGTGTCGTGGTTACTGGTGTGACATTGAATCAAGATAATCCACCAGCTTCAGTTTTCGAACATGCAGTAGGACCGATTGGAAAAAATATTTTCGGTGTTGTTCTCTTTGCTGCTGCGATGTCATCTGTTATTGGATCTGCATATACAAGTACAACTTTCATAAAAACATTACATCATAAAATTAAAACTTATGATAACTATGTTGTTGTAGCCTTCATAGTTATTTCTACTTTGATATTCTTATTTATTGGTAAACCTGTAAAATTACTGATTATTGCAGGTGCACTTAATGGATTAATTCTTCCAATTGTATTGGGAACAATTTTGATTGCTTCAAAAAATAAACGAATCGTAGGTGACTATAAACACCCAACTTGGATGCTTATATTTGGGATTGTAGCAGTTGTCGTTACCATTTTTACAGGGTTTTTCTCTTTACAAGGTTTAGCAGCTTTATGGAATCAATAAGATTGGATTTAAAATCTGAGGTTATAAGAAAATGTTTCAAAATTAGGATACGATGATTTTAATACAATCTTTGCAAACAAGTGTTAACAGGATGACAAATGTCACCCTGTTTTTTTATATATTTATGTTCA